>NZ_JAMFLY010000009.1 GCF_023502235.1 Flagellimonas myxillae | reverse complement strand
CGACGACTTCGAGGTGACCAACGCGGCACCGGACCAAACGGTAACCCTGGCCGACGGGGGGAGCGGAAACGTCACCATTGGCGGAACATATCCCAATTTTACGGTCGACGTGGCAACGCTCAACGATGCCGATAGCGACCCGAACAATGAGGACCAGACAGTCTCTGCGGGAACGGGGATCACCGTAAACCAGGTCGGGGACGACTTCGAGGTGACCAACGCGGCACCGGACCAAACGGTAACCCTTGGCGACGGGGGCAGCGGCACCATCACAACCGGTGGGACCTATCCAAATCTCACAGCGGACGTAGCACCTAATGGGATAACCTCAAATGAAATAGCTGACGGTACAATTACAAATATTGATATCAATGCAGGAGCCAATATCGATGGAAGTAAAATTAACCCTGTATTTACTAGTGATGTAACTACAACCGGTGATTTTATTGCTGGTGGAATTACCTTATCTGTTCCAGATTTTGTTTTCGAAAAATACTACGATGATTTTTCATCTCTCAACAATGCATATAGATTCAGAAGCTTAAAAGAAGTTGAGGCCTTCGTAAGAGAACACAAACATTTACCTGGAATCAGGTCAGCTTCGGAGGTGAAAACTTCAGGAGAATATCGATTAACAGAATCTTCGCTCGATCATCTAGAAAAAATTGAAGAACTATTCTTACACACTATTGAACAAGAGAAGAAAATTGAAAAGTTAGAATCCGAAAAGGAAGAATTGGCCAAAGAACTCGAAGCCTTAAAATCAGAAATACGAGAAATTAAGATTTTGTTACTCAATAAAAACGAAAAGTAATACGTTGAAAACTTCTTTTTTTATAACGTTTCTATTTTTAGGATTATCCATAAAGGCCCAAAACGGCTTATACAACAGCGGTAACATTCAAATGCATCCGGATAGTCAAATCGGGTTTCATGCTAATTTTATAAACGATTCCTCATTTGACCAAACTGTAGGTTTGGCTGGCTTTTATGGAACCAATTCCTTGGAAGTTTTGGGCAGTATCCCTCCAACTTTTTGGGATGCTGAATTCATGGTGACCAACAATATCCTTCTTCAAAACCCCATAAACGTTCAGAACAACACCAATTTTGTTGAAGGAAACGTAGACACACCCCTAGATAACCAAGCGGTATATCTCAACTTTATGCAGGACGGATTTTATAGTGGTGATCGCGATGTTGCCAAAATAACCGGTTTCGCTGCTATAAATAATCGAAACTTTTTTGTTTTCCCAGTAGGCGATCAAAATCAGTTGAGGCCTCTGACCCTACACTCACAAGGCAATACTCCACTTGCCAGATGTGCTTATTTGTTTGAAAACCCTTCCAATCCTCCATCATTGGCAGCAAATTATAATACCGGAGAAAAAGTTCCCGATATCGGTACAGTAACGGATAAAGAATTCTGGATTCTGGATAGTGGTGTTCCCGCATCGGTTACAATAAGTTGGAATCCACGAAGTGATTTAGCTTCTATTCCCAATGCTTCCTTTGAATCCATAATCGTGGTGGGTTGGAGTAAAGGTGCCAATCAATGGGTTGTAATTGGAAATTCTGCCAAAAGCGGAGACCTTTCCAATGGATTTATCACTTCCCAAGTGTTCAACCCAAATGACTATGCTGTCATAACCTTTGGTACTGTTCCCCTGCCTACGGATACGTTTGCTGTTAACAACCCTACATTGGGAAATTACTTCCTAAGTCCTAATGGGGATGGGGTCAACGATTTTCTTGTCATTGACAACATGGACCAATCCCCCAATAATAGCCTGAGAATTTTTAACAGATTTGGGCAAAAAGTGTTTGAAAAAATCAATTATGTTGATGAGTTCAATGGCTTGGCCAACACAGGAAATTTCTACCTAAGCCAAGATAAAGGGCTGCCTGAAGGATTTTACTATTATTTAGTCACCTTGGACGATCTAGGTCTTGAATACCAAGGTTTCCTGTTCCTAGATCGATAGTTTGTAGGAATAAAGCTTCAATTGACCCGTCATAACCCCTTCGGAATTAAAGGATTGCTTCCATAATTCCCATTTACAACAATCTTATCTACCTACACAACAATTAGTGGTACTTCTCTCCTTCCGACGCTATTTTTAGCCAGCTATCAAATAAGTTGTAATGGAATTGAGAAGTATATTACCCTTTTTTGCCCTGTTTTTTTCTGTTATCACATTTGCCCAAGTCAAGGTGGGAGACAACCCCAATGCGATTGATCCTACTTCCATTATGGAATTGGAAAGCAGTGACAAGGCGTTGGTTTTGACCCGGCTGTCCTCTGCTCAAATGCAAAGCATCTCTCCTTTGAACGGGGCTGTGGTTTATAATATGGATACGGCTTGTGTGCACTATTTTAACGGAGCCCAATGGATCAATCTTTGTGATTCATCAAACAACACCAATTTTTCCTACACGGACAATGGAGATGGAACCATTACACTTTCCGATGGCCAGGGAAATGACCTAACCTTCAACGGAGCCCCAGAAACCACAACTACCTTGGTAGACAATATGGATGGCACCTATACTTTTACCAATGAAATAGGGTCAGAAACCATTATCAGTGCCATCAACACGGATAACCAAAACCTTAGCACCGATGGTAATCCCGGAAACATAGTAATTGATAACGGCAATACCATCAATATCAATGTGGATGACGCTGATGCCGATAGTCAAAACGAAATTCAGGATTTGGAATTTACTGGAGGGGTAATTTCCTTAACCAGTGACCCAGATGCAACTACCATCGATTTAAGTAGTTATGACACCGATGTGACCGATGACTTTTCCGGTAGCTTCAACGACCTGACCGATGTACCTGCCAATCTGGATACGGATTCCACCGACGATTTTGATGGGGAGTGGTCCTCACTCAACAATGTGCCTGCCGGCTTTGCGGACGACATCGACAACGATACACAGCTGACCGACGCACAGGTGGCCACGGCCGTCAACAACGAGTTCCCGAATTTGGACACCGATGTGACTGACGACTTTTCCGGTAGCTTTAACGACCTGACCGATGTACCGGCCAATCTGGATACGGACTCAACTGATGATTTCAGTGGTAGCTTTAACGACCTTACGGACGTGCCCGCCAACCTTGATACGGATTCTACCGACGATTTTGACGGGGAGTGGTCCTCACTTAACAATGTGCCCGCCGGCTTTGCCGATGATATCGACAACGATACCCAACTGACCGATGCCCAGGTGGCAACGGCCGTCAACAACGAGTTCCCCAACCTCGACACCGATGTGACCGATGACTTTTCCGGTAGCTTCAATGACCTTACGGACGTCCCGGCCAACCTCGATACGGATTCCACCGACGATTTTGATGGGGAATGGTCCTCTTTGAACAATGTGCCCGCCGGCTTTGCCGACGACATCGACAACGATACACAGCTGACCGACGCACAGGTGGCCACGGCCGTCAACAACGAGTTTCCGAACCTGGACACCGATGTGACCGATGATTTTGACGGGGAGTGGTCCTCTTTGAACAACGTACCTGCGGGGTTTGCCGACGATATCGATAACGATACACAGCTGACGGATGCACAGGTGGCAACAGCAGTCAACAATGAGTTCCCGAACCTTGACACCGATGTTACGGATGACTTCTCGGGCAGCTTCAACGACCTAACGGACGTC
>NZ_JAMFLY010000008.1:0-2500 GCF_023502235.1 Flagellimonas myxillae | reverse complement strand
CAGCGGGTTCACCTCCTTTCGGATACTATGCCTTCAACATAGTGGGTTGCCCCATTCGGACATCCGCGGATCAACTCTCGTGTGCAGATCCCCGCGGCTTTTCGCAGCTTATCACGTCCTTCATCGTCTCTGAGAGCCTAGGCATCCCCCATACGCCCTTCTCTTGCTTGTCGCACCTGTGCCCTAAAGCACAAATGCCCTCGTAATCCTTATATATTCTATTCTACTTCGTGTTTCTTCTTTGACTTCCACATAACGATATAAAACCGTCATATTTCCGTCCCAATATGTCAATGAACGTTAACCCTGAATTCATTTTCAGGGCCTCTTCAGTGAAGGACCGATGTTCGTCGGTGCCTTACCAAAGAGGTACCCAGTCGAGCTGGGCACAAGTGGAGAATACCGGAGTCGAACCGGTGACCTCCTGCGTGCAAGGCAGGCGCTCTAGCCAGCTGAGCTAATTCCCCATATACTAGTCGTTAGTACATAGTAGTTAGTAGTTAGTCCATAACTACCGCCCAACTTCCAGAATTTCCTATTCAATACTCAATGAACCTTGTACTTCCGGCTCCCGCCTTCGTACCTTCAGTAGTCTCAGGCAGACTCGAACTGCCGACCTCTACATTATCAGTGTAGCGCTCTAACCAGCTGAGCTATGAGACTGTTTGGCCTAAAATCGCCAGTATGTTTGCATATTATAAGACAGCATAAAAGAAAAACAAAGAAACCACCCGATGCCGGACATGGACCGTCCGGTCGTCTTTCTCTAGAAAGGAGGTGTTCCAGCCGCACCTTCCGGTACGGCTACCTTGTTACGACTTAGCCCTAGTTACCGATTTTGCCCTAGGCCGCTCCTTGCGGTGACGGACTTCAGGCACTCCCGGCTTCCATGGCTTGACGGGCGGTGTGTACAAGGCCCGGGAACGTATTCACCGGATCATGGCTGATATCCGATTACTAGCGATTCCAGCTTCACGGGGTCGAGTTGCAGACCCCGATCCGAACTGTGACCGGCTTTATAGATCCGCGCCCCCTTGCGGGGTGGCTTCCCTCTGTACCGGCCATTGTAGCACGTGTGTGGCCCAGGACGTAAGGGCCGTGATGATTTGACGTCGTCCCCACCTTCCTCTCGGTTTGCACCGGCAGTCCCGTTAGAGTCCCCGACTTGAATCGCTGGCAACTAACGGTAGGGGTTGCGCTCGTTATAGGACTTAACCTGACACCTCACGGCACGAGCTGACGACAACCATGCAGCACCTTGTAATGAGTCCGAAGAAAAGGGCGTCTCTGCCCCTGTCCCACTACATTTAAGCCCTGGTAAGGTTCCTCGCGTATCATCGAATTAAACCACATGCTCCACCGCTTGTGCGGGCCCCCGTCAATTCCTTTGAGTTTCATTCTTGCGAACGTACTCCCCAGGTGGGATACTTATCACTTTCGCTTGGCCGCCGAGACCGAGGTCCCGACAGCTAGTATCCATCGTTTACGGCGTGGACTACCGGGGTATCTAATCCCGTTCGCTACCCACGCTTTCGTCCATCAGCGTCAGTACGTTGTTAGTGACCTGCCTTCGCGATCGGTGTTCTATGTGATATCTATGCATTTCACCGCTACACCACATGTTCCGGCCACTCCACAACGACTCAAGACCACCAGTATCAAAGGCAATTCTACGGTTGAGCCGCAGACTTTCACCCCTGACTTAATGGCCCGCCTACGGACCCTTTAAACCCAATGATTCCGGATAACGCTCGGACCCTCCGTATTACCGCGGCTGCTGGCACGGAGTTAGCCGGTCCTTATTCTTACGGTACCGTCAGCTGTCCACACGTGGACAGGTTTCTTCCCGTATAAAAGCAGTTTACAACCCATAGGGCAGTCATCCTGCACGCGGCATGGCTGGATCAGTCTCCCGACCATTGTCCAATATTCCTCACTGCTGCCTCCCGTAGGAGTCTGGTCCGTGTCTCAGTACCAGTGTGGGGGATCCCCCTCTCAGGGCCCCTAACCATCGTAGTTATGGTGAGCCGTTACCCCACCATCTGACTAATGGTACGCATGGCCATCCCTGTCCGATAAATCTTTAATCAGGATATCATGCGATATCCCGATACCATGGGGCATTAATCCAAGTTTCCCTGGGCTATTCCCCTGACAGGGGCAGGTTCCATACGCGTTCCGCACCCGTGCGCCGGTCGCCGGCAGATTAGCAAGCTAATCCCCGCTGCCCCTCGACTTGCATGTGTTAGGCCTGCCGCTAGCGTTCATCCTGAGCCAGGATCAAACTCTTCATTGTAAAAAGTTAAATAATTTCAACTCCCTGAACAATCCAAGTAACTGACATCAAAATGGTTCTTCGTTATTCTCTTTTACGCTGTCTATACAATATGTCAAATGAACTTCCTAATTCCTATCAACGGGACAAAAAAAACGGCCTTCGGCCTAATCAAATCCCCCGCTAAAAACACCCAGCCTTATCAGCTAAGCGGGTGCAAATATA
>NZ_JAMFLY010000007.1 GCF_023502235.1 Flagellimonas myxillae | reverse complement strand
TGTGAGCCCGGCCACCTCACTGTCCACGTAAGCCATGGTCGCTGCGTCCTGCGCGGCTGTTGGGTCCTGGAGGTTGTTTATCTGCGAACCTCCCATGTCCACATTGGCCGCTGCCGCGCCAAACCCGCTAAGGGGAATGTTGGCCTTGTCAAGTTTTATGTTGGTTACACTACCATCAATAAGTTCATTGGTTCCCACAGCGTCATTGGCCATTTTTTCATTGGTCACCGCATCGGTGGCCAAATCCAAATTACTGACCTGTCCATCTTCAATTTTCAATGAGTTAACCGCATTATCCGCAAGTTCCACCGTGGTGATTCCGCCATTGCTTACGTCCAACAAAAAAGGATTTAAGGCGTCTCCCGTGCCTGAAAGAACCAAGGTGGCATCAGCAGGACCGGTAACTTCATTACCTATGACCCCATCCACTTCGGTAACGGCCAAGGCAGATTCATCCACCAAGATCCATTGGGTCCCGTTCCATTGTAAGAGTTCCCCAGAAGTGGTTCCGATTCCCAGTTTATCAAAAGAAATAGTTTCATCCGCAATTCTATCCCCTGTAATTGATTGCTCTTGGATATGGACTTGACCATTTACCGAGGTGGGTACTATGTTCTCGCCCCGGATCATTCCCACCTCAAAGTTGAAATTGGTCCCATCTTCAGTGATAACAATCGTCGGATTGGCATTTACGATAGGGTCTGCAGAAAAGGTTTGTTCATCGGGTCTATCGCATGGGTTGATCCATTGGGTACCATCATAAAAGTGCACACATTCGGTGTCCACGTTATAAACCATGGCGCCTCTTAAGGGGGTGGTGTTTTCCATTTGAACATTGGTCATTCGGGTAATGACCAAGACCCTGGAGGTGCTTTCCAACTCCAAAACGGAAGCTGGATTTAAATTTTGAGGGTTTTCACCAATTTTTATCTGAGCTTGTAGGGAGCTTATTACAAGGAGGCCAACAATCAAACTAGAAATTTGCTTTTTCACGGTGTCTGAGGTTTGAGGATATTTAGACTTAATTGGCAAAGCTAATCCTATGATTCGATAATTCTAATAATTACCGTCAAAATACCCTAGTTCAAAGTTGAATGGAAAAACTATTGGAAACCCTGTTTTGGAGAATTAACAAAAGTTTAGAACAACAATATTTTTTTATATGGCCATCAAGGGTTTTCTTTAACTTCGACTAAATGGCCTTACGTATGAAAAACGTTACCCTTTTCATGTTCTTTTTGGTTTTTACCTCACTTTCCATGGCCCAGGAAAATAGACAGGCCTTAAGGGGTAAGGTAATTTATCGTGGCGTGAACGTACCCAACGAAAATGTGATCAATTCTACCGCCGAAACTGCGACGATTACCAACGAAAATGGTGAGTTTTTGATTTTGGTCAAAGAGGGAGATCAATTGGTATTTACAGCGGTCAATTATCAATTGGAAGTGGTGACCATTACTCCTGAAATTTTATACAACAATCGGTTGGTGGTCGAAGTCACCGAAAAAGTGACCCAATTGGAAGGGGTTGTGGTCACTCCCGAAAACCAAGACAAGTTTTTGGAGGTAAAAAATGAGGATTTCAAGGAATTTGAATATGAAATTGACCGTTCCACGGAGGTGGAGAACATTGCGGAGTCAAGGACCGTGCGGGGAATGCGGGACGGTATCAACTTCGTCAACATCTTTAAGGCTTTGTTCAAGAACAAGAATGCCGCTGGAGAAACGCGTCAACCTTTAAAGGTTAGCGAGGTTATGCGACAGGTTTATGATGATGAATTTTTTGTGGTGGATTTAAAATTGCCGCAGGATAAGATCAATGCATTCTTGATTTATTGCGATGACAGGGTGCCTTCCAAGACCTTGCTACGTAAGGAAAATGAGTTTCAGCTGATAGATTTCTTGGTAACCCAGAGTAAAACTTATTTGGCCGAGTTGAATGCGGAATAACATCCTCACTTTTCTATTTTTCCTCCTTTCTTTTTCCTTGTTTGCCCAACAAACAGGAACCAAACAATTGCGGGGTAGGGTTTACAGCTCCAGCAATAAAGATGTGGTCGGGGTGGTGGTCCAGAATATTAGCTCCCAAAATGCGGTAATCACGGATATGGATGGGAATTTTTCCATTAGGGTGAGGCTGCGGGATACTTTGGCGATCTCAGCGGTTCAGTTTCAAAGGAAACTTGTTGTGGTTAACGAGATGGTGTACAATACAAGCTTTATCACCGTGCCCTTAGAAGAATTTGTGAACGAACTTAGAGAAGTTGTGGTTACCCCCTATAATCTATCGGGGGATTTGGATCAGGATTTGGACCAATTGCAATTGGAAAAGGACGTGAGTGCGGAAGCTTTGGGATTGCCCAATGCCCATGCCAAAATACCAACCCAAAGCGAGCGGAAATTACAACAGGCCACTGCAGGAAAATTTAATGTGGGCATGATTTTGACGCCTCCATTGGATCCTTTGATCAATGCCATTACAGGCCGTACAAAGATGCTGAAAAACCGGGTCAAGGTAGATAAAACCTATGCTAGAACCCAACGTGTGCAAGGTTTCTATGCGGATTCCCTGATCAGTTCCAATTTGAAAATCCCAGTGGAGAAGATAGAGGACTTTATGTATTTCTGCGAAGTTGATGAAGAATTCCAACAGACGGTGGATTCCCATGACAAGCTAAAAATTTGGGATTTTATGGTAGGAAAAAGTCGGGAATATCGGAGCAACAATAATTTGGATTGATTTTCAGATGCTACGGAGCTACTTCCCTTTCTTGATTTTGCTCGCTAGTTGTTTGGCCATGGGCCAGGAGTCAAAAATATTAAAAGGAAAAATCAAATCTGATGCAGGTGATGTGGTTGGCATCGTTGTTCTAAATACTAATCAAAACGATGCGGTGATATCCAATGTGGATGGGGAGTTTGAAATCCCTGTACGACTTAACGATACCCTGGTTTTTTCTGCAGTTCATATTAAGAGAAAGGTTATTCCTGTAAATAAAGCGGTTTTCGACTCCAGCTATCTTGTGGTTTCCTTATCCGAATTTGTAAACGAACTTAGTGAGGTTGTACTGAGACCCTATAATTTATCGGGAAGTTTGGACAAGGATTTAACGGGGCTTAAACTGGAACAAGATGTTAGCGCCGAAGCTCTAGGTTTGCCGAATGCCCATATTCCCATTTTGACACAAAGCGAAAATAAATTAAATGATGCGGACCACGGTAAGTTTGTCTACTTTGCAGGATTGGGTTTTGGCATCAACCTTAACAAAATTCTCAATCGAATAAGTGGTAGGACCCGTATGTTAAAGGACCGGGTTCGATTGGACGAAAATTATATGGCGATCAGGAATGTCGAGAAGAAGTATTTGGATTCACTGTATATCGAATCCCTCAAAATTCCGCAGAATCGTTTTTACGACTTTATGTATTATTGCCAGGTAAGTCCCAATTTCGACGAGGTACTAAAGGATGCCAATGATTTGGCACTTTGGGAATTTATTCTTGATAAGAGCAAAACCTATCGTGAGGAAAATGGTTTGGATTGAACCTATCTTTGGCATGGGGATTGAGTTTGAAATTGCAGTTTAATACGATATGATGAAATCGAAAAAAATAAAGACCGGAATCGGTTTGTTGACTCTATTCCTCCTGATGTCGTTTAGCACGGCGCATAAATTCTATCTCAGTGTCACCAATGTTGTCTATTCTGAAAAAAGTGCGTCGTTTCAGATTACAACCCGCATTTTTATTGACGACCTGGAAGATGTCTTGGAGGAGCGCTATGATATTAAACCGGCGCTTGCTACCGAACAAGAATCCAAGATTGCAAATGCCTATATTGAAAAATACCTTAGAGCAAAGTTTGTCATTGAACTAAATGGCGAAAATTCCCAATATGTCTTTTTGGGAAAGGAATATGATAATGACGTTATTATTTGTTATCTCGAGGTAGAGAACGTGGATTTCGCAAACCTAAAATCCATTGCTGTCCAAAATGAAGTGCTTACCGATCTCTTTGAAGAACAACAGAACATTGTCCATCTAAAATGGAAGGGTAAAAAAAGGAGTTTTGTGTTGATCAAGGAGAATAATAAAGGAATGTTAAACTTATAACCGCCTTTTAACAGTTCGTTAAAAAAAAGCTATTTTTCACTGTTTTAAAAATCAATAAGAAAATGAACAAAATCAAGTATTGTTTTGCTTCCATGCTGTTCCTTTTTGGTGCAATGGCCATTGCCCAGGAAGAAGGAGAGGCTAAAGAGGAAAGGAAGCCTGGCCATGTGAATCAAAGCAAATTCAAACAGTTGTACGAGGAGTTTTCTACCCCAAATACTTACCGTTCCGCTTCCGGTGCTCCCGGACCCGATTACTACCAACAGCGGGCAGATTACGTAATGGACATTGAATTGGATGATAAGAATGCCGTTATCCGTGGGGAAGAGACCATAACCTATTATAACAACTCACCAGACGATTTAGAATTTCTTTGGGTGCAGTTGGATCAAAATGTTAGGGCCAAGGACTCCAAGTCACCTTTGCGAAATGGAAATGGGGTGAGTTTCGCCTATATGGCAGGGGATTTTGCCCAGACTTATGTCACCGAACCTTTTGATGGTGGTTTTAATATTGAGTTTGTAAAGGATGCGAATGGAAAACCATTGTCCTATACCATTAACCAAACCATGATGCGATTGAACATCCCCAAACCTTTGAAGAGTGGGGAGCAGATTTCGTTTTCCATCAAGTGGTGGTACAATGTTCCCGATCATACGGTAAACCGTGCGCGTTCAGGTTTCGAATACTTTCAAAAAGATGGAAACCGGGCTTATGTTATAGCGCAGTTCTTCCCAAGAATGGCGGTATATAGTGATGTTGAAGGATGGCAGAACCATCAATTCTGGGGAAGTGGTGAATTTGCACTTCCTTTTGGAAATTACGAGGTAAACATCACGGTACCTTCAGACCACATCTTGGATGCCACCGGGGTATTGCAGAACCGCGATGAAGTTTTCTCCAAAGAGATGATGAAACGCTACAAGCAGGCCAAAAAATCTTATGACAAACCTGTTCTTATTGTTACCCAGGAAGAGGCCGAAGCAGCCGAAAAAGGCTTTTCAGAAAAGAAAAAGACATGGAAGTTTAAGGCAACCAATGTTAGGGATTACGGATTTGCCACTTCCCGTAAATTTGTTTGGGACATGCAGGCCGTAAAAATTGGCGGAAAGGATGTAATGGCGGTCTCGCTTTACCCTAAAGAAGGAAATCCACTTTGGGAAGAGCAGTCCACCAAAGCCGTTGTCCAAACGTTGAAAACCTATTCCAAACATACATTTGATTATCCGTACCACAAGGCAATTTCGGTACATGCGAAAAATCAGGGAATGGAATATCCCATGATTTGCTGGAATTATGGTCGCCCCAACGAGGATGGCACCTATTCCGATAGGACCAAGTACGGAATGATCAGTGTAATCATCCATGAGGTTGGACACAATTATTTCCCAATGATTGTAAATTCCGATGAGCGTCAGTGGGGATGGATGGACGAAGGTTTGGACACTTTCATGCAGTATTTGACCGAGCAGGAGTTTGGGAAAAACTATCCAGATGTAATTGCTCCAAATGCCAAATATCCGTCCAGAAGGGGAGAAGCTGCGAAGATTGTGCCTTATATGGCAGGAGACCAAAGCCATATCTCACCGATCATGTCCAATCCAGAGAACGTATATCAACTTGGGCCAAACGCCTACGGCAAACCGGCCACTGCCTTGAATATTCTTAGGGAAACTGTAATGGGACCTGAGTTGTTCGACCATGCGTTCAAAACCTATGCCCAACGTTGGAAATTTAAGCATCCCACACCAGAAGACTTTTTCCGTACCATGGAAGATGCCTCAGCTGTGGACTTGGATTGGTTCTGGAGATCTTGGTTCTATACCACGGACTATGTGGATATCGGGGTCAAAGGAGTGAAAAAGTATTATGTTTCCAATAGGCCTACCAAGCAAATGGAAAAATATATGGCCGATAGGAATATTACAGAAGCCGATTTACCTCCCTTGGTGTATTTGGCAGAGGAAGACAGCGAGGACTACAATCCTGAACTAAAAGGAAAATCCCCAACCGAGGTTTCCCAAAACTTGAAAGAGTTTATGATGGATAATATGACTCCCGAAGAAAGGGCGCAAGTGCAGGAACCCAAGTATTTCTACGAAATCACTTTTGACAAGCCAGGAGGTATTCCTATGCCACTGATCGTGGAGTATACCTATGCCGACGGTAGCAAGGAAAATGTAACCTATCCACCTGAAATTTGGAGAAAGAACGATGCGGAGGTGAAGCGTGTGCTGTCCTCACAGAAAGAGTTGGTGGGCATTGTTATTGACCCCAAAGCGGAAACTGCGGATATTGATACCGCCAACAATTCTTGGCCTATGAAAGAGGAGAAATCCGATTTCGATAAGTTCAAACAAAATATTAAAGGGTAAGCAAACCCTGGATTAAGTGTTAAAAGCCCTGTGAAATCACAGGGCTTTTTTTAGTTTCCAACCAAGTTCTCATTATATTTGTTCCATGCATTTTCTATTTATCAGCGGCGGCGAGATTTTTTTTATCCTCTTTATTGTGGTGATGGTTTTTGGTGCCGATAAGATTCCCGGTATTGCCAAAGGTTTGGGCAAAGGAATGCGCCAACTCAGGGATGCCACGGACGATATAAAGCGCGAAATCCAAAAAAGCGCTGAAAAACAAGGTATTGATACGGATTTTACCAAGGAAATCCGGAATGAGCTGAACGAAGTAAAGAAAAATGTGGATGAGGTTACCGGTGCTGTGAAAAGAAGTACCAAATAATCCCCATGTTGGAAAAACTCATACAATGGGACCAGGACACCTTCATCTATCTTAATTCCCTTGGTTCCGAACCCTACGATTTTTTTTGGACCATGGTTACCAAAATTTCTGTTTGGACACCTTTGTTCCTGTGGTTTTTGGTTCTTTTTTTACTCAAATTTCCCAAAAAAGAAGCTTTTACGAGAATAACTTCGGTCATAGGCCTGGCTCTTTTTATCACAGGACTTACCCATTGGACCAAAATTGTGTTTAAAAGACTTCGCCCCAATAACAATGAAGAAATCAATTCCTATATCCGAATTCTGGAAACCCCTTCGGATTTTAGTTTTTTTTCGGGCCATGCGGCTAGCTCAGTTGCCATTGCTTTATTGGTCTATCTGCTGCTGCGAAGCAAAATAAAATGGGTAGGGCTGTTTTTTATATGGCCTTTGCTGTTTACCACAAGCCGAATTTATGTAGGCGTGCATTATCCGCTGGATATCTTGGTCGGTGCGATAGTGGGGTTGCTTTCTGGAATTTTGTTCTATCGTTTGCACAGGGCTATAGCACCCGGCACATCGTAAGACCATCACGTATCGGGAGCAAAACGGTTTCTACCCGGGAATCCTCTTTTAATTTTTGATTGTAGGCCACCAAAGTGGCCGTGGCCTTATCTGAGGGAACCAAGGGTTCCACTACCTTACCAGACCACAAAACATTATCCGAAAGAATAACACCTCCCGTCTTTGTTTTTCGGATTGCGGCCTCATAATAGACGTCATATTGCACTTTTTGTGCATCAATAAAGACTAGGTCAAACTGATGCTCCAAGGCGGGAACAATGTCCAGAGCATCCCCTGTATGTTGTTTGATTTGTTCTCCAAATCCACTTTTATCAAAGTACTTTCGCTGCATATCATGCAACTCCTCATTCACCTCAATGGTATGCAGTTCACCATCGGTTTGTAGTCCCTCAGCCAAGCAAATAGCGGAATACCCTGTATAGGTGCCAATCTCCAATATGTATTTGGGAGAAATGATTTTGGAGAGCATGCTTAGAACCCTTCCCTGAAAATGACCTGTGATCATTCGGGGTTGGACGACCTTTAAATGCGTCTCGCGGGTCAATTCGGTTAAAAGTGAAGGTTCCGGCTCCGAATTTTCAACGATATAACGTTCCAGTACAGGTGATAAAAAATGCATCCTTAAATTTTCGCAAAAATAGAGAAAAGAAGTACATTGGATACGCAGTTGGAATGTAAAGAACCTCGATTATGGCACAAGAATACAAGGTGCGGGACGCCCAAATGGAAGATTTACCGATCTTGTTGAATTTTGAACAAGAACTCATCAAGGCAGAAAGGCCATTTGATGTCACCATTAGGGAAGACCCGGTTAGCTACTACGATATTGGAAAAATGATCCTTGACGAGGACGCCTGCGTGCTGGTAGTTGAACAAAATGGCCAAATTGTTTCTTCAGGATATGCCATAACTAAAAAAGCAAGGCACTATTTAGATCATGAGCACTATGCCTATTTGGGATTTATGTACACAGACCCCGGCCATAGGGGAAAAGGATTAAATGCCCAAATTGTTGATAGGCTTAAAAAATGGGCTGATTCCAAAGGACTTTCCGAAATGAGACTAACCGTTTACGAAGACAATACCCCCGCTATTAGGGCCTATGAAAAAGTTGGATTTAAAAAGCACATCATCGAAATGCGGCTTACTTGATGTGCGTTCCAATAGCCACCAATAAACACCGTATTTTTAAACAAAAATAACGTATGGACTTTCAGAATTCCCTGGAATTTGCGAAACAATTGGATGCCCAAGACCCTTTGGCCAAATATAGAAATGAGTTTCATTTTCCGCAGGTAAATGGAAAGAACGTAATTTATTTTACTGGGAATTCCCTGGGTCTACAACCAAAACGCACCCAAAAATTTGTGGATGATGTGATGCAGGACTGGCGGGAATTGGGAGTGGAAGGTCATTTTTATGCTGAAAAACCCTGGTGGGATTACCATGAGCGATTGGCAGAAGGATTGGCTAAGATTGTTGGGGCAAAAAAGGAAGAAGTTTCCGTGATGAATACCCTTACCGTTAACTTGCACTTACTCATGGTGTCCTTTTACAGACCCAAAGGAAAACGCATAAAGATTTTATGTGAAGAGAAGGCCTTTCCCTCCGATCAATATATGCTCCAAAGTCAGGCCCGATTCCATGGTTTTGATCCCGATGAGGTTATTGTGGAGGTCAAGAAACGGGAGGGCGAGCATTTTTGGAGAACCGAAGATATTCTTGATAAGATCAATGAGGTAGGTGAGGAGTTGGCTCTTGTTCTAATGGGAGGGGTCAATTACTACAACGGCCAAGTATTGGATATGGAGGCCATCACCCAGACTGGAAAGGCATTTGGTGCAAAAGTGGGTTGGGATTTGGCCCATGGAGTGGGTAATATTAAGCTCGACTTGCATGATTGGGGAGCCGATTTTGCTGCTTGGTGCAGTTATAAATACATGAACAGTGGTCCTGGGAATGCTTCCGGGGTCTATGTGCACGAAAGTTATTTGGACCAAAAGGATATTCCTCGTTTTGAAGGTTGGTGGGGCACCAAAAAGGAGACCCGGTTTTTAATGCAGCCCGAGTTTGATCCCATCGAGACTGCAGATGCTTGGCAATTGAGCAATCCACCCATACTTTCAGTAGCGCCCTATCTGGCTTCCCTGGAACTATTTGATGAAGTTGGAATGGATGCCCTAATAGAAAAACAGCAATTGATCGTAGCCTATTTGGAATTCATTTTAGGAGAAATAGATAAAGAGGTCGACAGTAGTTTTGAAATTATTACCCCAAAAGAGAGAGGTTGCCAACTTTCGGTTTTCTTACATGGCGAAGGTAGGCCACTCTTCGACTATCTCATGACAAATGGCGTAATAACGGATTGGAGGGAACCCAACGTTATCCGATTGGCTGCCGCCCCCTTTTATTGCTCCTACTCGGATATGTACAATTTTGGGCAAATTCTTAAAAAAGGAATCTTAGGAAAGTAGGGGGGAATACCTTCGATTTAAATAGGTGGATGGCGAAATGCCTTGGTACCTCCTAAATTGTTTGCTGAAATAGGAAGGGTCGTTAAAACCGGACTTGTACATCGTCTCGGCAATGGTGGAGTTGTCCTCATTAAAAAGTTCCACCGCTTTGGTAATCCGATATTCATTTACAAAGTCAAGAAACCGTCTTTGGGTCATTTTTTTAAAGAAACGGCTAAAGGAGTTGGGCGTGAAGCCCAATTGGGACGAGATTTCGGGTACGGAGATTTCCTTGTTGTAGTTGGTGTTCACATACTCGAAAATGTTTTCCAATCGTCTTATTTCATCGCTTTTGAACTCATGGGTCGAAAATGATTCAAACAGCACTTGATAGTGTTTTTCCCTGGATAATTCACCCAGGATGGACAGCAGATTGATCAGGCGACTTTGATTGTCTTGAAAAGCAAAGGCCTCAAATTTGGATTGTAGCTTGTCCTGGCATTGTTGATCAAACACCAATACGTGCCCCGACTTTTCAATAAGCCTTTTTATTCCTTCGAATTCTGGAAACACACTGATTTTTTCATCCAAAAACTCTTTCCTAAACTGAATCACCACTTCAATATTGTCTTTGTGGTCTTTGTTCCCAAAGTCAGCATGTGGAATATTACCTGCCAAAAACACCAAAGTTCCCTTGGAATAGGGCGTCTTTTTGGTACCTATGTGCAAGCAGCCCGATCCATTTTTTACATACACCAATTCGTATTCCGGATGTACATGCCAACCTGCGGACTCGCAATAACTGGAGTTGTTATAGGTGGCTATCTTCAAAGATGAGTTAGCGCCGACATTGATGGCTTCCAACATGGGTTTCATGCTGTAAAACTACCAATTACGATGAAATTATTTGTTAATAAGGAATAAAATAGACCAGAATTGGAATATTTTCAGCTATAAACTTCTGTTGGCGTTGGGTTATTTTGCGGTATGAAATCACTTCAACTCATTTTATCCAACCCGAGATACTTCGGACCTGCGTGGGTCTTTACTAGCCTTAATATCTGGTTTGGCACATGGGCCATTTATATTCCGACCGTAAAGGAGAAATTGGACATAGACAAGGCCGACCTTGGGATTGCGCTGTTTTGTTTATCACTTGGGGTATTTACCATATTTCCCTTGGCCTCAAAAATCATCAATTCCATGGGGGTGGGCAAAGCCACTTGGATGGGGGTTATTGTAGCGAGTATATCTGCCCTTTTTCCACTTATAGCTCCCAACTATTATTTGCTTATGGGGTCCCTGTTTTTATTTGGGGCGACCAATGGACTCACGGACATAGCCATGAATACGCTTGTCACTGAAATTGAAAAGGAGGATGGTCAGAATTTTATGTCGGCCGCCCATGGTTTTTTTAGCTTAGGTGGCGTATTGGTTGGGTTAAGTAGTTTTTTGATTCCGGTTATAGGAAATCCAGCCTTGCATATGGGCATCACGGTTGTGATTACTTTTTTAATAAATCTATTGTTCTTCAAAAGATACGTCCACATTACCGCACCACCCGAAGCGAAGGAACCATTTAGTCTGAAACTGTTTAAACCCTTGTTTTTGTTGGGGATTATTGGTTTTGTGGCTTTTGCCAGCGAAGGGGCCATCGTGGATTGGAGCGGCTTATACCTCAAAGAGATTACCATGGCGCCGGAAGCTCTTATCGGGTCAGGGTTTTTGGCCTTTTCCGTATCCATGACCCTTGGACGATTTCTGGGCGATGGAATCAGTGCGAAGATTGGTTCGGTTAAAATTGTGGCCCTAGGGGCTTTGATTGCCATTTTGGGCTATACCTTGGTTCTTTCCGAAGGAACTTTATTGGCCATAATTGGGTTTGCCCTCAACGGTCTGGGTTTTTCCGTGATTGTTCCAGAGCTCTTTCGCATTGGTGGTAATGTGAAGGGAGTTGATTCAGCACAGGGTATTTCCTTTATTGCCGGAACCGGCTACTCCGGTTTTTTATTGGGCCCGGTTATTTTGGGATTTATAGCCGAGAGCTCTTCCCTAAAACATAGTTTTTTCACCCTTTTGGGTTGTATTCTTCTGGTATTGGGAGCCACCTTCATTTTACAAAGAAAAAAATCGGCCTAAACGTATTATTCCACCAGTACTTTTAAGTTGGTCATATTCAGGCTAAAACCTGGTTCCGCTTTGGTGTGGTCCTGTACCAATTTTAATCCTTCAAGGGTAACATAATCTTCCCAGGTGGTGGTCGTGGAAGGTTCCGCTTGGTTAGCTCTTCTAAAAACCCATTCCCTGAGGATATAATCATCCTTAAAATACAGATCGTAGGCATCACCCGGGGTATATCCGCCTTCATTGCCATAAACAATGGTCAGTTTCTGCATGGTTTCCCCACTTATAGGAGCTATTTCGTTTGTGCTATGTTCAGGGGTGTAATTTTTGGCATCCCAGATCAAGTTGAAGGGGGCCAAAATCCAAAAGCGGTCATTGATAAAAGCACCATTTCTTTTTAGGGTAATAATGTCCATGGAATTTCGGTTATACACCAGGGTATCGTTTTGCGTAATGGAAGTGACCTTGTTTGTTTTCGGCTCCCAAATCCATGTGCGGCCATGTTTGGTAGTGTCCCGGCCCACTTTAAAGGTAAAGGTGATTTCCTTCACAGATTTCCAGTGATCATA
This sequence comes from Flagellimonas myxillae, assembly GCF_023502235.1. GTDB lineage: Bacteria > Bacteroidota > Bacteroidia > Flavobacteriales > Flavobacteriaceae > Flagellimonas > Flagellimonas myxillae. The sequence continues at coordinate 8,605 of NZ_JAMFLY010000007.1, read as the reverse complement.
ACCATGCGCTTGCGCAATTTTTTCCGATACGGTCAACTCTTTTACGGCAGGAGTCTTTGTCTTGGGTTCATTTTTACAGCTAGAAAAAAGGGCGAACCCCAGTATTCCGAAAAGGACGTAATATTTCATAGACGAATTTTCCATAAATATAAGGTCAATTTCATTTATCTTGGTAAAGCATTCCTATTAAAGGAACTCTACAAAATACTAACCAGTTCAAACCTCGTACAGTGACTTTTCTCAAAAGACTGTTTCTAACTCTTATACATTACATTGATAAGAATTCATTGGAAGCAGATGACCCCTACGCCCATCTATCGGATGAGGAGCTGGTGCAGAAAATTGTTGCCAACAATAATCCATTGCTCTTTGGCAAGTTGTACGACCGGTATGCAAAAATGGTCTACAACAAATGCTATGGATTTGCCAGATCTGACGATGAGGCTGAAGATTTGACCCAGGATGTGTTCCTGCAACTGTTCATTAAACTAAAGATGTTCAAGGGAAGGTCGAAGTTTTCGACTTGGCTGTATTCGTTTACCTATAATTTTTGTGTGAACTATGTAAATAGAAACAAGCAGCGAAAGATGAGCGATAAATCCGTGCCCGTCGAGGATTCGGAATACAAATTGACCGCCGAAATACCTGATGAGAGTCTTTTTGAGATGAAGACCAAAAAATTAAAGAAGGCCTTGGAACAGATTTCTCCGGAAGACAAGTCCATTTTATTGCTAAAATATCAGGATGGAGCCTCCATCAAAGATTTGATAGCATTGATGGAAATTGGTGAGAGTGCCGTAAAAATGCGGTTAAAAAGAGCAAAAGAAAAACTTATGGAAATCTATAAAACCTTGTAGCATGGCAAAGAAAATTAGAAATCCGTTTAGGGAACTTGAAGCTTCGTTGCGGGAGGTTCCACCAGGTATGAAGAAAAAAGTAATGAACGACATTGCGGCCGCCAAGTTGATCATGGATATGGCATCCTTGTTCTCGTTCAATATAGGGTCGGCTTTACGAAAGCTATTTAAAACCTTGGGAAATAATTGATAACTGCACTATAAAACTAAAGATATGGATACACTAAACGAATGGAAGGACCTAACCTTTGACTCCCTGGCCGCTATGGGTAGGGACGTGGCTCTCGCCTTGCCCAAGATCATAGGGGCACTCATTATACTTTTAATTGGATGGATCGTAACCCGGATCATCCTTTTTGTCTTGGGTAAAATCTTAAAATTGGCCAAGGTAAATGTGTTGAGTGATAAGATCAACGAAATGGAATTGTTTGGCAAAGGGGATTTTAAAATCGATATCATCAAAGTAATCCTTGGTTTTGTGAAATGGGTTTTACTATTGGTCTTTTTGATTGTTGCCGCCGATATTTTAAGCTGGGAGATCATTTCCACGGAAATTGGCAATCTACTGCGCTACTTGCCAAGACTCTTCAGTGCTCTGGCCTTAATGATGATTGGGCTGTACATCGGGAACTTCATCAAAAAAACGGTCAAGAAAATCTTTGATTCCCTCGAGTTTGGGGGATCCAATCTGGTGAGCAATATGCTGTTCTACATTATTGTGATTTTTATTTCCATCACCGCCTTGAACCAAGCTGGGATTGATACCACGATTATCACGAACAACGTGACCATGATCTTGGGTGCGTTTCTGTTGGCATTTGCCATAGGACTGGGATTAGGCTCTCGAGATATCATTACAGATTTGTTACGTTCGTTCTATACGCGTAGGACATTTGCTGTAGGGGATAAATTGGTAATTGGAAAGCATACGGGAACCGTAGAAGCTATTGAAAATAACAGTTTGACACTGGTGACAAAAGACGGAAAGTTTGTGATTCCGATCAAGGATGTTGTGAAGAGTAAGGTGGAGGTGAAGTCGTGAGTTGACCTCACGACTTCACCCCTCCGGTCCCAACTGCGTTGGAACCACCTCCCCCTCTACGAAGGGAGGAACCATGAAACGTGGCCCAAACAAACTCCTCACCTTGGAAAGGGAGGTGTCCGAAGGACGGAGGGGTTATATAAAACAAAAAAGCCGCCCAGAATTACTTCTTGGGCGGCTTCTTTTTTGGTTAGTTTGATTTTTATTCTTGATCATATACTGGATAGTATTCCCAAAAATCTTCATAAAAAGTGGATTCCCCATACCTGCCAAGTCCAAGATATCCATTTGTCCCAGTGAATACACCAACCCCTCCAAATCGAAAGTCACCTGGAAAATTGTTCCTTTCACTCCAAGTAGCTGGCATTGTTTCGTAGATCCAGAAATCATCCCAGTCCACTCCCGAAGCCGCTCCCATTCCAATATATAAGTCCGAATCAGAAGCAAATCCAATAGGAAATTTACGCCCATTGTTAGCTGGAAAAGAGTCTAACTCAGTCCATGAATCGTCATCGGGATTATATTCCCAGAGATCTTTTAAGTATGAATTATCCGATTCCACCAGGGCGATGTAACCTTTGTCGGCAATTGCTAGGCCAATGGCGCCAATTCTAGAACCTCCGGGGAAGACCCCTTGCTCTGTCCAAGTATCAGAACCTGGGTCATATTCCCATAAATTATCTCCGTAAAGAATACCATTTTTATCTTCACCACCATATAAATAACCTTTTCCATTATTAAGTGAGAAACAGACTGAAAATTTTCTTTGATTGATATCAGGACCGAAATCCCCAAGTTGTGTCCATGTGTCATTTTCAGAATCGTAGCTCCACACATCATTGATTCCAACACTTGTATTGTCCGACCCGCCAATAACATAAATTAAGCCGTTAATGGTAAAACTACCGGCAGCATATCTTAGACCTCCTGGGAAATTGGCTTTTTGAGTCCAATTATTTTCATTTGGATCAAATTCCCAAAAATCTTCCTTTGGATTTAAATCATCATCTAAGCCAAGACCAGCGTATATTTTTCCATTATCCGATTGAGCTATTCCCAAAAACCTTTTTCCGCCAGGAAAATCCTTTTTACGGGTCCAGGCCGTTGGGGTGAAATCATCCTCACTGACTATCGTTTCACCGTTTAAATAAATGCTAATAGGACCTGTGGTGAGGGAACCTGGAACTACAACAACCAGCTCACTATCTGATACACTTATTACCTCTGGTTCAGCACCGTTACCGCTAAAACTGATATTATAATTATCCAATCCATAATTGGCTTCCAAGCCTATTCCGGTTATGGTTACTTCCGTGCCAGGCCCACCTTCCATGGGCGTAAAACTTTGGATTTTTGGCGAAGGGTCGTTGACCACAAACTCATTTTCACTGATTGCGGTTTGGTTGTTTACGGTAACGGTAATCTTGGCGGTTTCCGCTCCGTCTGGTACGGTAACGTCCAGTTTGGTAGTTGTGGCATTGTTCACAGTTGCATCAACGTTGCCAAATTTTACCGTGTTTTCACTGGTAGTAGCACTAAAGTTTTCTCCAATAAGGTCCACATCATCACCTATTACACCTTCATAAGGATCAACGTTGGTGATCTCTGGCGGGTCGTTGGAGGGCGTATCCGGTTTGTCCGGACTATCGTCCTTTCCGCATGCAATCAGCAAAAAGCAAAATAGAATGGTTGCTAAATAATTCAGGGTATTCTTTCCCATAACTCAAGTTTTAGAAGTTAAAGCCTAAATAAACTTGAATATGCTATGGAATGTACCTCCCAATTGACGGATGGCCGTTTTGAGTTGACGGATGCACCCCTCCGGTTCCAACGAAGTTGGAACCACCTCCCCTTCCAAGGTAAGGAGCATAATTTGGAGTTAAATATATAGCTCCTCCTTTTACAGAGGGGAGGTGGTTCAATGCTTAGCATTGAACCGGAGGGGTCGAGCCGTAAAACCAAAAAAGCCGCCCAGAATTGCTTCATGGGCGGCTTTTAATAGAATCCCCTCTATTATTTTGATTTTGCCAAATACGTATTGTTAAGTTGAACCACCGGAAATTCGGTTCTTCGGTTCAATTCCAGTTGCTCTTGGTCGCAGTCTTCCAAACCGTTGCAATCGTTGATAAGTTTCCGTTTACCATATCCCTTATGAGATATAATCCGATGTCTTGGAATTCCATGGGCGATTAAGTACTCATAGGTCGATTTTGCCCTCCGTTCGGAAAGTTTGTCGTTATATGTGTGACTTCCCACAGGGTCGGTATGCGATTCCAATCGGATGACCATATCGGGATAGGTTTCGGACATAAGCTTTACAACCTTATCCAATTCCCTGGCGGCATCGGGCCTGATATCACTTTTGTTGAAGTCGAAATAAATTTTGTTGAGTCCGGCCAGAACCTTTACATCCATAACGGGCTCCAATTCGATATTCTGAACCACTGTTTTGGTTACGCGCTGAACTGTTTGCGTACTAAAATATACATGCTTGTGCGGATGCGTTTTCCGAACTGCTTCAATAAGATAGTTTTGGCCACGGTTGACCATCATCCGATAGGTGCCTTGATCATTAGTCGTGGTTTGTTGGACCAACTCTCCCGTTTTTTGATCATATAGCGAGATGGCAACACTGTCCAGCGGCTTAAGGTTAACTGCGTCGGTCACAGTTCCTTCAAGCATTAGGGAAGGGATAAACTTGAAACGGTAGATGTCATCACTTCCTTTACCTCCATTTCGGTTGGAACTAACATATCCATCCACCCCGTTATCCAAGGCATAGTATCCAAAATCGTCTTTCTCGCTGTTTAAGGGTTTCCCTAAATTGATCACATCTTTTATGTCCCCGTCCTCATCCGAAATAGTGGCAAAGACATCCAATTGGCCAAAACCTACATGTCCATCGGAAGAAAAGAACAACTGCCCTTCATTGTTTATGTAGGGAAACATTTCGTTACCAGGGGTATTGATTATAGGACCGGCGTTGATAGGTAGTCCAACTCCCCCTCTTGGGTGAATTTTGCAATAATAAATATCGGTGCCCCCGTATCCACCAGGTCTATCCGAGGCAAAATACAAGAGTGTTCTATCAGTGTTTACCGTTGGATGCCCCGTAGAATAGTGGTCGGCGTTGGTCTTTAGGTTTCGCGTAACCTTCCAAACGCCATCCACTTTCTCCCCTTTGTAGATTTTTAGGTTGTTTAGTTTTTCTATGTTCTTGTCTGCTTTTTTCTTGGTGAAAAAGCTCTCTTTGTTCTGGAAATAGCTATTCCGGGTAAAGTAAACAATGGTATCGTTTTTATAATCCGTGGAGAAAACCAAGGAGCTTTCGTGGAACTTGGAATTGATCTCACCTTCAAACTTTCTGGGAACGTCCATGGAGCTTCCTTCTGTAACATGGTAAATGTCCAACCAAGATTCGTTGTTCCATCCATAAAGGTCTTCGGAAGCCACTTCTTTGCGACCCGAGCTGAAATACAATTGCCCATCGTGGACAAAAGCACCAAATTCACTGTATCTGGTATTGAAATGAACAGGTTCAACTTCGTACCGCTCCCTACTGTTAAATACCACGGAAGCGAGATTGCCATCTTTTAAGAACTGTTTTATACGGGCATCGTTTTTATGGAATTTCTTATAGCGTTTAAGCCATTTTACGGCCTCTTTTTCCTGACCAGAGCTTTTGAGCGCCATGGCATACTTAAAATAATAATTGGTCGGGGTTTCGGGTTCGTCGATAAATCGCTTGAAGTAAGGTAGTGCCTTTTCAAAATCCCGAAGCATCAAATAACATTCGGCCAATCGTTGGTAGGCATGTACTGCATTTCTGCCAGTGACCATTTTTTCGTATTCGGGTATGGCCTTGGCATAGGCAAATTTATAGAACAATTGGTCCGCTCTCTTTTGAACTGTGGATTGTGCGGTTATGGTAAGCACTCCAAAAAAGGCAATAAACAGTGTGGTTATGTGGTTGTGGCGCTTCATTGGAATTGATTTTAAAAATATCTTGGTGACTTATAAAGATTGGTTTTCTTCGAAAGTCTCGGTTCAAAAATTAAGATAACCTCATGGGTACCACCGGTATAGGGTCTAATGGTTGAGGTAGGAAGGTCGTACGCATACCCGATTCTAAAATTGTTGGAAATCTGATAGTCCATAAACGCTCCAAAATTGGAAGCATCGTTAAATCGGTAAGAGGCTCCTAGCCAAACTTTTTCGTAAAGTAGAAAGCTGTTGGTAATGTCGTATGTGGATGGTGCTCCATTGGTAAATTTGGTGATAAATGCAGGACGCAACTTAACATCAACAGAAATATCAATGACCAAACCTCCAATAGCATAATAACTATTTCGTTCCAAAGCTTCAAATTCACCGTCGTTCAAGTCCGTGTTCAAAATTCTGGGTGAGGAAATACCAGCGTACCATCTGTTGGTACTTAAATACACCCCGGCTCCAAAGTTGGGCTTCCAACTATTGAAATTGGCATTGAAAAAAGGGTCGTTGTAATCAGGATTTTCCAATCGATAGTTGGTGAATCCAGCTTTTAAACCAAATGAAAGTTTCGCTTCGGCAGTAACGGGAATGGTATAACTAAAGTCTCCGTACACATAATTGGTGCTCTCAAATCCCAACTGGTCCGTGATATATGAAATTCCAAGTCCCACGCGCTCGTTGGTCATGGGCGTGTGAAAGGAAAATGTACTTGTGGTCGGGTTCCCGTCCAAACCCGCCCATTGGTTTCTGTGTAGGGCGGTCATGTTCATGCCCTCCCGGCTACCTGCATATGCTGGATTTACCGAAATGGTGTTGAACATATATTGTGTAAACTGAGGAAGCTGTTGGGCCATTGCGCTGGATCCAACAATTGCCATCAAAGACATGGTAATCTTGCGAAGCGTTTTCATGCTGTTTCGGTTAAGGTTTCGCCCGGATGCCCAGGCTGGAATTTGGGTTAAAATTCTATATCAAAGCAACATGAAATGCATGGTATTGAGTAATATAGCCGTTGAAGATGCATGAAAAATCGGCCTGAAACCACCACTTCGATAAAGTGTCTTTTTCTGTGGATGAATGCTTGCTCTGTGGGTTTTAGACCGAAGAACTTAGTCCATGAAATAGCCCGATAATCGATATAAAAAAAGGCCAACCTAAATGGGTTGACCTTTTGTTGTGGTTATAGTTTTCCTAGTTTGCTCCGGTTCCAAGATAAATGTAACCGTTCAGTGGCTTTATATCTGTGTTGAGTACATTGATGATATAGTAGTAAGTTCCAGAAGGCAACATACCGGAATTTCCAAAGGCATTGTTAGGAGCAAACCCACCCCAGTTATTCTGATAGTCCTTGGATTCGTAAACTTTATCTCCCCAGCGGTTGAAGATCATTACTTCAAAAGAGAAGTTACAGTACTCAACACCAGTGATGGTGAACATATCGTTGATGTTATCCCCATTGGCGGTAACTGTTTTGGAAATAACAATCTCATCCCTACCACAAGGAACACAGTCGCTGTTTACGATAATGGTGAAATCTACATAATATTTGCAGGTTCCCCCGGTTGAGCTATAGCTAATGGTGTATTCACCAACTTCCAAATTGGCTGGGTCAAACACACTTCCCTCCAATACGGCATTACCGCTGATCAACTCAAATTCCCCGTTGGTATCGAAAGATTCAGGTAAATAATTGATCAGGTTGATGGCGTCATCCTCAACACAAATATTGATTTCAACTTCCTCAGGCTGTGGCTGCATTACAAATATCACTTGCTCAAAAGAGGCAGTGTTACCGCAAGAGTCGGTTACATCCCAAGTCCTGGTAATCATAAAGTCTTCAGTATCTACCAAACTAATGGTCTCTTCGGAGAATTCCACTTGATAGTTACCACACCCACCCATGAAGGTCAATTGTGGAACCTCGGGAATCTCGTCCCCACAAATTAGATTGATTTCCTCCTCGTAAGCACTTGCTGTAATAGGGCCAGTTGACTCAACGGTGATAACCTGAGTATGTGTATTGACATTCCCAGCACAATCTTCCGTAGACCAAGTTCTGGTTACGATAAAGCCAGTTGCACAGTTGGAATCATTAGTAATCATCTCATCGAAAGTCACCGCAGTATTGGTATCACAGTTGTCAATAGCAGTTAGAACAACAGCATCAGGAATCTCGTTACACATTGCAGTCATGTTTTGGGGCAAGTTTTCCACAAATTGTGGAGCTTGCGTATCCTCAACCGTGATTACTTGCGTATGGGTTACAGGATTACCTGCGCAATCGGCAGTACTCCATGTTCTTGTAATGATGTAATCGGAACCACAAGAATCAGAGTCCGTGATCTGTTCGTCGAATACCACAGTGATGTTAGGATCACAATTGTCAGTTGCGGTCAAGATTTCCGCTACAGGAATATTGTCACAAGAAACAGTAGCATCCATTGGCAAGGCCTCCACAAAGGTAGGAGCCTGGGTATCCTCAACCGTGATTACTTGCGTATGGGTTACAGGATTACCTGCGCAATCGGCAGTACTCCAAGTTCTTGTAATGACGTAGTCAGAACCGCAAGAATCAGAATCCGTGATCTGTTCGTCAAATACCACTGTGATGTTAGGATCACAATTGTCGGTTGCGGTCAAGATTTCCGCTACAGGAACATTGTCGCAAGAAACAGTAGCATCCATTGGCAAGGCTTCCACGAAGGTAGGAGCC
>NZ_JAMFLY010000006.1 GCF_023502235.1 Flagellimonas myxillae | reverse complement strand
TGATTTTGACGGGGAGTGGTCCTCACTTAACAATGTGCCCGCCGGCTTTGCCGATGATATCGACAACGATACACAGCTGACCGACGCACAGGTGGCCACGGCCGTCAACAACGAGTTCCCGAACCTCGATACCGATGTGACCGATGATTTTGATGGGGAGTGGAGCTCTTTGAACAATGTACCTGCCGGCTTTGCCGATGATATCGACAACGATACCCAGCTGACAGATGCACAGGTGGCAACTGCCGTCAACAATGAGTTCCCCAACCTCGATACGGATTCAACTGATGATTTTGATGGGGAGTGGAGTTCTTTGAACAATGTACCGGCCGGATTTGCCGATGACATCGACAACGATACACAGCTGACCGATGCACAGGTGGCAACGGCCGTCAACAACGAGTTTCCGAACCTGGACATCGATGTGACCGATGACTTTTCCGGTAGCTTTAACGACCTTACCGGCGTACCGGCCAACTTGGATACGGACTCAACTGATGATTTCAGTGGAAGTTTCAACGACCTAACGGATGTTCCGGCCAACCTTGATACCGATTCCACGGACGATTTTGATGGCGAGTGGAGTTCTTTGAACAATGTACCTGCCGGCTTTGCTGACGACATCGACAACGATACACAGCTGACCGATGCACAGGTGGCAACGGCCGTCAACAACGAGTTCCCCAACCTCGATACCGATGTGACCGATGACTTCTCCGGTAGCTTCAACGACCTGACCGACGTGCCTGCAAACCTTGATACCGATTCCACGGACGATTTTGATGGGGAGTGGTCTTCCTTGAACAATGTGCCGGCCGGGTTTGCTGACGACATCGACAACGATACACAGCTGACCGATGCACAGGTGGCAACGGCGGTCAACAACGAGTTCCCCAACCTCGATACCGATGTGACCGATGACTTTTCCGGTAGCTTCAACGACCTTACGGATGTGCCTGCCAACCTCGATACCGATTCCACGGACGATTTTGATGGGGAGTGGAGTTCTTTGAACAATGTACCTGCGGGATTCGCCGATGACATCGACAACGATACACAGCTGACAGATGCACAGGTGGCAACGGCCGTCAACAACGAGTTCCCCAACCTCGACACCGATGTGACCGATGACTTTTCCGGCAGCTTCAACGACCTTACGGATGTGCCTGCCAACCTTGATACCGACTCAACAGATGATTTCAGTGGCAGTTTCAACGACCTAACGGATGTGCCCGCAAACCTTGATACGGATTCCACCGACGATTTTGATGGGGAATGGTTATCACTGAACAATGTACCTGCCGGATTTGCCGATGACATCGACAACGATACACAGCTGACCGATGCACAGGTGGCAACGGCCGTCAATAACGAGTTCCCGAACCTCGACACCGATGTGACCGATGACTTCTCCGGTAGCTTTAATGACCTAACGGACGTGCCTGCCAATCTTGATACAGATTCCACCGACGATTTTGATGGGGAGTGGAGCTCACTTAACAATGTACCTGCCGGCTTTGCCGATGACATCGACAACGATACACAACTGACCGATGCCCAGGTGGCAACGGCCGTCAACAACGAGTTCCCGAACCTCGACACCGATGTGACCGATGATTTTGATGGGGATTGGTCATCTCTTTCCAACATTCCAGCTGATATTGCGGATGGAGACGACGATACCGTTACCACCTTATCCCAAAATACCACAACCGGCGTTATCACTTATACCAATGAAGCAGCCGCTAACCAAACTGCGAACGTAGTTGGGGCCGAGACCGATAATAGTATCACAGTGGGAGCAAATGGCGGGGCGTACTACGAGAGTCCTATCAAAGCTTTTGGAAAAATTGCTGCAAATGGAACTGTTACTCGGGCCACTACAGGTATTACCGTAACCAAACTAACTGGAAATGGTTACTACAGAGTCAACTTACCAGTAGGCTTGGTGGCTGATGGCAACTACATCATTCAATTGGCTCAACCCAGTAGGGATGGAGCTGGGGCCGATGACCCTGGAATATCTTATAGAGCGCAAACAAGTTCCAGTTTTGAAGTTATTATTGGTGATAATGACAATGGAGGCGGAAACCGTAGTCGTTTCAATTCCGAATTTATGTTTACCATATTAGATCTATAAATCTACCCAAACAGATTTATTTTGGTGCCAAAGAATATGAAACATTTGAAAGTACATTATACAATCTTATTTTGCTTAGTACCTGTCCTGGTATTTTGCCAAGATGCTTTCCATAATTTTGGAAATCTGCGATTTCACGGCAACTCATCTGTAGGGTTCCATTTGGATGTCATTAATGATGGAATATTCGATAACAATTCAGGATTGACCGGCTTTTATAGTAACCAAGTACTTACGGTCTCGGGTTCTTCCAATCCCATTTTCCAGGATATTGAGATTGTTACAGACAACGGCCTTCTGCTTGAAACATGGATGGGGATTACGGGAAATGCCAATTTTATCGTTGGTGATGTATTAACACCCAAGCTCTCATCCGCCAGTTATCTGAATTTTATGGATATGTCCTTTTATACGGGCACTGGGGACTTAACCCACATCAATGGATATGCAGGAGCGGCTAATAAAGAGACCATTACATTTCCTGTAGGTGATGGAGAAAGGTTAAGATTCCTTACCCTAAACTCCAACGCTACAAACGACTTGGCCAAATGCGCATATTTTCCGGAAGACCCCAACAATTCAGAAACTTTAGGTCAACAATTTCCTACTGATAACACGGCAAGCGAAGATCTGCAAATCAGCGGATTGGAATTCTGGCGGTTGGAAAGCAATCAACCTTCGGTGGTGAACCTAACATGGGACACCAACAGTGCTGTGGGCCTTATGGTCGAAACAGTTGAGAATTTACTGGTTGTTGGATGGAATAAAGTGCAAAATCAATGGGAAAGGTTGGGCAATACGGCCACCTCTGGAAATCTTCAAACAGGAAGCATAACCTCCGAAATTTTTACCCCGAACGATTATGAAATCATAACCATAGGAGGAACCGACGACCTTTTGGAGCCATTCACAGTTTTGGAATTGGACAATTATTTTATGACGCCCAACAATGACGGCATCAACGACTATCTTCTAATTGATGGCATACAAAACGTACCCAATAATGTACTCAATATCTATAATCGCTATGGGGTATTGGTATACTCCAAGCCCAATTACGCCAACGAGTTTAATGGAAAATCCAATCGGAATGGTGTGATCAGCCGAGGTTCCGGGCTTTCTGCCGGTATCTATTTTTACGTACTCACCGTTGCGGATACTCGAGAAAAATATCAAGGGTATCTCTATATCTCCCAATAGACTCCTTGGGCACACTTTTCGATTTAAAAATACTTCTTAACTTGGTCAACAAATCGATTGCATGAAACGAAGGAACTTTATCAAAAAAGCTTCAATTACGGGAATGGCCTGCGCCTTTCCTCCCCTACTTCCAATTGGAAATATCGCAGAGGAATACACATTCGATGAGCTAATTGGGAAAGCGGATATCGACCTTTATGGCGAGGGAATCAATTTACGCCAAGCAGCCTATGAAGCATTCGTAGCCATGAAAAAGGCAGCTAATCAAAATGGTTTTAAAATACAAATGGTCTCCAGCTTCAGGGACTTTTACAGACAGGAAGGTATTTGGGAACGAAAATTTATGAGGTTTACAGAGGATGACGGAATGGAACCCTTTGATGCCATTGAGAAAATCATAGAATATTCCACCATACCCGGCACCAGTAGACATCACTGGGGAACCGATATCGACATTATAGATGGCAATGTTAAAACATCGGGCGACGTTTTGGTTCCTGAAAAGTTTGAAGCCGGCGGCCCTTTTGAAGCGTTTAAGAAATGGTTGGACGAAAACTCGGAGAAGTTTGGTTTTTACCTCGTCTATACAGATGAACCCAAAAGAAGGGGGTTCAAGTACGAACCTTGGCACTATAGCTATGCCCCGATTTCCATCCCCATGCTTACGGCATATCGAAAAATCAACGTTATCAAAATGCTTCAGAATGAAGATTTTTTAGGTTGCGAACACTTTACCTCCAGTTTTCTACGCACCTATATCCAAGATAATATTTTGGACATCAACCAAAAGTTGTTATAAGCGATTTTTTGTACCTTGATAGGCCTAGAACACTAACACCATGAGAAGAGGAAGTTGGAAAATCCGGATCCTTATCGGATTGGCCATTGTGGCCTTTGCCTTTGTACAACGTTGTAACAACAAACAGGAGAATCCCTATACGGGGCGGGTTCAGAATATTAACATGACACCAGACCAAGAGATTGCCATTGGACTTCAAAGTGCACCGGAAATGGCGCAACAACACGGGGGACTTTACCCTGACCAAAGAATGCAAGCTTTTGTGGATGCTGTTGGGAAAAGACTGGTAGAAAATAGCATCGCCAGGGAAACCCCTTATGAGTATGATTTCCATTTGTTGGCTGATGATCGTACCATCAACGCCTTTGCACTTCCCGGTGGGCAATGTTTTATCACCTACGCACTATTCTCCAAATTGAACGAGGCGCAGTTAGCTGGAGTATTGGGACATGAAATTGCGCATGTTATTGGACGACATTCTGCAGAGCGAATTGCTGAAAGTAGTTTTTGGCAAACCCTGACCATGGGTGCAACAGTAGGCGCTGATATGGGGAATGTGGTTGGCAGTATTGGTCAGAATACACTATTGAAGAATGGAAGGGGAGACGAATTGGAAAGTGATGAGTTGGGCGTTCTCTTTATGATTCAATCGGGTTACGACCCCAATGAGATGATCAAGGTCATGCAAATATTGAAATCAGCGGCAGGACCCAATAGGGTTCCTGAATTCCAAAGCACGCATCCTGACCCAGAAAACCGTATTGAAAAAATAAAAGAGGCCATAGAAAAATATTCAGGTCGATAGATTCGTCACCTTTATCGATAAAAAAAGGGTATTCCCATGATTTGAATACCTTTGTACAACCCAAATCAAATAAACCTTCTTAACCCCATTTGTGCTATTAAACAAGAGGACATATGGGAACACTATTACATTTTAAGCAACTGTATCTTGAGGCATTCAACGATTGTAAACCTAGTTATGTGGTCCTTTTTCTAAAAGGCTACACCATTTTTTGCGGCATATTGTTGGCCATGGCCTTCTATGCATTTATGTACAGGATACTTACAGGATTCGATTTTTAAAAATTTTACTCTTTTACAGGACACTATAGGTAAATGAGCAAAAAGGCCCATCCGTTTGGATGGGCCTTTTTTGGATGAATAAACTCCTATCTTATTTCTTCATAGCTAATTTCAGAATTTCCAAGGCCTCGGTGGCGTTGGAAAGTTCGGCATACTTCTTTGCCGTATATCCCTTATCACACTTCTTCTTCACATTAGCGCCATTGGCGATGAGCACCTCCAAAATTTCGGTTTTGTTGTAACGGGCCGCGAAATGAATCGGAGCCAAACCCAAAGATTTTTGGTTCACATCTTCTCCCAATTCGATAAGTTTCTTTACAGTTTCCACGTCTCCTTTTACAATTGCCTTGCAAAAAGAGCTGATCTCTGCAGTAATCACCGAAGTGTTTAATGGATTTACAATTTCATTGTTGGTTTCGTTGGCGCTTACGCCCGCAACCATGACCATACAGGCCGCAGCTACGCTTAGGATTGTTTTTTTCATGATGAATGATTTTTGATTAATGAAATAATTAATATAAAAATAGACTGTCCAAAGAAGCAAATGTTACAGGATTAACACTTAAATAACTAAACTTTAACAATGCCGGATTTTTTAACATAATTAATTAACAAATGAACAGGTAGAAAACTTGAAAAAGACTAGGGCATCCAGTCATTTCATTCTATTTTTGATGCTTAATCAAACAGCATGGACAAGAAGGTAATCCTAATGATTTTGGACGGATGGGGAAAGTCGCCAGACCCCAAAGTTTCAGCTATCGAACACGCCAACACCCCCTTTATCGACTCCCTTTACACCAAATACGCCAACTCAAATCTTCTTACAGATGGAATGAATGTGGGGCTCCCTGAAGGACAGATGGGAAACAGTGAGGTCGGCCATATGAATCTGGGTGCTGGAAGGATAGTGTACCAAGATTTGGCCAAAATCAACAAGGCAGTTGCCGAGGATACCTTAAAGGATGAAAAAGTGCTTTCAGAAGCATTCGCTTATGCCAAATCCCATAATAAACCCGTTCACTTTCTTGGTTTGGTAAGTGATGGCGGGGTCCATAGCCATATTGATCACTTAAAGGCCCTGATTCAAGCTGCAGATCAAAGCGGAGTATCCAATTCCTATATCCATGCCTTTATGGACGGACGGGATGTTGATCCCAAAAGTGGCAAGGGTTTCCTAGAAGACCTTAATCAATTTTGCTCGGATAAAAATGCTGCGCTGGCCTCGGTAATTGGACGATATTATGCCATGGACCGTGATAAAAGATGGGAGCGTGTAAAATTGGCCTATGAGGTGATGGTCAACAACGAGGGCGAGAAAATCCAAGATATTTCTGCTGCCATGCAAAAGAGTTATGAGGATGGGGTTACGGATGAGTTTATCAAGCCATTAGTGCTAACGGATTCCAATCAAAACCCAATTGCAAAGATTTCGGAGGGCGATGTAATCATATTTTTCAACTTTAGGACAGACCGCGGACGTGAGCTTACCCAAGTATTGAGCCAGGAGGATTTCCAAGAGCACAATATGCATAAACTGGACCTTTATTATGTTACCCTAACCAACTATGATGACTCCTTCAATGGTATCAAAGTGGTGTATGACAAGGAGAATATCAAGGACACGCTTGGGGAAGTACTGGCCAATCATGGCAAAAACCAAATCCGGATAGCTGAAACCGAGAAGTATCCACACGTGACATTCTTTTTCAACGGTGGCAGGGAAGAGCCTTTTGAAGGGGAAAACCGAATTCTATGCCCCTCGCCCAAAGTAGCAACCTATGATCTACAGCCGGAAATGAGTGCTTATGACATTCGGGATGCCATTGTTCCGGAGCTGAAAAAAGGAGATGCCGATTTTGTTTGCTTGAATTTTGCAAATCCAGATATGGTCGGGCATACCGGAATTATGGAGGCGGCTATAAAAGCATGTGAAACTGTGGATGAATGCGCCAAGGATGTAGTTACCACAGGATTGGAAAATGGGTATACTTCCATCGTAATTGCAGATCACGGGAATTGCGACACCATGGTAAATCCTGATGGAAGTCCCAATACCGCTCACACCACCAATCCCGTTCCTTTGATTTTGGTGGATAAGGAACTCAAAGAAATCAAAGACGGTGTACTTGGGGATATTGCACCCACTATTCTGGAACTTATCGGAATCCCGAAGCCGGATTTGATGACCCAAGAATCCTTACTTTGATTTGAAACCTTCTCTAATTTAGGTCGATACCCTCAATTTATCGATTTCCGATTATCTTTGCACCCATGGTAAAAATCAAGACTGCAGAGGAAATAGAGTTGATGCGCGAAAGTGCTCTTGTGGTTTCCAAAACCTTGGGTATGTTGGCATCAGAAATCAAGCCAGGAGCAAATCCGTTGCAACTGGATAAAATGGCCGAGGAATTCATTCGAGAACAAGGCGCGGAACCCGGATTTTTGGGCATGTACGATTTTCCCAACACCCTTAATTGGAGCCCAAACGCCCAGGTGGTGCATGGTATTCCCAACAATGACCCTTTACAACAAGGGGACGTAATTTCTGTGGATTGCGGTGCATTCAAAAATGGTTATTACGGGGATCATGCTTACACCTTTGAAGTTGGTGAAGTGGACGAAGACACCAAAAAGCTGCTCAAAGTCACCAAGGAATCCCTCTATGTGGGTATACGCCAGTTCAAAGAAGGTAATCGGGTAGGCGATGTAGGTTATGCCATTCAAAATTATTGCGAAAGTCATGGTTATGGTGTGGTTCGAGAACTGGTAGGACATGGTTTGGGCACAGAGCTACATGAAGACCCACAGATGCCCAATTATGGCAAACGTGGAAGGGGCAAGAAATTTGTCAATGGAATGGTGGTAGCCATAGAGCCCATGATCAATATGGGTACCCGAAGAATAAAACAACTAAAGGACGGCTGGACCATTCTTACAGCGGATGGAAAACCTAGCGCCCACTTTGAACACGATGTGGCCTTGATCGATGGTAAGCCTGAGCTATTGTCAACATTCAAGTACATCTATGATGCGCTTGGTATCACTTCAGACGAAGAAGAAGAGTTCCGAAAAAGTGCCGTTATTTAGCACGAACACCTTATACTTATTTCCGACTTTTTTCCTTATTAAATCAAATTCATTAGATTTAATCCGTACAATTCGTTCAGTTTTTAAACTTTGATACGAATTGGAAACCTCCCAAATCTAATAACCAATATGAGTTTGATTTACAAACACGAATCCTACTTTGTTATTGGCCTTTGCATGGATGTCCACAATGAACTGGGTAAGGGATTTAGCGAAAAAGTTTATGGTGACGCACTCGAAATTGAATTAAACGAAAATGGCGTACCCTACAAACGGGAAGTCAAGTACCACATCGATTATAAAGGAAAATTGCTTCGCCATCAATATTACGCAGATTTTGTGGTTGACAACAAGATAATCCTTGAAATTAAAGCCATCCAAGCATTGACCCAAAGCCATGTAAAACAGACTTTGAATTATTTAGCTGTTTCCAAAATGAAACTTGGATTATTGGTCAACTTTGGCGAGGATAGTTTAATCTACCGGCGAGTTGTACTTTAATTATTCGTGAAAATTCGTGAAATTCGTGTCCAATAGCATTAAGTTTGACACGAATTTCTCCAATTAACTAGAATGAAAGTTTCTGGAGCGCCATTAGAATCAAAATAGTCGTTTGTCAAAAGTCTTTAAGTTTTTTCTCAACCTTATCCCAAGGCCTTGGCTCATTAAATTGAGCTATTGGGTGCGACCGCTTATCGCACTTTTTTTAAGAGGAAACACCTATACCGATCCCATTGACGGCAGAAGTTTTAGGAAATTCCTTCCCTATGGCTATGAAAATCCTAGGGAGAATGTACTTTCCCCCTCTACCCTATCGTTGGAACGTCACAGACTGTTATGGATATTCCTAAAGAACAAAACGGACTTTTTCAGCAAACCCTTAAAATTACTTCATTTTGCCCCTGAGCAAGCCTTTCATAAACGTTTTAATAAGCTCGATAACATCGATTACACTACTACAGATTTAAACTCCCCTTTAGCAGATGTAAAGGCGGATATCTGCAACCTTCCCTTCTCCAACGACAGTTTTGATGTGATTTTGTGCAACCATGTACTGGAACACATTCCCGATGACACCAAAGCTATGCAAGAACTGTTTCGGGTGCTAAAACCAGGCGGTTGGGGTATATTCCAAATTCCCCAGGACCTAAGTCGGGATAAAACCTTCGAAGACGATTCCATAACGGATAAAAGAGAAAGGGCCCAAATTTTTGGGCAATACGACCATGTCCGCATCTACGGAAGGGATTATTTTGATAAACTAAGGAGCATTGGCTTTAAGGTTGAAGAAGTGGATTTTACCAATAGTCTTTCCCAAGGGGAGGTGGAGAAATACCGACTCGCCAAGGGTGAGATTATTCCCTGGGTCGTAAAACCTTAATTTTTGATCAATTGTGTGAATCCAGCTGTAGCAAACTCTTGGGTGTCTCCATTTTCATCCAAAAAGATGATATAAGCCTCTAAACCATCTTGACTTTCCAGCAAGCTTTTGGAAGCTTCCAAATCCATGGCCATGAATGCCGTTGCATAGGCATCGGCCTCCGCACAGGTATCGGCCACAACACTAGTTGCAAGCACGCTTGAATTTTTGGTATACCCCGTCTTTGGATCTATGGTATGAACATACTTTTTACCCGTACTTTCATCAATTCGAAACTTTCTATAGTTTCCTGAGGAAGCCATTGCCCTATTTTCGAGCGACACGATCAATTTCAACTGCCGTCCAACCTCTACCTGGGGATCATCGATACCCACGGACCACTGTTTTCCTGAAATACGATTTTGGCCTTTGGCCAGGATCTCGCCCCCTACTTCGACCAAATAGTTTTCAATTCCCTTTTCATCCAACAAGGCGCCCAAACGATCTATGGCATACCCTTTCGCCACTGCGTTAAAATCAAACCGGATTGCTGGATGGGATTTGGAAATGGTCCCATCCCCATTCAGTTGCACCTTATTCCACCCCACATAGGAAAGTAGGCTGTCCACCTTTAAACTATCCAACTCTAGTTGTTCTCCAGGGCCAAATCCCCATGCATTGGCCAACACACCTACGGTGGGATCAAAATAGCCATTGGAAGCTTCATATACACGAGTGGACGTGCTAAATACCTCCTTAAACATGTGGTCTACGGAAACGGTTGAATCCCCCTCATTAATCCTAGAAATATCCGAAGTAGGGATATAGGTGGAAAGCGATTGGTTCACCACCCGAAAAACCGAATCTATCTCCTGTTGGTAGTCCAATTGATCCTCCGCAAGATAAATTATGGAATAAGTAGTACCCAAGGCATTACCGGTATTTTGGTTTTTAATAAGAGGTTCAGACACACATCCAACCAAAATCAGCAATAGCAGAAAACCAAATACATTCTTCATAATCAAATTTCTTTTAATCCTCGATAGTCCACAATGTATTCTTCATTCAAATATAAGGGCAAATTTTGATCTTCGGCATTGAACAGGCCTACTCCCGCATAATAGGTTTTCGCCTCAAACTTATCCGCATGGTCCTTTACCTTTTGCATCAATTCCTGATCATATTCCGAAGGGTTATTGGGATAATCCACATTTCGCACCACAATAAAATGAAGCACCTTTTCCCTTAAACAGACGTACTGCGGATTTTTCTTGGGTTTACTATTGATGGCCATAAACTCAAAGCCATCAGCTTCCAATTGCCTACCGACAATGTTCATAGCAAGATTGTGCAGTTCTTGTTCCGTAAGTTCCCTTTGTTCTTCCATAAAAAAACCGATGCTTAACGCATCGGTTCGGTTATATTTACCTCTCGATGCTGCTTCGACTTCGCTCAGCTCGACAGCTCGAGGTGATTTTATTTCATCAATGATTATCCTCCAAAGTCATCGAATCGGATGTTCTCATCCGGAATTCCGAAATCCTCGCCCATTTTTTGAACAGCCTTGTTCATCAAAGGTGGGCCACAGAAATACAATTCAATATCTTCAGGTGCATCATGATGGTTCAGGTAATTGTCGATAACACAATTATGGATGAATCCGACAAAACCATCACCCTCTTCGTCGTTGATATCTTTTTTGACCTTCCAGTTATCCTCTTCCAAAGGCTCCGAAAGGGCCATGTAGAACTTGAAATTGGGGAAACTACGCTCCAATTCCCTAAAGTGCTCCAAGTAGAACAATTCTCTTTTGGAACGACCACCATACCAGTAAGTCACTTTTCTGTTGGTCTTCAAAGTCTTGAATAGATGGTACAAGTGTGAACGCATCGGTGCCATTCCTGCTCCACCCCCTACATACAGCATTTCTGCCTCAGATTCGTTGATGAAGAATTCACCAAAAGGACCTGAAATGGTCACTGGGTCACCCGGTTTCAAACCAAAAATATAAGATGAGGCAACTCCAGGGTTCACATCCATCCATCCATTTTTGGAACGGTCCCATGGTGGAGTTGCGATACGCACGTTCAACATGATCTCACGTCCCTCTGCAGGGTAAGAGGCCATGGAATAGGCACGCTCAACCGTCTCCGGGTTTTTCATTACCAAAGGCCACAAATTGAATTTGTCCCACTCTTCCTGAAACTTATCCGGAGTCTCGTGTTCTTCTGGGTGGGCCGTGATATCAATATCAGCATATTTTACCTCACATGGTGGAATCTCAATTTGGATATAACCCCCGGCCTTGTAGTTCATTTCCTCAGGGATTTCAACTACAAATTCCTTAATAAAAGAGGCCACATTATAGTTTCGAACCACTTTTGCATCCCATTTTTTGATACCAAAGACTTCTTCGGGAATGGAAATTTCCATGTCCTGCTTTACTTTCACCTGACAAGCCAATCTTGCCCCAGCATTCAATTCCTTTTTGGAAAAGTGTGGAGTTTCCGTAGGAAGGGCCTCCCCACCACCGGCATGTACATGGCACTCACATTGGATACAGGTTCCACCTCCACCACAAGCGGATGGCAAAAACACCTTTTGATTTCCTAGGGTGGAAAGCAAGGAACTTCCCGAGGGCACTTCAATCTCCTTTTCACCATTAATGGTAATGGTAACAGGCCCTGAAGGGGATAGTTTTTCTTTGGTGAACAATAACAGGGCCACCAAAAGCAACAACAAAATTAGAAACGCTACAACGGTAATTAGAATCGTACCTCCTGTACTTGTGGCTAAAATCATGCTTATTTGTTTACAACATCGTTATAGGAAACTGCTTTTTCTTCGGCTTCAATCTCCTTATTAATTTGTTTTTCCTCAATGGACTCCACAGTAGTATTTTCCCCTTCTTCGGGCGGCTCGTTATCCCCCGTCAACATTCCCCCAAAACTCTGGAAGCCAATGCCCATCAATCCTGTAATGATAAAGGTGATGCCCAATCCACGCAAGGGTGCTGGAACATTGGAGTATCTAATTTTTTCACGGATGGCAGCAATGGCCAAAATAGCCAAGAACCAACCGATTCCTGAGCTTACACCATAGTTAAATGCCAATCCCAAACTTGGAATTTCCCTAGCCTGCATAAAAAGTGACCCCCCCAAGATGGCACAGTTTACCGCAATCAATGGCAAGAAAATACCCAAGGAGTTATATAGGGCTGGAGAGAATTTTTCCACCACAATCTCTACCAACTGAACCATGGTGGCAATGGTAGCGATAAACAGGATAAAGGAAAGGAAACTCAGGTTATAATCCGCATACTCCGGTCCCAACCAAACCAAGGCTCCATCACGAAGCAAATATTGATCCAACAACCAGTTAAGGGGTACGGTCACTGCCAATACGAAAATAACCGCGGCTCCCAAACCAACTGCTGTTGATACTTTTTTGGATACGGCCAAGTAGGAACACATTCCCAAAAAGACCGCGAATACCATATTATCAATGAAGATGGACTTAAAAAACAGTTCTAAATGCTCTAACATAATCTCCTATTTACGCTTCTTCAATTAATGCTTTATTTCTGGAACGCTGTACCCAAATAATGATTCCCACAACGATCAAAGCTGCCGGGGGAATGATCATGAATCCATTGTTCTCGTAACCTGTGGCGTACAATCCTGTTTTCCTGATCGGGTCTCCCAAAACGGGAATTCCAAATAAGGTTCCTGAACCCAAAAGTTCTCGGAAGAAGCCTACAATTATCAAAATAACCCCATAACCCAGGGCGTTACCAATTCCGTCCAAGAACGATTTCCAAGGTCCGTTCCCCAAGGCAAAAGCCTCAAAACGTCCCATGATGATACAGTTGGTAATGATCAATCCCACAAATACTGCCAAAGTCTTGCTCAATTCATAGGCAAAGGCCTTCAGTACCTGATCCACCACAATTACCAAGGTAGCGACCACAATCAGTTGGACGATGATCCTGATCTTGGATGGAATTACATTTCGTAGTAGGGAAATGACAACGTTGCCCACACCCAATACAAACAGTACCGATAGGGCCATAACCACAGAAGCCTTAAGCTCGGCGGTGATCGCCAACGCAGAACAGATACCCAATACCTGAATGGTGATAGGGTTATTGTCCGCTAGCGGGTCTAAAATTAGATTTGCATCTTTTTTTGATAGTAGCGCCATATTAATTGCTTCTGATAGTTTCTAAATAAGGTTTGTATAGCTTGAGGGTTTCTTTGATCATGGCGGTTACACCGTTCCCTGTGATCGTAGCCCCTGCCAAAGCATCCACTTCATTGTCCTCCTTGTTGTTATTCAAGGGGTCGTTGTTCCCCTTTACAACTGAAATTCCTGAAATTCGGCTACCGTCCAGTACGGATTCCCCAGTAAAGTCATCCATAAAGTAACGAAGCTTGATGTTGGCTCCCAATCCAGGGGTCTCGCCCTTATGGTCGAAAACCACCCCTTGGACCAACATATCCTTGTCCAAGGAGATAAAGCCCCAGATGGCGTCCCAAAGTCCTTTTCCATACATCGGGATAATATAATATTCTTTCCCATCCTTTTCTCCAATGAACAAAGGCAGCTCTGCTTCATCACCATTTTTGATGATGTTCAATTGCTTCTTCATGTCGATAAGGTAAGCCTCTTCCCTCTCTTGGGTTTCTGTACCAAGAACCACATATTGCTTTTTGATGTATTTGGCAAACTCTTCCTCCACAATATCGGTTGGAATGAAATTAACACTGCCCTCATCCTCATTCTGGTTCACGCCCATGGCGTAAAGGATGTTCTGTTGCTTTTCAAAACGCTCGTTCTCATCAATTCTGGGTCGCAATCCCGAAGCCAAAAAGGCCAAAAGGGAACCCACAATGACCACCATTACGGCCGCAAAAATTACAGTGTACGAGTTTTTCTCCGTATTCATTGCCATAACTATACTGTTTCCGTTTTTAGTGCTTCCGCTCCTTCTGTTACTTTGGGATAGATGGTAGCGTTTTTCAAGCGTTTCAATCTTCTTTTAACATTGCCCCTGATCACATAGTGATCAATGGTTGGGGCAAATACGTTCATCAATAGGATCGCCAAGAATACACCCTCTGGGTATCCTGGGTTGAAAACCCTGATCATAACCGACATAAATCCGATAAGGAATCCATAGACCCACTTACCGCGATTGGTCTGTGCTCCCGTAACGGGGTCGGTTGCCATAAAGACAATACCAAAGGCCAATCCACCTACCAATAGGTGTTGCCAGTATTCAAAGCTCATTAGGCTATAGAACTTGCTGTATTCGGGAATCCATTCCGCAGCAACAATTCCGTTAAAGATCAATCCCATTACCAAGGAACCGATTACGGCGCTCAGCATGATTCTCCAAGAAGCTATTTTGGAGAAGATCAGGAACAAACCTCCCAACAAAATCAAGATGGTTGAAGTTTCCCCAATGGACCCCGGAATAAATCCGTAGAACATGTCCGCCAGGTCGTATTTTTGAGCTAAATCGGTGGTATTACCCTGCGCCAAATATCCAAGAACGGTTTCTCCTGATATGGCATCTGCTGTCCCTGTGCTGTCCACAGCGCCGTGCACCCATACCTTGTCCCCACTCATCCAGGTAGGATAGGCAAAGAACAAGAAGGCCCGAATGGTCAAGGCAGGATTAAGAATGTTCATCCCGGTTCCTCCAAATACTTCTTTTCCAATGACCACTCCAAAGACAACGGCTACGGCCAGCATCCAAAGTGGTAAATCTACAGGAACGATCAATGGCACCAACATTCCAGTTACCAAATAACCTTCCTCGATCTCGTGTCCTTTTATTACACAGAAGACGAACTCAACGGCCAAACCTACTGCATAGGAAACAATGACCAAGGGAAGAATCTTCCAGAATCCCAAGATGAAATTATCCCAAGTCCAAAAACCAGAACCGAAGAAACCTCCAGTAACGGCATCTATCTCGCCTAGCGCCAAATAATGTTGGTATCCTGTATTGAACATCCCAAAAATCAAACAGGGAATCAAAGACATGACCACGGTGTTCATGGTACGCTTCAAATCGTCTGCCCCTTTAACATGGGTACCATGCTTGGTGGTTTCGTTGGGTGTAAATAAAAAGGTGTGAAAACCGCTAAAAACAGGAAACCACTTTTTGTCCTGATTTTTTACTCTGAACGTATGTAACTTTTCTTTCAATCCCATTTTTATCCGATTTCTTGATGTAATAGATCTAATCCTTCCCTAATGATTTGCTGGTGGGGTTGCTTGGAGATACAAATGAACTCTGTTAAAGCAAAATCCTCCGGAGCCACTTCGTAAAGTCCCAATTGCTCCATTTCATCCAAATCCTTTACCATACAAGCCTTTAATAACTGAAGCGGAAAAATATCCAAGGGAAAAACCTGCTCATATTGCCCGGTGACCACAAAAGCCCTGTGCTCACCATTGGTATTGGTATTTAGATCGTATTTCTTTTTGGGCTGTAACCAAGAGAAGGTCAGCGCCCTAGTGGTAGACACCTTGTTAAAAACCGGCTTGTTCCAACCAAAGAACTCATAATCGTCCCCTTCTGGAATAGCGGTTACTGTATTGTTATAAAATCCAAGATATCCCTCCGGATGTGTTCGGCTACCCGTTAACACATCGCCATTGATCAATCGATATTTATCTTGGTGCACCCCACTGGCGTAGAGGAAAGTGGAAATTTCCGCTCCAATCTTTGTGGTGTAGTATTTTGGTGCCTTTACAATCGACCCGGCAAGGGCGACGGTTCTTTCGGCATTGAACTTTCCGGTTAATAACAGCTCCCCAATAATGATCAAATCCTGGGGTGCAATGGTCCAGGCCACTTCTCCTTTATTAATGGGGTCAATTTTGTTGATTTGGGTTCCGACCAAACCTGCTGGGTGTGGCCCCGATATATTGTGGACGGTAACCCCATCCAACTGGGCCAAAGGTGAATTTCCAGATTTACCCACGGAAACATGTACGGCACCCGGAGTCAGTTTTCCTAAGGCTGTAATTGCTGCCTGAAGCTCCGCTTCCTTGCCCTGCAACACATAATCCGATGCTGCAGCCAATGGGGCCGTGGTGTAACCCGACACAAAAATGGCCTTGGGCGTTGCATCCGGGTTTGCAATAATGTCGTACGGACGTTGCTTAATAAATGGCCATGCACCGGATTTTAGAAAAAATTCCCTGATGCTATCAGCATCTGAATTGGCCAAATCCAATGTTTTGTGCTCCACATATTCTTGGGACTTGTCGGCCAAGATTTTGAGGGTCAAAATTCTTCTTCTGGCTCCACGGACAATTTCGACCAATTCACCGCTTACTGGAGATACAAATTGCATGTCCTCGCGGCTTTTATTGTAAAAAATTGGCTCCCCTGCTTTGACCTCAGCACCTTGCTTGACCAACATTTTTGGGGTTATTCCGTGAAAATCGTCTAGGTTTAGGGCGTATACGTTGCTTAAAACGGCTTTGGAAGTAGTCTGTTCTGCTGCCCCGACAAGGTTGATGTCCAACCCTTTGTTAATCCGGATGTCTTTAGACATATTGTTGTAGACCTTAGTGTTATCAAAAATCGGGGCAAATTTAGCACTAAAAGCATAGTTTTCATAATTATTGACCATAAAAATGGGATTACATCGAGTGAAATTTGCTGGGCACAGTTTTTGTTTACCTTTATCCAAAATTTAGGCCCTACATGCGCTTATTGATCAAACAATTTTTCCTTTTCCTGATGGTTTCGGGGTTGTATGCCCAAGTTCAAGAGGAGGTCAACCCTCCATCCCACATAAAAACCGTGATTTTTAAGGGGCCAACCGAAGACCAATTCCCAATTATCCAACTTGGCGAATCCATGACCTTGGAATTTGATGACCTTACGGCCAGCGAACAGGATTATTATTATAAAATTGTGCATTGCGATTACGATTGGACACCTTCCCAGCTTTTGAAATCCCAGTATTTGGTGGGAATGGACAATCAGCGTATCATCGATTACGAAAACAGTTATACCACCCTGCAGCCCTATTCCAATTATAAGCTTACCATCCCAAACCAAAATGTGGGGTTAAGGGTCAGCGGGAATTATCTTCTCGAAATTTACAATATGCATGGAGAGCTTCAGTTTTCGCGCCGGTTTTTGGTTTACAAGGATTTGGTAGGGGTAGGTGGCACTGTAAAGCGCTCCCGCGACTTTAACTTTTTGAATGAAAAGCAAGTAATTCAATTTAGGATCAATACTGCTGGTTTCCCTGTGGTAAATCCCAAAAAAGAAGTAAAGGTGGCGGTTATTCAAAATCACTTTTGGCCCACCGCATTGAACAATGTGCAGCCACAATTTACATTGGGAACGGAACTGGTGTACAAATACGATCAGGAAACCAGTTTCTACGGCGGGAATGAATTCCTCAATTTTGACACCAAGGATTTAAGGTCGCCGACCTTTGCCATTTCCAAAATCGAGTTTAAGGATCTATACCATCACTATCTTTTTACCAACCATTACAGGCATGATCAGCCGTACACCTATTTTCCGGACATTAATGGGGATTTTGTGATTCATACATTGCAGGGCGAGGATGTATCTAGGGAAGCGGAATACTCCAAGGTACATTTTAGCCTTCCTTATACCAACGAAATAGGATTGGACAAGGTTTACATTTTTGGAAAATTCAACAATTACTCCCTGGAAGAGGAAAATTTAATGACCTTCAACGAGGACAATGGAAAAATGGAAGCGACACTCTCCATGAAACAAGGTTTTTACAACTATAAATATGTAGTGGAACGCGCAGACGGAGTTGTCGACCTCAATCACGTTGGCGGCAATTTCCACTTCACGGAAAACAACTACCTCATCCTCGTGTATTACCGAAATTTTGGAGAGCTTTTCGACAGCATTATTGGCATTGGTTCGGTAAATTCCAGAACAATCAGCAATTAAGTATCTTAGCCCAAAACCGAAGGCATGGGCAACAAACCAAGTGTAATCTCCAAGGGCAGGTACGAACTTAAGTTTAGGGGAACCGAATGCTTAAACTGTGGCCATCCTTTGGACATTAGCGACAAGTATTGCCCCAATTGTTCCCAGGCCAATAGCACCAAAAAGTTAGTGCTCCGAGACTTTTGGGATGAATTTTTTTCCAGCCTGATCAATTACGATTCCAAGCTCCTGAAAACACTGTATGCCATGTTGCTTAAACCTGGCACGATCACAAAACATTATGTTGAAGGAAAACGCATTTCCTATACCAATCCGTTTCGTTTTTTGTTGAGCCTAGCCTTTTTGTACCTCCTTATGGTAGGCTACAACGATAACTTCTCGAGCTTGGACAAAGCCGCGG
Organism: Flagellimonas myxillae; assembly: GCF_023502235.1. Lineage (GTDB taxonomy): Bacteria > Bacteroidota > Bacteroidia > Flavobacteriales > Flavobacteriaceae > Flagellimonas > Flagellimonas myxillae. The sequence goes on along the minus strand of NZ_JAMFLY010000006.1, from coordinate 44,187 downwards.
AGAAACTTAATCCCAACATCAATGGATCAGGGGCAGTTTCCTTTAATATGGGCGATGCGACCATAAGTACAGATAGCACCATAATTCGGGAACAAACCGAAAAAGCCCTTTCCACAATGGATTCATTGGGAATGAGCGACGTTCCTGCTTCAGAGCAAATTCAATATCTGGATTCCTTGGGTGTTTTTAGTGGAAAGTATGTCCAAAATGAAGCAAAAAAGGACTCCTTGATGCTTGCCGACCCAAGGAATTACTTCGAAGGCATCAAAAACGGTTCGGGCTTTAGCGGGTTTGCTTCCAAAATGGAATTCTTTTCCAACATGATAAAGCACGATACCTTAACTAGCTTCCAAGAAGCGCAAAATAAATATGGTGTTGGGAATTTCACTTCCAACAGAATGGCGTATAATTCAACCGATAGTATTTTAAGGGTTATAAAGGAGCCAGGAACATTCTTAAATACCACTTTATCCAAGTTGCCATTTGTAGTTTTCTTCTTTCTTCCACTGTTCACGGTTTTCATTTGGATGGTGTACATCAGAAAAAAATACACCTACACCGATCATCTGATCTTTAGTTTCCACAACCAGTCATTATTATTTATCTTGCTCATCCTTAGCCTGATAATAGATACTATTTTCGGCACGGCCAGTGCAGGTATATTTATATTGATATTTGGATTTTACCTGTACAAGTCCATGAGAAGATTTTATGGTCAGGGTAGGATTAAAACAATTTTGAAATACCTCTTTCTGAACACCATTTTTACCTTTCTGGCATTATTTGTGCTGATGGTATTATTAACAGGAAGCGTCTTTACATATTAAACTATGTTCACTCAGATTACAAAAGGCATAAAAGTATCGGTTAAAACTTCTTTCGAAGGCACGTTCTTTAAGAACTACAAGATGCACTATGCCTTTGGCTACACCATCACCATAGAAAACCAAAGCAAGGATGCCGTACAGTTAACGGCCAGACATTGGGATATTTTTGACGCCTTAAAAGAGATGGAAACCGTGGACGGTGAAGGTGTTGTAGGTAAAAAACCCGTGATTAAACCAGGCAAATCACATACCTATAGCTCCGGTTGTCTTTTAGCCTCTCCCATCGGGGCCATGCGCGGGTACTACCACATGGTAAACTTCACCTCTACAGAGGAGTTCGAAGTGGACGTTCCCACCTTCAAATTTGCAGCACCTTTTGCAATTAACTGATTATCGATTATAAATTTTTGATTTTTAATGGTCCCAAATCTTGTTGAAAATGCCCAGCTATAATTCCTTTGAAGAATTGGAATGCTGGCAGAAGTGCAGAAGGGTTAGAATCTGGGTTGAAAAATTTCTAAACGACAAAATCGACAACAAAGATTTTGACATGGTTCAGAACCTGAGAAGAGCTGCACGCTCCACTACTCGAAACATAGCCGAGGGTTTCGGAAGATTTCACTTCAAAGAAAATATCCAATTCTGCCGAATCAGTAGAGGTTCCTTATTCGAAATTAAAGATGACCTTATTATCTGTCTCGATAAAAACAAGGTAACACAGACAGAGATTGCACCGGGAATTAAATTAGTAAATGAAGCTTTGCATTCTGTGAACGGATATATAAAATACCTAAATTCCAAAACAAATAATCAATAATTATTAATCCAATAATCCTGTTTTCTTTCGTACTTTTGGTGGAATTTTAAACACGTAAAATCACCACTATGGGAAAAGGTTTTTTTCAGGTTCCAACTGCTTATAACGAACCTATTAAAAGTTATGCTCCTGGCACTCCGGAGAGAGAAGAAGTGCTTCAACAGTATGATGCCTATTACAACGGAAAAGTTGATGTCCCTTTATATATAGGTGCTGAAGAAATCAGGACGGGGAACACCCAAACCATGTCGCCCCCGCATGAACACGGACATGTGGTAGGCACCTACCATACCGCAGACAAAAAGCATGTAGAAAAGGCCATTGCAAATGGGTTGGAGGCTCGAGATAGTTGGGCTAACCTTACCTGGGAGCAAAGGGCCGCTATCTTTTTGAAGGCAGCCGAACTTGTTGCGGGACCTTACCGTGCAAAAATAAATGCTGCCACCATGATGGCACAATCCAAGACCATACATCAAGCTGAGATTGATGCAGCATGTGAGTTTATCGACTTCCTACGTTTTAACGTGGAATATATGTCGCAGATCTATTCCGAGCAACCAGAGTCGGCCGATGGTATCTGGAACCGTGTTGAATACAGGCCTTTGGAAGGTTTTGTATACGCCATTACCCCATTCAATTTTACGGCCATCGCGGGTAACCTACCTGCTAGTGCTGCAATGATGGGGAATGTGGTGCTCTGGAAACCAAGCGACAGTCAGGTATTTTCAGCAAAAGTGATCATGGATGTCTTCAAGGAAGCCGGCTTGCCGGACGGGGTGATCAATATGGTCATGGGAGACCCAATTATGGTCACCGAAACCGTACTTTCCCATGCTGATTTCTCTGGCCTTCATTTTACCGGATCGACCTTTGTTTTCAAGGAATTGTGGAAGCAGATTGGAAATAATATCCACACCTATAAAACCTACCCAAGAATTGTTGGCGAAACTGGAGGAAAGGACTTTATCATTGCACACCCATCGGCTAAACCTGCGCAAGTGGCTACGGCAATCGTTAGAGGTGCATTCGAATTTCAAGGACAAAAATGTAGTGCAGCTTCAAGAGTTTATCTTCCCAAATCCACTGCGGACGAAATTTTGGATTTGGTAAAAACGGATATCGCTTCCTTTAACAAGCCTGGTTCACCTGCAGACATGAGCAATTTTATCACTGCCGTGATCCATGAGGGATCCTTTGACAAATTGGCCAAATACATTGATCAGGCAAAAGCGGACAAAAATGCAGAAATCGTTGCTGGGGGTAGTTATGACAAGTCCGTAGGGTATTTTGTGGAACCTACGGTAATTTTGACCGAAGACCCAAAATACACCACCATGTGTACCGAGCTTTTTGGACCTGTTGTGACAGTGTACATCTATGAGGATGCAGATTGGGCCAAAACCTTGAAATTGGTCGATGGCACTTCGGAATACGCCCTGACCGGTGCTGTGTTGTCCACAGACCGATATGCCATTGATGAAGCTACCAAAGCACTGCAAAATTGCGCTGGTAACTTCTACATCAACGACAAACCTACGGGAGCCGTTGTTGGCCAACAACCTTTCGGGGGGGCCAGAGCTTCTGGAACCAACGACAAGGCTGGGTCTGCACAAAACCTGTTACGCTGGGTCTCTCCTCGATTGATCAAGGAGACCTTTGTTACCCCAGAGGATTATAGATATCCGTTTTTGGGGTAGACCTGTTCTAAAACCATAACAAGGCCGCTATTCTCACCTAGTTGAATAGCGGCTATTTTTATATATTAAACCCAGATGCAGGACTCAAGACAATACCGAGCTTTTTTCCTAATCCCCCCAGAGGTACAACTTTTGGATTTTGCGGGACCTGCCCACTTGTTTTACGAGGCCACGCTGTACGGCGCAGCTATAACAACCCATTGTTTGAGCATGTCCACTACGCAAGAGGAAATTACATGTGCTGGTGTATCCCTGGGGGGACTAAAACCCTATGCCAATTTCCAGCTAGGACCGAACGACCTGCTCTTTGTCCCTGGTCTGGAAGGATGGATGTTCAGTGAAATAGGATATGCCTCCAAAAACCATGAATTTATCCAATGGTTAAAGCAACAGCACACCAACGGGGCACGGATTTGTTCGGTTTGTACGGGAGCTTACATAGTGGCCTTTGCTGGTCTTTTTGACGGAAAAAAATGTACCACCCACTGGAAGTATATGGAGGACTTCCAAAACCGCTTCCCCAAAGCCAAATTACTTTTTGACCGTCTGATCGTGAAAGATGGAAACATTTATTCCAGCGCAGGGGTTTCCTCAGGAATAGATTTGGCCCTGTTTTTATTGGAGGAACTTTATGGTCCTGTTTTTGCAACAAAAATTGCCAAAGCAGTGGTTATTTATCTACGTAGAACCGACAATGACCCCCAGTTGAGCGTGTTTCTAAAATACCGGAACCATTTGGATAACCGTATTCATCAGGTACAGGATCTTTTGGCCCAGAATCTTGCTAAAAAAATCAAGATTGAAACCTTGGCAAGCCAGGTCCACATGAGCCCCAGAAACCTCACCCGTTTGTTCAAAAAAGTTACCGGTATCACTGTGGGGAGCTATTTGGAAAAGTTAAGGGTGGAAAGGGCCATACAATTGCTTTCGGGTGGCTCAAAAGTGAGTGTCGTATCCTCTGCTTGTGGACTTCAAAGCAGTAATCAACTAAGGTCACTATTTAAAAAGCATACACATTCCCTTCCCTCGGAGTGGCAGGACTAAATGTCCCAATACTGCGTATAGTTGTCCTTTCCCTGACCTAAGAATCAAGGTAGTTTTGCCCCATCATCAAACAAAGAACAATGAAACAGTCCATTTTTATCATAGCATTTCTTGTAATGATTTTTAACGGTATATCCCAAAACACCCAGATTCCGCCCTCTAAGTACATTTGTCCGCCTTGTAACAGCTCGTGTGACACCGCGAAACACGATGCCCCCGGAGTTTGCACCCACTGCAATATGGTTTTGATTCGGGAAGATCTCTCCAAAACCATTGCCTTCTATCTCCAGGATGGTGTGGAGGTGCTGGATTTTGCAGGCCCTATGGAGGTTTTTGTATACGCAGGGTACAAAGTGTTTACCGTTTCAGCTTCACAGGAAACCATCATTTCACAAGGGGTTTTGAAGGTTACGCCCGATTATAGCATAGCCAACGCCCCCAATGCTGATATCTTGGCTTTTTTTGGTGGAAATTCAGGGGCCGCCTCACAGAACAAGGATGTAATTAATTGGATCAAAAAACAGGAAAAAACCCAATACCATTTTTCCGTGTGTACGGGTGCCTTTGTGTTGGCAGCGGCGGGAATTTTGAATGGAAAAACTGCTACCACCTTTCACAGTGCCTTGGACAACCTTGAATCCAACTACCCCAAAATAGATGTACGCAGAGACGTACGTTTTGTGGATAACGGGGAGGTTATTACTACAGCAGGGATTTCCGCTGGAATTGACGGTGCTTTACACCTCGTGGCAAAGCTGCAAGGGATAAACGCGGCAAAACGTGTTGCCTATTACATGGAGTACGACAATTGGAAACCCGGGGATGGACTTATTCTGGCTGGAAATAACCCCTATTCCCAATCCAACCCAAGTTTTCTGAAGGAATTTGAGGGCCTGTACGAATATGAAAATGGGGCCGAGTTGACGCTTAAGCTCAATTTGGAAAAAGGGAATCTGGAAGCGAACATCAACAACAATAGTTACCCGGTGTACCATGAAAATGCAGACTTTTTCTCTGATGCCAGCAGTGAACCCATCTATTTTAAAAGAAACAATGCCAACCAAATTATTGGATATTCCCTAACGCATAATGGGAGAATCTATAAAAAGCTATAAGCCCCGTTAAATCTGATTTTTACCACCGCTTATGGGTACAATCCGAAGCCAGGCCGCTATGATCATAGTGGCCTTTTTTATTCAAAATACCCCATACGTTAACTGAAAAGGGGCAACCGTCAGATCATAGGTACGTTTTATCGGCTCCATGGATACTTTGTTAGTCAAAACATCCATGCCATGAAAATAAAACTAGCCCTTGTTCTAGCCTATTTCTTTTGGAATTTCAATGGTTTTAGTCAATGCCCAGACTGTACAGATACCACAAATAGCATAACCTATAAGGGAGAGGGGGTCTTTAGTGCTGCCAGTGCACAAGCCTATTATTGGGAAATATGTAGTGGTGGTGGCGTGATTGTGGGCTCCAATACCACAAAGCAGATTACCGTTAGCTGTAACATGGGAAATTTCAATATAAGGGTGGTCCGCTTTTTGAACGGCAATTGCATGGTAGCCTGTGAAACCTTTATGTGTGATAATGGAATGATTGGGGAGGGTGGCAGCGAAGGCGGTGGTAACCCAGGTTCATCTGGAAATTGCCCATCAGTAGAAGACATAAAATTCTCCAACGAAGCCGGAAATGGTCTATGTGCAACAGGCATGGTCACTATTGAGAACCTGGAAAAAATCGACTATGTTGAATGGACCTGGGCCTTGGCAGGACATTCTGGAACTATTGAAACCAAGGGCAATAGCGCTTCCATTTATTATCCCCAAGGAGATTGGACCAACTATTATCTTGCCATTTGCGCAAAAATAACCTTCGAAGATGGCACGGATTGCACAAAAAAATGCAAGAGCTTTCTGTTGGATTGCGGGAAAGCCAACGGAGGCCAAAACTCCAAATCCATCGTGTTTCCCAATCCAAGCAAAAACCATTTTACAGTTCAATCGATGCGGAAAAATTTAAAAATTGTTCAAGTTGAAATAAGTAATACCTACGGCATGATTATCCAATCGAAGAAGAATGACGAGGGTTTAAATCATGTTGATCTTTCAGGAGAACAAAACGGATTGTATTTTATATCCATTCATTATTCAGATGGTTCCTCGGAAACGAAAAAAGTGATGGTCAGCAAGTAAAAGTGAAGAAAAAGGCAATTTAAATGTAAATTTAACGTTAACTAATTGTAAAATAAAAGTAATATTTCTAGCTTTAATTTAAATTCCATCGAAATATGATAGCGCGAATACTCACATGGAGCAAATTGATGACCATTCGGTTGGGAGATATGTATCAACATTTCAAGACCTACTCCAAAAAATGCAGGTTAACATACAACCGCATGTTAAGCATTTAGGAAGTACCCCCGTACTTTTGTGGTAGATATACCACCTTCTTGGTCTCAAAAAAAGCTTCGGAAAAAAATTGATTCAGATCAAAGACCTCTACCTTGCTGTATCCTTTAAGCTCTTCCGTTAAATCCCCACCTTTTAGGTAAAGAATACCATTTTTCCGGGAATGCAAGCTTTGTTTTTTGATTTTACCCTTTGTCCACCGAACAAAAGTAGGCATAGCGGCAACCGCCCTACTTACAATAAAGTCAAATTGTTGGTCCAAGTCCTCAACCCGGGTATGGATGGCTTTCACATTTTGTAGTTGAAGCCCGTCCACAACCTCCTGCACCACCCTTATTTTTTTCCCAATGGCATCAACTAGGGTAAATTGGACTTCGGGAAATAGTATTGCCAGGGGGATGCCCGGAAAACCACCACCGGTACCTACATCCAATAGATTTGCTCCTGGATTGAATTCTTGAATTTTGGTAATCCCCAGAGAATGAAGCACATGGCGCAAATACAGTTCATCAATATCTTTTCTGGACACTACGTTAATCTTCTTGTTCCAATCTTGATAAAGCCCCTCCAAAGCCTCAAAATGTGCCTTTTGGGCATCGGTGAGTGTCGTAAAATACTTGAAGATGAGTTCTACTCCCATTTGCGGTCTGTTAATTTTGGTAAAATTAATACTTTTAGGCACCTAATTACCGTTTACATTTCTAGGTGCTATTTGGGCGACCAATTTAGCTACCTTTGCAAAAATTTATTTTATGGAGAAGGACACCATCCGATTTTCAAGAAAGGACACCGCACAATTCTTTCGAACACTAAATAAGCGAGTCAACCAATACTTTAATGAAAACCAAATCAAGAAAACCGGAAATTGGAAGCTGCACCTGAAGACAGTGGTGATGTTTTCCGTCTTTTTAACCCCGTATTTCTTAATGTTGACCCTGAATTTACCCTTTTGGGGCTATGTACTGCTTTCCATTACCATGGGTATCGGTATGGCCGGGGTTGGAATGAACGTAATGCACGATGGCAACCACGGGTCCTATTCCACCAAAAAATGGGTAAACAAATTAATGGGTGGCAGTATTTATATTTTGGCCGGAAATGTCTATAACTGGCAGGTTCAACACAATGTGCTGCACCATACCTATACCAATATCCACGAACACGATGAGGATATGGAAGCCGGGAGGATATTACGTTTCTCCAGACATGCCGAATGGAAAAAACACCATAAATTTCAGCATTTCTATTCCATCTTCCTATATGGACTTTTGACCTTCAATTGGGCCATAACTACGGATTTCCAGCAAATGTATCGCTATATGAAGCGCAAGCTGTCCTATGGAAAGTTGCCGAACCCGGTCATCAATTGGAGCACCCTAGTAGTTACGAAAGTGATTTATGTTACCATATGGATTGTATTACCCTTAATTTTTGTTGAGATTCCATGGTGGCAAATACTATTGGGCTTCTTTATTATGCATTATGTAGCCGGGGTTATTCTTAGCGTAGTATTTCAATTGGCTCACATCGTGCACGATGCCGAGACTCCCCTACCTGAAGAAGACGGTACTATGAAAAACACATGGGCCATCCACCAGTTGGCCACAACGGTAAATTTTGGCACTAAGAACAGAATCGTAAACTGGTTCACAGGAGGCTTGAACCATCAAGTAGAGCACCATATATTCCCGAACATCAGCCATATCCACTACACAAAAATTTCCAAAATTGTGAAACAGACGGCCAAGGAATTTAATTTGCCCTACAACGAATATAAAACTACCAGAAAAGCTATAATTTCGCACTTCAAACATTTGAAGGAGTTGGGGAAAAACCCAGCACTCCAGTACCAGTAAAATAGCGACTCAAAATGAGCAACCAACTTTCTGAAAGGATTAATAATTTAGTTCCTTCGGCTACGCTTGAAATGGCCGCAAAAGCCCGGGAACTCAGGGCAGCGGGAAAAGACATCATTGGTCTTAGTTTAGGAGAACCGGACTTCAACACCCCGGATTATATTAAGGAGGCTGCCATCCAAGCCATTAACGACGGTTATAATTCCTATACCCCTGTTGATGGTTATGTGGAGTTAAAAGATGCCATCATCACCAAATTCAAAAGGGATAATGACCTTGCGTACGGACGTACACAAATTGTCGTTTCAACGGGTGCAAAACAAGCATTGTACAACATTGCCCAAGCCTGTTTGGACAAAGGGGATGAAGTTATTTTGCCATGCCCCTACTGGGTAAGTTACAGCGATATCGTGAAGTTGGCTGACGGGGTTCCGGTTGAGGTCGCCACGTCTATTGACAATGATTTTAAGATGACGCCTGAACAATTGGAGGCCGCCATCACCCCAAAGACGAAAATGCTTTGGTACTCCTCCCCTTGCAACCCGAGTGGTTCCATTTATAGCAAGGAAGAACTAAGGGCCTTGGCCGATGTCCTTCAAAAGTACCCTCAGATTGTTGTGGTAAGTGATGAAATCTACGAACACATTAATTACGGGGTAACCCAACACGCCTCCATGGCCGCGTTTGAAGATATGTACGACCGTACGGTAACTGTTAATGGAGTTGCCAAGGCTTTCGCCATGACCGGATGGCGTATTGGATATATTGGCGCACCGGAATACATTGCAAGGGCCTGTAACAAACTACAAGGTCAGGTAACCAGTGGAGCCAATTGTATCGCTCAAAGAGCAGTAATCACTGCCTTACTGGAATCACCAACAAGAATTCAGTATATGGTGGATGAGTTTAAAGACAGAAGAAAGCTCATTTTGGGGTTGTTGAACAACATTCCCGGATTTCAGTGTAATGAACCTGAAGGTGCCTTTTATGTGTATCCCGATGTATCTGAATACTTTGGCAAGACCTTGAACGGCAAGCAAATCAACAATGCATCTGATTTTGCCATGTACCTATTGGAAGAAGCCAATGTGGCCACTGTTACTGGTGATGCCTTTGGTAATGGCAATTCAATTCGTATTTCCTACGCTGCAAGTGTGGATGAAATAAAAGAAGCCGTTGCTCGAATTGCCGCAGTATTGTAGCCCACAATCCAAATAAAAGAACAACAGGGGTTTATCTTAGGATGAACCCTTTTTTTATGGGGTCCTTTGGGTCAATGATAAAAGTGTGCATTCCTGTGATGTGGGCCGTTCCCTCAACTTGTGGCACCACGGCGGTATAGGGTCCATAATCAACCTCTTTGACCACGCTCCCCTTAAACCTTGAATCGGTGATGCTTTCTATGGTCATAGTTTCTCCCAACTGGATTTCTTTCCGTGCCCAATGAATGGCCATTCGTCCTGAAACCCCAGAACCTGTGGGGCAACGGTCTACTTCTCCTTCCGCAAAAATGCAGACGTTTCTGCTGTCCACACCCACAGTGGAAGAGGAATCTATAAAAATAGTCCCATAAAGGAAGCTCAAATCTTCCTCGAACGGATGAAATATCTCTTTGTCCTGCTCCATAACCGCTTGTTTGATTTTCATTCCTTCAGCAATTAACTTGCTATATGCTTGTGGGGTCAAATCCAGGTTTAGCTTGTTTTTTTGAAGATCCACATATGCATAGAACGCTCCCCCATAAGCCAAATCGTAGGTAATTTCCCCGAGGCCATCAACAGTGATTTTTCTATCCAAGCCCACAACAAAACTGGGCACACAATGAAATCGAACACCTTTCACTTCCGAATCCTGAACCTCAACAAAAGAGTGAATGCGTCCGCAGGGAGCATCTATTTTCAACGCTGTTGTACCATCATTTACAGCCACCCATCCCATTTGAACCGCCAAAGTCGAAATGGCAATAATGGCATGACCGCACATGGTGCTGTATCCCTCATTATGTAAAAACAAGATGCCGAAATCCCCTTCATCATCATTGGGAGGCACCAAAATACAACCGTACATATCTGCATGTCCTCTTGGTTCAAACATCAAGGCCGTTCGCAGATCATCGTGGTTTTCCTTACAATACCTTCGGTAATCCAATACATTGTCACCCTTTAACTCTGGAAAGCCGTCGACAATAACACGTAGTGGCTCCCCGCCCGTGTGCATATCAATGGTTTTTACCTGCAACCAATCCTTTAGCGGATTGAAAGCGGTATTTTCCAAAATATTCTTATATACTTTTCCCATTACTTTAGTTTGGAATAATAATAGCTGGCCGCGGCCAAATCTTCGAGGGCGTGCCCAACAGATTTGAAAAGCGTTATTTCATTTTCGTTGGACCTTCCTTGGTTTTCTCCCTTGCAAAGGGCAAACAAATCCGCTTTGATATCCGATGCTGAAAGCAGTCCTTTTTGAAGCGGAATGGCGATATCACCACTTTCCCTTAAACCTCCATCCATGGTATCCAAAAATATGGATGACTTCTGGATAACCTCATCATTGGACTCCCGCATATCGGGTTTATAGGCCCCGACCAAATCAATGTGCTGTCCAGGTACTAGGTATTCGCCAAGCACCAAAGGTGCTTCTGAAAGTGTTGCACAGGATACCAAATCTACTTTACCAATAATGTCCTCTATTCTTGAAACACTTGTTATAGCAAACCGTTGTTTGTCCAGTTGATCACAGATGTCCCTCGCTTTTTGGGGATTTCTACCCCACACAAATACCTGTTTTATTGGACGTACGGAAGCATGTGCTCTTATAAGATTTATCGACAAAGCTCCTGTACCGATCATCAACATGGATTGGGTGTTTTTCCGGGATAAAAATGAAGAGGCCAAGGCAGAGGCCGCTGCGGTTCTTTTGGCGGTTAAGCTCTTAGCTTCCATTATTGCCTTCAACACCCCGGTTTGTGCATCCAAATACAAATAACTCCCTTGAATGGAGGGCAAATCGAACCTTTCATTTCCCGGGCTAACCGTAACCACCTTAACCCCTGCTTCGCTCCCTGGTTTCCATGCAGGCATTAAGAGCAGCGTGGTATCCTTTTGTGTTTCCGGATTTGGAAAATCATGATGATGCCGTGGGGGAACCAAAGTCCTGCCGGAGGCAAAAGCACTTTTTAATGTTTGGATCAACTCCTCAAAATTGGTGTGTTCCTCAATAAATCCCGAACTGATCTGCAGGGGTTGTTCCATGGTTTAAACTTGGATTTTTAAGGGTTTAACAGGACATATCGGCCACAATCTTCCATTCCCCATTTATTTTTCGGAGTACGATGAGGAAAACGCCATGGGCATCCCCAATCGTTCTTGTTAAGTGGTATTGCCCCATCACGTGGTAGGAATTCGATTCTATTTTGGTTATGTCGTCAATGGTAAATTTCAGCGTACCGGATTCTGCCTTGGTAGGATATCTTTTTTGATATCCCTCCAATGTTTTCTGCCACCCCAGCGTTAATCCATTTGCACCATAAAACTTCAAGGAATCACTTTCCCAATAGGTTTGCATAAAACCATGCAAATCATGATTGGACCAGGCTTTCTCCTGGGCCTTCATCAGACTTAATATTTCAGCTTTATCGGTAGCTTCAGAGTTATTGCAGGCCAAACAAAGTAGGCAAACTCCCAGTAGGGTTATCAAGTATTTTTTCATAGGTTCCGGTTTATCTCCAAATAAACCGAAAGCTACGTTTTTTTCCAGAAATATGGGGTCAACAATATAAGTACAGTGAAGAGTTCCAATCTTCCCAAAAGCATTAGAAAACCACACCACCATTTTCCTGCCTGGGGTAGGCTTGCATAGTTACTGACCGGGTTTAGATCCCCCAAGGCTGGACCCACATTACCCAAGGAAGAGGCCGCACCTCCAATGGCCGACACAAAATCGAGTCCCATAAAGCCCAAGACCAAGGAACCGATGATAAAAAAGAGCATGTACAGCACAAAAAAGGCGATGATATTGTAAACAATATGCTCCGTTACGGTTTTTTCATTATATCGAACCGGGATTACCGCATTGGTATGTAAGGTCCGTTTGAATTCCAGAATCCCATTTTTGATAATCAACAAATGCCGCATTACTTTAATACCTCCCGCCGTGGAACCGGCAGAGCCGCCCAAGAACATCAAGCCAAAAAAGAAAACAGTTAGAAATGGGGTCCAACTAGTAAAATCCGCCGTAACAAACCCAGTGGTGGTTACAATGGCAACCACTTGGAACAAGGCATGCCTAAAAGCACTTTCGGCAGGGCCCCATACCTGGGGATGAAAATCGGAAACAGGGACTTCGACCTTAAAGTGGACGACCAAAAATGCTGCTATTGCAAAAAGTACGATGAATATGGTATAGTACTTAAACTCTTCATCCTTGATAATTCGCTGCACTTTTCCTGTGAACGCAAAATAGCTTAGGACAAAATTGCTACCTGCAAGGAACATGAAAAAAATCGTAATGTATTGGATAATCGGTTGGTTGTTCCAAAAGGCCAAGCTTGCATTTTTGGTGGAAAACCCTCCGGTTGAAAGCGTGGCCAATGCATGGTTCATGGCATCAAAAAGCGACATTCCAGCCAGCTTTAAGAGCACGGTCTCGGCAACGGTATATCCAAAATAGATAAGCCATAACCGCTTTGCAGTGTCCGTAATCCTAGGATGCAATTTGTCCCCTGCGGGACCTGGGGCCTCGGCGGCAAAGAGCTGCATACCTCCTATTCCCAAAAGTGGTAGAATGGCTATAGCCAACACAATGATACCCATTCCTCCAATCCAATGCGTCAAACTACGCCAAAAGAGAATGCCCTTGGGCAAGGCTTCAATATCGTTCAATATAGACGCTCCGGTGGTGGTATAACCGGAAATGGTTTCAAAAAAGGCATCAGTTATGCTAGGTATGGCCCCGGAAAACAGGTAGGGAAGCGTTCCGGAAATGGACATGATGATCCATCCAAAAGTTACTACGATATATCCTTCTTTGCGTTTTACTTCCTTTCTATGTCCCCTAGTGTAGAACATGGCCATAACCCCAAATAACATGGTTACAATAGCTGCCAAGCTGATATCTAGGGTAACACCATCCTTGTATAGTCCACTAACAAAAGCGGCCACCAACATAAAAGAACCGTTGCAGAGCAGCAACAGCCCCATAATATGAACAATTATTCGTGTATTAAGGCCCATTACAAGAAGAGCTTTTCAATCCTTGGGATGGCTTTTGGGAGACAGCAGACCACTACGCGGTCCCCTTCCAAAATTTTAAAATCCCCTAGGGCAATAATCCCTTTCCCATCGCGGATTACGCCACCAATACTGGCCTCCCGGGGAAAGTTGAGCTCCCTAATAATTTCTCCGTTGACCAAGGAAGTTGCCTTAACCTCAAATTCAAGGATTTCGGCATTCAGATTGTTTAAGCGCGTTAAAGCAAGTACCTCTCCCCTACGGATATATCTAAAGATATTGTTGGCCGCCAGTAGTTTTTTATTGATCAAAGTATCTACACCAATGGAATGTGACAACTGGAAGTAATCCATATTTTCCACTAAGGCGATGGTCTTTTTAATTTTCTTGGATTTGGCCACCAAACAAGACATGATGTTGGTTTCTGAATTACCGGTCACTGCGATAAAAGCATCCATGGAATCCAGACTTTCCTCGTCCAAAAGTTCCACATTTCTTCCATCCCCATTGATGACCAAGGCATGTGGTAAATCGTCCGCAATATCAAAGGCTTTTTCCTTGTCCTTTTCAATGAGTTTGACATTGAACTTTTTGGCGCATAGGTCCCTAGCCGTTTTAAAACCAACCTTACTACCTCCCAGAATCATTACGTTTTTGATGTCCTTTTTCTGCATGCCCGTGAGTTTGTAGAGTTCTTCCACCCCCTCGCTCGTGGTTATAAAGTAGACTTGGTCGCCCTCCTTGAACACTGTATCCCCTCTGGGAATAAGGGTAAACTGGGTACCCATTCGCTGCAAGGCAATGGGCATAAAATGAAGTTCAGGAAATATTTTGGCCGCTTCTTTTACCATTTTTCCCACAAAGGGAGCCGCCTTTGGTAAAAACACCCCTATCATGGTCAAAAGGCCGTCTTCAAATTCGTATGTATCGTTAAAGGCGGATTGATTGAGCAGCAATTGAATTTCCGTTGCAGCCAATTCCTCGGGTGAGATCAATTCATCAATTCCCAATTCGGAAAACTGAATCAATTCCCGATTGTCCATAAACTCGGTATTGGAAATCCTTGCAATGGTCCGTTTGCAGCCCAATTGTTTGGCCAACATGCACAAGGTCAAGTTGGTGGTTTCGGAGGCCGTTACCCCAATTACCAATTCCGAACTCTGCACCTTGGCATCACGCAACACCTCTATGGATGTAGCATCACCGCGTAACACCCGTATATCCAAATGGTTATCTGCATAAGAGAGACTTTCCTTATCGGTATCGATTAAGGTAATATCCTGTGCTTCATAGGACAAAAGTTTTGCCAAATGAAAACCTACTTCACCCGCTCCGGCAATAATAATCTTCATCGATTAAACTAAGATGTTCTTAAATAAATTCAATTTGTGCGCTACAAATACTAAAAAAAGAATAGAGACTTAGGTCCAAAAGACACATACGGAAAAGTTTTCCTTTGTTGCACGGCAAAATTACACAATTATTTTTGTACCCCTCCCATAGACCGAAGTTGTATATTTGCCAGCAAATTCAGTCAATGTCCAAAAAAGTCATTCCTTATAAAGATTCAGAGCTTGGAAAAAAGGAACAGGTTACCCAAATGTTCGATACCATTTCCAAGGACTACGATGGCCTCAATCGAGTGATTTCCTTTGGAATTGACGTAAAATGGCGCAAACGTGTTGTGTCCATCCTCAAGGAAAAAAAACCGGCATCCATATTGGATATTGCCACCGGAACCGGGGATTTGGCGATTGCTATGACTGCTACGGGAGCCAAACGCATTGTTGGATTGGATATTTCCGAGGGTATGCTGGACGTGGGTAGGGATAAAATTGCCCAAAAAAATCTGGACAGCACTATTGAAATGGTGGTTGGAGATAGTGAAAACCTCTCTTTTGAAGACCAGTCGTTTGATGCCATTACTGTGGCTTTCGGGGTGCGTAATTTTGAGAATTTGGAAAAGGGACTAAAAGAAATCCATAGGGTGCTGAAACCTGGAGGCACCTTGGTTATTTTGGAAACCTCCGTTCCTACGAAAACACCTTTTAAACAGGGATATCATCTCTATTGCAGACATATTATGCCCACAATTGGCAAAATCTTTTCCAAAGACCGGTCTGCCTATGCCTATTTAAGTGAATCGGCCTCCAAGTTTCCACATGGCGAGGCATTCAACAATATTTTGGACAAAATTGGGTTTATAGGTATAGAGAACATGCCCCAGACATTTGGGGTGGCATCCATATATGTCGCTACAAAATAAATTGATGAAAAACCTCTTGTCGTTGCTTGGCCTCCTGTTGGTGTGCCAAAGCGCTCTGTCCCAATTCAAAAAAGACCCTATTCTCAATCTTCAGACTGAAGATATGAAGCTGCTTAATTGGGGATATTACCTCGGGTTCAACCAATACGATTTCCAATTTGAATATACGAACAACATCGGGCAAGATATTTTGGTCGATAAGAGTCTTGGTTTCAATGTGGGATTGATAGGCGAACTCCGAATCAATGAATTTTTGGATGCCCGTTTTGAACCCGGATTATTGTATGGCCAAAGAATTTTGGGATTTCCCGGATTCAGCACCGAAGCGGAAGCTATTCGGGAAGTACGTTCCACCTATATCCGGTTCCCACTTTTGATAAAAGCCAGCGCCAAGCGTTTTGGAAATTGGAAACCTTACGTAACTGGTGGGGTTTATACCGCCATGAACCTAGGCAGCAAGGAGGATAGCTTGGACGACAACAGCAGCGGCCAATTCCGGATGAAAAAGAATGTCTTTGGGTACGAGCTGGGTTTTGGCATCGATATCTACACTGAATACTTTAAATTCTCTCCTTCGATAAGAGGGGTATTCGCCCTAACAGATGAATTGGTTCCCGATAACGACCCAAGCAGCCCATGGACTGGGAATATTAGTGCTATGCGCACCCGGGGGTTTTTTATCAACTTTACTTTTGAGTAGTTGGTTGCAATGGTTAGAGGTTAGAGGTTGGAAAGTTTGACATTTTCCATTTTCAACTTTCCATTTTCAATTCAAGATTTCCTTCGTATCTCATTCAAAAGAATAGCAGTGGCAGTGGCAACATTTAGGCTTTCGGTGGTCTGTTGGCCAAACTGCGGAATGGATATACGCTGTGTTACAAATTGGGCCACGTGTTCAGAAATTCCATTGGCTTCATTGCCCATGATCAAGATGCCCTTTTCAGGAAACTGCGTACCGTAAACCTCCTCTCCATCCATATAGGCTCCAAAAATCGGCAGTTTAGTTTTTTCAAGGTATCCTTCCAAATCCAGATAACTGATATGTACTCGGGCAATCGAACCCATTGTGGCCTGTAATACCTTAGGATTGTAACAATCTACCGTATCCGAAGAACACACCAATTGCTTTATCCCAAACCAATCGCACAACCTTATGATAGTCCCTAAATTTCCAGGATCACGCACGCTGTCCAATACCACTACCCAATCCGCATCCGCACTGGTTTTGACATCCGGGATATGAAAAACGCCAAGTACGCCACTGGGAGTAGTTTGGCCACTCATTTGCTTTAGATCCCGTTTGGTAACCGTTTCCGAATTCTGGGCCTCGAAATATTCCTGGGATTCCTCTACAAATATTTTAAAGGGGGCAAGCCCTGCATCCAAAAGCTCTTTAACCGACTTTTTTCCCTCAACAACAAAGAGTCCATGTTGACTTCGGTACTTTTTTTGCTGTAAGCTAACAACTAGCTTAATTTGGTTTTTGGTAACCATCTAAATCGTGTATTTTTGGCGTCTATGAGGGGTTCTTATGGTCTAATGCAATACTGGGCAAAAATAGGATTATTGTTGCTTATGCTGACCATGGTGGGCTGCAACACCTTAAAAAAGGTTGAGGACCATGAATTGCTCCTTACCAAAAACTCCATTTACGCCGACGAAGACAAAATCAACGATGAGGATATACGGAACCTGATCGTACAGCACCCCAACAGCAATGTACTTGGATACCCGCTTAGACTAAATTTATACAATCTTGCTAAAGACAATCCCGATTCCTCCTTTACAGCTTGGTTACAGCGAAAGGAAAAAAGGGAAAAAAGACTCAATAACTTATTGTCCCAAAAGCAGGTCAACCGGCTTCGGGAGTCTTTTATGGTAAAAGGGGCCAGTGATTTTTTAATAAGGATTGGTGAGCCCCCCTCGGTCATTGATACAAGCCTTACCCAAAAAAGTGTGGACCGTTTAAGCGCCTATTACAATAGTAAAGGTTATTTCAACAATACTGGTAGTTATAACATTGTTCAGGGGAGACGAAAAAAAAGAGCGGAAATCGAATACAAGATCGATCTGGAAAAACCGTTCATGATCGATACGGTAGTGACCAACATCACCTCGCCGGCCTTGGATTCAATCTACAACAGCACTTCAGGTATGTCGTTTGTAAAACAAGGCGACCAATTTGATCTGGCCAATTTTAACAACGAACGGGAGAGATTGACTATCCTTTTTCGCAATTCCGGGGTATATAACTTTCAGGAAAGCTCCATTAACTACGATATTTTGCGGGATACCACCTTGGCCGCGGATGATCAATTGATGGATGTGCAACTAAACGTTCAAAAACCACGTAGCACGAATGACAGTACTGCCAACAGCCCCTATCGCATCCATCGTTTCAAAAAAATCAATGTTTTTGCCGATTATCAAATTACCGGTACTTCCGATTCCTTAAAATCGGTGGAATATGATAATTATACCATTTTCTACAATAACAAACTCAGGTATCGCCCAAAGGCCTTAACCGATGCTATTTTCTTTCAAAAAGACAGTATCTACCGGGATTTGGACCGGATCAGGACCTACAGGCAAATTACCAACCTGAATACCTTCAAATATCCGAACATTGAGTTCATTCCAGATTCCACCCAAGCCCAACTTATTTCCAACATCTACTTGGCACCCAGACCCAAGTTTTCCCTGAATTTGGATTTTGATGTCACCCACTCCAACATTCAGCAGGTGGGAACAGTATTTGGGGCCACGGTAATAACCCGAAATGTTTTTGGGGGTGCCGAAACTTTGAATATATCCGCTCGGGGTTCCATTGGTCTATTAAAAAATCCTTCCCTATCCGATGAAACATTCACGTCAGAACTTGGTGGAGATATCAATATTACCTTTCCCCGAATTTGGTTTCCGCTCAACACCGAAAAAATCATCCCCTACTATATGTTACCGCAAAGCCGGTTTTTGGTGGGTACGAACTTTCAGCGGAACCTAGGTTTGGACAGGCAGTCCTTTAATACCATTTTGTCGTACAACTGGAGCCCTTCGGTTTCCCTTAAAAATAATATCGAACTGTTGAATGTTGAGTTCGTAAGAAACGTAAACAAACAGAACTTTTTCAATGTTTACCGAAACACCTTTAACAGCTTGGACAATATTGCCGACCCCTTTGATGCGGATCCACAGTATGAGACGTATTTTGAATCATCGGGCGATGTCAATGACCCCTCTCGGTTAACCATTCCCGAGGGAGCCAATTGGTTCGTCCAAGCCGTTTTGGACAACGACCTTACCGTTTCCCCAGAAAATCGTAACGAAGTAAACAGTATTGATGAACGTCGGCAGCGATTAACGGAAAACAACCTCATCTTTGCGAGCAATTACACCTTTACCAAAAATAGCCGTATAGATATTAACGATAATGATTTCTACCAGCTCCGGGTAAAATTGGAGAGCGCAGGTAATTTACTGTCCTTGTTGGATGGGGTGATTCCTTATAACAAAAATGATGATGACCAGCTTTTGGTCTTTAGTGTTCCATTTTCCCAGTATTTCAAAACAGAAATCGATTACATCCGGCATTGGGAACTCTCCGATTCCAACGTCTTGGCGTTTAGAAGTTTCTTTGGACTGGCCGTTCCGTACGGCAATTCGGAAAGCGTTCCCTTTGTACGAAGTTACTTTGCCGGGGGATCCAATGACAACCGTGCGTGGAATGCCTACGATCTTGGACCAGGAAGTACGGACAACATCAACGATTTTAACGAAGCCAATCTAAAAATTGCCCTAAACCTGGAATATCGTTTTCCAATTGCTGGTGATGTGAAGGGTGCCTTGTTTGCCGATGCTGGAAACATTTGGAATGCCTTCGATAACGAAGACAATCCCGATGCGGTTTTTAGTGATTTCAGCTCTTTGGCTGATATTGCTTTGGGTACGGGATTGGGGCTTCGGTACGATTTTACCTATTTCGTTTTTCGATTGGATGTGGGCTTTAAAACCTACAATCCTGCCGAGGAATGGTCCAAACGATGGTTTAGGGGATACAACCTCAGAAATGCCGTATTCAATATCGGAATCAATTATCCTTTCTAGACTAATTATTTTATTACTTTTGTTCCCTGATTTAACCCCTAACTAACTAAAATTATGTCCCACAATATCAAGCCGGGCGTAGCAACTGGCGATGAAGTCCAAGCAATTTTTAATCATGCAAAGGAGCATGGGTATGCCCTACCAGCGGTCAATGTAATCGGTTCCAACACTATTAATTCCGTTTTGGAAACCGCAGCGGCCCTAAATTCTCCTGTAATTGTTCAGTTTTCAAATGGAGGAGCCCAGTTTAACGCAGGTAAAGGATTGTCCAACGAAGATCAAAAAGCAGCTGTTTTGGGGGCTGTCGCAGGTGCTAAACACGTGCATCAGTTGGCGGAGGCCTATGGCGCTACCGTTATTCTACATACCGACCATTGTGCCAAAAAGTTGTTGCCTTGGATTGATGGAATGTTGGAAGCCAGTGAGGAGCACTATGCAGCCACAGGAAAGTCATTGTTCAGTTCACACATGATCGATTTATCCGAAGAACCCATCGAGGAGAACATCGAGATCTGCAAAAAGTACCTGGAGCGCATGAGCAAAATGGATATGACCTTGGAAATTGAGCTCGGAGTAACTGGTGGTGAAGAAGACGGAGTGGACAATACGGACATTGATAGCTCTAAATTATACACCCAACCCGAAGAAGTGGCCTACGCTTATGAAGAACTTTCCAAAGTGAGTCCAAAATTTACCATTGCCGCAGCATTTGGTAATGTTCATGGGGTATACAAGCCTGGAAATGTAACCTTGACACCAAAGATTTTAAAGAATTCACAAGAGTTCGTAGCTGAAAAATTTGGCGTGGAGCACAATCATATCGATTTTGTATTCCATGGTGGTTCCGGTTCCTCAGTGGAAGAAATCAGGGAATCCATTGGTTATGGGGTAATTAAAATGAATATTGACACCGATCTACAATATGCCTTCCTTTCTGGGGTACGCGATTATGTTCAGGATAAATCTGGATATCTTCAGTCCCAAATCGGAAACCCGGATGGGGATGACCAACCCAACAAGAAATTCTACGACCCAAGAGTTTGGCTTCGTGATGGCGAAAAGGCATTTGTTGACCGCTTAAAAAAAGCATTTGAAGATTTAAACAATGTTAATACGTTGTAGTATACCGGAAATAGCCGTTTAATTTAATTTTGATTGCATGTCGTCTTGGTTTAAGAGAAAGGAAAAAGGAATTCAAACCGCTACGGAAGAGAAAAAAGACACCCCCAAGGGCCTGTGGTACAAGTCACCCACAGGCAAAATTGTGGAGTCGGAAGATTTAGCGAAAAACTTTTACGTAAGCCCCGAGGATGATTACCACGTACGAATTGGCAGCAAGGAGTATTTCCAAATACTTTTTGATGACAACAAGTTCAAGGAATTGGATGAAAAATTGTCTGCCAAGGATCCCCTAAAGTTCGTGGATACCAAAAAATACTCTGAAAGATTGAAAGCCGCCCAACAAAAGACGGGATTGAAAGATGCTGTTCGCACGGCGGTAGGGAAATCCAATGGAAGGGAATTGGTCATCGCTTGTATGGACTTCAGTTTTATTGGAGGTTCCATGGGGAGTGTGGTAGGTGAAAAAATTTCTAGAGCCATTGATGTGGCCAAAAAGAAAAAGATTCCGTTTCTAATGATTTCAAAATCAGGAGGAGCCAGAATGATGGAAGCTGCGCTTTCCTTGATGCAATTGGCTAAAACATCGGCCAAATTGGCCCAATTGGCCGAAGCTAAGATTCCATACATTTCTTTGTGCACCGACCCAACAACGGGTGGTACCACGGCTTCTTACGCCATGTTGGGGGATATCAATATTGCTGAACCTGGCGCCTTGATTGGCTTTGCTGGCCCCAGGGTGGTAAAGGATACAGTTGGAAAAGATTTACCGGAAGGTTTCCAAACCTCTGAATTCGTGAAGGAGCATGGATTCTTGGACTTCATCACCCATAGAAAGGAATTGAAAAAGAAAATCAATCTCTATATCGATTTGATTACCAATCAACCGATACGATCATAAAAAAAAGCCCCGAAATTCGGGGCTTTTCTTTTTTTGCATCAGGAACTATTTTTTCCAAAATCGTCTTAGGAATATTTCCTTTTCCGTGCCATCGGGCTGGGTTAAGATACCCTTGGCATCGCAAGTTCCGTCACCAAAATCCAGACTTGCAGTGTTTTCGTTTCTTGTAATTTCCAAAACACCACTCACAATAAACCTACAGGCCATCTCCCTACGCAGCGGGGAAATTACCTCCTTTATAAATTCATTGCCCTCTCTACCAATATAGGTTCGCTTTCCTGTGATAAGAAACACATTATCGCCCCAAAAACCGGAGCCATATCCCTCGATCCACTCTCGGGTACGGGTTCCTTCAAAAGAAGCGGTGTCCCCTTCGGGCCAAGTAGCATTGAAGGAGGCATTTGCTGTTCCTTGGGGATTTCCATTTTCATTGGCGCGTACTCGAAGAATATCCGCGGAACCTTCCACGGCCACACCATTGAAGGTAAAGTTTTCCAATGTCAGGGCAATTGTCTTGGAAGCAGCCTCCATATCCTTGGCATAACTCAAATGGATAAGCCCAGAAAGTACATTCCCATTTGGCAATTCACATCCTTCACCAAAATCGATGGTCTTCTCGCGTGTAGTACTTGTTACCTCGGTGGAGATTGTTACACAATCCGGTAAATGATCAGAACGGTAATCAAACTTGGAAGTCAGGGAAATTTCATCCGTTGCATAAACATCTTCAGCAATGGTAGTGACCTCCTCCGAAATCATTTCCGTTTCATCGCTGTACTGCAGTTCCGCAACCGATATCACGTCTTCGCCATTATCTGTCAAATCATCGGCAGAAGCTTCGTCTTTGGTACACGAAGTGGCCAGCAATAGCAAAGTGGCAAGAAATAGTGGGGCAAATCTTGCGAAGTTCATTTGTTTGAGACTCTTTTTCATAATAATTGAATTTAATGGTTTGCTTCTTTGACAAGCCTTAATGTAAAAGGTTTAATGCTATGTTAAATTTTTCATTACAAAAAAAGAGTTATCTTTGCACGCTGATTGCTCGTCCTGAGATAGTCTAAGGAACTGAGAATCGCATACATAAAAATCATTTAACTAAATATTGGAATGTATTTAACAAAAGAAGTAAAGGCCGAGATTTTTAAAAAACACGGCGGCTTTGAGGGCAACACTGGTTCAACGGAAGGACAAATCGCATTGTTCACCCACCGTATCAACCACTTGACACAACACCTTAAAAAGAACCACAAGGATTTCAACACCGAGCGTTCTTTGGTAAAATTGGTAGGTAAAAGACGTAGTCTTTTGGATTACCTAAAGAAAAAGGATATTGAAAAATACCGTGCCTTGATCAAGGAACTTGGTATTAGAAAATAAAATAGTGGGAGCCTAGGTAAGCTCCCATTATTTTTATCCCTACCTAGGTTTGGGATAGAAAATCACAAAAAGCTACCTATAGTTTTTCATTGGTCCGTGCCCCAGAGGCACACAACACAACACAACCCGACCGTCCGGATGGCGGTAGACCAAAGTTTAACGACCCGCATTCCTAAATGCCGGGTAAGACTAATTTTATGATTCCAAAAACTTTTAGAGAGGTCATTGACCTCGGTGACGGTAGGGAAATCTCTATCGAAACTGGAAAATTGGCAAAACAGGCCCATGGTTCTGTTGTTGTCCAATCGGGCAAGTGTATGCTATTGTGTACGGTTGTCTCCAACTACAAACAAAGCGACGTGGATTTTCTTCCATTAACGGTAGATTATCGCGAAAAATTTGCCGCTGCCGGACGTTATCCTGGCGGATTCTTTAAACGTGAGGCCAGACCAAGCGATGGCGAGGTATTGACCATGCGTTTAGTGGATAGGGTTTTACGCCCATTGTTCCCAAAGGACTACCACGCTGAAACCCAGGTTATGATCCAGTTGATGTCGCATGACGAGAATGTAATGCCCGATGCCATGGCAGGGCTTGCTGCCTCCGCTGCCATCCAACTTTCGGATTTTCCTTTTGAGTGTGCCATTTCTGAAGTGCGTGTAGGTAGGGTAAACGGTGAATTGATTATCAACCCGACCCGTGAACAACTTAAAGAATCCGACATTGATATGGTAATCGGTGCTTCTGCCGACTCTGTAATGATGGTGGAAGGTGAAATGGACGAAATTTCCGAAGAGGAAATGGTGGAAGCCATCAAGTTTGCGCACGAGGCCATCAAGGTTCAATGTGAGGCACAGCTAAAATTGGCTGAAGCTTTCGGAAAGAAAGAAGTACGTGAGTACGACCCTGAAGTTGAAGATCAAGAACTTGAAAAGAAAGTTTACGATCTAACTTATGATAAAGTATACGCTATTGCCAAAGCAGGTTCTGCAAAGCATGAGCGAAGTGCAGCTTTTGATGCTATAAAAGAAGAGGTAAAAGCAACATTTTCTGAAGAAGAATTGGAAGGAATTGGTGGCCTTGTATCCAAATATTTCTACAAAGCCGAAAAAGAGGCGGTTAGAAACCTTACTTTGGAGGAAGGCCTTCGACTGGATGGTCGTAAGACCGATGAAATTCGCCCAATCTGGTGTGAAATTGATTATTTGCCATCTGTTCATGGTTCTTCCATTTTTACTAGGGGAGAAACCCAAGCTTTGGCAACGGTTACCCTTGGTACATCAAGAGAAGCCAATCAGATTGATATGCCATCTTACGAAGGTGAGGAAACCTTCTATTTGCACTACAATTTCCCCCCATTTTCTACAGGGGAAGCCAGACCCATTCGTGGAACCTCCCGTAGGGAAGTAGGTCATGGAAACTTGGCCCAACGTGCATTAAAAGGCATGGTTCCTGATGATTGTCCTTATACAGTCCGTGTGGTATCCGAAGTATTGGAATCCAACGGTTCCTCTTCCATGGCCACCGTTTGTTCCGGTACCATGGCCTTGATGGATGCTGGTGTACAATTGAAAAAGCCTGTTTCAGGTATTGCAATGGGATTGATCACCGATACTGAAACTGGTAAATACGCCGTACTATCCGATATTTTGGGTGATGAAGACCACTTGGGAGATATGGACTTTAAAGTAACAGGTACTGCTGATGGTATTACCGCATGTCAGATGGACATCAAGGTAAAGGGTCTTTCTTACGAAATCTTGGTAAAAGCATTGATGCAGGCCAAGGACGGTAGATTGCATATCCTTGAAAAGCTGACGGATACTATCGCTGCTCCTAACGCAGATGTTAAATCCTACGCACCAAAAATTGTTACCAAAATTATTCCGGGAGAGTATATTGGAGCAGTTATAGGTTCCGGTGGAAAGGTAATCCAGGAATTGCAGAAAGAGACCAATACTACTATCGTAATCAACGAAGATCCAGAAACCGAAGAAGGTATTGTGGAAATTTTGGGAACGGACCAAGCAGGTATCGATGCGGTAATCGCCAAGATCGATGCGGTAATGTTCAAGCCTGAAGTAGGTAGCGTTTACGAAGTAAAGGTTATCAAAATGCTAGACTTTGGTGCCGTGGTTGAATATATGGAAGCTCCAGGTAACGAAGTATTGCTTCACGTTTCTGAATTGGCATGGGAACGCACTGAAAATGTTTCCGATGTGGTAAACATGGGCGATGTTTTTGATGTAAAGTACTTCGGACTTGATCCAAGAACAAGAAAAGAGAAAGTTTCCAGAAAGGCTTTGTTGCCAAAACCTGAAGGTTACAAAGAGCGTCCCCCAAGAAACGACCGAGGTGGAGATCGCAGAGGTGGAGACCGTAGAAGAGACAATCGCGATAGAAAACCCAGAAGGGACTAAATACTAGTCCAATAGCAGAATTTAAAGGCTCCAAGCACCGCTTGGGGCCTTTTTTGCAACAAAAATCCAAATAAACATTACCAAATTGTAACTTTTTCCCATTTCCTACGTATAACTTAATGAGCTTCGGTTCTAAAATTAAAAAAGAAGGGATAATTAGATGAGACAGTTAAAAATTACAAAACAGGTTACCAATAGGGAAACCGCATCGTTGGACAAGTACTTGCAAGAAATCGGAAAAGTGGATTTGATCACGGCCGATGAGGAAGTGGAATTGGCACAGCGAATCAAAGCGGGCGACCAGATAGCCTTGGAAAAATTAACTAAAGCCAACCTCAGATTCGTGGTGTCTGTTGCAAAACAGTATCAAAACCAAGGATTGACCCTTCCTGATTTGATCAATGAAGGAAACCTGGGTTTGATCAAAGCCGCACAGCGTTTTGATGAAACCCGTGGATTTAAATTTATATCGTATGCCGTTTGGTGGATTCGTCAGTCCATTCTACAAGCGTTGGCAGAGCAGTCCCGTATTGTTCGCCTTCCATTGAACAAGATTGGTTCCATCAACAAAATCAACAAAACATTCGCCTTTTTGGAGCAGGCCCACGAGCGTGTGCCCTCTGCAGAGGAAATTGCCAAAGAATTGGACATGACCGTGGAGGATGTAAAGCAATCCTTGAAAAACTCGGGTCGCCACGTATCCATGGATGCACCATTGATCGATGGGGAGGATTCCAATCTTTACGACGTATTGCGTAGTGGTGAATCGCCAAATCCGGATAAGGAATTGTTGCACGAATCACTTCGTACCGAGATCGAGCGTGCTTTGGAAACCTTAACGCCAAGGGAAGCAGATGTTATCCGTTTGTACTTTGGTTTGGCTGGGCAACATTCCATGACATTGGAAGAAATTGGAGAAACTTTCGACCTAACAAGGGAGCGTGTTCGACAAATCAAGGAGAAGGCCATTAGAAGGCTTAAGCATACGTCTAGAAGCAAGATTTTAAAGACATATTTGGGGTAACCGTAGGATTATCCACACAAATTACACGTTAAACAAACCTTAAATTTGTTTTTTGGCAGGAAAGTTGTAATTTGTAAACCTACAACAGTTTATCATGACTGTTCGTTTTTTGATTGATGAATAAACTCCGGCTGATTACCGGAGTTTTTTCATTTTATAAAGTGAACAAAGCTTCTTATTCGGTTGAAATCCATTTTTTGTCGCTCCCAACATCCATTCACGGTAAGAATCAGACATTTAACACTAAAAACAGGTTGTCTACGGCCAGCATTCCCAATCCCTGATCATATTTTGTACTTTCAACCCCTCAAAACAAGATTTTGACTCGAAATCAATGGCAAAATATTGAATTTGCATGATAGAACGCATCTTGTATGAAAAAAACCGGATTTACTACCACTTCCTATTTTGGTTGGGGTATATCTTGTTTTATACCGTGTTTTGGGGCAGTTATGAAGGCAATTATTACGATCAGTTTCTACAGCTGTTGTTTTTATTGCCTTGGAAAATCATCCCCACCTATATAACGCTCTACTATTTAATGCCCAAGTACCTCTATCCCAAAAAAATGGTGATGTATGTGGTACTTTCTTTGATTCTGGCAACCAGTATGGCCCTCATAGACCGATATATGAGTTGGCGCTATGTTTACAGATGGTTCTATTTTGAAGAAGGGCATTGGAAAGATCCCGTTTGGTACTTTCCGAAAATCCTAAACTCCTTGATACGGGTCTATACTCCCGTTTTTGTGGCCATGGCAATAAAACTACAGCGTTTTTTTTATCAGAAAGACCAGATAAACAAGACCCTGGAAAAGGAAAAAGTGGAAACCGAACTAAAGTTCCTCAAAGCACAGATTCACCCCCATTTTCTTTTCAATACCCTGAACAGTATCTACTCACTTTCCTTGGCCAAATCCGCCAAGACCCCGGATGCCGTGCTAGGGCTTTCCAAGTTTTTGGACTACATGCTCTACGACTGCAACGATAAGTTGATCACCGTGGAAAAGGAATGGGAACAACTGATGAATCTGGTAGAACTCGAACGGCTGCGCTACGGCGACAATTTAACCATTACAACAACCCTTAAGGACGATAATAAGGAGAGTTTGATTCCTCCCCTCCTGCTTCTCCCCTTTGTTGAAAACGCCTTTAAGCATGGAGCAGATAACCTTATCGAAGATTCTTGGATCAATATCGACCTGAAGTTGGACAACCAACAATTGCAGTTCATGGTGGAAAACAGCAAGGCTTCCGCAGAGACTGAGGCAATTTTGGACAGTGACAAAAATATAGGATTAAAGAACGTTAAACGCCGTCTAGATCTGTTCTTTCCAGACAAGCACGAACTCAAAATTTTGGAAGAACCGGACAGTTTTTTGGTAAAATTGGAAATTGACCTGAGCGGTCCAAGTTCCTAACTTCGCAACTAAGTATGACCAATAAAATCAAATGCATTATTGTTGATGACGAACCTCTTGCTAGGGATGTGTTGGAAGGGTACGCCAAACAGATAGATCAGTTGGAGGTGGTTGCCATTTGCGCCAACGCTGTGGAGGCTTTTGGTCATCTCCAAAAACAGGAGATAGATTTGGTTTTTTTGGACATAAAAATGCCCAAAATCAATGGTTTGGAGCTGTTGGAATCTCTAAACCCAACTCCCTTGGTGGTGTTTACAACGGCCTATCGCGAGTTTGCCATAAAAGCCTTTGAACTGGACGCCATTGACTATCTATTAAAACCCATTTCCCTGAGTAGGTTTATGAAGACCATTTCCAAGGCCAACAAATATTTATGTGGTGGAAACGGGCACGTACATACTGAAACACCAAATGAATCCCCTGTTTCCAATAGTACAAAGGAGGAACCTGAACTGCTTTATATCAAAACACAACGAAAAATTGTAAAACTGGATTTATCGGATATCAGTTATTTGGAAAGTTTGAACGATAAGGTCATCATACATACCTCTAAATCAGAAATCCCTACAACGCAGCGAATCGGATACCTTGCTGAAAAATTGCCCAAAACCCATTTTATACGTATCCACCGGTCGTTCATTGTTTCCTTGGACAAGGTAACGGCTTTCAACAGTATTATGGTCGAGGTTCATGGAAAAGAACTCCCAATTGGCAGAAACTATAGGTCCCATGCGCTTGAGGTCCTGCAACGCCAGTCCTCATAAGAAAAACTTTAACTTTTACTGCGTCTTTCTGTTAAGCATTCCTTAATTCGGCTGCCAACGTCCCACTTCACACGTTTTCGACCTACTTAAGGTCCTTTTCGGCACCAAACAGACCATAAGTGTCATTTACCAGAGTTCCAAGGGCATACCCAAAAATCATTTGTCTTTACCTGTGAAGTGGTGGATCTTTGGACCATCATCAAAAAACGAACGGTTCATGAAAACCTTATGGCCAACCTTACTTTTATTGTTACCAATAATGGGGTTTTCCCAAAATGGTGGCGGCGATACCAGGGCGAAATTCAAATACCAAATCAAAAAAGCAACTAACCACATCACCTTGGACGCCGTCATCGGGGAAAACGAATGGGAAGAGCACATGGCTGTTAGCCAATTCTACAATCACTGGCCTTCCGATATCGGGCAGGCACAAAATCAAACAGAGGTTAAACTGACCTACGACGACCAAAATCTATATCTCTTGGCCAAATGCTACGACGATGGGGAACGCATCGTCCAGTCCCTGGTAAGGGATAGCGACGAGGATTATTGGGGTAGTGACAACTTTTCCTTGGCCTTGGACCCCGTGAACACCAAACAAAGTGGGTTCTTTTTTGGCGTTACCGCCGGGGGCGCAGAAACCGAAGGAAGTCTTACCATTGAAGGGTCCTTGACCTGGCTTTCTGAAAATTGGGACAATAAATGGACTTCCAAGACTGCCCAATATCCCGGGTATTGGCTTGTAGAGATGGCCATTCCGTTCAAAACCCTGCGTTATAACCCCAATCAAACTACGTGGGGTATCAATTTTGTCCGCGGGGATAAAAAAAACAATGCATACACCACATGGACACAGTTTCCCGTGAACTTTAATGGAATCAGCATGAACTATATGGGCTCCCTGGAATGGGACCAAAGTCCCGAAAAAGCGAAAGGTGCATTTATTTTCAACCCCTATGTGACTTCCTCCTCTATACGGGATTTTGAAGACAGTGAAGAGCTGGAGGCCCAACTGAACAGTGATTTGGGAGGGGAGGTTAAAATCGCACTAACCAGTAATCTCAACCTTGACCTTACCCTTTTTCCCGATTTTTCCAATGCGGATGTGGACCAACAAGTAACCAATATTACCCGTTTCAATATATTTCTGCCTGAGCAACGTAATTTCTTTTTAGAGAACAACGACATCTTTGCCAATTTCGGAACCTATGATGTCAAACCCTTTTTCTCTAGACGAATCGGCATCATGGATGGGGAGGCCATTCCCATTGATTTTGGAGGTCGATTAACCGGTAACGTCACCCAAAACCTTCGAATTGGTGTCATGAACGTGCAAACCAGACAAACGGATGAGTTCGCCGCCCAAAACTATAGCGTTGGGGCCTTTCAGCAAAAAGTACTGAAAAGGTCCGTAATCAAAGGAATATTTATCAATAGACAGGCTACCAGCAATACTTCTGAACTGGAATATTCGAGAAATGCAGGGCTAGAGTTTAGCTATGTCTCGGAAAGCGGCAAACTGAACACTACTTTTTTATACCACACTTCCCTTACTCCTGAAAACCACAAGGACACCCATTTCTATGGATTTGATGGCTATTATAGCTCCAAACGTTTAAGAACCGGGTGGACCCTGAACGTTGTCGGGGACAATTATATCACCGAATTGGGAATCAACCCCCGTTTGGAAAATTACAATGCCGAAACCGAAGAGACCATCCGTTTGGGATATACCCTTATTAACCCATGGTTGCGCTACCTCACTTTCGTGGAAGATGAAAACAAAAAGCTTAATTATCACGGATTGCGGACTTGGCACAACCTCTATTTGAATTCTGATGGCACTTTCAACGAGAGCCAGAACAATGTGGGTTGGGACTTTGAATACCGAAACACGGCCCGAATGATTGTTTTGGCAAGGTTCCGAAAGGTGGATTTGATGTTTCCAACATCCTTGCTAGGTGATGATTACACACCCATCCCTATTGGGGAATACAATTTTCCGTGGATGGAGTTGCGCTATAGTTCAGATGTGCGGAAAAAATTTGTCTGGAATACCAATCTGGCCTACGGGGAATTCTTTAATGGTTCCCGAATGGGGGCCATGGTGGAAGGCTCTTTTAGACTTCGGCCCTGGGGAAGCTTTGGAATTGCCTATGATTACAACGACATAAAATTGGCCGATGGCTACGGAGAGGATAAAATACACCTCATGAGGTTCAACGGTGATGTTAGCTTTTCCAATAAACTGTTCCTTCGGAATGTACTGCAATACAATACGCAAGGAGACAATGTGAGTGTTTTTTCCCGCTTACAATGGCGCTACAGCCCAATGTCGGATATTTTCCTGATCTACAACGAAAACCACGACACCCAAGGTTTGGGAATCAAGAATAGGTCGGTGGTTCTCAAAGTGACTTATTGGCTATAGTAAACCAAGGGTCCATCACCTAAAGCCGGATCATTTCGCTATTTTTGTGTAAGCTTTTATTCGAGATGCATAAAAAACTAGTTGCTCCTTCCCTTTTGGCGGCGGATTTCGCCAACCTACAACGAGATTTAGAAATGGTAAATCAAAGTGAAGCCGACTGGTTTCATCTTGATGTAATGGATGGGGTTTTTGTCCCCAATATTTCTTTTGGTATGCCCGTTATCAAATCCATAGCGGAACATGCCAAAAAAACCTTGGATGTGCATCTAATGATCGTAGATCCGGATAGGTACATCAATACCTTCGCTAGTTTGGGTGCGGATAACCTTTCGGTGCATTACGAAGCTTGTAATCACCTCCATCGCACCTTACAGTCGATAAAATCAGAAGGGATGAAGGCTGGGGTGGCCCTAAATCCACATACCTCCATCCACTTGTTGGAAGACACCATCCAGGACATTGATTTGGTTTGTTTGATGAGTGTTAATCCGGGATTTGGAGGGCAATCCTTTATCGAAAATACCTATCAAAAGGTAAGCGACCTAAAAAATCTTATCGAACGAAAAAATGCAAATACCCTGATAGAAATTGATGGTGGGGTAAATGCCTCCAATGCCAAAAAATTGGTGGATGCAGGGGCAGATGTTCTTGTGGCCGGGAGCTTCGTGTTTAAAAGTGCAGACCCAACTTCAACAATCAAGGATTTAAAAGAAAAGATTGCCTAATGCAGCAAGATTTTGATATCGTTATCATTGGTGGGGGACCAATTGGCATCGCCTGCGGATTGGAGGCCAAAAAAGAGGGGCTGAGCTACTTGATCATTGAAAAAGGGCCGATTGTCAACTCCCTATTTAATTATCCTATAAACATGCAGTTTTTTTCTTCTTCAGAAAAACTGGAAATCGACAATATTCCCTTTATCAGCAAGGAGGCTAAGCCCAAACGTAATGAGGCCCTGGAATACTATCGCAGAATCGTTACTTCCAACCAATTGAACATTCATTTGTTTGAAAAAGTGGAGGAGGTCAAAAAAGAAGCGACCCAATTTCATATCCAAACCGATAAATCCGGATATACCGCAAAAAATGTCATCGTTGCCACTGGGTTTTATGACCTACCGAACAAGATCAATGTTCCTGGAGAAGATTTGCCCAAGGTTTCCCATTATTATAAGGACCCCCATTTTTATGCCAGTCAAAAATTGGCAATTATTGGAGCCAGCAACTCCGCCATAGATGCCGCGCTTGAATGTTGGCGAAAAGGGGCCGAAGTTACTTTGATCATTCGAGGGCCAGAAGTGGGGCAACGCGTTAAATATTGGGTGAGGCCGGATATCATCAACCGAATCAAGGAAGGTAGTATAAAAGCCCACTACAATGCCACAGTTAAGGAAATAAAATCCACTGCACTAATCATCAATACCCCGGATGGAGAGTTGGAACTTGAAAACGATTTTGTACTGGCCCTTACCGGGTACATGCCCAATTTTACCTTTTTGGAGCAGTTGGGCATCGAGCTTTCCAACGATGAAAAAAAACTTCCCACCTACGACCCCAATTCCATGGAAACAAACGTGGATGGGCTGTTTCTGGCCGGTGTTATCTGCGGAGGGATGGAAACACACAAATGGTTCATAGAGAACTCAAGAATACATGCGCCCATAATTGTAAAGGCTATCAAAGAAAAAATGCAATTGGTAGGTAGTTCCTAAATGGACTGCGACAATCTCGTTCGGAACATTCAAAAATTCCTTAAATTTAAGAGATGACCTTTGAGATTTCGCTATGAAAATGCTACAACAATTGCACCTTGCCGCCCAATATCTGGCTACGGCGGGGATAAGTTTCTTGGATAAAAAAGAAGATGATAGCCACACCAACCTTGGATTTTCAGTTGCTTCAAAACGATTGGAGACTTGGCCATTAAATGAAGCTGGGACACAACTTTGTTTAAATTACCTTGAATTTTCCCTGGAATGGAGTGGAACTGAGGAGCGTTTATCCTTGGAAGGAAAAGATCATGAAACCATAGTGGATTGGGTTTCAAAAACCGCTTCAAAAGTGGGTCTTTCCAAACCTTATCAATTCAATTTACACTACAAGCTTCCCTATAGTTTGGGTGGAAATGCCACGTTCGGGTCACCCGATTCGGATAGTATACAGCAATTGATTCAAATTAGAACAGTGGCCAAACAAGCACTTTCCAACTTTTTAGAAATGGAAAATTTGTCCTCGGACATTCGGGTTTGGCCCCACCATTTTGATACCGGGGCATTCGCCGCTTTGAATGATGGTTCTGGCAAGTCGATAGGCTTGGGTTTGGCCATTCCGGATTCGTTGGTGGATGACCTGTACTTTTACATTAGTGGATACCGAGGTCCTAATAACCTGAACACTTGGGCTTTTAAATCCCTCACTCAAGGTAAATGGGTAAATAATAATTTTAAAGGCGCCATTTTACCTGCCTCGGGCATTACCAAGGAGGTAGCTACCCAGTTCTTTAAAGAGGCTATGGAACGGTACAAAAACTAAATGGAAATCAAATATTTCAGGGAAAGACTGGCAATAAACCCCTGTTCCACCTCATCCCCACGGGTTATGGCATTGATTTCCCTGCCAAAACCAGCGGTCAATCCAATTTTGGAACCACCATTTTTAATGGGAAGAAAATACCCTCCTTCCAACCAGGGTTGCACTATCACCACATAGCTGCTTCCCCGAATAGGAGCATCTGCTGGGCCAATGTCCGTCCAATCGATATTCATACTCCAAACGTCTACATTGAATCCGGCCACAAATTCACCTGGACCTGACGAAAAATGCTTTTGCAACCCCAGGGAACCGCCAAAGCCTTCGCCCTCTTCGCTTACATTCACATCGCTGAAATCCTTACGGTCCGTGAAATTGGCTCCGACCCTAAAAACTAGGTAAGTATTATCAGTGAGGAAATGTTCTAGGTTCAGGGTTGGGATAAATCCTGCAGGATAGCCCTGAAAGGAAACACCAAATGAGGTGTCTTGGGCCTGCAACATCCCCAGGAAACCAAAACATAAGCCTAAAAACAGGCCTTTTTTCATTCTATATCAGTTTAAGTTGTGCCTCTAAGGCCCCATTTTCCCTCAACATGGCCCTTCCGTCCCTAAAACTGAGGTAGGAATGCCCCCTTTGGTGATTTAGCATGCTTATACGGTTCATGTAGTTCCAATGCCTCGTAATTTCCCGCCAAGCAAAAAATAGGGAGTGCTTGGGGTCGTAGATATGGGTAGCCTCCCCTCCTGCCCCATTGATTTCAATAATGCTGAATTTTTCCCCCTTGGATAATTCTTCAAGCGAATTGTACAATACATCCAATCGGCCATAATGGAACCCGTCCATTCTGGAGCAAATTCCATCTATAGTGTTCAACAGTCCAGTATTGAGCTTGTGGCTTATGTCCACAAATTTTGCTCCCCTTGTGTGGCTACCAAAAGGAACCAAGATAAATTCCTCATTTTTTTCCAACACTTCGTCCAATTGATCACCAAACTTTTTTTGAAGTGCCTTTAACTGTAAATGACTCCTGGGGTCCTTTTTGATGAGCTGTAAAACGGAACTGTCCCC
The DNA here is from genome assembly GCF_023502235.1 of Flagellimonas myxillae. Classification (GTDB taxonomy): domain Bacteria; phylum Bacteroidota; class Bacteroidia; order Flavobacteriales; family Flavobacteriaceae; genus Flagellimonas; species Flagellimonas myxillae. Next base: position 8,879 of record NZ_JAMFLY010000006.1, on the reverse strand, counting down.
GTCCCCCACCACGGTCAAAAATTCCTTTGAAACAATCCCGGTTATCTTGCCTTTTCGTTCACCTGGCATACGTACATAGAAAATACCTACCTCTTTGGTGTAGGGAATCAGTTTCTGAACCAGAAAGTTTTCCGGGGTTTTGGCAAAATAACGCTGGAAATCGTCTTTGTTGTTGATTTTTTCTACCCCAAACGCCCTCATGCCTATATCCGGTTTGGCAATAAAGGGAAATGCAATTCCAGCATCCAAAACCCTCTCCAGTGACAAGGCGGGATTGTCGTTTTTGGAAATAAAAATGGTCTGCGGAATGTTCTCTTTTGGAATAAGGTTATAAATGCCCATTTTGGATTCCATGGCCATTCCCCCATTTTTCATCGAGGGATTAGCAGCGTTAAAAAAGAAAAGGGACCTAGCTTTCATGGAAAAATAGAGCCACACCGGAAAAAGTGGATAGTAAATTGCCCAAAAAGGCCAATATTCCCAGTGCGTTAGCCTATGCCATTTTAACTTTAAAGAACTCATCTAACCGTCGCTATTTTTTTAGGTGAATAGGGAAATTCAAATGCTTTATCACGCAACAAATCGAAATGTTTCATGACCATTGAATCTTGGTCCAGAGCGACTTGGGTCACACTAAAAGTTTTCAGGCCAGTGCTTCTATCGATGATAAATCCATTTTCAAAGTCCTTATTGTTGTTGGAATGGAAATCAACAACATTCGATGCCGTAACCTTGTCGCCAGCGGTAATAAATTCATCAAACAAGGATTCCCTTTGGGCAATGGCCTCCTTGTTGTACAAGGTAACGGAAGACCAGATATAATCCTGGCTCGAATCCAAGTCCTTTGTGAACTTTTGGTTGCCGTCCCATCTAAACTCCTGCAAGCTAGTCCCTGTAAACAGAATTAGGGTAAAGGGTTCAATTCGATTTAAATCCATTGTTTGCAGGCTTGCGTTGGGGTCTTCACTTGCAATTACATCCAATAACACCAGTCCTCTGCTTTTGACATAGGGAAGTACCCTTTCGTGGTTCTCAAACGCACCATTTAGTAATACGGCTACCGTACCAAACTCGTTCATGGCGAACCAGGTACCTCCGGCCAAGGGGTCTCTGGGAAATACAACTTGCACCCCGTTAATGCTTTCCAATTTTGGCTCCAGTGCTACCGGGCGGGCAATATGCTCATCCCTATTGGAGGTAATGAAACACCCTTCTTTAGGGGATATATAACTTACTGTGCACATACTTGTCTATATTGGAGGGTTGATGGGGCAACCCCAAAAGATTCGGGAATTTCGATATTCGTAAAATGCTGGATTCCCACCTTGATCAAGGCATGGTGGTGAATGGTGTGCTCTAAATTATACAATACTTCCCTGAAATAATTGGATTCCAAACAGGTTTCTTTTCCACAAAGTTCATAAGTGACCCTCACATTTTTGTTCGGCCTTTCCAAATTGGTTTGAATCCACCCAATACACTCAATGGCAAAATCCATTTCCTGTTCGATTCTCGGATTTCTTTCCCTGCGGTCATAGGAAACATCCGCCTCGGGATATCCTTTGAGCAAACACTGATAGAGCTCAATAATGTGCCTTGTATGCTGACCAATACTGGAGTTGGAAAGTACGCAACAGGGTTGCGCATAGCTCCCCGCCGGCAACTGTAAAAGAATTTCCTTGAATTGTTCCAATGTATCTATGGAAGATCTAAACATATTGTTTATTGGATTTTGGGTTTAAGATGTTTCTTGATTATCAAATAGGCGAGATATACCGAAAAGCCAAGGTACAGTGTTCCCATTAGCAAATTGGTTATCCTACTGTAATCTGTATAGTTTGTAAATATGAATTTTCCCGCTGCGATAAAAACCCCAAGGCCCACAAGAGTTCCCAAACCAATGCCCAATAGATAGCAATTGTACGACTTTGTGGTATTTTCCAGCATTCCTTTTGAGGAGAGCACCTTGTTACATGTGACCCAAAAAGGAAATTGCAAAGGGTTCAAGGAACTCAACAAAAGCCCCAAAACAAAGGCTGAACCAACTCTTGGAAAAAAATTGGTTTCCGAAAGTAATTGCTGGGTTTGCATTGAAGCCAAAAAACTGGATATCGCCAAATAAAATAGGAGCAACGCACCTAACGGGAGAACATATTTGGTGAGCTTCTCCCCGATTTGTAAAAAGTGATTTCCGAACAAGGTCAATCGCACCATCACCAACTCTACCAGAACCACGGCAAGGGCAAACCAAACTGCGGCTACGAGGCCTTTTGAGGCAGCAATATCAAATGCGGTTATATTGAGTGTTCCTAGGGGCAATGTTCCCAAAAAACTCACTAACATACCTGCAAGGCCAACCTTTGCGTACTTATCCATTTGAGAAAATAGCGTTCGTCAAAACTTGGTTTTATAGTCTCTAAAATAAAAATACCTAACAGCGCCCAAAACAAATTTCCCGGTCATCATGGGGAATTTAACCTTAGCTTAAGATTATTTCCCTAAAACTTTGGCCCAGTTTTTATCCGCTTTAACCTTGAGCTTATCTGGTGAACCGTCCAACCAAAGTTCCAAAGTGTTTGTTTTGCCGGCATTGTAGAATAGGTAAAGTTTGCCATCCCTAATCTCGAAGGTCATGGGGTCTACATTTACCTTTTTACCGGACAAGGCGACCGCATAGGCGCAATACCCACCGTATTGAGGAACGTATTTATCCGGATTGTCATTGAAAGCATCTAAATTTTCTTGAGTGGCAAATTTGTATTCCGCACCTTCATGAGTTGCCACCAATCGCTTGTTTCCCACCTTTGCATCCCCATTAAAATAGGCCACAACATCGTAGCCTTGTGCTGCATACCCTTTTTTAGTATTGATGTGTTTGGATTGACTTTGGGCCGTGGCCGCAAAAAGAAAGGAAAGGATAATCACTAAATTTTTCATTGGAGTGTTATTTCTTTTTTAGGTCGCTGGGCCTTCTGGCACATTACAACATCCATTAGGGCATTTCGAGAGAATTGATGAAGAAAAGCCCGGATACCAAGGCTTCCGGGCTCATTACCAACCAAAAAATCTAATCAACTATCAATCAAAATGACTGCATCGTTATAGATTTAGATGACTTATTTTCAAAAAACTTGCGCTGACCAACATAAAATTCATTGGCCTTCTTATAGGCCGTTGTACCCATCAATGGGGAGGTGGACCCGGCGGGTGACCATCCCTTGGAGGTCTTTCTCCAGGAGGACCCTGCATTCGCGGGCCACGTTTCATTGCCTTCAATAGTATTCGTTCCAGCTTTATTCTTTGTTCCGGGGTACAAACTGACCCAATGTTTCTAAAATGGTCAAATACTTCGACATCCTTTTTTTGGTTCAGAATTCCAATTACTGCGACCAAAGAATCCCTTTCTTTTTCCGAAAAAACCTCGTTTTGGGCATTCCTAAATAGCTCATGCCTCAAGTCCCTTAATTGGTGGTCAATTTGTTTCATTCTGTGCCAATGTTCACGCTCCAAATTTCGAAATTCAACCGTCTGTTCATCGGTCAGGCCCAATTCTTGGATTATGAAATCCCTTGAAGGTCTGGGTTTTCTATCGGGTTTGTCCAAAACCAAGTAGAGCAGCACCCCATTCATCACCATCAAAAAGACCAAAAAAACTATAAGTAGTGGATTTTTTTTCATGGTCATTAGTTTAGGATGGAGTTACTCTCTGAAGCTGACAAATGATAGGACTCAGCCAGGGACTGCAGTTCTTCTTCCTCGTTGGAACTATTGTACAAGAATAAGACAGTAAAGTTAAGTATGGCAAATAGGATCAATATGGCCACTTGATACCTAAATCCGAACCATCCTGGCATGGCCGATTCTGATTGGGCTTCAGGCTCCCGGGCTAGTTGGTTCAGCACCTTATCCTTAAAAAAAGGAGGTGTTTTCACTGTCTCAATGGAGGAGGCAGCTTCCAGAATCCTATCTATTTTTTGTTGCGTAGTCTTTTCAGCATCCATGACTATTTCTGTTATCTGTTTAGATGTTATTTTCAATTTTATCTTGTGGCCTAATCCATATTTTTATAATAGACCTCCAGTATTTTTTGCAAATTCTTCCTGGCCCTAAACAAAAGGGACTCTATTGAGGAAACACTTTTTTCAGTGATTCCGCTGATTTCCTTGTAGCTCATACCATCAATTTTACTCAAGGTAAAAACAATCCGTTGAGCCTCTGGTAGCTGGTTGATCGCCTTGAACAAAATTTCGTTTCTTTCCTTATTCTCCAATTGCACCCCTGGGTGGTCGAAAACCGTGAAATAGGAAGTTTTGTCCATTGGGGTGGCGTTTCCTGTTATGGACTGCATGAATCCAAATCTTTTTTTTGTGCTCTTCTTCCGAATAAACTCCAGGCTTTTATTGACAGAAATTCGATAGATCCAAGTGGATAATTTAGAATTCCCTTTAAACTTATGAATGGAATTGTACACTTCCACAAAAACCTCCTGGGCAATGTCCTCGGCATCTTCCCGATTGGGAACAAAAGAGAGACAGGTGTTGTAAACCTTTGCCTGAAACTCGTCCAACAATCTGCTATAAGCGGATTGCTTCTGTTCCTTTAAATCGTTTAAAAACTGCTTATCCTCCAAAAGAGCCCGGGGTTGTTCTCCCTGCAATTTAAGAAGCACTTTTTGAAAAAAATGACATGGACACCACAAGTTTTTGAAAAGAACCACATCTAAAATCAAAAACAAAAGGAATACAAATGAAGAAAATCACATTAAAGAGTGCCATTGCAATTGCATGCTTTACGCTATTGGGATTAACCCAATTATCCGCACAAAAACAGGGAGAAAATGGGGAGCGCAGAAAGCCACCCACCTTTGAAAAGCTGCTAGAGCACATGGACGCCAATGAAGACGGAAAACTATCTGAAGATGAAATTAAAGGTCCCTTAAAAGAGCATTTTGCCAAAGTTGACCTTAACGAAGACGGTTATATCGATGAAGAAGAATTCAACAAGGCGCCTCGACCCAAAAAACGAGGCAAGAACCAATAAACCCACATTACCATGAAAAAGAAAACAATTTTGCACCGATTATTTTCCGGTTCCACCATTCTGACCGTTTTGTTGGCCGGCTTTTTGGCCTGTAGCTCCGACACGGAAGAAGAAGATATGGTTACAACAGGGGAGCTTCACGCAGCATTCGCCGAGTTTGATGAAAACAATACGGATATTTATCTAGAAGGGACCAATGTGGTAATCGAAACCAATGGTCTGCCCAATCATACTTCTGTATACTGGGGACCTGGACAGAGCCTTTACATGGAAGAACCCAATGTGGAGACTACCCCAAGTATAATCCCCAACTTCAATGCAGAAGCGACGTTGCGGGTTCCCCAAAATCCACAATTGGCTTCCAGTAGCACCTCCACAAATATGGGGGCGATTGGAATTGCAGTGAGTGGGGCAGCCATTTTTAACGACCAAGAGGGAAGCGGACCACTAAACGAGGCAGCTGCAAGTTTGGATTACACAGGCGGACATATCGGCCCTGCAGAGTACCATTACCATTTGGAGCCTACCGCATGGTCCGAAGATGATGAAAATCTAATTGGAATTTTGGCCGATGGCTTTTTTATCTACGGAAGAAAATGCAATTCCACGGGAACCTATCCCACGGATTTGGATGCTTCCGGTGGCCATACCCACACGACCCAGCATTCGGACGAAGCTGAATATCACTATCATATACAGAACGAACTCTATTTGAACCAGTATTATGTCATTTTCCCTGGCGATTATCAAGGTAGTCCCAATGCAATTAACTAAGTACGCTATTGTTGGTCTGCTATCCATGTTTTCCATGGATAGCGGTCAAACTACGGTTTGGAACAAGGATGCCCTTATCGAAGGCCATGAAGTCTTTAAGAAGGAGTTGACCCTGAATCCTTTGGAAGGTGTGTGGTATTATGATGGCAAGGCGTTTACCGGGTACGCCCTAAAATATCATTCCAACGGTACCCTAGCTGAACAAATAGGATATCTGAAAGGCAAGAAAGAAGGGGCGGCTAGAAAGTGGTTCGATACTGGTGTACTTCGAACTAAGGCAGTTTATATTAAAAACCGATTGCACGGGGAATATAAATCGTGGTGGCCCAATGGCTCAATAAGTACAATTTCGCAATATACATTGGGAGTTAGGCATGGTGAACAGTGCAAGTGGTATCCCAATGGACAACTTGCCCGAGTAATGCGGTTGAAGTTGGGCAAAGAAGAGGGATTACAGCAAGCATGGTTAGCTTCTGGGAAGTTGTACGCGAACTATCAGGCCAAAAATGGCCGATTTTTTGGATTGAAACGGTCAAATCTGTGTTATGAGGTCAAAGATGAAATTGTCCAGAAGTAGTCAAGCACTGGCGGTATTGTTTTTAATGATCGCCCTTGGTTGGGGATGCAAAGAAACCGAAACCGTTAAAAAGCATAGCAGGGTAGACGTTTTACCGTATTACGATGACCCTTCTTTTACCCCTAAATGGGTTAATTCCAAAAGTGATTCCATCGATGGTTTACATCGGATTCCAAAATTTAGATTGATCAATCAATTGGGAGATACGATTTCGGAAAAAACGTTTGACAACAGCATTTATGTTGCCGATTTTTTCTTTACCACCTGCCCGGGAATTTGTCCCAAAATGACCCAAAACATGGCCCTTATCCAAGCAGAATTCCAAGGTGACGGGGAAGTGCTCTTATTATCCCATTCGGTGACCCCCCAACTGGATTCCGTTCCAGTGTTAAAACGCTATGCCGATACCAAGGGGATCAAACCAAACAAATGGCATTTGGCCACCGGCGAACGAAAGGATATTTACAACCTGGGGCGCTTTGCCTATTTTGTCGAAGAGGATTTGGGATTCCAGAAAGGGGAAGATGAGTTCCTCCACACTGAGAACTTTGTGCTTATAGATAAAAACAGGCACATTCGAGGTATTTACAATGGACTGAACAAAACGGCAATAAATCAACTTATTGCCGATATAAAGACCTTAAAAAAAGAGCAGTGAACTTACGCCTTGGGAAGTATGTACGTGCCATCCTCCAAACGCAGAATATGCAGCGGATTGCTTTCTTTCAATTCATCCGGGAGTAGTTCATCAGGAAAATTCTGATAACAAATAGGCCTGGTAAATCTAGTAATTGCGGCAGTTCCTACAGAGGTCATTCGAGCATCCGATGTGGCGGGAAAAGGCCCCCCATGCACCATGGAATGGCACACCTCTACGCCAGTTGGAAAGGAGTTGATCAGCAACCTTCCCACCTTACGCTCCAATAATTTTAGTAAATCCGCATACTCCAACAAATCTTTGGATGTACCGTGTACCGTAGCTGTAAGATGTCCATTTAAGTTTCGGGCAATTTGCAACATTTCTTCCTTGTTGTTGGATCTAACCAACAAGGTTGATGGACCAAAAACTTCCTCTTCCAGCGCTTTGTCCGATAGAAAATCAGTTGCTGAAACTTCCAATATCTCAGCTGTTCCTTGTGAACCTCCTTCAAGTTGTTTTCCCTTTGAAATAGAAGTTACTTGACTTTTTGATTTTAGCTGATTCAATCCGGATACGTAGTTGTGTTGAATAGCTTCCGTTAACATCGTGGCCGATTCTGAAGTGGAGATATTTTGCTCCAGTTCTTCTTGAAATTGATCGCCCTTGGCTGTTTTTGGAACTATAGTAATCCCAGGATTGGTACAAAATTGCCCTACACCAAGTTGCACCGAACCTGAAAGTCCATTTGCCAAATTCCCATGATTTTCTTCCAAGGATCCAGGAAGCATGAAAACAGGATTTGTACTACCCATTTCGGCATATACTGGGATTGGCTCATCTCGTCGAGCCGCTTCATCAAATAAGGCTTTACCTCCCCTAAACGAACCGGTGAATCCTATGGCCTTGATCAAGGGATGCTTTACAATCGCTTGTCCAACAGCTATGGACGCTCCTTGGACCAACGAAAAAACACCTTCGGGCATTTTGCTTTTTCTGGCAGCCTCCAAAATGGCAGTTCCGACTAATTCCGATGTGCCGGGATGCGCAGGATGTGCTTTGACCACAACAGGGCAGCCCGCAGCTAGCGCAGAAGCCGTATCACCGCCTGCCACAGAAAATGCCAACGGAAAATTACTTGCACCGAAAACCCCTACAGGACCCAATGCTATTTGCATTTGACGTGTATCCGGCTTGGGAACCGGTATCCTTTCTGGATTGGCGCGATCTATCCTTGCATCCACCCAGGAACCCTCGCGCAATAAACTTGCAAACAGTCTCAATTGTCCTGTGGTTCTCCCCAATTCCCCTTTCAATCGACCTTCTGGCAGTCCGGTTTCTTGGGTGCACCGGGCCACAAGTTCGCTCTCAACTTTAGATAGCTCTTCGGCAATGGTCTCTAAAAAGGAACCTTTTTCCAAGCCGCTTTTGTTTCTATAAGATTCAAAGGCCTTCTCTGCCAATTGAATTGCTACGTCCACCTCGTCCTGGGTGGCTTCAAAAAATGGGATTTCCAACGAATCCCCTGTAGCTGGGTGTTTTGCATAAAAGGCCTTATCTCCTTTTGCGGATAAACCAAAACCAAGAATATTTTTACCGTTCAAGCCCATGGAATAGTTGAATAAAATTATCGGCTAAAGGTAAATTGATCCCTCCAATTGAAAAAGAAAAAACGTAGAAACCCTAGGAAGCAAATTTCAACACAAAGCTCCGCTTCTTGAACCGAAAAGCCCCACTTACAAATTCAAGCGGGGACTTCTTTTGCACCAAAAGGTTTGGAGGTAACGGATTGCATATCCCCACAAAGCTCCGCTTTGAAAATAGTTCAAACAAAAAAACGCTCAAGCAAGG
>NZ_JAMFLY010000005.1 GCF_023502235.1 Flagellimonas myxillae | reverse complement strand
CACGGTGACCCTTTCCGCGGGCACGGGCTATACTGTGGGCGCCCCGAACAGCGCGGACGTCACCATAGAGAGCGACGATACGGCAACCCTTACAATCACAAATGAGGCTGTGGATGAAGATGTCGCTGGAGGCAACCTTGTATTTACAGTTACACTTGATAATAACATTGCTGGCGGAACCAGTGTGGGATACACCTTTACGGATGGTACAGCCACAGGTGGTGGTACGGACTATGACAGTACCGGGGGAACCCTCAATTTTACTGGAACGGCAGGGGAGACCCAAAACATCACCGTTGCCCTAAACAATGATGCCATAGTGGAAGGTAACGAGACCTTCACAGTCACTTTGGGAACACCTACTAATGGAGTAGGACTAGCTGGCTCACCAGCAACGGGTACCATAAACAACGATGATGGTGCAACCCTTACAATTACCAATGAGGTTGTGGACGAGAATGTTGCAGGCGGCAATTTGGTTTTCACGGTAACCCTTGACAACGCGGTAGCAGCAGGAACCGATGTTGCTTTTAGTTTCACTGATGTTACGGCAACAGGAGGAGGTACCGATTATGACAGCGCAGGAGGAACCCTTAATTTCACTGGAAATACCGGGGAGACCCAGGACATCATAGTAGCAGTGAACAACGATGCTATAGTGGAGGGGAACGAGACCTTCACGGTAACCTTGGGAACACCCACAAATGGTGTTGGACTTGCAGGAAGCCCTGCCACGGGAACCATCACTGACGATGACAGCGCCAATTTATCCATCACCAATGAAACCGCTGATGAGAATGTGGCTGGGGGCAATCTGGTATTTACGGTAACCCTGAACAATGCAGTTGTTGGTGGAACAAGTGTTGGATACACCTTTACGGATGGCACTGCCACCGGAGGGGGTACGGATTATGACAGTACCGGGGGCACCTTAAACTTTACAGGCAATGCCGGGGAAACCCAGGACATTACAGTGCCCTTAAATAATGATGCCATAGTTGAGGGGAATGAGAACTTCACAGTTACTTTGGGAACACCCACCAATGGTGTGGGAGTCGCTGGATCACCCGCCACAGGAACGATCACGGACGACGATAGCGCCAATTTGACCATTACCAATGAAACAGAAACGGAAAATGTAGCTGGGGGCAACATGGTTTTTACGGTCACCCTGAACAATGCAGTTGTTGGTGGAACAAGTGTTACTTATGGATTTACCGATGTTACAGCCAGTGGAGGTGGAACGGATTATGACAGCACTGGAGGTACCTTAAACTTTGCAGGAAATGCTGGGGAGACTCAAGATATTATAGTTGCCTTGAACGATGATACCATTGTGGAGGGCGATGAAACATTAACGGTGGCACTAGGAACACCCACCAATGGAGTGGGCGTAACTGGGTCTCCGGCAACGGGAACAATTACCGACAACGACAATGCAACCCTTACCATTACTGACAATGCGGAAAGTGAAGATGTGGCTGGGGGCAATCTGGTATTTACGGTAACCCTGAACAATGCTGTTGTTGGGGGGACTAGCGTTGGATATACCTTTACAGATGGTACAGCCACTGGTGGGGGAACGGATTATGATAGCACAGGAGGCACTCTCAATTTCACTGGAAACGCAGGAGAGACCCAGGACATTACCGTGGCTCTGAACAACGATGACATAGTGGAAGGGAACGAGACCTTTACGGTTGCCTTGGGAACACCCACAAATGGTATAGGTGTGGCAGGATCACCAGCTACGGGCACCATAAATAATGATGATACGGCGACCGTTACCATTGCTGATGTGAATGGAAATGAAGATGATGGGGCAATTCAGGTTTCGGCTACTTTGGATTTGGCCGTTGATGGAGGGTTCACCGTTCAAGTATCTTCATCCGATGGGACCGCTACCTTAGCCGATAATGATTATACAGGTATTCTTCAGACTCTTGATTTCGATGGAACTCCAGGTGAGACTATAAATTTTGATATAGTACCCATAGTAGATGCACTAATTGAAGGAGATGAAACGGTAAACATTTCAATGGCTAATTTGGGAAGTACAACTTTCCCAGTGGATGTGACCGATACGGGTGTGCTAACCATCAACAATGATGATAGCTGCGCTGCAGGAACAACGGCGCCCGCGGTAGATGGTTCCGTAATAACCACCTTTTGCGATGTCTTTGTACAAGACTTGGATGCCTATGTTACCAGCATACCTTCTGCAGGGTCGGATTTGAGATGGAGCACAGATTCAGATTTAACTGATCAAACTTCGTACTTACTTACAAGTACTGCCCCTGGTCCTGGTACCTATTACGGCTTTTTCTTTGACAATTTAAATGGATGTACCAGTCCTTCCATTACAATTACGCTTACCCAAAATACAACTCCGTCGGCAGGAACAACAACCAATATTTCAGCTTGTAGTGATTCTGGTGATGGAAATAGCATTGTGGATTTGGATGATCAACTAACAGGCGCCGATGCAGGAACATGGTCATTGACTTCCGCCCCGGGAGGAGCTTCCATAACGATCAATGCAAGTAACATCGTCAATTTTAATGGGCAACCGGAAGGAAATTATGAGTTCACTTATACCACTACAGGTGCAGTTGCTCCTTGTGTCAATCAGGTGGCAACATTGACCGTAACGGTAATTGACTGTTCAACACCCTGTGATGCAGGTAATACGGCACCGACCTTGGATACCAGCGAACCAACCAATTTCTGTGATGTGGTATCGGCCGACTTAAATGATTATGTTACCGATACAGCGCCCGTAGGTAGTGTGCTTACTTGGAGTACGAATCCTGATCCTTTGGAAACCATTGCCCATAGAAGTAGTAATGTAATTGCTCCAGGATCGTATTTTGGTTTCTTTTATGATGAAGTAAATGGTTGTGCGAGCCCAACCCTAACGGTTACCTTGTTTTTGAATTCTACACCCGATGTTTTAAGCACAGCCGGGGATTCAAGGTGCGGGGAAGGTACGTTAACCTTAATAGCCTCCACCACTGATGATGCCATATTAAATTGGTATGACAGCGCCGCGGGCGGAAACTTTTTAGGTACTGGCGATACTTTTGAAACCCCATTGATTTCCGAGACAACATCCTATTTTGTGGAAGCCTCTGCAAACGGATGTAATTCTGTTAGAATGGAGGTTGTGGCCACAATAAACCCCACTCCTTCTGCGGGTACCCCCAGCAATGGAATTGCCTGTAACGCTGCGGGTAACGGAGGGCCTACCATTATCGATTTGGATGATACCTTGACGGGCGAAGATGAAGGCACTTGGGCTGTAATTACCGACCCTTCAAATGGGGCTTTGGTTATTGGCTCGGGGAATAATGTCGATTTTGAAGGCCTGGCATCAGGAGACTATGTGTTTGAATACACCACAACAGGTGCCGTTGCGCCTTGTGTGAATACTTCGGTTCAGGTAACAATAGTTGTTAGTAGCTGTATTGTGGATTCGGACAATGATGGGTTAACCGATGGGGAAGAGGATGACCTTGGGACCGATCCAAATAATGCCGATACAGATGATGATGGTTTAACCGATGGGGAGGAAGTATTGGTCGAGGATGATCCGAATACCACGGCTGTTCCAGAAGGGGCTACGGATCCCTTGGACGGATGTGATCCTTTCCTGACCCCTGCTTGTAATCCACCAGATATTGATTTGGCAATTACTAAGGATGTCGATGATGACACCCCGCTCTTGCAAAGCAATGTCACCTTTACCATTACGCTGGAAAATACCACCATGGATAGGGTATTGGACATTGTGGTAATGGATTTGGTTGATGCGGATTCCGGTTTTGAATACGTTTCGCACAATGCATCGATTGGGGGATATGATCAAACCACGGGAATATGGGCCATTGGTGAAATGGGACCTGAGGAATCTGCCACGCTCGACATCACGGTAACCGTTTTGGTTTCCGGAACCCTTCAGAATACAGCGACCATAACAAGTTCCTTCCCGAACGATGGGGTTGCCTCAAATAATACAGCTTCGGTATCGATTCAGGTCAATCAAAGTCCTTGTCAAACTCCAGGAACCTTGTGCAACATATTTTCACCCAATAATGGGGATGGCATAAATGATTTGTTGGTTTTGGTCAATCATCAAGACTACCCCCAAAACAATCTCCAGATTTTCGACAGATACGGAAACAGTGTGTTTGAGATGCAGGGGTACGACAGTTCTTGGAATGGAACCAGAGATGGCAAGGATGTACCGGATGGAACATACTTTTATATATTAGATCTGGAGGGAGATGGTACGGAAATTGTAAAAGGTTGGATTCAAATAATAAGATAAACGGAATATGCCCAATACTCTTGGATTAAAAAAATACAAGTTGTTCCTACTGATTTACCTATCGGTTTTGGGCATCTGTTTGGCGCAAAAGGAACCTCAATACACCCAGTACATGTATAATATAGGAAGCTTTAATGCAGGCTACGTGGGTTCCGTGGAGACACCGGAGATTTCTGGTCTGTATCGGGCCCAATGGGTGGATATTCCGGGTGCACCAACTACCATGCGCTTTGGGGTAAATGTACCTTTTGCCAATGAGCGATCTGGTCTGGGGTTCAATGTGGTGCTTGATGAATTGGGACCGTCCAAGCAGACCTATGCTAACCTTTCCTATAGTTATCAAGTCAACCTTACAGACGTCACCAAATTATCCTTCGGAATGGTTGCTGGTGGATCGTTCTTGAATTTGGATTATTCTGAAGGCAGTTTCGTAGATCCTTCGGATCCGGCCATACTTGGGGACAATTTCAGTAATTTTTATCCAACCCTGGGAGCTGGTCTGTTTATGTATGAAGAAGATTGGTACCTAGGGCTTTCGGTTCCCAACTTTTTAACCGAGGGACTTTATAATGAGGAGATTGCAACCATTGTGGAGGACAGTTGGCAGTTCCATTTTATCGGGGGATATGTTTTTCAATTATCGGATAGGACCAAGTTTAAACCAGCATTTTTATTAAATTACCTACAAGGTGCACCAGTTACCATGAACCTATCGGCCAACTTTCAATTTATTGATGCTTTGACCGTAGGTGGTTCGTACCGATTTGACAATGCAGTAAGCGGCTTGGCTGGTTTCCAAGTTTCCAATACCCTGTTCGTGGGATATTCCTATGATTACAATACAAACGGGCTTGGAGAATTTACAGGGGGATCGCATGAAGCAATCCTCAAATTCTATATCGGTCGTGAAGGTCCAACAAGAAGCCCCAGAACAAAGAACAAGGACAAAAAATTAAAAGGTAAACCCAAACAAATAGACTCCCCAAGATTTTTCTAGCTATGGTTCAGGTAAAAAAAATATTCCCCTCAATATTAGCTTTCTTTTTGGGCATAATGGTCTGTTATGCCCAAGGCAAAAACTCCTCGGGGGACGACTACTTCTTCCAGTATGAATATCAAAAAGCGGTAACCGCTTACGAAGCGGACCTGGCCAAGGGAACCCTTACCCTAGCACAGTATTTAAACCTAGCGGATTCCTATTATAAGACCAATAATTTCGAAAAGGCTTCCGAAGCATACATGGAGTTGTATAAGAAGGATACCCTTTTGGGCAACCATCATTTCAATAAAATGTTGCAAAGCTTCGCCAAGACATCTAACAGTGAACGGACGGATGCTTTTTTGGCCACGAAATCCTCCAATTTTGAAAAGGAATTTTTGGAGAATTTGGAGTTTAACAACCAATTGCTCAGCAGTAATAGTGCAGATGCTGAAATGGATTTTCAGATTTTCAATCTGAACGGGAATAGCCCCCAATCAGATTTTTCCCCTGCATTTTACGGAAGTAGGCTCCTATTTTCCAGCGGAAGGTCATTGGACAAGAAAAGAAGGTATGTACCCACTGGGGAAGGGTATTTGAATATCTACGAGGGCAACGTCCAGCCAACAGGTCAAGTTTCCTCTCCCACACCCTTTACAGGAATTCCAACTTCCGACTATCACAAAGCGACTCCATTTTATTCAGACAGGCTGCAAAGTATATTTTATGTGCTCTCCAATACCCAAAACGGGGAACTTTCCTTTGATGAGAACGGAAAGAATGCGTTGGCCATTGGGATGCAAATAAAAAATGGGCCCTTTCAGTTGCTCTTAAGAGATCTTAGCACCTCATTTTATTATCCCTTCTATGATGAAAAGAGTGAAAAGCTTTACTTTTCGGCCAATTTTGAGGAGGGCTATGGGGGCACGGATATCTACTACGTTCACACAAACCGCGGGCAGATTATGTCGGCTCCTATCAACTTGGGACCTCGAATCAATTCCCCTGGAAATGAGATTGCACCTTATGTCTTTGAAAACAGTTTTTACTTCTCTTCCGATGTTTTTTATGGTTTGGGGGGAATGGATATTTACAAGTCCAACATAGAGGGGAGTAGTTTTAGTATTCCCATCAACCTTGGTTCGGGAATAAATTCATCCAAGGATGATTTTGGGTTTATTATGCGCAATGACGGGGAGGGTTTACTGGGATATTTCTCATCCAATAGACCCGGCGGAAAGGGAAATGATGACCTATATGGATTCAAAGTGGACCAAAAACCGGGACTCAGAACTTTGACATTTAAAGGAAAAGTGACCAAAAAGAACGATCCCTCAGAATTTGTGGAAAAAGCAGTAATCCGATTATTGGATGCGGAAGGCAACCTTTTGGCCGAAACCTATTCGAACGATGACGGTACCTATCGGTTAGAGATTCCGTGGGAAAAGGAACTGGTTTTGGAATCTGGTAAAGACCGATTTTCTGTGTTTAGACAGCAATATGGTGAGGAAGAATTGGAGGCCATGGAAGGAAGCAATCATGATATCCCAATTTCCGCTTACGACGATTTGGTGGAAGAAAAGGAAGAGCAGACCGTTGTAAAGCTTAAAGATTTCCACTTTGATAGGGGACAAACCCAACTTAAGGAAGAAATTACGGCCGAGCTGGATAAGGTAGTGGACTTTGTCAAGGATTTCCCTTTTGTACAGCTTCGAATTGAAACTTACACTGATAGTAGGGGCGGGAATAGTACCAATTTTAGGTTGACGCAGGGCCGATCCGATGCCATTAAACGATATCTAACCCAAAAAGGAGTCCCCAATTCCGCAATTCTATACTCTATTGGATATGGGGAAGACAAGATTCTTAACAATTGTACTAATGGGGTCTTCTGTTTGGAAGTACTGCACAAACAGAATCAACGGTCGCTTATTGTAGTGTTGAACGATAATGTACTGTTTAATTGATCAACGGATCAGCATCCAACAGTAGTAAAGGGCGAACACGGATAAAAAGATCATACCCATGTAGGTCAGGAAGCGCAGTCCCCTTTTGGGCCGGTGCATTTGGGGAATGTCCTTGCCCATAACAGTCTTCAGGTTCATCCAACCCACCAAGGGGGCCATAACAAAGGACACAAATGTCGCAAGAGCCACCAAATTGGCCATATTTCCACCAAAACCGGTAATAACGATCCAATTTATAACAGCCATCAACACCACAGTGACAGCGAAGGCATTTTTACTGCTGAACACCGTTTTTTGGGGAAATAGTTTCTGAAGCACATCAAGACTTACCCGCGAAACGGCGTCATGCGCGGTCATGCAGGTACTGAACATGGTAGCAAAGGCCGCTATCGCAATTAAGATATAGGCCCAATTTCCAATATGTGTGGTAAATAAGTTGACCACTTGGTCCGCAAATACCGCAGCTTTTCCACTAAGTTCGGTACCAGTACCGTACAAGGTCATCCAGCCGATAACCAAAAAGAAAATGGCCAAAAGCGCAGTCATTATGTATCCCACATTAAACTCCTGCAGCGCTTCCTTTAGACTGGGTTTGTCCTTCATGCTCTTCTGGTTTTCCATACTCCACAAGCTTACCCAACCCGATGCTTCCACTGCGGTGGGCATCCAACCCACAAGACCTATTAAAAACAGAACGCCAACTTCATTAAAGATTTCTGGCCGGGTATAGGTTTCCGAGCCGGGAACGGTCCCTTTTTGTATGACCAAAATTGTAGTTGTGAGTAAGGCCACAAACAAGATGGAGATAACTGCTTTGAGCGAATTCTCCAAAAATTTATATTTCCCAATGATTAGGATGGTACCAATAAATACGAACAAGCAAAGGGCCACAAAACCTTCGCCTACGCCCGAAATATTGAATAGGTTCATTAGTAATCCTGCGGTAACAATGTACAGCGCTGCCAAAATGGTAAAAGTAGACACAACGGTGACTAGGGCGTAAATCCATAGGTATTTTCTGCCCATATTCAAATAACCTTGGATGAGACTCTGATCGGTTACCGAGGTGTAGCGGATACCGAACTCAAAAAAGGGATACTTCAGAATATTGGCCAATACAATGGGGATTACCATGATCCAACCATATTGAGCACCCGCCTTTGTGGATAACACCAAGTGCGAGGTTCCTATGGCCATGCTCGCAAATAGCAACCCTGGGCCAAGGTTTTTTAGAAGGACTTTGATTTTTGACATGGAAGTGAAAAGTACAAGTAACTAAAATAGTATATTTATCCTACTCCAAAAAAAGATATTGCGTGTCCCCAATTGCGTATTCCAAAACCATATTCGAATGAAAATTATCGGTAGACTTTTAAAAGGCTTGTTGTTTGTATTGATTCTTCTTGTCCTAGCGTATTTTCTAGGGCCGAAAGTTCAAAAACCTGATATGGATACCACTTTACCTGATGTCCCCTCGGATTTGGTGGCATTGGAACAATGGATACAGGACAAAGAAGCTTCTGTTCCCAACATAAAACCCGATAACGAGGCGGTTATAATCTGGGCAGATAGCATCCCGACGAAAACGGAATACAGCATTGTTTATCTGCACGGTTGGTCTGCCAGTAGAATGGAGGGTTCCCCCATTCATATACAAACTGCAAAACGCTTCGGATGCAATCTTTACCTGCCTCGCATGGCCGGGCATGGGTTGGAAGAGGATGAGGCCATGTTGGACCTTACAGCGGATCAGGTGGTCAAATCCGGCAAGGAGGCAATTTCGGTGGCCAAAACCTTAGGAGATAAGGTATTGGTAATGGCGACTTCCACTGGAGGTACCCTAGCGCTACATTTGGCAGGTGGAGATGACGATATCGCAGCCCTAATGTTGTACTCCCCTAATATTGAAATCTTTGATCAAAATGCCAAATTATTGGCGGGCCCTTGGGGATTACAATTGGCCAGAATCGTTAAAAAAAGCAATTATCATGAATTTGAGGCCGAGGAGGAAAAACAAAAGTTCTGGACCACCAAATATAGGCTCGAAGCATTAACGCATTTACAGGCCTTAGTGGACAATACCATGGTACCCGAAACCTTTGGCAAGGTTACCCAACCGGTATTTTTGGGTTATTTCTATAAGAATGATAGCATTCAGGATAATGTGGTATCGGTTCCGGCGATGCAAAAAATGTTCGAGGAGTTGGGAACAAGCCCAGAACTAAAACGCGAAGTAGCATTCCCCTCGGTCGACGATCATGTTATGACCAGCTATGTAACATCGAAGGATTTGGATGCGGTTCAAGCCGAAACGGATAGGTTTTTGGAAGAAATCATGGGACTTCATCCTGTAAAAATCACGGCCCCAATAAATGAGTCCTTTCCAGAAATAGCGACGCCAACGGAACGGTAAAATTCCAAAGCGAAAATTATCGGTTTCTATTCCTAGAAATAAATAATCCTGTGATAATGAGAAGACCTCCTATCAAATGATATAAATATAGGTTTTCATTGAAGAAAAAGGTGAGCACAGCCGCAGACAAGGGAACCACATTCATATAAATGCCGGCCTTATCGGGCCCAACAATATGCACTCCTTTTTGCCAAAGAAAATAGGCCAATGCAGTTCCGAAGCACCCAATTCCTATAACTGCCATCCAAAACCCCGTACTGTGGTCAACTAAGTTGGACATGCCCGTTGCGGGCAGCATAAAGGTAAAACCGACAAGGCAACAAAGGCCCGTTAAAAAGGTAAAATTGATGCTGGTGAAGTTCCCTGCAAACTTTTTAACCCAAACATGGTGCAACGCAAAGAAAATGTTGGCAATAAAAATTAGAATATCCCCTATGTTAAATTCAATATGGGCCAAATCGGTAATATTCCCTTTTACGATCAGATAAATGGCGCCCAAAAAAGCAACCGTAATTCCAAGTAGCTGGATTTTTTCGATTTTGGTTTTTAGAATTAGTCGCGATATAACCAAGGTTAGGGCGGGATTAAGGCTAACGATCAAAGCCGCATTGATGGCCGTGCTATACTTCAGGCCCAAAAAGAAGAAAATATTAAAGCCGAACAACCCAATAAACCCAGGAAGACTCACGCCCCTAAGGTTCTGGTAAACGGACTTTGGGGAAGGAAGATTTCTGATTCCGATCAAGGCCAAGGTACCGGCACCAAACAAAAACCGCCAAAACCCAGCCTCGATAAAACTTACCTCCTTTAGGATAACCCGGGCCAGATGAAAGTTCAGGCCTAAAAAGGTAGTGGCTATTATCAAATATAGGATGGCTCTCATTACCGTACTGCTATGAAGGTTGAAAAGTCGGCGCAATATCTAAAGGAAAAAGAATATTTGGCCTATGTCGAGCTATGTTTCTTGGGAAAATTTGTGCAAAAAAAGTAAGGGACGAAGTTTTGACTCCTTCCCTTACCCATATAATTGGTTGGTTATTTACTAAATTCCGTGGCTTAGCCTTTCGAATAAGAATGCTTCGCCTCATTCAAAAAAATCCAATTCGGCGATAGCTGCGGACGTATGGCCGCCAGCAATTACGTTGGATTCAATTCTAATGAATTTTGTACTTATGGGCGAGGTGAAAGCATGTTGTCTCGTTTTTGGGTCATTGATTAAGTTTCCAAATTCAAAATCCATTACTTTTTTCCAATCCTTTCCATTATCGCTAATGCTGATGGATCCCTTCTCGATCATCCCTTCCGCATGCTCTTTTTGGGGCGTATAGGCAAATCCAGTTAAGGTCTTGGAACTGCCAAGATCAATTTCCAAATAGTGCTTTTTCCCCGATTTGGAGTTGGATTGCCAGTATGTGTCCGGATTTTCATCCATGGCCAAGGCCATACCATGATCCTGTGCTTCGCTATCGGAGCCAATCGGCTTCCATTCGGCTTTTAAAATCCCAAATCTTTTACTGGCCATGCTTCCCAAAACCTCTTTGTCCATGGCAACCGCTTTTACCTCCACCGAGGTGGCAGGGACAGGTTCTGTAAACAATTTTGAGTCTTTGGTTGGGACACTACCATCCGTAGTGAACCGAATTTCAACCTTGGAATTCAGGTTTTCCAAGGTGTTTTCCCCGTGGGGTTTCCAGTTAAAATCATGCTGTTTGGGCATAATTTGCAGCATCCCTTCCAAAGTTCTCGAAATTTGAAGTTGAGGTGGCCTGATCCGATAAAAATGTGCGCTAACCTTGCTCAAGGCAGGTTGGGCCCTGGTTTCCAAAGCGGTAATTCTAAATTCGCTCGAAGTTACCTCAGGAAACCGAAGAATTCTTTTATAACCAATATTGGAGGCCTTGGCAATTTCTGTCCATTGGCCATCAATTTTAGCTTCAATCTTATGGCTTTCGATACGTTCGCCATGGGTATTAATTGCTTCTTGTATCGCTATTCGATTTATGGTAATTGGTTGGGGTGTTTGTATTGTCAAGGAATTGTCCTTGCTGTTCATCAACGCATAACTTGAGTCATCATCATCCAGTACATTTTTTGGCCCCTTGGCGCCCTCGAACAAATCCTGGGTATAGGTTTCCGCAATGCGCTTCCCAACTTCCTCCAAAACCGCTACATCTTCAGGGGAGAACTTCCCTTTTAGATTGGGAGGTATGTTCAGCAAAAAGGTGGAATTACCACCCACAGATCTTTCGTAGATATCAAATACGTCATCGGCACTCCGCACTTTCTGGGTATCCTCATCCCTATAAAACCAACCTTCGCGAATGGAGGTATTGGTCTCCGCTTGCTGATAATGGAGGTATTCGGCCTTGTACAGTTTTTCCCTGCTACCGATATCTTCAGCGGTTATATCCGGAAAACGGTTCATCAGAGAGGGATCGGTGGAATAGGGGACGACGTTCCATTCGGTATCCCTAGTCCCTCCGGATTCGTTCCCACACCATCGAACATCCTGTTTGCCAAAGACTACTGCTTCGGGAGCAAGGGTCGAAATCAACTCTTTCCAAGCCAGATAGTTATACTTTTGCCCTCCCTTGCGTTTCGGGTGGGCCCCATCAAACCACACTTCGTGAATAGGGCCATATTCGGTTAAGAGTTCAAAAAGTTGGTTCAGAAAATACTCGTTGTAATCGTCTACTTTAAAGGTGAAGGTCTTTGGATTGGCAAAGGGTCGTCCCGCAACAGGTCTGGGGATTACCCGATCTGAATATTCGCTGAGATTCCCGTAAAGACCTTCCGGACTTTCAATTTGAAAAAGGTCCGCTGGGGAAAGATAAACTCCGAGTTTGAGCCCATATTTTTTGCAGGATTCGGCAAGTTCCTTTAGAACATCCCCTTTCCCATTTTGGTAAGGAGTAGACATAATTCCATGTTTGGTGTACCTACTTTGCCACAATACAAAACCGTCGTGGTGCTTTACCGTAAGGATCACCATTTTCATTTGGGCCGCCTTCATGGACTTGCACCATTGGTCCGTGTCCAATTCATGAAGATTGAAAACCTCGGGGTCTTCAAAACCATTTCCCCACTCCTTTTTGGTAAAGGTGTTGGGGCCAAAATGGATAAAGGCGATAAATTCATTTTTTAGGGCCTGGTATTGGTTTTCTGTGGGAACCACATGGGCAGCCTTAAGAACGATGGAATCGTTGGTATCATCGTCATCCAACGCAATTGTGGATTGGGTAGCCATGAGCTGCTCCTCCTTATTTTGGCAAGAAAAAAGGGCAATGATTGCAAGTGTTGAAAGAAGTACTTTTCTCATTCGTTGGTAGTTACTATGGGTTTGGGTTAAGATCAGGATTCATTTTTATGCGAATTGACGGTTGTTGGACAGATAATCCTGGAGGTCTTGGGTTTTTGTGCAGCCCAATTGCTCCATTACTTGTTTTAGTTGTGTTTTAAGCAAGGAGATGGTATGATCTCCACCAGAAGTACCCAAGGCAGCAGCCCCATACATAAAGGATCGCCCCATAAAGGTGAATTGTGCTCCGCTAGCCACACATCGGGCCACATCCGGCCCAGATCGTAACCCACTATCCATCATCACGGTGATTTGGTCTCCGTATTTTTTGGCGATACGGGTCAAAGGTTTAATGGTGGATTCCCCGGCATCCAATTGCCGACCTCCGTGGTTGGAAACGATAATCCCATCCAAGCCCAATTGGATGGCCAATGCTGCATCGTGCTCACAGGCCACACCCTTAAGGACCAACTTCCCCTTCCACATATCACGGATGGGTTTAATTTTCTCCAGATCCATGCGTTTGCTGAACATTTGATCCATAAACTGTCCCAATTGCTTTAGATTTAAGCTTCCTGGCATATATGGCTTTAGGGTTTCAAAATTGGGTTGTCCATGTCGCAAGGTGGACAACGCCCATTGCGGTTTGCCCAAAATTTGCATCATATTGCCAATGGTCATTCTTGGGGGCATGGATAGTCCATTTTTGATTTCCTTGGGCCTGAAACCAAAGGTTGGGGTATCGCAAAGCAACACCATAACCGGACATCCTGCGTTTTGGGCCCGATTGATCATATCGTCCCTAACGGTTTTGTCAGCTGGATGATACAGTTGGTACCAAGCCCTTCCTTCCGTTATTTCGCTTATCCGTTCAATACTGCTGGTACTTACGGTGCTTAAAACAAATGGGATATTGTGTTCCACTGCAGACTTGGCCAATATCTCAGCCGAGTTGGGCCACATGAGTCCCTGAAGTCCTACAGGCGCAACCCCGAAAGGCGCGGAATACGTATGCCCAAAAAGTTCAGTTTTCAGGTTGGCATTGGAATAGGGTTCCAAATAATGGGGAACCAATTCTACATCCCGGATTTCCTTGGTGTTTTTGCGGATATTAACTTCCTCGTTGCACCCACCATCCAAATACTCAAATGCAAAACGCGGAATGCGCTTGCGGGCTTTTTCCCTAAGCGCATCAATTGATGGGTATTTTGGATTGAATACTATTTCTTTTTGGTTTCGCATATGTTGATTTGCCCTATTGGTCCAAATATTGGTTTATTCATAGGCTTTGGCCACTTGACGGGAACTTCCCAGCCCATCAATGCCCAATTCCACCACATCACCAGGTTGTAGGTATTGTGGTGGTTTAAGCCCTAGACCAACACCCGCAGGAGTACCTGTTGATATAATATCCCCGGGCAACAAGGTCATAAAGGAACTGATATAGCTTATCAATGTGGGCACATCAAAGACAAAATCAGATGTATTACTGTCCTGAAGGGTCTTTCCGTTCAATTTGAGCCAAAGATTCAAGTTGTGCGGGTCTTCTATTTCATCCTTGGTGGCCACAAACGGTCCCAGAGGCGCAAAACTATCACAGCTCTTTCCCTTGACCCATTGTCCACCTCTTTCCAATTGAAATTCCCGCTCGCTGTAATCGTTGTGTAATACATACCCAGCCACATGGTTCATGGCTGAGGCCTCATCCACATAGGAAGCTTTTTTCCCGATCACGACTCCCAATTCTACCTCCCAGTCTGTTTTCTGACTGTTTTTAGGTATAATAACATCATCGTTGGGACCTACAATGGAAGACGTTGCCTTAAAGAACAAAAGGGGTTCTTCAGGGATGTCCATGCCACTTTCGGCAGCATGCTTGGCATAGTTGAGTCCAACGCAGATTATTTTGGATGGACGGACCAAGGGAGCGCCCAAACGAACTTCACCACCAACAACGGGGCAATTTTCTTGGTTTGACTCCAACCATTTTTGCAATTCGGAAATACCTTTATTTCCGAAAAAAGCTTCATCAAAGTCCTTTCCAAAACCGCTTATATCCAAACGGGTGCCATTATCGAGCTCTACACCTGGTTTTTCCTGACCTTCAGCTCCAAATCGTATTAATTTCATGTTTTGTGTTTATGTTGATAGTAGAAGGTTACTAACCTTTTAATTTTATAAAGCCCCCATCAATCGGGAAATCTGTACCGGTGATAAAGGAAGCTTCGTCCGAACAAAGGTAAAGCGCAAGATTTGCCACTTCCTCAGGTTTGCCCATCCTGCCGATGGGTTGGGTCTTGGATAGCTTGTCAAAAATTTCCTTTTCCTTTCCCGGGTAGTTTTTGGAAATAAATCCATCCACGAAAGGGGTATGAATTCTTGCTGGGGAAATGCTATTGCACCGAATTCCATCCTCGATATAGTCCTGAGCAACGGAATAGGTCATGGTAAGGACGGCTCCCTTGGTCATGGAATAGGCAAATCGGTCAGTTAAGCCGATATGCGAGCCAATCGAAGCCATATTGATAATGACCCCGGATTGCTTTTCCTTCATTTTGCCGATACAGGCCAACATACAGTTATAGACGCCCTTAATATTTACCTCGAACAACTTGTCCATATCTCCCTCGGAGGTATTTTCGATATTTCCAATATGGGCGATACCAGCATTGTTGATCAGAATATCAATCGCATTTTCAGCGCCGATCCCATCCACAATGTCCTTAATCCCCTGTTGATTGGAAACATCACATTGGTGATAGTGGGCTTTTCCCTTTTCGGCCACAATTTCATTCACTGTTTGCTGGGCCCCTTCCACGTTGAAATCCAAGATATGGACTTCAGCGCCATGGGCTGCCAGTTTGGAGGAAATGGCCTTGCCAATGCCGCTGCCCCCTCCTGTAACAAGGGCAATTTTATTACTTAGATCAAATACAGATGTCATGTATTGTAAAATGCTTTTATAAACTTACTTCTTCGGCCAACCAAACAGCACCTGTAGGAAATTCATGGTCGTTTAACGACTGTTCCTTCATTTCAATACTGTATCCAGGTAGTTTTGGTGGCATGTAGCAACCATCCTTGATAACCACGGGATCCAAAAAATGCTCATGAAGATGGTCTACATATTCAATAAGCCGGTTTTCCATAGATCCACTAATGGCAATATAATCGATCATGGACAAATGCTGCACATATTCGCAAAGTCCAACACCTCCTGCATGCGGACATACGGGAACACCAAATTTGGCCGCCATGAGCAGAACGCCCAAGATTTCATTCACGCCGCCAATTCTACAGCTATCTATTTGACATATACCAATGGCGTTCGCCTGCATCAATTGTTTAAATATCACCCTGTTTTGGCAATGTTCCCCAGTTGCCACCTTAATGGGTGCCACGGCTTCCGCAATTCGGGCATGTCCAAGAACATCATCTGGACTAGTTGGTTCCTCTATCCACCAAGGTTTGAACTTTGCCAACGCTTCCATATTGGAAATGGCCTCATCCACGTCCCATTTCTGGTTGGCATCCATCATTAATTTGAGGTCATCCCCAATTTCCTCGCGAATGATTCCCGCTCTTCTAACATCGTCATTAAGGTCGGAACCCACTTTCATTTTCATGTGCTTGAACCCTTCTTGTTTGGCTTCGCGGCACAGCCGTCTCATTTTTTCATCGGAATACCCCAGCCAACCTGCTGATGTGGTATAAGCTGGATAACCTTTCGCCAATAAATGGTCGATGCGCTGTTGTTTGCCAGATTCCTTTTTTTGCAGAATTTCCAAGGCTTCCTCGGGCGTAATCGCATCGGTGATATAGGTAAAGTCAACACAGGCAACAAGTTCTTCGGGTGACATATCGGCCAATAATTTCCACAGGGGTTTGCCTTCCACTTTGGCATATAGGTCCCAAACGGCATTGACGATTGCGCCTGTGGCCAAGTGTATCACTCCTTTTTCCGGACCTAGCCACCGTAGTTGACTGTCACCAGTGATCATTCGCCAAAATTGGGCCATATCACGTGTGAAGCTATCTAGTGATTTTCCTACTATAAGATGGGAGAGGGAGTTAATGGCCGCCACACAAAGTTCGTTCCCTCTCCCAATAGTAAATGTTAAACCATGTCCTTGAAAGCCTTCCTCATGATCTGTTTCCAAAATTACGTAGGCAGCTGAATAATCCGGATCTGGGTTCATGGCGTCGGAACCATCCAAATTCCTACTTGTGGGAAAGCGAACATCTTTAACTAAAATGTTGGTTATTTTGGTTTTTGACATAGCAAAAGTTATAGAGCCAAAGATACCTTTGCTAATTGGCCCAACTTTTCATTTTATCGCTATGTATGGTATTTTTTTTGCCGAAGAAACCTTTTTAGGCTTGCAAATATTGTTTTCTGTATTGAGAAGGTGACTTTCCGGTTATCCTTTTAAATTGTCTATTGAAATTGGAGATGTTGTTATAACCGGATTCGAAGCATATCCGGGTAATATTGTGTCTGTCTTCGGAAATTAATTTACAGGCATAACCAACCCTGAGTTCATTAAGGTATTCCTTAAAAGTTTTCCGGTTTACCTTTTTAAAGAACCTGCTGAATGCCGATGGGTTCATGCTTGCCACCTCTGCTACTTCATTTAGGGTGATGGATTTGTTGAAATTTTTGAATATGAATTCATAGGTTTTATCCATACCATGGCCTTGCTGTCCTTTGAACGTATTTAAATAACCCTTGCTGGCCAATAGGGTTTTCTTTGGATGTTTTGACAGGGCGTGTAGGATGGCAAATAAACTGATAAGTTTCTCGAAGGGTCGTTTATCTACAAGGTCCATAATATCTTGTTTTATGGCAATATCCAGGTCGTCAAACTTGATACCTTGCTGTGATAAAAGCACTAGGTCATTGATTTGCTTAAGTTCGGGTGCGTTAAAAAACTCCCCACCTAAAAAATCTTGGCGGAAATGGATGGAATATGCCTCTGCGAACAAATCGGATGTTTCACCAAAATAGCGTTCGTCGTTGAGCCACATATGTGGAAGATTTGCCCCTAAAAGAAAAACTTCATCTCCCCGAAAACGCTCAATACTGTCCCCGATAAATCTGGTTCCTTCACTTTTGGAGATATAGACCAATTCCAGTTCCGGATGGTAATGCCATAACCGGAGAAAATAAGGATAGTGGTTGTGCTTTACAGAGAACGAATTATCCTTTAAACTGCTTCTATCTACAAACTGAAGTTTCATAGCAAATCTGCTTGGAAAATGTTACTAAATAACAAGTTTTTCCCCTAACAATACCCGAATTTGCAAAAAAAGTACAATAATCGGTGGATTTTTTATAATTCTGATAAGTGACTTTTCCCGTAATTCGTATGAGTTTTCATTGTAGTCTGACCCCTATGTGTGAAAGGTAAACTTTTTAGGTCAGCAATTAATATTTAATTAATTGAGTTAGTTTAGTTACAAAGGCCGATTTACTCGGCCTTTTCTAATTGGCTAAATATGAAAAGAAGAAATTTGCTCAAATCCCTAGGCCTTGGAGTTGGCGCCACCGTTTTGGGGACAAACAAACTAAGGGCAGCTACGGAGACCAATACTAAATCTGTAAAAAGAGTATTGCGCATCGCCCATATTACAGATGTTCATATAAGACCAGAGCACAATGCACCCTCTAGGTTTAAGCAGTGTATTGAGTCCATTACCAAGATGGAAGTGGATTTTTTCCTTAACGGGGGAGACACCATTTATGCGGCCGATTATGATCATATCACGCGTGAAAGGGTTAAAGTGCAGTGGGATATCTGGCACAAGTCAAGAGAGCTTTTTTCCGAGTACGAAGTTTACAGTTGTTTGGGCAATCACAATATGTGGTGGGCGGCTCCCGATAAATCGGATGGGATGTATGGTAAGGAATTTGCTGTCAAACAATTGGGAATGCCCAACCGGTATTTCAGCTTTACCAAAAATGGCTGGACATTCTTTGTGTTGGATAGCAATAATAAAAATGCAGGTTCTTTGGATCAAGAGCAAATGGACTGGTTTAAAGGGGAACTGGCGGCATTACCGGAAAAGGCCCCGGTATTGATTATGACCCATTACCCAATATTATCCGTCGGGCCCGAGCAGGGGGGCAACCATACGGATTGTAAAGAGCTCACTAAGTTGTTTTATGAACATAAGGACAAGCCGATCCATTGTGTCAGTGGGCATATCCATTTGTTGGAAAAGACCGTTTACAACAACGTAAAATATTATTGCAATGGAGCTGTTAGCGGATTTTGGTGGGAAGATGGAAATGCGGATTCGGCCCATAAATCCTGGGTAAGTCAAACACCTCCTGGATATGCCATTTTGGATTTGTATGAAGATGGAAGTTTGATGAATTCCTATTATTCATATGAGGTGTAAATAGCCTAAGGAATAGGAAATTAATAGGATGAACCGAGTAAAAATTAAGCTAAATGTTTTGGAAAGCTCACGTGAGCATTTTATATTTACACACGAAGAAAATAAAATGAAGGAATCCATCACCATAAAAGATGTTGCACGTGAACTCGGTATTCACCATGTTACGGTTTCGCGAGCATTGCGTGACACGGGTTCTGTTAAACCGGAGACCAGAGAGCTTATAAAAAAGACGGCCAGTGAGTTGGGTTATAAGCCCAATCGATTGGCACAGGACTTTCGAAACAAACGGAGCAATGTGTTGGCGGTAGTGGTTCCAGATTTGAGACCGTATTTCTTTGCCAAGTTTGTTTCGGATTTTATGGAAGTCGCCAAGGAGGAAGGATACTCCGTCATGATTTTCCAGACTGGTGAAAAGCCTGGAGTGGAAAAAGATATCATCGACTCCCTTATAGGGTATAGGGTGGCAGGCGTCGTAGCTTCGGTAACCAAGGATACGGTTCACGAAAGTCATTTTGACGTGCTCAGGGACGAAAGCATTCCCTATGTATTTTTTGACCGTTCACCTGAGGAGGCCAATGCTTCACAAGTTTTGGTCAATAATTTTCAGGGAGCCTATGATGCCGTAACCGCCATGATCAAATCGGGTAAAAAACGGATTGCCTATATATCCACACATTACAGACATCAAATTTTTAGTGATCGTTTAGCCGGATATAAGCAAGCGCTGGAAGATAACAATCTTCCTTTCCATGATTCAATGGTGGTAGAAGGTGGATTTTTCATGAAAGATGGGTTTGCCCATGCTGAAAAGTTAATGGGACTTGAAGAGCAACCGGACGGAATTTTGGCGGTAAGGGACGAAATTGGAATAGGGGTAATCAAATATTTGAAGAAAGCAGGATTTCGTGTTCCAGAGGATGTGGCGGTCATAGGTTTTGACAACGATCCCATGGGTGTGGCTTGCGAACCTGAGCTAACGACGGTACAACAATCGATTCCTTCAATGGTTTCCGGTTCTTTTGAGCTGTTGTTGGAGCAGATAAAAAAGAACACCTTGATCATAGAGAAAAAGGTCATCGAACCAAAAATCATATTTCGGGGATCTGTATAATTTTTGAATAGATAGCACACGTGAGCCTTAGCAATGAAATACCAAATTTTTCGATCAAAAGAATTTTATAACTTGACTATTATGTTCAATCTTAGGAAGGTCATCAGCAACTCGGGAAGTTTTGTGGCGCTGTGCTTGTTTTTAGCCATGCTTTTCTCTTGTGGCAATTCCGAGACATCCTACGAGCCGCTGCCCAAAACGGTGGATTTCAATTTTCATATCCGGCCAATTTTAGTACAGAACTGCTATTTGTGCCACGGTCCAGATCCAAGTAGTCGTAAAGCGGAGTTGAGACTGGATACGTACGAAGGGGCGACTGCAGCCTTGAAGGATGGCGGCTTTGCCGTGGTCCCTGGAAAACCAGGCCAAAGCGAATTGATGTTTCGGATAAACCATGAGCACGAGGATAAAATAATGCCTCCCCCAGAAACCAATAGTATCCTTACCCAAAGAGAAAAAGACCTTCTGGAAAAATGGATCAAACAAGGGGCCGAATGGAAGCCCCATTGGTCCTTTATCAAACCAGAAGTTGAAGAAGATCTTGCCGAAGCGGATTTGGATCAGTTTGTAGACCTTCAATTGGAACAAAAAGGCTTGGAAAAGGCACCGATAGCCAATAAAAATACCTTAATACGAAGGGTGGCCTATTTATTAACGGGACTGCCGCCGACCCCAACTGAAGTGGAGGATTTCGTTGCGAACACTTCCGACGATGCTTATGAAAAAATGGTGGACCATTATTTAAATTCCCCTGCTTTGGGTGAACGATGGGCGCGACATTGGATGGATTTGGTGCGATATGCCGAAACCAAGGGTCATGAGTTTGATTATCCAATCACCGGAGCATGGAAATACAGGGATTATTTAATTAGGGCTTTTAACAACGATCTTACCTATGATCAGCTTCTTAAGGAGCATCTGGCGGGGGATATTTTGAACGAAAAACGTTACGACGACAAGACAGGATTGTTGGAGTCACCGATAGCTACGGCCTTTTACGCAATGGGGGAGGGAACCCACAGTCCAGTGGATATTAAACAGGATGAGGCCAATCGCATTGACAACATGATCGATGTTACCACAAAGACCTTCCAAGGTTTGACGGTGTCTTGTGCCAAGTGCCATGATCATAAATTTGACCCCATTACCGCTGCGGATTATTATGCGCTATACGGTGTTATGGAGAGTACCCGTTTTACCACTTTGGATGCCGATCAGTCCATCTCCAAGGAAGTTTCGACAAAAGAAATCTTGGATATACATAACTATGTAAAGCAAACAGTCGCCGAAAAGCTTACCGCAAAACCAACCCAAGGAACCGCTTCCAGTCCAGATGCTCAAGTAGCACAGGATTTCAAGAAAATTGGGGATTTTAGGAATGCGGATTTTGATGGTTGGGTAACCACTGGTCTTGCTTTTGGAGAGGGGACTACCTTGGGCATCCCGGTAATTAATTCGTCCTCAGGCAAATTGTCACAGTTCGAGGAGGGGAAGGCCTCCAGCAAGATTTTTGGATTGGGCGTAGTTGGAACATTGCGATCTCCAGATTTTGTTTTGGATGCGGATTTTATCGGTGTTCGGGCTAGGGGAGAGCAAAGTACCATTAGGGTCATCGTGGATAATTTTCAATTGATTCAATGGCCTATTTATGGAGGACTAACCCAAGGGGTTGGTAGTGCAAACTGGAAAAACTATACCTTCAACGTTAAGCCTTGGATAGGGCACAAAGCGTACATTGAAATATTGCCGGGCGGCTATGACCAGCATAATTTCAATTTACCGCCCAACGCCTATGTGGAGGCCCAATATGCCATTTCCTATAACTCAGAATGGCCAACCAAGGTGGAAACCAAGTCTAGGAATGCATCCGAGGCATTTTCCATGGATAAGGTCAAAGCGTTGAATGCCAGTATCAAAAATGGGAGCTTAAATCTTCGTTTTCCAGAGTTGATCACCGCAATCGACAGTACAAGGAAACTAGCGGAAAACCTGAAAACCGAATCTTTTATTTATGGTACCTCGGATGGTTCCGCGACCGACAGCCCCGTTTTCAATCGAGGCAGGTACCAAGAACCTTCAGAAGAAAACGTCCCCAGAAGATTTTTATCGGCTCTTCCCCAAGGAGATATACCTTTTGAATCCAATGGCAGCGGCCGATTGGAATTGGCGGAGGCCATGCTTCATGACGATAACCCGCTTACGGCCCGGGTGATGGTAAATCGTATCTGGCATCATCTATTTGGCAGGGGGATTGTGGAAACCGTGGACAACTTTGGACTCCAGGGTAAATTACCATCCCACCCTCAACTGTTAGACCATTTGGCCATCAAGTTTCAAGAAGATAATTGGTCCATCAAAAAAATGATCCGATATATCGTCACTTCGGAAACCTTCAAAAGGAGTACAGTCAACGAACTTGAACCGTCAGAGAAAGACCCGAACAATATCTACTTGGCATCTTTCCCGATCAAACGCTTGGAATCAGAAGCGATTCGTGATGGAATATTGGCCGCTTCCTTGAGTTTGGACGTCACCTTGTACGGACCACCGATACCGACTTATCTCACGGAATTTATGGGGGGTAGGGGAAAACCCGAAAAGTCCGGGCCACTTGATGGTGCAGGCCGAAGAAGTATCTACCAAGAAGTACGACGAAACTTTTTGGAGCCCATGATGACGACTTTTGACCGCCCCATTCCGTTTACAACCTTTGGAAGACGGGATGTGACCAATGTTCCAGCCCAGTCGCTAATTCTGATGAATGACCCATTCGTGATCCAACAGTCAGAGATCATGGCGCAAAAACTGTTGGTAGAAAAGAACCTGTCGTTTGATCAAAAGGTCGAATGGATCTATATGCGTATGTTTTCCAGAAAACCTACCGAAAAGGAAATTGCCAACGCTTCACAATTCATGACCCAAATTAAAGCGATGAAAAATTTGGATGAAAGCACCGAAAACAAAGATTTGGAAATCTGGAAGGAATATTGCCATAGCATCTTTAATCTAAAAGAATTTATATACCTGATATAATGAGCAAGTATCACAATTTTATGAGGAGACCGCTTTCACGTCGTGAAATGCTGACCGTTTGCAAGGGCGGATTTGGATCTCTTGCCTTTATGAGTCTATTTGGGGTTTCTACTTTTTCCTGTAGTCGTTCCAAAGGAGGTATTTTGGCACCTACCTCGAACGTACAATTAGGCCCACACTACCTGCCCAAGGCCAAGAATGTCATTTTTCTATATATGGATGGCGGAGTTTCACAAGTTGATTCTTTTGACCCCAAACCCAGATTGGCCAAGGAGAATGGTCAGGACCCCAGGAAGAAATTTAAGGTGGATGCTACCCAGTTCGATAATGTGGGCAAGATCTTAAAGAGTCCTTGGGATTTTAAACAATATGGGGAGTGTGGCATGCCGGTTAGTGACCTCTTTCCACATATTGCTACCTGTGTGGATGATATTGCCCTGATTCGGTCAATGACATCCCAATTTCCAGAACACACCAATGCCAATTACTTTTTACATACAGGAAGTGGACTACAAGGAAGACCCAGCATGGGATCTTGGATGACCTATGGATTAGGAAGTGAAAACAAGAACATTCCTGGATATGTGGTCTTGGATGGTGGATTGATTCCGCCTGGAGGCCTTGATAATTTCAAGAATGGATTTTTACCTGCATCTTATCAAGCTTCAATATTGAGAGCAGGACCACAGCCGGTAGCGAACATCATTCCCAAAGAGAAGATTCCAAACCTTCAGGAACAAAAGTTGGATTTTATCAAACAATTGGATGAAAAACAATTGGAGGCCGTAGGGGAGGCAGATGCCATTGAATCGGCCATATCCAATTATGAGCTGGCCTATAAAATGCAATCCTCCATCCCAGAATTGACAGAATTTAAGGAAGAGACCGAGGCAACCAAGAAATTGTACGGTTTTGATTCCGATGACCCCCACACTAGAGGATATGCCGCACAATGTTTGCTGGCACGTAGATTGGTGGAGCGCGGGGTTAGATTTATCGAATTGACCTGCCCCAAAGTAAGTGCAGACCGATGGGATCAGCATGGAAACTTAAAAGACGGCCATGAGAAAAATGCCCATGCGGTGGACCAACCCATTGCGGGGCTGCTCAAAGATTTGAAGTCAAGGGGCATGCTTGAGGAAACCTTGGTGGTTTGGACCGGGGAGTTTGGTCGAACTCCTTTCGCCCAAGGATTGGATGGCAGGGACCATAACCCATCGGCTTTTAGCATGTGGATGGCTGGCGCGGGAATCAAAGGAGGAACCATTTTTGGTAAAACCGATGAATATGGATATCGGGTTATTGAAAATGAGGTGACCGTACATGACCTGCATGCGACCATTATGCACCTTATGGGCATAGACCACGAACGCCTGACCTTCCGATTTGGAGGCAGGGATATGAGACTGACCGACGTGCATGGACATGTTATCAAAGACGTATTAGCATAGAACAAGAAACCAAAATACTTATGAAATCAGCCTTTAAGCTCGGATTAATTTTCTTTTTACTGCCCCTTATTATGGAGGCCCAACAATCAACTTCCGAAATCAAGCACTCCTTCTTTATAGCCGGGCCCCAGTTTACTGGAATTATAGATGAAGCTGGACAAGTAGTTTGGGATTCCCAAAAACCATCGGCCAGGGATGGCTATGTGCTCAAAAACGGAAACATTCTTATTTGTTGGGCGGATGAAGTTCGGGAGTACAACAAGAAAAAGGAAGTGGTACTAACCTACAAAAGGGCTGAAGAACAAATGGAATTGGGAACTGCGGTTCGGCTGTCCACGGGAAATACTTTGATTACCGAATCCGGCACTGAACCAAGAATAGTGGAGATCAACAAAAAAGGGGAAGTGGTAAAAAGTGTTCCGCTTCAACCGGAAACCGATAATGTGCACATGCAGACACGTATGGCCAGAAAATTAAATAACGGAAATTATCTGGTTCCGCATTTGTTGGCCTTTGCCGTTAAGGAATATGAACCGGATGGAACTGTAGTGAACATTTTTAAAACTGATTTTGCGGGCTTTGGAGGGCGAAAGGCCGAAACCTGGCCATTTACCGCCATCCGGATGAAAAATGGGAATACCCTGGTTACCCTCACCCACGGAAACCGGGTAGTGGAGTTGGATCCCGAGGGAAATATAATCTGGGAAATTGATAATTCCATTTTTGACGGAAACCCTTTGGTCGACCCCTGCGGTGCCCAACGCCTTCCCAATGGAAATACAGTAATTGCCAGTTATGGAGCCCAAGAGGGTATTAAAATGCTAGAGGTGGACAAGGACAAAAACATCGTGTGGACCTATAGCGATTATAGGGCACATCATTTTCAGATATTGACGACTAATGGCAAACCGGTAAAGGGAACTCCACTAAAGTAAAGAATGAACGTTTTAAGTATGCTGTTGATCGCGGGTGCGGAAGGTGGTCCTTCTGACTTTCTGATGTTTTTGGGAAGAATCCACCCCTTAGTGGTTCATTTGCCAATCGGATTTTTGTTGTTGGCGGCCTTGGTGGAATGGGTTGTAAAAAAACCACAGTTCCAGCCCATAAAAAACTACACCTATTACCTGTGGGGATTGGGAAGCATCAGCGCTTTTTTCGCTGTGCTTTTTGGCTACTTTCTTTCGCTTTCCGGGGATTATAATGAAAGCACCCTATTTTGGCATAAATGGGTCGGGGTTGCTGTACTGCTATTTTCCTTAGTGTGTTACTTTCTTTCCAAGAAACAATGGAAACTTCCGGCCTACGGGAAACCTGTTTTAATTTTCCTCGTGGTTTTCGCAATCTTTTATACGGGTCATTTAGGTGGTAACCTCACCCATGGTTCTACCTATTTATTGGAATATGCCCCAAATGTGGTCAGGAATTTCGCAGGAATGCCCGACAAGGCAGTTCCGAGGGAAAAAGTAACCGTATTGGATTCGGCCGACGTGTATTTGGATTTGATTTCCCCAATCTTGGATAGACGGTGTGTAAGCTGTCACAATGATGACAAAAAGAAAGGGGATTTGAATTTGAACACCTATGCCAACCTAGTTTTGGGAGGTGAAAGCGGAGAGGTTATGGTCCCTGGTGATTCCAATGCAAGCGATATGTATCGAAGGATCACGCTGCCCGAAACCCACGATGAATTTATGCCCACCGAAGGGAAGCCTCCTTTGTCCGCGGATGAGGTTGCCATGATTGGATGGTGGATTCAGGTACAAGCACCATCCCGAGGCTTTTTTGTGGACTTGGAACCGGACGAGGAAATCAAAAACAAGGTGGAGAAGTATTTGGGTCTGGATAAAAATCAACTGCTTTCCCAGACTGTCCAACCGGCCAAGAGGGAGGTGGTGGACTCCCTGTCCAATTTTGGATTCATTCTGAATTCTTTAATGAGTGACAACCATTTTTTGGAAGCCAATTTTAGTTTAAGCGAACAGCCGTTGAAGCCCCAAGTTTTGGAAACCCTCTATGGATTGAACGAACAACTGATCTGGTTAAACATGAGCAACTCGGATGTGGAAGATGTGCATTTGGAGCAAATAGGGAAATTGGAAAATCTGATAAAACTAAACCTGAGTACCAATGCAATTACCGATAAAGGGTTGGTCCATCTAGCCCGGTTGCAAAACTTGGAATCCCTCAACCTTTATAAGACCAAGGTTTCCAATGGACTCCTAGAATTGGTGCCCCAACTCCCCAATTTAAAGCGGCTTTATATTTCGGACACCCAGGCCGACAGTACTATTGTGGCACAGCTTCAACAACAACACCAAGATCTCTTGATAGAGTTTGATTGAGGCTAACTTCAATCGATTTGTATGCTATCTATTTGTACAGGTCGATTTTCTTGTAAGGATTTGTTGGCGGCCTCAGCAATTATCATGGCTTTGAGTCCATCTTCACCGGAGACGGGCATGGGCGTACCGTTTTGAAGCGCTTCAACAAAAACCTTGATTTCCTCCAGATAGGAAGATTCGTAGCGATCCATAAAAAAGTTGAGGTGGCGATCCGAATCTGTGCCATTTTCCGTGGAGATGGTCACTTTGCTTTTTAAGGGGTTGTCCACCTTTATGGCACCCTTAGATCCAAATACTTCCAAACGCTGGTCGTAACCATATTTTGATTCCCGACTGTTTTCGATAGTGGCAACGGCACCATTTTCAAACTTCAGCAAAACAGTGGCGCTGTCAATATCGCCGGCCTCCCCAATGGCGGGATCTACCAGGCAATTCCCATAGGCAAATACTTCCACGACCTCGCATCCCATTATAAACCGGGCCATGTCAAAATCGTGAATGGTCATGTCCTTGAACAGTCCGCCCGATTTTTTAATATAGGAAATTGGCGGAGGGGCGGGATCGCGACTTACAATATGGAGACTTCT
The DNA here is from genome assembly GCF_023502235.1 of Flagellimonas myxillae. Taxonomy (GTDB): domain Bacteria; phylum Bacteroidota; class Bacteroidia; order Flavobacteriales; family Flavobacteriaceae; genus Flagellimonas; species Flagellimonas myxillae. The sequence goes on along the minus strand of NZ_JAMFLY010000005.1, from coordinate 183,935 downwards.
CAAGTTTCCAATTTTTCCATTTGAAATTTCGGTTCTCACCTTGGAGAAATTGGTATCGAACCGTTGGTTGAAGCCAATCATAAGCGGCACATTTAAATGGGATATGGCCCTAATGGTCTCACTTGATTTTTGCAGGGATTTGTCAATCGGTTTTTCACAAAACACGGCTTTGCCCGCTTGGGCTGCCTTTACCGCAAACTCTGAATGTGTATCGCTGGGGGAACTGATAAGAACCGCTTCAATTTCTGGGTTTTCCAAGATAATACCAATGTCGTCGGAAACATGTTGGACTCCCTGGTCCAAGGCAAAATTTTGTCCTTCTTTTCCTGGGTTTACTGCTGCAATAAGCTCTACGCCCTCTATTTTTCTGGAAAGGTTTTCGAGATGGATTTTTCCCATTCTCCCCACCCCGATTATTCCAATTTTTATCATTTGGTTTGGTTTATATAAAAATACGTTTTGCAGGCCAGTATTGCAACAGAAATTTGTTGCGAACACCCTTGATTTTGCCTTGAATTATAAGGGGTACAACAAATATGGAGTTACCTAGGAACTTAGGGGAATCTTGTGTTTTTCTGGAGCGGAATTTGTTCGCCGGAACGGGATTGTGATACATAAAAAAAAGCTGTTTTATGATACCTTTTTTAATGAGTTTCTTGATTTTGTAACCTTAACACACCAATTGGAGATAATGTAATCTAAGTAATGTTAAATGTTTAATTTTTAATCAACAGTTTGTGTTAAATGCAAAAAAAGTACATATATATGCTAAAAAATTGTAAAGTCTATATTAGGTTTTTTCTATTATTTGGCCTGCTGGATTTTTGTTTAACCGGTTTTAAAGTCCATATTTCTAATGTCAAAAAAGGTTAGGACATCTCTTCTTCATACCGATGAAGCCCTTTTGGATCGTTTGCAAAAAAACGACGAAAGAGCCCTGACCGAACTGTATGACAGGTATTGGGATTCCGCTTTTTTGGCCATATACAATGTCTTAAAGGATAAAAAGCTTTGTGAAGATGTTATTCAAGATGTCTTCTTGGATATTTGGAACAGGAGAAGGAAAATAAAGATAAGGACCACATTTAAAAGTTATTTTTTCTCCTGCGTACGATATCAGGTATTTGCCCAAATTAGAAAACGGGAGAAGAATGTTAGGGGCGAAATTTTTGAAAACCTTGATCAAAGAGTACATTACAGTTGCCCAGAATCTGAATATTTGTACAACGAGCTGCTAGACAGAATCAATTCCAGCGTTGAACGTTTGCCCAAAAAGTGCAGGGAAGTATACAAGCTCAGCAGGAATGAGCAATTGACCCATGCAGAAATTTCCCATAGACTGGATATCTCCACAAAAACCGTGGAAAACCACATGACCAAGGCCCTTAAAATACTTAGAAATACCGTCGGCAATTTTCTCCTATTTCTTAGTCTGCTCCTTTTTTAATCTCCTAAAACTTATCGAATTTTTCTTGTCGAACTGCCGCTTCTTGGCATAGAATAAAAAAAAATTCATTTAAAAGTAGGGGATACCATGCGTAATTGACACTATATATAAAAAGGCCCATCTGGGTTAACAATTTCGTATGGATAAAAAGAGCTTTTTAGCCTTATTGGATAAATACTTAAAAGGAAACACCGATAAAGAGGAGGAAAGATTTTTACTCAACTATTTCAATAGTTTTCAGGAAGAGGATTCGGACATTTGGCCCCAAGAGTTGGGCGATCGTCAGGAGCTTAAGGAAAAAATGTTGGGCCGTTTGACCCAGGGAATCAATCAAAAATCAAGATGGGACAACAAGGTAAGATCTATTAGGCCCAAGAAGTTTCTAAAATATGCGGCAAGTGTGGCCTTTATTATTGGTGCGCTTTATGTGTTCTTTCTGGAGCAAAAAACTGGTACGCAAAGCATTTCCAACCAGAACAATTCGGATGCAATCGTTTTAAAGCTCGATGATGGCAATCTTGATGTGATTTCGGAAAACGACCAAAAAAAGATAACGGATTCCAAAGGTAATGTGGTGGGTTACCAAAAAGGAAATACTATAGCTTATGAGCAAAAACCGGATTCCAAAGAATTGGTATATAATGAATTGACGGTTCCTTTGGGAAAAAAATTCGATTTGGTGCTGTCAGATGGCACCACTGTCAAGCTCAATGCAGGAAGTACAATCAAATACCCCATCCAATTTATAAATGGATTGGACCGGGAGGTTGAAATATGGGGTGAAGCTTATTTCGACGTGACCAAGGATGAAAACCATCCTTTTTTGGTCAATGCCAACAACATACAAGTAGAGGTGTTGGGAACCAAGTTCAATGTGTCTTCCTACCCGGAAGATGAGGATATAAGCACAGTATTGGTAGAGGGCTCGGTGAAATTGTCGGCAAAGAATACTGTTGAAATGAGGGGCTCCCTGGTTATAAAGCCAAATCAAAAAGCATCCTTGAACAAGAGCACAGCTCAAATGACGGTGACCGAGGTGGATACGGATATCTATACCTCCTGGATTAACGGACGGATTGTGTTCAAAAATTGTCCCTTTAAGAATATTCGAAAAAAGCTGGAAAGGAGATATAATGTTTCCATAATCAATAACAATGCCTCCTTGGATGAGAAATTCTACAATGCTTCATTTGATATTGAGACTATTGAGGAAGTAATGGAGGCTTTTAAAGAGAATTATGCCATTGACTATACAATATCAAACAATCACATAATTATTAACTAAAACAAACTTGCATGACCAAAAACTAACGAACCAATACATCACAAAATCGGAGGATGTTGGCCCATCCCCCGATAGTCAAACGTGATTCAACCTAATGTTAAACCACAATAACACTATTAAAAGTATGAAAAAAACAACTAATTCGGGTGTGCCGTTATGGGACATTCCGAAAATTGACCTCAAAATGAAACTGACAACAATTTTGGTAATTGTTTCGTTTTTCCAAATTCAGGCCAGTACATACTCTCAAACCACTAAAATTTCATTGGACCTAACACAAGTGAGGGTAGAAAAGGTGCTGGATGAGATAGAACGAAATACCGATTTTAAGTTCTTGGCAGATACCCAGGAAGTCAATCTGGGAAGAATTGTTTCCATCAAAGTAAAAAATGAAAAGATCAAAACAATCTTGGATAGAATTTTTACTGATGGCAATGTCGTTTATTCGATATTGGGCAAACAGATCGTGCTCAAAAGGAACACACAGATACTTACTGATGGCAACAATCCAGTTGTCCAGAGATCCGTATCCGGAACCGCGGTAGATGCCGACGGACAACCGCTTCCGGGTGTAAATGTTATTGAAAAAGGAACGGGTAACGGTACATCTACTGACTTTGATGGTAATTATACCCTCAATGTTTCTAGTGATTCCGCCACCTTGGTGTTTTCCTATATAGGTTTTGTCACTGTAGAAGTTCCTATTGCCGATCAGACCACAATCAATGTGACCATGAAAGAAGACGCAAGTCAGTTGGATGAAGTAGTGGTAACTGCATTGGGTATTCGAAAAGATGCTAAAGCATTGGGTTACGCGGTTTCCAAGGTAAGCTCCGAGCGGGTACTTGCCAGTGGTTCTCCTGTAAATGCCTTGCAATCGCTTTATGGAACCGCTTCAGGGGTACAGGTAGCAGGGACTGCTAGTGGACCTACGGGTGGTTTTAAAATCAATATTCGAAATGCGGTATCCTTCGACCAGAACTCTACCACAAGACCCTTAATTGTTGTGGATGGTATTCCCATTTATGATGAGGACACCGGAATCACAGCAAATGCAAGAACCGGAAGGGACAATGGAACCGGAATCAACGATATTAATTCGGAGGACATTGAGTCCATGGAGATCCTTAAAGGGGCAAAGGCCTCTGTACTTTATGGTAGTGAAGGAGCCAATGGGGTAATATTAATTACCACCAAATCTGGGTCTAGAAGTCGCGGGCTTGGTATTAGTGCTTCCATGACCACCACAATTGAACAAAGTGCATTTACACCAGTCCTGCAAGATCAGTATGGAACAGGTCGTAGCGCAAGTAACGCTGCAAACGATGACCAAGGGTTTTATATCAATGAAGCCGGTGAAAGGGCGCTGGACGTTGCTGGACCTGGTTTTGGCCCTAAATACGACCCCAGTGTACAACTTCGCTGGTGGGATGGTTCCCTACGTCCGTGGCAACCCACAAATAAGGATGTTTTTGACCAACTTTTCCGAACGGGTAGTCAAAGACTTCTCAATGTAGCGGTAAGCTCAGGGGGAGAAAAAGGATCTGTGCGTTTTGCATACACCAATATGGATTATAAGCCCATTACACGTGGTGGAGATTACGACCGAAATACCTTTAGTGTAAACGCTTCGTATAAATTGAATGATGCTATTTCACTAAAATATGTTGGCAACTATTTTGTGACCGATAATTTGAATCCTTCATTTGAAGGATCTGCGGATGCACAAGGTTCCACTGCAAGTTTGGGGGGGTATACCCGAGATGTGGATGTTGATCTTTTGCGTAGCTTTTTGGTTACGGAAAATGGCTTTAACTATTTCCGCGGTGAAGATCAGCAAAGGAATTTTATCTCAACAGGAAGAAGTACTGTAGTAAGATCCCTTTGGGATTGGACCCAGAATGAAAGTGAATTTAGACGTCTTCATGGTATACAGTCGCTCACCTTGGATGTGACATTGAGCAAAGTGTTCAGTGCACAAGTTCTTGCAGGAATAGATAATACTGATGAAAGAAGAATTTACAGAGGTAAGCTGGAAGACCCTAGCTTAATTGGGCCAAATAGTGGTTCGGTGTTCAGGGACCAAAACCGTGAGATTAGAAGATCCTATATTCAAGGAACGCTAAATTTTGATACTTCCTTCAATGATTGGGGTATTTCCGGTCTTGTTGGTGCCATACATAGGGACAATCGCTTTCAGACTAAAGGAGCTGAGCGTATTGGTGGATTTGTAATCCCCAACTTTTTCTCTTTTACCAACTTGCCTTCCGGCCAACAACCCAACTACATTAATGATAATGGGCGTGACGTACTTTACGGGGTTTTGGGATCAGTTCAAGTGGATTGGAAGGATCAGGTTTTTATTGAGGCGCAAGCTCGTCAGGATTGGTCATCTATCCTCCCTCCGAATAACAACAGCTATTTTTACCCAGGTTTAAGTACCACTTGGATCGCTTCCAACTCCTTGAACCTTCCCTCATTTGTTAAGTTTTTAAAACTGAGGACTTCTTGGGCAGATGTAGGAAGACCAGGGCCATTATATTTTGGTAATGTAAACCTTGGCGTGTCGCAATCAGGGAATGGATTCATTCTAAGCCCTCCAAGTTCCCTTCCTCCGATTGATGCCCAGTTTGTACAAAACCTGAAGCCGGAAAGGAAACGCGAGTTTGAGGCAGGTCTAGAAGCCTTCTTGTTTGAAAACCAAAGAATAGGTATTGACTTTTCCATATACAGAGCAAATACCTATGATCAAATTATGGCGATCACTGCTCCGCCCGGACTTGGTGTAAACACAGTTAGGGTAAATGCAGCAGATGTACAGAACACCGGATGGGAATTGGGATTGAAGACCAAGCCAATATTAAGCAAAAATTTCCAGTGGGGATTGGATATGACCTTTGCTTCGGCCCAGACCAAGGTAAACGGTCTAACGGATGACCTTACTTCCCAATTGTTGTTCGCGAGAAATGGTCTTAACTATGTAGCTGAAGTTGGGGGAGAGTACGGGACTATCATCCAACAACAAGGATTCCGGAACTACATTAACCCATCAGATGACAACGACCCCAATAATGGTGCACGTATTGTTGATAATGGTGGCGCACGCTATGCATATAACAGGAGCAGTAACAGAAAGGTAGGGAAATTGCTTCCTGATGTTACCGGGGGTGCGTTCAATAGATTCAGCTATAAGAACTTCACTTTAGTGGCCAATATAGATTATTCGTTTGGCGCAACATTTGTTAGTGAAGCGGAGACATATATGTTGGCTGCCGGGGTATTGAGGGAAAGTTTGCCCTTTAGGGATGCTGCTACAGGAGGTCAAGCCTATTATATAAATGATGAAGGTGCCAGAGTAGCGGGAACAAACCCAGGAACCGGGGCAACTTTTAACGACGGAGTTGTTTTGGAGGGTGTACGCAGCGATGGAACACCAAATACCCAAGTTGTATCTGCCGAGGAATATTATGGGGCGTCTTACTTTTCCAATGGCTTCTTCCCGGAAGATCGAATTTTCAAAAGTGATTATATAGCGTTACGTAATGTGTCTTTGGATTATAGACTTCCCGTAATCGCAGATAAAATGGGGTTGTCGGAAGCAGTAATCTCTGTTTTCGCCAATAATGTCGCATATCTGTATAAAGCGGCTCCCAACTCTATTCCCGAAGCTAGCAATGGAACTGGTTGGTCGGCTGGTGCTTTTTCTACCACAGCCTTACCCTTGCAGCGATCGTTGGGATTATCCTTAAGAGTTAAACTATAAAATTGCGTATTATGAAAAATGTATTAACAAAATTGACTTTATGTGTTCTGGTTTTGGCCACATCCTATAGTTGTCATGATCAACTTGAGGAACTGTACCAAGATCCAGATGGGTTTTCCAAAACCCAAGCAGATGCGGCCGGCGTTAGTATTATCGCCGGATACTTCACCTCGCAGTTGACCCAGGGGTTTTATTTAAGAGGCGATTATGGTGCCCAATATCATCAGTTGCGAAGCGGATCCCGAGTTATGGGGACCGGCGTACAGTTATATTTTACAGCACCAGAAGCATTTGGCGTTCCTTACAGCCTACGTGATGTTGAAAACGATTGGGGGTCCAATGGATTTAACCGATCGGTTTTTAATCAATTGAACAGTAATTGGGTAAAGGGTATCCTTTGGGCCCAAAAGGAGTTCAATAATATTGCTGAGGCAGATCGTACCAAGTTGGATGTACTTTTTATGCGGTTACTCCATGCCTTAAAGGGATATGCCTACCAACGCGGAATTGATGGGTATGACAACGTGCCCTATTTTCAGACTGGATCTGCCGGAGCCTTGGATGGGGATCGAGCAGAATGGTTGGGGCAAGAGGAAGTATACCCCATTATTATCGCCGAATTGGGTGAGATTGAGGAATATTTGTCCACTTTGGAATTGGATGCTAGCGAGTTGAGTGTTTTCCAAAATCAGGATGTTATTTTTAATGGTAGCATTATGCAATGGAGGAAGTATATAAACTCACTTCGGCTAAGATGGGCCATGACCGTTAGTGAACGACTTCCAGACCTTACCACAGCAACCATCAATGAGTTGACTGGAAAACCGCTTTTTGACGAGGCCAATGATGTAGCTGGATTGGCGGATATTGCTATTGTTGATCCCGCCCGTTTGCAACGTGAATTGGGAATAACAAGGGCTTTTAGGGAAAGAGCGGATGAAAGTCGTGCCCCAAAACGTTATTTGGAAGATACCATGTTTTGTATTCCAACGGAAGAAAGCGTGGAAATTGAAGGAGAAACCTTGTTCTATTTTAGCGGAGATAACGCTGCTGAAGGACTTGAGAACGGAACGGTGGACCCCAGAATCAAATATGTCTTCTCTTCGGATATCTTAGGGCGGTATATCGGTGCTGAAACCAGCTGGGATAATGGTAGCGACCCCAATAGTTATTTGAACAAAATAATTCGGGCCTATTATATCAACCACCCAATAATGACGGATGTAAGTGTTACCGAAGTTTCTTTTGGTTCCGAAGATGGGGACGAGCAGACTATTGCGCTCAGTGCAGATTTGGAAGGTACCTTGCTAGGTCGAGAGGCCTTCTTGCTGGATGCTTTCCGTGGGTATCTTACGAGTTCTAGCGATACCAATTTTCAAATTGGTACTGATAATAACATGATTGCAGAATTCAACGTTCGGCCTTTGTATAATTTCGACATTAGATACCCCACGCTACATGCAGTGGAAACTGAGCTTTCTTTGGCGGAAGCCGCGGTACGTGGCTTTGGTAATGCCGGCTCGGCCCGTGAACATTACGCAAATGCCATTAGATTGTCTTGTGATTATTGGTACGACATTAATAATGACAACACCTATAGTCAACAAACAGTGCCTGCATTTCCAAGCAATATGGATCCGTCCCGAATTGAAAGGGATAGGCCTTCAAAGGAGTATGATGCTGCCGCTTTTGCTGAATATGCTGCCCAGCAATTCGATACGATGTCAGATCAAGAGAAGGTGCAAGCTATCTTCAATCAATTACAGTTGCACTACGGTCTATTCAACTTTGAAGTGCCATGGACAGCTGCTAGACGTTTGATCAACTATCTAGGAGATAACCCTGGGTCGCCTTATGAGATATTTCAATGGAAGGAGCGCTTTTTGTACAATCCTAATATTCAGGCAACAGATCCGGCGGCATGGTCAATCATTAGCCAAACAGACGATCCCAATATCCCAGTTTGGTTTACCGGACGAGATACTAAATGGAAAAATGTACTTGAATAAAATCTAAACATGATCGAATAGATCACGAAGCCAAAATGAATGGAGCAGATAATGTTGTACGAGAAATTTTGGCTTCTGATCACGGTCAATAAATAAAATAAACAAATGAAAAGAATATTTTATGTCATCCTTGCATTGGTTTTGGTAGTTTCTTGTACCAAAGATGATGAAGGATCTATATTCGGGAATGCAAGTGGAGATAATGGCAACATACAAGCGGGTATCACCGTAAAGTTGTATTCCGAGAATTCGGACTTGCTCAAACAAACAACTACGGATGCAGAAGGTGACTTCACCTTTACGGGTTTAGATGCGGCCAATTATTATATCGGTGCTACCATTTCTGTTGATGGCGTTGTTTGGGATACAGGCAATACTCCCCAAATTGTGTATGTAGGTGGAGAGGTTGCAAAGGAAGTTGTTCTTACCTTAAATCAGAAATAGCAGGCCGATCTTGTTCCAGGTACATTATGTTCATGGAACAAAGTTCGCAATGTATATTGTTTGAGTTATGTTAGTTGGATTGCCGGCCATTTTTTGGCCGGCTTTCTTTTTATGGCTTTTGGCCGTAGTTGCCAACCTTCGTATGCTAAATGCAATTTCTCAATTAAGACGGTCAATTCCATAAAACTAACTTGCTTGCCATGGCCACTTTGACCAACGCTAGGGATATCCTATTTAGCTACTTGATTATGACTCGGAAGCTACATCAGGTCTTTTTCCGAGTTGCCACATTAAAAAACCGCCGGTTACAAACATCCAGATGGCATAGGCCCCAGTGGGAATGCCCATTTCTATATTATTGAGGATTGAGGTGGCGATCACAAAAGCCAAGGTTCCATTTTGAATACCGCTTTCGATGGTAATAGAGATGGCATTTTTTAAGTTCAATCGGAACAACCTGGCAGTTAAATACCCTATTCCCATGGTAGTTATGTTAAGGAGAAGGGTAACCAGTCCCACTTCTTTCATGGCTTTCCCAATGATATTGGCATTGGCGGCCAAAACAGCCAAAAAAACCAAAATAAAAATCACGGTGGAGGCAATGCGCATGGGCTTTTCCATACGTATAGCGAACTCGGTTTTGTAGTGGCGAATAATCATCCCTATGGAAATGGGAATCACAGTGATCACCATAATTTGAAGGATCGTATCCATAATGGGCAGCTCGATTTTTACACTGGCATCACCTCCAAAATACGCAATGGCATAGGACAAAATAAAGGGAATAGTAACAATGCTCAGGATACTGGCCGTAGCTGTCAAGGTAACGGATAAAGCTATATTCCCTTTGCACACCTGTGTGATCAAATTGCTGGTCGGGCCGCCAGGACAGGTGGCTAAAATGAGTAATCCCACGGCCATAACTGGGTTAAGGTCAAAGGCGATGGCAAGTAGAAAACCAATGATGGGCAAGATGATAAACTGATTGGTCAGCCCAATTAGAATGGCTTTAGGATACTTAATAATTCTTGCAAAGTCGGCCGGGACCAAGGTCATTCCCATACCCAGCATTATAATGGCTAGGGATAAGGGCAGGAATACTTTACTGATAAGTTCGGTGATGTCCATAGGTGGTTATTTAGGTTTAATATTGCGTATTGCAAAATAGTAAAACTCGCTTCAACGGGAATTGTGGGTTGGTGGAGGTAGTTTAAACGGAGATGCTTCCTTGGAATTTTATGATGAAAAGGAAAGGGACAACGATAGATGTTCATTTTAGGAAACCCAATTTTGCTAATTGTAAATTCGAATGACCTCCCCATTTCCTTGGCCCATAACGCTTCTTACATACCCATTGACCACCTTGGTCATTTGAATGGGATTATGACCTGGGAAGTAATTTTGGTATTTTTCATAGGCATCTTCTACTAAGCCAGAGGAAACCACATTGACCCGAATCCCATGATCAAGTTCCAATGCAAGCGCTTTAACGAAGCTGTGTAGTCCTCCATTGACCATGGCAGCACTCGTAGTTTGCACTACGGGGTCATCCGCCAAAATACCAGTAGTTAATGTAATTGAACCTTTCGGATTCAAATAGTTTACGCCAATACGGGTTAAATTGACTTGCCCCATCAACTTACTTTTAATGCCAATAAAGTAGTCATTTTCGGATAGGTTGGTGAATTTATCCCATTTCGCCTCTCCTGCAATACAAACTATGGCGTCGAATTTGCCGGTTTTGCCAAACATTTCCCGAATTGATTTTTCATCCGCAATGTCTACAAGTACATCACCCGAGGAACGCCCTGCAACGATGACCTCATTTTCTTTTTTAAAGTGCTCTGCGACAGTCCTGCCTATGGTACCCTTGCCGCCAATAATTAATATTTTCATAAGTTTTTAAATTAAGTTATGTTCAAAATGTAATCCCAGAATTTTAAATTTTTGGTTATAATAAAACTTGTGGGACCTGGTGTTTTCAACATAGGTGTTTAGTCCAATGGTTTGATATGCATTGGAGCACGCCCACTGTTTTATTGCATTGAGGAAGTAGTTGCCAAACCCTTTGGATTGAATGTTGGAATCGATGACCACATTGTCCAATTCCAAATGTTTGCCACAGTACACCCTTATAGTTGTCCATCCGGAGGAAATTCCAATCAAATCGTCGTTTTTGAAAAGGGCAAAACATCGATATGTGGGAATTTCAACCATTTCCTTCAATAAGCTTTCAATGTGGGTTACACTTTTGTCCGGATTTAATTGCTTTAACAATTCAAGCACCCTGTCTTTGTATTCAAATGGATTGATAAACTTAAAATCGATATTATTCATTTCTATACTTTGATATTTGTCGATATGAACTGTTAAATTTTTTTTCGAAAATTTGAATATGGTCTGTCATTGACTTTATATTTCTCTTAAGATTGTAACTGTTTGTACCCTTTTTACAACACCTAGACCATAGTTATGCATCTTAGCAGAGAGATTTAGTTACCTGGGTCAAATATATCTATAATTCTCGATATGTAAAAATGTTATGTGAATTTAGGGGCATGCTAACTTCAATCTCCGGAATATGAGTAAGTAAATAATCCATTTACCTTGCATTTCTCCATAAAAAAAGCCCTTACAAAGTAAGAGCTTCTTAAACGTACTCGAGGCGGGACTTGAACCCGCACGGCCACAATGGCCATTGGATTTTAAGTCCAACGTGTCTACCAATTCCACCACTCGAGCATTGGACTGCAAAAAAAAACTCCACCCTTGATGACTGAGCGGAGTCGAAGTCGAGCGAAAAACGGGATTCGAACCCGCGACCTCCACCTTGGCAAGGTGATGCTCTACCAACTGAGCTATTTTCGCATTTTAAAGAACAAGTGCCCTTTTTCAGGTGCGGATGCAAATTTAATATATTTCTTTAAATCTAAAAGCATTTTTGGGTAAAAGGAATGGCAAATGTTGGTTTCAGTAGGAATGGATATAGAAACCTTTGGTCTATAATCTACCCATATTTATTTAATTGCTTTTCCTTTAATTTGAGGTATAATTGGAATAAACGGGGAGTAGGAATGGTATTGCTCTAATTTTAAGGAACTAAATCCTGCTTTTTCCAATAATAATTTAGTGTCCCTATTGGTATGGCAGCCCTCAAAAAACCAGTGCCATGGTTTGTGCGCCAATTTCTGTATCAATCCCAATATTGTATTTTCCTTGGCCTTTACATGCTCAATGAATACAAATACACCATTGGGTTTTAATATGCGCTTTATTTGCGATAAACACTGTGAGGGTTTTGAAACAGAACATAAAACAAGGGTACAGGCCACAAAATCCACAGAACTGTCTGGCAAATCTATCGATTCACCCATTAGGGTCTTTATCTCTAGATGGATACCATATTTCTGGGCGCTTAATGTCAGGTTTTCATGCATGTGTACATTCGGTTCTATTGCAATTACCTTTGTTCCCTTTCTTAGATAACGCATATTGGCACCGGCGCCCGAACCTATTTCCACAATGGTTTCTGGATGATTATTGAAAAGTTCTCGCTTTGTTTTACCAAAAAGGCAATTCATGTAGCCCGACAGCATTCGGAACATCCAAGAATTAATGGGACCTAGAATTGCGTTGTTTTTAAATTCGTTGCTCATTGTATTTGAGATTGATTCACAATGGTTGGAACACTTCACTTATTTGCCCATATTCATATTGACTTCATACTGAAGCCGATAGAAATAGTCCATAACCAATTCTGGAATATTGATTTGCTTATTGCTATTCTGTCCAGCTTGTGGCCATTTCATAGCATTGGGATTGGGAAAGGAATACCCACCGTTTTCAATCTTTATAAGGGAAACCAACTTGCTGTTCTCCCGATTAAAATAATCGAATCGATAAGCTAGTGAATTGGACTTTTTTATTATGTACTCAATAGGTGCGGACAACCTTTTACCCTGATCAAGATGTTGGAGCCAATGTTCAAACGATTCATTTGTGGATTTTTCAATGTTATACTCCCTTTTTTCCAATGGAATATGTTTATGGCCGTTGAACAAATTATAGCTATCCCTCATATCATTTATGACCATGATGGAGGTAGGTTTGACGACGTGAGTATTAGTCCTGTGAGAAATCGAGGGCATGTTAGCTCCAATAATTGCAAATCCTTTAAAGAATTCTGGAATTTCCTCGGCAAGGGTGTAGCACAGATTGCCACCCTTGAAGTAGCCAACAGCAAAGACGTTAGAGCGATCAATATCGTATCTTCTCTCCATTCTTCGAACAATTGATTTTATAAATTGTAAATCATCAATTCCGTCTAAATGAGTTTTATCTGCAATGTTCCAATCATTATTGTGCCCTTGGGGGTAAACCACTATAGTTCCTGCCGTTTTATCAGCTAGTCGATTGAATTCGAATCCCGTAAGTTCTTGAATGGCCCTAGAATTCATTTCCGCATCATGTAGAACGAACACCAACCGGCAAGAGTTACCTGGAAATTGGGGAATGTGGTACTCAAAAGTTCTCCAAATGTCGTTGATCAGCAAGGAATCCTGGATGTATACTCTTTCATGATCCAATTGTGCATTCAATTGAATTAGGTTTACAACTAGGCCAAAGATTAAGCAAAGTTTATGTTTAATTTGATGTTTCATATCTCAGAAGTTTTTTTGGGTTTAGGTGGGGAGAATTTTGAAATGTTGAGTGAGGTAACAATTGTAAATTGTGGCGTCTTCTTACTGCTATTGCCCCAGCCAAACCAACGTATTTTTGGTTTTTTCATGCATCCCGTTTTGAGCTGACATCCTTAAAGCTTAGCATTTCCAAAATCCGATTGGAAGCACCCAAATAATATCCAGTCTCATGCTTAAAGGTCCTGGGGTTTTTGAATGTTCCGAACATCATATCTATAATGGCCAAATCGGTATAATTATATTTATGGATTCCTTTAGCGTGATGAAGATTGTGACTTTCAGGACGCTGGATGATGTAACCGATCCATCTCGGTGTATTAATGTTGGAATGTTGAAAAACGCCAAAGAAGGTCAGGGATAAAACAATTATGGTTATTGCTTGCGGAGAGAGCCCCATGATTAGGGCAAAGCTTACAGAACCGACCAAGGAAAGTCCTATCATGTCATTAACGCTGAGCATAAAAGCACTGGGAACATCCAATCGTTCCGAACTATGGTGTAATTGATGCGAAACCCGGAATAGGAAATCTGATTTATGCATACTTATATGCCAACCATATTGAACGATTTGAAAAACCAAGATCCCTAGTACAACTTGAACAATAGGATGAAGGGTACTCAAGTCCATTAATTGGTAAGACACAAAAAAATTATCCCATAATAAAGGGATATAGGTAGTTAATAGCATATAGGCAAGAAAGAATAGTAGGCCCCTTAGTTTCCAGAATTTCACTTTGGGAAGTTGCCTTGCCGGAAATAAAAATTCCCAAAGGTATAGGCTTCCAAAAATGGCATAAACCAGTAAGGAAATAGGATCCAATAAAATTTCTAGAGGATTGGGTAACTGTGAAAATATTTCGTTCATGATTTTTAGTTTAAACATTCGGACGCAAATGTATATGCGGTTTAGAGCTTAAACTAAAAATCGGCCTTGACCTATGTTAGGAATTTATTTTCTTTCTTATTCTGCTTAAACTTTCAGGATGAATGCCCAAATATTTGGCTACTTTGTTTACTGGAATTAACGTAATATAGGCGGAATGGGTCTGGAACATTTCCTGATATCTTTCTTCCGCGGTTTTGGTCAAAAGATCTTTTTCCCTATTGGATTTTCTAATATAGCCGTGTTCTGTAGCAATTCTTCCAAATTTATTTGCTTCCAAGGAATATGCGTAGGCCGGTAGAAGACGATCCCTTTTTAACACCTCGATTTCACAGTCCATCAATGTGGTAATTTGAACGTCGGTAGGATGTTGGTCTAAAAATGAAGTGAACGCACAAAATAGCTCTGCCTCAAAAAAAAAGTCAATTATTTTCTCGGTCATATAACTTTTGATGGTCATTTCAACAATACCCTTGTTCATGAAGTACAAAGAATCTTCAACCTTTCCATAAGGGGTTAAGATTGTCCCTTTTTCTACTCTTTTTCTTTCTACTGGAAAGGGTAGGTCGCTATAAGAAAATGTAGTATGTAAAACTGTGTTATAAAAATCTATGAATTGCATGTTGCCGGTTCATTGTAAATATTTGAATTACGAACTTGCCTTTTTCTTCTTGCTCAGTAGCCTCTTTATTTCATTGAGTTTCATCAGGGCCTCCACAGGAGTCAAGGTATCAATGTCCAAATGCAGGATTTCATCCTTGATCTCTTCAAGCAATGGGTCGTCCAAATTGAAAAAACTCAGCTGCATCTCATTTTGACTGGCTTGTAGGGTATCTGCCATTTCTTCACTGGAATGGGATTTTTCCAGTTTCTTTAGAATCTTGTTGGCCTTAAGAATGACCTGCTGTGGCATTCCCGCCATTTTGGCCACATGGATCCCAAAGCTATGTTCGCTTCCGCCAGGAACCAGCTTCCGTAGGAATAGCACATTGTCTTTCAATTCCTTCACCGAAACATTGTAGTTTTTGATTCGGACAAAGGTGTTGGTCATTTCGTTGAGTTCGTGGTAATGTGTGGCAAACAGCGTCTTGGCCTTGGATGGGTGCTCGTGTAAATATTCCGAAATGGCCCAAGCTATGGAAATTCCATCGTAGGTACTGGTTCCCCGACCAATTTCATCCAAAAGCACCAAACTTCGTTCCGATAAATTGTTGAGGATGGAGGCTGTCTCGTTCATTTCCACCATAAAAGTGGATTCCCCCATGGAAATATTGTCACTGGCGCCGACCCGAGTAAAAATTTTGTCCACAATCCCAATATTAGCTTCGGAAGCGGGTACAAAACTTCCCATTTGGGCCAAGAGCACAATAAGTGCCGTTTGCCGCAATATGGCAGATTTACCACTCATATTGGGCCCTGTGATCATGATGATTTGTTGCTCTTCCCGATTTAAAAGAACATTATTGGCTACATAGCTCTCGCCCAAGGGTAGCTGCTTTTCAATGACCGGATGCCTGCCATCTTTGATATCCAAAGAGGTGGAATCGTCCATGTTCGGCTCCACATAGTCATTTTCACTGGCCAATTGGGCAAACCCACAAAGACAATCCAGCTGGGCCACCAAATGGGCATTTTGCTGCACCGGGCTTATGTACTCCTGCATCCATACCAACAATTGCTCGAACAACTGCTGTTCCAACTGGTAAATACGTTCTTCAGCTCCAAGGATTTTGGCTTCGTATTCCTTGAGCTCTTCCGTGATATAGCGCTCCGCATTGACCAAGGTCTGTTTACGGATCCATCCTTCGGGAACTTTGTCTTTATGGGTATTTCGGACCTCGATATAGTAACCAAAAACGTTGTTGGAAGCAATCTTAAGGGAGGTAATTCCCGTGTTTTCCGTTTCCCGCTCCAACATTTTATCCAAGTAGTCCTTACTGGAAAAAGCCAGGTTCCGAAGCTCATCCAGTTCATCGGAATAGCCCACAGCAATGGTGTTCCCTTTGGCAAGATTAATAGGCGCCTCCTCGTGCAATACCTCCTTTATTTTATTTCGAAGACCTTCACAGGCATCCATCTGTTGTCCAAGCTGTTGAAGGGATGCATTGGGGCTTTCTTGAGCCAACTGCTTGATGGGAACCAGGGCCTCCAAGGAGTTTTTTAACTGCACCACTTCCTTGGGGTTGATTTTCCCAGTGGCCAATTTGGAGATCAATCGCTCCAGGTCGCCCATTTGTTTGATCCAATGTTGCATTTTCTGCAATACCGTTTCCTCAGTCTTCAAATGGGACACCACTTGATGTCGTTTGCGGACTTTTTCCAGATTTTTTAAAGGAAGGGCCAACCAACGTTTCAGCAAGCGTCCGCCCATTGGGGACAAGGTTTTATCGATGATATCCAAGAGGGTTATCGCATTCAGATTGGTGGAATGGTACAGTTCCAGGTTTCGGATGGTAAAGCGGTCCATCCAAACGTATTCCTCCTCCGCAATTCGCTGGATCCTATTAAGGTGTTGTAAGCGTTTGTGTTGGGTTTCGGACAAATAGTGCAATACGGCACCTGAAGCCACAATGCCATGCGCTAAATGATCTATACCAAACCCTTGGAGCGTTTTGGTCTTGAAATGGGCATTAAGACTTTCATGGGCATAGTCGTCCTGGAAAATCCAATCTTCCATAAAAAACAGGTGGAACTGGTTGCCAAAGGCATCCAGAAAGTCCTTTTTGTGGTTTTTGGAAACCAAAACCTCATTAGGGGAAAAATTTTGCAACAACTTGTCCACTTGCTCCGCCGATCCCTCGGAAGTAAGAAACTCCCCGGTGGAAATATCCACAAAGGAAACCCCCAATTTGCCCCGTCCAAAATGTACCGCACACAAAAAATTATTGCTTTTGGCAGAAAGAATATCGTCATTGAGCGCTACCCCTGGAGTCACCAATTCCGTAACCCCCCTTTTTACGATGCTCTTGGTCATTTTTGGGTCTTCCAATTGGTCGCATATGGCAACTCGCTGCCCTGCTTTTACCAATTTTGGGAGATAAGTGTTGAGCGAATGGTGTGGAAAACCTGCCAATTCAGTCTTGTCCCCTCCATTGTTCCTGTGGGTAAGGATAATACCCAAAATCTTAGACGCCTTAATGGCATCCTCCCCAAAGGTTTCATAAAAATCCCCCACGCGGAACAACAACAGGGCATCAGGATGTTTGGTCTTGATGGTGTTGTATTGTTGCATCAAAGGGGTTACCTTCTTGGATTTGGATGAAGCTGCCAAAGTATTTTACAGGTTTTAATGAAGAGGTTGAAACGAATGTAGCCTTTTCCGGCATTTTCCAATATAATTGTTGATATTTTTGCCGTGATAGTTGAAAAATATGAAGCGAAAACTGGAAAACAGCGAATTGGGCCGATTGGACGTTGAAACATTCAAGCAGGCGGAAAAATCGCCCATCATCCTAATTCTGGATAACATCAGAAGCCTCAACAACATTGGCTCCGTATTTCGGACGGCCGATGCATTTTTGGTCCAGAAAATCTACCTGTGCGGCATTACCGCCACCCCACCACATAAAGACATCCGAAAGACCGCCCTAGGGGCCACGGAGAGTGTGGATTGGGAATACAAAAAGGAAACCTTGGATTTGATTGGGGAACTCAAGAGCAAAGGAGTTCACACGGTTGCTGTGGAACAGGCAGAGGATGCCGTAATGCTCAACGCTTTTGAGCCGAATTCTGGTGAGACTTTGGCCCTTGTGTTCGGGCACGAGGTAAAAGGGGTTTCCCAGCAGGTGGTATCAGCCTGCGACACCGTTTTGGAAATTCCACAGTTTGGGACCAAACATTCACTAAATATATCGGTAAGTGCAGGAGTAGTGGTGTGGGATATTTGGAACAAACAACAAGTTCAGAAAACAAAAAAGCCCTGAAAATCAGGGCTAAACATATAGTTTGAGTTAGTTAGTTTCTCGTTTAGAGGGGTCTAATAAAATAAAACCATTCGTTATATCCAAACATTTTCTAAAAATTCTCTTAAAAAAATAGCTCCAGAATACGGCTCTCCAAGGCCTTTAAAACCGATTCATAATCATCCGGATTGTTCACAAAATCCAGATCGCTCATATCCAAAATTAGGCTGCTTTGGTTGGGGTGGCCCTTTATGAAATCCAGATATCCTTGATTGATTTTCTCCAAGTAATCCGAAGGAATTTTTTGTTCGTATTCCCTCCCTCTTTTCTTGATATTGGACAATAAGCGGTTGGTGTTTTGGTAGAGGTAGACGTAAATATCCGGTTTTTTGACCTCCCGGTACATGAAATTAAAAACCTTCCGGTAAAGGTTAAACTCCTCCTCCTGCAAGGTGATTTTTGCAAAGATCAGGGATTTGAAAATATCATAATCACTTACCATAAAGCTCTTAAAAAGGTCAAATTGGGAGGTGTCGTCCGTGAATTGTTGGTATCTATCGGCCAAAAAAGACATTTCTAAAGGAAATGCGTAGCGGGATTGATCCTCATAAAATTTGGGAAGGAAAGGGTTGTCCGCAAACCGCTCCAGTACCAATTTGGCGTTAAACTCTTCAGCGATCATTTTGCAGAGTGTGGTCTTGCCCGCCCCAATGTTTCCTTCGATAGCTACAAATTGCAATTGGGAAAATACATCAGACCTACTTTTGAACAATCGATATGCAGTTTTGGTCAACGCATTTCGGTCCTTGCATTGCTGCAGCAGATTGCGCACATCCTTGTTCAATATGGGGTGGTACAGCTGCGGCGCGATATCCGCCAGAGGTTTTAAAACAAAATTACGCTCATGCATGCTGGGATGGGGTATCACCAGGTTTTCATCCTGAACGATTTCATCCCCAAAAAGAACAATGTCGATGTCCAAGGTACGCGAAGCGTAACCAGCCGATTCGGAACGTTCCCGCCCAAAATCCTGTTCAATTCGTAACAGGCTAGCAAGTAAATTTGAAGGAGACAATGAGGTTTCAACGGTTAAACAAGCATTTAAAAAATCCTCCCCTTCAAATCCGACAGCAGCATTCTCATAGACGGAGGAGACCGCCTTGACGTCGCCCACATTTTCAGCGATCTTGAGTACTGCTTTTTGGAGGGTCTGCGCACGGTTGCCCATGTTGCTGCCCAGTGAGAGATATGCAAGTTGTGTTCCACCCATAATCAGGGAAACAAAATAACAAAACAATCAACAATGGTTATCTTTGGCCAGGAATAAATTTTGTTGCATGAAGTTTTTAAGAAATCTGCTGGCCGCTATATTGGGCTGTTTGATGGCGTTTGGAATTTTGATGGCCATGTTTTTCTTTTTTCTTTTTTTGGTGGGAAATTCGGATGAGGGAGTCGCAGTTGGACAAAACGCAGTTTTGGAATTGAGTTTCACAGAACCTATCCGGGATTATGTGGGAAGGAATGAAACCGACCCCTTTGCCGGTCTTTGGAGCCAAGAGGTAGGATTGGATGATATTGTCCACGGAATCCGGGTTGCAGCCGATGATGACAGAATAAAGGGGATCAGTTTGAAGACCAGTTTCTTGCAAGCAGGATTGGCCCAGGCACAGGAAATTCGAAAGGCACTTATTGATTTTAAAGAGGCAGGCAAGTTTATCTATGCGCATTCCGATTTCTTTACCCAGAAAGACTACTATTTGGCCAGTGTGGCCGATGAAATATACCTGAACCCGGTGGGTGCCTTGGACTTTAAGGGATTGGCCACTGAAGTACTTTATTTTAAGGACTTGCAGGAGAAAACAGGGATTAAGATGGAGGTAATTCGCCATGGAAAGTACAAAAGTGCTGTTGAACCCTATTTGTCGGATACCATGAGTAAGGAAAATCGAGAGCAGATCCAAGAACTGATTAGTTCGCTTTGGGACCAAATGTTGACCGATATTGGTAGCTCGAGGAAAGTGAGCACCGAAGACCTGAACATCATCGCCGATACCTTGGGGGGTAGGACCCCTGAGTTTGCGGTGGTATCCAATTTGATTGATGGCACGGTACATTTTGATGAGTATGAGCTTTTCCTTAAAGATGAACTGGGCTTGGAAGCCGACGAAGCCCTAAACTATGTTGATTTCGATGATTACCTGACCATTTCAGGGGGTAAGAGGCTTAAAACCGGGGCGAATAAAATCGCTGTAATCTATGCCCAAGGTGAAATCTATTATGGCGAGGGAGGCAAAGAATTCATTGGTCAAGGAATCGTGACCCGCGCCCTACAAAAGGCAGCCCGTAGCGAGAGTGTCAAGGCCATCGTACTTCGGGTAGATTCCCCGGGAGGAAGCGCCTTGGTTTCAGATATTATTTGGCGGGAAGTGGAATTGGCCAAAAAGGAAAAACCCGTAGTGGTCTCCTTTGGAAATGTGGCCGCGTCCGGTGGATATTATATAGGTGTGGCCGGGAACAAAATTTTTGCCGAGCCCACTACGATAACCGGCTCCATTGGGGTTTTTGGAACCATTCCAAATGTGCATAGGCTCGCTGGTGACATGGGCATCAATGCGGAGCAAGTGGGAACCAATAAGAACTCGGTGGATTATTCCCTGTTTGAACCCATGACCGATTCGTTCCGCGATGTAGTGCAAGAAGGGATAGAACATACATACGAGACTTTTTTGGAGCGTGTGGCAGCAGGTAGAAATATGAGTTTGTCCCAAGTGGATTCCTTGGCCCAGGGTAGGGTATGGAGTGGGGCGGATGCCGTTGAAAATGGTTTGGTGGATGAACTTGGAAGTTTGGATGATGCCATTACAGCCGCAGCCGAGATGGCAGAGGTGGAGGACTACGGTATTCGAAAATATCCCAAATACAAATCGGATTTTGAACGATTTATGGACGATATGGCCGGAGCCAAATCCAAATTGGGTGAAGCTATTATCCAGGAAGAAATCGGGGACGAAGCGTATCGTATTTTAAAGGAGTTTAAAAACATCGGAAGCCAAAAAGGAATCCAGGCAAGAATGCCGTTTAGTCTAAATATTAAATAAGGGATGACGCAAAAGGACAGAAAAGTTGCCTTTTCCATATACCTTTACCTAGGTGCCCTTTTCATCACCTCCTTGGTGGTGTCCAACCTTATTTTTCAGAAGTTTTTTTATTGGAATCCCTTCGGGGACATTGAGGTGTTTGGCGCTCCACTTTTTGAAGTTTCGGTGGGAATTCTACCCTATCCAATCACCTTTTTGATAACGGATTTGATATCTGAAATATTTGGAAAGAAAAGAGCAAACCAAGTGGTCATCGCAGGAATCTTTGCTTCCTTTTTCTCACTGCTTATAGTGACGACGGCCAATGTGGCACCTGCTACAGATTGGTCTCCCGTGGGTAACGATATGTTCAGTTCGGTTTTTGGAAATACCGCAGTTGCGGTTTTCGCTTCCATGATGGCCTATCTTCTGGCGCAGTTTATCGACATTCAGCTCTATCATTTCTGGAAAAGGATCACCAAAGGCAAATATCTTTGGTTGCGGAACAACTTTTCCACCTTTTCCTCCCAGTTTATAGACACCTTTACCGTGGTATTGCTCCTCTGCATTTTTGGAGAGATTCCATGGGAACTTTTCTATGGTTTGGTCATCAGTGGTTTTCTCTTTAAAATTTTTATTGCGCTGTTGGACACCCCTTTGCTCTATCTTTTCGTATATCTACTACGGAAAAGATTTAACTTAAAAATAGGGGAAGAGATTAGCTTGGATTAAGCACTTCTTTTTTACTTTGTTACAAAATCCCAAATTATGAAACGAAAGCTCCTTAAAATTGCTGGAATAACCCTACTTGTTCTTATCGCATTGATTATGGCCCTTCCGCTGCTTCTGGAAGGTAAGATTGCCGAAATAATTAAAAATAAAGTGAACCAGAATGTCAATGCCACTTTGAATTTTGATGATGCAAGCCTAAGTCTCATCAAAAGTTTTCCCAATGCCCATGTGGAACTCCAAGGAATTTCTTTGGTAAACAAGGCCCCCTTTGAAGGGGATACCCTGTTTGCCGCAGATCAAATCGCATTGAAAATGGGTATTTCAGAACTTTTTAAATCGGCCGAGGAACCCATTGGAATTAAAAGTCTGGATATTGATCAGGCCAAACTC
Organism: Flagellimonas myxillae; assembly: GCF_023502235.1. GTDB lineage: Bacteria > Bacteroidota > Bacteroidia > Flavobacteriales > Flavobacteriaceae > Flagellimonas > Flagellimonas myxillae. The sequence continues at coordinate 161,303 of NZ_JAMFLY010000005.1, read as the reverse complement.
CATATAACGATAGATGCCGATGAAAATGCCAATTACGACATTGCCCTAGAGGAAGAGGGTGCACCCTCCGACGCTGGAGAGGCATCGAGTAATTTCACTTTGGCACTTGACGGGTACTCCATCACGGACACCGAAATTGTGTATCACGACCTGGCCAGTGGCATGCGCTTGGCCATTTCAGAAATGAATCATTCAGGCACCGGGGATTTATCCCTGGAGAATTCCGAGTTGAAAACCTTAACCGACGCATTGGTTTCGTTTGAAATGGATAGCACAAAATACCTGAACAACAATAAAATTTACTTGGATGCCTTGATCGGTATCGACCTGAATGAAAACAAATACACTTTTTTGGACAACAAGGCCATGGTGAACCAGTTGCCCTTGGTCTTTGATGGATTTGTAAAGGTGAACGAAGCAAATCAAGAAGTGGATGTTAGTTTTAAGACACCTTCATCCGACTTTAAAAACTTTTTGGACGTGATCCCTGAGGCTTACGCCGCCAATATTGAAGATGTACAAACCACAGGTAATTTTGAGGTCGAGGGCCAATTCAGGGGGATAGTGGACAATGATCACATCCCAGCTTTCGATATCAAGATCAATTCAGAGAACGCCTCTTTTAAATATCCGGATTTACCTAAATCTGTCCGGAACGTACACATTGATACGGAAATCAGCAACAAAACAGGTATTACCGAGGATACCTATGTGGATATCCATAAACTGTCCTTTATCATTGATCAGGACAAGTTTAACCTAAACGCCAAGATTCGGGATTTGATGGGCAATACCAAGGTAAACGCCCATATGGATGGAAAGGTAAACCTGGCCCATATTTCACAGGCCTATCCGATGCCCGAAGATTATGGGCTGAAAGGAATGTTGACAGCAGATGTGACCACGGCTTTTGATATGGCTTCCTTGGAGAACAAGCAATATGGCAACACCAAGACCCAAGGAGATTTGGCACTTGAAGGTTTTGAATACGAATCGGAAGAATTGAAACACCCGGTCGCAATCAATTCTGCAGCTATCAATTTCACACCCGATAAGGTGGTGCTCAACTCCTTTGAAGGAAAAACAGGGACCACGGATTTTAGCGCTTCAGGAACCCTTGCCAACCTATTGGGTTTTATGTTCAACAACGAAAATGTGGAAGGAAACTTTAGCTTGAGTTCCAATACTTTCGCTTTGAACGATTTTATGGTAGAGGACACGGAGAGTACCTCTGAAGATGGTTCGGAGACCGTTGAGGAGCGCATTAAAATTCCATCCTTTTTGGATTGTACCATCGATGCCGTTGCAAATACTGTCCTGTATGATAACCTGAGTTTAAAAAATGTCAAGGGAAAATTGATCATTAAAGATGAAACGGCCACGGTTCAGGGATTGCAATCCAATTTGTTTGGAGGTATCCTGGGCGTTAACGGGTCGGTATCGACCAAAGAGGAGCAGGCAACTTTCGACATGAAATTGGGGATGAGCAATCTGAATATTGGGGAGTCCTTTGCTTCCATGGAATTGTTCAAGGTGTTGGCGCCTTTGGCAAATGCCCTGCAAGGCTCTTTTAATTCGGATATTGAAATAGGTGGGAAGCTGAACGAGGATTTCACCCCTAATTTGACCACAATTTCTGGGGATTTATTGGCCCAACTGTTGGCAACCAAAGTTGACGCCCAAAAAGCCCCTTTGTTTTCAGCTCTAAATGGACAGCTCAATTTTTTAAACACTGAGGATTTGGACTTAAGCGATTTAAAGACCGCCTTGAGTTTTGAAAATGGGGCGGTTACAGTGAAGCCTTTTAGCCTTACCTATAAGGACATTGCGGCGAACGTAGACGGAAGTCACACCTTTGATCAGCAAATGCAATATAATGCCACCCTGGATGTGCCCGCGAAATATCTGGGTGATGAGGTGAACAACCTAATCGCAAAATTGGACGATTCCGATTTGGAGAACTTGACAATTCCAGTAACTGCAAACATTGGAGGAAGTTATACAAACCCAAGTGTGAAAACGGATTTGACCTCAGGTGTTTCCAAATTGACAAACCAGTTGGTGGAAATCCAGAAACAAAAACTGGTCAACCAAGGCAAGGACAAGGCCAAAGACCTCATAGCCGATGTCTTTAAAAAAGAGGGGCAGGACTCCACGGCAACCGAATCCGATGGGGTAAAGGAAGCTCTTGGCAATTTATTGGGGGGCAAAACAGAGGAAGCTACAGATTCCACGGCAACTAAGGAAGACCCAGTGAAAAATACGGCCAAATCCATTTTGGGCGGTTTGTTGGGTAAAAAGAAAAAGGATTCGGTTGATAATTAGTGTTAAGAACCCTGAATAGTCTCCGTAACGATAAACTTTCTATAGATAAATAGAAAGATTGCCATTCCGATAGTAACCAAGGTGGTTACAACAACTCCTATTCCCAAAAACACCGACGAACCTTCAGCAGTGCTAAAATCCAAAATGCCTACAATTGCCGTGAATGCTTTGGGAGGAATAAATGTTAGACTTATAATAATTGCAAGATATTTAGGTGAGGTAAACTCGGTTACAACAGAATAGACCACAGGCGCTATAAAAATTTCAGCAACTGATATAAGAACTATGGAAATCAAGAATATTAAAGACTGTGGCCAAGCGGGATTAATGTTAATCAGAAATAACAACCCGAAAGAAAGCGCGCCAAAGAGTAACCCAATGGTAAGTTTAGTGAATTGTTTGGAGTAGTAGAAAGACCAAAATACCACGGCAACAATGCCAAACGGAATAATTAAAAAGATGCTTAAGGTAGACCATGGATTATCTGGTAATTGGAAATTGACTTGATCCATTACACGTTCTTGTAATTCGAAAATCCCTGTCGAAGCAATTTCATAAACTGCCCAAAAAAGGCCTGCAATTAGAATCGCCATAAAAATTTTAACCACTCTTATTTCAACCTTATTTGGAAATGTATTGGAGCCCAATTGTGGCTCAGGGATTAAAAGTGGAGGGGCGATGGCAACCAACAATAGAATTCCGGAAACTCCAAATCCAAAGCTCCAACCATAGTTGTACCCAATGGCCCCTATAAGCAAAGGACCAATTAGCCCTCCAATGTTCATCGCGAAATGCAAAAATGCATAGCCAGAATCCAGCAGTTTTTTTCTAGCGAGGTAATACTTCCCAAAATTGGCAATAAGGTTTGGAGTAAATAACCCTCCACCAATTGCAATAAGGAATAATCCAATGTAGAGGAAGTACACAGAGGGTACAATTAAACAGAACACCCCGCCTGCCTGAATCAAACCTCCAAAGATTATTGCTTTTCTGTTTCCAACCAAAAGATCGCCGAATAAGGCGCCTATAATCTGAGTTAGCATGATGGATCCAGCAAACCAACTGTAGAGAACGATTGCCTTATCTGCTTCCATTTGGATTCCCTCACTGAGCATGTATAGAACAAGTAGGGAGCGAACACCATAAAATGAAATTCGTTCTATGAGCCTCGAGCCTGCGAGAGAAAAAGCAAACTTGTTATGAGATAGGTTTTTGATTTTTTTCATGCGTTAGTCAAGGGAAACTAATATGGGCAAATGGTCCGAAACAAAAAACCCATTTTTTCTTTTATCATCAATGGTCATATAGCTATTCACAAGCAGGTTTTTAACCAGAATATAGTCTATCCTTGATTGGATGTTATCCATGGATTTAAAGCTGTTGAAAGTGCCAATGGGACCATAGGGGGTGGTTTTGCTCACATCAAAAGAATCATCCAATGCCTGTTTAAGGATTTGAATGGACTTGGACTCTGGTAGTGCATTTAAATCGCCAATTACAGCAATCCGTTCATTGGCAATTCCAAGTTCTCCTATCAAATTGTGAATCAACTGGGATGAGTTTTCCCTAGCCTGTTGACCAATATGATCATAATGGGCATTGAACACATGGATATTCTTTTGCGTGACATTATCCTTAAAAGCGGCATAGGTCACCACACGTTCCATGCTGGCATCCCATCCCACAGAAACAATATCGGGGGTTTCCGAAAGCCAATACGTTTTGAAACTTAGGAGTTCCAGCCTTTCTTTTTTGTAGAAGATTGCAGCATATTCCCCCTTTTCCTTGCCATCGTCCCTGCCCACACCCACAAAATCGTAGCGGGTCAAATACTTATCCAAAAAAGCGACCTGTTCGTGCAAACCTTCTTGAATACCAAGAATATCAGGACCGTAATGGTTGATCAAGGCGCCTACATCCGACTTCCTGTTTTCCCACCAATTTTCACCATCATTGGGATTGTTGTATCGTATATTAAAAGTCATTATGGATTGCTGGGCATTCATGCTCAACGCAAATCCTACACAAAGAGAAATTAGAGCGATTTGTTTCATTAAACTATTGGATAATTAGCCTATTTAGTTGATTCCAATACCCACATAATGTCCTTCATTACCTCGGACGTTAAGTACGGTTTGGTCCTCGAAAATGAGGTATTGGCCCTTGATCCCCTTCAACACCCCGGAATAGCTTGGCGTTTTGGTCAGGTTAAGACTTTTTACCTTTTCAGGATATTGTAGAACAGGGAATTCCAGATGGGTCTCGGAATTGGAATCAATAAAATACTCCCGCGCTTCTTCGGGAATATGTGCCTTTAATTTTTCGCGCCATTCCACCAGGTCAATATCCTCGATATCATTTTTGAGCATTTTCTGCCAACTGGTCTTATCGCTTACATGGGCTTTAAGTGCAACCTCGGTAATACCGGCCAAATAACGATTGGGCACCTCCACAATTTCGATGGCCTCATGCGCCCCTTGATCAATCCATCTGGTGGGTACCTGGGTTTTACGGGTTACCCCGACCTTAACGTTGCTGCTGTTGGCCAAATAAACAATATGCGGTTGCAATTGCACCTTTTTTTCATAGGCCAAGTCGCGGTCTTCCTTGTCCAAATGGGCAGTGCTCAGTTCTGGTTTCATGATCCAATCCCCAGCTGCAGGGCTATCGAAAAAACAGGACCTACAGAAACCTTGTCTATAAATGGGTCTTTCCCTGCCACAATTCAAGCATTGGTACTTGATGAAATCAATTTGGATTTCCCGATTCAAAAGTTGGTTCATATTGATAAAATCGTTCTCAAAAACCAGAAAGTATTGGATGGGATTTCCATTATCGGTCTGCATTTTTCGAAGTACTCCTTGGTAAAGCATGGTAAAAAGGCTGTTTTTAAGCGTATTTGAAAATCAGGGGGAGATACCCTATTTTAGCTAACGTACCTAACCCCTAACTCGGCTAAAGATACCCAAAAATGCCAATACCTTTATTCAATTCCATAGCATCTTGGCTGCTTAAAAAGCGCTACCACCAAATAGAGCTTTTTTTAAAGTATCCCTTTGATGTACAAGAAGAGGTGCTGCAACATTTGGTGGAATATTCCAAAGACACCCAAATAGGGAGACATTACGGTTTTAGCGATATCTCCAAATATGAACAGTTTGCGGAAAGGGTACCCATAAAAAATTATGAAGGTGTAGCCGACATGATCGAGAAATCCCGCAGGGGGGAGCAGAACATTTTCTGGCCCACAACTATCAAATGGTTTGCCAAAAGCAGCGGGACCACCAATGCCAAAAGCAAGTTTATCCCGGTAAGCACCGAGGCTTTGGAGGATTGCCATTACAAGTCGAGCAAGGATTTGCTGTGCCTCTATTTGAACAACAACGAGAATTCGCAATTGTTCCGGGGCAAAAGTCTGCGGTTGGGGGGGAGCAAGGAACTTTATGAGGACAACGGGACATTTTTCGGTGACCTTTCGGCCATTTTAATTGACAACATGCCTCTTTGGGCCGAATATAGTAGCACCCCTAGTAGCAAGGTTTCCCTAATGAGTGAATGGGAGTCCAAATTGGAGGCCATAATTGAGGAAAGCATCCAGGAAAATGTGACAAGTTTGGCAGGAGTACCATCATGGATGCTGGTATTACTGAATGATGTGCTAGAGAAAACAGGGAAGAACCATCTGTTCGAGGTTTGGGAAAACCTTGAGGTCTATTTTCACGGCGGGGTCAGCTTTGCGCCTTATCGTGACCAGTACAAAAAGTTGTTGCCCAGAAAGAGTTTTAACTACTACGAAACCTATAATGCTTCCGAAGGATTTTTTGGCATTCAGGATCGCAACAATGCGGATGATCTGTTGTTGATGCTGGACTATGGAATTTTTTATGAATTCATTCCTATGGATACCTATGGCAAGGAAGAAAAGGCCGTACCCCTTTGGGAGGTAGAAACAGGAGTTAATTACGCAGTCGTCATCACTACCAATGCTGGATTGTGGCGATATAAAATTGGGGATACGGTGCGATTTACTTCCAAAAACCCATATCGAATCCGGATTACGGGTAGGACAAAGCACCATATCAATGCTTTTGGGGAGGAACTTATTATAGAAAATGCGGAAGAAGCCCTAAAGCAAATTTGTCAAAAGACCGATGCTGAGATCATGGACTACACCGCAGCACCGATTTTTATGAACGGTAGTGAAAAGGGTGCACACGAATGGATCATTGAATTTCGGAAACCGCCCAAGGACGTTGATTATTTTACAGAGTTTTTGGACAACGCCCTAAAGTCGCTGAATTCTGACTACGAGGCCAAACGTTACAATAACATTACCCTGAAAATGCCCAAAGTGCACATGGCTCGGCAAAACCTATTTCATGACTGGCTCAAATCCAAGAATAAATTGGGCGGACAGCACAAAATCCCTAGGTTGTCCAACGAACGGGGTTATTTGGAAGAACTCCTCCAAATGAACCTTCAGGAGCGATAATTCGCAAACATGTAATATTTACGAAAACGTTTTCGTAAATCAATCCCATTCATCGAACAATCTTTCCTTTTGGACAAATAAATATGGAATTTTATCGTTTTAGGTTGAAGTTTGGATGAGAAAAAATGTTCCCTCATCTTAATAACTAAACTAAAAAGTAACCGGCATGGCTGAAAAATTGGTAGTTATCTCCGATATGTGGGGGGTAAAAAAAGGACTCTGGATCACTTCATACTTTGGGTACCTACAACAATACTACAATATTCAATTTTATGATATTCAACAACTTGCGGACATTGATATTCCTGTTTTAACTGAGGAGAATATCCATAAAGCCTTTGTTGAAGGTGGCATTGAAACCGCAGTTGCGCATTTGTTGAAAAAAGAATCCGAACCTAGCCACTACTTGGCTTTTAGCATGGGAGGCACTGTAGCTTGGAAAGCTGCTCTTAAAGGACTACCCATGAAATCCTTGACGGCCATTTCCCCAACGAGGGTCCGCCTGGAGAGTGAACGTCCGAATGTTCCCATGAACCTAATTTTTGGGGAATGCGACAAATTCAAGCCCGAAATGAAATGGGCCAATGAAGTTGGGGTAGACCTAAATGTTGTCCCGAGTTTTGGGCATCAATTATATTCCGACGAAAAAATTATCTCCGAAGTCTGTTTGGGTCTTTTGGAAAAGGTGACCAAAAAGGCAATCTAGGAAACCGCCTTTAATTTTTTGATGGTCTCATGGGAAAGTTTTTCCTCGGCATAGGCCTTAGTGACCTTGAATTCCTTTTCATCCGTACTTGGAAGTTCGAACATCGCATCGGTGAACACAGCTTCACAAAGGGAACGGAGTCCCCTAGCACCCAATTTGTACTCCACAGCCTTATCGACCATATAGGTTAATGCCTGTTCGGTAATGCTAAAGCTAATCCCATCCATGGCAAACAATTTCTCGTACTGCTTGATGATGGCATTTTTAGGCTCCGTAAGTATCGCCCTCAAAGTCTTGGAATCCAGAGGATTCATGTGGGTAAGTACGGGAAGTCGTCCAATGATTTCCGGTATCAAACCAAATTCCTTTAAATCTTTTGGGATGATGTATTGAAGGATGTTCTCATTGTCCAAACGGTCTTCTGCCTTGGAGGCACTATAACCCACGGCCTGCATATTCAGGCGCTTGGTGATAATGCGTTCAATACCATCAAAAGCACCACCTGCCACAAAGAGTATATTTTCGGTATTTACCTCAATGAATTTCTGGTCTGGGTGTTTGCGTCCTCCTTTTGGGGGGACGTTGACCACGGTCCCTTCGAGTAATTTCAGTAAGCCCTGTTGCACACCCTCACCAGAAACATCCCGGGTTATGGAGGGGTTATCACTTTTACGGGCAATTTTGTCAATTTCGTCAATAAAGACAATTCCTCTTTCCGCTTTTTCCAGATTGTAATCCGCAGCTTGAAGCAATCGGGTGAGGATACTTTCCACATCTTCGCCAACATAACCGGCCTCGGTTAGTACCGTAGCATCAACAATGGCCAATGGTACATTGAGCATTCGGGCTATGGTCTTTGCAATTAGCGTTTTTCCCGTCCCGGTCTGCCCAACCATTACGATGTTACTTTTTTGGATTTCCACATCCTCTTCCTTGCCCTTGGGCTGAAGTAGTCTTTTGTAATGGTTGTATACGGCAACGGACATCACCTTTTTGGTGCGCTCCTGCCCTATAACGAAGGTGTCGAGAAAATCCCGGATTTCCATAGGCTTCTTCAACACCAATTCTGAAGAAAGGTCTTGGTTTTTGGATTGTTTGGATTCCTCCGCTACAATACTATGCGCTTGTTCTATGCATCTATCACAGATATGCGCGTCCAGTCCGGCAATCAAAAGATTGGTCTCCGGCTTCTTTCTTCCACAAAATGAACACTCCAAATTTTCCTTTGCCATAATGGACTATCGCGTAAAGTTCAACCACAATAACGGAAAAAAACTCGATTTGGTTTGCTTCAACCGCCTGTTTTTAACCGTTTTGTTCGGTTTTAGGACTTATCCCTTACCAAAATTTCATCAATCATACCATATTTTTTTGCCTCATCAGCCTTCATCCAGTAATCCCGGTCACTGTCCTCACTTACCTTTTCAAACTTCTGTCCGGAATGTTTGGCGATCACATGGTAGAGCTCTTCTTTGAGTTTCAATATTTCCCTTGCCGTGATTTCAATATCACTGGCTTGTCCTTGCGCACCTCCCATGGGCTGGTGGATCATAACACGCGAATGTGTAAGTCCGCTTCGCTTGCCCTCGTGCCCGGCACAAAGGAGTACTGCGGCCATTGAAGCAGCAATTCCGGTACAGATCGTGGCCACATCGGGCTTAATGAACTGCATGGTGTCGTATATGCCCAAACCGGCATAAACACTGCCTCCCGGTGAGTTAATGTAAATCTGAATGTCCTTGGAGGCGTCCGCACTTTCCAAAAAAAGCAACTGGGCTTGGACAATATTGGCCACCTGATCGTTGATTCCCGTACCCAAAAAGATGATACGGTCCATCATCAAACGGGAAAAGACATCCATGGCAATGGCATTCAACTGTCTTTCCTCAATAATATTTGGGGTCATGCCCACAGGATACATGCTACTCATGATCTTGTCATAATACATGCTGTTGATTCCGTGGTGTTGGGTGGCGTATTTTTTGAATTCTTTTCCGTAATCCATAGGATTTCTTTCGATTTAGCTTAAAAAAAAGGTGCCGAAAAATAACTTTTCGGCACCGTAAAGATACTTATTTTTCTTTTAGGCCAATCCTAGCTATAGGCTTCCTTAACAAAGTCCTCATAGGTTACTTCCTTCACCTTAAGGTTGGCATTTTTCTTATAGAAATCCAACAGTTTTTGGCTCATCAATTGTTCTGAGAGTCTTTTAACCTCGTCTTGATTACCCATAATCCTGTTCGCAATGTTATCGAGCTCTTCTTCTTGGGGGTCCAAATGACCGTATTGCGCCATCTGTGACTTGATAAAGCCTTTGGCGAATTCCTTCAATTCATCAAATTGCACCTGAAGGTCGTTCTCCTTAATGATTTTACCTTCTATAAGTTGATAACGAAGTCCTTTTTCTGATTTTTCAAACTCCTCGCTGGCCTCATCATCGGTCAATGGATTTTCACCGCTAACCTGGATCCACTTTTTCAAAAACTCCGATGGAAGATCAAACTTGGTATCGTCGATCAACTTTTCTGTGATGTCGTTCAATAGTTTTTGATCGGATTGTTGCTCGAATTGCTTTTCAGAATCCTCTTTGATACGATCTCTAAGTTCCTTTTCTGATTTCACAGCATCCTTTCCGAACAATTTGTCGAACAATTCTTGGTCCATCACAGCTGCTTCGCGCTCGTTGATCTCCTCAATATTGAAAGTAACCTCGATGTTCAGCTTTTCTGCTTTCTCACGATCGATGCCCAAAGCACTGGAAAGCAAATAATCTTCTTTAAAAAGGCCTTTGGTCTTTAGGGAAATACTTTCACCCACCTTTTTACCGACAAGTGCATCAGCAGCCTTCTTGCTCTTAATTTTATCGAGCTCTATGGTAGTCTTGTGCTCAATTTCCTCAGCTTCATTCACAAATGTTCCGGTTACCTCATCGGCTTTCCCAACCTCTGATTTTGAAACCAACTTGCCATATTGTTTTTGAATGCGCTCCACTTGCTCATCAATCATCTTTTTATCGGCAACAATCTTGTACTGGGTAACGGCTTTTTTGGTTTTTACCTTAACATCGAAATTTGGGGCAAGACCCAATTCAAATTCGAAATCGAGGTTGTCGCTGTCCCAATCAAAATTGTCTTGTTGTTTGGGAAGGGGATTGCCCAACACATCCAACTTTTCTTCCGTAAGGTATTTGTTGAGGTTGTCCTGAAGCAATTTGTTCACTTCATCCACCAATACCGCTTTACCATATTGTTTTTTAATCAAGCCCATGGGAACCTGCCCCTTGCGGAAACCAGGGATATTGGCTTGTTTTCTATAATCCTTAAGGATTTTATCAACTTTTTCTTGATAATCGTCCTTGCTTATGGCAACTTTTACCACGGCATTTAGCTCGTCAATCTGCTCTTTTGTGATATTCATCTCCTACCTAAATTTGCTATTCAAAAATGGGTGGCAAAAGTAATGCATTTTCCCCAGTAGGACAACTTTTTAAAGTGTTGAATTTCAAACAAAAGCTTTTCCGCTAATCCTCCTTTAAAATGGAATGTAAAATGGATTGTAGGAACGAGAGCAATAAGCTGAAAATAATCGCCCATAATACGCTGGAAACCTCAAATCCGGAGATAAAGTGTGCGACCGTTAAAATGATGACGGCATTGATGATAAGGAGGAATAGCCCCAGGGTTAAAATGGTTATTGGCAAAGTGAGGATGACCAATATGGGTTTCACCAAAAAGTTGAGTACACTCAATACCAAGGCCACGATAATGGCGGTTTGGTACGAATCTACGCCCACGCCCGGCAATACATAGCTCAGGATGACCACGGCAAGGGCATTTAAAAGAAGTCGAATCAGCAGTTTCATAAGGTTTGAATTTGGTCCATAAAAAAACACCGTTTAAAACGGTGCTCTTAATATAGTGAAATTACGTGTAGATCAATCGATGTACAGACCAGTATAACCCAATGGATTAACATCGGGCAAGTTGGAACCATAGGTGTCATTAATAACTTTTATAAAGCTATTTGCAATTAAGGCATAGCCTCGTGGTGTGGGGTGCACTCCATCCAAAGAGAAACCGCCACCAGTAGCAAAAGTGCTGGTAACGCTACTTCCGTCTGCAAGGGGAAATCCAGTATCACTTACTTGCTCTAGGAGCGCGTCTATGTCAACCATGGGAAGGTTAAACTGTGCCGCCAAGGCTTCAATAGTTTGATTATAAGCGTCTCGTGCTGTAGCTACAGCCTCTTGTTCTTGGGGGGTTAAGACCCATTGGTCTTCCATGGGATAAGTAATCCCATTCACTGCAAGCTGTCCTGCGGTTTCTGCCGGGAGACCAAGATTCTGAAGCATGGCAAAAGCTTCCTCGTTCAAGGTGGCAATTACTGTGCTTGAAGGTAGTGTAATCATGTCATCAGCATTGGATTGTCGCGCTTGACCGTATAGCAAGCCAGTAACACCTGCGGTGGGTGCATCCACCCCGTTAAGGATCAGGGCTTGAGTTATTTCAGCGGACAAGTCCAGCAAATCCTCATCCTTAATAATTATGGAACTAGCAGCCGATTCTGAAAACACGAATTGTCGCTCTGGTACCCCTAGTGCTTGGAACACAAGATTCAATCCGGCAAATTGGGCGTTTAAAACAGGAATTTGTGGTCCAAAAGCGGGATTGGTTGGATCTAGAGGTGCAAAGGGAACCGTATGGAAAAAGGGTGCATCAAGAATATTCGGAATATTGGCAATAACACCATCCGCACCGCCGGCGGTCATGGTCTGTAAAATTCCCGTGAGCACATTGCCAAAAACCAAAGGATCGGTAATATCCGTTCTTTCATAGGAGGTCGGATCTAAATTCCCGGTTTGATCCGTTCCTGCGCCACCACTTGTTGCATACAGCAATACGTCGTTGGCTCCTATCCATGCAGAAAAGAAAGTAGCGCCTTGCGCGGCGGCATCTCCAATTACTGTGGCATCCTCCGCAGAAGAGAATCTGGCAAAATAAGGGTTCGCAGTCCCTAGGGCAACCCCGGCAACGCTACCGTATCCAGGAGCCAATAGTTCGTAACTTTTTGACCCTGGAATTCCCATATTATTGAAAGAACCTGAAAGTTTCGTTGAAATCTCCGTGGTTCCGGTTCCACTTTTAGGTGTAGGTGCCGGACCATCTGGAGTAAATAGCAAGATTAATCGGTTACCAAGAATGGGATTCCCTCCCAAGGTGGCTCCTCCAAGGTTGTCTGCCATCAAGGGCTGGTTAAAGGCACCACCACCTGCCAGGGCAAATTGCCCGGCCAACATATTGGGAAATGAAGCTTCTTGCCCGGCAGCAAACAGGGCATTATCTGAAAAACCTGCCGTAAGCGAACTACCTAGGGCAACAAAGTTTGCAAAGTTGGCAGTCCCTGAGGTATACACAACGGGATCTGAATCAGGGTCGGGAACAATTGGAGCTTCATCATCCTCACATGCAATCATCAACCCTAAAAGGGGGAGAAGTAGGGCATAAAACTTTTTCATATTTATAGCTATTTGAGTTAGTACTGGGCGATTTAAACAACAAACCCATTTGACCAAAACTATGTCAAATTTGCGTTCCAGACAATAAAATGGGCAAAAAAATTATGCATGCATAATAAAACGCCCCAAATATTAAGGATTCAAAAATGCGATGGACATCTCAAAAAACTGTTTGGGATTTTCGGCATGCAACCAATGGCCCGCATTTTCCACGGTTTGGATATCGGCATTGGGGAAGTGTCGTTTTATGCCCGGAAAGTCGTTGGGAAGGATGTATTCGGAGCGGTCACCCCTAAGAAAGAGGGTTGGCCCACCATATACTGCCGTGGAACTTATGTTTTCCCCAATCTCGTCCATCCTATCCTTTAAAATAGAGTAGTTGAACCTCAATCCGAGTTGACCTGGCTCCACCCAGTACAGGTTTTTAAGCAAGAACTGCCGAATCCCGAATTCGGAAAGCTGTTTGGAAAGTACCTCGTCCGCTTCCTTTCTGGAGTTGATCTGGCTAAAATCCAAATGTCCCAGGGCATCCAATATATATTGATGGTGTGGAGGATAGAATTTAGGGGATATATCGGCTACAATTAGTTTTGAAATCCGTTCCGGATTCGAAGTAGCCAATTGCATTGCCGTTTTTCCACCCATGGAATGTCCAATTATGGAAGTCTTTTCAATTTGATGGTAATCAAGATAATTAAGGACATCCTGAGCCATCACCTCATAATCAAAATCGGGGGAATGAAAACTTTTTCCATGGTTGCGTTGGTCCACCAAATGCACTTGAAGCCCATTCGCAAGATATTGGTTGCCCAAGGTTTTCCAATTATCGGACATTCCCAAAAAACCATGTAGGATAACCAATGGATTGCCTTCGCCGAGTATTTTAGAGTGCAGTAATTCCATTAGGTAAGACGATGTAAATACATGTTCACCACATTTTCAATTCCAAGATAAATGGATTCGCAAATAAGCGCATGACCAATGGAAACCTCTAACAAATGGGGAATATTCTCCTTAAAAAACTTGATGTTGTCCAAGCTAAGGTCATGGCCCGCATTGATCCCGAGTCCCAATTCGTGGGCTTTTTTGGCAGCATCCACAAAGGGTTTTATGCCTTGGCCCTTATTTCCTTCGGCATACATTTGGGCAAAACGTTCCGTATAAAGTTCTATCCTGTCCGTTCCGGTTTCCGCAGCACCAGCGACCATCTCAATGGAGGGGTCCACAAAAATTGAGGTACGAATACCCTTATCCTTGAATGTTTTAATAACATCAACAAGAAAATCCTTGTGCTTGCGTGTGTCCCAACCGGCATTGGAGGTAATGGCGTCTTCGGCATCTGGGACCAAGGTTACCTGGGTAGGCTGCACTTCCAGGACCAAATCCACAAATTTGGGAACGGGGTTCCCTTCGATATTGAATTCGGTAGACACCACCTTCTTTAGATCACGGGCATCCTGATAACGAATATGACGTTCGTCGGGTCTGGGATGTATGGTGATTCCCTGGGCTCCGAATGCCTCAATGTCCTTGGCAGACTTGACAAGGTCTGGAACATTTCCTCCGCGTGAGTTTCTAAGGGTAGCCAACTTGTTGATATTGACACTCAATTTTGTCATGAAGTTCATTTTTGGAAAGCCAAAAATAAGAATTAGGCACGCCTTTTGCGATTTAAAATTAGTATTTTGCGCTTAATAAAATTGTTATGCAAATCCAGAACAGAATTATAACGACTGTCCCCATTTTCGAGGTTTCCGAAACCTTGGATGAAGTGATTCGTTTTTTTGAGGAAACCACATTTTCTCATGTAGCGGTTACCGAGGATGGGATTTACATTGGCTCTCTTTCTGAAAATGACTTGGCTTGTTTTGAGCCTGGAAAGTCCATTGAGGAGTTCCGAATAGATCTCGAGACTTTCTCAGTGACCAAAGAGACTTTGTGGTTGGATGTTTTGGAGGCATTTTCCAGAAACCAAGCGAATATTCTTCCGGTATTGGACAATGATCATGTAATCACGGGTTATTATGATCTGGAAGATGTAGTGGCGGATTTTATTGACACCCCTTTTTTTAAGGAACCAGGTGGTATTTTGGTCATTGCTACGGGGATCAAGGATTATTCCTTTAGTGAAATAGCCCAGATTGTGGAGGGTAACAACGCCCGTTTGTTGGGCGCATTTATCACCGATTCGCAGAACGATGTGGTCCAAATTACCCTGAAAATAGGAACCCCGGATTTAAATGAAGTGGCGCAAACCTTTAGACGATACAACTACACCATTGTCTTTGGGAACAGTGAGGACCAATTTCTGGAGGACCTAAAGCAGCGGTCCGACTATTTGGAGAAATACCTTAACGTTTAACATGAAGGTCGCAATTTACGGTCAAACTTTCCAGGAACAGGATAGAACCTGCGTATTGGAGCTATTGGAAGAGCTTCAGGGAATCAGTGCGTCCGTCTTTGTCGAGGAGGATTTTTGCAAGCGTATAGATGGTTGTCTATCCCAATTTTCATACGGGACTTTTTCCCAAAGTTACGGGCTGGATGGTTCTTTCGATATGTTTGTCAGCTTTGGTGGGGACGGTACCATGCTCAGGGCAGTAACTTATGTCAAGGATATGGGAATCCCCATTGTTGGGGTGAACACGGGCCGATTAGGATTTCTTTCAACCTTTAAAAAAGAAGATGTAAGAAAGGTGGTCACGGAATTTGTGGCCGGGGAATATACCATAGAGGAACGAAGTCTTGTGGAGGTAATGTTGGGCCCGGATTTGGAAGATTTTGGCGCGTTGAACTTTGCGCTGAACGAAATTACGGTAAGCCGAAAGGATACGACCTCCATGATCACCGTGGAAACCTATTTAAATGATGAATATTTAACCTCCTATTGGGCAGATGGGCTAATTGTTGCCACCCCGACCGGTTCTACCGGGTATTCGTTGAGCTGCGGGGGGCCTGTAATCGCTCCTTCGGCCAAATCCTTGGTATTGACCCCAATTGCACCACATAATCTTAATGCAAGGCCGTTGGTGATATCGGACGATATCGAGATCAGGTTAAAAGTTTCAGGTCGCGAGGAAAACCATTTGGTTTCCTTGGATTCCCGGATAGCCAGTATCCCAAACGGCAAGGAAATCAGGATAAAAAAATCGAATTTTAATATAAAAATGATAGAATATAAGTCGGAAAGCTTCTTAAAGACCCTTAGAAACAAACTGCTTTGGGGCCAGGATAAACGCAATTAAGCCGATTGAAACAATAAAAGAAGCCAAAAACTGTTTAACAAAGGAGAACGTTTATAACCCAGTATTCTATTGACCTTCCTCTACCTCTAATATGTATAATTTTCGGGATTGTATGCGAATAGTTTTGTTTGCTATTTTTTTGTGTAGTGCGTTCAAGGTCACTTCCCAGACCTATGAAATAGGAGTATTTGCCGGTGGGGCGAACGGTATCGGCGATGTGGGGAGCACCAGTTATATTTCCCCAACAGGTCCGGCATTTGGGGGTATCTTCAAATGGAACAAAAGCAAGCGGTATGCATGGCGGGCAAGTGCAATCTACGGCACCTTCACTTTTGACGACCTAAAATCGAGCAAAGGTTCGCGCGTTCAACGCCGGTATACCATAGATAATTCTGTACTGGAAGCCTCTTTGGGGCTGGAATTCAACTTTGTTGAATATAATCTGCACCGACTGGGTCCTGCCTTTACACCCTATCTTTATACAGGTCTTACTTATTTTAGGTACGATTTTAATTATTTTGATGCCCTTGTGGTGCAGGATATTAACCAAAAAGAAGGTAGTTTTGCAATTCCAATGACGGTGGGGGCGAAGTATCGCTTAAATCAGTTTCTGATTCTGGGTGCGGAGATTGGGGCCAGATATACCTTTACGGACAATCTGGATGGTAGCAATCCCGTAGGTTCCAATTTTGAACCCTTTAGGTTCGGAAATATTTTAAGCGATGACTGGTACGTCTTTTCAGGTATTACATTGACCTATACCTTTGGGCGGAAACCTTGCCAGGATTGTTTTGAATAATGCATACTTTAGAGGACGTAGATAAAAAAAATCTTCCCAAACATGTTGCCGTGATTATGGACGGCAATGGCCGATGGGCCAAACAACGGGGGAAACTTAGGGTTTTTGGCCACGAGAATGGAGTTAAGGCCGTACGAAGGACCGTTGAAAACTGTGCACGCTTACAGATAGAATTTCTAACGCTATATGCCTTTTCCACCGAAAACTGGAATCGGCCAAAGCTCGAAGTGGAGACTTTGATGAAACTTCTTGTCGCATCTTTGCGTAAGGAATTGAAGACCCTCAACAAAAACAATATCAGATTAAACACCATAGGGAACATTGAATCCCTGCCCTCCAAGGCACAAAAGGAGCTGGCTGAAGTTATATCCAAAACGGCTCAGAACTCTGGAATGACCCTTACCCTGGCCCTAAGTTATGGTTCTCGGGAGGAGATAAAATCTGCTGTTAAGGACATAGCTTCCAAAGTTAAAAATAATATAATTTCACCCGAAAATATTGACGAAGCCGTTATAAATACTCATCTTTACACGCATTTTTTGCCGGATGTAGACCTGCTTATCCGTACCAGTGGGGAACAAAGGATCAGCAATTTTTTACTTTGGCAAATTGCATACGCCGAATTATATTTTATTGACGTATTTTGGCCCGATTTTAGTGAGCATCATTTGGTAGAGGCAATATTAAGTTACCAAAATAGAGAACGACGATTTGGAAAAACTAGCGAACAACTCAATTAAGCAAATAAAACATACCACCGGACCATACCTTAAACTACTCCTTCTTTTTCTTTTCGCCGCCCAAAGCTTCGCACAGGAAACCTCCATTGAGGACGGGAAGGATTATATTTTAGGTGGGCTTACCGTAACCGGACTCCAAAGCTATAACGAGCAGACCGTAAAAACCTATACGGGTCTAAGGGTTGGACAACCCATCACCGTTCCTGGGGACCAACTCAGCGCAGTGATCAAAAAACTGTGGAGTTTGGAGTTGTTCAGCGATGTAAACTTTTACTACACAAAAATTGAGGGGGACAAGATTTTCCTGGAGCTTAATATTTTGGAGCGTCCCACCCTGTCCAATGTAACGGTATATGGCGTTAAAAAACGGAAGGTCGAAGACATTATAAATGATACGGACCTCAAAAAAGGTAAAAAGATTACCGAGAGTTTAATTGCCAACACCAAGAACTACCTTCAGAACAAATACAGAAAGCAAGGGTACCTTAACACCCAGGTGCACATAGTCACCGCTTCCGATACTACTGGGGCCCATACCGAAAACATGGTCATCAATGTAAAAAAGGGAGATAAGGTAAAAATTAGGGAGATTGCATTTGAGGGCAATAGCAAACTTACCGGTAAAAGATTGCGTAAGGCCCTTAAGAAAACCAAGAAAAAGAAAATCTACCGTTTTTGGAAAAAATCAAAGTATATAGAGGCCGACTATAAAGAGGACCTTTCCAATTTGATAGATACCTACGCAGAAAGAGGGTACCGGGATGCCCGGGTGCTTTCGGACACTTTTGTTAAGGTGGATGAAAACCATATCGATTTAAAAATTAAGGTCGAAGAAGGGGACAAATATTATTTTGGGGATATCAATTTTGTTGGGAACTCCGTGTACACCGACCGACAATTGAGTCAGGTATTGGGAATTAGAAAAGGATCTACCTACAATGGCGTTTTGCTGAAAAAACGTGTGGCAGATGACTCCAAGCCGGATGGGCAAGACTTGACCAACCTTTATCAAAACAACGGATACTTATTTTCCAGTATCAATCCTGTGGAGGTTTCTGCGGTGAACGATACCATCGATTTCGAAATCAGGATCATTGAAGGAAAGGAGACCTTTTTGAATCATGTTACTGTAGTTGGAAACGATAAGACCAACGACCACGTAATTTTTAGGGAATTGCGTACGCGTCCGGGCCAAAAGTACAGCAAGGACAACATTGTGCGTAGTATCCGGGAATTGGGTCAGTTAGGATTCTTCGATGCCGAACAGATTGCGCCAGATATCCAGAATCCAGACCCCAATGCGGGAACAGTGGATATCCAATATAGCTTGGTGGAGTCGGGTTCCAGCCAAATAGAATTGCAAGGGGGATTCGGCGGCGGTGGTTTCATCGGTACCTTGGGACTTTCATTCAGTAATTTCTCCCTAAAGAACATTTTTAATGGGGAAGCCTATAAACCTGTTCCCATGGGGGATGGGCAGACCTTTGCCCTCCGTTTGCAGGCCAGTAGGACGTTTAGGGTATACAGTCTAAATTTTGCCGAACCTTGGTTGGGCGGTAAAAAGCCGGTACGTTTTAACCTATCCCTGTCCAGGACCCAACAATTTGCCACCAGTTTTACCAATAGGGGAAGACTGGATGTGGATAAGGACCGGGGGTTTGCCATTACGGGAATCTCTGCAGGTTTGGCCAAACGGGTACAATGGCCAGATGATTTCTTTACCATTTCCCACTCCTTGAGCTACCAACTTTACGATTTTAACGACTTTAATAATGGGCTTTTCAATTTTGGTAATGGTAGTTCCAATTCCTTGAGCTATACTTTGGGAATCTCCCGTAGCTCCCAAGGTCCAAGTAGGATTTTCCCATTGACAGGTTCCAATTTTGAGCTTTCCGCCAAATTCACACCTCCCTATTCGCTGTTCGGCAACAAGGATTATAAGCAGATCAGAACCGATATCGATGAAATAACGGAACGCTTGTTTGAAATTGGCCCAAATCCGGCGAACATCGATGAGCAAATTGAATTTGCCGAAAAGAGTGACCAACTGGAGCGTTTGGAAGAAGAGCGCTTTAAGCTTTTGGAATTCTACAAGATAAAATTCAAGGGAGACTGGTACACCAACTTGGTGGATAAATTGGTGCTTCGGACCAATGCCGAATTTGGATTCCTCGGAAGTTATAATAACGATATTGGTGCGGTGCCTTTTGAGCGATTCTTCGTAGGGGGTGACGGCCTTGGAAACTTTACCTTGGATGGTAGGGATGTAATCCAGCTTAGGGGATATGAAAATAGTTCCCTGACACCCTTTAGTACAAATCCGGTTACCGGAAACCAGGAAAGGGATGGGGGAACCATTTATAACAAATTCTCTATGGAATTGCGTTATCCACTGACCTTGAAACCATCCGCATCCATATATGCCCTTTCATTTTTAGAAGCAGGTAATGCCTTTAACAATTTTAATGAGTATAATCCGTTTGAGTTAAAGAGATCTGCCGGAGTGGGGCTTCGTATTTTTATGCCGGCATTCGGTCTGTTGGGTATCGATTTTGGTTATGGATTTGATACAGATGCAAATCCTTCCTCAAGCGGACCAAGTGGCTGGCAAACGCACTTCATTATCGGGCAGCAGTTTTAACCAAAAGAAAATCGTGTAATAATTTGGCATAAATGACTCATTATAAATTAATTAGTTATTTTGGCACGATATTTTCTTAGTAAAAAGCGGAATCAAAAAATGAAGACCAAAGTTCTTTTGACATTAACTGTTTTGATGTTGTCCTTGTATGGATTTTCCCAAAGAGGTGTACGTATTGGATACGTGGATATGGAATACATCCTGGAAAATGTGGAAGAATACCGGGACGCAACAGAGCAATTAAACGCAAAGGCTGTTAAGTGGAAGCAGGAAATTGAGCTCAAGCAAAGCGTGATCGATCAGATGAAGAAGGATTTAATGGCCGAAAAAGTGTTGCTAACGGACGAGCTTATTGCCGAACGTGAAGAGGAAATCCAAATATTGGAAACCGAAATGTTGGATTACCAACAAGACCGTTTTGGCCCCCAAGGGGATTTGGTGCTTCAAAAACAGTTGCTGATACAGCCCATCCAGGACCAAGTGTTCAACGAAGTGCAAAAAATCGGCGGAAATAAAAGATACGATTTTATTTTTGATAAATCCGCAGATGTCGTAATGTTGTACTCCGAAAAAAGACACGATATCAGTGACTTGGTTTTAAGGGAGATAGGTAGGACCCGAAAGGTGAGCAAATCCAATAAAAAGGCCCAAGAGAAAAACAGGTTGGATCAGTTCAAGGAAGAGCAGGCAGAAGAGGAGAAGGAAATTAGCGAAGCCTTAAAGGAGCGTCAAGCCAAGGCAGAGGAAAACCAAGCAGCCAAGATCAAGGCAGCGGAAGATCGTAGAGCAGAACAATTGCGTCTGCGGGAGGAACGGAAAAAGGCCTATGAGGCCCGAAGAAAAAAATTACTGGAGGAGCGCGACGCCAAGCGAAAGGCCAAATTGGAAGAGCGAAAGAAAGCGCAAGAACAAGAACAGGATTCAATACAAAAATAGTATTGAAACACTAATAGTAACATTCAAAATAGTATAACTTAGAGAATCATGAGAAATGTAAAGAAGATTGCTGTAGCCCTAGTTTTATTTGTTGCAGCTACGGGTTTTGTTAACGCACAACAAAGCAAGGTTGCGCATATCAATGTACAGCAATTGTTGGCGGAAATGCCTGAGATGAAAGCTGCCCAGTCAGAGTTAAAAAAATTGGAAGAAACATATACTGCCGATATCAAGGGCTCTATGACAGAGTTTCAAAATAAGGCAACCCAATATAGAAATGAATCTACCTCAAAGACTCGTGAGGAAAACGAGAAAAGAGCTCTAGAGCTTCAGGAGATTCAACAAAACATCCAAAACGCGGAGCAAGCAGCTATGCAACAGTTGCAGCAAAAACAGCAAGAACTGTTCGCACCTATTTCCGACAAGGCTAAAGCTGCCATCGAAAAAGTTGCGGCCGCTCAAGGATTTGATTACGTAATGGACGCTAGTCCTGGTTTGACCTTGATCGTTGCCAAAGGAAAAGATTTGTTGCCTGCTGTAAAACAGGAATTGGGCTTCTAAGCTACTCTTTACAATATTCAAAAACCGCTTCTTCTTTGGAAAAGCGGTTTTTTTTATACCCTAATTTAACTATAGTACTTACTTTTAAGCATGGGCAAACCCATTGGTATTTTTGATTCAGGAATTGGAGGTACCTCCATTTGGAAGGAGATAGTAAAATTGCTTCCCCATGAGGATACCGTATATCTTGCAGATAGTGCCAATGCTCCCTATGGTGCCAAATCAAATGAAGAAATTCTTCGACTCTGCATCAAGAACACGGAGCTATTGTTGCAAAAGAACTGCAAACTTATTGTAGTGGCTTGCAACACAGCGACGACCAACGCCGTCGATTATCTACGAACCAATTATGATGTGCCTTTTATCGGCATTGAACCAGCAATAAAACCGGCGGCCCTCCAGACCAAGACCAAAAAGGTTGGGGTGCTGGCCACCAAAGGAACACTAGCAAGTACCTTGTTCCATAGTACTTCCAAAATGTTTACAGAGGGCATTACCGTACTGGAACAAGAAGGTACAGGCCTGGTGGAGTTGATTGAAGGCGGCCAAATGCATGCAGCGGAGACCAGGGCTCTTCTTAAAAGATATCTGGACCCGATGTTGGAGCAACAAATAGATTGCTTGGTTTTGGGGTGTACCCATTATCCCTATTTAGTTCCCCTGATCAAAGAGTTGGTTCCCCCAGCGGTTCGAGTGATAGATTCCGGCGAAGCAGTGGCAAGACAAACACGGGCCGTTCTTGAAAAACACAATTTGGAAGAAGAGCCAAAAAGTTCAATTGACCATTGGTTTTATTCAAATACAAAAAGCGACATACTTGCCTCCTTGGTATCCGGGCCCAGCGTATCCGTAGAATATCTCGACTTTTAATGACTATTTTCTAATATAGGTAAGGTAGGTATAACTGTGTTTGTGCCTCTCATCCGCAGGATGAAATTCTTCCTTCACCAAATCCCATTGGGTTTCATCAATTTCTGGAAAAAAAGTATCGGCATTCAGTTCGGCATGTACCCGAGTGAGCTCAATATGGGTGGCAAAATCCATTGCCTGTCGGTAGATTTCACCTCCTCCGATAATAAATGCGGTTTCCTCGGGCCCGACAAGTTCCAATGCGCCTTCCAAAGAATGCACAATTTGGCAGGGAAATATGGGTTGGTAGTTTAGATCCCGTGTTATCGCAATATGTTCCCTATTGGGCAAGGCCTTCGGAAAGCTTTCCAAGGTTTTGCGACCCATAATGATCTTATGCCCCGAGGTGAGCTGTTTAAAACGTTTAAAATCGTCCGGTAAGTGCCACGGAAGGTCGTTGTCTATACCAAGGGCATTGTTCTCCGCGGCTGCGGCAATCATGATCAATTGCTTCACTGATCTTTTTTTTTATTGATGTTGGACAAAGGAAACTCGGTGTCGATTTCCTTTTGGATCTCCGCAATGCGCTTTTTTTGCAAGGCAACCAGTTTTTCCCGTTGCACGCGCTCCCAACCCTTGCCCATAAAGCGATGGGTCACAAATACATTAAAGGCATGGAAAACGAATAAAAAAGCCCAAACAAGAATGCCCCACACGAACCAATCGTAGGCTTCCCCATATTTCAGAATCTTATTGATCAGGACCAGAAATACACTACCGATCAAAAAAATCACGAAATGGGAAAACAGCCTTTTTTTCTGCCGGATGCGTTTCTGGGCAGATTCCAACAACTCGTGTTGTTCAATGTCAACAGTATTTTGAGGTTTCTTTTTGGAAAACATTGAATGGCTATCTTTAACAACAAATATAGCTGAATTCAATCCAAAATAACCACAATGCAGAACCTGAGAAAAAAGTTCCCCGTACTCCAACAGTGCATCTATGCCAATACCGCAGCTACCGGTTTGATGTATGAAGATTTGATGGAATGGCGGCAAGAACATGACTTGGATTTTTTGATCGGGGGCAGTGACATGAAACAAAAGTGGTACGGTAAAATAGAAGAAGTAAGGGAGGATGTAGGTCGTTTTTTTGGATGTAACACCGCTGCTGTGGCATTGGTGCCCAACTTCACAGTGGGTTTGAACCTTATTTTGGAGGGCTTACGAATGGATGCAAAGGTTTTGTTGGTCAAGGATGATTATCCCTCCTTAAACTGGCCTTTTGAGACACGGGACTTTCAACGGGAGTATGTAGCGCAAAATGAGAATTTGGAATCTGCACTATATGAACAATTAAAAAAGGGGAATTTTGATGTGTTGGCCCTTAGTTTGGTGCAATGGGTGAATGGTATAAAAATTGACATGGAATTTCTGAAGACCCTAAAACAAGATTTCCCTGACCTGATGATCATTGCCGATGGGACCCAATTTTGTGGAACACAGCCGTTCAATTTTGAAACTTCGGGAATTGATATACTAGGTGCGAGTGCATATAAATGGATGTTGGCCGGCTATGGAAATGGATTTTTTCTGATGAACGAAAGTATCAAGGAGAACATCGATCTTAAGGTAATCGGCAACTGGTCGGTGGATAGGGCAGGTGACAGAACCTCAACTATAGAACTTCATAAATTGCTCCAACCTGGCCATCTGGATTCCCTAAATTTTGGGAGCTTACAATTTTCCCTGAATTTTTTGGATAACATCGGGATGGAGAACGTGCAAGCCCAGCTAAAAAAGTTATCCCAAAACGCCAAGCTCCAATTTTCTTCCATGGGTCTTTTGGATAAGGGTGTGCAATTGCGGGAAGACCACAGTACCATTTTTAACATAGAAGGCGATAGCAAGGTGTTTCAAAAATTATCTAGGGAAAATGTGGTATGTGTACAGCGTGGTAGCGGGATTCGATTAAGTTTTCACTTTTATAACACAGAAAATGAGGTGGATGCGATTGTGGATATCTTAAAATCCTGATAGTACCATATCTTTTTTTGTGAAAATTCACCCCTGAATTTTATTAAGGTAATTCTATTGTTAGGAGCATTTTATCAATTTGATAAATCGACCCTAACTTATTGTAGGTAAACCGTTTTATAGTTTGCTTTGTCTTGTTTTTAAACAAGAAATTAAGCATATCATGGCAATAAAAAAGCAATACCTAAAAAGCAAGCCGGTTTGTAAAGTTACATTTACCGTGCCTGCAGAAGAAGCGAAGAAAGTAGCTGTTGTTGGAGACTTCAACAACTGGAACCCTAAAGGGAGTACTTTGAAAAAATTGAAAAACGGAACGTTCAAAGGAACTTTTGACCTACCCCAAGAGAACACCTTTGAGTTTAGATACTTGGTGGACGGATCCTACATCAATGATGAAGCTGCTGATCGTTACCAATGGAACGATTACGCAGGAGCAGAGAACGCTGTTCTAGAGCTTTAGTAAATAGAAGAGCCAAGAAGCAAAACTCTGTCTTGTTTCTTGGCTCTAGATATCTTGTGTCAGGAAGGCACATTATTCAACTACGGAAACCCCTTTCCAAAACGCCACCCTGCCCTTAATGGTCTTGGCCAGTTCACTTACTTCTGGGTAGTACCAAGCTGCATCCACATTTTCTTTGCCGTCGACCTCTAAGGTGTAATACGACGCCACACCCTTCCAAGGACATGTAGTATGGGTGTTACTGGTTTTGAAATACTCCTTTTTTATACTTTCGGCTGGGAAATAATGATTGTTCTCAATAACAATGGTGTCATTACTTTCCGCAATTACGGTATCGTTCCAAATAGCTTTCATTGTCTTATTTTTTAAATACGTAGTTTTTGTACTGATTCTGGCTATCGGCAAACTCGGTTACGATCTGTAGCCCTGATTGCTCCGCAAGCCATTCTACAGTAGCATCATCATACTTTTGGGAAATCTCCGTGTGGATGGTTTCCCATTTTTTAAGACGTATTTGTAGCTGTAAACTTTCAATACTGACCTCCTGGTGCTCCTTGGATACCAAAAAGCTCTTTGCCGTTCCGGTTTCTGGGTCGTATACTTCCCAATGTAAAAAGTTGTCCAGCACAAAATTTCCATCGAGTTCTCGATTTATTCTGGCTAGGATATTTTTATTGAAGGCCTCGGTAATTCCCGTTTTGTCGTTATAGGCATCCAAAATGGTTTGGGGGTTCTTTTTTTGATCAAAGCCCATCAGGATCAAATCCCCCTCATTGATGGAGTCCCTTAGATTTTTCAAAAATTCTATGGCCGGTTCGTGAAGCAGGTTTCCAATGTTGGACCCTAAAAACAAAATCACTTTTTTTCTGCCGTTTACCTTGTCAATATCCCGTAATGTGTCAAAATAGGTGCCTTGAAGGGTATTGATTTCAAGTTGAGGAATCTCCTGTTTCAACGATTGTTCTAACTGATCTAGGGCATTTTGGCTAATATCGATGGGTCGGTAATCAAAATCAAAGTCATTATTGACCAAATACCGAAGTAAGATTTTGGTCTTTTTCCCATCACCCGCACCTAGTTCAAACAGACTAAAGGGCTCCCCATTTTGGGATAAAAGTGCCGCAATTGAGGTCTTGTTGGTTTCCAGGATTTCGTACTCCCGATTGGTGAGATAATATTCGGGCATTGCCATAATATCTTGAAAGAGCTTATCCCCAATCTCGTCGTAAAAATATTTGGACGATAAATGCTTGGGAAAGCTCGTCAATCCTTCATACACTTCTTGCTCAAAAGCCGAGGTAAAAGTCTTGGTTTGGTTTTTTTGCATGAAACCTTTGTCGTTGTTATTGGGCCAACCTTAATCCGGTGAATTGCCACCGTAACTGTGGATGGAAGAAATTACGATAAGTGTGTCGGGTATGTTTAGCTGGCGTGGCCACCGAACCCCCTCTCAGTACTTTCTGGTTTACCATGAACTTACCATTGTATTCACCCAAGGCGCCCTCCGCTTTTTGGTAGTTGGGGTAGGGCAGATAGGCACTTTCTGTCCACTCCCATCGCTTGCCCCAAGGGAAAAATTCCTGGGCCGCTTCCCACTCAAATTCAGTGGGCAAACGCATCCCCTTCCATTGTGCGTAGGCAAAGGCCTCGAAATACGAAATATGTGTTATAGGCTTGTCGTTATCAACTTTTTGAAGCCCTTTGGTGGTATAATGCCACCATTCACCCTCGATTTGGTGCCAATATAAAGGAGCTTTAATGTGCTGTAGATTTACCCAATCCCAACCCTCGGCATGCCAAAGGTCAAAGCGTTGATAGGCCCCGGCTTCAATAAAATCCATGAACTCCCCATTGGTCACCAATTTGTTAGAAATTTTATAGGGTTGCAAAAACACCTTGTGCTGGCCCAACTCATTATCATAGCAAAAGGCGTCGGAGTTGTGTCCAATACTGAATATACCCTCCTCCATGGCTATCCAATCCTGCGTATGGGTTTCCACGGGATGATCAATGAACGTATCGGAATACATGGGAAGCAACGGGTTGTTTCCTAGAATGTACTTGATATCGGTAAGCAACAGCTCTTGGTGCTGTTTTTCGTGATGGATGCCCATTTCCAAGAGGGCATTCAAACTTTCCTCTTGGGAAGTGGAAAACAAGGCTTTGATTCCCTCGGTCACATATTCCCGATAGGCATACACCCGATTTACCGAAGGGCGGGACAAATTACCCCGATCCGAACGCACAACCCGTTTCCCAACAGCCTCGTAATAACTATTGAAAACAAAGGAAAAATCAGCGTCAAACTCCTTGTAGCCCTTGGCATGGGGTTTAAGGATAAACTCCTCAAAAAACCAGGTGGTATGGCCCAGATGCCATTTGGGGGGACTTACATCCACCACAGGTTGTACCACATAATCTTCAATTTCCAGGGGTTCACATATGGTTTCGGAAGCTTTTCGGGTTTCCAAAAAGAAATCCAAAAGGGAATCGATAAGAAGCATAAATGACTTTTCTACTTAAAGATAGCGAATAATGGTTTAGCCAACCGCGTAAATGGGTAAGCTAAAACTGAAGGTAGTGCCTTCGTTGGGTTTGCTGAATACCTTGATGCTACTATCGTGGATTTCCATGATTTTCTTTACGATGGCAAGGCCAAGCCCAGCCCCTTCCTTTTCTTGCCCCGCTTTGGTTTGTCGGTAGCGTTCAAAAATCAATGCCTGATTGTCCTTTTTTATCCCGGGACCCGAATCTTTTATCGTTACCTCTACATGATCTTCTTTGGATTCCAATTTTACGGTGACCTCCCCATCTTCGGGTGTAAACTTTAGTGCATTGTCCATCAAGTTTTGGATGGCGCGTTCCACCAACGAGATATCGGCAAATACCAGGGGAACATTATCGGCCATCGACAATTTTAAATCGATATTTTTCTGTTGGGCGAGCAAGGAATAGTTTCGGTGGATGTCGTTGGCCAGTTCACTGATCAGGAAAGGTTCCTTTTCAGGTTGTATCTGGTTGGCCTCTAACTTAGAATACTCAAAGAGCTGTGAAACCAATTTGGAGAGTCGTTCGCTACTCTTGGATACCATGCTCAGATATTCACCCCGTTCTTCGGAAGAAAGCTCGGAATCCTTCATGTGCAGTGTTTCAATATAGCCTTGAATAATGGAAAGTGGTGTTCTAAGGTCGTGCGAGATATTGGCAATCAGTTCTTGGCGCAGCTGTTCCACGGATTTAATTTTTTCAATATCCGATAGAATGGTATCCGCCATGCTGTTATAGGTAGTTGCCACATTGGACAAATCGGTTTTTTCGGCATTTTCTATCCGATATTCCAGATCCCCCTGTTGAAAGCGTTTGGCCGCATAGATAATTTTCCGGAGGCTGCGGGTGAGGTACCAAATTGCCAGTACGCCCAGGAGTGTGGCGAAAATTAGGGTAAGCAGGGAGCCACCAAGTCCAAGCCGCATAAAATAACTGTTGAAAAGATCACTCCGGGTCGCCAAAAAATCTTCCCCGGCCAAAATAATATAGATATAGCCTTCATGCCCATCCTTGTTGAACCGGGCTGCCGAAAAAATGGTCTGCTTGGTCAAATCCTTGGGGTCATCACCCAAAACATAATTGCTTCCACTCTCCGTAATAAATTGTTGGATAGGGGCTAAGTTCACCTGTTTCTCCTTAGTTTCAGGAGCATCGTGATCCAATACCACGGAATACCGCACATTTCCTTCCAAATCCAATAAATACACCTCGATGGCCCGGTTTACCGCCATCATATCGTGCATAATATCCCCAAACAAAGCCTTGTTTACATTACCTATGGAGTCGAAGGGTTGGGTATCCCTAAACTTTTCCTCGATAAGGTCTTGGGCCAAATTCGCATGCAAGCGCTGGGTGGTCTCGTAGAAATATTTATTGGAAAGGTAGATGGAGGTAATAGTGTACCCTATCCCCGCCAACAAGAGAATGGCCAAAAAAGAGAGGGTCAATTTTAGAATGAATCGAACGGAAAGAATACTGTTTTTCATGGTCAATGATTGGCTTGGGTTTCCAAAAGTTCTTCGTTGAATTTATAACCCACCCCCCAAGTGGTTAGGATGAATTTGGGATTGCTCATATCGGGTTCAATCTTGGAGCGGAGGCGATTAATATGGGAGTTCACCGTGTGCTCATAACCTTTAAAATCGTAGCCCCATATCATATTGAGCAACTTGCCCCGATCATAACTTTTCCCAGGATTAGAGGATAGCAACACCAAGAGTTCGAATTCTTTAGGGGAAAGCTCCACCTTTTTCCCGTCCAAAAGCACTTTACGCATATCAATATCGATGGACAGTACATCAAACTGCATCAGTTTTGGATTTTTTTCGCCAGATGTTTCCACAACGTCCATTTTTTGACGCCTGAAAATGGCTTTTACCCTTGCAATAAACTCGCGTACACTAAAGGGTTTGGTGAGGTAGTCATCGGCCCCAACCTCAAGTCCCAATACTTTGTCAATTTCTTCGGAACGTGCGGTGAGCATCATTATCGGTGTTGTAATATTGTCGGCACGGATTTTTTGACAGATTTCGACCCCATCCATCCCAGGAAGCATAACATCCAAAATAATCAGGTCTGGATCTTCCTTTAGCGCTTTTTGCAGTCCAATGTCTCCCCGAATTGCGGAAAGCACCTGACAACCTAAATCCTTCAGGTGGATTTCCAACAAACGAATGATTTCGATATCATCCTCTACAATCAACACTTTTTTCATGATATACGAATTAAAGGGTAAAGTATCACGGAAAGTTCACCTTTCCATTAAAAAATTGATGGAATATTCTCTAAAAAGTCAGTTTTTGGGCGAAATCTTTACAAAATCCAAGCTTTTTTATTATAAATACCTGAAAATCAGAGCATAAATAATTTTGATTTTTATGTGATACTTCTGCAACAACTTCCCACTTCATTTGTGTTGCAAATAAAAAAACACGTAAAATGAGCAACTTAAAATCATTATGGATACTCTTGGGTATCGCAATTCTTGCCGTGGGATGTAGCAACGATTCCGACGATGAGCCCATTGTACTTGAAGCGGGAACGCTTTCGGGTGGACCTTTTACCATTACTGTTGATGGAATCCCGGATATGATTTCCGGCGTAACTTTGGATGCCAGCGATGTGGTTGGTAGCAACCGTACCTATGTCGTAACAGACGATTCTAGAAACATTTTGGGCGTGCCGCCCACCCTTGCCGATTTGGAAGGCGTGGATTTCGATGCAGCTGGAGTTGGAACTTGCTTTGTTTACCATTTGGTATATGAAGACGGTTTAACTGGATTGGAGCCAGGGACAAACTTGGACAATCTTGTTGGGGATCACGATTTATCCAATCGAATAGTCGTTACCCGTAATGGACTTAATGCAGGTACTCTTTCAGGAGGCCCCTATACCATATTGGTAGACGGAACTCCGGACATGATTTCTGGGGTTAGTTTGGACGATTCGGAATTGAACGGTACCAACCAAACCTATGTAATTACAGATGATGAGCGCAATATTTTAGGATTGCCACCTACCATTGAAGCCCTTGAAGGGGTAAATTTTGATGGTGCTGGCGTAGGCGTATGCTTTGTTTATCATTTAACCTATGAGGACGGCCTTACCGGATTGGAAGCTGGGATGAACCTTGATGGATTTAGCGGGGCCTATGCGCTTTCCAACAGGATCACCGTTACCAGAAATGGATTGAACGCGGGAACTATCGGTGGCGGACCCTACACGATTCTAGTGGACGGAACTCCTGACATGGTCAGTGGAATTACCTTGGATGATGCTGAATTGACCGGTTCCAAGCAACGTTGGGTGATCACCGATGATGAAAACAATATTTTGGGCTTGCCTCCAACAATAGAGGCAGTTGAAGGTGTGGATTTTGATGGTGCCGGTGTTGGAACTTGCTTGATCTGGCATATCACTTACGAAGACGGTTTGATGAACTTGGAGGCCGGTTATAATGTTTCCGATTTGGAAGGATTCTACGCCCTTTCCAATTCCATTACGGTTACAAGAAACGGATTAAACGCAGGTACCATTGGCGGTGGACCCTTTACCATAACGGTGGACGGAAACCCTGACATGGTTAGTGGAATTACCTTGGATGATGCTGAATTGACTGGTTCAAAGCAACGTTGGGTAATCACAGATGATGAAAACAACATTTTGGGCTTACCTCCAACGATCGATGCGGTAGAAGGCGTGGATTTTGATGGTGCTGGTGTGGGAACTTGCCTAATCTGGCATATTACTTACGAGGAAGGCTTGATGAACCTGGAGGCCGGTTACAATGTTTCCGATTTGGAAGGATTCTACGCCCTTTCCAATTCCATTACCGTAACCCGAAATGGCCTTAACGCCGGAACTATATCTGGTGGACCTTTCACCTTTGATGTGGATGGTACCCCTGATATGGTAAGTGGAATCACTTTGGATGACTCGGAATTGACTGGGACGAACCAAACCTATGTGATCACGGATGATGAAAATAATATTCTGGGACTTCCCCCAACTCTGGATGCCGTGGAGGGGGTTGATTTTGATGCCGCTGGTTCTGGGGTTTGCCTTATCTGGCACGCTACTTTCGAGGATGGACTTGTAGGTTTGGAAGCTGGAAAAAATGTTGCTGACTTAGAAGGATTCTATGCCCTTTCCAACAGCATTACGGTGACAAGAAACTGATATAGAAAAAGAAAATTATTTGCTTTACTTGTTTCCAAAAAGGCACCCAGACGAAAGTCTGGGTGTTTTTGTTTTTTTGAAATGCTTCTGGACCGTGGTCCAAAGGAGTGAAGCCTACACCTCGTATTCCTTGGCCTTGATCTTGATGCGCTCCCCACCGGCATTGATGGCCTCGTGGATTTTATAGATACAAACTTCAGATTTGTATGAGGTGATGGCATCATAGTTCAATTTTTCCTCTTCCCGTACCGACTCGATGAAGTTGTACAAGTGGGCTGTATGGCTGGCCAAATTGTACACCTTGTCCATATCCTTCATTTCATTGATATCGTAGCTGATCTGCGGTGCAGTTTCCTTGATGCCGGAATCTCCAGATTCCTTTTCCTTGTATTTCTGCATATCGGCAAGGTTGGTGATATATCCAGCGTCTATATATTCTTGCCATTGTTTGGCTTCTACACGGGATTCTCGGAAAATCTTGTTGTCTTTACCTTGCGAAATAATAAAGGCTCCATCATCCCCAATAAAACGTTCATAAACCCCAATTGCTCTGGAGTTGGAGATGTTCTCATAAATACCAATGGCAGGTCCTTTTGGGGTATCGTATTCCAAAATGGTGGCCATGGTATCGGCCTGCTCAAGATTAAAATACGAATTGTTTCCTGCGGCATAGACCGTATGTGGATAAGCACCAAAGAACCAGTTGAAGATGTCTATCTGGTGTGATCCCAAATCGGATACAACCCCGCCACCCAATTTTTTATAGTTACGCCAGTTGTAGACTTGGTCTACTGTATCAAAACCGTATTGCTTGAGCTTGTTGAGGTCAAGGTTGTCTTTTTTATTCGGTTGCTGAGTCCAAATT
Organism: Flagellimonas myxillae; assembly: GCF_023502235.1. Lineage (GTDB taxonomy): Bacteria > Bacteroidota > Bacteroidia > Flavobacteriales > Flavobacteriaceae > Flagellimonas > Flagellimonas myxillae. The sequence continues at coordinate 128,407 of NZ_JAMFLY010000005.1, read as the reverse complement.
TGGGATCGGTTCCACTGACCAACGGCGTGGGTCAATCTGCCGAACATTTGCTCTTTTTCCAACAATATTTGGTGGGTAAATCGGTAACGGTCATCACTTCTGCGTTGACGTCCAATCTGGAGCAATTTGCCCGTTCTTTTCATGGCTTCTGCCATTTTTCGGGCGTCCTTCATATTGTTGGACATAGCTTTTTCGCAGTATACATGGATACCCGCTTCCAAGGCGTCCACCGCATGTTGCATATGCCAGAAATCAGGGGTGGTTAAAACCACGGCATCCAGATTTTCTTTTTCCAACATTTCATAAAAATTCTCGTACGCCTTTACCTTGGTTCCATACTGACTATTGAACCTATTTTTGGCATTTTCACGACGACTTTCCACAATATCGCATACCGCTACCAAGTTGGCACTCGGTATTTTGGGAATGTTCCTGAAGATGACACCACCACCTCGGCCTCCACAGCCCACAACACCCACATTTACCTTATCCCCAACCTTAAGTGGGTTGGCGGTAATGCTAAAGGGGTTGGCGAGCATTAGCCCGGTTCCGAATAGGGTAGAGGTTTTAATAAAGTTCCGTCTGTCCGTTTTGTTCGAAGTACTCATTGCAATTTTTGTTAGTTAAGTTCCGATGTTAGTTTGATGTTCGATTGTGGCTAGCTGTCCAAATGTACATTTTTTCAATCAATGGAAAAGAGCTTTCCACCTTGGCTATAGACCACCCATGCTATTTCTTGCACATTTTTAACAATATTTTCAATTTCGTTAACGGAATGCAGATATAGTCCGGTGGAAAATGCATCGGAATATGCGGCCTTTTTGCAAGCCACCCAGATACGGTCAAATTCGGAAACCCCGGTGTTTTTGCCCGTTCTAGGGTCAAAAATGTGGTTGCCTTGATGAAAGGTGCCCGAAGCACTGACCGCAATATTCTTTAATTGCAGTTCTTTTTGTTCCTCTGAGGAAGCTATGGAATGACTCCAGTGCTCGGCATCTTCAGGGGAACCTTGAGTGAGTAGTGTACTGTCTCCGGCGCTGATGCTGTAATTTTCAACCTCCATTTCCTGAAGTAATAAGGCCAATTGATCTAAGGCATAGCCTTTTCCTATACCCCCTAGATCAAAAAGCATCCCCGGTTGAATACAGTAGAAATAAGGTTTTTCCGGGTCTACATAAAGGCTTGCCTTTAATTTTTCCTCTTGGGCCTTTTCCAAGGCATTGGTCATTTCAAACTCGTTGAGGATACCCTCTTTGGCAGCCCGGAAAATGTTCATGTGTTCCGCCACTCCAATATCAAAGGTGCCTTGCGTCCATTGCTGTACTTGGATGGCTTGTTTGATCACGTCCCAGGTCTCGTGCTCCAAGGCCAATTGGGCATCGGCCTTTAGTTTGTTGATGCGACTGATGTCACTGCCGGCCACAAACCGACTCAGGATTTCCTCCAACTCATCCAAGCGTTGAAAGCAGCGTTGGGCTACATTTTGGGCGTAATTTGCTTCTTCTCCGGAAATGGTAAGAAGAAAGCGGGTGGCCATGGCCTGGTGTTCGAAGTTGTGCATGCGTTTGGTATGAAAAGCTAGTGTGGGGTTGTTGGTTATCTTCCGATGGAAATATGCAAGGGTCTTCCCAATCCAATTTCAATGAGTTTATGGTATGTGGAAATTTGGATGTCAGATTGGCCTCGTTCAATTCTGGAAATATAGCTTTTTTTGGTTCCTGTTCTTACTGCTAATTCCTCTTGGGTAAGCTTGGCCTCCTTGCGGGCTTCTTTGAGCATGACTCCCAAACGGAAGGCTAGGGAGTCCGAATCAAATTGATCTCTGGCAGGAGTTCCTTTTTTCCCATATTTCTGTATTAGAACATCTTCAAATTGATACATTTTTTAATTTTAATCCAAAAGTTAACCAATTGGTTAACAAATATAAATGAGGTTGAAAAATTTAACGAAGTTGCTCTAAACTAAACTTTTTTACCGTTCAAACAATATCGGATTTATTTGGGAGTCGATGACTGAACCAATCTCCACACCAGGACACCAGGTTTCACAATCGTTGATTTGGCCATCGTTTTCTGGTTTTTTCAGGAGCATGTCCTTGTCCATATAAATGGAGGTCATCACTTTTCTTGTCCGGTTGGTGGTATTGGGTCCCGCTCGGTGGAAAATCCATCCGGAATGAAAACTGACTTCTCCAATATCAAAAGGTTCGGAAATTTTAGGACAATCCGTTAAACGGAGCTTTTCTCCGATCAAGGTTTCGCTTTCATCGCTGATGGATAAATCCCGTCCTGTTAAGATATCCTGACTACCTGCGGCAAATTCCAACGGACCCATTTCTGCTGGCACAGCTTGCAAGGGAATCCAGGCCGTAATGACCCTATCCGTGGATAAGGGCCAATAATATTGATCGGCATGCCAAGGGGTAATCCCACCGCCACCTTCTTTAAATAGTGCCTGATCATGGTACATGCGAACCCCGTTCACTTCCATAAGGTCAGCCGCCAATTGTGCTAGACGTTTACAACAAACCAGTTTTTTGATTTCCTCGTCCAAGGTCCACAGATTGAAAATTTGCAAAAAAGCCTTGCCATAGGTATCGCGATCCTCCAAAGGTGTGGACTGGGTATTCTGTTCTTCCACCTTGGCAGAAATCACTGTATTGAAATAGGCCAGTACCTCTGGAGGTAAAACCTCTTTGATTTTTATAAAGGCGTTTTGCTTGTAAAAATCGAGTTGGTCTTGGTTAAGAGTGTACGGTTGATCTAGAATATTGAGATTCATTTGGCTATTGGTAAATGGTGAAAGTCAAGGGACTTTACCATTGTAAGTTAACCAAAAGTCCTAAGAAATTTATACTAAACCTCAATCAGTGATTGCGCTTCCTTTCCAATGGATTTTAATTCCTTGTTATTTTTCTTCAGCAACCGCCCTGCAGCCTTATTGATTTTCTTAAGACCAATCTTTTCCCATTTATTCCGAGAAGCCTCAAAATCCGATTTGAACAGTTTTTGTGATAAATCCCTGATCACACAATAGTTTGCAATCTGGTGTCCATTCTCGCTATCCTTGTTTGCATTTTCCGCGAAAAAGGTAATCAAATCAAATAGGGTGTCTTGGGCCAAGCTCAATTCGGTGAGTTTTGCCCGGTATTCCAAATCGGCGGATTTTAAATCTGGCCAGATTTTCTTGTCCGCAAAATGTCTGGCTTCATGGCCCAAATAACTGATCTTGAAATTTTCGCTTTCCACATCGTAGGCTTTTTTCACACAATAAATACCTTCCTCTTCCGTCCAGCCCCCTGGATGATGGGCTCCCAGGGTGGCATATTCCATCCAACCCAAGGTGGCAAAGTCCTCCAAAAAATATACGGTTACTTCTTGCATTTCACCTTTGCCCAAATCCACTTGATAGACTTTTGGGGTTTGTTTTTTCCAAACCATGAGATCTATGAGGCGACCTTGGTAGGTGACTTCATCAGTAGTATAAAACCCTTTCGCATGGATGTAATCCCGAAGAAAATAGCCCAAACTGTCGCGGGTCACTTTTTTACCACGAACGGGTGGATAGTTTTTCATTAGGAAGGGAACCACGTTACCTCCCAAATCCCGCTCAAAGTTGCCACTAGGGTCTAAGAGGGATTTTCTCCAATAGCTTTTGAAGTGGGAAATCAAGGTTTCCATTTCCGATTCAGGTGGTGATATTTCCAAATCGGATTCACCCTTGAAACGGGCTTCAAAATCCGATTTAAATTTTTGGTCTTTGGCATTCAATCCATCTACTCCCAACAAAGGGAAAATAGGGGAGACGTCAGCATCCATGCCATAGGCATAGATTTGATCATAAGGGAGGGTTTTCTGTTTTGGTTGCGCCGCTGCTCCAACAAACAGGAGCATAAGAAGGGTGCTAAGGGTTCTATTTCTTGTAGACATTTTTCGTGATTTGATTGATAGCACAAAAATCAACCGCAATCAGCTTAAGAAATTGTACCAGATTAACTATTTAGGATTTTCCGGAAACGGTTGGGTGAAATCCCGTAGGCCATCTTAAAAGATCGTATAAAGTGAGCATCGTCAAAAAAGCCGTTGGCAAACGAGATATCTGAGATGGACTGTTGGGTGCTGGATAGTAGATACACCGCGTTATGTAATTTGGATTTGAGTTGAAATTCCCCAATGGTGATTCCCTTTTCTGCCTTAAAGATTCGGGCCATATAAACCGGATGCACATGGATACGTTCTGCCAAGGATTTTAAGGAATGGAATTCGGTTAGCTCGTGTTTTATAATCCGCTCCACTTTTTGTACCCAGGATTTAGTGATGTTTTTCATGGGGTACGGGCCGATGGTATACAGCCAATCCAAGATCAATTCTGTGCTGAGGTCGGCATCGTAATCGATTTTAAAATTCAACAGCAGTTTATAGAGCGATGGGAAGGCCGTTTTATTGAAATGGATATGGGTGTTCGGTAGTTCGACATCCAAGTCCAGCCGTTCTTGCCACCCTTTTTTAAACTCGATATTGAAACAGGTGGCGGAATCTTCCAAAAAGGTGTTTTGATGGCACCAAGAAGTAGGCCGGAACAGCACATCCGAAGCTTGCACCAATTGGGTTGAACCATTAATGTTTTCCAGATAACAGCCCGAGGTCAATACGCTGACATAACTGTTGTCGTGGTAATGATCTTCCAAAACGCTATCCGGGGAATAAGCGGTTAAGCTAAGCTTAAAGAGCTCGTTCTCCCGTGAATCCAGATACTCTCCAAAATAAGTGCCTTCCTTGAGGTTGCGCATGCTGCGTATAGTTTTTAGTTAATTATAGGTAACAAAGTTTATGCATCTGTTACAGTAATCATTTTTTCTTTTGTTCCTCGAACCATTCAAGTTGTGATTTAATTCTTTCCAAGATTGCTTTATCCTGATCATTATAAATGTCTCTGAGTCTGTAATTCTCCTTTTCCGGATTAGTTTTGTTCGCGAATTCATTAATCCCCAAATTAAAAAGGGCTTGCCCGAACCTCAAAGAGTAGTTGTTGGCTAAATAATCAGAAATTAAGTTAATTATTTCTTGGTGTTCTGTTTTAGGATTTGCCTATTGCCATTCACTTTCAAATTCGTCTTTTCCAATTTTATATTTCCCAAATTCTTTTAAATCTAAAGGTTGGTCACCTAATTTTCCATAGTCATCAAATATCCTTTCTATATGGTATCTTAGTCTATTCCCATTTTCATAAAGTTCCATTTGCTTAGTTGGAATTCCTTCATCATCCACTTCAAAGTAGTAAATACAGGTTCCCCATGAATCAAATTCGTCCCCTCGTGTTTCTGTCCAATTTCTCTTGAAATATTTTGTCATCTAAAATGTTATCATTGTTTATTTTTCCTGTTTTCCCAAACCTCCTCTTTGTGTTTTTCAAAATAGGCCATTTTTAGCTTGGAGTAGCTAGATTTAAGGTCGTAAAACTTCCTATCCAACTCATTCATAGCTTCCATTAAAGACTCATTGTCGTATAAATCAGAAGTCTCAAAAATTGCGTGGAGGTGCATAGCCTCCAGTTTTGTTTTGGTGATTTGCATCAGTCCGCTATGCTCATTTATTAATGCTACGGCTTCCTCCAAAAGCTGCTTGGCTGCTGTATCGCCAATCAGGTCCAGCGCATCCAAGGTTTCTTGGGCAAATTGCCCCGATGAATTGGTGAAGAACTGCAAAAAACCTCCGTTTTGCACCTCGGCTTCCAGTTCGTTTATAAGGTAGACCACTTGTAAGGGTTTGGGCATTTCCAGGAACGAAGTCTCACCATGATTGTCCTTTTGTCTTAATTTTTGAGTGTAGTAATAAAGTAATTCTTCCTTTTCTTCTGGGTTTGATTTGTTGAACAATTCTTTGTTTAGCTTGGCAAACTTCACTTTATAATCCCATTCACTTTTGTTGGGGGATTTCACTGGTTCTCCAAATTTGACCAGCTTGGGCACCAAGTTTTTTAATACTACGGCAACGGCAACAATGATCAGGATGGTAGTGTAATCCATGCGGAATAGGCTTAGTCTGCTTTAGGAAAAGTACAGTTTTATAAGATCAAAAAGAAAACCACTAGTAACCTATATTCCCTGTATGTAAAAAAACGCCTCCCCAGAATTATCCGTCATCAAGATTCGGAAGTCCTCTTCCGAAACCAGAGTACCACCCAGATTCAGGATTTTATCTCGTGTCTTATCAAGATTTTCAACCCCAAACGTACAGACCCAATATTCGTACTTGCCCTTATCGTCGTTGGACATTTCCATAAGGTCGGCAATATGTTCGCCTTGGTGATTTTGGATGTTATAAGTGCTATGCACCTGATCTTCAAACGTCCAATTAAAAATACCCTTATACAAAGGAATCACCTTGGCTGCGTTGGACACATGGAGTTCGTTCCAGATAAGAGTACCGGGCTCGTTCAGGGTGCGGGTGTGGGTGAGTTGGTCACCTTCGTAAACGGTAAAGCCCGACCCTTGAGGGTCACGAATCAAAGCTACCTTGCCCAGTTCGCTTTCGTCCACCATTTCGATGATGCCGCCCAACTCCCGGGCTTTTTCCACGGTCCGTTCCACACTGTTCACCTGAATGTAGGACATCCAAAAATGGGGCATCCGCATTTGTTTAAACTTTTCCGGGGTTTCGTATAGGCCGCAAATCTCTTTATTGCCCTTGTAGGCCGAATAATACCCATCAGCTTCGTAATACGTCCACCCAAAAACAGTTTCGTAAAAGGCCATGGTTTCTTTGGGCGTGTAAGTGGAAAGGTCGGCGAATATAAAATTGTTCGGTTTCATGTGCTTAAAAATACTTATTGTTTGGGCATCCAATCCGGGGGTTTTAAAAAAGCCAGCAACTTGTTGGAAAAGCCCTTGATCTGCCCCAATTTTTTCACAAAGCGGCTAATGCCGTGGAAGAACACCACAATGGGGTTTACGCTGTTTATGGGTTGCGAAATACCATAGACCACCTTTTCCTTTTCCGGCTCAAAAGTGCCCAGCATCCTATCCCAAATAATCAGTATCCCGGCGTAGTTCTTATCCCAATACTGCCTGTTGGAGCCGTGGTGCACGCGGTGGTGCGATGGCGTATTAAAGATAAACTCAATGGGTTTGGTGAGCTTGCCAATAATCTCCGTGTGCAACAAGGTCTGAAAGACCTGCACAAAGACTTCGGACAACAGCACCAGAATGGGATCAAAGCCCAACATTACGATCGGAAGCGAAAACACAACGGGCATAATGGCATCCAGCGGGCCAAAACGGTAGGCGACGGACATATTAAAATGCGGTGAGCTGTGGTGCACGGTATGGGTGGCCCACCCAATCCCGATCCTGTGCATGGTGCGGTGCTCCCAGTAGTAGGCAAAATCCGCAAGCAGCACACAGCAGATGACCGTGGCCCAATTGAGCTCCAAATGCGGCAGACTAATGTTGTTATAGACCCAATAGTACACCTTGGTAATGGCCAGGATGCCCAAAATAACCTCCACCAAAAAGAAGCCACCAAAGGTGATCACGTTGGCAATACTGTCCAGCACCAAATCCTTGTCCAGCCTTTTTAGGTAGGCGTAGCGAATCAGCTCCAGCACAAAAAAGGGTATAATAATGTAAAACAGACTCAGGTCGTTGAAGATGTAGAACAATTGGTGCACATCCAACCAATCCAGTTTTTTAGCTAAAAAATCAATCATGCTTAGTGTCTTTTCCAGGTTTCCACATCGCCATAACCGTAGTAGTCGTAGCTTAGGGTAAAGGTGTTTTCGTCCACTTGGGCGATCTTGCAGTCCACTTCGTATTGCTTCCCTTCATATTCAATGTTGTAGATGCCCTTGCCCTTGCTGCCGTTAAACGAAGTGATGGTCAGCGCCTTGCTGCCCTCGGCCTTTTCGGCATAGCCGTTTTCATCTTCGTATTGATGGGTATAGGCGTTGTACACTTTCCCTTCCTTTTTAATACTGTAGATAATGGCCCCTTTAAAATCATCGGTATTGTAGGCCACTTTCCATTGGTCTGTAAGGAAATCGGTCTCCGTGTTCTCCGCAGGAGTTGCCACTTTGCCCTGTTCCATGGGTTCGGATGGGGTTTCGCTGGTGAGAGTAGGGGTGTCATCGCTAACATCCACTCCAAAGGAGAACAGATGGGCCAGTCCGGCCAGGAAAATGATGATCCCCAAACTCCTAAAAACTAAGGTCGAATTTTTCATGTTTAATTGTTTTGGACAAAAGTAGGGGGGCTTTTTTTGGGTTCTTTTGACCTAGATCAAAAAAATCACTTTTGGGCGCGAATACGGCTCAAGGTCTCTTGGGTAACGCCCAAAAAGGAGGCAATCAGCCCCAATTTTACCCGAAGCTCCAACTGTGGGAAGCTCTGCTTTAGCAATTGGTACTTTTCTTTGGCGGATAGGAAAGACCACCCTTTGGAGAACTCGTCCAAAAAGGCCAGCATTTCTTCGGCCAGCAAACGGGCAAAGTTGCCAAAGGCCGGAAAGTCGGCAATAAGTTTTTGGTAGTTGGAGTAACTGATGCGGTACAGCACGCAGGCCTCCAGACATTCCACCTCCTCAAAACTGGGCTTTTGGGCATAAAAACTGTACCAGGCGGTAACAAATTGGTTTTCGGTATAGAACCATGAGGTAATGGGTTTGCCGTTGTGGTGGTAATAGGTGTGAAGGGCGCCTTTTTCTATAAACCAAAGGTGACTGGCGCGACTGTTTTCCAACAATATTTTCTCGCCCTTTTGGGTTTCCACCACCTCAAAACAAGATTGGATGGCCTCTTTTAGCGGCACGCTTACATAGGCACGGGTGGAAATGGACTGTAAGAGGTTTTGCATGTTGATGGGTGGAATGGTGATGGGGTTAAAGGTAGGAAAGTCTAAAAGTTGAAAAGCTCTTTAAGTTCAAGTTCTGTGCAAAAAAAGCAAAGTCATAATTTGTTATGACCCTAAAACCCAAAAGTATGGATAACTTGGGCCGATATATAGGGCTAGAGAACCAAAAAAGATTTTGGATATTGGACGAAGAAAATGATGCAATGAAGTTGACGGAAGAACAGTTGGCACAACTAAATGAATTGGTAAAAGATGGCTATGGCGGCCCCGCCGAATTGGCCAAAGTCCTAGATCTCGGGATAGAAATGCTGTTTTATGTGGAGCAAGAAGCCTTTACCCAAAGGGAAGTTCAGCAAGTGGTGACTGCCCTAAGAGGGATTATTGGGGTTTTGAGGGGGTGAGAAACTTGATGGCAAAGTTCTCTATTCGATTATTCCATTTTTACAAGTTGTCCCCTTAAAGAGCGCTATTGTTACACTTAGATATAAGCTAATATTAAAAATGAATACTGTCCTCCTTGGCAAGATTTGTCTTCGAATGAACAATATCTTCATACATGTTAAACCACCATTTATCCATTTCTTTCAGAACATTCTTAAACCCTAACTCAAACTCAATCTTTTGTTTTTTAGTTGACAAATACATAGAGCAAAGTTCAAAAAACCTATCTCTGTGACCAATTTCTATTTCATTAATATGAAAAAGAAAGAAGTCAAGCAGATATTTTGGAGTTTCCCTATTTTCCATACTAAATCGTTTCTTAACAATGTCCAAAACAATTTCCAATTCAGGTATTGCTGAACTTTCAAGAGCAAAAATAGCTCCTAACGCTATATTTATATTAGTTTGATTGACAAAATCAAATAACTTATTAATGAACGTTTCTGTACTTACAGACGGTTGTAAGCAACCAATTTCAATATTTAAACCTTCTAAAAGGGCCTTCCGTAAAATTGTATAATGTGGTTCAGGAATTGCCAAAGCAGTTTCCTCTGAATATACCCCAAGTTCTTCGTTAATGTTTCTTATTAACTCCGAAGAAAGTTCTGAACAACCATTGAAACTTAAGTTATATGTTGCTGACACTAAAATTGCCACTATATTTTTAGGGAAATATGAATATTGTAACAATACGGCTTGTAATTGAATTTTCCCTAGAGAATTAAGTGTCTTATGAAAAGGGTTTTCATCTCTATTTATTGAATTGTATTTTTTTAATTCCTTTATGTAAACTTCTACATCCATCAGCGTATTTTGTTTTTAATGGATTCTTCAAATTTTGAAATCAATCTACTAAAATCTGGATTATTGTCATTTATTTTTACCCAAGCCCTATTTTCCAACCTCTCATCAATTTGTAATTCCTTGAATGCTTCCGGTTCTCCTGTTTTTTTATCGTTATAAATAACAATGTTTGAAAGGAAGAGAAATAATCCATCTTCTTCCAATCCAATAAATTCAATTTTACCACTTGTATTCTTGCAATAATTTCTCAATGAATTTACTCTATTTTTTAATTCAGGAAGTTTGCGTTGAGGGATAATGTAGTAGTAAGAAATTCCCTCTTTTAAGTTGTCTTTTATCGCTTCGTAAAATGGTGATTTCTTAGTTTCATAATCAAGGTTAGACGAAGCTACCCAAATTGTTTCCATATTCTTTTTACAGTATTCTTTCTCAATTTGGGATAGACGTTCATGTGAATAATACCAATCCTTTGCTTCAGAAAGTTTGCTTGTATAAAAACCGACAAGCTCATCGATTTTTTTGTTTTTTGAATCGCCAAGAACCCAAATTTGCAATATGTAGATCCCGAAAGTTACAATTGTTGCGAATACCATAAAAACGATATCCTCAACAGTTTTGGTCTCATTTATGACCTTATTGACTATTAGGCCCAATAGCAATAAGACAATTGTGAAAATTCCTTTTGAGTTAGCTTTTAGATCTTTTATCAGTGATTTAGTTAGAGTACTCATAATTTTAAGGTTTTTTCTACCTCCTCTTTCAATGAATTGAACTCTTGGGAGTATTTATCTGTAATATTATTTGTTTCAATTATTTTAGTTACCAGGGAGGGGATTTTCTTGAGGATTGCAATCCGTTCGGAGACTAATATCGCTTCTTCAATATCGTGAGTAATGAAAATTGCTGTAAGATTTTTTTTGGTAATTTGTTCTCTGAACAGGATTTGTAAAGAGCTCCTATTTTCGATGTCCAAAGAGCCAAAAGGTTCGTCGAATGCTAGAATTTCATTGCTTTGAGCTAATGCTCTGGCAACAGCAACTCTTTGTTGCATTCCGCCAGAGAGCTCATTGATGTAACTGTTTTCGAATCCTAATAGCCCAGTTCTTTCTATTAGATTATTGATAGTTTTTTCTTGTTCCTCACTAGTAATATTTCTGTTAACAAAGGCACTGCGTATATTTTCGTTTATTGTTTGCCATTCAAAATTAGAATATCTCTGAAGGACTATAGAAATTCTTTTTTCCTGTAAATACTCCTTTGAGTTTAGACCATTTATCAGAATTTGACCGTCATAATTCTTGTCTAAACCAGTGACGCAATTTAATAGGGTGGTTTTTCCGCACCCGCTTGGACCAACCAAGGCAACTGTTTCCCCTTTTCGGATCGAAAGGTTGAAGTTTTCAAAAACAACTAGTTGGCCAAAACGCTTGGTTAATCCTTGAATTTCTATCATCATTACATTTTAGCTTTCATTTTATACCTAAAGAATGAAGGGTAGAACTTCTTAAATAGAAAGTCGGTTCCAAAACCGATAATTCCCATTGTAATAATTCCAGCATACATATTTGGAGTATTGGAAAAACGCTGAGCTTCTTTTATCATGTGACCAATTCCGCTAGAAGAGGCAACCAATTCTGCAATTATTACATATGTCCAACACCAGCCGATTGTTATTCTCGAATTATCATAAATCTGTGGCAATGTTTTTCTAAACATATACCACATTTCCTGAAATCCATTTAATTTTAAAGAATAGGTTAGATAAAAATGTTCTTTGGGAATTTCGTCCAAATCGTCAATAATAAGAAGTATTAGCTGAAAAAAAGTACCAATAAACAATAACACTATTTTGGCAGTTTCACCTATTCCAAAAAAAAGTATCGTTAAAGGAATCAATGCTGGAACGGGTAAATACCGGATAAAATCAATGTATGGGGCAAGGATTTGGCGAAGTGTTTTATTATTGAACATTAGTAGGGCCAAGGGAATTGCAATTATAGCAGAAAAGAAAAATGCAGAAAAAACTCTTAGAACAGAAGCGATTATATCATCAAGAAAATCGTGTTCGCTAAAAAGAGAAACAAAAGCTGTTAATAATTGCTTAGGTGTCGGAAGAAACAAATCATTTATCCATCCTAAATTTTTTGATAATACCCACAAAAAAACAATTAAAATTGAGGAAACAAGAAAAGGCGAGTTTACTCTTTTCATCAACTATTCGTAAAGTTTAATAATATTTGTTGTTAATTTATCTGCAGCATCAACTCTGGCATCATTAGAATTATTCTTTTCCAGAATGTCTCCGACTAAATTAAATGTTGTATAGATATTGTGGGCATTGGACTTTTTAAATAAATTTTTGTTCTCATCCAGATTCAACCAAGATAATCCAGATTTTATTTCGATCATTTCTTCCTTTGAAACACCGAAAGCATTTGCCATTATTAACATAGATTCATCCTTATTAGATTCATAGTATTCAACAGCTTTGAACCAACCATCAGCAACCGCCTTTAGGACTTCAGGTTTGTTCTTTGCTAAATCATCATTAGCGAATATTATATCTACTATCAATCCCTTTAAATCTGAACTTGAGATTAGAATTTTAGAATTTTCCCTTAGCTCCACCGATTTTGATAGGTAAGGCTCATAAGTTCCGACCGCATCCAATTGTTTGGCAACAAATGCGTTACCAGCATCCTGTGAAGAAATGTCTTTGAAATCAATATCGGATAAAGTCATTCCATCCTCGTTCAACATATATTGAAGTATAAAGTATGGAGGGAATCCTGGCTCTGCACCTAACTTTTTACCTTTTAAATCTGCCATTGAATTAACATCCTTTGTAACTGCAATTCCATCAGCTCCGAAGGATTCGTCAATCGCCAAAAAGCCTGTTCCAGGGGGTTCTTGAGTCTGAGTGGACTGAAAAATGTCAGGTGTAGCGATATACATATCAATATTGCCGCTATTCATGGCAGAACGCAAATCACCTATGGCTTCAATTCTTACTAGTTGAACATCAACGTTTTCAAAAAACCCTTTTTCCTCGGCTAAATAGAGCGGGGCATAACCAGGAAAAGTTACCATTCCTATCTTAATTTTATCAACTTCTTCCCTACTATTCGATCTTGCTTTGTTCCAGAAATAAAACGTCAATAATATACCTATTAACATTAATACGATGATTCCACTTTTTTTACTCATTTCTGATTTTAATTAAAAATATTTTTCCAATTAGGGTTGTCGATAATCCGTTATTACCTGTGTAAAATACATTTTTCCTCAACCAATCCGGTTAAAAAATGAAAGTTTTGGGAAGCTAGTGCTGTTATTTTATTTAAAAGTTAAAATGTATATGGAATTTACAAAAACAAAACCAATTGCCTCATGGGAATTTGGACATCACGGTTTGGTTTAAACTGGAACAGTTCAAAATAATGTATCTGCTAAACAAGGGTGTGCGTGTATTTAAAAATAATTATAGCGCAAACCAAACATCAATTCTTGAAATTAGAACAGAAAATATAAATGGGCTCCACCCCAATAGATTTAACAAAGTAAATAGACTTGAAGGTTTTCCGATTAACTTCAAAACATAAAGTCTAAGTCAAAAGGTAAGAAGTGTTGAAAAAAGGATGGTTAAAATATCCAAAGTCAATGTACTAAACTTTAATTCTTTTCTGGTGAATTAAACCATTTCCACAAAAGGTATGACCGCAATGAAGGCATAATCCAAGAAATACTGGGTTACCGCAAAGTTATAGGTGGTTTTTTCCTGAATTATTTCCCTTAATCTGAACAAACTTGAAGGTCCCAAACCAAAGGTCAGTGGAAAAAAAATAGGGAAATTCCCTGTATCGTATTTCTAAGGGTTTCGGATGTTTTGGTCAAATTTAATTTGGATACATTGTTTCCAACAATTTGGTTTAGTTATTTTTCCAATAATCCATACCATAATTTTGATCACCTCGCAGATACACATCCACAATTTGGTCTCCATAGCCCACAAAATCGTTGAACAAGGCCATGTTAACGGTACAGTTTTCTTTATCCAAATGGTATACCTCCAATCCATTGATCATGCTTTGCCCAATGGAAAAAGGCACCAAACGATACCCTTTGAATTGCTCCTTTATTTTTTCCTCAGCCGCCTCAAAATAGGTTTTAAAATCATCCACGGGAGATACAATAATCTCCTTAACATTCTCCACTTGATAGGGCATGGCCTCGTCCTCGTAGGACAGTTGGGTCTTTTCAATCCCATAGATCTGAAAATAGTTGCCCAACAAGCTCACCGAAAAATGGAGTTCCTTGGAATTGAAACGGTTGCCGTCTTTTTCCCAATCCAGTAGCAGATATGCACTGTAACTGGGTGCTTGCCCGTAGGTGGTTCCAAAAGCCTTTTTTCCAAGTTCCGAACCCAACTTTTTGGTAAAGGAGACCCAGTTGCTTTTCCAGGTCTTTTCATCGTGAATGTTTTCTACGAGCAAACGTTCCAACGCCTTATAACCTTCATATTCCCTATGAATTCCTTCGCCGTAATTTTTTGGGATACCAATGGGATAGTATTTTTGAATGACATGGTACAAGGGCCAAAAATCGTAGGCTTCGGAATCAAATGAAAAGGTGTTGGTCATAGCAAGGTGGGCATCAAATTATGGCTAAATAATGGTTGTATTTTCACTTTCCGTACTACCGATATTCTTGATAACCGCCTCAAAATCCTCCACCCCTATGTTCCCTTTGGTGGGAATCATGTTTTGCCATACCCAATTGTAGTGTTCAATCACCTTTTGAGCGGGTAAATGGGGTCGGTCTCCCGTGGTATGTCCATCTGCCACCACTGTAATGTTGTAATCCTTGGCCAAGGCAGATTGCACGGTGGCCTCCACACAAAAGTCGGTGGCGCAGCCTGTGATCAGTAATTTTTGGGTTCCCCAAGCCATCAATAACTCTTGTAGCTGGGATCTATAGAAGACATCGTTGGCATATTTGTCCAGGAAGGTGTCTTGGGGTTCGGTTTGGAGTTCGTCCAACAACTCCCAATCCCAGTTGTTTTTTTCAAACTCACCCGTTCCGGTGCCATCGTGCTGTATGATCACCACAGGCCAACCCTTTTGCCGAAACATCTCTGCCAATGTGTTGATACGGGCTACCACGCCCTCAGTATCAAAACGCGGGGTTTTGGGGGTAAAAGAGCCTTTTTGCATATCGATGACCAGAAGGGCTTTGTTGGGTTTTGTGGGCTTGTTCATTAATGGAAGTGAATTTATCCAATTAGATTAGCTTTGATTTTCAGTTTTTCATTTAAATAATCTTGCAGCTTTACCATCTGATAGTATCTCAGATTAATCTCGAAGCTCTTTTTACCTCCATCCATACCAACAATTTCCATCATTTTTTTACCATAAATCTGGGTATGAGTTTGAATGAGATTAATTGTAGAAACATCTTTTAACTCTATCAAATTTTCTTCATGTTTTTTTGGTAGGTGCCCAATACTTTTCAAGCTCAATTTACCATCGGCAATCAAAAGAATAGTTTTGGTGGTAACATGTTTAAAAATCAAATAAGCTATTACCGCCACTATAAGGAACAAATTTAAGAGAGGTTGCTGGCTTTCAAGTTTTTCAAAAAAATTGAATGCTTGATTCACTAGGATTGTGGACACCACAATTTTAATTGCTAACCCGATGGAAGATCCTTTCGATATTAGTTCAAATTTTTCCACTTGCAACTAATCCAGTTTCTCCATTTCCACCCAAAAAGGCATAATGTGTTTGCGGTCCACCGCATAGTGAGCCAATAAATCGCAGTCCATGTTTGGGAGGTATACGTTTTTTAATTCCAGCACATCCACGTTGTCTTGGGTGTTTGCCTGTTGTTTTACCAAGGTGTTGGCTTCCAAATAGAGTCGGCCACCCGCTTTTACAGGCTTTACAAACTTCATGCGAATATCGTAATGGCCTTCTTCAATACTCACCTTCCAAGTTCCATAAATCTCTTCCTGATCCCAGATACCGCGTTCACCTCCTGCATCGTTGCGGTTCAGAAAAATGGGATTTTCGGCTGGGTTCCCTACAACAATACGGGGTTGGTTTACCAAGTTTTCGGAGGTGATGAGTTCGTTATACAAACCGTCTAGCTCCACTTTAAGGGCTTTGGCCTTCGCTTTGTCTTCCAAAACCAAGTTGTTTTGCTCATAAGGGTCGGTTTTGAGATTAAACAGTTCAAAATCCCCAAGGGCGGCGTTGTAATTGGTCTTTCCCACCAATTTGTAGCCATCTTTTTGCAGCGCCATGTTGTAGTAGAGTTCGGGATAGCGGCGCGTCCAGTAAAAAAACAGAGAACGGTTGGCCCAATCCACATTTTTGCCCTGAATCAGGGGCAATAGGCTTTTGCCATCTAGTTGCCGGTCTTGGGGCAAATCCACTTTACAAACTTCGGCCAAGGTTGGCAGCACATCAATATGGGCACTCATGGTCTCAATATCCTTGTTTTGGGCAAATGCCGTGGGATACTTCACATAAAAAGGTACCCGCACCCCGCCTTGGTATACATTGCCCTTACGGCCCCGCATCCCGGCCACATAGCGACGCTGCTGCGGGCCATTGTCCGTCATAAAAACCACAAGGGTGTTTTTGGAGAGTTGCAGCTCGTCCAATTTTTTAAAGAGCTTACCCAGATTATCGTCAATATTGGTGACCATGGCATAAATCTTTCGAGCGTCTTCCTTGTCCTTTTCACTCATTTCCGGGAAAGGGCGGTTGTCTCCATCAAAACCCGAGGCCGGGTCTATGTCCTTGTACTTTTGGTAATATTCATCGGGTACCTGCAGAGGGGTATGCGGTGCATTAAAGGAGAGATAGCAAAAGAAGGGCGATTCCTTGTTGTTCTCAATAAATTGAATGGCTTCATCCGCAAAAATATCCGAGCAATAGCCCTCATAGGCCTCTTGTTGGTTGTTGTGCCAAAGCACGGGATCAAAATAGCTGGTATCTCCTTTAAAATAGGTGGTGATGTCGCCTACCTGACCCATACCGCCGGAAAGATGGATCACGGATTCGTCAAAACCTTGGTCGCTGGGTCGGCTGGGGTAGTTGTCGCCCAAATGCCACTTGCCAAATACACCGGTGGTATAACCGCCCTGTTTGAGCATTTCGGCAATGGTAACCTCGTTGGAGGCCATGATGGCCCCGCCATTGTAGGTGTCGCGCACTCCCGTACGTAAGGAATAGCGGCCTGTCATGAGACTGGAGCGGGTAGGGGCGCATACCGGGGAGACATAAAAGTTGTTGAATCGGACACTTTCGGTAGCCAATTGGTCAATGACCGGGGTCTGCACATGGGGATTTCCGGTAATGCCTAAATCGCCATAGCCTTGATCATCAGTAATGATCACAATCACATTGGGACGTTCTTCTTGGGCAAAAAGGGGTACAACGAACAAGGACAAACAGCAGAGTGCCAGTCCAAGTGCTTTTTTAAGGTTGATTTTCATTTTAAAGGTTGGTTTGGATGGTACTTGCTTTTATATGATTTCCTAGCTTTTGCTACACCGCCACAACACCTTTGATGTGCGGATGTGGGTCGTAGTTCAGTAGTTCAAAATCGTCAAAGGTAAAATCGAAGATATTTTTAACTGCTGGGTTCAATTTCATGGTAGGTAGCGGCCGCGGTTCACGGCTTAGTTGCAGTTCCACTTGATCTCGGTGGTTGTCGTAAATGTGTGTATCCCCAAAGGTGTGGATAAAATCGCCGGGTTCGTAACCACATACTTGGGCCATCATCATGGTAAACAAGGCGTACGAGGCTATGTTAAAAGGAACTCCTAAAAAGACATCCGCACTGCGTTGGTACAATTGACACGACAATTTCCCATCCGCCACATAAAACTGAAAAAAGGCATGACAAGGGGGAAGGGCAGCCTTTCCATTGGCCACATTTTCACTAAATGACACAGATGTGTCGGGCAACACGCTGGGGTTCCAAGCTGATACCAACATCCTTCGGCTGTTTGGATTGGTTTTCAGGGTTTCGATCACCTCTTTTATCTGGTCGATTTCCTCACTGTTCCAGTTACGCCATTGATGCCCGTAGACAGGGCCCAAATCACCATTGTCATCGGCCCACTCGTTCCAAATACGTACTCCATTTTCCTGTAGGTAACCCACATTGGTATCGCCCTTTAAAAACCAGAGCAGTTCATGTACTATGGATTTTAGGTGCAATTTCTTGGTAGTGACCATGGGGAAGCCTTCGGAGAGATCAAAACGCATTTGATAGCCAAAAACGCTGACGGTTCCTGTTCCTGTGCGGTCTCCTTTGGCATTTCCTTCTGTAAGTACGTGTTTGAGTAAGTCGTGGTATTGTTTCATAGTGGGGTTAAAGGTAATGGGTTAAGTGGGAAAGGTAAAGGGTAAAGGGAGGGAGTTTTGAGCAATTTTATTAACGGGTGTTGGCTGAAAGGTAAAGGGTAAATGGGTGAAGGGGTGAAGGGTAAATGGGTGAAGGGTGAAAGGGTAAAGGGTTAGGTAGTATTGTATTTGATTAGGGCCGTGAGGCGTTTTTGGAGCAATTGAATGGCTTTAACTAAGGCCTTAAATTCTTTTGAAGGGATAAAACCGAGGTCGTTACAAAGTATTAGATGGGTTTCCAATTCATATATTGAGCCTAAACTGATTTGAAGAAATCGGGCAAAATCTCTATTTGAATTTTTGCCACAGCCTTCCGCTATATTGGCCGGAATGGAGACAGCACTTCTCTGAATTTGTTGAGTTAGACCATAAGTTTCGGTCTTGGGTAAAAGTTTGGTAATGAGGTAAACTTCTTTTACTAATTTTCTCGCGTCTTTCCAGACTTCCAACTCTCGAAAATTTCGCATAATCGCATTGTTAAATTTCGAGGTTGATAATACTATTCCGGTCTTGGGGGAACCCTTGACCTTTCACCCTTCGTTCTACCCAAGAATCATCCCAGCAATAGTAGCAGAAAGCAAAGAAGCTAACGAACCACCAAGTACAGCACGCATTCCAAATTCAGAAAGGGTTTTACGCTGACCTGGTGCCAAAGAACCAATACCCCCAATTTGGATACCGATAGAGGCAAAATTGGCGAATCCGCAGAGCATATAGGTAGCCATGATTACGGATTTGTTATAGGTGAAATGTAGGTTATTGGTCATGGTTTTGAGTTCCGCAAGTTGGATATAACCCACAAACTCACTGGCAGCAAGCTTGATTCCCAAGAGTTGGCCCATAAGCATAATATCTTCGTTGGCTACGCCAATCAACCACATAAGGGGTGCGAAAATGGTTCCTAGAATGGCTTCCAAAGAAAAGCTTTCATAAGGAGAGTTCGTAGCAATCCAATTGTTGAAGGTGGTCAAATCACCAACCCAGCCCAAAATACCATTAATCATGGCAATAAAGGCTACAAAAACTAAAAGCATGGCCCCAACATTCATGGCCAGTTTCAAACCTTCGGTTGTTCCGTTGGAGATGGCATCCAAAATATTGGCACCTATCTTTTCTGAGGAAACGTGGACATCCGTATTTACTTTTTCAGTCTGTGGATATAAAATTTTAGAAACGACAATGGCTCCAGGAGCTGCCATCACGGAAGCTGCCAAGAGGTGTTTGGCAAAAACCAATCTGAGCGCTGGGTCATCGCCACCTAAAAATCCGATGTAAGCAGCCAAAACAGCTCCGGCCACGGTGGCCATTCCACCAATCATGACCAGCAGAATCTCAGACTTGTTCATTTTTTCCAGATAGGCCTTGATAAGCAAAGGTGCTTCGGTCTGACCTAAAAATATATTTCCGGCAATGGAAAGACTTTCTGCTCCGGATATTCCTAGGGATTTAGATAACAACCATGCCAATGCCCGTACTACTTTTTGAATGACCCCTAAATAAAAGAGCACCGAGGTCAAGGCTGAAAAGAAAATTATAGTAGGTAATACCTGAAAGGCAAAAATGAAACCAAAGGTGTCCATATCCACAACGAGACCTTCGAACAAAAACTTACTTCCTACCCGTGTAAAGTCGAGAATGCTAACAAAAACCTGCCCTATTTTTTCAAAGATGAGTTGAATAAAAGGCACTTTGAGTACCCCAATGGCAATGAGTAATTGCAATCCCAATCCAATTCCCACTGTTCTCCAATTAATGGCCCTTCTGTTCGCACTAAAAAGAAAGGAAATCAGAATCAAAACTGCCATGCCCAAAGCTCCACGCCACAATGAGTTTATGGTAAACCCTTGGTTGGGCACCAATTGTGGGGTTTCTTTTGGGGTAATATCATCAATAATGGTGGTGTCAACGGCAGCGTTGATGGAATCGGCAGGGAGTAAATCTTGACCAAAACTTGCTGTACAAACAAAACAGATTAATACAAGGAAAATCTTGATGGATTTTGGCATGCAGCGGATTATTTACGTTTGGAGATTTCGTCCCGTAGTTTGGCAGCTTTTTCGTAGTCTTCGTTGGCTACTGCCTTATCCAGTTCTTTATGAAGTTCTTCCAAAGTCATTTCGCGATATCCCTGCGATGAAGCCCCGGACTCAATTTCCACAGTTTCTCCCTCCTGCAAAATTTCATCCACCACAATACTGTCATCCTCTTCATTTTCCTCGCTTTCCTTGGAAGAGAATTTCAAATAGATCCCGGCCTTGTCCAATATGGTCTTGTACGTAAAAATGGGAGCATCAAACCTTAGGGCCAAAGCTATGGCATCGCTGGTTCTTGCGTCAACAATTTCCTCCACTTTATCCCGCTCGCAGATGATACTGGAATAAAATACCCCGTCCACCAATTTATGGATAATGACTTGCTTGATCACAATCTCAAACCTATCTGAAAAGTTTTTGAACAAATCGTGTGTAAGCGGTCTAGGCGGCTTTATTTCTTTTTCAAGGGCGATGGCGATGGATTGGGCCTCAAATGCACCAATGACGATGGGAAGCTTTCTATCCCCCTCAACTTCATTCAAAATAAGGGCATACGCCCCATTTTGTGTTTGGCTATAAGATATCCCCTTTATTTTCAATCGAACTAAACTCATATAATCCTCCTAAAACCAAAAAAGGCCGTTCAAATAAGTGGCACTACCATTATCTGAACAGCCCCTTGCAAAAGGCAAATTAACAAAAATTAAGTGTTCTGGGCTTTAAATTCCTTTAATTTTTCGATGAGTTCCGGTACCACTTCAAAGGCATCCCCAACGATACCGTAATCCGCTGCTTTAAAGAAAGGAGCTTCCGGGTCGTTATTGATCACCACTTTGGTTTTGGAGGCACTTACCCCAGCCAAATGCTGAATGGCTCCAGAAATACCTACGGCGATATAAAGATTACTTGCTACAGGCTTCCCAGTTTGACCCACGTGTTCGCCATGGGGTCTCCATCCCAAATCGGATACAGGCTTGGAGCAGGCGGTAGCTGCACCCAATACATCGGCCAATTCCTCGATCATGCCCCAATTTTCAGGACCTTTTAGCCCTCTACCGCCAGAAACCACGATATCGGCATCGGCAATGGTGGCTTTTCCAACTACTTTATCCACTTCTACGGACTTTGTGGTAAAATCCCCATCTCCCAATGAAGGAGCAAAATCTTCTACCGCTGCCGATTCAGTATTTTCATGCACACCATAAGCATTGTTGGATACCCCAATAAGCTTGGTGTCCGAACTAATTTCAGTATGGGCGAAGCCTTTGTTACTAAAAGCGGTTCTTTTAACCACGAAAGGGGATGTGCTATCTGGAGCGGCAACCACATTTGGCGTATATCCTGCATTTAGTTTGGCTGATAGGATGGGAGCCAAAAATTTGGCATCGGCGCTGGAACTTACCACAATGACTTTAGCGCCTTCAGTTTCTGCCGCTTGGGCCAAAACATGGGCATAGGCCTTGGCATTAAAAGTATCCAGATCGCCATTGCTGACTTTTAATACTTTGGAAACTCCATAATTACCCAAAGATGCTTCATCTTCCGCATTGATGGTCACTGCCGTAACCGTTGTCCCCAAATCTTGAGCTACTTTATAGGCATAGGAAGCCACTTCAAATGCGTTTTTTTTGAACTTTCCTTTATCGGATTCTGTATATACGAGTACTGACATGTTTTTTGAAAATTAAAAATCACAAATTCCAAGCACCAAGCCTTGGAATTTGGAATTTGTTGTTTGAGAATTAGATTACCTTGGCTTCGGTGTGTAAAAGATTGACCAATTCGCCCACATTGCCTGCATCCACCAACTTTACAGGGCCTTTGGCGGCTGGTTTTTCAAATTTTTGGTCTTGTGTAGGTTGTGGTGCATCAACGGGTTCCACAACGTTCAGAGCCTTTTTCCGGGCCATCATGATGCCGCGCATATTGGGAATACGAAGATCACTTTCGGCTACCAAACCTTTTTGTCCACCAATGACCAGTGGAAGCGAGGTGCTGATGGTTTCTTTTCCACCATCAATTTCCCGTATGGCTGTTGCCGAATTTCCATCAACCTCTAAGCTAATACAAGTGTTTACAAAGTTCATATCCAGAAGGGTGGCCAGAATTCCAGGTACCATGCCTCCGTTATAGTCGATGGATTCACGTCCTGCGATAATAAGGTCGTAACCTCCATTTTTGACCACTTCTGCCAACTGGCGGGCCACGAAGAAACCATCTGTGGGTTCTGCATTGATTCTGATAGCCTCATCGGCTCCGATAGCCAATGCCTTTCTAATAGTGGGCTCAGTTTGAGCACCCCCTACAGTGGCTACATGTACTGCGGCTCCTTGTTTTTCCTTGAACCACATGGCACGGGTCAAACCAAACTCGTCATTGGGATTAATAACAAATTGAACCCCGTTTGTATCGAACTTAGTATCCCCTTCGGTAAAATTGATTTTGGAAGTCGTATCCGGCACGTTGCTAATGCAAACTAAAATCTTCATATCTTGTATATGTTTAACGCTTCAAAGATAGCTATAAAAATGATAAATTTATTATGCATGCATAATAAATTTTGTACTTTTTTTTGTTTTTCCTTCTTCTGTGTTTCGTATAGATTTTGCTATTTTTGCTTGCATTTTTAAGCACACAACTAATCTTATTAGTACTACTTAATGAAAACATTACAGTTTAGGCAAGCCATCGCCGAGGCCATGACCGAGGAAATGCGTAGGGATGATACCATTTATTTAATGGGTGAAGAGGTTGCAGAGTATAACGGTGCCTACAAGGCTTCCAAGGGAATGTTGGATGAATTTGGCCCTGATCGGGTGCTGGATACTCCTATTTCTGAATTAGGCTTTGCTGGTATAGGTGTAGGTTCTGCGATGATCGGGAACCGACCTATTATAGAATTTATGACTTTCAATTTCTCCTTGGTGGGAATTGATCAAATTATAAACAACGCGGCCAAGATCAGACAGATGTCTGCCGGGCAGTTTCCTTGTCCAATTGTATTTAGGGGGCCAACGGCTTCTGCAGGTCAGTTGGCGGCTACACATTCCCAGGCTTTTGAAAGCTGGTATGCCAATTGCCCGGGATTAAAAGTTGTGGTGCCTTCCAATCCGGCAGATGCCAAAGGATTGTT
The DNA here is from genome assembly GCF_023502235.1 of Flagellimonas myxillae. Lineage (GTDB taxonomy): Bacteria > Bacteroidota > Bacteroidia > Flavobacteriales > Flavobacteriaceae > Flagellimonas > Flagellimonas myxillae. The sequence continues at coordinate 104,731 of NZ_JAMFLY010000005.1, read as the reverse complement.
GAAATCCGCTATCCGTGATGACGATCCCGTGATTTTTATGGAGTCTGAGCAGATGTATGGCGATAAGGGGGAAGTACCGGAAGGGGAATACACCATCCCGTTGGGTGTTGCAGACATCAAAAGAGAGGGAACCGATGTAACCATTGTTTCCTTCGGAAAGATCATCAAAGAGGCTTATAAGGCTGCGGATGAATTGGAAAAAGAAGGCATAAGCTGTGAGATTATCGATTTGCGCACTGTGCGTCCCATGGACCATGACGCCATCCTCAATTCTGTGAAAAAGACCAATCGCTTGGTTGTATTGGAAGAAGCTTGGCCTTTTGGCAATGTAGCTACCGAAATCACATATCACGTTCAAGATAAGGCCTTCGATTATCTGGATGCCCCTATTGTAAAGATCAATACAGCAGATACCCCTGCACCATACTCTCCAGTTCTACTGGCCGAATGGTTGCCTAATCACCAGGACGTGATCAAGGCTGTTAAGAAAGTGTTATATAAATAAGTTACATATATTTGTACGGTATATTAGCCTCGTCGCTCCCGACTGCCGTCGGGATTGATGAGGCTTTTTTTAAGGAACAGTTTTTGATAAGAAATTACTTTTAAATCCAAAATGATCAAGCACTTTTGAAAAACCATCTGGGTTTTCCCGTGCCTATTTATCAGAACATGAGAAGATTCCTTGTCCCTATTTTTCTTTTATCCTTTTGTTCCCTTTTTTCGCAGACCAAAGTCAGTGGTATTGTGGTGGACTTTGATGGTTCACCTATAGCCTTTGCCAATATCGTTTTTCCCAATTCCACAGAGGGGACCATTACGAATGACAACGGCCGTTTTTATCTGGAATCGGACAACACCTATTCTTCGGTTGAGGTGTCGTTTATTGGTTATGAATCCATGGTAATACAATTGGCCCAGAAGGTTAATTATGATATGCAGGTGGTGCTGGAGGAATCCACCGAGCAATTGAAGGAAGTGATTGTGTATACAGGGAAACAATCCAAAAAGAACAACCCTGCCATCGATATCTTAAAGAAAATATGGGCCAAAAAACGGGAGAACGGGGTGCGCAAGTTTAAACAATATCAGTACGATAAGTACGAGAAAATAGAGTTCGACCTGAATACCATTGATAGTGCCCTTATAAAAAGTAAACTTTTTAGAGGTCTGGAGTTTATGTTCGAAAATTTGGACACCTCAAAAGTTACAGGGAAAACCTATCTCCCTATGTTTTTGAACGAAACGTTTTCCAAAGTATATGGCGACAACCTCTTGGGGGAAGAAAAAGAGGATGTGATGGGGAATAAAAGCTCGGGTTTTGATGGGCATCAGTCTATTACGGCATTTGTGGAAGATTTGTACTCCGACTATGATGTATACGAGAACTACTTGAAATTTTTTGACAAGAGTTTCACTAGTCCTTTGTCCAAAACTGGGGTGGATACCTATAATTATGTGTTGTCGGACAGTACCTATATCGATAACAAATGGTGCTACAATATCATTTACTATCCCAGACGAAAGAACGAGCTCACCTTTAAAGGGGATTTTTGGGTAGCTGATACCACTTATGCCATCAAAAAAATAAACCTTCAGGTGACCAAAAGTGCCAATATCAATTGGGTTAAGGAGATTTATATTGAACAGGAATTTGATGTGGTCAACGATTCCGTTTTTCTATTGAAACGGGATTATATGCTGAGTGATTTCAGCTTCTCCAAAAAGGAAAAGTCTCGGGGGATTTATGGAAAGCGTACCTCTGTTTACGATAACTACCAGTTTGATACCAGCAGGCCGGCGGATTTTTACAAAGCGGTATCAGACCCCTACGATCCTCGCGTGTTTGCACGTGATAGCACCTTTTGGAGCAACGCCCGGTTAGAACGACTGAATGATGACGAATCCGGGATTTTCAAACTTTTGGATACCCTCAAAACGGTTCCCAAATTCCGAACCTACTACGATATTGTAAGTATTCTTGGTTCGGGTTATGTGGAAATAGATAAGTGGAACATCGACATTGGGGACATTTATAGCACCTTCGGGTTCAATGATGCAGAGGGAACTCGCTTAAGGGCAGGGGCGAGGACCTATTTTGGGCAAAACGACACTTGGCGATTGGAAGGATATATGGCCTATGGTTTTACCGATAAGAAGTTCAAGCATGGACTTTCTGCCAAGTTTTTATTGGACAGGAAATCACGATTGATTTTATCCGGAGGCCATCGAAGAGACATAGAGCAATTGGGATTGAGTCTTACCAGTACCAACGATGTGTTGGGAAGAAGCATCGCTTCCTCTTCCCTGGTAACGGTGGGGAACAATAACCGCTTGACCAATATTGACCTATCCACGGTTAATGTGGAACTCGAACCCCTAAAGAATTTTAGGGTCCGGTTTGGTAGTTCCATGCGAACCTTAAGCTCCGCCTTACCGAATGATTTTAACTTGGATTATATAGATCCGGAAGCAGCTGGTGGAATTTCTTCCGAAGTCAAACAATTTGACATCAATACCACGCTAATTTATACCCCTGGGAGAAGGATTATCGGCTATGGGGTGGAACCGGTGCAGGTGAACGATAATTATAGTACCATCCTGTTTAATTATACCAAGGGAATCAGCGGATTTTTGGAAAGCGATTTTGACTACGAACGCATCCAATTCTCCTACAGACAGCCTTGGCAAATTGGTGGGTTTGGAAGGTTGACGAGTAGTGTGGAACTGGGAAAAACCTTTGGTGAGGTGCCTTTGAGCTTGCTTAGCGTGGTACCTGGAAACCAAACCTTGTTTTCCTTATACAATACCTTCCCCAATCTGGATTTTTATGAATTCGTGACCGATACCTATGCCACCCTGCATTTAGAGCATAATTTTAATGGACGCCTTTTTTCAAGAATTCCGGTACTAAGAAATTGGAATCTTCGGGAGATTGTGGGCCTTAGAGGTGCCTGGGGTCAGCTTTCCGATGAAAACCGGGCCTTGAGTGCTCCAGCAAACATTCCTTTAATGGCACCCGAGGACCAAATCTATTGGGAGTATTCCTTCGGGGTGGGTAATATCTTCAAAATCTTTAGGATTGACTTCAATTTTCGGGGCAACTACCTTGATAATCCGGATGCAAGACGCTTTGGGGTAACAGGTACCTTCGGATTTAACTTTTAATCAACATAATCTCAGCGAAATAATAGTGCTAATCGGTTGTTAGTGGCTATTTTTGCAAAAAAATTAAAGATTCAAGATGGCTAAAAAAGGAGAGGTTACCTTCGACGTGCTAATAGAAATTCCGAAAGGAAGTCGTAACAAATATGAGTACGATTTCGCCCTTCATAAAATCCGATTCGACAGAACTTTGTTTTCTTCCATGATGTATCCTGGGGACTACGGTTTTGTTCCTGAAACTTTGGCCTTGGACAAAGATCCTTTGGATGTTTTGGTGTTGGGAACCGAGCCTACCTATCCCATGGTGGTCATGGAGGTAAAGCCCATAGGGGTATTCCATATGACCGATGAAAAAGGTCCTGATGAGAAAATCATTTGTGTTCCCATTAGCGATCCCGTTTGGAATAAAAAGAACGACATCAGCGATATAAACCCGCACCGCCAAAAGGAAATTGAACACTTCTTTAAAGTGTATAAAGACCTTGAGGAAAAGAAGGTGGACACCGGCGGATGGGGAGACGTCAATGAAGCCATTGAGATTTATCGCAAATGTGTGCAGCGATACGAGGAAAGCGAACACAAGAAGAAACGCACCTTTACGATTTAGGCATTGTTGGCAAGATATTTATGCGCTTTTGGACCCCAAAAGCGCATTTTTTTTATTAGTGTGTATTTTACTACTTTTGCTGCCACTTTTAAAACTTATAAACAACTAGACAATTATGGAACTAATCGTAAAATTTCTGCCCGCTTTTGGTGTTTTGGGCTTGTTGTACGTATTCATTAAAAACGTATGGGTCTCAAAACAGGAGGTTGGAGATGATAAAATGGCAAGGATTGCCAAAAATATTGCCGATGGGGCAATGTCATTTTTAAAGGCAGAATATAAGATACTCAGTGTTTTTGTTATCGCAGTGGCCATTTTGCTTTACTTCAAAGGAAGTAGCGAGGAAGGGTCAAACGGAATGGTTGCCGTATCCTTTATCGTGGGTGCCATTTGTTCTGCTTTGGCAGGATTTATTGGAATGAAGGTCGCTACAAAAGCCAATGTAAGAACTACCAATGCTGCAAGAACTTCCCTGGGCAAAGCACTTGAAGTAGCCTTTGCTGGTGGAGCCGTCATGGGTCTAGGTGTTGTAGGATTGGGTGTACTTGGATTGAGTGGACTTTTTATGATTTACAGCGGACAGGGATGGGAACTAGGTGAGGTACTTAACGTACTTTCTGGATTCTCTTTGGGTGCTTCTTCCATTGCACTTTTTGCACGTGTGGGTGGAGGTATATACACCAAAGCTGCAGACGTTGGTGCTGACCTTGTTGGTAAGGTAGAAGCTGGTATTCCAGAGGATCACCCATTGAACCCCGCAACCATTGCGGATAATGTTGGTGACAATGTAGGGGATGTTGCTGGTATGGGTGCTGACCTTTTTGAGTCTTATGTAGGTTCTATTATTGGTACCATGGTATTGGGAGCTGTTTTTGCTACACTACCTGAATTTTCTGGGGTTTATGATGGATTGGGAGCTGTATACCTTCCTTTGGCATTAGCAGCAGTTGGAATTGTAATGTCCATTCTAGGAACTTTCTTTGTCCGTGTTAAGGATGGTGGAAATCCTCAAACTGCTTTAAATATTGGAGAATTTGGTTCAGCTGGATTAATGTTGGTTGCTTCCTATTTCATAATTAATTCAATGCTTCCTGAATCTTGGGTAGAAGCAGGAACCACATATTCTGCAATGGGTGTTTTTTGGGCTACCATTGCTGGTCTTGTAGCTGGTCTTGCCGTTGGTAAGGTAACGGAATATTATACAGGAACTGGGACAAAACCTGTTAACTCTATTGTACGTCAGTCCGAAACTGGTGCTGCCACAAATATTATTGCAGGATTAGGTGTTGGTATGATGTCAACAATGATTCCTATTCTTTTAATTGCTGCCGCGATTTTGGTCTCGCACCATTTTGCTGGTCTTTACGGAATTGCTATTGCTGCCGTTGGTATGTTGGCCAACACAGGTATCCAATTGGCTGTAGATGCTTACGGACCAATTTCTGATAACGCAGGAGGTATTGCCGAAATGGCCGAATTAGACCCAGAAGTACGTGAGCGTACCGATAAATTGGACGCTGTAGGTAACACCACTGCTGCCATTGGTAAAGGTTTTGCTATTGCGTCTGCTGCCCTTACTGCTTTGGCTTTATTTGCCGCCTTTATGAAAACGGCAAATGTAACTTCAATTGACGTTTCCCAACCCGATATCATGGCTGGTCTATTGATTGGGGGAATGCTTCCATTTGTATTTTCTGCACTTTCCATGAATGCTGTGGGTAGAGCTGCGATGGCCATGATTGAAGAAGTTCGTCGTCAGTTTAGGGATATCCCTCAGTTGAAAGCCGCTTTGGAAGTAATGCGTAAGTACGATTCCGATATTTCAAAGGCATCTGCTGAAGACAGAAAGATTTTTGATGCTGCTGATGGCGTTGCAGAATATGATAAATGTGTGGCCATTTCCACTACAGCTTCCATTAAAGAAATGGTTTTACCAGGTCTGTTGGCAATTGCTGTTCCGGTTGCTGTTGGATTTATTGGTGGTGCTGAGATGCTAGGTGGCTTGCTTGCCGGTGTTACAACAGCGGGTGTATTGATGGCCATTTTCCAGTCTAATGCTGGTGGTGCTTGGGATAATGCCAAAAAGACCATTGAAAGTGATGGTCGTAAAGGTTCCGATGCCCATAAAGCTGCCGTTGTTGGAGATACTGTTGGGGATCCGTTTAAGGATACCTCAGGTCCATCTTTGAACATCTTGTTGAAGCTGATGTCCGTAGTTGCTTTGGTAATTGCTCCTAGTTTGGTGAGCTTGGCTCCTGCCGACGAGGTTAGTATGCTAAAAGAAGATGGGACCAAAATTTCCATCACTACAGAGGGTATGAAGGAAACTGTTGCTGTGGAAAAACAAATCAAGGTTGAAATGAGCAATACTGCTGAAGGTGAATTCAAGGCTGTAGTTACTTCAACCTTTGAAAAAGCAGGTGAGAAAACTGAAGAAATAAAGGAATTTGTTGGGGCCACCAAAGAGGAGGTTCAAAAGTTGGTTGATGCTTATACCGCAGCGTCCAAAGGATAATTTTCCTTTTTCAAAATAGTTTAGAAAACCACGCTCTTCAGCGTGGTTTTTTTATTCCCCTAAAGCAAAAGCTATAATCTGATTTCCTTTCTCCGTCCCCAACTTTTCCCCACCACAAGCAAGAGCGATATATTGTTTGCCATTAACTTCATAGGTGGCCGGGGTGGCAAAGGCTGCCGCCGGTAATTTGAATTGCCAAAGAAGCTCCCCAGTGTTCTTGTCAAAAGCCCTAAAATACCCGTCTTTGGTCGCTGCTATAAAAAGCAGTCCATTTTCCGTAACTATAGGACCTCCGTAGTTTTCACACCCTGTTGGCGGTAAGCCTTCTTTCTTAAGCTCCGGGGTGTCACCCAAAGTAATGGACCAAACAAAATTCCCGGTATTCAAATCAATGGCATGCATGGTTCCCCATGGGGGAGACAAGGCCGGGTGCCCGTTGCTGTCCTGAAACCTGGCATAGCCTCCAAATTTATAAGGAAGGGGATACGTTTTGGATGTGTCATTATCCGCAAGGGTACTTTCTTCGTCAAAAAGAAATTGAAGCAAGGCCTCTTTTTCATTCTCCGGGATTTGGGGAAACCCGGTCATCATTCCTTTGCCCTTGGTAATGAGTTCGGAAATTTCGGTTTTGGTTTTCGAGTCTTTTAGGTTCACGAGGGATGGGTAGCCACTCGCTTCAATACCGCTCCGGTCCTTTTGATGGCAGACTACGCAATATTGCGTGTAAACCCGTTCTCCCAAGGGCATGTTTTCCACGGGGACTTCGTTCTTTTTCATATGGATCAACCAAGCCATTTCGTTCGAGTTTACGTAAATAATTCCCTCATCAGGATCGGCCCCGGTTCCACCCCATTCCGCTGCCCCATCAAGCCCGGGTAACAGCAGTAAAGGCTCCACGTTTGGTGGGGCATATTGACGTTTATCTGCGGTTCGCAGGATTTCCTGCAATTCTTCCTTGTTTTCGGCATAAGGACTCACATCATCTTCGGTAAGGTCCTTGGACAAGCGGGCAAAGGGTTTGGGTTTTACAGGTATGGGCTGGGTAGGCCATGCTTTTTCACCTTCCAATTGGGACGCGGGAAAAGGAACCTCCTCGATGTCGAACAAGGGTTCTCCGGTTGCCCGGTCAAATACATAAACATACCCCTGTTTGGTAACCTGTGCCACTGCTTTGACACTTTTTCCTTGACGTTTTACTGTAATAAGATTGGGAGGGGCCGGTAAATCGCGATCCCAAAGATCATGGTGCACAAACTGATAATGCCAAATACGTTCTCCTGTTTCAGCGTCCAATGCCAACAAACAATTCGCAAAAAGGTTGGAGCCCTTTCGATGGCCACCGTAAAAATCCGGAGCGACGGAGCCTGTTGGGATGTAAATTATCCCCGTTTCTTCATCTACTGCCATCCCGGACCAATTGTTGGCCGCACCAATAATGTCGCTATTATGGGCATTTTCGTCTTCCCATGTTTCGGAGCCTTCTTCCCCTGGGTGGGGAATGGTATGAAAAACCCATGCTACTGCTCCAGTAATCACATTAAAGGCTAAGATGTCCCCTGGGGCGGCGCCCACATCTTCTCCTAAACGAGTGGGCATCACAATAATATCCTTATAAATAGTGCCCGGGGTATTGGAAGCTACAAATTTATCTTTGGCAGCACTTGGCATGGCAGACCGCATATCTATTTTTCCCTGGTTCCCAAAGGAGGGTATCGGCTTGCCGGTCATTGCATTTAAGGCATATAAATCAGGCCCCACGGTATAAAAGATACGTTGGTCTGTGCCTTTGGACCAAAAGGACACTCCTCTTCCGCTGGTATTGGGTCGTTCTATAGAATCCCCAAAGCGCCAGAGTTCCTTGCCCGTACCTGCATGTAGTGCGATGGCTCTACGCCCCGCCGTGACCCCATAGAGCATAGTGTCTATAACGATGGGGTTCATTTGCATTTGCCCACTGTCTGGTGATGAATAGGACCAGGCAATTCTTAAATCGTTCAGATTATCCTTGTTGATTTGTGATAAGGTGGTGTAATGGTTCCGGTCCAGGCCACCCAAATAGGATGACCAATTTGCATAATCCTTTTTGGATGTTTCACAGGAAGCGAGGAGAATAGTTAAGCAGAACGAACAGCGTGCGTAAAATTGAATTTTCAAGGGTGTAACGTTTAGAGGTTGGCTTCCCCTAAGCTAGAAAAAAATAGTTGATTTCCATTGGGTGTCTTGGAAATCAACTATATCAAAGTTATTGGCCTTTTATTGTAACTGAAAGGTTATTGGGATGGAAAATGGAACCCTCACCGGTGCACCACGTTGTTTCCCGGGTGTCATTTTGGGAAGCTTGGAGATGATCCGTGCCGCTTCTTGCTCCAAAACTTTATGGGGTCCCCGCATACGCACATCATCGATACTTCCATCTTTCTGAATGGTAAACATAACATTGACCCGACCTTGCAGGTTCATATCAACCGCATTTTCGGGATAGCGGAAGTTTTTACGGATATGCTTTTGCATCATGGATTGAAAACAAGCCCTTTGGTCTTGCGCGTCTTCACAGCCAGGGAATACTGGAGAATCTTCAACAACTATAAATGAAACTTCATCCGGTGTTTCATCGTCTAAGACGACAATATCTTCCACTTTGGCAATTTCTGTTTCTTGATTCACTTCACTGGATTCGATAACTGTTTCAACAGTTTTGTCCTCATCGGGGATAATTTCAATGACCGGGGGAGTTTGGATTTTAGGCGGTGGTGGTGGAAGTTCATGTACCGTGATGGGAACATCCTCTATAAGTTCATCGGGGACACCTAAGTTCTGGGCATATTCTGGAGTTTCATAATACGATTTCCATTCCAAGGCCACATAGGCCAAAAGCAATACGGCTACCAGACCAACTGAAAAGTAGAGTACGCTGTTTCGTTTTAGTTCCAATTCTTGGTTCTTTTTCGGTTTCATAAATTTCAAATTTTTGATAAGCAATTCATGCTGTCAGTTCTAGCGCAGTCAAGAACCAGTATATGTAAATTGCTTTTTGTTAGACATAGAAATAATTCCATATCCAAGCTAGCTTGAAAATCAGCCTTAAAAAATCGAAAATGAGGGAATAGACCCTTTCGTTGAGGGAACGGGAAGGATTTGGTCTATTGGATTATTAGATTATTAGATTGTTGGATTTTTGGAATTTGGAACGTGGAGATTCCTAGAACAACCCGTGCAATTCTGCATCAATGCGGTTGATTACCTTGCCCAAATCTTCAGGATTGTCCACGAAGTTGATATCATCCACATCAAAAATCAGCAACTTGCCTTTTTCGTAGGTGTTCACCCAAGCTTCATATCGTTCGTTCAATCGGCTTAGGTAATCTATGGAAATGCTATTTTCATAATCCCTTCCCCTTTTGTGGATTTGGTTCACCAAATTGGGAATGGAACTTCTTAAATAAATCAAGAGGTCAGGAGGTTGCACCAGGGTTTCCATCAATTCAAAAAGACTGGAATAGTTTTCAAAATCCCTGTTGGTCATGAGTCCCATGGCATGCAAATTGGGTGCAAAAATATGGGCGTCCTCATAAATAGTCCTGTCCTGAATCACATCTTTACCGCTTTCCCGAATCTTTAGTATTTGTCGGTAGCGACTGTTCAGGAAATAAATTTGAAGGTTAAAACTCCACCGTTCCATCTGGGTGTAAAAATCATCCAAATAGGGGTTGTCTACCACGTCCTCAAATTGAGCGTCCCATTTATAATGTTTTGCCAGTAAATTGGTTAAGGTTGTCTTTCCGGCTCCAATGTTTCCTGCTACAGCAATGTGCATGGGGTAGTGATGTTTTAGATTGGTGTTGTTTTGATCAGGGGAAAACCTTCGTGCAATATACAAGTTATCCTGAGTTGGTAAAAATCTTTGGGTGAGAATTCTTTGCTCCCCTTCCAGAGATTTGCATTTTTTTATGATGCTCTTAAACCATTGTGGGTTACATTAGTCCAAGGACCAAATTTAGGGGAACATGACTCATATAAAACCGTTTTTGTTTGTGTGCTTTTTTGGCATGCTTTCAACTTTTGCCCAAGATTTTCAAGGAATAGCCGTTTACGAATCCAAAACATCGATAGGAGATGATTTTGGACCTCCAGACATGCCCGAATCCAGAAAACAGGAAATAAGGGAGCGCATGCGAAGGGCTATGGAACGAACCTTTGAGCTTAACTTCGACAAAACTTCCAGTACCTACGAAGAGGAAGAAAAACTGGAAACTCCTGGGACCCAAGGTAGGGGAGGCATGCGAATGGGCTTTTTGGCATCAGGATCTGGAACCTACTACAAAAATGTACAAGACCAGGCCTATGTGAGGCAGTCCGAAATGTTTGGCAAAATGTTCTTGATAAAGGATAGTTTGCCTCAGTGGGAGTGGGTGTTGGGGTCCGAGACAAAAAAAATCGGAAACTATACCTGCTATAAGGCGACCACCATTAAAAAAGAGGCAGATATGACGGATCGCTTTAGGAGAATGCGTCCCCGCCGAGCGGATTCCAGACCAGGAGGAGACCCCGCTAAAAAAGATACGATTCAAAAGAACAGTACTTCGTCCAACTCCTTTTTATCCCAAATGGAGCCCCCCAAAGCACAGGAAATTACTGTTTGGTACACACCGGAGATTCCCATAAGTCAGGGCCCGGGCACTTATTGGGGTTTGCCCGGCCTTATTTTGGAAGTCAACGATGGGAGAACGGCCATATTGTGCTCCAAATTGATCCTCAATCCAAAGGAAGAAGTGGAGATAGAGGCTCCTACCAAAGGGAAACAGGTTACCCAAAAGGAATACGATGATTTAATGTCCAAAAAAATGGAAGAGATGTCCGAAAGATTCAGAAATCGACGAAGAGGTGGTAACAGTGGTAGAATTAGGGGTTGATGGGTAAAAATATTACGCCAATATTGCTAGCCCTTTTAATGCTTTTAGGGGTTTCAGCCACGGCCCAAAAAATAACACTTGTCGGAACCGTTCGCGATACCCTCCAGAATCCGTTGGAAATGGCCAATGTGGTAGCTGTAAATCAATCCAACCAGGCATTAGATGGTTTTGGAATAACCAATTCGGATGGGCTCTTTCGACTTCATGTAAAAGCCAATACAGAATACTTGGTAAAGATCAGTTATCTGGGTTTTAAGCCGAAGGAAATTCCGGTTTCCACTATGGAGCAAGATTTACAACTCGATGTCACCCTCCACCCGCAAGCTGAGAATTTGGAGGAGGTCGAAGTAGTCTACGAAATTCCAGTTACGGTGAAAGGAGATACCATTGTTTATAATACCGATTCTTTCGTGTCAGGAACTGAAAAAAAGCTGGCAGATGTATTGGAAAAGCTTCCTGGCATTGAGGTGAACGATGATGGCGAAATTGAGGTTGAGGGCAAGACCGTAAGCAAAGTAATGGTGGAGGGGGAGGATTTTTTTGACGGGGATTCCAAATTGGCGTCAAAAAACATTCCGGCCAATGCCCTGGACAAGGTGGAAGTTCTACGTAACTATACCGAGGTTTCCCAATTGAGCGGCGTGACCAACAATCAGGACAATGTGGCCCTCAACATTAAACTAAAGGAAGGAAAAAAGAAATTTTGGTTTGGGGAGATTACCGGTGGATTGGGATTGGATGAACGTTATGTGGCCCATCCCAAATTGTTCTACTACAGTCCAAATTTTAGCATCAATATTTTAACGGATTTGAACAACCTTGGGGAAATTGCTTTTTCCAGGAGGGATTATTGGAATTTCACCGGCGGTTTTCGTGGGGCTACGCGGAACAATACGGGCACCACCTTTACCACTGGTTCAAGCGGATTGGGATTGGCCCAGGTGCAGAACAACCGGGCCAAGGACATCAATTCCAAATTTGGAGCGTTGAACTTTAGTTATAAACCTTCAGAAGCTTGGCGGTTCAGTGGATTTGGGATCTATTCCTATACCAATACTTTGTTGGAAACCATGGCTACGAGGACTTTCATTTCCAGTGAAGAAACGGAGAACACGGAAACCCAAACGGACCAAACTTCCCAATTGGGTTTGATAAAACTTGCCTCGAACTATAAACCATCAGATCTTCTACAATGGGATTACGATGTGCTTATTCGCTTATCCGACGAGGAAGAACTGGAAAATACACGTTCGGTTTCTGATGTAACCGATGATATTACACAGAACCAATCCCAAAAACCGACCACGGTGACCCAAAATTCCAATGTGTACTACACCGCCAGTGAAGATCATATTTTCGCTTTGGAGGCACAATATGAGTATGCTGACGAAAACCCCTTTTACAACGCCATCCGAGAACAACAACCCTTTTTGGGCATCGTGCCCTTTGATCAAGGGCAGTCCAATTTCAACATCAATCAAAATCAATATACACAGACCCACCGGTTGGATGCCAAATTGGACCACTTTTGGGTGACCGGCCCCAAGAGCAACCTCAATTTTACCTTGGGTACCATCCAAAGTAGTCAGCGGTTTAATTCGTCAATATTCCAGATTTTGGATTCGGGTGGCCCCGCCAACTTTAATGACGCAAGTTTGAACAATACCGTAGAGTTCAATTTTTCCGATCTCTTTTTGGGATTTCACTATAAAGTGGCCGTTGGGAAGTTGACCCTGAATCCAGGTTTCCATGTTCACAGCTATACCGCCACCAATACCCAGTTGGGGACCGCTGTTAAGGATGATATGGTAAACGTAGTGCCGGATCTGTTTATCAACTATCAGTTTAAACAGTCGGAAAGCATCCGACTCAATTATAACATTCGAAGAAACTTTTCAGATATCAACAGCTTTGCAGAAGGATATATCTTCAACAACTACAACTCACTGTACCAAGGAAATACAGGCTTGGAAAGTGCACTGTACCACAATGTCAACCTAAATTTCTTCAGTTTTAGCATGTTTAACATGCAAAATATTTTTGCCAACGCCTCATACAGCAAACGAATTGATGCCTTCAAGACCAACACGGCCATTGCAGGGATCAATCAAGTGAGTACTACCATAAATTCCAATCTTGATGACGAAACTTTGAGTGGTTCGGGGGGATATCAGCGAACATTTGGACGGGTGAAGTTGAGTGCACGTGCTTCCTTGTCGTACTCCAATACCTATAACATCATCAACGATGCACCCTTGAAATCCACTTCCTTCACCCAGAATTATACCACCTCCGTAGGCAGTAGCTTTACCAATGCCCCTAATCTGGAACTTGGATACAGATTTACCAAAAATGACTATGATAACGCCAATACGTCCACAACATTTCTAACCGATCGGCCTTTTGTGAAATTCGATGCTGCTTTTGGTAAGGGTTTTATTTTGTTGGCTGATTATGACTATTATTTCTATCGGGACAAGGCAGGGTCGGTGGAAAACAAATATGGTTTTTTAAATGCGAGCCTTTCCTACCAGAAAAAGGATAGCAAATGGGAATACAGCTTGGAAGCCACCAATTTGACCAACAATAGGGAGCTCAATCAGGATACTTACAATGATCAATTTTTTAGAACATCTTCCTATTTAGTCCAACCCCGATATGTTGTCCTGAAGGTGAAGTATGATTTATAACTTTCTATTTTGAGGAAATTACCATTTACCATACTTTTGCCCTTCAAAATGAGGATAGATTTGACTGATTGCAACCTCGTTGACTGAATCCATTTCAGCCTCAAAAATGCTAAAGCAGTTTATCCCGGGGCATTCCGGGCTTCTCACCAGAGATTTGTAAACTCCTTTATGCTTTTTCGTCAAATCCAATCCAACTAAAAAAGGACAATGGCATATTTGTTTACATCTGAATCAGTTAGTGAAGGACACCCAGATAAGATTGCGGATCAGATCAGTGATGCCCTTTTGGACAACTTTTTGGCCTTTGACCCCGAAAGTAAGGTGGCCTGTGAAACCTTGGTGACCACCGGGCAAGTTGTGCTAGCGGGCGAGGTAAAGAGCGATACCTATTTGGATGTGCAGAACATCGCCAGGGAGGTTATCAATAAGATTGGGTATACCAAGGGAGAGTATCAATTTAGTGGTGACTCCTGCGGAGTTATTTCTTTGATCCATGAACAATCCCAAGATATTAATCAAGGTGTGGACCGAGGCAAAAAGGAAGAGCAGGGAGCCGGAGATCAAGGAATGATGTTTGGTTATGCCACCAAGGAAACCGAAAACTATATGCCCTTGGCATTGGATATTTCGCATAAGATCTTGCAGGTTTTGGCAGCCTTACGGCATGATGGTACCCAGATAGGGTATTTACGCCCCGATGCAAAAGCCCAGGTGACCATCGAGTACTCCGATGACAACGTTCCGCAACGCATCGATACCATTGTGGTTTCTACCCAGCACGACGAGTTTGATGAGGATGAAAATATGCTGGCAAAGATCAAAGAGGATATCATTAGTATTTTGATTCCCAGGGTAAAGGAGTTGTTGCCTGCAAATATTAGCGCCTTGTTCAACGACCATATAAAGTACCACATTAACCCTACAGGGAAATTTGTAATTGGAGGACCTCACGGGGACGCTGGACTTACCGGTCGCAAAATTATTGTGGACACCTATGGGGGCAAGGGAGCACATGGGGGAGGAGCTTTTAGCGGAAAAGACCCGAGCAAGGTGGACCGAAGTGCTGCCTACGCCGCAAGGCATGCGGCCAAGAATTTGGTGGCTGCCGGTGTAGCCGATGAAATATTGGTGCAGGTGAGTTACGCCATAGGGGTTGTGGAACCCACATCCATTTTTGTGGATACTTATGGAACGTCCAATGTTGACCTTTCAGATGGTGAAATCGCCAAAAAAGCCGCCAAACTATTCGATATGAGACCCTTCGCTATAGAAGAACGCCTTAAGTTGCGAAATCCCATTTACCTGGAAACAGCCGCTTATGGACACATGGGCAAACAACCCCAGACATTGACCAAGGTTTTCGAATCGCCCTACAACGGCCGTATTGAAAAGGAGGTTGAGCTTTTTACCTGGGAGAAACTGGACATGTTGGAAGCCATAAAAAGCGAGTTTGGACTTTAAGCAATACAAATCATTATTATAGAAAGGGAACCAATTGGTTCCCTTTTTTGTTGGCGTACTCCTTTGAACTTTAGTAGCTTTAGCTTCTAAATTTTATGGTATGAAATATAGGATTTTAAGCTTGTTGGTGGTTATGGGTTTGATCAATGCACTTGTGGGTTGTAAAAAAACAGTCAAAACAGAAGCTGCAGTTAAGGAGAACTATGTTGAATTGCACTATACCAAACAGGAAGTGGATATTGAAATGAGGGATGGCGCAAAATTGCATACCACCATATATACCCCGAAAGACACCTCTAAGGAATACCCCATATTAATGCAACGGACTCCTTATAGTTCGAGACCCTATGGAGAAGGAAACTTTAGGAAACAGATCGGGCCCAATGTGCACTTAATGAAAGAAGGGAATATCATCGTCTATCAAGATGTGCGTGGAAGATGGCTCAGTGAGGGGCATTACGAAAACATGCGGGCCTATATTCCCAACAAGACCAGTAATGATCAAGTGGATGAAAGTTCTGATACCTATGATACTATAGAGTGGTTGGTGAACAATGTGGAAAACAACAACGGAAAAGTTGGGGTTTGGGGGATTTCTTACCCCGGTTTTTACGCTACCTATGCCACAGTGGATGCCCACCCTGCACTAAAGGCGGCTTCCCCCCAAGCGTGTATTGGCGATTTCTTTTTTGACGATTTCCATCACAACGGGGCCTATTTGTTGAGCTACTTTAGGGCAACTTCCCTTTTTGGAACGCCGAGGCCCAACAACGATCAACCCATAGATACGGCATGGTATGTACTGCCGGATATTCAGACCGAAGACCAGTATCAGTTCTTTTTGGACAACGGCCCCCTTAAAAACCTGAATTCCTTTTTTGAGTACGAAACGGTGGATACACCCAAGCTTCGACCGGAAGGAGTAACCGACGATTTTTTCTGGAATGAGCTAAAAGACCATCCAAATTATGACGAGCTCTGGCAAAGCAGGGGGATTATCCAGCATCTGAAAAATGTAAAATCCCATGTGGCCACCATGATTGTAGGTGGCTGGTTTGATGCGGAGGATCTATACGGTCCGTTGGAGACCTACAAAAACATAGAAAAGCACAATAAGGGCAATTACAATACGATGGTATTTGGCCCTTGGGACCATGGGGGTTGGGCTCGAAATGTAACTCGAAACGCTGTGGGGAATTACTACTTTGGGGATTCTATTTCCCTGTTTTATCAAAAAAATATAGAAGCGAAGTTCTTCAACCATTTTCTTAAGGGTGAAGGGGACAAAAACAGTGGACTTCCTGAAGCTTATGTTTTCGATTCCGGAAAGAAAGAATGGAGCACGCTGGACGCTTGGCCGCCCAAAGGGGTAGTAAAGCAGACTATGTTTTTGTCGGATAATCAAGAACTGACCCTTGAACCTGAAAAAGCGGTGCCACTGAAGTTTATTAGCGACGTTAATAAACCGGTTCCCTACTCGGAGGACATTAAATCGGTTTTCACCCCAAGAAAATATATGACAGATGACCAACGGTTTGCGGCCCGTAGATCTGATGTATTGGTTTTCGAAACAGAGGTATTGGAAGAAGACCTAACGCTAGCTGGTGATATTATGGCCAAACTAAAGGTGGCAACCACCGGAACGGCGGCAGATTGGATTGTGAAGATCATTGATGTTCATCCGTCCAATGTAGAGACCAATGAGGAAATGCAAGACCACTTAAAACTTGCCAATTACCATCTGATGGTCAGAAGTGAAGTGCTCCGCGGTCGTTTTAGGAACAGTTTTTCGCATCCCGAGCCGTTTGTGCCCAATCAAAAAACGGCTGTGGACATCAAACTACAAGACGTTTTCCACACCATAAAAAAAGGACATAAACTGCAAGTGCAGGTACAAAGTACCTGGTTTCCATTAATTGATTTGAATCCCCAGACCTATGTGGACAATATCTTTAATGCGGACGAAAGCGATTTTAAAACCCAGATCCATACGGTTTTCACGGATTCCCAAATTGAGTTTTCTATTTTGAGATAGCTTAAGAGGAGCTGTTCTTTCTTCCAGAATAGATTGAGGAAGCCTCGGTTGGTACTCAACCCGCTTTAGAGGGATGGCGAGGTTTCGAAATCGATTTCCATTGGAAACAATGGAAAATTCCTTGCAAGAAAGTGTCGTTTCTTATGTTTCGTCTTCTTTGGACAAGCAAAGAAAATGAAAGAAATACAGTTGAATGATTCATGTATTATTGGGTGGTCAACTCCAATTCATGCTATTTTGATCAAAATAGATTCAATGAATTCTTGGAAAAGATTAGGAAATTACATTTTTCTACCGTTATCTTTGTCCTTGTAAGTTCAAACACGTATTGAATAGTTATCAAGAAAGGTGGAGGGAATAGACCCTATGAAGCCTTAGCAACCCTTGGACCTGTTCCAAGAAGGTGCTAAATTCTATCCTTGTCCTGAACGTGTTTCAGGATCTCAAAAGTGGAAAACTGCAATTGAGACAGGAATAGATAACAACAATCGAACATTCTCGATTACGCTTTCTTATAACTTTTTGATTTGACCCATAGGAACTGTTCCTAGCGGGGTTTGGCTTTTTAAATTGTTTTGTTGAATTAAAATTTAAAAAACTGAAATCATGAGTGATCAAAAATTTGGAACCAATGCCTTGCATGCAGGACACGATGTAACCACTAACGGAGGAACTAGGGCCGTGCCCATTTATCAGAGTACCGCCTATGTGTTCAATAACTCGGACCATGCGGCCAACCTTTTCTCCCTGGCAGAGTTTGGGAACATCTATACCCGTATCAACAACCCCACCAACGATATTTTGGAGCAGCGTCTCGCGGCTTTGGAAGGCGGAATCGCGTCGGTGGTTTGTTCTTCGGGTACTGGGGCTGTGAACACCGCTTTGCTTGTACTCTTAAAAGCTGGTGATCATATCGTCGCTTCCAACAGTCTATATGGAGGAACCTACAATCTCTTTAAAGTGACCTTGCCCCGATTGGGAATCACAACAACATTTGTAGACCCCTCAGACCCCTCCAATTTTGGTAAGGCAGTTCAAGAAAATACCCGTGCGTTCTTTGTGGAATCTTTGGGTAATCCAAAACTCGATGTATTGGATTTGAAGGCCATTTCCAAAGAAGCCAAGGCAGCGGAGGTTCCTTTTATTGTGGACAATACTGTGGCTTCCCCTGCTTTATTGAATCCGATTGAACACGGCGCCAACATCGTAATTCACTCGCTCACCAAATATATTAATGGTAATGGAACAGCTTTGGGCGGGGCCATTATCGATGCAGGGACCTTCAACTGGGCCAATGGGAAATTCCCAGAGTTCACCGAACCGTCTCCAGGCTATCACGGATTGGTATATCACGATGCATTGGGCCCTGCGGCCTTTATTGCCAAAGTAAGAATAGAAGGATTACGCGATCATGGTGCCTGTTTGAGCCCCTTTAATGCATTCCAGATTATCCAAGGATTGGAAACCCTGGAGGTCCGTATGAAAAAGCATAGTGAAAATGCCTTGGCCTTGGCACAATGGTTGGAAACCAAGGAAGAGGTTACTTGGGTAAACTACCCGGGCTTGGAATCCAGCAAATACAAAAAATTGGCAGATGAATATTTGCCAAACGGACAGAGCAGTATTTTGACCTTTGGGGTCAAGGGGGGATTTGAATCTTCCAAAAAGATAGCGGACGAGACCAAGATATTCTCACTTTTGGCCAATATTGGAGATACTAAATCCTTGATCATTCACCCGGCAAGTACCACCCATCAACAGTTGGATGAAGCGGAACAAGAATCCACCGGGGTAACCAAGGACTTAATCAGATTATCTGTTGGTCTGGAAAATCTTGAAGATTTAAAGGCCGATTTGGAAAGTGCTTTTGCTTCCTTAAATTGATATAGAACCCATTTGAACAAATTTCGTTGGAATGCTCCATAAAACAGAGATAAAGGGATACACTACCATTAGTGGAATAAAGCAGGATTTACAGTTGTCCTACCAGATTTTTGGGCAAGAACTGCATTCGGCCCCTATCGTTTTGGTCAACCATGCGCTCACTGGTAATTCAAATGTTACCGGGGAGAATGGGTGGTGGTCCGACATTATTGGCAAGGATAAGTGTATTGACACCGAAACCTACACCATTTTGGCCTTTAATGTTCCCGGGAATGGATATGATAGCTTTGTAGTGGATAATTACAAGGATTTTGTTGCCGGAGATATTGCCCGAATCTTCCTTCTTGGACTGGAAAAACTCAATATAGAGCGATTGTACGCCATTATTGGTGGTTCTTTAGGAGGTGGGGTCGCCTGGGAAATGGCAGCCTTGAGCCCAAATATTACGGAGCATTTGATTCCTGTGGCATCCGATTGGAAATCGACGGATTGGCTGATTGCGAATTGTCAAATCCAAGAACAATTTTTGGTCAATTCCAAACAGCCTGTACACGATGCCCGTATGCATGCCATGCTTTGTTACAGAACCCCGGAATCTTTTAAGGAGCGGTTCAAAAGAAGTACCAACGAGGAGCTTCAGGTGTTCAATGTGGAAAGTTGGTTGATGCACCATGGTAAGAAACTCCAAGAGCGGTTTCAGCTTTCGGCCTACAAGCTGATGAACCAACTCCTAAAAACCATTGATATTACCCGGGAGAGTGACCAAGCTTTTCAAAATTTGCAGGACAGCGACACCAGAATCCATATTATCGGTGTAAACTCGGATTTGTTTTTTACGGCGGAAGAAAATAAGGAAACCTTCAGGCATTTGGCCCAGGCCAATGCCAATGTTACCTACGGGGAGGTTCAATCCTTGCACGGCCATGATGCCTTTTTGATTGAATTTCAGCAGTTGGAAAACTTGTTGAATCCCATTTTTAAGGAACAAACCGTATCGGAACGTATCAAAATATTAAAATTTGGAGGGAAATCCCTGGCCAATGGCGAGGGTTTGGAAAACGTTCTTTCCATAATCACTAACAAGGCAGCTGAAAAGGAACACTTTGGGGTGGTGCTTTCGGCTCGCGGCAGGGCCACGGACCAATTGGAATCCATGCTGGAAAGTGCGGCCAAAGGTGAGGCCTTCGAGGAGGCTCTTGAAGCATTTTCAAAATATCAAAAAGAGGCTTTTCCGAAGATTGATTTATCTGCGGAGCTTCAATCTATAGAAAAACTGTTGCGCGGGGTATCATTAACCGGGGACTATAGCCTCAAGACCAAGGATGAACTATTGGCCTATGGCGAGTTGATCTCGGCCAAAGTGGTTACTGCCATGTTGCAGAACAGAGGGGTAAAAGCCCAATTTGTGGATTCACGCACCCTTATCAAAACCGATGATACCTTTAATAATGCTGAGGTAAATGAGGGAACTTCCAAAGAAAACGTTATCCGTTGTTTTAGGGAATTGGATGAAGGCGCGGTAGCGATTACCACTGGTTTTATTGCATCTACCCCAAATGGAGAAACTACCACTTTGGGCAGGAATGGAAGTAATTATTCCGCTGCCCTTTTGGCCAACTATTTGGATGCCCAGGAATTGGTGAACTATACACATGTGGATGGAATTTTTACAGCCAATCCAGATTTGGTTCCGGATGCCAAGCTAATCGATTCCATTTCCTATGCCGAGGCCAACGAATTGGCCAATTTCGGAGCCAATATCCTGCACGCCAAGACCATTATCCCCTTAATAGAAAAAAACATTCCGTTACGGATCAAAAACACCTTTAATGCCGCAAGTGATGGCACCTTAATAGGCCCCAAGACGGACAATGGAGGTATTAAATCCCTTTCTGTTCTGGAAGATGTGGCGCTCGTAAACCTCTCGGGACGCGGGCTGTTGGGTAAAGTTGGGATAGACGCGCGTATTTTTAGGGCGCTCGGGCAAAACAATATCAGTGTTGGGATTATATCCCAAGGTTCTTCTGAACGGGGCATAGGTCTTGTGGTGGACGCCCAAAAGGCCCAGAAAGCCAAAAAAGTACTGGACCAAGAATTTGAGACGGACTATTCGGCCAAAGACGTAAATCAGATTACGGTAATGGACAATGTGTCCGTTATCTCCATTGTGGGAATGGACCTTAGCACCTTCCATAAACCTTTTAACGCCTTGGTTCAAAACCAGGTAGTGCCATTGCTGTTCAACAACACGGTTACGGGCAAAAATGTGAGTTTGGTGGTGCATAAATCCGATTTGCACAAAGCCATCAATGTGGTGCACGGACAAATTTTTGGGATTGCCAAAAAAGTAAACCTTGCCATTTTCGGACATGGTAATGTGGGAGGTACATTGATCGATCAAATTCTGGACTCCCAAAAGAGTATTGAACTGCGAAAAGGAATAGATCTCCGGATTTTTTCCGTCTCCAATTCTAAAAAGGCATTGTTAACTACGGAAGGGGCTTCCAAGCAGTGGAGGTCCGACCTTGAAAAGAAGGGTAAGCCCTATGAGATTGCGGATATCTTGAATTTTGCCAAGGAAAATCACTTGGAGAACCTTATCGCCGTGGACAATACGGCCAACGAAGCATTCGTGTCCCATTACGATACTTTTATTGAATATGGTTTTGATTTGGTGTCCTCCAACAAAATAGCAAACACCCTTGGCTATGATTATTATAAATCCATTCGAAAAAGTTTGGAGAAGAATCAAAAACAGTACCTCTATGAAACCAATGTGGGAGCGGGACTCCCTTTGATTGATACGATTAAGTTGCTCCATCTTTCCGGGGAGAATATTACACGGATCAAAGGAGTGTTTTCGGGATCTTTGAGCTATATTTTCAATACATTTTCCGAAGCTGAAATTACTTTTTCATCCGTGGTGCAGGAAGCCATGGGCCAGGGATTTACAGAGCCCGACCCAAGGGAAGACTTGTCCGGGAACGATGTGGGAAGAAAATTGTTGATATTGGCCAGGGAGCTCGATCTCCAAAATGAATTTTCGGACATTACTATTGAAAATCTTATACCTGAGGAGTTACGGACGCTTAATTTTGAAGAATTTAAATCCCAAATTGGGAAGATGGATGCTACGTTCAAGGCTATCAAAGAACAACAAAAGAAGGGCCATGTACTTCGGTATATTGGCGATTTGCATGGTGATTTACAGAAAGACAAGGGTATTCTGGACGTAAAACTTGTCTCGGTTCCCAAGGAAAGTGCTTTGGGGCAAGTGAGCGGTTCGGATTCCATCATAGAAATATATACCGAGTCTTATGGCGAAAACCCCTTAGTGATCCAAGGTGCAGGTGCAGGTTCGGCAGTAACGGCAAGAGGTGTTTTTGGCGACATACTTAGAATAGCAGAAAAAATCTAGTTTCGACTTCGCTCAACTACCTTTTAGTGTGTTTGGTGGCTGAGCGTAGTCGAAGCCACAACGAGTTAATATGAAAGGATTTGTCTATATGTTGGAATGTTCAGATGGAAGCTATTACACGGGCAGTACAATTGATTTGGACAAAAGACTTAGTGAACATGAAGATGGAAGAGGAGCTATTCACACTAAGAAAAGATTACCTGTAAAATTGGTGTATTTTGAAGAGTATCAGAGTATTGCTATAGCTTTCGAACGTGAAAAACAGATTCAAGGTTGGTCCAGAGCAAAAAAAGAAGCCCTGATTAATGGTGAATTTGAAGTCCTTCCGACTTTGTCCGAATGCCAAAATGGAACACACTATAAAAATAATAAGGAAAAAGAATAGGAGAGTTATGACCGCACTTTGGTTATTGAATAAGACCTTATGAAAAAAGAATCGGATAATAGCACCCGAAAATTTGAAACGGAAGCGGTTCGGACGCAGACAGAGCGGTCACAATTCTTGGAGCATTCCACTCCAATGTATTTGACCTCCAGCTTTGTTTTCGAGGATGCCGAAGACATGAGGGCTTCCTTTGCAGAAGAGAAGGAGCGGAATATTTATTCCAGGTACTCCAACCCCAATTCCAATGAGTTCATAGACAAGGTGTGCAAAATGGAAGGAGCAGAGGCCGGTTTTGCTTTTGCCTCTGGAATGGCGGCCGTCTATTCCACCTTTGTGGCCCTTTTGGAAACTGGAGATCATATTGTGTCGGCGAAGAGCATCTTTGGTTCCACCCACACATTGTTTACCCAATTTTTTCCAAAGTGGGATGTGTCCACCAGCTATTTCGACGTAAATGACTTGGATGCCGTAGAGGGGCTGATCACGCCCAAGACAAAAATTTTGTATGCTGAATCACCGACTAATCCGGGCGTGGATGTTCTGGATTTGGAAGCACTCGGAAAGATTGCCAAAAAGCATGACTTAATATTTATCATAGACAATTGCTTCGCGTCTCCCTATTTGCAGCAGCCTATCAAATTTGGGGCGGATTTGATCATTCATTCCGGGACCAAGTTGATGGACGGCCAAGGTAGGGTGTTGGCGGGTATTACCGTAGGCAGTAGTGAACTCATGGACAAAATTTACCGTTTTGCCCGAATTACGGGACCGGCACTTTCACCCTTTAACGCCTGGGTATTGTCCAAAAGTCTGGAAACCTTGGCAATTCGGGTGGACCGCCATTGTTCCAATGCACTGCAACTGGCAACTTTTTTGGAAGCGCATCCCAATGTCGAATGGGTTAAGTATCCTTTTCTTAAATCGCACCCAAAATATGAGATTGCCAAAAAACAGATGAAAGCAGGAGGCTGTGTTGTAGCTTTTGAGGTGAAGGGCGGCCTGGAAGCTGGAAGAAATTTCTTTGACGCCATTAGAATGCTATCACTTTCTGCCAATCTAGGGGACTCTAGGAGCATAGTAACCCACCCTGCTTCGACCACCCATAGTAAGTTAACCTCTGAGGAGCGACAAGCTGTTGGAATTTCGGATGGGATGGTACGGGTTTCGGTTGGGTTGGAGCATATTGATGACATAATTGCGGATATAACCCAAGCCTTGGAAAAATAGCCGTATTGTTGGTCCAATTTGGAAGGGGCGAACGCCTTTTTTAGCTATATTCGTGGGATGCTCTCCAAGAAGACGAAATATGGGCTAAAAGCGCTGACCTACCTTGCTTCCATGGATGGGAAAGAGCCTGTTCAGATTGCTGAAATAGCAAAGCATGAGAACATTTCCCAAAAGTTTCTGGAAAGTATTTTGCTGACCCTAAGGCGAAATGGGTTTTTAGGCTCCAAAAAAGGAAAGGGTGGGGGGTACTACCTCATTCGGGAGCCCCATGAAATTCTTATGACATCGGTTATCCGCGTGTTGGAAGGACCAATTGCCATGGTACCCTGTGTAAGCCTCAACTTTTACGAAAAATGTGACGATTGCCCAGATGAAAACAAATGTTCTGTCCATAAACTGATGCTCCAGGTAAGGGATAGTGCCTTAGAGGTTTATCGAAACAATACGCTTGCCGATTTAATTTCCTAGCACCAAATAATTCAATATTTAACTGTAAAAGGGTACTGAATCCTTAAATTTTCAGATTGATTTTGTTAAAATCTATAAAAACCATAGGGTAATAGTAATTTTGTGCTGAAATTAACGGTTAGTTCATGAAATAATCCTACTTTTGAAATTCCTATTAAATCGATAGGGAATTAAAATTTCCGACGATGGCGGACCAATTAGTTCTGAATATTGAATTTGGTATTTTCCATTGGTTTGGTGGAGTTGGTCACAAAAATGGTGTTGTATTTTTCTCACGAACGAATCTGGAAATCAATCTCTTGAGACAAGTAAAAATATAAGGTTATGGCATTTACAATTGAAGATATTGAAAACTTAAACAAACAATTTAGGGGTATTCCTCCCCAAGAAATTATTTCATGGGCCATAAATAATGGGAAAAACCCTGTGGTGACTACCAATTTTAGGCCCTATGAAGTGGCCATTTTGCATGCAGTTACTGATGTGGATGCCGACATTCCGGTAATCTGGTGCGATACAGGATACAATACCCCAAACACCTATAAACACGCCGATGAGCTTATATCCCGATTGGGTTTGAATGTTAAACATTATGTGCCAAGGCAAACTTCAGCGCATAGGGATGCTGTTATGGGAATTCCACAAATTGACGACCCCATGCATTCCCTTTTCACGGAGCAGGTAAAATTGGAACCCTTCAGAAGGGCGATGGAAGAACATAAACCAGATATTTGGTTCACCAACTTGAGAAAGGGTCAGACTGCCCATCGCGATTCTTTGGATGTTTTGAGTTTGGGCAGTAATGGTGTCCTTAAAGTGAGTCCATTTTATTACTGGAGCGACACCCAATTGGATGCGTATCTAAACGAATATCGTCTACCGAACGAACACAAATATTTCGACCCGACCAAGGTGTTGGAAAACCGTGAATGTGGTTTGCATACCTAATAGTTTACCTTACCAGGTATTCCTACCCAAATAAATACCGCAAAATAGGGACTGCGCTTTGAAGTAAGCTGCGACACCCCTTGACCTAGTTAGTTTCTTGAGGTCGAAAAATATGCCGAATACACAAGGAGTAGGTGGAAAATCCATAAAATTGAGACCCGATTTTAGTTAAATCTATAAAAACTATAGGGTAAATGTGATTTTATAAAGATTTTAACCATTTGTTACGACTGAAGGACTATCTTTGATTTTCCTATTAAATCCATAGGGTAATATGAAATTAGATATCGATACTGAATATTATAACAAACAGTTTAGGGGCATACCACCTGAAGAAATCATTGAATGGGCCATTCGGTTGTCCAATAAGCGAATTGTAACCACAAGTTTTGGTAAGTATTCAGCAGTTTTGTTGAGCACTTTTCAACGAATCGACCCCAAAATTGATGTCGTTTGGTGCGATACTGGATACAACCTTCCCGAAACCTATGAACATGCAAGTGTATTGACAAAGCGATTCAATCTCAAATTGAATACTTACGTGCCAAGGGAAACTCGTGCTTTTATCGAACATCGTTTGGGTTTTCCCACAGCGGATCAACCTGAACATTTGGAGTTTTCGGATATCGTAAAGCTCGAGCCTTTTCGAAGAGCACTGGAAGAACACCAGCCCGATATTTGGTTCACCAATATTAGGATTCGTCAGACCGCACTGAGGAGTGAGAAGGACATTTTAAGCTATTCAAAAGATGGTATTTTGAAAGTGAGCCCCTTTTACTATTGGACAGACGATGACCTGGATTCCTATTTGGAAGCCTACGATTTACCAAAAAACAGTACCTACTTTGATCCTGTAAAAGCCTTGGAAACAAGGGAGTGCGGAATTCATTTACAATAATTCGAATATGCAGAGTTTTAGAACAGAAATAGAAAATCCAGTTGTAGAAAAGGACATCATTGAATTGGAGCGAAAAATTCGTCAATTCAAAGGGGGCGAGGTCGATGAGGAAAAGTTCCGTAGCCTTCGTTTGGCAAGGGGTGTATACGGACAGCGCCAACAAGGGGTGCAAATGATTCGCATTAAACTACCCTATGGCAAGGTGACCTCAGACCAATTGCTTCGTATCTCCGATGTTTCAGATGAGTATTCCAGGGGTCGGTTGCACATTACCACTCGTCAGGATATTCAAATTCACTATGTGGACTTGGAGCGTACCCCAGAGCTTTGGGCAGAATTGGAGCGGGACGATGTAACCCTTCGTGAAGCTTGTGGAAATACAGTGCGAAATGTGACAGCGAGTGAAACTGCGGGAATCGATGTCAACGAACCATTCGATGTTTCTCCCTACGCCCATGCCGTGTTCCAGTATTTTCTGCGAAATCCTATCGGCCAGGAAATGGGACGCAAGTTCAAGGTTTCATTCTCGGCCAGTGACGCAGATACAGGCCTGTCCTATATGCACGATTTAGGCTTTATCGCCAAAATAAAAAATGGGGAAAGAGGTTTCAAGGTTATGTTGGCCGGAGGATTGGGTTCCCAACCCCGCCATGCAGACGAATTGTACAGTTTCTTGCCCAGTGATAAGATTATCCCATTGATGGAGGGCGTCATCCGTATTTTTGACCGTCATGGGGAACGTAAAAGTCGAGCAAAAGCCCGTCTAAAATTCTTGTTGAAAGACATTGGACTCGATGGTTTCAAGGCACTATTGGAGGAAGAGCAACTTGCCATTCCCCATAAAACCTACCCCATAGAATTTGAAAGCTATCCAAAACCCAAAGTGGCCACTGTGGAGGCCCCAAAAGTGCAGATATTGGACGATATCGCATTCAATAATTGGAAATCCACCAACCTTGTCCCGCAAAAACAGAAGGGATATGTTGCTATTGGAATCAAAGTTTTATTAGGGGATTTCTATACCGATAAGGCGAGAAAACTGGCCAGATTGGTGCAGGATTATGCAGCTGGGGAAATTCGTTTGTCGTTGCGTCAAAATATTTTAATTCCTTATGTAAAGGAGGAGCTTGTTCCCTTCTTTTATACCCAGTTGGAAAAGTTGGGATTTGTGGAAGCCGGTTATAACAAGGCTTTGGACATTACGGCTTGCCCAGGAACCGATACCTGTAATCTTGGAATTTCTAGTAGTACCGGTATTGCTGAGGAATTGGAGCGCGTGATCAAGGCGGAATATCCAGAGTATATCAACAATCCGGATGTAGTGATCAAGATAAGTGGTTGTATGAACGCGTGCGGACAGCACAATATGGCCAATATCGGTTTTCAGGGAATGTCCGTTAGGACCAAGGATAAACTAGTAGCTCCTGCACTTCAGGTTTTATTGGGTGGAGGAAACTTCGGGAACGGGAAAGGTAGATTTGCCGATAAAGTGGTAAAAATTCCAAGCAGAAGAGGACCACAAGCACTACGCTTGATCTTGGATGACTACAATGCCAATGGCAATGGAGCTTCTTTTGCCGATTACTATTGGGAAAAAGGGGAACATTACTTCTACGATTTCCTAAAACCCTTGGCAAATATTGAAAATCTTACCCCTGAGGACTTTATTGATTGGGGTACCGAAGAAAAATATAAAAAAGAGATTGGCATCGGGGAATGTGCCGGGGTTATCGTGGATTTGGTAGCTACCTTGTTCTACGAAAGCCAGGAAAAAATCGATAACGCCCAAGAAGCTTTGAATGAGGCAAAATGGGCAGCAAGTATCTACTATTCCTATCAATCCATTGTGAACTCGGCCAAAGCCTTGTTGACCTCGGAAAAGGTAAAGGTCAATACCCATGCTGGAATCATCAGGGATTTTGACAAGTTGTACGTGGAATCCGGGAAAATTGGCTTTAGTGGCAGTTTTGGGGAATTGGCGCTACAATTGAACAAGAACACACCGAACAAAGCATTTGCCGAAAGCTTTTTGAATGATGCAAAAGAAGTGTTGGAGCAGTTGGAAGCATATAGAAAATTGGAATTGGCCCATGTATAGAGGAAGACTAACGGTAGTGGGAGCAGGCCCTGGGGATGTGGATTTGATCACCCTGAAGGGAATAAAAGCCTTACAAAGTGCTGATGTAGTGCTTTATGACGCCTTGGTGGATACCCAATTGCTGGAATATGCCCCAAATGCAGAGAAAATATTTGTAGGGAAACGCAAGGGATGTTATACATACCAACAAGTGCAAATCAATGAATTGATCGTGCAACGTGCCCATACTTGTGGACATGTAGTTCGGCTCAAGGGCGGAGACCCTTTTGTTTTTGGTAGGGGTGCAGAAGAAATGGAATACGCCGCAAGGTTTGGAGTGGAGGTTGCCGTAGTACCAGGCATATCCTCAGCAGTTTCGGTGCCCGCGGCACAAAATATTCCGGTTACCAAAAGAGGGGCTACCGAGAGTTTTTGGGTAATAACAGGGACAACCAAGGAACACAAGCTTTCAAAGGATGTGGAACTGGCAGCAAAATCCAACGCAACAGTCCTGATTTTGATGGGGATGTCAAAACTCGGTCAAATTGTGGAACTGTTCAAAAAAGAAGGTAAATCGAACCTTCCTGTGGCCATCATCCAAAATGGCACAACCGAAAACGAAAAAATTGGAATAGGTACGGTGGCCAATATCGAACAACGGGTGGAAGAGCTCAAACTTTCCAATCCGGCGATTATCCTCATAGGGGAGGTGGTAAAACACAGACAAGATATATTGAACATACAAAAAGAGTTTAGAAATAAAGAATTGGAGTTAGTAGAAAAAGCTTAAGATGATAAAGACAGATATACTTATTATTGGAGCGGGACCAACAGGGTTGTTCACCGTTTTTGAAGCAGGACTTTTAAAGTTAAAGACCCATTTGATTGATGCACTGCCACAGCCTGGTGGTCAATGTTCCGAAATCTACCCCAAAAAACCCATATACGACATCCCGGCCTATCCCGAGATTCTGGCTGGGGATTTGGTAGATAAGCTGATGGAACAAATAAAACCTTTTGAGCCAGGATTTACTCTTGGTGAGCGTGCCGAAACTTTGGAAAAACAAGAAGATGGTTCCTTTATCGTCACTACGAACAAAGGGACCAAGCATCATGCACCCGTTGTGGTTATTGCAGGTGGTTTGGGATCCTTCGAACCGAGAAAACCTTTGATTTCCAATATTGCAGATTACGAAGATAAAGGGGTGGTCTATATGATCAAGGACCCCGAAGTTTATCGGGATAAAAAGGTGGTAATCGCAGGTGGGGGTGATTCTGCTTTGGACTGGGCGATTTATTTGGCAGATGTGGCCTCAGAAGTTGCCTTGGTACATAGAAGAAATGAATTTAGGGGAGCTTTGGATTCTGTGGAAAAGGCGTCGGAATTGGCCAAGTTGGGCAAGATTCAGCTGTATACCGAAGCGGAAGTAAAGGAAATCCATGGCGAAAATGAACTGAAGGCCGTTGTGATAAAACACAATGATGAGGCCAAAGGGCAAACCTATGTGGAAACCGATTACTTTATCCCCTTGTTTGGGTTGTCACCAAAATTGGGCCCAATCGGAAATTGGGGCTTGGAAATACAAAAGAATGCCATTAAGGTAAACAATGCCAAGGATTATCAGACCAATATTCCAGGTGTGTTTGCTATTGGGGATGTAAATACCTATGAAGGCAAATTAAAATTGATTTTGTCTGGATTCCACGAGGCAGCGGTTATGTGCCAATATGCCTATCAAATCATCAATCCGGACAAGCGTTTTGTTATGAAATATACCACCGTTGGCGGAGTACAGGGCTTTGATGGCACTAAGAAAGAGGCCAAAAAAGAGGTGGTGCAAAGTATAGTCTAGAGCTTTTTTTAGATTATTTTGAGTTAGTCAACGCCCTCCAAAGCATTGCTTCGGAGGGTATTGACCAACAAAATGCAGATTTCTGTTGTTTTTGAGGACAAAACGTGGTTATTTTGTCCTCAGTTCATTTAAAAATTGAATTTGTTATCAAGAAAGGTGGAGGGAATAGACCCGCTGAAGCCTTAGCAACCCTCGACTTCGAGAAGGTGCTACTTTCTACCCAAAACAACCTGGGAAGGATAACCAGACAATTACGGCCTCCCGTATTTTCTTCATATTTCTTGATACCATATTAGAAGTTATCGTCCTATCGTACCTAGTTGAGATAGGGAATCGATACCATATTATTTATGAAAAAGATCGAGGAAATACTAAAAGAGCGAATCCTGATACTGGATGGGGCCATGGGTACCATGCTCCAACGCTATAAATTCACAGAGGGGGACTTTAGGGGAGACCGCTTCAAGGATTGGGAACACCCATTGGTTGGAAACAACGACTTGTTGTCGCTAACACAACCGGACGCCATTGCAGAGGTTCATAGGAAGTACTTCGAGGCCGGGGCGGATATTGTCGAAACCAATACCTTTTCTGGGACCACCATCGCGATGGCCGATTATTTCATGGAAGAATTGGTCTATGAACTCAATTATGAATCGGCCAGGATTGCCAAAGAAGTGGCTGATGAGTTTACGGCAAAGGAGCCCGACAAACCCAGATTCGTGGCCGGAAGTATTGGTCCCACCAATAAGACGGCCAGTATGTCTCCGGATGTCAATGACCCGGGTTACCGCGCCATATCCTTCAATGAACTTCGCATTGCCTATAAGCAACAGGTAGAAGCTTTATTGGACGGGGGAGCGGACCTTCTCTTGGTAGAGACCATTTTTGATACGCTAAATGCCAAGGCGGCATTGTTCGCAATTGAGGAAGTGAAGGACGAGCGCGGAATACATGTTCCGATAATGGTCAGTGGAACAATTACGGATGCTTCCGGGAGAACCCTTTCGGGCCAGACAGCAGAGGCTTTCCTGATATCGGTTTCCCATTTACCTATTCTTTCGGTCGGATTCAATTGCGCCTTGGGAGCAAGTCAATTGGTGCCCCATTTGGAGGTGGTTTCCGCTAAGTCGGAATTTGCCATTTCGGCACATCCCAATGCTGGGTTGCCCAATGCCTTTGGGGAATATGACGAAACTCCGGAGCAGATGGCTTCACAGATTAAGGAATATTTGGAAAAAAGCTTGGTCAATATTGTTGGAGGATGTTGTGGGACCACGCCCGAACATATAAAGGCCATCGCGGACTTGGTGAAAGAATATAAACCTCGTAGGCCTTTGGTCTTGAATTAAATCGCTTATGGTTCTAGAGGTGGCAATATTAAACATTAAACATGGCCTTGCTTCAGCGTTTGAAGCAAGTTTTGACGAGGCTTCCTCAATAATCACCGGGATGAAGGGATATATGGGTCACGAACTGAAAAAATGTATTGAGAAACCTGACCAGTATATACTATTGGTCAAATGGGAAACTTTGGAAGATCATGAGGAAGGATTCAGAAAATCTGAGGAATATCAAGGATGGAAGAATCTTCTGCATCATTTTTATGAGCCATTTCCCGAAGTATTGCACTATAGCTAAATGATAGATCAAAAAACAAAATACTTGAAACTTAGTGGTCTGGAACCCCTGATCATTACCCCGCACAGCAATTTTGTGAACGTGGGTGAGCGTACCAATGTGGCCGGTTCCAAAAAGTTTCTTCGATTGATCAAGGAGCGGAAGTTTGAGGAAGCGCTGGACGTGGCCAGACATCAAGTAGAAGGTGGGGCACAGATTATCGATATAAATATGGACGATGGCCTTATCGATGGAAAAGAGGCCATGGTCAATTTTCTGAACCTTATAGGTTCCGAGCCCGATATTGCCCGTGTTCCCATCATGATAGACAGTTCCAAATGGGAAATTATTGAGGCAGGACTGCAAGTGGTGCAGGGTAAATGCGTTGTGAATTCCATCAGTTTAAAGGAAGGCGAGGCGGAATTTATTCGTCAAGCCACCTTGATTAAAAGATATGGAGCGGCGGTTATTGTAATGGCCTTTGATGAAGTTGGCCAAGCCGACAACTATGAGCGACGGATCGAGATTGCCAAACGTTCCTACGATGTTTTGGTGAATGAGGTGAATTTTCCTCCGGAGGATATCATCTTTGATCTAAACATTTTCCCCGTTGCGACCGGGATGGAAGAACATCGTAAAAATGCTATTGATTTTATAGAAGGTACCCGTTGGGTGCGGGAAAATTTGCCATACTGTAGTGTTAGCGGTGGGGTGAGCAATGTTTCCTTTTCCTTTAGGGGAAACAACCCGGTTCGTGAAGCCATGCATTCTGTGTTTTTGTACCATGCCATTAAGGCTGGGATGAACATGGGTATCGTGAATCCAGCTTTGCTGGAAGTATACGACGATATTCCTAAGGATCTATTGGAGCATGTTGAGGATGTGATTTTGGATAGGAGGGATGATGCCACCGAACGCTTGCTGGAATTTGCAGAAACCGTTGTGGGCAAGGCCAAGGAAAATAAAGTGGATCTATCCTGGCGGGAAGAGCCTTTGCAAAATCGGATAACTAGAGCTCTGGTAAAGGGCATAGACCAATATATAGTTGAAGATATTGAGGAGGCTAGGCAACTGGCATCTAGGCCACTTGAGGTGATCGAGGGCAATTTGATGACCGGTATGAACGTGGTGGGCGATCTATTTGGAAGCGGAAAAATGTTTTTGCCCCAAGTGGTAAAATCGGCCAGGGTGATGAAGAAAGCGGTGGCCTACCTAACCCCATATATCGAAGCATCCAAAGACGCAAGTACATCAGCAGCAGGAAAAATTCTTATGGCCACGGTAAAGGGCGATGTCCACGATATTGGCAAGAATATTGTAAGCGTGGTATTGGCCTGTAATAACTACGAAATTGTGGACCTGGGTGTGATGGTACCGCCAGAAGTCATCATACAAAAGGCCAAGGAGGAACAGGTGGACATAATTGGATTGAGTGGTCTGATCACCCCTTCCTTGGATGAAATGGTCTTTTTGGCCAAAGAGATGGAACGGCAACAATTTACAGTTCCACTCTTAATCGGTGGCGCAACTACGAGTAAAGCCCATACAGCTGTAAAAATCGACCCGGTTTATAGCCAATCCGTGGTGCACGTTAATGACGCGTCCAGAGCTGTGACCGTAGTAGGGGATTTGCTTCAAAAAGAAACTTCGGACAATTATAAAAAGTCCATAAAGCTAGACTACGAGAGTTTCCGTGATCGTTTCTTGAACAGGACCAAACAAAAAGAATATTTGACCCTTAAGGAGGCCCGGAACAACAAGTTGAAGTTGGATTGGAATGCCTCTGAAATCAAAAAGCCCAACGAGCTCGGGGTTCAGGTTTGGGAGGAATTTGACCTTAAAAAACTCAAGCCTTTTATTGATTGGAGCCCATTTTTTAGAAGTTGGGACCTGCATGGGAAGTATCCAAACATCCTAACAGATGAAATAGTGGGTGAACAGGCTTCGGAACTCTTCGAGGATGCCCAAAAAATGCTGGACCAAATATTGGAGGAAAAGCTGTTAAAGGCCAAAGCTGTTTTTGGACTTTTTCCAGCGCAACAGGTGAACGAGGATGATATCGCCATTTCGGCCCAAAGCGGTGCGAATGGGGACAGTTCTAATTTCATCTTCCGAACGCTTCGCCAACAACTCAAAAAGCGGGAGGGAGTACCCAACATTGCCCTTGCTGATTTTATAGCTCCAGAATCTTCCGGGAAACAAGATTATATGGGTTGTTTTTGTGTGACCACCGGTTTTGGTACGCAGGAATTGGCTCAGGAGTACGAAAAAAACCTTGACGATTACGGCTCCATTATGGTAAAAGCATTAGCAGACCGGTTAGCGGAGGCCTTTGCTGAGTATTTGCACAAAGAGGTTAGGACCAAACACTGGGGCTATGCCCTAACAGAGCAGTTGTCCAACGACGAACTCATTGACGAAAAATATCGAGGGATTCGTCCAGCGCCAGGTTATCCCGCTTGCCCTGACCATTTGGAAAAAATCACCATTTGGGAGGTTTTGGAGGTGAAGGAAAAAATTGGGGTGGAACTAACCGATAGCTTGGCCATGTGGCCCGCTGCGAGTGTTAGTGGATATTATTTTGGCCATCCTGAAGCCAAGTACTTTGGTTTGGGGAAGATCAAACCGGATCAGGTCGCCGATTTTGCCGAACGCAAGGGAATAGCTTTAAAGGATGCCGAAAAATGGCTGGCTCCAAACATCGTAGAAAACTAACTTTATTTCAATAACCAATAACCTACCTACAACAACAAATTGAATGAAAGTAACAGACCACATAAAAGCAGCAAAAGGAGAAACGCTTTTTAGTTTTGAGATAATTCCACCAGTTAAAGGAAGAAGTATTCAGGAATTATACGACAATATTAACCCTTTAATGGAATTCAAACCCCCATTTATCGATGTGACAACTTCCAGGGAAGAATTCGTTTACATTGATCGCGATGGTCTTTTGGACAAAAAACTTACCCGCATGCGCCCCGGGACTTTGGGAATCTGCGCTTCGATCAAGCATAAGTACGACGTGGATACCGTACCCCATGTTCTTTGTGGTGGATTTACCAGGGAGGAAACGGAATACTTGTTGGTGGACTGTCATTATTTGGGTATCGATAATGTTATGGCCCTTCGCGGGGATGCCATGAAAGAAGAGAAGTATTTTGCCCCAACCTCTGGCGGCCATAAGTACGCTTCGGATCTTGTGGAGCAAATCCAGGAATTGAACAAGGGAAACTATTTGCACGAAGTGATCGAAACCGACAATTGTGCTAACTTTTGTGTTGGAGTGGCCGGGTATCCGGAAAAGCATATGGAGGCCCCCTCTTTAAAAACCGATTTAAAGCGTTTGAAGCAAAAGGTGGATTTAGGTGCGGATTATGTTGTGACCCAGATGTTTTTCGACAATCAAAAATTCTTTGAATTTGTGGACGAAGCACGTAAAATCGGCATAGAAGTACCCATTATTCCAGGTATTAAACCCATCGCTGTAAAACGTCACCTTCAATTATTACCCCAAGTGTTTCGGGTAGACATTCCCGAGGATTTGATAGAGGCTGTGGAGTCTTGTAAAAGCAACAAGGAGGTACGCCAGATTGGTGTGGAATGGTGTATCAAGCAGTCCAAGGAGTTAAAGGATGCCGGGGTACCTGTACTGCATTACTACTCCATGGGAAAATCGGACAATATCAAGGCTATAGCCAAGGCTATTTTTTAATTGTTTGCAGAGTTTCGAAACCCCTGGGGCATCTATCAATAATGCCTATTTTTGCCCCTCATGAAGCGCTTGCTAACCATTTGTGCTATTGTTTGCCTGCTAGGTGACCTTGGATTTGGCCAATCCCAAGATATTTCTAAGAAATATGTATTGGATGCAAGCCATTTTTATGGCTCCATACTGCTTCATAACCCGGATATCTCACATTTGATCACGGAGCATCCGAGCGGCTTCATACTCGGATTCAATAGAAAACGCTACGGCCAAGAGGAATGGGAAGCCTTGTACGGTTACCCGGATACAGGATTCACCTTCATTTACCAGAATATGCACAACCCTACCTTGGGCAATCACTTTGGTGTGTATGCCCATTATAACTTTTATCTGTTCAAAAGAAATGTGCAGCTAAGGGTGGGGCAAGGAGTCGCGTACAATACCAATCCTTACGACAAGACCACCAATTTTAGGAATAATGCCTACGGGACCCATCTTTTGAGTTCAACCATGGTCATGCTCAATTATCAACGGGATAACCTCTGGAAGAATTTGGGCGTAAAGGCTGGCATATCTCTGATACATTATTCCAATGCCAATTTTAAGGCACCCAATACCTCCACCAATACTTTTGCCTTAAACCTTGGACTGTCCTACGATTTGGACCCAGAAGTGAATCCCGATTTTCTTCCTAGGGTTACAAAGGAAAAAACAAAGGAGCCCCTTCGATATAATCTTGCATTAAGAGGGGGTGTCAATGAAAGTGATGTCAATAATTCTGGGCGATACGGATTCTGGATTATTTCTGCCTATGCGGATAAACGATTGAGTAGAAAAAGTGCGATCCAATTTGGAACTGATTTGTTTTTCTCCAATTTTTTGAAGGAATTGATTCGGTTGCAGGCCACTTCGTTTCCAGAGTTGGACGTAGACCCGGATACCGATTTTAAACGGGTGGGAGTGTTTTTGGGCCATGAATTGTTTATCAACAAAATGAGTGTGGAGACCCAGCTGGGGTACTACCTGTATTATCCCTTCGATTTTGAAGGCAGGGTGTACAATAGGGTTGGATTGAAACGATATTTTGGCGAAAAGGTTTTTGGTGCCATAACCCTAAAATCGCATGGGGCAAAGGCCGAAACGGTCGAATTTGGAATTGGGGTAAGATTGTGAATGTAAGATGCTGAACGTTAAAAAAACGACATATAGTTATCAAGTAATTTCGAGGGTGATGGAGAAATCCGTGCTACTGCTATTTGTGTTTTTGATGGCCTGCAACGGGGACAAGGTACCGGATTGTTTTCAGAACGCTGGGGAATTGACCCGAAGGGTCACCGAAACTGGACCATTTTCAAAAATTACCGTTTTTGAAAACATCAACCTGGTGCTAATTCAAGGGGAGGAGCAAGGTGTGGAAATCAAAACTGGGGAGTTTCTTCAAGATGAGGTGTCTGCTCAGGTGAATGGAGATAGATTGGTGCTCCGCAACGAAAATGGCTGCAATTTTATCCGGGATTACGGCCTGACCACAGTATACGTTACCTCACCCGATATTGAGGAAGTCCGAAGTAGTACGGGGCTCTTGGTATCCAGCGATGGGCCACTCAACTACGGGAATCTTACTTTGATTTCAGAAAGTTTCAACAATCCGGAAACGGAAACCACGGATGGTTCCTTCGACTTGGAACTGGATGCCTCAACGGTAAGAATTGTTGCCAACGGGATTGCCTATTTTAAATTGCGGGGAACAGCCAATGATTTGCAAATTGGAATTGCAGCAGGTGATTCCAGGGTGGAAGCCGAAAACCTGGTTGCGCAAACGGTGGATATCAATCACAGGGGTACCAACGATATCTTGGTAAATCCACAACAACGTATTTCGGGAATAATTAGAAGTACAGGAGATGTAATTAGTTTCAACCGCCCACCAGAGATTGAGGTTGAAGAGATCTTTAATGGGCGTTTGATATTCAGGGATTGATTACTTGATCGGAATATAGATTTCCGTTTTAAGCTTACCCTCCTCGGTTTTTTCGGGATTGTTGAGGTATTTTTCCCTTGTAGGTACTTCACGAAGCTCATGGTCACTTTCCAAAAGCCAGGTGTTAAAGATGTAATCGTAAACCTCTCCTAAATTCGCATAACTGCCTTGGTAATGGAAAACTGCAAACTTTCCACCCTGTATGGTTTTGGTTCCCACCTTCCCATCAGGTTTAGCTTCTTTATGGATAATGAGGCAGGCATCATACCGAATATTGTTTTCTTCGGTTACGTTGGGGTCGTCAAAGGGTAACCCGATGTGCTCTATGCCAGCAGTAAACAATTTCTGGTTTTTTACCACAGCCCATAGGGTTGCCCAGGCCGAAGGATAGTCCAACTTTTGGTAAGCGCCCTTGAGGGTGACGTAAATGCAGTTTTTGTCCTCCACAGTGAGGATCTTTGGCTTTTTGATGTTCAAAGATGTTGTTTCCATTCGTTTTATTGTATTTATGATTAATGATTTACTTTTTCTATATGCTGAAGGAGTTGTGCCGAAATGTTGTTTAAATGCCTTGGTTAAGGAAGAAGGGGTGTCATAACCCACGGCATATCCAATTTCTTCGACCGACATTTGGCTGTATCGAATCATTTTGGCGGCAGTTTCCAACCGAATACGTGTAATATAAGCACCGATGGGTTCGCCCAACAAGGCCTTGACTATGCGATGAAAATGGAACGGGGAAAAATGGGAAAGTTCCGCCAAGGTTTTCAACTCGATCTTTTCATCCAAGTGGTTATCGATGTATTCCAAAACCCGATTCAATTTCTGATGATAAAGTTCTTTGTTCCTGCTTTGCTGCATTTCCGGTTTGTTTAGGACAAATGTAGACGGAATTGGCAGGAAAGTCTTTTCCATTCTTGCTGATCTTCACCCAAGCTATTTTTTGTTCTTTGGAATTCTCACTATGTTAGGTGGCATAAGGGCAACTGGTGAGGACACTTCTTTCAAACATTAAAAAATGGTTTTCCAATTCGGGAGCGAAATTGCCCAAGGATTTGGAAGGGCTTGAGAAAATAGAGACCATTTTTCAAAGTTTGGCTGTAGATGAAAGCATCCCTGGAATGGGGGTGGCTGTGTTCAAAAAAGGCAGACAACTACTCCAAAAAGGCTATGGCCATGCAAATTTGGAGCGGAAATTGGCCGTAGCTCCAGAGCGTACCTTATTCCGTATTGCCAGTATTTCCAAATGCATTACCGGATTGGCGTTGGCGAAGATGGTTGAAGAAGGTTTATTGACCCTAGACGATTCCTTCCAAAAGCACGTGACATATTTTCCCAACAAGGAATTTGATTTCACCCTAAGACAATTGGCTGGGCATACCGCTGGAATTCGCGGGTACCGGGGTAAGGAATTTGCACTAAATAAGGAGTTGTCCATAAGGGACAGTTTACAAATTTTCCAAGATGACCCACTTCAATTTGAACCCGGAAAGGGGTATTTGTACAATAGCTTTGACTATGTATTATTGTCGTTGGCCATGCAAGAAGCCAGTGGGATTTCTTTTGAAGATTATGTTCAAAACAAGGTGTTGGAACCCTTGGGAATGATTCATACGCTGTCCCCTGCGCAGGTACGTGGGAATCCTAACTTTTTGGCCTCCCAAAAATTACAAATGGCAGAGTTTTACACCAAAACAAGATCGGGTTTTAAACAAGCAACACCAGTGAACAATCAATATAAATTGGCAGGCGGAGGATACCTTTCGACAGTTTCAGATATGGGCAAACTGGGTCAAGCTATTTTGGAAGGAAAATTGGTGTCTACCGGTTTACTCAAGGAGGTTTTGACGGCTCAAAAGGTGATTGGGGATTCAACCTATTACGGTTTAGGCTTTCAAGTGAGTCAAGATGCCCAAGGTAGGCCGTTTGTGGGGCATGTGGGCAATAGTGTGGGTGCATACTCCAATCTTTTTGTATACCCCGAGGAGGAAATTGTGTTTGCTTGTCTGATCAATTGCACAGACCCTAAAGTACAGGGGCAACTGGATAGTTTGTTGGAATTTTTGCATACTAATGTTATATAGTAAGGAATCCTTACTATATTTGTATCGCAATAGTGCGATAACCTTTAATTTTAAGTACATGAGTAAATCAGTTTTTTATCATGCTGGATGCCCGGTATGCGTGAGCGCGGAGCAGGATTTGGTAAACCTAATTGGGAGTGATAAGGTTTCCATCGTTAACATTGGGGAGGAAAAATCCAGAATTCCAGAGGCCGAAGGGTACGGGGTTAAGTCGGTTCCAGCCTTGGTTACTCCTAATGGGAATGTGCTGCACATTAATTTTGGTGCTTCCATCGAGGATATAAAGGGTTAATTTCGCCCTTTAATGTTAGGAATCCTAATAAAATGCAAAGGCAATTTGCGAAACTTATAATTAGGATTACTAACTTAGCCTGTCGGATTTTCCGGCAGGCCCTTTTTTATGGATAGCAAAAGTACATTTGACCCGCATCGGCAGCAACATGACCTTTCCAGTAAAATAGTAATTGGATTGGAACGTGTTTCCCAAGCCTTTAAGGTAATGCTGTGGAACAAAGCGAAGGAATTCGGATTAAGCCCAATACAAATCCAAATCTTGATTTTTGTGGCGCACCACCGAAGTGAATTCAACAATGTAAGTGCCTTGGCCCAAGAATTCAACGTTACCAAGCCTACTATAAGTGATGCCATTCGAGTTCTGGATAAAAAAGCTTTGATCATTAAGGACTACTCCTCCGAGGATAACCGCAGCTATACTATTGTACTATCTGGTTTGGGAAGCGAAGTAGTGAAAGGTACCGAGCATTTTGCAGCAGGCCTAAGTGATTATTTTGATGGTGTGAATCCTACCGATAAAGAAGGATTTTTTAAAGTATTGTCTGAACTTATTCATCGGCTGAATAGGGAAGGTGTTTTAACGGTACAGCGAACGTGTTTTGCCTGTAAGTTTTATCAAAAAAATCCGGACCATCACTATTGTCATTTGTTGGAAAAACCATTGATGCATGAGAATATTCGCTTGGATTGTGTAGAATTTGTGGAAAAGACATGATTCCTGAAGATTTACTACATCAATATGGTGCTGAAAAAGTCACCTTACAGAAAAAGGAGGTGCTTTTTCATGTAGAGACCCAACCCCGATATTACTTTCAGGTTTTATCTGGAAAAATCAAGATGAATAATTACAGTGAAGAAGGTAAGGAGTACATCCAGGGTATCTTTCTGGCCGGTTCCAGTTTTGGGGAACCTCCATTGTTTCAGGAATTGGCTTATCCTGCACAAGCTGAGGCTGTGGAGGATTCAACCGTTTGGAAACTGGATAAACACAAATTCTTGACCTTGCTAAAGGAGCAACCAGAAGTGCATCTGAAATTGACCAAGGTATTGGCCGGCCGGCTGCATTATAAGGCTACTATGGTTGCTGAAATTTCTACGGAAAATCCAGAGCATCGGCTACTTAAACTCATTGATTACTTCAAAATCCACATCCACCGGCTTCCAGAATATGAACCCTATCTGGTGGAATTGTCAAGGCAACAAATGGCAGATTTGACAGGCTTGCGCGTGGAAACCGTGATCCGGGCAGTAAAATCCTTGGAGAAGAAGGGCCTGCTGCAATTGCAATCCCATAAAATTCTTAGGTAGCTTGTTCCCTGGTCGGATTTGATATGATTTCAGTCATAAATCCCAACACCTATTCGAAAATATTTTTGTTCCATACAATGATAAATGACAGGATGATGGAACTATATCTTAAAGGGTTAAAGGAATTTGAAAAGGATGCCACGGGATACTCCGCAATTTTTATCATTGCCCAAAGTTGTTTGGGGTCAGTGGCGGCCATGTATGTTTTGATCAATGGGGTGGATGTATGGCAGATGACCCAACTTTTCTTGGTGACCATCGCCTGTATGGGTTTCAATGCCGCTGTTTTATCCCAGCAAAAGCCGAAAAGCATCCTAAACCTATTTATCCTTAGCTTGTTGGTCAGTACCGCTGTATTAGTTTTAAATTTGTTGTAAGATGTCCAAAGGAGAAATTGAATCAAGGGAAGATGTGAAGCTACTGGTCACCCGCTTTTACGAAAAAGTGAGGCAGGATAAGGAAATAGGGCATTTTTTTAATGAGGTCATTCAAGATTGGCCAGAGCATATCGAAAAACTGGTCGATTTTTGGGAGACCAACCTATTTTTTGTCCAAAAATATAAAGGTAATCCGCTACAAGTGCACGCAGAGGTGGATGATAAGATGGGAAACACCATTACCAATTATCACTTTGGGATTTGGCTACGGCATTGGTTTGAAACCTTGGACACCTACTTTGTTGGGGCAAATGCGGAAAAGGCAAAACAGCGAGCCAGAAATATTAGCGTCCGTATGTTTATTACAATTTTCGAGAACCAAAGGCGCAAAGCACAACCTTCAGATTAATTTTCCACACTGCTTGGTGCAAGTAATGCGTTTGCAAAATGCTCGCAAAGCTTAAGGGTGTCCAGAACATCGTTTAGGGTGGTTCTGGGGTTGATCAAGCACATTCGCAACACTACCTGACCATGTAAAACCGTCGTTACCAACAAGGCTTTCCTGGAAGCCACCACCTGTTCTGAAATATATTGGTTGATTTTATCCAATTGTTGCGCGGTGTACCTTTTCCCAATGGGATGGTATCTAAAATTAATGACCGCCAAGGTAGCTGGAAAAACGACCTCCCAATGTTGGCTTCCTCGTAAGTGATCTTCAACTTTTTCTGCAAGACTGATGTTGTAGCTAATGGCCTTTCGAAATGCCTTAAGTCCAAAAGTCTTGATGGACATATAAAATTTGAGCGCCCTGAACCTTCGGGTCAACTGGATTCCGTGGTCGTAAAAATTTATTTCAGAAGTATTGCCTTCAATGTCCCGGAGGTATTCCGGCTTTTCCGTGAAAGTTTGACTTAGATGTTTGTGATTTCGGACCAAAAGACACCCCATTTCATAAGGTTGGAAAAACCATTTATGGGGATCAACGGTCAAGGAGTCGGCTTTCTCAATTCCCTTCATCAATGCCTTGCCGCTTTTGGACAAAATTGCTGCCGCACCGTAGGCACCATCAATATGGAACCAGATATCTTCCTTTTTACAGATTTTGCTCAATTCTTCCAATGGATCAACCGTTCCTGTGTTGGTGGTTCCGGAAGTGGCAATCAAACAAAAAGGCTGCAGCCCTTCCAGGCGGTCTTTGGCAATACAGTTTTTTAGCTTGTTTACAGCAAACTTAAATTCGATGTCGGTTGGGATAATCCGGATTTGCTCCTTCTTAAAACCCAGGACCCTAATTGCTTTGATATTGGAAGAATGCGCTTGGTCGGAAAGATAGATAACGGCCTTGGAAAAAT
The DNA here is from genome assembly GCF_023502235.1 of Flagellimonas myxillae. Taxonomy (GTDB): domain Bacteria; phylum Bacteroidota; class Bacteroidia; order Flavobacteriales; family Flavobacteriaceae; genus Flagellimonas; species Flagellimonas myxillae. The sequence goes on along the minus strand of NZ_JAMFLY010000005.1, from coordinate 61,468 downwards.
CCTGCCCGCATTTCACTTTTCTAGCCGTGGTAAGGGCCGTAAGGTTGGCCATCGAGCCTCCACTCGTAAAAATTCCACCTCCTTTTTTGGAGGGAAACCCGAAAATTTTCAACAACCATTGAATGGTAATAATTTCAAGTTCAGCTGCAGCTGGCGAAGCCACCCATCCGCCCGAAAAAATATTGTATCCGGTGGCAAGGGCATCCGCCATCACACTTACATAATTACTTGGACCGGGCACAAAGGAATAGGACTTGGGATGGGACATGTTGGTGCTGTTTGTCATTACCTTTTCCAACACAAATTGAAGCACATCCTCGTGGTTTGAACCTTGTTCAGGAGCTTCCTCCAAGAAAAGGGAGTCCATCTCCTCCCTTGAACCTAGGGCAACCGGGAGCTGATCATTTTGTGTGCAATGATGGTTCACTATGGCATCAACAACTTGATAGCCATAAGCTTGCATGGCCTCTTTTGAAAGTTCTAGTTGGGCGCTGTTCTTTGTCATGGAATCTACTTAGGATTTCGTGCAAAATTACCCAATTTGTTGTCGTAACAACATGATATTTTATTGAAAATGCCAAGCATCAAAATTTACATTGCTTCCGCAAAGCAAATAGTGTACTTTTATTGGGAAAGTATTGAACATGCGCAAATATCTTCTTATTGTTCTTTTGTTTGCTGTTGGGTTTCAGCTATCCGCGCAAAAGGCTATTTCCGGTTATGTGAATCTTGGAGATGGGGAAGATTGGAAGCCTATGGTGTATTTGAGCCAAGTGCCCGTTGTGAATCTGGGCAGTGAATCGGAGGCAATTCCCATTGCCATAGCAGATGTTCAAAAAAATGGCTTCTTTGAATTTGACAAAAAACACTTTTCCGATAGCAATAAGATATATCGTTTGCATGTGGAACGCATCCGGAGCATCCTTAACGATACCCTAGCCAAAGACATCACTTTTATGTTTTCCGGTAAGGACCGCATGGAGTTTAAGAAGGGAAAGCGGATTTTCGCGGAATACTCAACCACCAATCAAGGAAATCTGGAATGGCAAAAGCTAAGGACCTTTGAAAATCGGTTGGTAAGTGGGCTTTTGTCGGAAGAAGATGGGAATGGGCCCAGAAAGGGTTTTATAAAGGACTCCCTTCAGATTTTGATGGTCAAACTTATCGGGTTAAAGCAATTGGAGGAAAAGCAACTATTGGACCGGGATATTTCGGAAAATCCCACCTACTATCTTGGCCTGCTTGACGATTTAAGGGAAAGTCCGATCAAAGCCTCCGAATATTGGTTTTTAGAAAAGAAAATGGCCTATTTGACCCAAGTAGGTGTGCAAAAAGATCTACTAGTCAGTAGATGGCTCAATGTTGTACTCATCATTTTACTGGTTGCGCTGAGCATTTTTGCTGTAAAACAAAGAAATAGGGTGGCATTGGATAATCGGTTGAGCAGACAGGAACAAAATGTAAAGGCCTTGATCTTAGAGGGAAAGACGAATAAGGAAATCGCAAGCGAACTCTTCATCAGCCTCAACACGGTAAAAACCCATATTACCAACATATATTCGAAGTTGAACATAGCCAATAGAAAAGAGTTATTGCAAAAAAGAACGGGTACTAGTACCTAATTGGTCCCCTGGATTTTTTTAGAAGGCTAGGTTCTCTAGTTACTTGCATCTAAAAAGTAAGGATGCGAGACAGGATAAAACAGTTCTTTTTCCCATTTAACGACCGTTTCCAAAATTGGGATACCGCCCTGGGTTGGATCGTATTTCTAAATGCCCTTGTCACATACTCCCTTACCGTTGAACCTACGGTTAGCTTTTGGGATACCGGGGAATATATTGCCACTTCGGCAAAGTTGGAGGTGCCACACCCACCTGGTGCCCCACTTTTCCAAATGGTAGGAGCATTTTTCGGGTTTTTCGCAAAGGACAACACCCAAGTAGCGCTCATGGTGAATTATGTTTCCTGCTTGGCCAGCGCGTTTACCATCCTTTTTTTGTTTTGGACCATTACCCAATTGCTCGGCAAACTTGCGGGGCCATTGACCCAGCGAAAAAGACAACTTATACTATGCGCTGGCTTGGTTGGTGCATTGACCTATACCTATTCGGACAGTTTTTGGTTCAACGCCGTGGAAACGGAAGTATATGCCATGGCCAGTCTCGTTATGGCCTTGTTGATATGGTTGGGTCTTAAGTGGACGGAACGGATGGAAGACCCCAGGGGGCATAAATGGCTATTGCTCATCGCGTTTGTCGTGGGATTGACTTTTGGAATTCAGTTTATGGGATTCTTGGCCATACCTTCTATCGCCTTGTTGTTTTTCTTTAAGCGCTACCCGAAAATTACCGTGGGAAGATTTCTAGTATTCAATGCAGTGGCCGTTTTGTTGCTGATGTTGGTTTTCAAGTTTTCATTAACCTATGTCCTAAAATTGTTTGGATGGGGTGAAGTTTTTTTTGTAAACCAATTGGGGCTGCCCTTTAATTCGGGGTCCATTATTGTGGGACTGGTTTTGGTTTTGGTCTTCTATATGTTGATTCAGTACACCAGAAGAAAAGGCCTTATTCATTTGAACACGACGGTACTTTGTGTGCTCTTTTTGTTCCTTGGTTTTACCTCTTGGTTCCTTTTGCCCATTAGGGCCAATGTCAATGTGGGAATCAATGAAAATAACCCTTCCGATGCGCGGATGCTCTTGGCCTACTACAATCGGGAGCAATATCCAAGTACCGAAAGCCCGTTTTATGGAGCTTATTATTCCGATAGGTTTGCCGAGGTTGAAGTGTACAGGGATGATAATCCCAAGTACGAAAAGAATGAGGACTTGGGCAAGTATAAAATTGTAAACCTCTATAAGAAGGCCATTCCCAAATCCAACAAAGAACACATAGGGCTACTGCCCAGAATGTGGAGCAGCGAACATGCCGAAAACTACATGCAGTATTTTGCGCCATTGGATTTTCAGATTAAAGCTAAATATCTGTCCAATGACGAATTAAGGGAGGTGGCACAACAAATCAAACAAGGTCTTAAGGCCGGGGAGATAGAAATGTCCCAATATGTTAAGTTTCTAAACGATTTTGGAGAATATATTGAGGTTGAACCACCGGGGATTTGGGACAACATAAGGTATTTGGTAGCATACCAGTTCAATTATATGTACTTCCGTTATTTCATGTGGAATTTTGTTGGCCGGCAAAACGATGTTCAGGGCAGATACGACGGAAATGGCGAATGGATCAGCGGAATTGGCTTTTTGGATGCGATGCGTTTGGGAAATCAAAAGGACCTTCCTTTGGATTTGAAGGCCAATAAAGGAAGGAACACTTACTTCTTTTTGCCCTTACTTTTGGGCTTGATTGGAATGGTTTTTCAATTTTCAAGGGATTCCAAGCAGTTTTGGGTGCTTTTTGTCTTTTTTATGTTCACAGGTCTGGCCATCCAGTTCTACACCAATCCGCCCATTTTTCAACCGAGGGAGCGCGATTATTCCCTTGTTGGTTCCTTCTATGCCTTTGCCATTTGGATTGGTATGGGGACCTATGGTCTATATGCATTTTTGCAAAAGCGGGTTCGGTTCCCTAAAAAACCATGGCCCTATTTCATTTTGGTTCTATTGGCCATTCCAGGATTGATGGCTTTCCAAAATTGGGACGATCACGATAGGTCCAATAGATTTACCGCAAGGGCATCGGCCAAGGCCTATTTGGATTCTACCCAACAAGATTCCGGGGCTATATTGTTTACGGTAGGGGACAATGATAATTTTCCATTGTGGTACCTACAGGAAATTGAGGAATACCGGACCGATGTCAGGGTAATTGTCGCAGGTTATTTTGCAACAGACTGGTACATCGACCAAATGAAGCGGAAATCTTATGCAAGTGACCCCATTCCCTCCCAACTCCCCCATGAACTTTATAGTTATGGGACAAGGGATTATGTGTACCACCAACCCCTAACGGATAAGCGATGGGATATCAACGATTTTGTAAAATGGATAGCCAGTGACCATCCCCAAACAAAAAGAAAAAAACTTATTGAACAACAGGGCTTGGATATCAGTAGGTTTTCCCAAAGCGAATTAAATCTTGTCTTTTATCCAACCAATAAAATTAGGGTTCCGGTGAATAAGGAAAAAGTACTGGAAAGTGGGCTTGTGAGTACAAGCGACGAACATCTCATCGTGGATTATATAGATATCGACCTGCCCAATGTGTTGTACAAAAACAGAATATTGATGTTGGACCTTTTAGCCAACAACGATTGGAGCCGTCCCATTTATTTTTCCGGTGGAAGTTTTGATGATGCCGATTATCTCTGGATGAAAGATTATTTACAGTTGGATGGTCTGGCCTATAAATTGGTGCCAATCAAAACAGCGTACGAGGGAGGAATGGACATGGGGAGGATAGATTCTGACGTCTCATTGGATATCATAAAAAAATGGGACTGGGGCAACTCGGGTAGCGATTCGATATACCATGACCCCCAAACCCGGAAGCAGTTTGGTGTCACCTTCCGGCTTTGTTTGGCCCGCTTAACGGAACAGTTGATTGAAGAGGGCAAGGTGGTCCAAGCAGGCGAAATCATAGACCTGGCAATGAAGCAAATACCATTTGAACATTATGGATACTACATGTTTGTGGAACCTTTTTTAGATAGTTATTACAAAGTTGGCGAAACACAAAAGGCCCGTGCCTTGTACAAAAAACTTCAAGGGGTATATCAACAAAGGCTGCAATACTACGCAGGGTTGTCCAGAAAAATGCAAAACATCAAAATTGATGACATCCTATCTGATTGCTATGCCTATAGGAGATGCTTGGAAATGCTTTCTGAAAACAAGGACAATGATTTTTATGCCCAGGAACTAACTGTGTTTGAAAGGGACATGGATAAATTGGGCTATCCGCTCTTGGAATAGGGAAACTACTTATCCGTCAATTCCGTGAATAGACTTTCCAAGTTCTTATTTTTTCTACTCAATTGGAGTGTTTTGAGTGCGTTGTCATGGGCAAAGTCAAAAACGGAAGGCCGCATGTCCTTGTCTGTGGAAAAGGTAAGCTCATACACAAAACCGCCAATATTCTTGACCTTGGTAATATGCGGTAACTTTTGAAGCAGCACGTCTTCCACCCTGTAATCAAACTCTACTTCAATGATCTGTTCGTTGTTTTCACGGAGTTCTTCGAGTTTTTTATCGGCCACCAATTCCCCTTTATTGATAATGATGACCCGATCACATACGGCTTCAACCTCTTTCATGATGTGGGTGGATAATAAAATGGTCTTTTCTTTGCCAATCTCCCTGATCAATTTTCGAATTTCAATTAGCTGATTGGGGTCAAGACCTGTTGTTGGTTCATCCAGGATCAATACGTCCGGGTCGTGCAAAAGTGCGGCGGCCAATCCAACGCGTTGTCGGTAACCCTTGGAAAGCTGTCCTATTTTCTTATGCGATTCGGGAGTTAGTCCCGTTTGTTCCAGGACCCCTTCAATCCTATTTTTGGATACCTTATAAACATCTGCATTAAAGGCCAAATATTCCTTTACATACATTTCCAGATACAAGGGATTGTGCTCCGGTAGATACCCAATACACTTTTTCACGTCACTTTCAGCTTCCAGCACATCAAACCCGTTGACCTCGGCATCCCCGGAATCAGCCTTATAATAGGTGGTCAAAATCCGCATCATGGTGGACTTGCCGGCCCCATTGGGTCCCAAAAAGCCCACAATTTCCCCTTTATCAATGGAAAAGGAAACCTTGTTTAAAGCTGTTTGCTTTCCAAAGACCTTGGTGATATTATTTACAGTGATGGACATGAATTTGGATTTGAACCCAAAAATACAGCTTTAGATAACTTCTTGTAGGGGATTTGCCCAGATTCACAATATTGAAAATTCTTAAAGAAAAGAGAATTTAAGCGAGTAATATTCAAAAAAAGATAGGGTTCAGCAATAAATCAAAAAAAATTCTGCTATAGTAACGGGATTTCAACTGAATGGCTATCTTAGCCTGAGATTTTAAAAAAATGACCAAAACGTATTTCTGGAACGGGTTTTATTTCTACTTCTTTTTTAGGAGAGGAACGGGACTGTTCTAGGTATACATTTAAGTATAAAACAGATAAAGTCCCGGTGTAGATCGGGGCTTTTTTTTTACAATGGATTTAAAAGTAGCTATCCAAGGAATTAAGGGATCTAACCACCATCAAGTGGCGAAAGAATACTTTGGCGAGAAGATTGAACTTGTTGAATGTCTTTCTTTCGATAAGATGATCGAACATTTATGTGCCGGTACCGCCGATAAGGGAATCATGGCCATAGAAAATTCGATTGCGGGTTCCATTATCCCCAACTATAATTTGGTATACCATAACGAAATCCACATCATTGGGGAGTATTACTTGAGCATTCATCACAATCTAATGGCCCTGAAGGGAACCAAGATTGAAGATGTGGAAGAAGTGCGTTCCCATCCGATGGCCTTACTCCAATGTAAAACATTTTTAAAGCAATATCCCCATATAAAATTGGTAGAGGATGTGGACACCGCAGAGACGGCCAAAAGCATCAAAGAAGGTCAATTGACTAATATTGCTGCCATTGCTCCAAAAGTCGCGGCAGATTTATATAATTTGGATATCATTGCTCCAGAAATTCAGACCATTAAGAACAATGCCACTCGGTTTATCATTCTCAAGAAAAGGAACAAGGTGCTGCCGAAAGAGGAGATCAACAAGGCTTCGTTGCGATTTATCACTGATCACAAACGCGGAAGTCTGGCAACAGTTTTAAATGTAATGAGCGATTGCAACCTTAACCTGACCAAAATCCAATCCCTCCCCGTGATAGATACACCTTGGAAATATGCCTTTTTTGTGGACGTCACCTTTGAGGAATACAATCATTTTGCCAAGGCCAAGTCATTGCTAGAGATTATGTCTGAGGATTTTAGGTTGCTCGGGGAATATAAAAATGCGTTGTTGCCATGATTACAGCCAATAGGCTACATACCGTACAGGAATATTACTTCTCTAGAAAACTTAGGGAAGTTAGGGGATTGATCAACGATGGGAAACCCATTATCAATATGGGAATCGGAAGCCCTGACCTGGCACCGTCCCCAGAAGTTTTGAACACCCTGAAAAGTGCAATAGCCGATACCGGCGCACATCAGTATCAAAGTTATCAGGGATTACCTGAGCTTCGTGATGCCATTGCCAACTTTTACAACGAAAAGTTTGGGGTTACCGTGGATTCGGCCACCGAAATACTCCCTTTAATGGGGTCCAAGGAAGGAATCATGCACATTGGCCTTGCCTTTTTAAATGAAGGGGACGAAGTGTTGTTGCCCAACCCGGGTTATCCTACCTATACCTCGGTGAGCAAATTAATAGGTGCCGTACCCAAGACCTACGACCTAAAGGAAGAAAACGGGTGGTTCCCAGATTTGGAAGCCTTGTCAAAATCAGACCTGTCGAAAGTAAAGTTGATGTGGGTGAGTTATCCGCACATGCCAACTGGGGCAACAGCTAGTTTGGAAAAACTCAAGGCTCTGGTAGATTTTGCCAAAGCCCATGAAATTTTGTTGATCAATGATAACCCGTACAGCTTTGTTTTATCCAACAATCCAACCAGTATCCTGTCCATTCCGGGAGCAAAGGATTGTGCCCTGGAACTAAACAGTTTGAGCAAGACCTTTAATATGGCTGGCTGGCGTGTAGGCATGGTGTTGGGGAACAAAGAACATATAAATGCGGTGCTCAAGGTAAAGAGCAATATGGATTCTGGGATGTTTTACGGCATCCAAAAGGGTGCCATTGCCGCCTTGCAAAGCGGACAAGAATGGTTTAATGGTTTGGATGAGGTGTATAGCAAAAGAAGGGAGTTGATGTTTCAGCTCGTTGAAAAATTGGGATGTACCTATGATCGGAATGCGGTAGGCATGTTTGTTTGGTCGAAGCTACCGGAGGGTTCGGTGCCTTCAGAGGAATTCATAGATACCGTATTGCAAGAGAAACACATTTTTATTGCCCCAGGAACCATTTTTGGGAGCAATGGGGAAGGATATATTCGATTTTCTCTTTGCGTGAAAGAGGAAAAAATTCAGGAAGCCATTAACAGATTTGAGTAGAGGGATGTTGGAACTGGATTGTATTTCTGAAGCTTGTGAAATTTCAAATCTGAAATCTCAATACTATTTTCTAAAATCTAGTTAGATGAACTTAGTTGTCATAGGAATAGGGTTGATTGGGGGATCGTTTGCCAAGGATGCAAAAAAAATCCACCCGGATGCCCATATCATAGGAATCGATAAAAGCGAATCCCATTTGGATGAAGCTCTGGAATTGGGAATCATAGACGAAAAAGGAGATTATGATGTCCTGGCTTCTGCAGATGTGGTTTTTGTAAGTATTCCCGTGAATGCACTTATGGTTGAATTACCAAAAATTCTCGATGCTGTTGGGGATGATACCGTGGTGATGGATGCCGGTTCTACGAAGGGATTGATTTGCGAGGTGGTCAATGATCATCCCAAACGGAGAAATTTTCTGGCGTGCCACCCCATTGCAGGAACGGAATTTTCAGGGCCTTCGGCTGCAATCAATGGCTTGTACGAAGGAAAGACCAATATTATCTGTGAAGTGGAAAAAACGGCCTTTAAACTTCAGGAGCGGGCTTTGGAGCTCTTTCAGCAGATGAAAATGCGCATTCGATACATGAACCCGCAGGCGCATGACAAGCACATAGCCTATGTTTCCCATTTATCACATATCAGTTCGTTTATGTTGGGAAAAACGGTTATTGAAAAAGAAAAAAATGAGCGTGATATTTTTGACCTCGCAGGTAGTGGTTTTGAGAGCACAGTGCGATTGGCCAAAAGTTCGCCAGATATGTGGACTCCCATTTTTGAACAGAACAAGGAGAATGTGGTGGAGTCGCTCCAAGAGTATATCCAAAATTTGGAAACGTTTAAGCAACTGCTTTTGGACAACGAGTTTGATGATGTATACCAAGAAATGAATAATACCAACAGAATAAAACAAATATTAAAGGGGATTCCCCTCACAAAAAGTTAGCATTGATTATGGAAAACAATAAAGAAATGAGAAAATGGCTGGATGACATGGATCTACCACATCCACTGGTAATTGCCGGACCCTGTAGCGCCGAAACGGAAGATCAGGTGTTAAAAATTGCACACGATTTAAAGGATACGGATGTAAACTACTACCGTGCTGGTATCTGGAAACCAAGAACCCGGCCCGGAAACTTTGAAGGGGTAGGGGCCATTGGTCTAAAGTGGCTGCAAAAGGTCAAAGAAGAGACCGGTTTAAAAACCGCGACCGAGGTGGCCAACAGGGCACACGTGGATCTTGCATTGGAGCACGATGTGGACCTCTTGTGGATTGGTGCCCGATCTACCGTAAGCCCATTTATTGTTCAAGAAATTGCCGATGCCTTGGAGGGAACGGACAAGATCGTTTTGATCAAGAACCCGGTAAATCCGGATTTGTCATTGTGGTTGGGTGCCGTAGAACGTCTTTATTCAGCCGACATCAAAAAATTGGGTGTGATACACAGGGGCTTTTCAACCTATGAAAAAACCAAGTACAGAAACATTCCTGAATGGCAAATGGCCATTGAATTGCAATCCAAGTTTCCGGATTTGCCCATCATCAACGACCCTAGCCACATAACCGGTAAGCGTGATATGATCTTTGATGTTTCCCAGACCGCTTTGGATCTTAATTTTGATGGATTAATGATCGAGACGCACCATGATCCTGATAATGCCTGGAGTGATGCTGCCCAGCAGGTAACTCCGGATAGTTTGATTCAGATTATGAAGGATCTTCGCATTAGAAAGGAAACCGATGCAGAGGCCGAATACAACAGCAAGTTGAGTAATCTTAGAGCGCAAATTGATGTTATCGATAACCAACTGATCGATATTCTTGGCAAGCGAATGAAGGTTTCCGATGGAATCGGTGAGCTAAAAAGACAAAAGAACGTTGCTGTGCTTCAGTCCAACAGATGGAATGCCATTTTGGGTAAAATGATCTTGGAAGGGGAGTCTCAAGGACTTAGCGAGGAATTTGTTTTGAGAATGTTCAAAGCAATTCACCAAGAATCCATAAACCATCAAGAGAAGATTATCAACGCATAGTTTTTAAACTATTTGATTGAGATGCCATTTGAAGGGGATTATTCCCTGCTCAAATGGCATTTTTTTATTTGTAGAACTGTAACAATCCACAAAAGCCGTTATCTTTTAGGAAGTTAACACCAATAGACATGAAAAAACTACTCATACTCGGCTTTGCCTTGGTTTCCACTACCTTTTTTGCACAACGAACCATAGATACGGAGGTTGGGGATTTTAATGAAATCAAGGTTTTTGATCTCATCGAAGTCAATCTGATCCAATCCGACGAAAACAGGATTGTGATCAAAGGCAGGAATGTGGACGATATTAAATGGATGAACAAAAATGGGGTTTTAAAACTTCGAATGCAGTTAGACAAGAAATTTACTGGGGAAGATACCTTAATCGAGGTCTATTATACCGATTTGGATGTGATCGATGGAAACGAGGGCGCCCAAATTACCTGCAACGAACTGGTAAAAAAGAACAGCTTGGAACTTAGGGCCCAGGAAGGGGCCAGAATCCGAATTGGGATGGATGTGGACCATGTCGACATCCGTGCCGTCACAGGCGGTATTGTAGAAGCTTCAGGTTTGGCCAGCAACCAATCCATAGTATTAAATACCGGGGGTATTTTCGATGGAAGGGACTTACGGACTTCCAAAACGGACATAAAGATTTCCGCAGGTGGCGAAGCTGAAGTGTTTGCCTCAGAAGTGGTAGATATCAATGTACGCGCAGGTGGGGATGTTCATGTGTATGGAAAACCAAAAAAGGTCTATAAAAACACCTTTGCTGGTGGTAGAATACGCGTTTTGGATTAGCTAGGAACGAAAATAAAAAAAGCCCCAGAATGATCTGGGGCTTTTTTTATTGGTGGAGTTTTCCTATTTTTTGAAAATATATCGGGTAATAAAAATACCTTGTCCGTCTCCCTTGCCACCTTCACTCTCAACAGCACTGTTCACGAAAACCAGTTCCCAGCCGTTGGCGACCATATCGTTGATCATGGAAGTGATCAGAGCATCATTGGCTGCAATGTTCTGAAAACGGATTCCTCCCAAATTGTAGAAATTCAAAAGTTTGGTTTCCTCAAAATTCTTAACTCTGATTTCTCCCCTTTTGGATTTGTTTCGGGTGTTGTCCTCCTCGGTCTGTACACTTGTGTACTCTCTGTAGTCTTTGTCTTCAAGAGCGTTTACAATTCTGGAACGTCCAAGCCCGTTGGGGACAATGGATTCCACACTGGTAACTACCTTGAACTGCTGTGCGTTCATTTCTAAGGTCGCGGTTAACGCTATAAAAGCGATAAAAAGGATTTTTTTCATAATGATTATGATTGTTTTTAGTTTCAACTAACAATTTACAATATACGTGCCAATTAAAGGATTATTGTTTCTTTGTATGGAAAAAATGAGCAATTAGTGCAAGGAACTGTTTATAAATCCACGGGAAGTTGGTACACCGTTAAATCGGAAGATACTTTCTATGAGTGTCGTATCAAGGGCAAGTTCCGAATCAAGGGCATTAAAAGTACCAACCCTGTTGCCGTTGGGGATGAGGTGGTTTTTAATTTACAGGAAATTGGAGATGAGACCGTTGCCACAATTATCGAGATCAAGGAGCGAAAAAACTATATCATCCGAAAATCGGTCAATCTCTCCAAACAAACCCATATTATCGCCGCTAATCTGGATCAGGTATTTCTTTTGGTCACTCTGAACAATCCTCCAACATTTACCAGCTTTATCGATAGATTTTTGGTCACAGCTGAGGCCTACGACATTCCAGTGGTCTTACTCTTCAACAAAATGGACGGATATGACGAGGATGAAATGGTAGAAGTGGAGTATTTGGTACAACTCTATAGGGAAATAGGATACCACTGTCTTGAGATTGCTGCCAAGGAAGGAACCAATGTAGACCAGGTTAAGGAATTGATGTTGGACAAGACCAGCATGTTCGCCGGTCATTCTGGAGTGGGAAAATCTACTTTGGTGAATGCCCTTGAGCCTGGATTGCGATTAAAGACAGCCGAAATTTCTGAACAGCATTTACAAGGACAGCACACCACCACCTTTGCAGAAATGTACGATCTTTCTTTTGGCGCCAGAATCATAGATACTCCTGGTATAAAAGGGTTTGGTATTGTGGATATGGAAGAAGATGAGATTGGGGATTATTTTCCTGAATTTTTTAGATTAAAATCACAATGCAAGTTTAATAATTGCCTACATCTGGATGAGCCCAAGTGCGCCATAAAAAATGGGTTGGAAAATGATGAGGTTTCATGGAGCAGATACAGAAGCTATGTACAAATGATTACGGGCGAAGATGAGAACTATAGGGTTGATATATACAAAGAATAATTCATGAGGGCTGTAATTCAAAGGGTTTCCAGAGCCAGCGTTACGGTGGAGGGCGAAGTGGTGTCCAAGATTGGGCATGGGCTGTTGGTGCTATTGGGAATAGAAGATGCAGATGATCAGGAGGATATGGAATGGCTGTCCAAAAAAATAGTGAACCTTCGCATTTTTAACGATTCCGAAGGGGTGATGAACCGTTCCTTGCTGGATGAGAACGGAGATATGATCGTAGTGAGCCAATTTACACTCCATGCACTTACAAAAAAAGGAAACAGGCCCTCCTATATAAAAGCAGCCAAACCGGAAATTGCCATTCCCATTTACGAAAAATTTGTGTCGCTGCTGGAACAGCATTTGGGCAAGAATGTGGGCACAGGGGTTTTTGGTGCGGATATGAAGGTGGATTTGCTCAATGATGGCCCTGTAACAATAACGATTGATACAAAAAATAAAGAATAATGAATATTAAGGATGCACAAAAAGCTGTAGACGAATGGATCCAGAATCACGGGGTACGTTATTTTAACGAACTCACCAATATGGCTCAATTGACAGAGGAGGTGGGAGAAGTTGCCCGAATCATAGCCCGCCGCTACGGGGAACAAAGTGAAAAGGAATCCGACAAGGACAAGGATTTGGGCGAAGAATTGGCCGATGTGCTCTTTGTGGTCCTATGTTTGGCCAACCAAACAGGAGTGAACCTACAGCAGGCTTTTGATAAAAAACTGGATATAAAGGCCAAGCGCGACCACGATCGTCATCAGAATAACAAAAAGCTCAAATAAAGTTACTCCAGCACAGGGACTTTAGAGGTGTTTTTTCTAGTTTTGGTCTTTCAACCAAATACCAAGATTTTGAGACTCAAATTGTCCGCTCCACAACGTAGTACCTTAGATAAATCCATAGCAATTACAGGTTCCAAAAGCGAGACCAATAGGTCATTGCTCCTTCAGGCCCTTTTTCCCAATGTGGTCATCGAAAACCTTTCCAATTCCGATGATGGGGAAGTCATGCAAAAGGGATTGGCAACTTCGCATGGCGAGGTTGACATCCACCATGCGGGAACGGCCATGCGTTTTTTAACGGCCTATTTTGCTTCCCAAAACGGAAAAGAAGTGGTTTTGACCGGCTCTTCCAGGATGCAGGAAAGACCCATTAAGGTACTTGTTGATGCACTACGCGAGTTGGGGGCAGAAATCGACTATGTAAAAAATGAAGGGTACCCACCCATCAAAATAAAGGGAAAGACCTTGACCAAAAGCAAGGTTTCCCTACCAGCCAATATTAGCAGTCAGTATATTTCGGCGCTGTTATTGATTGCACCCAGTCTGGCCAATGGATTGGAATTGGAACTAGTGGGCAAGATTACCTCGGTTCCCTACATTAAAATGACCTTGTCTTTAATCCAACAATTAGGCGTGGAAACGCATTTTGAAGGGAATCTTATCCAGGTGGTTCCTAAGGAAAAAGTGGGGGATACTACATTGGTGGTCGAGTCTGATTGGAGTTCTGCCAGTTACTTTTACAGTATAGCGGCATTGTGCGATGTCGGATCCAAAATCCAACTTTCTGCCTACAAACAAAACTCCTTGCAGGGCGATAGTGTGTTGGCTGAAATTTATCAAGATTTTGGAGTGGAAACCAGTTTTTCCGATAATACAATTACCCTTTTCAAGGTTAAGGAATGTGCTTTGGAAACGGTCAATTATGACCTTGCCAATGCACCCGATATTGCCCAAACCATTTCGGTGACCTGTTTTGGACTGGGCATGGGATGCCACCTTACCGGATTGCATACCTTGCCGATCAAGGAAACCGACAGATTGGGAGCCATGAAAACGGAATTGGAGAAAGTGGGGGCCACCGTGGCCATAGACCATGAAAGTCTAACTCTTGAACCTTCAGGAAGCATTTTGTCCGGTGTTGCCATAGATACCTACCACGACCACAGAATGGCCATGGCATTTGGGCCTTTGGCTATGAAGACCCAGTTGCTTGTCAACGAAGCAGAAGTGGTTTCCAAGTCATACCCCGATTATTGGAACGACCTGGAAAAGCTTGGTTTTCAAGTAGAGTCCGTGTAATTGGCATTTAATCACCAAATTACTTGACATCCCCTATATCGAGATTGTATATTTGCGCTCTTTAAAAATTTCCAAAAAAAGTCTACATGAAATTATCAAACTTCAATTTTGAACTACCCAAAGAACTATTGGCCGAATACCCTGCCGAAAACAGGGATGAATCCAAACTGATGGTAATTCATAGGGAAACCGGAAAAATTGAACATAAAATGTTCAAGGACCTTATCGACTATTTTGATGAGGGCGATGTAATGGTGTTGAACAATACCAAGGTTTTTCCAGCACGACTTTATGGAAACAAAGAAAAGACCGGGGCAAGAATTGAAGTGTTTTTGCTTCGTGAGTTGAACCAGGAGCAACGCCTTTGGGATGTTCTTGTGGACCCGGCAAGAAAGATTAGAATTGGGAATAAACTGTATTTCGGAGAGGACGAGAGCTTGGTTGCTGAGGTAATAGACAATACCACCTCTAGAGGTAGAACACTACGTTTTCTATACGACGGATCCTATACGGATTTTAGAAGAAAGTTGAGAGAATTGGGTGAGACCCCGCTTCCCAAATACATCAAACGGGATGTGGAACCAGAAGATGAAGAGCGATATCAGACCATATACGCCAAGTACGAAGGTGCAGTGGCGGCCCCAACTGCAGGCTTGCACTTTTCCAAGCATTTGTTGAAAAGGTTGGAGATCAAAGGGATTGATTTTGCAGAAGTGACCCTCCATGTAGGATTGGGAACCTTTAATCCGGTTGAGGTAGAGGATTTGTCCAAGCACAAAATGGACAGTGAGGAATTGGTCATTGATGAAAGGGCTACCGAGGTGGTGAACAATGCCAAGACCAATAAAAGAAAAGTTTGTGCGGTGGGCACCACGGTAATGCGCGGTTTGGAAAGTGCCGTATCATCGGAACATACGTTGAATACTTTTGAGGGATGGACCAACAAGTTCATTTTTCCTCCCTACGATTTTAGTATTGCGAACTGTATGATTACCAATTTTCACTTGCCTAAATCTACCTTATTGATGATGGTTTCGGCTTTCATTGGGCACGATTTGATGAAAAAAGCATACAAGCAAGCCATTTTGGAGCAATATAGATTTTACTCCTACGGTGACGCTATGTTGGTTATCTAAAAAATAGATTCCCAAATTGAAGGAATCAGAACATTATGATCCCGTCTGGCTTTGGCCATTCGGGATTTTTCTTGACTATCTTTAAAAGGTGGAAATCAAAAAGAAGGACATACGGGCATTGACCAAGGAACAACTGCGTGACTTTTTTGTTGCACAGGGAGACAAGGCTTTTCGAGGGAACCAGGTATACGAATGGCTTTGGCAAAAGTCTGCCCATTCCTTTGAGGCCATGACCAACATTTCCAAGGAAACCCGACAGATGTTGGAGAACAACTTCGTGATCAACCACATTAAGGTGGACCAAATGCAGCGCAGTGCGGATGGGACCATCAAAAATGCCGTCCAACTTCATGATGGGCTAGTGGTGGAATCGGTGCTGATACCAACGGAAACAAGAACTACGGCCTGCGTTTCCAGTCAGGTGGGATGCAGTTTGGACTGTAGGTTCTGCGCCACGGCACGATTAAAGCGAATGCGCAATCTTAATCCAGATGAGATCTATGACCAGGTTGTAGCTATAGACAATGAGAGCCGATTGTATTTTGGTCGCCCGTTGAGCAATATTGTATTTATGGGGATGGGAGAACCCCTCATGAATTACAACAACGTTATAAAAGCCATAGAAAAAATCACCTCTCCAGAGGGACTGGGAATGTCACCAAAAAGAATTGTGGTCTCAACTTCGGGTGTCCCAAAGATGATCAAGAAAATGGCCGATGAAGAGGTGAAGTTCGGACTGGCCGTTTCCTTGCATTCTGCCATCGACGAGGTGCGGACCTCCATAATGCCATTCAATGCTACTTTTCCACTTAAAGATTTGAGGGAGGCCCTGCAATATTGGTATGCCAAAACCAAGAATAAAATCACCTACGAATATGTGGTTTGGCAGGGGATCAACGACACTCAAGAGGCGGCCAACGCCTTGGTAAAGTTTTGCCGCTTTGCACCGTCCAAAGTCAACCTTATCGAATACAATCCCATAGATGATGGTGATTTCCAACAAGCTTCGGACCAAGCAGTGGAAATGTATAAGCGCACCTTGGAACGAAACAATATCACCGTGACTATCAGAAGATCAAGGGGCAAGGATATTGATGCGGCCTGCGGACAATTGGCGAATAAACAATGAACAATGGACAATAAACAGTTAACAATGTTCAAGGGTCATTGTTAATTGTTAACTGTATTTGGTCGACGCTTTAGGCCGCCCATCTTAAAACTGGAAACTTCCGATGACCAACTCTAGCATTTTCCCTACTTTTAGGCTTCCAAAACCAAGTTAACCAAAGGGATTGTATTGAAGGTAGTTTCGCAGATTAGGGAACCCATTGAGCAGGAAATGCAGCTTTTTGAGGAGAAATTTCTCAAATCCATGTCCTCTAAGGTGGCCTTGTTCAATAGGATCACCTACTATATCGTAAACCGGAAGGGAAAACAAATGCGACCGATGTTTGTTTTTCTTACCGCCAAGTTGATCAATAATGGGCATGTTAACGAGCGGACCTATATCGGCGCATCCATCATTGAGTTGATCCATACCGCCAGTTTGGTTCATGATGATGTGGTGGACGACAGCCACAAGCGAAGAGGCTTTTTCTCCATTAATGCCCTTTGGAAAAACAAGATAGCCGTGCTTGTTGGAGATTTTCTTTTCTCAAAAGGGGTTTTGGTGGCTCTGGAAAACAAAAACTATGATCTTTTGCATATCATATCCAATGCTGTCAGGGATATGAGCGAAGGCGAGCTCCTTCAGATAGAAAAGGCCCGCCTTTTGGATATTACGGAGGAAGTTTACTACGATATTATCCGACAAAAAACAGCTACCCTTATAGCAGCCTGTTGTAGTATGGGTGCCTGTTCCGTAAATCCTGATTCCCAAGCGGTTGAAGCTTTTAGACGCTTTGGGGAACTCTGTGGAATGGCATTCCAAATCAAAGATGATTTGTTTGATTATGGAGAGGAAAAAATAGGCAAACCCACCGGAATTGATATCAAGGAACAGAAGATGACCCTACCCCTTATTTATGCCTTAAACCAAAGTGACAAGGAAAAAAGGCGATGGCTCATAAACTCCATCAAAAAACACAATAAGAACAAGAAAAGGGTGAAGGAAGTGATCGCCTACGTTAAGGAAATGGGAGGCTTGGAATATGCGGTCACCAAGATGCTTGCCTTTAAGGACGAAGCCTTGTCCTTGCTTGATTCTTATCCAGATTCGGAATATAAAAGTGCACTTACCTTAATGGTCAACTACGTGGTTGATCGTAAAAAATAGATTTTGCTAGATACTAGATACTAGATACTAGATACTAGATGCTAGATGGGTTAAAGTGCTCGTTCAGCACCTATATCCCATTAAATTTTCCCAAGAGGCAACCATTTTAAGAACCACCACGTCTATCTTTATAACAAACTAAACGAGAACCACTGTTGAAAATCGTTTCCTTATATACTAATGAGAAGCAGCTGATCAAAAAATCCATTTCTGGTGACCCACATTATCAGAAGTTGCTTTATGAAAAGTTTGCACCTAAAATGTTGGGCGTTTGCCGTCAGTACATTAAGGATGTGCAATTTGCGGAGGACGTAATGATCAGTGCATTTGTGAAAGTGTTTCGCAATCTGGATTCCTTTGAACACCGGGGAAGTTTTGAAGGATGGATTCGAAAAATTATGGTGAGGGAAAGTATTTCTTTTTTGAGAAAAAAGCAGTTCGTGGTTTATGATGATGAGGCTTACCAGCAGATGGAAAAATCGGAAGAGCAATCCTCTATTTTGGATGTGGAATATGTACAGCAGCTGATAGATAATTTGCCAGAAGGGTATAAAATGGTGTTTTTGTTGTATGCTATAGAAGGTTATAAGCACCATGAGATAGCAGAAATGCTGCAAATATCAGAAGGCACTTCAAAATCACAATTGTTCAAGGCTCGAAAGATGCTTCAAGAAAATTTAAAGTTACAGGGAATGACAAGTCGAGCTCAGACAAGACAAAAATAGAAGGAGTTATGGAGAAATTGGAAAAACACATCAAGGACAAACTGGGGAATCGTGAGATCAAGCCATCTCCAGGGGCTTGGGAAAAAATTTCAAGCCAGTTGGATACGCCTGTCGCCACGAAATCCAATAGAAAATATGTATATGCCATTGCGGCAGGGTTTGTGGGTTTGCTTTTGGCATCCGTTTTCTTTTTTGCATCAGGTGAAAACAATGAGCCCACCCAGGTGGTTGATGAAAATTCCCTTTTGCGCCCCGTGATCCCTGCTTTGGAAGGGCAAACAGAATTTGTGGATGAGAATGGGACTGAATCCGAGTTGGTGGTTACTGAAAATGGCACCGAAAATTTGCAAGAGCAAGGAATGGAGAATCAAACTTTGAAATCCATGCCTTTGGATGAAACGGAAGTAGCTTCCAAACAATCCATTCAAAGTAATCTTATACAAGAAACCGACCCGCTAATCGCTCAAAAAATAAATCAAGTAATGGCCCAGGTAGCGCTTTTGGAAGCTGTGAACACCGAGGTGAGCGATGCCGAAGTGGACTCCTTGCTTCGGGCCGCCCAGAATGATATCCTCAAAGAAAAATTGTTTGTCGAAAATGGTAAAGTCGACGCCATGGCCCTGTTAACCGAAGTCGAAGACGAACTGGACGGATCTTTTAGGGATCAAATCTTTGATGCGCTCAAGGATGGGTATTTCAAATTACGAACCGCAGTGGCAGACAGAAACAACTAGAACTTATTCATCAATCAAAATACCTTTTTAGTTTCCCACTCCCGGAATTACACGGGAGGGGAGATTAAGAGGGGTAAATCAAATCAATCATGAGAACAATTACTTTTTACCTGGTAGCATTTGTATTGTTGTTGCTATCACAAAATCTTGTCGGACAAGAACCTTATCAGCGAAAAATTGAAGACTTAAGGGAAAAAAAGGAAAAAATTACCAAGCAAGAGAAGGAGGCTCTAAAGGAAGAGGTTGAGAGTATCAATAAGCGACTGGAAAAGGGGGATTTAAATGTTGAGGAGGCGAAATTATTGAAAACGGAAGCAGCTAAAAAAAGGGCATTGAATATTGAAAATAGAGTGGCCATAATAGACCATCAAATTTCACTTTTGGAGCGAAATCAAGGGGAGACCTTGACCATTGCAGAGGAGAGGGACCGATGGGAGGATGAGGATGGGTTTTCAATTCGAATTGATGGGGAGCCTATTTTCTTTACCAACTCTAGAAGATGGAAGGATGATATTAAATATGATCGCAGAACGTATTCCGACCCCGTTTTTGCGATTGGGCTTAACAATGCTTTGATTGATGGTCAATCCTTAGATGACTCCCCCTATAAAATAGGAGGCAGTCGCTTTTTTGAGATGGGGTGGCAGTGGCGTACACGGGTATTTAAGAATACCAATTGGTTACGTTTTAACTATGGATTTTCCTTTCAGTTCAATGGTCTAAAGCCTGATGACAATCAAGTGTTTGTCCAAAATGGAGATCAAACGGTTTTGGAGGAATTTGAGTCCGAATTGGATAAATCCAAACTTCGGATGGACAATTTGGTCTTTCCAGTACATTTTGAATTTGGCCCGTCCCGATTTCGGGAAACAGAAAAGAGTATCCGTTACTCCATTCATAACCAATTTCGATTGGGTATTGGAGGTTATGGTGGAATTAATCTGGGAACACGGCAGAAGCTCAAATATTCACGTGACGGAGAAAACGTAAAGGACAAATTTAAACGGGATTATAACACCAGCGATTTGATATATGGGATTAGCGGGTATATAGGTTTCGATGAGATTCTTCTATATGTAAAATATGATTTGAATCCCATTTTTAAAGATGCCGTGGTAGAACAACACAATATTTCTTTGGGTCTCAGGTTCGATTTATAGCCCTGAAGTACTCCTCTCTTGTTTTGGACACTAATTAAAATTTTGAAGATAGGGGAGGTGTCCGAAGGACGGTGGGGTCAAGTATTTACATGGCCCCTTCCATTTCCTTGGAAAACTCTTCTTTATAAAAACCCCTTTTGCAATGCGTGCATTCCGCAAATTGGGAAACACCAATTTTGAACAAGGGAATCCAGAATAGATGAATGTAGTTGGCTTGGGAAACGGCGGTCAAAGTTCCATTTTGTCCGCAATGCGGACATTGGACCTCGGCTAAAACCTTGGTTTCTTTTTTGCCCGGTCTGGTTCCGAAGAAGAGTAACATGTCATTTTTAAGGGAATTTACAAATTTCCCAGATGCGCCTGACGCCTTAAAGATGGAGCTTTCTAAAATTCCTTGGGACATGGCCCATAAGGATTATCATAAAGTTCGCTGTCCTTTATCAACTGGATAAAAACCCAAAGAACCCCTACAATTGGAATAACCAATACCAAAAGGGTCCATCCGCTTTTTCCAACATCGTGTAAACGCCTTACTGTGGCAGAAAGGGCAGGGAGAAAAACTGCTAGTACATACAATATATAGAGTGGGCCAAAACCTAAATTTGTTATGGCAATTTCAAAAACATTGTCCAGGGCAACGGCAAATAGACTAAAGAACAGGCAGAACAGGGTAAACATCCAATATTCAGCCCTGCGGGCCCTGCCCTTAAAATTTGCGTAGTTTTTTAGAACTTGTAAATACCATTCCATTTTATTTTTTTATAACAAATGTTCCTGCCGCTGAATCATGCCATGTTACACATTTTTCATTTCCTGCGGCTACCAGGTATCCAACATAAAAAATCAATGATGAAAATATTTTAACAAAATTCCTTATAAGGGCCTTGCCCAACGAAATTCTCCTAAATTCATCGTCGACAACCAAAACACCTAAGATTGCCTTTCCAGGAGTTCCTTGCAGTTTTGAACATTCAAATAAAGACCTATAGAGTATTCCTAATATTGGAACTCCAAAAAAATACACGAGTAATAGAGTTACCACAATCGATTTATCTAGCTCTTCATTTAAACCAGTATAATTTTGTGCAATTGGAACGAGAACAAGGGTGACTAGAATTATTGCGATAAAAAAGGCGATTAAAAAATCCAAAATCATGGCTCCAATCCTAGTTGTAAAACTCGCATATTGTATATTTTTTGAATTGTAATCTTTTCTAGTCATTTATAAATGTATTTATTATGGGTAATGCTCTTATAATTTGTGCAGTATTTATACCATTCCATTTTCTCTTGTTTAGGGTTATGTTGTAAAAGGAGGGGAGGTTGATCAAGGATACTAAGCGGCTGCCAGTTTAGGATTTATCCCATAATTGTTTTCACCTTGATCACTGTCCTTAGCCAAAAGGATAAGTAACCAAATCCCGCCTATTGCTGGAACCAGGCCAATAAATATCCATGTCCAAATTTTTCCAATATCTTGCAACCTTCTTACAGTTACGGCGAGGGTGGGAACAAAAGTACCCAGCAGATAAATGGGGTAAAGAATACCGACGCCGGTATCTGCCAACCCCAGTACAACATCCAAGAATATGGCAATCACCATGAAAATCATGTGGAACAGCTCAAACATCCAAAATTCCTTACGTCTTGCCCTTCCTTTAAAATCTGCATATTGTTTTAATACTTTTAAATACCAATTCATATTTATGTTTTGTTGGTTGTCCTACTCGTATGGCTTTTCGGTTCCGCCCCGTTTGTGGTTTCTGGTCTCCAATCAACTTCCATAAAGTAGGTCAAGGATGTAAAATTCAAGGGGTTGGGTTGACGGATGCCCCTTTTCAATTGACGTATGGGGTATTTCACTAAAAATTTCGTTTTTTCGCTACCTTTAAAGCCTGTTTAAATCCAAAATTTGATTTCCAAGACCACCATAGATCAAGTGTACGAGACCGCTAGGGTTGAAGAGGTCATTGGGGACTTTGTACAATTGAAAAAATCGGGTTCCAATTTTAAGGGTCTTAGCCCTTTTACCGATGAGCGCACCCCGAGTTTCATGGTGTCCCCGGTAAAGCAGATTTGGAAGGATTTTAGTAGTGGCAAGGGAGGCAATGTGGTTGCTTTTTTAATGGAGCACGAACATTTCTCCTACCCAGAGGCGATAAAATACTTGGCCAAGAAATACAATATTGAAATAGAGGAGACCGAGCAGACAGATGAGCAAAAGGAACAAGCCAATGAACGTGAGAGTATGTACTTGGTTTCCGAATATGCCCAGCAATACTTTTCTGAGACCCTTTGGGAATCAGAACCCGGCAAAGCCATCGGGCTAACCTATTTTAAGGAACGGGGCTTTTCGGACGAGACCATCAAGAAATTTGCCCTTGGATATAGTTTGGATGAATGGGAGGCTTTTACCAAAGAAGCCCAAGAACAAGGATACCAAGTGGAGTTTTTGGAAAAAACGGGACTTACCATCGTTAAGGAGCAAACTTCAGGAGAGTCCAAAAAATTTGACCGGTTTAAGGGTAGGGTCATGTTTCCCATCCATTCCATGAGCGGAAGGGTATTGGGATTTGGAGGCCGAATTTTGACCAATGACAAAAAAGCTGCCAAATACCTAAACTCACCCGAAAGTGAGATTTACCATAAGAGCAAGGTACTCTACGGGATTTACTATGCCAAGCAGGCCATTGCCAAAGAGGACAACTGTTACTTGGTGGAAGGCTATACCGATGTGATCCAGTTGTACCAAAGGGGGGTGCAGAATGTGGTTTCCTCAAGTGGTACCGCACTGACCCCTGAGCAGATTAGGTTGGTCAATAGGCTAACCAAAAATATTACGGTACTTTTCGATGGGGATGCTGCAGGTCTAAGGGCTTCACTGCGGGGCATTGACCTGATCTTGGAACAGGGAATGAACGTTAAGGTGTGTACCTTCCCCGAAGGGGAAGACCCCGATAGCTTTGCCAAAAACAACACCTATGAGGAATTGGTGCTGTACCTGGAAGAAAATTCCAAGGATTTTATCCAGTTCAAAACTTCGTTGTTGGCCAAGGAAGCTGCGAACGACCCCATAAAAAGGGCGGATACGGTGAGGGATATCGTGAATAGCATAAGCAAGATACCCGACCAGATCAAAAAGGAAATCTACATTCAGGAATGTGCAAAGATCATGCAGATTTCGGAAGAGGTGCTCTACAATACCCTGGCTCAAATCAATAAAAAGGATGTACTTGATGCCACCAAAAAACGGAAGCAAGAGCAAAAGGCTTTTGAAGTGGTCAAGTCTGAGCAGACGACCCAAAAGGTGGATGTGCAGTACGAACTGGAAAAACAGATCATCGAATTGCTGCTGCTTTATGGAAGTCAAAAACAGGAGTTCGAAGATTTGGTGCTGAAGGAAAATGAAGAAGGGGATTTGGTTTTGGAACCTGAAATTGTGGAGGCCAAGGTGTACGAAAAAGTCTATCTAGACCTTCAGGAGGATGAAATTGAACTTACCAATGAACAATTTCGTACTATTTATTATAAACTTATCGAGGATTTAAATGAAAAAGAAGAGTTTACCACCAACTCTTTTTTGGCCAACTTAGATCAAGGAATGGTCAATCAGGTTTCTTCAATTTTAATGGAAGAGGAACGCTATACGCTGCATGATTGGGAACGAAAGGACATTTATCCCAAAGCAAAGAATCAGGGTGTGGCCCAATTGGTAGCTGAAACCATCTTAACCTTGCGCTGCAATCTTATCAAGGGCAGGATCAAAAAACTCCAAAAAGATACCGAGGACAATAATGGCGACAATAGCGAAGTTCTGGAAGAAATTGTGAATTACCTCCAACTGAACAAACTGCTGAATGCCAAATTGAACCGCGTGCTCTCGTAACAAAAAATCCCGGAACATAGTCCGGGATTCTGAAATGTATATGTGGGTCAGTCTAGTACAGTTCCAGCGCTTTGGCCTGCTGTAATAAGTCTACCAAGTTGTCCACGTTTAGTTTTTTCATCAAACGTGCTTTATAGGTGCTAACCGTTTTTTCGTTCAAGTTCAATCCTTCCGCAACTTCTTTGTTTCTTTTTCCGCTGGCGAGAAGTTTAAGGACTTCCACTTCCCTTGAAGATAGTTTTCTAAAGAATCTTCTTGGTTTTTGGGTTCCTTCATCAAAGGCTAAGCGTTGTGCCAGCTCATTGGTAATGAACATGTTCCCCTGACTTACTTTTTTAACGGCAGTGATAATGTAGTCCAGATCTGCACTTTTGGAAAGGTAGCCAAAGGCTCCTGCCCGAATGGTGCTCAGGGCATACACATCTTCAGACTGTCCGCTGTACATCAAGGTTTTTACGGCAGGAAAATCTTGTTTCAGTTTTCTTAAGGTGGCAATTCCGTTTATTTCTGGAATGTCCATTTCCAACATGACTACATCCGGGGAAACATCCTCCAATGTTTCAAAAAGCTCTGAAGTTGTGGAAACATCGGCAATGACCTCAATATCTGAACTATGTTCCAGGACCGATTTAAGGCCCAAGCGAACAATGGGATGGTTGTCAGCTATTAATACTTTAATCATTTGGTTTGAGTTTTACGTTGTTTAGTACTTAAATCCTTACGTGGCGTAGCAGGCAAGTTAACAAATTGAGAACGTAAAACTGTAATTTTTTTCTTAAAACCTTAGAATTTCTGGGGTTTTTTTCGTCTTAAGTTGGGGTTTTTCGGTCAAAACGTCATTTTAAGGCCTCAGGAATTTCACAAATAGGTATCGGAATCATCTTATGTTTGTTGGAAGTATTAAACTTTTTAAAAATAACGAAAACTTCCTTTTGTCTGTCAGAAAAGTCGTCAATTGTCTTTCCTTCCTCGTTCATTTGCATGGCCCATTCCAATTCTGGATAGCTGGCTCCTATCTGATCTTCATCGGTTCTATGGTCTCCCCAGAGACCATCTGTTGGGGCGGCTTCCATAATATCTTGGTTAACTCCCAGTGCTCCCCCAATTTCATATACTTCCGTCTTCAATAGATCCGCAATTGGGCTTAAGTCTACACCTCCATCACCATATTTGGTGTAGAATCCTATACCGAAATCCTCCACTTTATTCCCCGTACCAGCAACCAAATAGCCCTTGAGCGCTGCGAAGTAATATAAGGTCGTCATTCGAAGTCGTGCCCGGGTGTTGGCCAAGGACATAAATCGGTCTTCTTCCTTCTCAACCCCTGGGAGTGCGTCAACCAAACTATCGAAAACCGGGGTGAGGTTTACCTCTTGCCGGTTTACATTGGGAAAATGTTCCATGAGCCAAGCGATGTGTCTATCTGCCCTGGTAACTTGGTTTTTACCTTGGTGGATGGGCATTTCCAGACATAAAAGATCTAACCCTGTCTTGGCACAAAGGGTAGAGGTGACCGCAGAATCTATCCCTCCGGATACACCTATCACAAACCCCTTACAGTTTGCTTTTGTGGCATAGTCCTTTAACCAATCAACAATATGTTCTATCACCTTTTCAGTTTGCATTTCCTAGTTTTTAGTTTCTATAATTTACCTTTGTGCCCTGTAAATTTAAATGCTGACGTGCTAATAATAAAGAGCTTCCCAAAATACTTTGGAATTCTATCGCGAAGTGGCCTTATTTTGCTTGGACTGCTGTTTCTGGTAATCGGTTGTGATAATCGAGATAAAAAGGCAGATGAGATCTCCAAGATTCCCCTAGAACTTTCCGTTTCCAGGTTTGATCGGGATTTTGCGGATGCAAGTCCCGCAGATTTACCGCGATTGAAGAAAAGATATCCTTACCTTTTCCCTTCCCAATTTCCGGATAGCATGTGGGTGGCCAAGTTTTCGGATACCATCCAAACAGAGCTGTCCGAAGAAGTAGATAAGGCTTTTGGCAATTTTGATAAAGAGACGGAAGATTTAAAATCCCTTTTCCAACACATCAAATACTACTTTCCCAAATGGAAGGTGCCCAAGGTGGTCACGGTAACTTCGGACGTTAGATACAATGATCGGGTTATACTTACGGATACCCTATTGCTTTTGGGTCTGGACAACTATTTGGGACCGGACCATCATTTTTATGGGAGCATCCAAAGGTATATAGCGGAAGGCCTGGATAAAAGATACCTGTGCTCAGATGTGGCAAGTGCTTTTTCCAAACAGGTGTTGAAGTTCCCTAGAAATCGGACATTCTTGGCTCGAATGGTATATTATGGTAAAGAGCTGTACCTCAAGGACAAATTGTTGCCCAATGCAACCGATGGGGAGAAAATTGGTTATTCTCCAGAAGACCTCGCCTGGGCCCGTGACAGCGAATCCCAAATTTGGCGACATTTTGTAGAAAATGAATTACTATACAGTACGGATGCCAAACTGGATAGGCGTTTTCTGGATCCGGCACCCTTTTCCAAGTTTCAATTGGAATTGGACCGGGATTCCCCTGGAAGATTGGGCAGGTATATGGGGTGGCAGATTGTTAGGGCATTTATGGACAAGAACGAGGTGACCCTGGAACAAATGTTGGCTATACCAGCGGATGAAATTTTTAAAAAATCAAACTACAAACCGAAAAAATAGATGGCAGTAGCACATACTTCTGAAATAAAATTAACAGTTGGGCTTGATGAAAATCGAGTACCTGAAGCATTGAACTGGTCGGCCCAAGATGGCGGAATCGAAAATGAGGAGGCAAAGGCCATGATGCTTTCGGTATGGGACAGCAAGCATAAGGAATCTTTAAAAATTGACCTTTGGACCAAGGATATGCCTGTTGACGAGATGAAAGTGTTTTTTCATCAAACCTTGGTCACCATGGCCGATACTTTTATGAAGGCCACCCAAGACGAAAAGATGACTGCAACCATGCGGGATTTCTGCGATTATTTTGCTGAAAAACTGGAACTCAAGAAAGAATAATTAAGGAATTGGCTGGTTTAGCCTGTTAAATTGATCTCTTTCCTGGCCCCTAAGTCCCAAACCCCTTTCAATCTTGTCCTTGGTGGGCCTGAGCAAGTACAGGTAAAGAATCAGAACAGCTCCTATATATAGATAGGTAAGGTTTTCGGAAATATAAAAGGCCACAAACCCTAAAAGGGCCGGACCCTCAACAAGGGCATATTTAACCAAGGATGCCGTTTGAAAGCGGGTCAATTTTGCACGAAGCCCCTCTATGGTACTGGCAGCGTTCATGGTTTGTTTAAAGATAAGATTGCCCACAAAAATCCCAGTCAAGGCAAAAATGGGAACTACGAATATGAAGACATCCTCTGTGTTGGAATAATCCAAAACGGAATTCTCGGCTTGGGAATAGGCAATAAAACCAAAAATGGTTGGGCCAGCCATTAAACCTAGATGGATAATGGTTAATGTTTTAATGAAACCGTTGGGAGTTGCCTGACTGTTATTTTCCATTTAGTTAAATTAGGTTTTCTAAGTTAATGAATGTTAGATACAGGCAAAGGCCATGAATCAGTTGGTCAAAACCGAGTACCGGATAAAAGATTCTGGGGTTGTCCTGATATTTTGAAGCCAGCCTGCTGGTAAAGAAATCTGTTACGAAGTGCAAAAGACCATTTGCAACCACATAGGTAACAGCCTGCTTTGCCGGAAAAAGAAAAGCTGAAAATACGCCTAGGGTAACCATATACATAAGCACATGGAGAGAAAGCCATTTGAGTTTGGAACTTTTCTCCATAGCCATTCTACTGGTCTGAAATACGTAGTCCCCTACCCAATGGGCCACCAAAATTAGCGCGAAAGTCATGGGATTAAGATAGTATATCGATATGGTATTACCTAATGGCTTGGTAGTCAAATCAAGCTTAATCCTCCAATACCAATTTGGTAGGAACACTCCAAATTCAACAGCGTAACTGAAATGTTGAACCTTCAATATCAAAACTATCCAATCTTGACTTTTTGGTTAAAAATTTTGGCGTTCTATGATTTTCATATAATATTGACTTATGTATGTCATAATGCTCAAATAAGCTAGGACCAAGGATGGTGGTTTTTTTTATTTTTTATAAAAAAATATGATGATCAAAAACTTAATAGCAGCAACCTATTCTCCCATGCACGGGGATGGAACCATAAACACATCGGCCATATCGGGATATAGGGATTTCTTGGTTAGGAACAAGGTGAATGGGGCCTTTATCAATGGGACCACAGGGGATTTCACCTCCTTGTCCGTAGGAGAACGGAAGCAAATCACAAAGGCCTGGTCTGAACATCGTTCTCCAAATCTCCAGATTATAGACCACGTTGGACACACCAATTTGGAAGAAGCTAAGGAGATGGCCACCCATGCTTCCGATAAGGTAGATGCCATTGCCGCCATTGCTCCTTATTATTTTAAGTTGGATAGTGTCGCAAAGTTGATAGCATATTGCAGAGAAATAGCCAGGAGCGCTCCCAACTTGCCATTTTACTACTATCATATCCCGGCCTTGTCGGGAGCCCGGCTAAATATGGAAGCCTTTTTGGAAATGGGAGCACAGCAGATTCCCAATTTGGCTGGAATTAAGTTTACGGACAACGATTTAATTGGTTTTGGTCAATGCAAAAAATCGCAGAACGGTAAGTTCAATATTTTATTTGGCTACGACGAACTCTTCCTAAATAGTTTGCCGGTTGGGGCAAAAGGATGGGTGGGGAGTACGTACAACCATCTGGCCCCACTTTACCACAAAATCATGGAACAGTTTGAAGGAGGTGAAATGGAACAAGCCATGGAACTGCAGTCGAAAGCCATTAAGTTTGTGGAAATGCTACAAAACCATGGAGGGTATAACGGAGCCGCCAAAAGTTTTATGAAGATTTTAGGGGTTGAATGTGGCCCTAGCAGGTTCCCTCATAGCACACTTTCCGATATGGATCTAGACGTATTAAGTGCCCAATTTGATGCTATTGGTTTAAAACGCGAAATGTTTAGCAGTTGAAACAAGTTTCAAGCGCTAAGTAGGGTCTATGCTTCCAAAATTTGCTCAAAATGTGGCTCCAAATGCTTTCGCATGGCTTCCCTAAACGCATCAGGAGTACCCTTGTCCAAAATGTTCAATAAATCGCGATGCGTCACAAACTTTCCAGACGAATACTTGAAGTTTTTGGCTTCAGGCAACTTATTGTCATGTACAAATTGAAACACGGGTAACAACAAATCTTGAAAACGTTGCAAGGTGGAATTGTTGGACATTTGATACAACTTGCCATGGAAGGTAATCTCATTTTCCAAGCTGAAAAAGTTGGTATTCTTCTCCTCTTTTTCCTGTTTACTTACAATTTTGTCCAAGATTTTGAGGTCTTGTTCCGTTTTTCTCGCGAACAGTAGGTCGGCCATTCCCATTTCAAGAATTAGGCGTAGCTCAAAAATATCTTTCAAAGTTTGATCGCCCAATAAATTGAAATCAATGGCCTTTTCAAAATTTCGAATGATATCGGGTTGGGTAAGCACCATGCCCCTATGTTTTTTGGATTCGATGATTCCAATGGTCCTTAACCGCAGTAGGGCCTCACGAACAGATGTTCTGCTAACCCCCATGGCCTGGGCAAATTCTAGTTCTTTGGGTATGGAGTCACCTATTTTAAGATTGTTCTCTTTAAAGTATTCCTTTAGGCGTAATTCCACTTTATCCACTAAGGACAAGTTTTCAATGGGCGCTATTTTGGTTAGTTTTTTCATCTGTCAAATAAAAGTTCCAATAAATATCATGAGCAAAAATATAATTTTTATTTTTGCATTATGTAGGACATAATTAATATTGCAATGGTAATAAAAAACTTGGTAATTCTTTCAATCGGAATGGTTCTTATTTCCTCATGTATGGAATCAAACAAATCAAACTCTAAAAAAACAGCATCCTCAAAAAGCAAGATGGTGGAAGAGGTTAGTTTCAAGAACCTATTTGATGCTACCCAAAATGATGAAATTTCATGCTATCGGATACCGGCATTGGTAACGGCTCCAAACAACGACCTGGTGGTGGCCATTGATGAGCGGGTACCTTCTTGTGGAGACCTAAAATGGAGCAAGGATATCAACATTGTTGTTCGAAGAAGTTCCGATAATGGCAAGACTTGGTCACCCACTACAACTATTATTGACTATCCATTAGGCCAGTCCGCCTCAGACCCTTCAATGATAGTAGATAGGGAGACCAATGAAATTTTTATGTTCTACAATTACATGGACCTGGATAAGGAAAAAGACGTGTATTACCTACATGTGATAAAAAGTTCGGACAATGGGTTAACCTGGAGTCAACCAGAAGATATTACCACCCAAATTGCCAAACCGGATTGGAAAAACGATTTCAAGTTCATTACCTCAGGTCGAGGTATACAAACCAGTACCGGAAAATTGGTGCATTGCATGGTGAATTTGGATAGTGGCATGCATGTTTTTGGAAGTGATGACCACGGGAAATCATGGTTTTTAATCAATACCCCCATCCAACCGGCCAACGAGTCCAAAATTGTTGAATTGGATAATGGGTCCTGGATGATCAACGCCAGGGTCAATGGAGGTGGATTGCGCTATGTGCACACTTCCAATGATGAAGGCAAGACATGGCAATCCAAACCAGACTCCACCCTAATTGACCCTGGTTGTAATGCCAGCATTATCAGATATACGTCCAAAAAAGATGGTTTTAAGCGCAACCGCTTACTGTTTTCCAATGCCAAATCCGAAAAAGGGCGCACCAATATGACCGTTCGGGTGAGTTATGACGAAGGAAAAACTTGGACCGAGGGAAAAACTATCTATGAAGGAAGTTCCGCTTATTCCACGTTAACCGTTTTGGAAAATGGCGAAATTGGACTTGTCTTTGAAAAAGACGAACATTCCCAGAACGTGTTTACAAGTTTTTCGCTTGACTGGCTGACCGACGGCAAGGACAAACTTTATTAGGCTAATTTGAAGGCTATGGACCTCCCTTTATATTGCAGTAAATCCTACTGTCATCCAGGAATTTTGGGATTGCCAATAACATATTCGCGCTAATTTGTAAATTGGAACACCATAAATTCCCAAATGCAGAAAGACAAAAGGCAGGACTCTATTCTAGAAAAACTCCAGTTGGGAGGAAAAGTTTCTACCCAACAGTTAGCGGATGAATTATTGGTATCCGAGGATACCATTCGAAGGGACCTGAATGAAATGGCCCAAAAGGGATTGCTTGCCAAGGTTCATGGAGGTGCAGTATCCTCAATCCAAAAACTCTACTACTATAACGACAATGTCGTCAAAAACCAGCAAGAGAAGAACTTGATTGCCAAAAAGGCCATTCCCTTAATAAAGGATGGAATGACTATGATTATTAGTGACGGCACCACCAATCTTGCTTTTGCCAGGGCCATTCCAAAGGATTTAAGGGCCACGGTTTTTACCTACTGCCTGCCCATTGCCATGGAACTCACCGATCATCCACTGATTGAAATTATTCTGTTGGGTGGAAAAATCCATAAAAAATCAATGGTGGCTGTTGGCGCGGATGTGGTTGAGAGGTGTTCCAACCTTCATGTTGACATGTGTTTTTTAGGCACTGGGAGCATTGGCCATGAGGAAGGAATTACCGAGGGCTCCTACGATGTTTCGCTTATTAAGAGGGCCGTGGTTTCAGCTTCGGACAAGGTGATATCCTTGACTACTTCAGGAAAATTGGGTTTAAAACAAGCTTTTACCATATGTAAGCCAAAGCAAATCGATGTTTTGGTCACGGAACTTAATCCAAAAGACACCAAATTATCCCCATATAAGGATCTAGGTATCCATTTGATCTGATTGTTCTTGTCGCCACGGGTATAACTGCGCAACAGGTAAACCCTTTGTCGCGTTAAGACGTCTTGATTAAAATTGCATGAAACCTGCATGCATTGTATAAAATAATGCCTTTTTAATTCATTTATAGTTATTTTTAGTTCGAACTACTGCAAAAATGAAACAAAATTTCGCCGTAATTGGTATTGATATTGGTGGAACCAAGGTCTCCGCAGCCCTTTTTGAGTTTGGGGGCTCCATTTTAAAGCAGGAGATTGAACCAGTGGGCCAAAAAAAAGGGAAACAGCTGATTGGTAAAATTGCCGAAATGGCCTTGTCCCTTATCAGCATTGCGAGAGA
This sequence comes from Flagellimonas myxillae, assembly GCF_023502235.1. Taxonomy (GTDB): domain Bacteria; phylum Bacteroidota; class Bacteroidia; order Flavobacteriales; family Flavobacteriaceae; genus Flagellimonas; species Flagellimonas myxillae. Next base: position 28,711 of record NZ_JAMFLY010000005.1, on the reverse strand, counting down.
TAACAATTATGAGGTAAATGCAATAGGAGCTTGCGTTCCTGGGATTTACAATCCTTCAAAAAAAACGGTTTGGGCACCCAACATTCCCGAATGGGACCAGATTCCACTTTGGGATGAGCTTACCGAGCTCATTGAAGATCCCTCCATCCATTTGATTATTGAAAGTGATAGGTCTTGCTATATTCTTGGTGAAGTTTGGCAAGGTTGTGCAAAGGGCTGTTCTGATGCTATTTTTCTTGCTGTTGGGACGGGAATCGGGGCTGGAATCTTATCTAAAAATGTGATAATAAGTGGTGCAAGCGGGGTTGGAGGTGCCATTGGCTGGTTGGGCATGGAACCCCCATTTTCGGAGCATTATCAATCCTGTGGCAATTTTGAATTTTACGCCTCTGGGAATGGACTTGTCCGGTCCGCTATAGAAGTAATGGACAAACCCGTTGGGAAGGGAAGTTCCCTTAGGGAAATAACCCGCTCGCAACTTACCGCACAAGATATATTTAAGGCTTATGAGAACCAAGACCGCGTGGCCATTGAGGTCATAAACAAAGCTATTTTGTACTGGGGAATGGCGGTTGCCAATTTGGTAAGCATTTTTAATCCAGAGAAGGTGATATTTGGCGGAGGGGTGTTTGGTCCGGCGATACAATTCTTTGATCAGATTCTGGAGGAAGCCAAAAAATGGGCGCAACCCATATCCATGCAGGAAATGTCCCTGGAGGCCTCCAATTTAGGTGGCAATGCTGGACTTTTTGGTGCGGCCTACCTGGCGATTCAAGAAATAACCAAAACCACAAATGGAAGTTAAAGGATATAACAAAGGATTGGTGTTCGCGGCAGCCTGTATTGGGATGTTACTGTTCGGCATTGTTATGATTTCTCTCGGCTCCATTCTCCCGGAGGTGACGGACAAGTTCAAATTGAATGATGCAAAAACAGGATTATTGTTGACTTTGTTACCCTCTGGTATTTTGGCGGGATCCTTGGTGTTTGGACCCTTGGTTGATTGGCTTTCCTATAAAAGAATCTTGATCACCGGAAGTCTGCTGACATTTGTTGGACTAGAGGGTATCGTGTTTTCCAATGCGGCTACCTTGTTGCATCTTTCGGTTTTTGCCATTGGTATGGGCGGAGGTATTCTGAATGGACTTACGAATGCCTTGGTTTCTGAAATCAGCGAAACCAACCATGCGGCAAACCTTAGCCTTTTGGGCGTGTTTTTTGGAGTGGGTGCCTTGGGAACACCGGTTCTTTTAGGGTTATTAAAGGATGTTTACCCCTTCGAGGTCGTTTTTGGCAGTATTGGGGTTTTTGTATTGCTCGCCACTGTTTTCTTTACGGTCATTGCATTTCCAAAATCTGCCCAAGCCATGGGATTCCCTCTTAAAGATGGCCTGGCCATGCTTAAAGACACAACCTTATTGCTGTTTGGTTTGCTACTTTTTTTTCAGAGTGGGATTGAAGGGTTGACCAATAACTGGACCACCACCTATTTGGAAAAGATCAAGGAAGTGGAGTCGTCCCAAGCACTGTTTATATTATCCTCCTTCGTGGCCGGAATAACCTTGGCAAGATTAATGTTGGGCAAATTTCTTCGCGTATTTGACCCCTTTAAGGTCACCGCCATAGGTTTGGTAGGTGCACTGCTTGGTTGCATCATTGTGCTTTATGGTTCCACAGAAATCTCACTGATAACAGGGATGTCCATAATTGGCTTTGGCATAGCAGCAGTATTCCCTGTTATTCTTGGATATATTGGGCAGTTGTACACAAAATTGGCAGGAACTGCCTTTAGCATCGCCATTACCATTGCCTTGTTGGGCAATGTGTTGGCCAACTACTTTATGGGGCAAGTATCGCAACATTACGGGGTAAAAGTGCTCCCCTATTTTATGACCGCATTTATAGTGGCAGTTCTGCTACTACTTTTTACTGTCAAGAATAGATATCATTTAAAAACCAATAAAATTTAAAACATGCTGGCAAAACAATGGCTGAACAACGCAAGGAGCGTGATGGACAAAATAGAGGCCACACAAATGGAAAATATAACCAAGGCTGCTACCCTTATGGCAGATTCCATTGAAAAGGGTAGATGGGTACACACCTTTGGTTGTGGCCATGCTACACTTCCCATAGAAGAAATGTATCCTAGAATTGGCGGGTTCGTCGGATTCCATCCCATAGTGGAGTTACCTCTTACCTTTTTCACCAACATTACAGGGCAGATGGGCGTGGACCAATTTATATTTTTGGAGCGGGTGGAAGGCTACGGTCGTGAAATTATGAAAAGCCATAATTTTGATACCAGGGATACCATGTGGTTATTCTCCCATACCGGGGTAAATGAGGTGAACATCGACATTGCTTTAGAAGCCAAGGATAAGGGGATGAAGGTCGTAGTATTTGGTTCGGCGGCCGAAGCCAAAGGCAAGACTACTAAACACTCTTGCGGCAAAACCTTGTTTGAATTGGCAGACTTGGTTGTGGACACCTGCGCTCCCTCCGAAGATGCCTCGGTACCCTTAAAAAACCATATCGACAAAGTTGGTCCCGTCTCTACCATGGCTTTTGTAACCGCTGTGTGGATGACGGTGACCACGGTGGCTGAAATTCTGGCTGATCGTGGGGTGCAACTTCATATTCATCCGTCTCATAATGTTCCTGGGGATTCAACTTCCAAACAACGCCTGGCGGATGCACTTGGGGAATATAAACGAAGACTTACTACATCATAAACTCCGGATAGCATGGCCAAATTGATTATCAATGCTGATGATTTTGGATTGAGCAAAAAGTTCAATCAGACCATAATCAAACTTCTTGAAGAACGTAAAATTACTTCAACTACAGTAATGGTCGACCGGATAAGTGATTATCAAGAGGTACAAGTACAGCACTTAAAATATCTCATGCGAGATTCAGAGATAAGTGTCGGACTCCATGTAGAGTTTACGTATGATAGGCACTTGGAGCAGGTAAAAAACCAGTTTGAAAAGTTTAGCCGGATTTTTGACCAAACTCCTTCACATCTGGATATTCATAAGGAGCATTTGCACACCAATTATCATGAGGTAGTAGCAGGGTTTTGCAAAGAACAGCAGCTGCCATTCAGAAACCATGGAACTGTTTATGATGGAGTGTCTACAACCTGTAAGAAGTACTTTTTTGGTACTTTGGATTCCTTTAACCCCATAGATGCTTGGCTTAGGGACCTGGAGCCAGCGCAATACTCCGAATTGGTATTTCATCCAGGAACATACGACCCTGTTTGCCCTTCCAGTTTAAACAAGGAACGGGAACGTGATATCGAACATATTCAGAGGATATTTGAAAATATGGAGACGTATCAGATAAACCCAGTGAGCTTTAATCAATTAGTTCAAAACAACTTGAAACCAAGAAATTGTTCCCAAGGATAATTCAACAATAAAATGGATGGAACCATGAAGAATATTTTGAGTGTCGCAATTGCGGTTTTTGCGTTGATTTCCTGTAGTTCGGAAAAGGAAAATGCCGTAATCAGGACCAACCTGTTGGGGTACCAGCCCCAAGCAAAAAAAGTAGCGGTTTTTGGGTCGTTTGGAACTAAAGAAGTTACCGAATTTACCGTTCATGACCAATCCACTGGCGAAGCGGTTTTTCATACAGATAAAGTAAAGTCCAAGGGAGCGTACGGACCTTTCAAATCTTCTTTCCGTCTAAACTTTAGCGACTTGCAAACCCCGGGTTCCTATTATATCATGGCCAACGGGGTGAAATCCAAGGTCTTTCGCATAAATGCAGATGTTTATGACCGGACTGCCGATTTTCTTCTGGAATACATGCGGCAACAGCGCTGTGGGTACAATCCCTATCTTGCCGATTCGTGCCATTTGGATGACGGATTTATCCTCTACCATCCTACCAAGACCGGGGAACGTTTGGATGTAACCGGTGGTTGGCACGATGCTACGGATTATCTCCAATATACCGCGACATCTGCCAATGCGGTATATCAACTTTTATTCGCCTATCAACAAAACCCAGGAGCATTCGAAGATACATACGGGGCTAATGGTTTACCCGGACCTAATGGCATTCCAGATGTCATTGATGAGGCGAAATGGGGTATGGATTGGTTAAAGAAAATGAATCCATCATCGACTGAATTTTACAACCAGATTGCAGACGACAGGGATCATTCCGGTTATCGTCTTCCCAATAAGGACACGGTGGTATATGACCCCAATCAAAAAGGTAGGCCGGTTTATCTTGCTTCTGCTGAAAGACAGGGCCTTAAAAAGTACCAAAACAGGTCCACGGGTGTAGCCAATACAGCGGGAAAATACGCCTCCGCTTTTGCGCTAGGTTCGGTTGTTCTCAAGGATTTCTTTCCCGAAGCATATACGGGGGATTTACCCGCACGGGCCAAGGCGGCATATGAATATGGCAAGCAAAATCCAGGGGTTAGCCAAACAGCTCCTTGTAAGGCTCCCTATTTTTATGAGGAAGAAAATTGGGTGGACGATATGGAACTTGCTGCAGGTACCTTGTACAAACTTACCCAAGAAGATGGATTCAAAAAAGACGCTTTGTTCTATGCCTCCGAAGAAAAGACAACCCCTTGGATTGGACGTGATACTGTGAGGCACTACCAGTATTACCCCTTTTTGAATGTGGGGCATTATCAAATAGCAGATGCCATAAAGGATGAAGCTAATGGTGAAACGGTCGCGGATTATTATCGGCAGGGATTGGAAAAATTGCATGAAAGGGGCAAGGACAATCCATTCTTTATGGGAGTCCCCTTTGTTTGGTGCTCCAATAATTTTGTTACGGCCGCAGTAACACAAAGTAGGTTGTACCACAAGTTGACCGGAGATGATACGTACCTGGAAATGGAGGCCGCCCTCCGCGATTGGCTCTTTGGAACCAATCCATGGGGAACCAGTATGATCGTAGGGCTACCAGAACATGCGGATTATCCAATCGCGCCCCACTCTTCACTAACAGTATTGGAAGGATATCCAACCAACGGCGGTCTCGTGGATGGCCCTGTTTATGGTTCTATTTTCAACAGTTTAATTGGGCTTGAGCTAATTGAGCCTGATGAATATGCGGAGTTTCAGTCGGATTTGGTCGTGTACCACGACGATGTGGGAGATTATTCCACAAATGAACCTACCATGGATGGAACGGCAAGTCTCGTCTATTACCTTTCCACTTTGGAACATGAAAGCTTGTCCAAAGGGCGTAAAAAGAGATTCTTGGAATACGATAACACAGGGGCTATAATCCGTGGTGATACGACGGAGAAGCAAATCAACCTTATGTTTTCCGCGGATGAATTTGGGGATGGCGCAGATGTGATTCTTGAGGTGTTGGAAAAACACGGAGTCAAGGCTTCCTTCTTTTTTACAGGGAATTTCTATCGAAACAGTGATTTTAATGCTTTCATTTCTGAAGCCAAGGCTCGGGGGCATTACCTAGGGGCGCATTCAGATAAACACCTGCTCTACAACGATTGGGGTGAGGATAAAAAAAGATTGGTGAGTCAGGAAGAATTCCAATCGGATTTGGCGGCCAATTATGCAGTAATGGAAAAGTTTGGTATAAAAAAAGAAGAGGCGCCTTATTTTTTACCCCCTTATGAATGGAATGACGAAGTAATTACGCAATGGGCAGACCTAATGGGTGTAACCATGATCAATTATACCCCAGGAACCTTGTCACATGCGGATTACACCATCCCGGAAATGGAAATCTATCGGGATAGTGATGTTATATTAAAGTCCATTTCGTCTTTTGAGGAACAGCAAGGATTAAATGGGTTTATGTTGCTTTCCCATTTGGGAACCCATCCTGATCGTACGGATAAATTCTATGACCGAATGGATGGTCTGATCTCCAGTTTAAAGGGTAAGGGTTATCAGTTGGTACCACTGCCCCAACTTTTGGGTCTTCAGCAGTAAATCCTTGCCCCAGTTCGCGAGTGGATTTGTAAAACAGACCTTTGTATTTTTATGGGCAAGATAACTGTCCAAGAGAAACGAATGAAAAAGCCAATATCCTTCCCGATAATTTTAATGATTTCCGTCTTTTTAATCTGTTGTAAACCGTACAGCTCAAATAAATCGAACGAGAAATCCCAGGAACCCCAAAAGGCAGAAGCGGTGATGGATACCCTGTTTAAAAAAGGGGACAAGGGCTACAACTGTTTTCGGATTCCAGCCGTAGTGCCTGGCAAAAATGGGAGTATACTTGCCTTTGCGGAAGCAAGAAAAAATAGCTGTTCAGATACTGGGGACATTGATTTGGTGATGCGAAAATCCGACGATAACGGAAAATCATGGGGACCGATAAGCGTTATCTGGGACGATGGCAACAATGTATGCGGTAATCCGGCGCCTGTACTGGATGAAACCACCGGGAATATTCATTTGTTGCTTACCAGGAATTTGGGGGAAGATCACGAATCCGAAATCATCGCTGGAACAAGCAAGGGGACCAGAGAAGTTTTTCATATGGTTTCGGAGGACAATGGGGAAACTTGGAGCAACCCAAAAAACATTACCAAAGCTGTTAAGCTACCCGACTGGACCTGGTATGCAACGGGTCCTGTACATGGTATTCAAAAAAAGAAGGAACCCAACAAGGGAAGATTATTGGTTGCCTGTGATCATATACGGGCCGAATCCAGGAAAATGTATTCCCATTCCATATATTCCGACGATCACGGGATGACCTGGCAGTTGGGAGGCATATCACCAAACGATCAGGTAAATGAGTGTGCCGTTGCAGAACTCAAAAATGGAGACCTCGTCTTAAATATGAGAAATTATGCCCGTGACAGTATTAAGGGAAGACAAGTGGCGTATAGCGATGATGGGGGTGCCACATGGAAAAACCAACATATTATGGCAGAACTACCCGAACCGGTTTGCCAGGGCGCGCTTTTGGATATAGAAAGGGGCGAAGAACATATCTTGCTGTTCAGCAATCCTTCCGATAGCATTTCAAGAGTAAACATGACAGTTTCATTGAGCAGGGATGGGGGTAGGTCTTGGAATGAAAGAATTCCAATATTTGAGGGAGCCGCTGCCTATTCAGATTTAGCCCAATTGTCCAACAATGAAATTCTGGTGGTATTCGAAGCTGGATTGGAGAATCCGTATGAAGGAATATTCACAAAAAGATTTAAGGTGCCAAACTGATAGGGCTTCAATACAAGAGTCCCTTGCGTTCCGAATAGTTTTTTTCCAAATGAGCGGCCTATATATAATTGAATTCAATTCACTGAGTCAAATATTAATATGTATAACATAATACATTCAATATTTTTCAATTATATTAGCTTCAAAATTCACCAAATGAGATATGTAACTACAGTTTTATTGCTCGTTATATCAGTCCTAAATGGATTTACTCAGGAGGATGATAGCATTTTGGATTGGTCCAACGAAGCCTATATCCCAAACAAAGTTGGTCTTAATGGGGCTTTCACCGGAATCCATAACAATGCCTTGATTATTGCCGGGGGCACTAATTTTCCCGAAGAAGCTGTTTGGGAAGGTGGAGAAAAAAGATGGTATAAATCCATTTATGTGTTGGTGGACAACGGCAATGGAAAACAATGGATAGATCAGACTGTTGAACTACCGTTTCCGATGGCCAATGGGGTCTCCATCAGTACAGCTCAAGGAGTGTATTGTTTTGGGGGTGACAATGCAGGGGAAGTGTTCAATGCTGTTTTTCAACTGCGTTGGAATTCCGTATTGCAGCAAGTTGTGGTGAACGAATTACCATCCATGCCCGTGCCCTTGGCTGGAATGGGCGGGGCAGTGGTAGGCGACAACTTGTACCTGGTCGGTGGGCAAAGCACAAAGGGAGGTCCTTCCTCACAAACGTTTTTATCGTTCAACCTATCACCTTCTTTGGGAAGAGCAGTTCACACTTGGAAGGAGTTGGACGAGTTTCCGGGAATAGCTCGAATACAACCGGTGGTTATCGGACAAAGTAATGGGCACCAAGATTGTCTTTACGTCTTTAGCGGATTGGAGATAAATCCATCCAAATCACCCGAAATAGCCATGCTGGACGATGTGTATCAGTTTGACCCACATCAAGAAAAGTGGACGCAAAAAGAAAGGATTCCCAGCAATGGGACACCCGGAATCCAAGGCGGATATTTGGCCGCAGCGCCGGCCATAAAAAAAGGCGACTCACATATTTTGATTTTTGGGGGAGCGGGTGGCGCACAACAACATTTGGCCAAACGCTTGGATATCTCACGCCAAATTCGAGAACTGGAATCCACCACGGACCGTAATGATTCCATCAATCTTCGATTAAGCACTTTAAAAAACCGGGCAAGAGAATTATTGAGAACAACTGCCTTTTCAACATCCGTTTGGGCTTATCACACTATAACAGATACTTGGACCCAACGCGGGAATCTCCCACAAACTAAAGTCGTGACAAATGCTTTGGACTGGAATGGAGCTATTGTAATTCCTGGAGGGGAAGTAAGCCCCGGAGTGCGTACCAATGAAATTATGGTGGGGGCATTCAGGCCCTATCAGGCCAGTTTTGGAACTGCAAATTACATCACGTTGGTAACCTATTTGGTATTGATGATCTTAATGGGATGGTATTTTTCCCGGAGAAATAAAACAACCGACGACTACTTTTTGGGTGGCGGTAGAATTCCATGGTGGGCGGCAGGCCTAAGTATCTATGCCACCATGTTGAGTGCCATCACTTACCTATCCCAACCTGCACTCGCCTATGCTTTTGACTGGCAGACCTACTTGGGATATTTTGCCATTTTGCTTATGGTACCGGTTGTAGTTGCCTTCTACCTGCCATTTTATAGGAAGCTCAAGGTTACAACGGCCTACGAATATCTGGAAAAGCGTTTCAACATCGTTATTAGAATGTTTGGTAGTGTCTCCTTTGTGCTGTTTCAACTGGTGCGGATGGGGATTGTGGTGTATCTGCCGGCACTGGCGCTGTCCACTGTGGTTGGAATGGATATATATTTAGCGATCGTAATTATGGGCATATTGGCCATTGTGTATACCTATTTGGGGGGAATGGAGGCTGTGATTTGGACTGATGTGATTCAGGTAATTGTGCTTATTTTGGGATTGGTCGCTGGCTTGATTTTTATTGCATTGGAGATTGGGGATGTCGGGTACATCTTTGAGACAGCAATTGCCGACGGCAAGATGAAATTGTTCGATTTTAGACTAAGTTTTACCGAAGTGGTGACTTGGTCATTGTTTTTGGGCTCTTTTGCACTCAATTTTGCACCTTATACCACAGACCAAGCCGTAGTGCAGCGCTACATGACCACTGCGGATGAAAAAGAGGCCAGGAAAAGTATTTGGCTCAATGGTATCATGGCCATTCCAGCTGGGATACTGATTTTTTGTATGGGAACTTTTCTGTACGTCTACTTCAAGGAACATCCTGAGTTTTTGTCCATAGGCATGCAAAACGATAGTATTTTTCCGCTTTTTATCACCAAACACCTACCCCCGGGAGTCGCTGGACTAGTGATTGCAGGCATTTATTCCGCCTCCATGTCGAGTTTGGATAGTAGCATGCATAGTGTATCCACCGTGGTCACTGTTGATTTTTACAAGCGATTTTCCAAAAAATACTCGGAGGTCAAAGGTTTGAATTTGGCAAAATGGGTTACAGTTTTTGTGGGCACCCTGGGAACGGCAATTGCCTGCTTAATGGCAGCGTTCCCGGTTAAATCCCTGTTTTTCTTTTTTCAAGAAGTGGTGGGCTTATTGGGAAGCGCTATCGCGGGAATCTTTATCCTTGGGATTTTCATTAAAAAGGCCAACTGGAAAGGTACCTTGGCCGGAGCCCTTTTGAGTGTGGCCGTCCTCGCTTTTGTAAAATATAATACATCCATCAACTTTTATATTTATCCCTTGATCGCAATCCCTACCTGCGTAATCGGGGGCGTGCTATTCAGTGCCCTCTTTCCTGTAAAGCAAGGGAATGTGGATGAGTTTGTTTACTCAAGAAAGTAAATGGTCGTAAGTTGCATAGCCTTAATCTGATAAGCTATACCCATATGTGCAAACATGGGTGTAAGGAGTGTAGATCGCTTAAGACGAAACAAATCAATGAAAACGAGCCCGACCCATCTGTTGTTTGTGTACAATGCCGATTCAGGTATCCGCAATGCAATCTTGGATAGTATGCACAAGGTGCTAAGCCCTTCCACCTATCAGTGTAGTCTATGTGATATTACTTTTGGAAAAGTTTCCGAAAACAAGGTTTGGAATAAATTCAGGAGGGAGCGCGGTTTGGAGATGGAATTCCTCCATAGGGATGAATTTATCCAACAGTATGGCCCACAGTTTAATTTCCCTTCCGTTTATACAAGGCAAGATGAAAGTTTGGATATATTGATATCATCCGAAGAACTCAACAGGCTTAACAACGCAGAGGAGCTTATTGGATTAATTCAGGAGCGAATCTAAATGCCATTTTAGGAGGCAAAAAACTCTTGGTTGATGTTGTCTATATAACCCAACAGTGATTCACGCCCCATGTGCTTTGAAGAGGAGGTGACAAAGTGGGGAGGGGTTTCTTCCCAGGCACCTTCCAAAAGTTTGTTGAGATAGGTCTTGACATAATTGTCAATCGCCCCTGGTTTCAGCTTATCCGCCTTGGTGAACACAAGGGAAAAAGGAATCCCGTTGGTTCCCAACCATTCCATGAATTCAACATCTACAGGCTGGGGTTCATGTCGAATATCCACAAGAACAAAACCGCATACCAACTGTTTGCGTTTTAGAAAATACTCCGTAATGTACTTTTGAAAAGTCTTTTTGTCCTTTTTGGAAACGCGGGCATAGCCGTATCCGGGCAAATCAACCAAAAACCAATTTTTGTTGATTTTAAAATGATTAATGAGCTGGGTTTTACCGGGCCGGCCAGAAGTCTTTGCCAAATGCTTGCGGTCCATTAGCATATTGATCAAGGAGGACTTTCCCACATTGGAACGACCAATAAAGGCATATTCCGGCAAGGGCTCGTTCGGACATTTGGCCACATTGGAATTGCTCATTACAAACTCGGCGGAGGTAATTTTCATTTCAAGATTTAAAAATCAAGGGCAAAGATACAAGACTGGTGGGGAATAGGACTTAAGGAGATATAAAGGCAAGGGTTGGGTAGATTTTAGCTATGCATACTTTAAGCAAATTCCAAATTCCAAATTCCAAATTCCAATAACCAATAACCAATAACCAATAACCAATAACCAATAACCAATAACCAATAACCAATAACCAATAACCAATAACCAATTTCCAATGATCAATTAACAATTACCAAGAATTGAAAACGGTATGCCGTAAACTAAAAGCTGTAAACTGTTAACTAAAATAGCCCCTAGAAGTCCCTTTTTTGCAACCAAGCCTCTAAGATGGTATTGAATTCATCCGGATGTTCCATCATAGGAGCATGACCACACTTTTCTATCCAGAACAAATCGGAATCTGGAAGAAGTTCATGGAATTCCTTGGCCACATTAGGTGGGGTAACGGAGTCGTCTTCGCCCCAAATAATGCAAGTAGGGGTATTCATGTGGGGTAGGTCTTTGGACATGTTATGGCGAATAGCACTTTTGGCAATGGCCAAGGTCTTTACCAGTTTCATGCGGTCGTTGACCGTTGCAAATACTTCATCCACAATTTCCTTGGTAGCAACGGCTGGATCATAAAAAACGTCCTGTGCCTTCTTTTTTATGAATTCGTAATCGCCGCGTTTCGGGTATCCGTCTCCCATGGCACTCTCGTAAAGCCCAGAGCTACCTGTAATTACTAAGGCCTTTACCATTTCAGGAAACAATTTGGTATGCAGTAGTCCAATGTGCCCGCCCAAGGAGTTGCCTAAAAGGATAACATCTTTAAGCCCTTTAAACTCTATGAATTCCTCCAAGAACTTGGCAAAGTTTTTCACGGTGGTCTTCAGCATGGGCATATCGTAGATGGGAAGTTCGGGAATCAGCACTTGGTATCCCTTGGAGGGGAAGTACTCAGAAACCCCTTGGAAGTTGCTCAATCCACCCATCAAGCCATGCAAGATGATCATTGGGGTGCCTTCGCCTATTTCAATATACCTGAATTTACCTTCCTTAATGATTTGGTCTTCCATCTATAGTCCGTTGGTCCTTGGTAGGCAAATATAGACAATTCAGACCACACAAAATTGGACTTTGGACACCCTGCTGAAATGAGCAATTCAAGAACGGGTTTTGATCGTAGAACAGGTAAAATAGATTCTAGGTATGATTTCATACCCAGATTTCCGCTTTTCATCTAAAAAGTGGAGAATTTATTAACAAAAGTGGATTTTGGTGGAGAAATGTGGAAATAAAATCTATATATTTGAGTTATGGTTTATAACTAATTGATTTCTAGTGACCCATATCATAGGACAACATGATTGTAAAGCTGATACCAAAGGTAGGGTGATTTTGCCTATATCCTTAAAGAACCAGCTTTTGCCTGTTTTGAAGGATGGGTTTGTAATCAAAAGGTCTGTTTTTCAGCAGTGTTTGGAGCTGTATCCAAAACAGGAATTTGATGTTTTGATGCAGAAGGTGATGAAGAAAAGCAAGATCAGTCGCAAGTACGATGCCTTTGTGCGAAACTTTGTGGCAGGGATGAAGGAGGTATCTATTGATGGGGATACGGGGAGGCTCCAAATTCCAAAAAATCTTGTGGACTATGCGGGCATCGGAAAAGAAGTGGTGCTCAATGCCGTATTCGACAAAATTGAGATTTGGAGCAAGGACAGGTACGAAAAGGTCTTGGCTGAAGGTGAGAAGGACTATGCCGACTTGGCGGAGGAGATTTTTGCTGAAGATGAGTAGTCAATACCATGATCCCGTTTTACTGCAAGAATCGGTGGACGGGTTGAACATAAAAGAAAATGGAGTTTATGTGGATGTCACTTTTGGTGGCGGGGGACACTCCAAAGAAATATTGAAAAGGCTGGGTAACGAAGGTAAGTTGTTTGCCTTTGATCAAGATGAGGACGCACTGGCCAATGCCATTGATGATGAACGATTTCAATTGATCAACCAAAATTTCCAGTTTCTCAAACAGTATTTAAAGTTCTATGGCATTCGGAAAGTTGATGGAATCTTGGCTGATTTCGGGGTTTCTTCCCATCAGTTCGATGAGGCGGAACGCGGTTTTTCCATTCGGTTTAATGCAGACTTGGATATGCGGATGAACAGAGGTAGTGACCTTTCTGCTTTCGAAGTGGTCAATAGGTATTCCCAAGAAGATTTAGCATCGGTTTTGTTCCAATACGGTGAATTGCGCAATGCAAATGCCATGGCAAAGACGATTGTCGAGTCAAGAACTGGGGAGCCCATAAAGACTACGGACCAGTTAAAAACTGTGTTGCAAAGGTTTTTGCCCAAAATGAAAGAAAACAAGATTTTGGCCCAAATCTATCAGGCGATCAGGATTGAGGTCAACCAAGAGATCGAGGTGTTAAAGAAGCTATTGCTTCAAACTCCCGATTTGCTAAACGAAGGGGGAAGGTTGAGCCTGATCAGTTACCATTCCTTAGAGGATCGATTGGTAAAGCGGTTTATTCGGGCAGGAAAGTTCGAGGGGGAGCCCGAAAAGGATTTTTACGGCAACATCAATGTCCCTTTAAAAAAAGTAGGCGGGTTAATAATACCATCAGCAGAAGAAATAGCCAGGAACAACAGGGCGCGAAGTGCAAAGCTCCGCATTGCAGAACGCATATAAGATTTATGCCCAGTTAAGGGTATTTGTGGAATTCGTGACAAGCCGATGATTGACCTTGGGAATGAGCACGGAGCAGGGATAAAGAATATGAGCATTAGGATTCCCGCCTTCGCGGGAATGATAAATGGAGACTAGAATATGAAAAAAGGATTACTGGACATACTAAAAGGAAAGTTTTTGGTGAGCGGGGATGCTCCCAAAAATTGGATATTCCTTTTGTTCGCTTCCTTTTTGGCGGCCATGATGATTTCGAGCAGCCATAATGCCGATAAAAAAGTACATGAGATCGCCGCTTTGAACGAAGAGGTGCGAAAGCTTAAAAGTGAATTCTTTAAGCATCGTTCCACCGTGCAACAACTCAAGTTGGAATCCACGCTTCGGGAAACGGTTGCTTTGGAAGGGCTTAAACCTTCAGAAAACCCACCTCAAAAAATAAAAGTAAAGTCAACGGATTAATGGCCATCACCGAAAAAAATATCATGAATCGCTTGTACCTGATTGCCGGGTGCTTACTGGTGTTTGCCATAGCGGTAGTGGTCCGGTTGGTGGACATTCAGATGGTTAAGGGTGAGGAATACAAGGAACTTGCCCTGAGTCAGACCGAGAAAATGTTCACTATAGAGCCCAATCGTGGAAATCTGTATTCCGACGATGGGAGTCTCCTAGCTGCGTCCGTACCTAAATATGAGATTCGGTTTGATGCAAAAACCGTGGATGAAGACGATTTTCAAAATCACGTTGGTGCGCTCTCAGATTCTTTGGGGCTTATGTTCAACCGACCATCGTCCTATTACCGGCAACTTTTTAGAAAAGCAAGGGCCAATGGCAACCGCTATAAACTGGTGGCCCGTAATGTGGATTACTTGGATTATGTAAGGATTAAAAAATTCCCACTTTTTAGCAAAGGGCCGTACAAGGGTGGATTTATTGAAAAGCACCGAGTGGTGAGGGAATATCCATTGGGCAAAATGGCTGCCCGAAGCATTGGCTATGAGCGTGTGGACGAAAATGGGTACTATACCAGGGTTGGACTGGACGGCGCCTTTGGCGAACAATATCTAAGAGGGAAGGAAGGCAAGCGCCTTAAGCAGAAAATTGCCAAAGAACAATGGAAACCTGTTGGCTTGGATAATATTGTGGAGCCCCAAGATGGTTTGGATGTAGTATCGACCATTGATATCAACATTCAGGATATTGCCCACCACGAACTGTTGGCCCAATTGGAAAAATATCAGGCAGATCATGGTTGTGTTGTGGTTATGGAAACGGCCACTGGAGAAGTTAAGGCCATTTCCAATTTGGGAAGGACTTCCGAGGGCAAATATTATGAAAAACTAAATTATGCAGTAGGTGAATCCCATGAACCTGGATCTACCTTTAAATTGATGTCCCTTGTGGCTGCGTTGGAAGATAAGGTGGTGGACACCAGCACGGTAATCGATACCAAAAAAGGGAGATACCGCATCTATGACAGGGTTGTCAAAGACTCCAAGTGGGGCGGGTATGGTAAAATTTCGGTTTCCGAAGCCTTTGCCGTTTCCTCGAACACTGCCTTTGCCAAAATGATTCATGAGAATTATAAGGAAGACCCAGGAAAATTTGTCAATCGATTGATGAATATGGGACTTCATAAAAAATTGGATCTACCGATCATTGGAGAAGGCAAGCCGGTAATTCGTTATCCGGGAGACCCAGGTTGGTCAGGAATCTCCTTGGGGTGGATGTCCCATGGGTATGAGGTGTCCCTAACACCAATGCAGACCTTGGCCTTTTACAATGCCATTGCCAACAATGGTGAATTCGTAAAACCAAGGCTCATCAAAGAAGTTAAGGAAGGCAACAAAGTGCTCGAAAAGTTTGACAAGGAGGTGACCAATGCCTCAATATGCTCTCAGGAGACGGTGAACAAAGTTCGCCAACTGATGAAGGAAGTGGTGGAGAAGGACTTTGGTACAGGGCATGGATTGTACTCCAAGAGTTTTTCCATGGCAGGAAAAACAGGGACCACCCAAAAGAATTATGTGGCGAAGGATCCCGATAAATTGGCCTATATCTCCTCATTTGCCGGTTATTTTCCAGCGGATAATCCCAAATATTCCTGCATTGTGGTCATTCACGAGCCAGATAAGAGCGTAGGTTATTATGGTGCCGATGTCTCCGGCCCGGTATTTAAATCCATGGCGCAAAAAATATATGCCACATCTCCAATTGTCGATGAAGTTCAAGGGAAGGCTTTTAACGAGGAAATCCTGGATAAAAAATACAAGCAATACTATGCTCACATCCAAAAGGAGTACCCCAAAGTACCCAACGTAAAGGGAATGTGCGGTATGGATGCGGTTTCCCTGTTGGAAAATCTGGGTATTGAGGTGGAAGTACGCGGAAATGGAAAAGTTAAAGCTCAATCCGTCACCCAGGGAACGGACATTGGTCAAGTAACAAAAATTGTACTGGAACTTTCATGAAGTTATTGAAGGACATATTGTTTGGTGTTAGCCTCTCTGCAGTGAGTGGAGATACCAATGTTATGGTAAATCAGGTTCATTTCGATTCCCGAAAAGTGGAAATGGACGATGTTTTTGTGGCGGTGAGAGGTACGGTAACCGATGGGCACCAGTACCTGCAAAAGGCTGTTGAAATGGGAGCCAAAGCCGTGGTGTGCGAAGAACTACCGGAATTGGTGGTCAATGGGGTTACCTATATAAAGGTGCCGGATAGTGCAAGTGCCTTGGCAGTACTGGCCTCCAATTTTTACGATTCCCCTTCCAAAAACCTGAAACTGGTTGGAATTACAGGAACCAATGGAAAAACAACGGTCAGTACCCTTTTGTACAACCTTTTCAAAAAAGCCGGATTTAAGGTAGGATTGATCTCAACCATAAAAATTATGGTGGATGACAAGGAATATAAAACAAGCCATACCACTCCAGATGTAATGACCATAAACCAACACCTTTCCGAAATGAACGGGGAGGGTGTGGAATTTTGTTTTATGGAGGTGAGCTCCCACGGAATCCATCAAAAAAGGTCGGAAGGATTACATTTTGCCGGAGCAATTTTTACCAACCTCTCCCATGATCATCTGGATTATCATAAATCCTTTGCAGAATACAGGGATACCAAGAAAAAGTTGTTCGATGCCCTTCCAAAATCGGCCTTTGCCTTGAGCAATATCGATGACAAGAATGGGAAGGTGATGTTACAGAACACCAAAGCCAAAAAGCAGACCTATGCCCTAAAGAGCTACGCGGATTACAGAGCCCAAATTTTGGAAAAACAGTTCAATGGGCAACTGCTGAAGATTGATGAAAATGAGCTTTGGTCCAAGTTGATAGGAGATTTTAATGCCTACAACCTTTTGGCCATTTATGCCACCGCGGACCTTTTGGGCCTTGAAAAAATGGAAACCTTGAAACTTATCAGTGAACTGGAAAACGTTGACGGTAGGTTCCAATATTTTATATCGAAAGAGAGAATTACGGCAATTGTTGATTATGCCCATACACCGGATGCATTAAAAAATGTGTTGGTTACCATCAACGCATTGAGGACTGGAAATGAAAACGTCATCACCGTAGTGGGGTGTGGTGGTGATCGTGACAAGTCTAAGCGTCCGGTTATGGGTCATATCGCTTCAGAAATGAGTACTCAGGCCATTTTTACTTCCGATAACCCCAGAACGGAGTCCCCGACCACGATCATTGAGGAAATGGAAGCAGGGGTCGAAGCTCAAAACACCAAAAAAGTATTGTCCATCGAAAACCGGAAACAGGCCATTAAAACTGCCTGTAAACTTGCCTTGGCCAACGATATTATCCTTGTGGCCGGCAAGGGGCACGAAACCTATCAAGAAACTGATGGTGTGCGCGTTGATTTTGATGATTTCAAGGAAGTAAAGGAGGCTCTCGAAGACCTCGGAAAGTAATTGTAATAACAGGAATGAACCAAGAAACAAGAGACAAGAAACAAGATTCCAAATTAAGAATATTAGCGTCTTGATTCTAACATCTTTTGTCTTGAATCCATAGTTTAAAGTCTAGCAATGCTATACTATTTGTTCGAATATTTGGAGAAGCAATACCAACTGCCTGGAGCAGGACTCTTTGGGTTCCTCACCTTTAGGGCCGCTATGTCCGTGATGCTGTCTCTTTTGATTGCCATGGTCTATGGTAAGCGTATCATTCTCTTTCTTCAAAAGAAGCAAATTGGGGAGAGTATCCGCGATTTGGGATTAGAAGGACAGCAACAAAAAGCTGGAACACCCACCATGGGCGGACTGATCATTATCATCTCGACCCTAATCCCTGTATTGTTGTTCGCTGATATAAAGAACATTTATATCATCTTGTTGATCATCACCACGATTTGGATGGGAATCATTGGTTTTGTGGATGACTACATCAAAATCTTCAAAAAGGATAAAAAGGGACTCAAAGGCCGATTTAAGATCATGGGGCAGGTTGTGCTTGGATTGATTGTTGGTTCCATTATGTATTTCCACCCTGAAGTTACCATCAAGGAAAAAGACTCGACCCGGATAACCGAAGACTTCAATGTGGAGCAAGTGTTTGGCCAGGAGACCAAGAGCGTAATGACCAATGTTCCCTTTTTCAAGAATAACGAACTGGACTATGCAGAATGGATTTCGTGGGCCGGGGAAGGAATGGAAAGCTATGCTTGGCTCATTTTTATTCCCGTAGTGATCTTTATTATTACCGCGGTATCCAATGGGGCCAACCTTACGGATGGTATCGATGGATTGGCGGCAGGTTCTTCGGCAATAATTGTATTAACCCTGGGCATTTTTGCCTGGGTATCCGGGAATATTGAATTCTCGGATTATCTGGACATTTTTTATATCCCACGGGTAGGCGAGCTTTTGATTTTTATAGCGGCATTTGTTGGGGCCTTGATTGGATTTTTATGGTACAACGCCTTTCCTGCCCAAGTGTTTATGGGCGATACGGGCAGCCTTACCATTGGAGGTGTGATCGCGGTGATTGCCATCATTGTGAGAAAGGAACTGTTGATTCCCATTTTGTGCGGAATCTTCTTTGCAGAGACCCTGTCGGTGATGCTTCAGGTGAGCTATTTCAAACGCACCAAAAAGAAATATGGAGAAGGAAAGCGTTTGTTCTTGATGGCTCCGTTGCACCACCACTTTCAAAAGAAAATGTACCACGAAAGCAAGATAGTGACCCGTTTTTGGATCATTGGAATATTTCTGGCCATTGTGAGCATCGTCACCTTGAAGATTCGGTAGATGGCTCGCTTGGTGATACTTGGTGGAGGCGAAAGCGGTGTAGGTACCGCAATTTTGGGAATAAAAGAAGGCTTTGAGGTTTTTGTTTCGGACAAAGGCGAAATCAAAGAAGAATATAAACAGGTTCTTGAACATTTTGAGATTGAATGGGAGTCGGGAAAGCATACCGAAGCTAAGATTCTTGATGCGGATATAGTGATGAAGAGTCCGGGAATACCGGACAAAGTTGCTTTGGTTAAGCAGTTGGTTAAGACTGGGATTCCGGTAATTTCTGAGATTGAGTTTGCATCAAAGTATACCAATGCAACCCTTATTGGAATCACTGGTAGCAACGGTAAGACCACCACCACCATGCTAACCCACCACTTGCTAAAGGAAGGTGGATTGAAGGCAGGAATGGCAGGAAACATTGGTGATAGTTTCGCCAAAATGGTGGCTGACCAGGATTGGGAAGAGTATGTGTTGGAAATCAGCAGTTTTCAATTGGATGGTATCGTGGATTTTAAACCCAAAATTGCCATCATCACCAACATTACACCCGACCATTTGGATCGCTATGATTATAAGTTCGAAAACTATATCGCTTCCAAATTTAGGATAGCGATGAACCAAGATCAGTACGATTACCTGATTTACGATGCCGATGATGCCGTAATCACGGCGTGGTTGGAAAAGCACCCTGTTCAATCCAAATTGTTACCCTTTTCCCTTAGGGAGAAGCAAAAGGAAGGAGCTTGGTTGGATAAGGACATAATTAAACTGAACGTAGAACATAAAACCTTGGAAATGAGCACTGATATTTTGGCCTTGGAAGGCCAGCACAACGTAAAAAACACCATGGCAGCTGGATTGGCCGCCCTATTGGTGAATGTGAGAAAGGAAACTATCCGTAAGAGCATCCAGTCATTCCAAGGTGTTCCTCATAGGCTCGAAAAGGTCTTGAAAATCAATCATGTAGAGTATGTAAACGATTCTAAGGCCACCAATGTTAATGCCACATACTATGCGTTGGATGGCATTAAAAAACCCATTGTTTGGATTGTTGGAGGAGTGGACAAAGGAAACGATTATGCCGAATTGATGCCCCTGGTACGCGAAAAGGTAAAGGCCATTATTTGTTTAGGAATGGACAATTCCAAGCTCAAAGAAGCCTTTGGTAATGTTATTGAGCTCATGGTGGAAACCTATTCCATGGAGGAAGCAGTAAAAGTGGCCTATAAAATTTCAGAACGGGGAGATTCGGTGCTGTTGTCACCTGCCTGTGCAAGCTTCGACCTCTTCGAAAATTATGAGGATAGGGGAAATCAATTCAAAACAGCAATTAAAAACTTATAGGAATGTTATCGGTATTTAAAAATTTGAAAGGGGATAAAGCCATCTGGGGACTCGTGGCCCTGCTGGCCCTTTTCTCATTTTTACCGGTATATAGTGCCAGTACCAATTTGGTCTATGTCAATGACGATGGTACCACGATTGGGCATTTGGTGAAACATGCGGTCCTGTTATTTCTTGGATTTGGGATAATCTACGCGGTATACCGCATCCCTACCCATTACTTTAAAGGCCTGTCGATAATTGCAATGCCCATCGTACTCATTTTATTGGCCTATACCTTAACGGTAGAGACTAAAATTGGCGGGATCACGGCCAACCGATGGATTAAGATTCCCTTCGTAGGCGTCAATTTTCAGACGTCCACCTTGGCCTCTGTGGTATTGATGATTTGGGTGGCCCGATACCTCACAAAGATCAAGGATACGACCATCACTTTCAAGGAGAGTATTTTGCCGCTTTGGCTGCCCTCGGCCTTGGTGGTGCTGTTGATATTGCCCGAGAACTTTTCAACCGCTGCCATTATCTGTTTTCTGGTGTTGGTATTGTGTTTTTTAGGAGGATATCCGCTCAAATACCTGTTCAGTATCGTAGGGGCGGGATTGATTCTTGGGGCCATGTTCCTGTTTGTCATTTTCAAGACACCGGAGGTAATTCCGGGACAAAGAGCGACTACCTGGAAATCGAGAATAGAGACTTTTTGGAGCCCTGAAAAAGCAGATAAGGACGATTTGCACCAACTTACCTTAGCAAAGATTGCCATAGCCGAAGGCGGGGTTGTGGGCAAAGGAGCTGGAAAAAGTGTGATGAAGAACATGTTGTCCCAAAGCACCTCGGATTTCATTTTTGCGATCATTATCGAGGAGTATGGATTGTTGGGAGGTGGAGCGCTGCTATTTTTCTATTTGTTGTTACTGTTTCGGATTGTGGTAGTGGCCAATTCGGCCAAGACGGTATTCTCAAAACTCCTGGTCATAGGAGTGGGCTTACCGATAGTTTTTCAAGCCTTCATCAACATGGCAGTGGTGGTGCAATTGTTCCCGGTAACGGGTCAGCCCTTGCCGCTGATCAGTATGGGAGGGACATCAATATGGATGACCTGTATGGCCATCGGTATTGTGTTGAGCGCAAGCAATAAAAAAGAGAATTTGGAGGAGCAATCCCATGAAATAGATGAGACGAACCCTTTAGAAATATTGAGTGGGCAATTATAGGTTCATACTTTCTGGAGGAGGAACAGGCGGACATATTTATCCAGCTATTGCGATAGCAAATGAGCTAAAATTAAGGCACCCAGATGCTGAATTTTTGTTCGTTGGAGCGAAGGATAAAATGGAAATGGAGAAAGTACCGCAAGCCGGATACAAAATTGAAGGGCTGTGGATAAGTGGAATACAACGGAAACTGACATTGAAAAATCTCATGTTTCCCTTTAAACTGATAAGTAGTTTGTTGAGAGCACGCAACATAGTAAAACAGTTTCGACCTGATGTAGCTATTGGCACCGGAGGGTTTGCCAGTGGGCCATTACTGCGTATGGCAGCAGGCTCCAAGGTGCCTTGTGTACTTCAAGAACAAAACTCCTTTGCCGGCATAACCAACAAGCTCTTGGCTAGCAGGGCCCATAGCATTTGTGTGGCCTATGAAGGTATGGAAAAATTCTTTCCAAAGGAGAAAATTGTTAAGACAGGAAATCCCGTGCGCCAGGATTTGGTCCACTTAAACGTGGGTAGGGATGAGGCCCTTACCACCTATGGCTTGGACCAAGCGAAAAAGACAGTACTGGTTTTGGGAGGGAGTTTAGGTGCAAGACGCATCAATCAGCTGATTGAAAAGGAACTGGACTTCTTTAAAAACAAGAACATACAGCTGCTGTGGCAATGCGGAAAATTGTATCACGATGAATATAAAAAGTACGACTCGGACTCGGTTCGAGTTGTGGCCTTTATCAATCAAATGGATCATGCCTACAGCGCAGCGGATTTTATTATTTCCCGTTCAGGGGCAAGTTCGGTATCCGAGCTTTGTTTGGTGGGCAAGCCCGTGATTTTTATTCCATCCCCGAATGTAGCGGAGGATCATCAAACCAAAAATGCGGAAGCCTTGTCGTCCAGGAACGCGGCTATTTTATTGAAGGAATCCGAATTGGATGCCAAGTTCGAAACAAGCTTTTCGGAAGTGCTGGATTCAGGACAAAGACAGGCTGAACTGCGTGTGAACATTAAAAAACTGGCATTGCCAAAAGCCACAGAACATATTGTTGATGAAATAGAGAAGTTGCTAAAATGAATATGAAGGACATACATAACGTTTTTTTTATCGGTATCGGTGGAATCGGTATGTCCGCGTTGGCGCGCTATTTCAAGTTTGTCGGGAAGGAAGTTATTGGCTACGATAGGACCAAAAGCCCTATTACGGATACCTTGGAGACCAAGGGGATTACTGTCCATTTTGAGGATTCCATGGACTTGGTTCCCACTGCATTTAGGAATTCGGAGCAGACCTTGGTGGTCTATACACCAGCAGTACCGGATTCCCATGCCCAACTTAGTTATTTTAGGGCGAATGGATTTGAGGTCAAAAAGCGCTCCGAAGTGCTTGGCATTATCACTAGGGACACTTTCTGCTTCGCAGTGGCCGGAACTCATGGCAAAACAACCACATCTTGTATTCTAGCACATTTGCTTAAGGAAACAGGTACACCATTTACAGCCTTTTTAGGCGGAATTTCGGAGGATTTCAACAGCAATTTTGTCTTGGATGGCACAGCGTATTCCGTTGTTGAGGCTGATGAGTTCGACCGTTCATTTTTACAACTTTCCCCGGATGTGGCCTGTATAACCTCCATGGATGCCGACCATTTGGACATCTATGGAACCGAGAAGGAATTGCATCAATCTTTCCGAGATTTTACGGAATGTTTGAAACCGAGTGGGAAATTGTTTGTCAAGAGCGGTTTGCCATTACAGGGTAACACATTTGGAATTGGGGGTGATTCGGATTTTCGAATAGAGAATATAACGATTGAACATGGGACCTACCTATTTGACTTGGTCACACCTGCAGAGGTGTTGAAGCAAGTTCGTTTTAACAAACCGGGCAGGCACAATCTGCTCAATGGATTAGCGGCTTTTGCGATGGCGGTGCAGGCTGGTTCCCCTCCGCACCGTCTTGCCGAAGCTTTGGGAAGCTTTAAAGGTGTCCAACGCCGTTTTTCATATCAAATCAAGGAAAAGGACTTTGTGTTTATAGACGACTATGCACATCATCCTACAGAAATCAATGCCGTACATGATGCGGTTCGGGAAATGCATCCGAGCAAGGAGGTAATCGCTGTTTTCCAACCCCATTTATTTTCCAGGACAAAGGATTTTGTGGAAGATTTTGCCTTAAGTCTGTCCAAGTTTGATGGTATCCTATTGTTGGAAATTTATCCGGCAAGGGAAGAACCTATTGCCGGGGTCAATTCCGAATGGCTATTGGACAAAATTGAAAATCCAAATAAGAAATTGGTTTCAAAATCGGACTTGATCCATGAGATAAAGCAAAGTAAAACAGATGTTTTGGTGACTATGGGAGCAGGGGATATAGGTTTGGAAGTGCCCAAAATAAAAAAAGAATTGGCCTATGCGAGTTAATTGGAACAATGTAAAATTGATTTTTTTGTCCCTCGTGGTGGTTGCCCTTTACGGTTTTGCCGATTACAGGAGCAACAACAAAAACGTGGAAGATATTTCCATTAAATTTTTGGGAGACAGCAATTTATATCTAACCGAGGCCTCAGTTAATAAATTGTTAATACAAAATTATGGCACCGTAAAAAATAGGCCCAAAGAACAATTAGTTTTGAATACCATAGAGGAGGTACTACAGTCCAACGAAATGGTGAAAAATGCCCAAGTCTATCTTACTGTAAACGGAGAACTTATATCCAAGATTGTTCAGCGAAAACCAATTGGAAGGGTAGAGGGAGTCTCCAAATTTTATTTGGATGATTTGGGGGAACGCATGCCGTTATCCAAACACCATTCCGCCAGGGTGCCCATAATTACAGGTAAAATTACTGGGAAGACCCTAGAGGATGCCTATGTTATTTTGAATTATATCAACGAAGACGATTTTCTCAGGAAAAATGTCATTGGGATACATATTGAGGAAGAAGGGAAATACCAACTCAAGTTCCGCCTAGAGAATTTTGTTGTGAATTTGGGAGGGGTGGACAACCTCAACGAGAAGTTTAAAAATTTTATGGCCTTTTATGCAAAAGCTGCCAAGGACAAGTCCTTGGAGAAGTATGCAGTAGTAAGTTTAGAATTCAGCAATCAAGTGGTTTGTACCAAAATTTAAAGTATGGAACAGGGTAATTATTCGGTTGGTTTGGACATTGGAACTACCAAGATCGTAGCAATCATTGGTAAGGAAAATGACTATGGAAAAATAGAAATTTTAGGAACCGGTAGATCCAAAAGCTTGGGTGTACATCGGGGCGTGGTCAATAACATCACCCAGACCATTTCCTCCATCCAACAAGCAGTGGAACAGGCGGAGTTAAACTCCGGACTTAAAATCGGTTCTGTGGTCGTGGGTATCGCCGGACAACATATCCGAAGCCTTCAACACAGTGATTATATCACCCGCCCCAATTCCGAAGAGGTCATTGATGACGACGATTTGGAAAAACTGTGTAATCAGGTGTACAAATTGGTCATGTTGCCTGGAGAGGAAATCATCCATGTACTGCCACAAGAATACAAGGTGGACGGCCAATCCGAGATAAAGGAGCCCAAAGGCATGTATGGCGGTCGCCTGGAAGCCAATTTCCATGTGGTGGTTGGACAGGTTTCATCCATCAAAAACATTGGAAGATGCATTAAAAGTGCCGGACTAGATCTAGGAAACATCACCTTGGAGCCGCTTGCATCAGCAGAAGCGGTTTTGAGCCAAGAAGAAAAAGAAGCTGGGGTGGCCTTGATTGACATAGGAGGTGGAACCACTGATTTGGCCATTTTCAAGGATGGTATAATTCGTCACACGTCTGTGATTCCTTTTGGCGGAAACGTAATTACCGAAGATATCAAGGAAGGTTGTTCCATTATTGAAAAACAAGCGGAGCTGCTTAAGATAAAATTTGGATCGGCCTGGCCCGGAGAAAATAAGGACAATGAGATTGTTTCCATTCCCGGATTAAGAGGGCGTGAGCCTAAAGAAATTACCCTGAAAAACCTGTCGAAGATAATCCATGCCCGTGTGGTGGAAATTGTGGAACAGGTGTATGTAGAAATAAAGAACTACGGACATGAAGATCAAAAGAAGAAATTGATTGCAGGAATTGTCCTTACAGGTGGGGGAAGCCAGTTGAAACATTTAAAGCAATTGGTGGAATATATTACCGGTATGGACACCCGAATTGGATATCCCAACGAACATTTGGCCGGAGATTCCGATGAGGAAATTGCCAGCCCCTTGTATGCAACAGCTGTTGGGCTTTTGATGAACGCCTTAGAAACTACGAACAAGCAAACTATGCAGGAAGAAGACGCTGTGCCGGAAGAGGAGCGAGTGTTGGTAGGACAGGAGCATGGAGGAAGCCCGGCGAACAAAGAACGCAAATCGATATTTGACAAATGGTCCGAGAAATTAAAGGACTTTTTGGATAACGCAGAATAATAACCCCATTAAAACGAAACACAACTGTCATGAGTAAGAGCACCGAATTTGACAACATCGCTTTTGATCTCCCCAAAAACAAGAGCAACGTAATTAAGGTAATCGGCGTTGGTGGAGGTGGTGGAAACGCCATCAACCACATGTTCCAGGCCGGAATCAATGGAGTGGACTTTGTGATCTGCAATACAGATGCACAGGCCCTTCAGAACAGTCCCATTCCCAACAAAATCCAGTTAGGGGTTTCCCTTACGGAAGGTTTGGGTGCCGGGGCCAATCCGGAGGTTGGAGAGCAAGCCGCCTTGGAAAGTATGGAAGAAGTTAAGGCCATGCTGGGAACCAATACCAAGATGGCATTCATTACTGCAGGTATGGGCGGTGGAACGGGGACAGGTGCTGCCCCGATCATTGCAAAGGTGGCCAGGGAGATGGATGTGCTTACGGTAGGGATTGTAACCATTCCCTTTCAATTTGAAGGGGCGATGCGGAATAAACAGGCCCAGGCAGGTATAGAAAAACTGCGTGCCAATGTGGATTCCTTGATTGTGATCAATAACAACAAACTCCGCGAGGTATACGGAAATTTGGGGTTCAAGGCCGGTTTTTCCAAGGCAGATGAAGTATTGGCAACTGCAGCAAGGGGAATTGCGGAGGTTATTACCCATCACTATACCCAGAATATCGACCTTAGAGATGCAAAAACGGTGCTTTCCAATAGCGGTACGGCCATAATGGGCTCTTCCACTGCTTCAGGATCTGCTAGGGCAAGCGAGGCCATCATGAAGGCTTTGGATTCGCCATTGTTGAACGATAATAAAATCAATGGGGCCAAGAATGTTCTCTTGTTGATTGTTTCTGGAACACAGGAAATTACCATCGATGAAATCGGTGAAATCAATGACTACATTCAAATAGAAGCTGGTCACGGAGCCAATATCATTATGGGTGTTGGGGAAGACGAGAATTTGGGAGATGCCATTGCCGTAACGGTGATTGCCACGGGGTTTAATGTGGATCAACAAGATCACATCGTTAACACGGAAAGCAAAAAAGTGTTCTATACCCTCGAGGACGAACAAACCGCGGAACAGGAATTGACACCAGAGGCCACATCGGTACAGGAAATTAAACTGGAAAAACCACCAGTAACTGAAGAACCGAAAGTAGTTCGCCACACTTTGGAAATGGAAGAGGAGCCAAATGAGCCTGAAATAGTTTCCAACGAACCGGAATCCGATTTGATTCCGACCACCAACTATATCAAGAATTTTAATGTGTTCTACGAAGAAGTGGTGCCAGAAAATGTGGAAGATGACTTTGTGATCATCGAAGCCAAGAGTATTCTAAACGACATTGAAGTAGTAGATCCAGAAGTGCTATCTCCAAAAGCTGAAGAAGACCAGTTTGCTTTGACCTTTGATATGCCTCTGAACGCTGAAGAAGTTGAAGAGGAAGAAACACAAAATACGATTACCTTCGATTTGGATGATGATTCCATCAAGGAGATTGATGTGCAGGAATTCGTAGAGGTTAAACCCGTTTTGGAATACAATAAAGAAGGGGAGACCCGATACAATTTGGAAGAATACATGGAACTGGAAACCCAATTGACGGGTGCCCGTTCCGTAGCCGAAACCCATGAGCCCAAGCTGGTCGAGGATGAATTGGTTTTCGAGAAGAAAACAATAGCCCCTGAAGCCTCCACTGGAGATGGAGCTTCATCTGGGAATATGGACCCTACCAATAGTTCCATTGGCGACATGCTAAAAGATAGGGCCGATGAACGAAGAAAAAAGCTAAAGAATTTCAACTATAAGTTTCAGAACAACCGAAACAGCATTGATGAAATAGAAAAACAGCCTGCCTACAAAAGGCAAGGGGTAGATTTGGAGGACAGCCCGAAAGAGCAAAAAGTATCACGCACCACATTGAGTGAGGATAGCAATGATGAAATGCAGTTGCGATCCAACAACTCTTTTTTGCACGATAATGTTGATTAGTAGTGTTTAAATGGTATCCATTTTAAATGGAAATGATAGACCCGTTAGTTAAGAAACTTTCGGGTTTATTTTTTATCTTCGCTGCCCAAAATAAATGGAAATGGGATTGCAGGAACAAGTTATGACTGAGATGAAGGCCGCGATGAAAGCCAAAGACACTGTTGCTTTGGAAGCTTTACGTGCCATTAAATCGGCATTGTTGTTGGCAAGCACTGAAAAAGGTGCGTCCGAGGGGTTTAGCGAAGCTGACGAAATTAAACTTGTGCAAAAGCTGGTAAAACAACGAAAGGATAGCGCTACCATATTCCAAGAACAAGGGAGAGAGGATTTGGCGGAGCCGGAATTGGCCCAAGCTGCGATCATCGAAAAATTCTTGCCCGAGCAATTAACCGCAGAGGAAATTGAAAAAGTAGTGGTACAGACTATAGACGCGGTGGGAGCAGAAGGAATGAAGGATATGGGAAAGGTGATGGGGATTGTCTCCAAGGAATTGGCCGGTCAAGCTGACGGGAAAACCATTTCTGGCATTGTTAAGGCAAAATTGAGTTCATAAAATAAATTGGCCACGTAGCTCAGCTGAATAGAGCACTGGATTTCGGCTCCAGCGGTCGTAGGTTTGAATCCTACCGTGGTCACGAATAAATAGTTCGATAAGAAAAAACGCCAAG
>NZ_JAMFLY010000004.1 GCF_023502235.1 Flagellimonas myxillae | reverse complement strand
TTGTCATCAAGGATGGCTACGGTGACGTTGTGGGCCTCCCCGGCGTTCCCTGCAAAGGCAATGTTCCCTGTGGCCGAGGTCACGGTATAGTCACTGCCAGCGATTGCAGTTCCATCACTGATGTCAAAGTCCAGGTCAAAACCTCCCTGTACGTTTGCGTTCAGGCTGATGGTAAAGTCAGCGGTACCGGCGTCCTCGTCCACGTTGAAACCTGAAACCGATACACCGTTCCCGGCCCCACCTTCGTTATCGTTGATTGTTATCTCTCCAGAGTTGTCATTAATAGCGGGTGTATTGCTACCATTCGACAATTGGACGGTGAAAGCTTCTGTTGCTTCAATAATGTTGTCATCATTTATTGGAACTGAAATTGAAACCAATTCCCCATGCGTTCCATTAAAATTCAATGTGCCAGAGGTTAGGCTGTAATCCAAGGATTCTACAGCTGTTCCATCAGCAGTAGTATGATTTACTGTAAAACCACCAATTACTTCACCTACATGAAATACTTCCAAGGTGGCATTTCCAGCATCTTCATTTACCGCAATATCATTGATATATAAACCAATAGGGTCTCCATTTTCAGTAACAAAAATTTGTTGGGTATGATCAACGGAATTCCCTGTACAATCGGACGCAGTCCATGTTCTAACTATGGTATAGGTGGTACTTGTATTATCTCCAATATAAGTTTCAGAAAAACTTACACCAGCATTTGTATCACAATTGTCATTTGCAGTAAGTGTTTCTGCACTTGGAATCGCATTATAAGCGGCAACCGTATCCGAAGGAAGTGTTTCCACAAAGGTTGGAGCCGTGTTATCCTCCACGGTAATGGTCTGTACATGCTCGGCGGTATTCCCGGCACAGTCCTCTATGGACCATGTTCTGGTGATGATATAATCTGAAGGGCAGGAATCACCATCGGTAATCTGCTCATCAAAGGTCACGGAAACTGTTGCATCACAATTATCCGTAGCGGTCAATACGTCGGCTACCGGTACGCTGTCACAGGAAACTGTAGTATCTACCGGCAATGTCTCCACAAAGGTTGGAGCCGTGTTATCTTCTACAGTGATGGTTTGGGTAAAAGTTTCACTGGTTCTTCCACAAGCATCAGTAAACGTCCATGTATTGGTGTACGTTCCTTCTTCTGGGCAACTTGGGTTGGCAACAAAACTACCTGAAACCTTGTTCAAGGTGAAATTGCAAAACTCTGTTGCTGGCTCCAAGTTTTGGGCAGCATCTAGAGCATCTGAATCATCACAGGAAACCGTAGTG
Source organism: Flagellimonas myxillae (assembly GCF_023502235.1). Taxonomy (GTDB): domain Bacteria; phylum Bacteroidota; class Bacteroidia; order Flavobacteriales; family Flavobacteriaceae; genus Flagellimonas; species Flagellimonas myxillae. The sequence continues at coordinate 227,124 of NZ_JAMFLY010000004.1, read as the reverse complement.
TCCAATGCGTTGTCCGCGGTGGACCAATTTACTTGATTGGGTTCGTTGATATCAACAACCGTAGGGTCAAAATTCCCGATTCCACAGCTATCCAAGGTTCCAGAACTTTGGGCAACTACGGGATTGGTATTGGTTACCCCACTAAAAGTAGCCGTAGCCTGCATAGCAAAGTTTGCTGAACAAGCTGTTTCCAAGAAATGGCATTGGTCCTTGACCTGAACATTGAAATCCAAAGTGTACATTGGATCTCCCACGTCAGTATTGCCGTTTGGAACAAAGAAACGCAGCTCTCTTGTAGACGTATTGAAATTGTAGGTCACCCCAGCCGGCAAAGACTCTGTATCTACAAAATCCACCTCTTGTGGAAGGGTGGTAAATATTTCCAAGTTCTGGATATCGTCGTTTCCGGAGTTTTCAACACTAAGTGTCATTTGAACGTTATCTCCAGGGTTAAAACCAGTACCCGAAGTTGAAGAGGTAAAGTTCAAAGCTCCAAGGCTGGGTTCATAAACCTCCACGCTCAATCCAAGTAAATAAAGACCATAACTTTCTTGATCGGAAGTAATTTTAAGCGTTGCGGACGTTTGGTTGTTGTCGATAAACTTGTTGCCCGTGTTCTGTAAATCAAAAACGGCAGCATCAAAACCTAAGGTGTTTGTACTTGCCGGATTTCTATTGGTAAAATCAGCGCCATCTATGGTGATTCGGCTGTTAAAGAAGTTATTGCTATCCCTAATAGGAGTGGAAATATTGGACCACGTACTGTTGGTGTCAAAGATTTGCAACTGGTCTCCTGAGATATCCCTGTCCCCCTCAAAAGAACCAAGAATGATATCTGCATTTACGTTTCCAGTTGGAACGGTTTGAAATCCATTAAAATCGAACTCAACCTCTCCTTCTGTTTTTGTGATATGTACGTAACCATCAAAAAGCGTAACGTTTTTTCCCGTCATGCTTGGATTTTCATACACGAAGACAATTTGCCATCCGCCGGAAGTACCTGTATGGGATCCAGAGTGTGAATATAAATCCCCTTCTGTAGCCTTTACGTTGGCCACCTGGAAATCTCCATAAGGGTTAGCCAAACCTTCTACATCCGATGTGATGTCCTTAACACAGATATAGGGATCGTTTACAAAGTGCTCGTCCCTACCTCTATAGATTACCTCATCGGCCGTTACCGTGGTATAGGAAGACTGCCCTGGTAACATCAGTTTCACCTGATTGTAGTTCCAAACAGGTTCAGAACCTCCGTTACCTGTATTGTCATCTACGGAATATTCCTTGTCCGCAGCTGCCCAATACAACAAGACCTTTTTGAAATTTAAACAGCTAAGGCTTGGTTCTGGATTTGAGAAATTGGCACTACTGGAATTAAAGGTGGAGTTGTCGGAATCGATATCCACAAACACGTTGTTGGAAAAATCGTGGTTACCATCTGTTCCGGTGTAGGCATTTGTCGCATGGCGTGAAAGCACATTATTTGCGATAATGGTAACATCACCTTTAATGGTTTCCGAATACCTTGGAGTAAAAGCCTTTTTAACTTGTCCTGTTAACGAAAAAGAGAACAACAATAAAAGAGAAACAATTACCGGGTTGAATGTAGAAGTAGTTTTGCTCTTCATAGGTTTAGATTTGAGGTGATCTGTAATTGGATCATCCAAACGTTATGAAAGCTTAACCTGCTAGGATTGGGTCACTAAAAATTTAATGGGAAATAAATCGCTGTAGGTTAAGGTTTTCATTGCTGGATTTGAATTATAGATTTGGGTTGATAATTCACTTCAAAGAAATGTAGGATAGGACGGATTTGAAAAGTTAGACGATATAGTAGTGGGTTAAATCGATGTATGACCCAATTTCCGATAAGGTGATAAAATCATAGATAACTGTCAGTCAATGACTTATATCAATGAAAATACCGTTAAACGTCATGGAATCCTCGATAAAATGCTGTTTAGGGGACTTTTCTTGAGCAGATGAAACGATTCTTTTCTTACAGGACTTTTCCGAAGATCTAGGGAATTTGGTTGATATAATTTGATTAATTTTGAAACTTTCAATAACTAAAGAATGAGTTCAAAAAAAGGAAAGGTAAACGAACAGATCCAGGAGAAATTATTGGACGAGCGTAAAGTGTTTTTATGGGGAATGGTGGATGATGATTCGGCAAAACACGTCATTGATCGCTTGTTGTACCTAGATTTGCAAAGCAACGACGAGATTCAATTGATTATCAATAGCCCCGGTGGTTATGTAACCTCTGGTTTTGCTATCTATGACACTATAAAACAAATTAAAAGTCCGGTTTCCACGGTATGCTCCGGTTTGGCGGCTTCCATGGGTTCCATTCTACTTTCGGTAGGGGAGAAGGGAAGACGTTTTATCCAGCCGCATGCCAGGGTTATGATCCATCAACCTAGCGGCGGTGCCCAAGGCCAAGCCTCTAATATTGAGATTCAAGCCAAGGAAATCATTAAAACCAAAGAATTGGGTGCCAAAATCCTTGCCGATAACTGTGGACAGGATTTCAATAAGGTTATGAAAGATTTTGATCGGGATTATTGGATGGATGCCGAAGAATCTGTGGAATACGGCATAGTAGACGGTATTTTGGAATAAAAGCCTTCTTAAAAGGGAAAAAGTCCTTCGCAATAAATTGTGAAGGACTTTTTATATATATGGACGCCGAAGCGGAATATTTAAACTATATACGTCAATTTTGGTGCCAAAAGTTTATCAGGCCCGAAAAAAAGGAAATACCCTTGCTATTCAGCATAGATGTTGACAGGAATTACAGCCTATTTTCCGTACTTTTATCAACTAACCTGAACGTGCCCACGGGCCTATGACACAGACTCCAAAAAATATTGCCATCATCGGTTCTGGATTGGTGGGTTCCCTGTTAGCAATTTATTTACGAAAAAAAGGACACCAGGTTACGGTTTTTGACCGTAGACCCGATATCCGCACAATAGAGTTTTCTGGGAGATCCATCAACCTGGCCATGAGCAATAGGGGATGGCGATCACTGCGAAAGGTGGGCTTGGAAGAAAGTATCAAGGAAATTGCGATTCCGATGGACAAACGGGCCATGCATGTGCAGGATAAGCCTGTTTATTATCAACCTTATGGGAAGGAAGGAGAAGCTATTTGGTCCATTTCAAGGGGAATTCTTAACCGAAAAATGATTGATCTGGCCGAAGAGGCCGGAACCCAATTTCGGTTTGATGAAAAAGTTTGGGATGTGGACCTCCCAGAAGCTAAGATATACACCGGAGAAACCGTTAAAAGTGCTTGGAAGGAGTACCAATTTGACTTGATATTTGGATGTGATGGAGCCTTTTCCCGGGTTCGGCACAAAATGCAACGCCGAAGTAGATTCGATTATTCCCAGAATTTTATTGATGTGGGATATAAGGAGCTTACCATCCCGCCCAATGCAGATGGTACCCATAAATTGGGTAAAAACTCATTTCATATTTGGCCCAGAGGCCAATTTATGCTGATTGCATTGCCCAATATGGATGGTAGTTTCACCTGTACATTGTTCTTGCCTTTTGAGGGCGAGGTTTCCTTTGAAAATATTACCACTGAGCAAGAAGCCAAGACTTTTTTCAAAACGTATTTTCCCAATGTCCGCAAGGAGATTGAGAATCTTACCCAAGATTTCTTCAAGAACCCAACGAGCGCCATGGTCACTATGAAATGCTACCCATGGACCTATTGGAACAAGGTGGCACTTGTAGGGGATTCGGCCCATGCCATTGTACCTTTTTATGGGCAGGGGATGAACGCCGGATTTGAGGACATTTACCAATTGGATGAGTTAATGGACCAGTATGGGGATGACTGGGACCGAATTTTTGAGGAGTACCAAAAATTGCGAAAACCCAATGCAGATGCCATTGCCGAGCTTAGCTACCGAAATTTTATCGAAATGAGCAGCAAAACGGCCGATCCCAAATTTCTGTTGCAAAAGAAGATTGAAAAGCATTTTGCAGCAAAGTATCCAGACAAATGGATTCCGGTTTATAGTAGGGTTACCTTTTCGGAAAGGCCGTATGCAGAAGCTTTGGCCATAGGGGACGAGCAGGAGATGATCATGAAAGAGGTAATGCAACTTCCCGAAATAGAGTCCAAGTGGGATTCTAAAGAAGTGGAGAACAAGATTTTAGAACTTCTTGAAAATAAAAAAGCCACCTAAAAGGTGGCTTACTTTATAATATTCTGAAAGCTTAGATTTTAGCAAAAAGCTCTTGCATCCTAGCTTGTTCTTCTTCCGCCAATAATGGATCTACCAAAATTCTTCCACTGTGTTCATCGGTAATGATTTTCTTTCTGGAAGCAATCTCTACCTGCACTTGTGGGGGAATTGTAAAGAAAGAACCTCCAGAGGCACCTCTTTCCACAGGAACCACTGCCAATCCGTTTTTTACATTGTGTCGGATTCGCTTGTAGGCCTGAACCAAACGCTCTTCTATTTTATCCTCGAATTCCTCGGATTTTTTCAAAAGCGCCTTTTCTTCTTTTTCGGTCTCGGCCAAAATCGCATCCAACTCACCTTTTTTGTGTTTTAGATGACCTTCCCTTTCGGATAGTTTTTCCTTGGTAGCGGCGACAACTTCTTTTTTCTGCTCAATTTGAGCCTTGAATTCCTTAATGTTCTTCTCTGCCAATTGGATTTCCAATTCCTGGAACTCTATTTCCTTGCTCAAGGAGCTGAATTCCCGGCTGTTTCGAACATTTTTTTGTTGTTCCGTATATTTTTTGATGAGGGTCTTGGATTCCTCAATCAGGTTTTTCTTGGCCGCAATCTCAAAATTCACGGTTTCAACGTCAGTCTTAAGCTTGTCCATTCTGGTCTTTAGCCCCAGTACCTCGTCTTCCAAGTCCTGTACTTCCAATGGAAGCTCGCCCCTAACATTGCGTATTTCATCAACCCTGGAATCGATAAGTTGAAGGTCATAAAGCGCTCTCAACTTTTCTTCCACGGTGTTTTCACTTTTTTTCGCCATAAATTATAAATACTTGATGGGATTTGTATTGCTCTCCGATAAAGAGATTGCAAAATTAGGAATTTTTTTGATAAGATAATCAACCAATAAATCTTTTGTAAACTGCTCAGTTTCAAAGTGCCCAATATCGGCTATGACCAGTTGCTTTTCGGCTTGGTAAAACTCGTGATATTTAATGTCGGAGGTAATAAATACGTCGGCTCCGGCCCTTTTTGCGGCACCAATGGCAAAAGCCCCGCTCCCTCCTAAAACTGCCACTTTTTTTACTTTATTACCGAGCAACTCGGAGTGTCGCACTACCGAAGCATACATTTTTTTCTTTACGGACATTAGAAAATCGGCTTCCTCCATCTCGTTTTCCAAAACGCCTACCATGCCCATGCCAATGTCTTGATTGACATTTTGAAGTGTTGTAATTTCATAAGCGACCTCCTCATACGGGTGGGAATCGAACAAGGTTTTTAAGATGTGTCTTTCCTTCTCGAACGAAAATATCATGTGGATTTGCTCTTCCTTTTCGAAATGGACCTTTCCTGTTTTTCCCAAAGTAGGGTTGGTTCCTTCTCCAGGTTTAAAGCTGCCCACACCTGCTGCGCTAAAGCTACAATCGCTGTAATTTCCAATTTCCCCGGCCCCGGCCTCAAATAAGGCTGATTTTAAAGTATCCACGGCTTCCAATGGGGCATAGGTGGTTAGTTTTTTGATGGTGCCTTGCTTGGGAATAAGGATTTTAGGGCTTTGGATGCCCAGCACCTCGCAGATTTTGGCATTGACTCCCATTTTGCTGTTGTCCAATGCAGTATGCATGCTGTAGATGGCAATATTGTTGGTGATTGCCTTGAGGACCACCCGCTCCACATAGGTACTTCCCGTTATTTTCTTTAATCCCTTAAATATGATGGGGTGGAAACTCACAATGAGGTTGCAATTTTTGGCAATGGCTTCATCCACCACGGTCTCCAGGGTGTCCAAAGTTACCAGCACGCCTTGGACTTTTTGGTTGGGATTTCCCACCAATAGTCCCACATTATCAAAATCCTCTGCATGCGAGAGGGGGGCAAGTTCCTCGAGAACGGTTGTGATTTCCTGTACGGTCATATGGTCCATGTTAACAGGCTAAAGATAAAATATTATATTTTCGCCCTATGCTTCAAATTCTTCGGAAAATAGCGTTTCCATTTTCCTTGATCTATGCCCTGGTCATCCATATTCGGAATTTTTTGTTCGATATTGGTGTTTTTAAGTCCAAATCCTATAATACCCCAACCATTTGCATTGGGAATTTAAGTGTTGGTGGTACGGGAAAAACGCCTATGATCGAATGTTTGGTTCGTATGTTGGAAGGTCATAAAGTTGCAGTGCTCAGTCGTGGGTATAGGCGTAAAACCAAAGGGTTCTTATTGGCTGACCAAACTTCCTCGGTTTCCGATTTGGGCGATGAACCCTTTCAAATCCATAAAAAATTCCCAAGTATCTATGTGGCAGTGGATGCCGATAGAAGAAATGGAATTGAACAGTTGGAGAAATTGGTCCACCCTGATGTCATTCTCTTGGATGATGCTTTCCAGCATCGGAAGGTGAAACCCACATTTTCCATTTTGTTGACATCGTATGGGAAGCTGTATTCCAAGGATTGGTACCTACCCACCGGAAATTTAAGGGATTCGAAAAGAGAAGCAAGACGGGCGAATTTGATTATTGTGACCAAATGCCCAATCATGCTTTCCCAGGCCGAAAAGTCCAAAACTATCCTTAGTTTGAAGCCAGCTGTGGGTCAAAAGGTGCTCTTTTCCAGTCTGGCCTATGCAAAACACTTCAAAAATACCGAAGGCAAGGAGGTTACTGCTTCAGAATTCAATGGGAAACAAATTGCTTTGGTCACGGGCATTGCCTCTCCAGCTCCATTGGTAAGCCATCTTAAGGATGAGAACTTCGAGTTTCAGCACTTACAATTTGGGGATCACCACGATTTTTCTCCAGAGGAAATCAACAGAATGAAGCAGTTTGATGTGGTGTTGACCACTGAAAAGGACTTTGTCCGGTTGCAAGGTAAATTGGAACAGTTGTACTACTTGGAGATAGCCCATGCCTTTGGGACGGAAGATCAGGCTTTATTGGAAAAAGCGGTGAAGGATCAGATTTAAACCAATCCCTCCATTTTTTTACGGAAAATATTCTCCCCAATTTTTTGGTAGAATACCTCAGGCTTAAAGGGTTTGGTGACCACATCGTTACATCCGGCTTCGTAGAAGCTATCCAAACTATCATCCAAAGAAATGGCTGTTAAGGCAATAATTGGAATATCCTGGTCAAATTTTCTAATCTGTCTGGTTGCCTCCTCACCACTGATACCCGGCATGTGAATGTCCATTAAAATGGCATTGTAGGTATTAGTCTTGGCCAGGTCAATCGCTTCGTTACCGTTATTGGCAATATCGCAGGTGATTTCCTTTTTGGTAAGCATCTTTTTGGTAATGACCTGGTTGATTTTGTTGTCCTCAACAATAAGCAGGTGCAGCCCTTTGAAATCAAACTCATCCGAATTGAGCTCAAAAGCAACGTCATCAATGGCGTTGGTATCACATTTAAGGTCCAGTTCAAAGAAAAAAGAGCTACCGTGACCTAGTTCACTTTCCAAATGAATCTTGCTGCCAAATAGACCCAAAAGACTTTTTACAATAGTCAAACCAAGGCCTGTACCACCATACTCCCTGTTTATTTGGATGGATCCTTGCTCAAAACTATCGAAGATGTTCTTTTGTTGGTCTTCGGAAATACCAATACCGTTGTCTTTGACTTCAAAGTAGAGCTTGACCTCGTCCTCTTCTTTGCGTAACATCTTGGCAATTACTTCAACCTTTCCTTCTTTGGTGAACTTGAGGGCATTACCCACCAAATTCATAAATATCTGGGATATTTTAATGGGGTCTCCCAGCAACTGAAGCGGGATGTTAGGATCGTAGTCCAGTACTAGGGTCGTATTGTTCTCGTTGGCATTTTGTTGTAGGGAGTCCACCACATCGGCCAGAACTTTTTGAAGTTTGAATTCAATATTGAGGGGCTCCAGCTTGTCGGCATCAATTTTATTGATCTGAAGAATATCGTTGATGAAGTTCAGCAGATAGTCCCCAGAAAACTTCAAGGATTTTAAATGTTCCTTTTGATGGTCGGCCGGATTTTCCTCTAATAACAGGTGGGTCAATCCCGTAACAGCGTATAATGGAGTTCTAAGTTCGTGTGTTACGGTTGACAAGAAATTGGTCTTGGCTTCCATGGCAGATACCGCAGAATCACGGGCAAGCTCCAATTCCCGGTTTTTTGTGTACAGCAGGTCGTTGGTCTTCAGCTTTATTTGATTGTTTCGGAATAGGGATACCGCCAACAGCGAGATAATGGTCAAAAATGCGGAGGTCAATATCAAGGTGATTTCCGAACGGCTTTTGGACTCACTCAGTTCTTCGTTTTTGGCAGTGAGCTTATTGATTTCGTTCATTTGGTGCTCGAACCGAATTTTGTCGGCGGTCTTCGTCTCCAGCTGTACTTTTTCGATATTGAAAATTGAATCCCGGATTTTTTCAAGCTCCTTTGTATATTTTAAGGCCTGGTCGTATTCGCCCGTTATTTCATAAATTTTGGAAAGACTTAGGTTGGAGGCCTTTACCTCTTTGAAAAAACCATGTTTTAGGGCGAGCTCAAGAGCAGCTTGTGAATGGATGATTCCTTCTTCAAGATCATTGAGCTCCATGCTTATTTTAGACAGCTGAAGGTTGGCCTTGGTAGCCAAATAGGCCCTTTCCTTGTCATCGGAGTTCACAATAAGGGCATGTAGATTTTTAATGGCATCTTCATACTTTTCGATATTGGTGAAGATGTAGGCCTCCAGCAATAGGATATTATTTCCTAGATTCCTGTTATTGCTGAGTTTTCTGGATTCTTCCAAGAGTTTGAGGGATTGGAAGTTGTTTCCCTCATCGAATCGGAGGGCTGCATCCAAATAGTTGTGGAAGGCCTGCCCATAGGAATAGGCTAGATCCTTTAGCAAAATACTTGCCCTGTCCCAATAAAATATTGTGGTTTCACGGTCACCTTCTTCCAAGAACAATCGTGCGTATTGGTGGTAAGTATCCAAGAGCAGCTTGGCGTCTTCATTGTTTTCCGCAATTTCTGCCGCCTGATCTAAGGTTTCCAAGGCTTTTTCCATCTTGTTTTGATGGCGGTAAACCATAAATTCATCAAAAATCTCCTGAACTTTGGCCGTGGAGCTAACATCACTTTGACCAAACGACACCTCAATGCAAAGGAACATGCATAAGGCAAAGCATCTTACAACGCCAAGATGTTTGTATAGAAGATTCGAGGTCAAACGTAACTTTTCTTTATATATAAAGCTATTAAATCAATTATTCTGGAGCAATATCCAGTTTCATTGTCGTACCATCCGATAATTTTCACCATTTTTCCAATAACGGAGGTCATCAAAGAATCAAACGTACAAGAATAATAACTATTGTTTATATCGATGGAAACAATGGGGTCTTCGGTGAAATGCAGTACGTTTTTTAGGTCGTTATTGGCGTAATACTTAAAAGTACTGTTTATTTCTTCAATTGAGGTATCTTTTTTGACATTGAAGGTTATATCGGTCAAAGAACCATTCGGTACAGGTACTCTTATACCACATCCCCCTATTACTTCGGATAAATCAGGAAAAATCCGGGTCAGCGCTTTTGCTGCTCCGGTAGTGGTTGGTATGATGGATTGACCAGCTGCCCGTGACCTCCGAAGATCGCGGTGTGGCCTGTCGTGCAAGCTTTGGTCGGATGTATAAGAATGCACGGTGGTAATATAGGCCTGTTCAATCCCACAAAGCTCTTTGACCACCTTGATCATTGGTGCAGCATTGTTAGTGGTGCACGATGCATTGGAGACAATCGTATCGTCTGGCCCAAGAATGTCCTCGTTGACCCCCAAAACCACCATTTTTATGCTCTCATCTGTGGGAGGAACGCATAAAATAACCTTCTTTGCGCCGTTTTTAACATGATAATCAAGGTCTAAGCGGGTCTTAAACTTCCCAGAGGCCTCTACAACAAGGTCAACATTATGGGCTGCCCAATTGATATGCTGCGGATGTCCATAGTTTAACACTACGGTACTTTGGCCATTGACACTGATGGAATTCCCGTTCGCAATAACCGCAGTCCCCAAGGTGCCATGTATACTGTCGTATTTTAAAAGATGGGCAAGAGTTTTGGCATCGGTAAGGTCGTTAATGGCCACCACATTGATATTGGGGTGGTTTTGGAGCAATCTAAAAAGTGTTCTCCCGATACGTCCAAAGCCGTTAATGCCAATGTTGATACTTTTCATTGTGGTAAAATATGTGGGGGTTGGTATTAATGGATATGTTTGTGGGCCTTGTACGAGGATCTTACCAAAGCACCACTCTCCACATGTCTAAAGCCCATTTTTAAACCAATTTCCTCATATTTTTTAAACTGTTCCGGTAATATAAACTCCTTAACGGGAAGGTGTTTCTTGGAGGGTTGAAGATATTGTCCAATGGTAACCACATCCACATCAACCTTGCGAAGATCTTCCATGGTCTGTATTACTTCCTCCTCCATTTCCCCAAGGCCTAGCATAATGCCCGATTTGGTCCTGTTAGCCCCATTTTTCTTGAGATAGTCCAATACGGCAAGACTTCTGTCGTACTTGGCCTGGATGCGTACCTCCCGGGTGAGCCTTTTTACGGTCTCCATATTATGGGAAATTACTTCAGGGGCCGCTTCAAGAATACGATCCAAATGGGTCTCGATACCTTGAAAATCGGGGATAAGGGTTTCCAGGGTGGTTTCCGCGTTCATTCTTCGGATGGCCTTGACGGTTTCAGCCCAGATAATGGACCCCATATCCTTAAGGTCGTCACGGTCCACTGATGTAACCACAGCATGTTTAATGTTCATGATCTTGATGGATCGAGCCACTTTTTCGGGCTCCGCCCAGTCCACACTCTCAGGTCGACCGGTCTTAACCCCACAAAAACCACAGGAACGGGTGCATATATTGCCCAGAATCATAAAGGTTGCCGTACCCTCGCCCCAGCATTCACCCATATTGGGACAACTTCCCGATGTGCAAATGGTGTGTAGGTCGTATTTGTCCACCAAACCCCTTAACTGGGTGTATTTTTTCCCGGTAGGAAGCTTTACCCTAAGCCATTTTGGCTTTCCTTTCGGAGGGAGAACGTTTTGTTCAGTGACTGTGCTCATACAAGAAATTTGAAGTGCAAAGATACGAAACTGGGTATGAAACCTATGCTTTGGATTGTTGGCTAATGCTTTTGGATAATCTCCGCCAAAAGTTTCTTTGCGCGCAGCAGTTTTACCTTAATATTATTGACAGGTTCGTTGAGTTCTTTGGCGATTTCCGCGTAACTCAATTCGTTAAAATAGCGCAGGTTAATGACTTTTTGATAGTGCGGCTTTAGCTTTTTTATGTCGCGAAGGAGGTTGGTCAGGTTTTGTTCGGTGATCAACTGGTCTTCCACGGAGGGGGATTCGTCAAGCACCTTTCTTACTTCGTCCCCATGGTTGTCCATTTCGTCCAAAAGGCTCCTTTTCCGCTTACGAATGAGGTCTACATGGAGGTTTTTGGAAATGGTGATGAGCCAGGTCTTGAATTCATAGGATTCGTCATAGGAATCAATTTTATCGAAGGCCTTGGAAAAAGTGCGAATGGTAATGTCCTCGGCATCGTTCTCATTCTTTGTGCGCGCCAACTGGAAGGCATACACTTCGTTCCAAAAGGAATCCAATAGCAGGCTAAAGGCCATTTGATTGCCGTTTTTGGCTTTTTGAATGTTCTCCTTGATGGATTGCTCCGTTTTGTTCAAAAAATCGAGATATTACCGAGGTGGTTAAATGCGCTATTGCAGCTCAGGAACGGAATCTTTTTTGCATTCCTGTTCGCTGGGAAGTTTACCACAATAACCACAGGCTTCACCTTCATTGTTCAAATACGGGTTTTGGCTTGCGCAGGTACCGGCGAATTTACCGTCCTTTTTGGACCAAATCTTTATGGCTATGCCTGCAAAGGCAAGCCCTAAGAGACCGATGGTCAGTAGTGCTAACTTCATATTCCAGCTTTTGTGCAAAGGTACAAAATACCCTGTTAAAGCGGTGGAAGGCTAGGCTATTTTAAACAAAATCTTAATAGTTGATGTTTGCCACTATATTCTTGACGGTTGGCGAAGTGTTCCCACCTTCAGGCTCAATAGTAATATAACCAATGGCATTATCTGCATAAGGAAGGGCCAAAAGCTTGTCCTTGTCCTCAAACTGTTTGATAACACCAAGGTTGACCAATTCCCCATTGACTTCGGCCCACATCTGGAAGCATTTGTTTTCCGGGAGTTCCGGTACGTTGCTCACATTGATATAGGACAGCTTTTTTACAGGATTGATATAAGCAATGGCCTTAAGTTCCTTGGCTTCCTTTTTTCCTTTTAAGGTATACCTTTTGGTAGCGGGGTTGTTCAGTACAATAAATTGGTTACGAACATCCTCCAATTGGTTTTTCATGTTTTCCTCCAGATATTTTATCTGATTGGTCACCAAGGTATTTTCCTTTTGTAGGTTTTGGTTTTGGTTCCAGAAGAAGTACGAAGCACCAGCTAGGATCAAAATGGCAACGCTGGCCGCAATCCCATAGCTGAAAAACCTTCGGCTTACCGCCTTTTCCTTTTTGGCACTGTGCAAAATGATTTCTTTTAGACCTTCAGGGGTATTTCGGGCATACATTTTAGCAAAGGCCTCTAAATTGTCTTGCAGATGATTATAGGTTTCCCGGACTTCCGGGTACATAGCAATATACCTTTCAGCTTGAAGGGCCTCTTCTTTAGAGATATCCCCAATAAGGTATTTTTCCAATATATCGGAATCCAGAAATCGTTGTACTTTTTCTTTCATAACCATAAATTTATTAGCAGGAGAAGTGCCATTGAGGTGCCGTAAATTTTGCCGAGCTCCCGCAAACCAATTTTTAATCTGGACTTGATGGTCCCTAACGGAATTTCAAGTTCGTCACTGGCTTCTTGCTGCGTCATGCCCTCAAAAAACAGGGCTTCCAGCACAATACGGTACTTATCCTCAATTTTGTCCAAGTTCTCTTGGACGTCCATAAATTCGGGCTTAATGCCACTTACTCCTAGGTTATATACGTCAGAAACGTCCATTTGGACTTCTTTGTCTGCTTTATTGTTGATACTTCTGAGTTTGTCGATGGCCGTGTTTCTGGTAATTCGAAACAACCATGTGAACAATTTGGCCTTGGAGGCATCATAAGAATCGGCTTTCTTCCAGATTTTCACAAAACTCTCCTGAAGTACGTCTTGGGCCAATTCTTCATCCTTTACCACCTTGTAGGCCACCCCGAACAGAGTATCCCCGTAATTATCGTACAAAAGTGATATGGCCTTATCGTCCTTCTCAGCGAGCAAGGAAACAATATGTCTTTCAATTAGTGTACTCATTCAGGGATTGTTGGCTAAATTTTTTGGGGGTAAAAATCTAAAATAAACTTTATCTCGTATATACGGTAACGCTAAGTTAGAAAATCGATTATTCGACGGCGAAAAAATATTAGAAAAGAATAAACCTCGTAGAGGATTTAAAATTTTGGTTAGTTTGGTTTGGTATAACCCCTGTTATTGATGCAATGCAGGGGTTATTTTATGATATTCACTTCCGGAGAAATGTTGATTTTGAACTTATTGGAAACTTCTGATTGGATTTTTTTCGCTAATTCCAAGATTTCCTGACCTGATGCGTTTCCGTGGTTGACCAATACCAAGGCCTGTTTTTCATGCACCCCAGCGTCCCCGAAACGGGCCCCCTTAAATCCGCATTGCTCAATGAGCCATCCTGCCGGAATCTTGTATTGATTCTTATCGACTTTGTAAAAAGGGGCTTCCGGATGCTTTTTTTGAAACTTTTCAAAAGTGTTCTTGGATATAACCGGGTTCTTGAAAAAGCTTCCGCTATTTCCCAGTTTCTTGGGGTCGGGCAGTTTACTTTGTCTGATTGAAATCACGGCATCGGAAATGTCTCTAATACTCGGGTACACCACCCCTTTTTGCTTCAGCTCCCCTTCAATAGCCCCATACCCGGTATTCAGTTGATGATCTTTTTTGGTCAACCGCAAGGTCACTGATGTAATAATGAATTTTCCCTTGCCTTCATTCTTAAAATAGGAGTCCCGATATCCAAATTTGCAGGCTTCGTGGTCAAAAGCAATAAGTTCCATGGTTGCCAATTCCATGGCCGCACAACTCACAAACACATCCTTCAACTCCACGCCATACGCCCCTATATTTTGTATTGGTGCGGTGCCCACGTTTCCTGGGATTAGGGAGAGGTTTTCCAAACCTCCGTAACCCTTGTCCAAGCTCCACAGGACCAGCTCGTGCCAGTTTTCACCAGCCATTACCTTTACCTGCACCTCATTCTCGGTTTCCTCAACCACCGAAATACCCTTTAAGTTGATGTGCATCACCAAGGCATCAACATCTTGGGTAAGCAGAATGTTGCTTCCACCGCTCAAAATAAATTTGTTGGGATACGCCTGTAACTCCAGAACCCGCTGTAACTGCGCAAGCCCATTGATTTCCACAAAGGAATGGGCCTTGACGTCTATGCCAAAGGTGTTATAATCTTTTAGGGATGTGTTTTCCTTAATTTCCACTACTCGTTATACGCTTGTAAAGCAGCACCCAAAATTCGGACCGCTTTTACCAATTCCTCCTTTTCAAGTACATAGGCTATCCTGATTTGGTTTTTTCCCAATCTGGGTGTTGCATAGAACCCAGCAGCAGGAGCGACCATAACGGTTGCCCCGTCCATTTCAAATTTTTCCAATAGCCATTGGGCAAAATCATCAGAATTGGAAATAGGGAGTTCAGCAACGCAATAAAATGCACCTTGTGGCACCGCCACCTTGACTCCTTCAATTTTTTGAAGCTCGGAAACCAATATATTTCTGCGTTCCACATATTCCGTGATTACGGCATCAAAGTAAGACTGTGGGGTTTCCAAGGCAGCTTCGCTGGCTATTTGCGCAAAAGTGGGTGGGGACAATCTCGCTTGGGCAAATTTTAAGGCGGTTTGAATCACCTCCTTGTTCTTGGACACCAAACATCCGATACGCGCACCACACATGCTATACCGCTTGGAAACAGAATCTACCATAATGGCATATTCCTCCAATCCTGGTTCCTGCAGAATGGAATAGTGTTCCCTGCCGTCATAGGCAAATTCCCGATATACCTCATCCGCAATTAAAAAGAGGTTGTGCTTCTTGGCAAGGCCGGCCAGTTGCTGGATTTCCGCTTTGCTGTACAGGTACCCCGTAGGATTTCCTGGATTGCAAATCAAGATTGCCTTGGTTTTTGGGCTGATCAACTTCTCAAAATCCGAGATCGGGGGCAGACCAAAGTTGTTTTCAATACTGGAGACAATGGGAACCACCTTTACTCCGGATGCCGTGGCAAAGCCATTGTAATTGGCGTAAAAGGGTTCAGGAATTATTATTTCATCCTCGCTGTCCATAATGGTGCCCATGGCAAAGGATAGGGCCTCGGAACCCCCGGTGGTAACAATAATATCTTGTGCCTCAACCTGTATCTGGTTCTTGGCATAGTAATCCGAAATCTTTTTGCGATAGGTCTCGGAACCCTCTGTCATGCTATAAGCCAAAACTTCAATGGCATGGTTACGTACAGCATCCAAGGCCACCGCAGGCGTTTTAATGTCCGGTTGTCCAATATTCAAATGGATGACATGTGTCCCCCTTTTTTTGGCTTCTTCGGCATAGGGAACCAATTTACGAATGGGGGAGGCGGGCATCAGCTTCCCTTTTTCAGAAATTCTTGGCATGCATTAAATTTTAGGCAAAAATGAGAAAACCAACACTGGCAAACAACTCATTGGAGCAATATTTAGGGGGTTATCGGAATGTTAAATTAAAACAAACGTCTACCATTAATTTGTATATTTAGTAAGCATAATCCGTTTTGACTAAGAAAATTGAAAAGAAACCTGCTAATTTTTGCGCTTTTTTTGATGCTGACACCATTTTTGGTTTCGGCACAGGGCTTTAAGTTGCCCAAGCATCAGAAGTTCGAGAGAGTTGGGTTTAAAATGATCAATAACCTTATTATAATCCCTGTGGAAATAAATGGGGCGGAATTGACCTTTGTGCTGGATTCCGGGGTCAGCAAACCCATTTTATTCAACCTGTCCGATCAAGACTCCATCCAAATCAATAATGTATCCGAAGTGACTATAAGGGGACTTGGGGATGGTGAGCCAATGAAGGCCTTGAGCTCTATGGGTAATACCTTTAAATTGGGCAAGGCCAAGAATTACAATCAAGATTTATACGTGGTGTTGGACAAGGAAATCAACTTTTCCACTTCCCTGGGAATTCCGGTCCATGGCATTTTAGGTTACGACCTTTTTCGGGATTTTGTGGTGGAAGTCAACTACGGAGCGGAAACCCTAAAACTGCATAACCCGGATTTGTACAAACCTTCCAGGGGCAACAGATCACAAACGCTCCCCATTACCATAGAACGGAAGAAAGCATATGTGGAAGGTACCGTATTGATGGAGGATGAGGACGATGTTCCGGTAAAACTGTTGGTGGATACAGGTAGTAGTGATGCATTATGGCTGTTTCACCAACCCGAAAAGGGCCTGAATATCCCAGAAAAAAATTACGAGGATTATCTCGGTAGAGGCCTTAGCGGCGACATTTTTGGAAAGCGGGCGAAGGTGAACGGTATCAAAATTGGAGATTTTGAGCTCAAAGATGCCAAAGCTGCCTTCCCCTATCGGGAGTCATTCGGATTTATTAAAAATCTAGGGGATCGAAATGGTAGTGTTGGCGGGGAGATTCTAAAGCGTTTCAACATCGTTTTTGATTACAGAAGAGGGCAGGTTACATTGAAAAAGAATGGCAACTTTAGGGCCCCATTTCAATACAATATGGCTGGAATTGCCTTGCAGCACAACGGATTACGTTATATAGCTGAGAGTATTGCGGATTTCAGGGGTGTGGTTCAAAACGACGAATCAAACTTTGGAAATGTCCAGATTTTGCTGGAAAACAAAACACGATTAAGTTTAGTGCCTGAGATTATTGTATCCGGTATTAGGGCCGGTAGCCCTGCTGCGGAAGCCGGACTTCAGGCTGGTGATGTGATCTTGGCCGTCAACGGAAAAAGAATACATCGATATAAACTTCAGGAAGTACTAAAAATGCTTAACGAGCGGGAAGGAAAACGGGTGCGCGTGCTCATTGAACGCTATAATCGAGACTTGCTCTTCTCCTTTGTACTGAAAAAGGTATTCGACTAAAATAAAAAAGCCCCGGTTCCGGGGCTTTTTCTTTGCTTTATATACTCTTTATTTCGCGCCTTCCGCCTTTACGGTGCCCTTAATTTTAAGCACCTTTGTAGGGGTGTCCGCGTTGGATGTTACTGTGATGGCCTTTCTAATGGGGCCGACCCTTTTAGTGTCGTATTTTACTTCAATTTGTCCTGTCTTACCAGGTAAGATAGGTGCCTCTGGCTTTTTTGGAATCGTGCACCCACAGCTCGATTTTACATTACTGATCACAAGGGGAGCAGTTCCCGTGTTGGTAAATTCAAAAACCCGAACACCGTCACTACCTTTTTCAATTTCACCATAGTCAATGGTCTCGTTCTTAAATTCAATCTTTGCTGTAGCATCCTGGGCATAAATTCCTAGGGAAAGAAGCCCTACAAACAACATGAGTACAGTTTTTTTCATCATTTCTAGTTTTGGGTGAATATCAAAAGTAGATGTTTTCACACCTGCTTCCAAAATTCTTTTGTTATGTAATAACGTTACTTATTTTTGTTTCGTATTTCAGGATTGGCTCTCAGCCGAAGAATTGCGTTAAATTAACATGGCGACTCTCCTTCAAAAATCCAATCCAGGTCCAAATAAGTCAAAAACTATACCGAAAAATGGAAATTCCATCAAAATATGAGCCCAATAGGGTAGAGGAGCACTGGTATGCCTACTGGATGAAGCATGACTATTTTAGTTCAAAACCAGATGAAAGGGAGCCCTTTACCATTGTAATTCCGCCACCAAATGTTACCGGGGTCTTGCACATGGGGCACATGCTAAACAACACCATACAAGATGTGTTGATCAGAAGAGCTAGATTATTGGGTAAAAATGCCTGCTGGGTACCCGGAATGGACCATGCTTCCATCGCAACGGAGGCCAAAGTGGTGGCCAAATTGAAAGATGAGGGCATTGACAAGGCCGATTTGACGCGGGAAGCGTTTTTGAACCACGCCTGGGATTGGACCAACGAATATGGGGGCGTTATCCTCCAGCAACTTAAAAAATTGGGCTGTTCCTGCGATTGGGATAGAACAAAATTCACGATGGATGACGATATGTCAGCCTCTGTGATCAAGGTTTTTGTGGATTTGTATGAAAAAGGCCTGATTTACCGCGGATATCGAATGGTAAATTGGGATCCACAAGCCAAAACAACCCTTTCGGATGAAGAGGTAATCTACGAAGAGCGTCAGGGGACACTGTATTACCTGGCCTACCAAATTGAAGGTTCTGATGAAAAAGTGACCATTGCAACAACCCGACCGGAGACGATTTTAGGAGATACGGCCATTTGTATCAACCCAAATGATGAACGATATGGCCATTTGAAGGGCAAAAAAGCCATTGTACCCATTTGCAACCGGGTAATTCCCATTATTGAGGACGAATACGTGGATATTGAGTTTGGTACAGGTTGTTTGAAAGTAACTCCTGCCCACGATGAAAACGACAAGAACCTTGGGGACAAGCACAAGTTGGAAGTTGTGGACATCTTTAACGAGGATGCAACCCTGAATTCCTATGGACTGCATTACCAAGGAAAGGACCGATTTGTGGTCCGAAAGGAGATTTCAAAGGAATTGGAAGAAAAAGGCTTCTTGGTAAAGACCGAGCAGCATACCAACAAAGTGGGCACCTCGGAGCGGACCAAAGCCGTAATCGAGCCGAGACTTTCCGATCAGTGGTTCCTAAAAATGGAAGGTTTGGCAAAACCTGCCCTCGAAGGGGTGCTGAAGACTAATGATATTAAGCTGTACCCCAAAAAATTTGAAAACACCTATCGCCACTGGATGGAAAATATTCGGGATTGGAACATTTCCCGTCAATTGTGGTGGGGCCAGCAAATTCCAGCCTATTACTTTGGGGATGGGAAGGATGATTTTGTGGTTGCAGAGACTAAGGAAGAAGCTCTCACAAAGGCCCAATCCAAAAATCCAAGCATCCAAGCATCCGATTTACGTCAAGATGCAGATGTTCTGGACACCTGGTTCTCCTCATGGTTGTGGCCCATCAGTGTTTTTGGGGGAATTTTGGAGCCCGATAACAAGGAAATTGGGTATTACTATCCCACCAGCGATTTGGTAACTGGACCCGATATCCTGTTCTTTTGGGTGGCCAGAATGATTATTTCTGGGTACGAGTACCAAGGTAAACGTCCTTTTGAAAATGTATACCTGACGGGCTTGGTAAGGGACAAACAGCGCAGAAAAATGTCCAAACAACTTGGAAATTCTCCGGATGCACTAAAGTTAATTGAGGATTTTGGTGCTGATGGGGTTCGTGTTGGACTTTTATTGAGCTCCGCTGCCGGGAACGACCTGATGTTCGACGAAGCACTTTGTCAACAAGGGAAAAACTTTGCGAATAAGATTTGGAACGCATTTCGTCTGGTAAAAGGATGGGAAATAGCGGATATTCCACAGCCGGAAGCTGCCAAAACGGGAATTAATTGGTATAGTGCCAAGCTTAACCAGACCGTAGCGGAAATCGAAGATCATTTTTCCAAGTACCGAATTTCAGATGCTCTGATGGCGATTTACAAACTGGTATGGGATGATTTCTGCTCTTGGTTGTTGGAAATTGTAAAACCCGCGTACCAGAGTCCAATTGATAGAACTACCTATAACGCAGTAATCCGTTTGTTCGAAGAAAATTTGAAGCTGCTGCACCCATTTATGCCATTTTTGACCGAAGAGGTTTGGCAGCATATTGCGGATCGTACTCCCGAACAAGCATTGATTGTATCACAATGGCCAACAATGGAAGAGGCCAACACTTCTTTGATATCAGGTTTTGATTTTGCTTCTGAAGTAATATCCGGAATAAGAACCATCCGAAAAGAAAAGAATATTCCTCAAAGAGAAGCCCTTGAACTTTTCGTTTTAAATAGCGAAAAAATAAGTGGCGCTATGGATGCCATTATCACAAAACTGGGTAACCTTACAAATATTGAAATGGTAGAAGCTCCTTTAGATGGCGCATTGAGCTTTAGGGTAAAAAGCAACGAGTATTTTATTCCTATGGGTGGTGCTATTGATATTGAGGCCGAAATCAAGAAAATTACCGAAGAGCTGAACTATACCCGAGGGTTTTTACAATCGGTACAAAAGAAGCTCAGCAATGAACGCTTTGTCAATAACGCTCCGGAAAAAGTGGTGGCCATGGAGAAAAAGAAAGCCGCCGATGCCGAAGCCAAGATTGAAACCTTGGAAAAGAGCTTAGCAAGTTTGGGGTAATTTCCTAAATCTGTTTTTGATTTTATTTGTTTGGAGCTTGGAGCTTGGAGCTTGGAGCTTGGAGCTTGGAGTTTGGAGCTTGGTTAGCAATGGAAAATTAAAAATGAAAAATTGAAAGTTGTTAACTGTCCATGCGAGTTTGGTGCTTCGTACTTAGATTTTGGATTTTGGATTTTGGATTTTGGAGCTTGGTGCTTGGAATTTGGGGCTTGGAATTTAAACCCTGCTACCTAGCGTCTTCTTCCACCCGAGTACTGCATTGCCTCACCCTTACCAAAACCATAACTAAAGCCAAAGGCTATAAAACGCCCACGTAAACGACGGCTATAAGATTCAAAATCCGCCTGGGCTATCTCACTCTCGCTGATTCGGGAAGCAAACACATCTCTGACACTTAAATTCAGGATGGCTTTGCCTTTCATCAATTTTTTGCGTAATCCCATGTTCATATAGGCATATCCATTTGTTTCACCTTGGAAAGTCCGGTAGCTGGATCGGTAATTTCCGGTTACCTCCATATCGATGTCTGCTGGAAATTTTACTTTGGACATTAACTTGGAGGTCCATCGGTCGGCATTGAAATCAAAAACAGTTGATTCAAAGGTGCCTTCTCTTGTAAACTGGAAATAATTGAAATCTGCATTCAAAGTCAGCCATTTTGCAGGACTGTATTTGGTATTGAATTCAATCCCAGTTGTCCTGTTGGTTCCAATATTTTCAGGTTTTCGGGTTGTTACATTGTTCTCAAATGTAGAAACACGCTCAATAACGTCGGTAGTATATCTATGGTAAATACCTAAATTCAATGCCGTTTTTCCAACAAAAAAGATACCTGTGAGTTCGTACGAATCCGTGAACTCTGGCATGAGGTTGGGATTCCCTTGGCGGATGTTAAAGTTGTTTCTAATGTTGAAAAACGGATTCAAATCCCAAAGCCGTGGTCTATAAATGCGCTTCGAATATCCTGCTTGTACCGAAACTTTCTCAGAGAATTTATAGGAAGAATGAGCACTTGGAAACAAATTGGTGTAATTCTGGGAATTATCTTCACCGGTGTTGGTCAACAAGGTATTCAAATTGGTTTGCTCTAATCGCACTCCAGCTTTCAATCCCCAAGTTTTGCCTTCAAAGGCTCCGGTTGCATAGGTACCTAAAACCTTTTGGTCAAATTCAAAATTGTTGGTTAATCCTGGGTCTATCACAAAATCCCCATTGATCCAATTTTGTACCTCATAATCGTTACTCACATCATTGATTACGTATTGTGCTCCTGTTTCCACGGTCCATTCGTCGGTAAACGGTTTGGTGTAATCCAATTTGAACGTAAAAACAGCTTCCTTGAAATCTGTTCGAGTTAACTGGGAATCATCATTGTTTGCTCCAGAAATAGTAGTGTCCGTAAACTCAGAAGATTGATCTTTCCCAAAGAAATTCCCCAATGCACTGAACAGTAAAGTATGGTCCTCATTACCCTCAAAATCCTTTTTGTATTGCAGTTCATATCTGAATTTGGGATTGGTGGCATCCGTGACCTCGGTTCGTTCCCATTCAGAAGTTACCGTTTGGTCGCCTTCCAAGGTCGCAAAATTGGTAGTGGAGGGCTGATCTTCTATTTCTAAGGCAAAATTCCCAGATAAGGTCAAAACACTGGTAGGGTCAAAATAATAGTCCGTGCCCAAAACAAAATTGTAGTAGGTTTCATTCCGGAATTCTTCACCTGCGGTAATCACAGAGGTATTGTTCACCAAATCGGTATTCCTGCTTTCCACTTCGTTGGGTCCTTCACGGTAGCCCGCACCCAATTGAGTGAACAAGTTGAATTTTTCAGTCCTGCGGTTTAGGCTAATCCCAACACTATGACTGTCAGGAGCACCGGTGTTTACGGAAACAGACCCGTTTAGACCTTTCCGTTGTTCCTTTTTGATAACGATATTGATAATCCCAGAAGTTCCTTCGGCATCGTACTTTGCGGAAGGATTGGTGATGACTTCCACACGATCGATCATATCTGCGGTAATGGTGCCTAAGGCATTGCTTTCGTCACTGGATATAATGGACGGCTTTCCATTGATAAGCACCTGAACTCCTTGACTTCCACGTAGACTGATTTGTCCCTCGATGTTCACATTCACACTGGGGACATTGTTTAATACTTCCAAGGCACTGGCTCCGGTACTGCTCAAGTCCTTACCCACGTTAAATACCCGTTTATCCAATTTAAATACGGTTTTCGAGACTTCTCCTTCTACGACTACTTCTTCCAGTTGCTGCGCGTCTTCCGATATTTCAATGGTGCCTAAATCAACCTTACCACCCACATCTTGTCGGGGTTTGAGCGTTCTCTTTTGATAACCTATAAAACTAATTTCGAGGTAATAGTTGGTAGCAGTAGTTTCCAATTCAAAGGAACCATCTTCCAAGGTGGTTGTTCCTGATATACCTTGTTGTGTATCGTTGTCGGCTATCATTACTGTAGCATAGGCCACCGGCTGTCCTGTGGTTTTATCTACGACCTTACCGGTGAACACAGTGCTTTTTTGCTGTGCCTCTATAGCGCAAATAGTAAAGGCGATACAAAGAATAGAAAGGAAAAACGATTTTTGGTTCATAACCGATGTGATACTTTTTAATTGACTACGACAAAGATGATATGGAATCTCATAATCCAAGCTGTAAATTCTGCGAACAACAGGCATTCTACCGCAATCGACATACTCTATCTGAATTTGGGTCGAAGTGCTGTTCACCGCATTCTTTTGGTTGTTGAAGGCATATTTTTTCTTTTGTTACCTTATGGCAGATAATTTTGGTCGCAAATAAAATTAAAGGTTTGATTCCACGCAAAGAGCTCATTTTTCAGATTGTCCTGCACTTGCTGGTCTTTTTGTTCTATTCCTACGATAGAAGACATCCGGAAATTGATATTTATGAGATAACATTTTTCATAAGCTATATACTTGCTGGCGTGGTGATTACCTACTATTTGATGCCTAAATTTTTGTACCAAAAAAAGCATTGGAAGTTTTTTGGAAGTGTCCTCCTCGTTATTGTAGGTGTAATTCTGTTGGAAGAATTGGTGCTGGAACAGATTTTTTTCCCGGGAACCAAGCGAGCCCAAGCTTTTCCAGGGGTTTACTATGCTTTGTTTGAGGTTGTGCCGGTTATCGCCATCTTATGCGGATTCAAATTTGGGTGGGATGCATTACAAAAACAAAAGCTTATAGACGAGTTACAAGGGGCCATGCAGGAGAGTGAACTGCAATTTCTCCGCTCGCAGATTAACCCACATTTTTTATTCAATAACCTAAACAACCTGTATTCATACGCCTTGGAAAGCTCTCCGAAAACCCCGGAGATTATATTGGAGTTGAGCGGGGTATTGCGTTATATGCTATATGAGTGCAAGGAAAAATATGTCCCTTTGAAAAAAGAATTGGAACAACTAGGTAATTTTATCAAGTTGTACCGGTTGCAAATCGAGGACAGGGGAAAGGTTCAGTTTAGAGTTGATCAAATCAAGTCTGGATTCAAGGTGGCTCCCTTGATTTTGATTGTTTTCATTGAAAATGCCTTCAAACATAGCCAGTCCGGGCAGTCCTCGAACATCGAAATTGATATAAACGTAAGTCAGAAAGGTAATCAGCTCCAATTTGAATGCAACAATAACTTTGAGCCGAATACAAATTTGGATTCCGTAGCGAACGGAATTGGCCTAAAGAATGTAAAAAAACGCTTGAATCTGCTCTATCCTGGGCGGCACAAGCTCCAAGTGAAAGAAGGTGATAATCAATTTTCGGTGGTGCTGACCATGGAATTGGAGAAAGCTTAGTACATGAAGTGCATTATCATTGAAGATCAACCACCGGCCCAGCGCATCCTGAGAAAATTTATCGAGGATGTGGATTCGTTGGAACTAAAAGGAGTCTTCTCTGATGCCTTGCAAGCCATGGAGTTCTTAAAATCGGAGCAAATCAACTTGCTGTTTTTGGATATCCATCTCCCAAAAATTTCAGGACTTGATTTTTTAAAGTCCTTGCCAAACCCGCCCCATGTTATACTTACAACGGCATTTTCCGAGTACGCCTTGGAAAGTTATGACCTCAATGTGGTGGACTACCTGCTAAAACCTTTTTCGTTCCAAAGATTTTTAAGAGCCATTGCCAAGGTACCCACGGACAAGGATACGAGATCAACTCTCGATGCCTCTGCATCAATGGAAATGTCAAAGAAGCACATCTATATTAAATCCGGTCACGAACATATCAAGATATATTTGGAGCAAATTCTGCATATAGATTCCGATTCCGATTATACCGAGGTAGTGACCATTGAAAAAAAATATCTGTCCAGCGAACCCCTCCGATATTGGTTGGAATCCCTTCCAAATGAAGTTTTTATACGAACCCATAAATCCCACATTGTCAATATTCATCAAATTGAAAAGTTACAGGGTAACCTGATTTATCTTGAAAATGGCAGTAAAATTCCTATTGGAAGAGCCTTTAAAGAAGATTTCCTGAGCCGGGTTCTAAAATAAGGTTTTGGGAACAGAGCGTTTTTTTGACAATGGTTTTTAAACAAATTGACTTTGTTGGGCATAAATCGCCCAACTTTCCACCCAAAATAAGTTAAAATCCTGCAAACCAGAGGTGCATTTTGGCAAATGGGATGGAACAAGTGTCATTTTTTTCATACATTCGAAATTCAATAGTGTTAACGTTAACATCCAAAATATAAATCACCATGAAAAACATCAATCGGCGGAAATTTATCCAGAAAACATCTTTGTCTGCAGCGGCGGTCTCCTTACTTCCAAGTGCATTAAAAGCGAATATTGAAAGACCTTCAAAATCTAGCTATATGGGCGACCATGCCGCTCCGAAATTGGAGCAGGTACGTGCAGCATTTATCGGAGTGGGCGCAAGAGGAGGTACCCATGTAAGGTCTTTTGCCGCATTGGAAGGAACAGAGGTGGTGGCCATTTGCGACCTATACGAGGACAACGTGAAGAAAAAGACATCATTGGTCAAGGAAGTTGCCGGTAAAAAAAGGCACAAAAACATTGCCCAATACTGGGGAGATGAGAACCAATGGAAGAAGATGCTTTCCGAGGTAAAGCCCGATGTTGTTTTTATAGCGACCAATTGGGTCAGCCATGCACCTATGGCCATTGAAGCCATGGAACAAGGGGCCCATGCCTTTGTTGAGGTTCCAATTGCGGTCACCTTGGATGAAATGTGGGACATTGTTGATGCTTCGGAACGTACCCAGAAGCATTGTATGATGATGGAAAATGTGAACTACGGTCGAGCTGAACTCATGTTTTTGAACATGTGCCGACAAGGTGCCATAGGAGAATTATTGCATGGAGAGGCTGCCTATATCCACGAGTTAAGGGGCCAAATGAATCAACAGGAAAGAGGAACTGGATCATGGAGAACACCTCATTATGCCAAAAGAAATGGAAACTTGTATCCTACTCATGGATTAGGTCCGGTTGCCCAATACATGAACCTAGGTAGAACCGATGACAATTTTGGAAGTCTGGTCTCTTTTTCCACCCCTGCATTGGGAAGGGCTTCTTATGCCAAAAAGAACTACCCGGCCGACCACAAATGGAACAAGCTTGATTTTCAGGGAGGGGATTTAAATACTTCCATCATCAAAACCGCTTTGGGAAGAACTTTGATGGTACAATGGGACGAAACCAGCCCCAGACCGTATAGTAGATTAAACCTGATTCAAGGCACCAAGGGAGCCTTGGCCGGATTTCCAACCCGTGTGGCCTTTGAAGGAGGCGTAGAGGGCATTACCAAGGACCACCATTCTTGGGTTCAGGGTGAAAAGCTTGCGGCCATTTACGAGAAATACGATCATCCCCTGTACAAAAGGTTGAATGAGAGTACAAAACACAGTGGCCATGGCGGTATGGACGGCATTATGATGTACCGTATTGTGGAATGCCTACAAAAAGGTCTTCCCCTAGATCAAAATGTTTACGAAGGCTGTTTTTGGAGCGCAGTAGCTCCTTTGAGTGAGCGTTCCGTTGCAAGTGGGGGAGCACCACAACCTTTCCCTGATTTTACAAGGGGAGGTTGGAAGAATACCGACCCCTTGGACATCGTTGGTTAATTCTCTGGATTCCGATTAAGATTGTAAAGGAAATCATAGGTTTCCTTCATATAGAAAATGCCTTTTCAACTAAGTTGGGAAGGCTTTTTTATTGAGGCAGTGTTTTTATATTATAATAAGCAATGGATACCAATGATTCAAATAATTGACGGCAATCGTTATCTTTAAGCTAAAGCTTTGCAAGGGTTATGGGTAAAGAAGGAAAACGTAACATTTCAGTGACAGGAGATATCTCCTTTAACGAGTTAAAAGTGTCGGAACCTAGGCCTTATGCGGCAGGGGTGCCCGCCGTGAAGGTGGCCTTGGAGCATATGAACAAGGAATCTGGACTGTTCCGGTCCATAAAGACTTTGTCCCGAATGAACCAAAAACAAGGATTTGACTGTCCTGGATGTGCTTGGCCGGACCCCGACAAACCCTCAAAGCTGGGGGAGTATTGTGAAAATGGTGTGAAAGCCATTGCCGAGGAAACCACTTTTGAAAGGGTAGATAGGGAATTTTTTCAGAAATATTCGGTGGAAGAGCTATCCACTTGGACCGATTATCAAATTGGGAAAAGCGGTAGGATTACCGAACCTTTTATTTTGAAACCAGGGGAGACCCATTATGAACCTATTTCATGGGATAAGGCATTTGAAACGATAGGTGAACATCTAAAGACCTTGCAAAGTCCGGATGAGGCCGTTTTTTACACCTCGGGTCGCTCCAGTAACGAAGCGGCCTTTCTCTATGGCCTGTTTGCGCGGGCTTTCGGTACGAACAATATGCCCGATTGTTCCAATATGTGCCATGAATCTAGCGGGGTCGCCCTTTCTGAAACCCTAGGGATTGGTAAAGGTTCGGTGGTATTGGAAGATTTTGAGGAGGCTGAGGTGGTCATGGTCATTGGGCAAAACCCAGGCACCAATCATCCCAGGATGCTTACAGCACTTCAGAAATGTAAGGCAAATGGAGGTAAGATCATTACGGTAAACCCACTTTCAGAAAGTGGTCTAAACAGATTCAAAAATCCGCAACAACTTAATGGAATTTTGGGAAAGGGAACCCAATTGACCGATGTATTTCTCCAAGTAAAAATTAACCAGGATGTTCCGCTCCTCAAGCTCATCATGAAACGGTTGTACAAAAGAGAGAAGGCGGGTGAAAAGGTATTTGATCATGACTTTATCGCTGAAAAAACCCTGGGGTTTCCATCTTTTATGGAGGACCTGGAGCAATATGACGAAGCAGATTTGCTACATCAATCTGGTGTAAACGCCTTTGATGTGGATTTGGCGGTCGAATTGTTGGCCAAAAGGTCCAAAATCATCATTTGTTGGGCCATGGGACTGACGCAACATAAAAATGGGGTGGACAACATCAAGGAATGCGTCAATTTACTACTGCTAAAAGGGAGTATTGGCAAAAAAGGCGCGGGAACTTGCCCGGTTAGGGGCCATAGCAATGTGCAGGGAGATAGGAGTGTGGGTATTATGCATCATGTTTCGAAACCATTGAACGAGGCATTAAAAAAAGAATTTGATTTTGACCCGCCTATGCACGAAGGTTTGGATACGGTACATGCTATTCAAGCCATGTATGAAGGAAAAGCCAAGGTATTTGTGGCCTTAGGTGGAAATTTTGTTTCCGCAGCTTCCGACACAGTGTATACGGCCGAGGCCTTGCAGCGCTGTAATTTAACGGTCTCGGTGAGCACCAAACTAAACCGCACACATTTGACCGCCGGGCAAACCGCTTTGATCCTGCCCACTTTGGGCCGTACAGAACAAGACGGTGGAAGATTTGTGACTGTGGAAAACAGCATGGGCAAAGTACACCAGAGTAAAGGCAGACTTAAACCTGCGAGCGACCAATTAAGAAGCGAGCCGGAAATTGTGGCGGCGATAGCAGATGCCTATTTTGGGGGTGAATCCACCATTGATTGGAACCGGTTGGGAAGTGATTACGATTTGGTCAGGGAGAAAATAACTTCGGTGCTCAAAGGATATCAGGATTATGCCAATAGATCGGAAGGCTCTGGATTTTATCTGCCCAACAATGCTCGGGAAGCCGATTTTTCCAAGTTACCGGGGGGCAGGGCACAATTTTCCATTTGCGGCCTTCCCGACATTCATTTAAAGCCTGATGAATTTCTTTTGATGACCGTAAGAAGCCATGATCAATTCAATACCACCATCTATGGCCTAAATGATAGGTATAGGGGCATCCATGGAGAACGGAGGGTAGTTTTTATGAATCCGAAGGATATGGAAAAAAACGGTTGGCAAGCCGAGCAAATTGTCGATTTGGTTAGCCGCTATAATGGCCAGGAACGAAGGGCCCAAAACTTCAAGCTAATACCCTATAATATTCCGTCCTCGAATCTATGTGCGTATTTTCCAGAAACCAATATCCTAGTGCCCATAGGGTTGTATGCAGATAAAAGCCAAACACCGGTAAGTAAATCCATCGTGGTTGCTGTGGAGCCGGTTTAGGGACATTTTTTGTTTGGTTTTTATATCTTTAAAGCTATGGAATCTTACGCTACGGCCTTGCTTTATGCCATCCCTTTTTTCGTGGGATTGGTGCTTTTCGAAGTGATTTATGGATATTATGTAAAGAACCAAAAACACAATGTCATGGATACCGTGAGCAGTTTAAGCTCCGGTTTGACCAATGTGGTAAAAGACTCCCTGCAATTGGGGGTTGCTTTGGTGACCTATCCCTTTTTGTTGGAACACTTGGCCCTCATGGAGATCAAGGCAACATGGCTGGTGTGGGTCATCGGTTTTTTGGCTTTGGATTTTGCCGGGTATTGGAATCATCGGCTCAGCCACAGTATCAATTTCTTTTGGAACCAACATGTGATCCACCATAGCAGCGAGGAATTTAATTTGGCCTGCGCCTTGCGACAGTCCATTTCCAATCTTTTGGTTTATTTCCCCCTTTTGATGATTCCTGCGGCACTTTTGGGAGTTCCGAACAAGGTTGTGGCCATATTGGCCCCTTTGCATCTATTCGCCCAGTTCTGGTACCATACCCAACATATTGGGAAAATGGGATGGTTGGAGTATGTGATCATTACCCCTTCCCAACACCGGGTACATCACGCTATTAATCCAGAATATATTGATAAGAACCTAGGGCAGATTTTTAGTTTTTGGGATCGCATGTTCGGAACGTTTCAAGAAGAACTGGATGATGTGCCGCCCCAATATGGTGTACTTAAACCAGCGAGCACATGGAACCCCATCCTAATCAATTTTCAGCATATTTGGAGATTGTTAAAGGATGCTTGGCGAACCCAAAGTTATTGGGACAAACTTCGGATTTGGTTTATGCCTACGGGTTGGCGTCCTTCCGATGTCAAAGAAAAGTACCCCGTGGAAATTATTGAAAACGTGTACAATTTTAGAAAGTACATGCCCAAATCCTCCACTGCCTTAAAAGGGTATTCCATTTTTCAATTGTTGTGCAATACGGGATTGATGTTGTTCATGTTCTATAATTTTTCCGAAATAGGGGTAAATGGACTACTGTTGTTTGGGGCTTTTGTTTTTATGGGGGTATACGGGTATACCTCTTTGATGGACAGGGATAGTTATGCAGTTTGGATCGAGGTATTTAGAAGTATTGCGGGTTTAGTCCTT
This sequence comes from Flagellimonas myxillae, assembly GCF_023502235.1. GTDB lineage: Bacteria > Bacteroidota > Bacteroidia > Flavobacteriales > Flavobacteriaceae > Flagellimonas > Flagellimonas myxillae. The sequence continues at coordinate 196,663 of NZ_JAMFLY010000004.1, read as the reverse complement.
ATTTATTGGACTGGCGATTGGTTTGGAATCAATGACCATGTGTTTTTAGGGAGTTATCTGGTTGCATTTTATTTTTTAATCACTGTATTGGGGGGTGTCTATTTCACCTATTTTGAAAGACCAGCTCAGGACAAAGGGCAGTTGGCGCTTTAGCTAATTTTTTAATTAGGACCATCACTGCACAATGAAAGGCAATTTCCGAGCGTTTGTCAGAGATAACTTCATACCCAACCATGAATAGACAACAACAACTGACCTTTTGCAAAATTTGCACCCATCGGAAAAATGACTTTGAAAGAGGCATTGTTTGCGGATTGACAAACGAGCTAGCCGATTTTGAATTCGAATGTCCGTCTTACGAAAAGGATCCGAATCTGTCCGCCAGAAGCTTCGGAAGTATGCATTCACAAGGAACCCATTTGCATACTGCGAGCGGTACCAAGCGATTTATCAATTATCTGATTGACTATTTGTTTATTATTGGCTTGGGTGCCCTGGTAGGAGGTGTCTTGGGATTGGTCCTTAACCATTTTGCTCCAGATAAGCTTTATCTTTTGTTGGATGATAACAAAATGAAGGACTACGCTCTTGGTGCTATTCTTTTATTTGTATACTATGTATTTTTTGAAGGATTCACAGGAAGGACCATTGGTAAGTTCTTTACGAAAACCAAAGTGGTCATGGAGAATGGTGACAAACCCACCTTTACCGATATTGTAATCCGCAGTCTTTGCAGAATGATTCCGTTCGAAGCCTTTTCGTTTTTAGGTAAAGATGCCATTGGGTGGCACGATACCCTATCAAAAACCAGGGTCGTGGAAATGGAAGACTAGGATTTTGGGTCGTTTTTCTTGACTTCCTTTTCCACGAGTTCAATGTAGTTCTTCATCGCGTCATTCACGCTAATGTTTTGGGCTTGTATCAATGCATTGGCCTTAAAGGCATTGATCAAGGGAGTCTTGCTTCCGGGGTTACTGAAATTCTTATTCGCAATCTTGTAATAGGCATAGAGTTTTAGCAACAAGTCTGCCGGGAGTGGATGGGTATAGCTGTTGAGGAATGCTACGGCCTCTTCAAATTTTTTATGTAGCTCATCATCAGTCATCTTTTTGTCTTAACGAGGCAATGCAGGTTTTTGCACCGACAACCTTCTGATTCAATTTAACCGAAATATCACAATCCAAGGGCAACAAAAGGTCGACCCTGGAACCAAATTTAATAAATCCGGCATCCTGTCCTTGGGTAACTTGCTCCCCTTCCTCCGCATAGTTTACAATGCGGCGTGCAAGTGCCCCTGCAATCTGCCGGTAGCCTATTTCTCCGAATTTTGGGGTATGGAGCACTACTGTAGTCCGTTCGTTTTCCGTGCTCGATTTTGGGTGCCAGGCCACCAAATATTTTCCTGGATGGTATTTGGAATAGGTAACAGTACCGCTCGCAGCGTAGCGGGTAACGTGCACATTCACAGGTGACATAAAAATGGAGACCTGCTTGCGTTTTTCCTTAAAATATTCAGGTTCTTCCACCTCTTCAATGACCACAACTTTGCCATCTACAGGGGCCAATATTTCGTCGAAATTTGGGGTAACAGGTCTTTTCGGGTTTCTAAAGAATTGCAATACCAAAATCAAAAGGACCAATGCGACAATTTGAACAACAAACCGCAGCCATTCCGGGCTTACATAAAATTGGGCAACAAGTATCAAGGCCACAACAAGAAAAAATGTGGTAACAATTATTTTTTGGCCTTCTTTATGAAACATATGAAAATATATTAAGTGTCAAATATGCAAATGGTGCTGCAAAAACCAAGCTGTCCAGTCGGTCCCAGATACCTCCATGTCCGGGTAAAATGGCCCCACTGTCCTTTACCTGCGCCACGCGCTTGAATTTGGATTCCAATAAATCCCCCAAACTTCCTGCAATTACGATCACAGTGGCCAAGATCATCCACTGCATCAAGTCTAAACTTGTTTCGTATTTAGCTAGGAAGTAAGCTGCAACCAATGCAAAAATAAGACCTCCTAAAGAACCTTCCACAGTTTTTTTTGGAGAAACTGAAGGATAAAGCTTCGTTCGCCCAATACTTCGCCCTACCAGATAGGCAAAAGTATCATTTACCCATATCAAAATAAAAATACCCATGATCAAAAATTGGGAAAAACTATCCTGTTTATAGGGGATCATGGTTAAGAAGATACAGCCACCACCGAGATATAGAACAGCTATCAAAAATTTTTGAAGGGTATTGAAGGTTTGCGATTGTTTGGAAAAAAGAAATGCCAATAGCGCCAAATCCACCGTGATGGTCAGAAACATTAATGCGGTAATAAGCAATTTGTCCTCCACAAAGTAGATAAAGGCCCACCAAAGGGCCAAATAGGCCACATAAACGTAATAGTTTTTAAGATGTACAATCCGTTTAAACTCGTACAAACAGGCCAGGCCAAAAACCATAAAAAGAAAGTCAAAGGCATCGGAGCTCAAAAATACTGTTCCCATAAGGAGTACCACATAAATTACTCCTGTGATGGCCCGCCTTAGAATTTCTTTCATGTAATCAGTAGTCTTCTAGGAGCAAAAGATATACATTTTTTGAGGCACTTCCGTATGAAAGAAAATCATTTTTATTCTCAGGGGTAGGTTGGAAGTGTTTTAAAGTGGTTATGTTGTTGGGAATGTTCTTCTTATACTTTTCCTTGATAATTTTCAATGCCTCACTGATTGAATCCACCAATTGACTTGTTGTGGCAAACACGATGAGGTTGGAGGGAAGTTCATCAAGCTTCTTTTCCTTGATTTGATTGGAGCAAACCAAAATGGAACCGTTGTGGGCCACCAAATGCTCGCAAGTGGTAAAGAAAATGTCGCTTTCCTTCCTGTTTTGCGTAAAATCGATGTTTTCTGAAGCGAACCTACTTTCCAAACGGGGATCAAGGGTGTAGAAAAAATGCTGATGCCAGTTGTTTTCCGATATAATGTTGCGCAGGGCCTCGGACACCTCCAATTCGTCTTCGCAATAGATAAATTTGCCGCCGTTTTTCTTAAAGTAGATGGTAAATTTTTCGTCTACGGGAATTTTAAGGTCTGGCATGTGTTCCCCACGGGTTTCCAGGGTTTCCTTGGAAACCTTTTTGCCACCTCCAAAAAGTTTATCAAAAACTCCCATTTACGGTTTCAAAAATACAAGTGCTTGGGAACAAAAATCCCGACGGTCAAATAAACTATTCGGCCGTTTCCAACTCTTCCTCTTCTTTTTCGAAAGGTCTTTTTCCAAATATCTTTTCAAGGTCATCCTTAAAAATCACCTCTTTTTCCAAGAGTCTATCCGCCAACTCGGATAATTTATCCTTGTTGTCTTCCAAGAGTTTAATGGCTCTTGTGTATTGCTCTTCAATAATTTTGGATATCTCTTCGTCAATCTTTTGTGCGGTTTCCTCACTGTACGGTTTTGTGAACCCGTATTCATTTTGTCCTGAGGAATCGTAGTACGTTATATTGCCCAGTTGGTCGTTCAAACCATAAATGGTTACCATGGCCCGGGCCTGTTTGGTCACTTTCTCCAAATCGCTAAGGGCCCCAGTGGATATTTTGTTGAAGACCACTTTTTCGGCGGCCCTACCCCCCATGGTGGCACACATTTCGTCCAACATTTGCTCTGGACGCACGATCAGCCTCTCTTCGGGCAAATACCAAGCTGCTCCAAGGGATTGCCCTCTTGGGACAATGGTAACCTTAACCAGGGGAGCTGCATGTTCCAACATCCAACTTACCGTGGCATGTCCGGCCTCGTGGAAAGCGATGGTCTTTTTCTCTTCGGGGGTAATGATCTTATTTTTCTTCTCCAATCCGCCCACGATACGGTCAACAGCATCCAAGAAATCTTGTTTGTTCACTGCCTTTTTCTCTTTACGGGCCGCAATTAGGGCGGCTTCGTTGCAGACGTTGGCAATATCGGCCCCTGAAAATCCAGGGGTTTGTTTGGCCAAGAAGTCCAAATCCAAGGTTTCTGCAGTTTTTATGGGTCTTAGGTGCACCTCAAAAATTTCCTTGCGTTCCCTTAGATCGGGAAGGTCCACATAAATTTGACGGTCAAAGCGTCCCGCACGCATCAATGCTTTATCCAAAACATCGGCACGGTTGGTGGCCGCCAAAACGATTACATTGGTATTGGTTCCAAAACCATCCATCTCGGTTAAGAGCTGGTTCAAGGTGTTTTCTCGCTCATCATTGGAACCAGTAAAATTGTTTTTCCCCCTTGCGCGACCAATAGCGTCAATCTCATCTATAAAAATGATGGCAGGGGATTTATCCTTGGCCTGTTTGAAAAGATCGCGGACACGTGAGGCACCCACACCTACAAACATCTCCACAAAATCCGAACCGGAAAGTGAAAAGAAGGGAACCTTCGCCTCGCCGGCCACAGCTTTGGCCAACAAAGTCTTACCCGTTCCGGGAGGTCCAACCAATAAGGCACCTTTTGGAATTTTACCTCCCAACGAGGTGTATTTGTCCGGATTCTTAAGGAATTCCACAATTTCTTGCACCTCTTCCTTGGCCCCTTCAAGCCCTGCGACATCTTTAAAAGAAGTTCGGGTATCTGTTTTCTCATCGAATAGTTTGGCCTTGGACTTTCCAATGTTGAAAATTTGTCCACCAGCGCCACCTCCGGCCCCTCCAGACATTCTACGCATTAGGTAAATCCAGATACCAATGATCAATGCAAATGGAAGCAAGGAAAGCAACAACTCTCCCAGTACGTTGGATTCCGTGTCGAAATCCACTATAGTGTCAAGGTTGTTTTCCTTTTTGATACTTTTTATTTCGTCCTCAAAATTTTGAAGGTCACCATAATCCAAAATGTACTGTGGAATCTTTCCGGCAGTTATGTTGAAAGGCCTGTCCGCAACGTTGCGGTGTACATCCTTTTGTAAGGCTTCCTCGGTAAGGAAGACCTTAGCCTGTCTGGTATTGGTGATGATCAGAATTTCGGAAATGTCCCCATTTCTCAGGTATTCCTGCAATTCCGAGGTGGTGGTCTTTTCAGTACTGGAGAAGCTGTTGCCACCAAAGAACTGAAAACCAATGATCAGTGCAATGACCACACCATAGATCCACCAGGAACTAAAACGAGGTTTCTTAGGGGTATTCGGATTGTTTTCTTTTGCCATTTTTTTATGAATTGTAGCTGCTCTCCACCATGGTGACCTTGGCATCTCCCCAAAGTCCTTCTATGTCGTAGAATTCCCTAATATGTTTCTGAAATACATGTACCACAACGTTTACATAGTCCATAAGGACCCATTCTGCGTTTTCCGAACCCTCAACATGCCATGGTTTGTCTTGAATGGCTTTGCTGACGGTCTTTTGGATGGAAGAAACAATTGCGTTTACATGCGTGTTGGAAGTACCATTGCAGATAATAAAGTAGTCACAAACTGTATTTTCAATTTCCCTTAGATCCAGGAGGTTGGTATCTACTCCCTTTACTTCTTCAATTCCGTGTAAGATTAAGGCAATCAGTTCATCTGCACTAGCTTTCGTTTTCTGCATTCAAAAATTTTAGTTTCTACAAAGTTATATTTTTTTTGTTTTCTTAGCCCTAGATTTTAACATAACCTTGGACGTACCACAGTGGGAGAACATTCACAAATAATCAAACTTGATGCCACGGACTCCACAAATTTGTATTTAAAGTCGCTGGTCCAGTCCAGAAATGTGATCGATTTTACCTGCGTTCTTGCAGAAAAACAACTTAAAGGACGGGGACAAATGGGCACTTCATGGCAATCAGAATCCGGTAAAAACCTCACCTTTAGTGTATTGAAACGGTATAAAGGGATGGGAGTAGAGCACCAGTTCAACATCAATGTTTGTGTTTCCTTGGCCCTATACGATGTATTGCACCAACTAGACATTCCCAATGTAAAGGTAAAATGGCCCAACGACATTATGTCAGGTTCGGACAAAATTTGCGGAATTCTGATCGAGAATGTCATTAAAGGACAAAGTGTCCAGTATTCCATAATTGGGATTGGCCTCAATGTAAATCAAACCGTGTTCCAAGGCTTGGATAAAGTGGCTTCACTCAAAGCCATTTTGGGCAAGTCGATTGATTTGGTTGAACTGCTAGAAATGATTTTGTCGCGATTAAAACACCATCTGGATGGGATTGAGACCAAAACCGCCGATACCTTGTTTCCAATATACGAGTCCAAGCTGTTTCGAAAAGACAAACCATCCACCTTTACCGACGGCAATGGACATATGTTCATGGGGTTTGTACGGGGGGTATCCCGCCAAGGCCAGCTAATACTTGAATTGGAAGATCAGCAGTTTAGGGAATTTGGATTAAAAGAGGTCCGTTTATTGTACTGACCTAAATCCTATCCATATTGGTGGAAAGCGTTTCCATGAAGTTGGTAATGGGGCCTTTGATCATCATGGCCATCATGGCATTGAACTCACCTTCAAAACTAAGTCCAACTTCGCTTTCGGATTCCCCTAGGGCTTCAATTGCTCCTGTTAATGTAAAGGGAAGTTTATCGCTAGCAGCACCCAATACCACTTTTTCATGTGGAGTCTGCTCCTTTAAGCGCAACACGATTTCTGGCATTCCCTTTAGGGCAAATCGGAAGGTGATTTCATCCAATATCTCAAACTTGTCGATATTATCGGGCATTAAGGTCTCAAAGTTTTTTATATCGGTCAAAAATTCAAAAACTTCCTGGGCACTTTTGCCCATCTTTTTTTTAGGTACTTCTATGTGCATACATTGAGGTTATTTCCATTGCTGTGGATTGGATTTCCACTGCAATAAGGTTTGCATTTGTGATTCTTTAATGTAACTGATATCGGAGGCCTGCTCAATCAAGTGGTCATAGTCCGATAGCGTGTGCAGGGCCACTTTTTCTTCGGCAAAGTTAACATCAGCCAGCGAAAATCCGTAGGTGAAAACGGCGATCATTCCTTTGACGTCCGCACCATGGGAGCGTAATGCCCTTACCGCGTTTAGACTACTCTTTCCCGTACTTATCAGGTCTTCAATGACCACCACGGATTTGCCGGCACCCAAATGGCCTTCTATTTGGTTTTGTCTTCCGTGCGATTTTGGTTCTGGCCTCACATAAACAAAAGGGAGGTCCAAGGCATCTGCCACCAACATTCCGATACCAATGGCTCCGGTGGCCACCCCGGCAATCGCATCGGGCTTTCCGTAAAGTGCAGTAACTTGCTTGGCCATTTCCTGCCGCACAAAATTCCTGATTTCAGGATAGGAAAGCATTACTCTATTGTCACAGTAGATGGGAGATTTCCAACCAGAAGCCCACGTAAATGGATTTTCTGGTTCCAACTTTATTGCATTAATTTGCAGCAAAAGCTCGGCTGTTTTTTTGGCAGTATCCTTGTTTAAAACCATTGCGCAAATGTATAAAGTTTTTGTTAATGAGTCTCCTCTGATCTTAACAAATGAGCGTCAAGACAACACCAATGGAAATCTCTTTTCGCTGGATGGGGATTCCATTTTAATGGCCATAGATTCGTTGTCAAAGGGCAGGCTCAAGGAAGCATACATTTACCACCCTGATGAGGAGAAAATTTTGGACGTTTTTATGCACAAGATTCCCGTGGTGGTTGCTGGCGGAGGTTTTGTTACCAACCCCAAAGACAAAGTGCTTTTTATCTTTAGAAATGGAAAATGGGACCTGCCCAAAGGCAAGGTTGATAAAGGAGAATCCATTGAAAAAGCTGCAATCCGGGAGGTTGAGGAGGAAACTGGTGTCAAGGGTTTGATCATCGAAAAGTTCCTGCGAACCACATATCATGTTTTTAAAAGGAGCGGGGAATACCGACTAAAACAGGTGCATTGGTTTCGGATGAGCACAAGCTATTCCGGAAAATTGGTGGGGCAACAAGCTGAGGGCATTTTAAAGGTAAAGTGGAAAGGCCCCAAGAAAACCAAGAAAGCTTTGGAAAACTCGTACCACAATATCAAAATCTTGTTCGAGGACTGGTTTATTCCTTCGGAATAAGATCTTCGGCCTTACTTCCCTTTGCAATCCTATAGATAGGATATCTTAAAAAGGGTTTTTCTCGATATTTTGACCGCTGAAACACCCAATCCAATTGGGCATACCAATTCTGGGCAAACTCTTCATCCAATTCTTTTTTCGCCAAGAAATTAGTCCGGAGCACAGAATCTTTTTGTAATATCTCCAAAGCCAGGTCCTCAAAGACATAAGGAGAAAACCCTTCTTTTTGCTGAAGTACCGTATCGAAAAAATTCCAGTTGAAGAAGGAATCATCCGCTTGCGGTTCCAAGGTTTCAAGCAAATAGCGCACCCCCTCTTGATTTGTGGGGACCACTAGGTCACCGGACATCAATTGTACTTGTTCCAAGCGTTGTTCCACTATGGTGTTGTAGTGCGGATAATGACCTTCATAGGGGGATTGACGTGTTTCATAGCTTGAGATAGTATAGGTTTCCAGTTGTTCCGAGATATTCTCCCCCAATTCAAAATAATCTATCCCATTGGCCTCCAATCGCTCCAAGATACCTATCCAACTTTTGGGAATGATATACGCCGCTGGTACCGTAATGGTATCTACTGGAAAAAAATGATTGTGGTAGGTAGTTTCTTTGGTAAAGGGCTTGTCGCGTTGATACTGCAGCCTGGGATGACCGGTAATTTCACTTTGGGGTTGCGCTGCTTCGTATCCTTTGAACTGGAGTGCGGAACCCTTGTCCCTATCTACCTGCCAATTGAAATGGTATTTTTCAAGCTCAAGATTCTCATGGGCGGTTTCCTCACGCAATTTTTTAATGGTCTTGTACTCCTTTTCCACTATGGAGATCATACTTTCCATGAGCTCGTAAGTACCTTCCACGCGCTGTTCATAGGGTTTTAGCATGTGGGTTTCCACCATCATGCCCAAGGTGTTCCAAAGTGTGGTGTAGCCTGTGGAATATCGTGGATGGTCCATAAACTGGCTAAAGCCCAATTCAGGTGGGCGATTAAAAACGTTCACATAGGGAGTAATATCCCAATCTTTATCGGCCAAGGATTCCTCAAGTTGGGGACGGAGTACCTCTTCAAGATATTTTCCGAGTTTGCCACCAAGTTTGTTGTGTTGTGTGAAGAGATGGGTCAAGATATATTGGTAGTCTGCACCATTGCTCACGTGGTTGTCCACAAAAACGTCAGGTTTTACCAAATGGAAGATTTGCGCGAAGGTCTTGGCATTTTTGGTGTCCATTTTCACAAAATCCCGATTCAGGTCATAATTTCTGGCATTGCCTCTAAAACCGTAGTGCACTGGTCCGTTTTGATTTACCCTGGTAGTAGAGTTACGCTGCAACGCTCCACCAATATTGTATATGGGAATGGTTGCCAAAACCACATTTTTTGGGGATTCCATTTTACCGATTGCCAAATCCCTGAACAGCATCATGGTGGCATCAATTCCATCGCTTTCGCCAGGATGTATGCCATTATTAATCAATACGGTGGCCTTTTCGGCCCTCACATGTTCAAAATTGAAATCCCCATCAGGATTAAAGGTTACCAAGTGCAGTGGATACCCACTATCCGTTTCTCCAATGGTCTGTACATTGATTTCTGGAAAATCCTTGGCCAATCCAATATAAAATTCAATGGTTTCTTGATAGGTAGCGGTTTCCGTACCCTTGGACTTTTCATAGAAAGTTTCATAGGTAGGAACTTTGTCCTCCGTGGCGGTCTCACAGGACAGCAACAATGTCAAGGCAAATAAAAAAATTAAGGGCCTACAGTTGGATTTGGTCTGATTTAAAACATGCATGGTCTAACCCCATTACAGAACTCTAAAAGTACGGAATATTATGCTTATGAGGCCAAATGTACCCTTGTAAGGTCTGTAGCCTCTATTTTATAGAGTGGTTTGTTCTTAAAATTGAGGTAATGCCAGCACTTGAGCCTGAATTCGTTCCATCTTTTATAATCTATAGGGTCAATGGAGGAGGTAATCACGTTGATGATGATTCTCTCCTTGATATCCAAGGAAACCAGCTCGTCCAAAAACTCCCATCCGTCCATGATGGGCATGTTTATGTCCAAAAAAATAACCTCTGGACAGGGTAGATTTTGGTGGATTCGCTGTTTTAGGCCTTCTAGGGCAAGTCTTCCATTTTCAAAGTCAGTGATGTCCCTACATGTTGTGATGGTCTTCAACATTTTATTTATACCAAAAACAGTGATGGGGTCATCATCTATAATATAAATACTATTCAATTTTTTCATTAAAATATACGTTGAAGGTAGTGCCTTTATCCACTTCACTGTTTACGGAAATACTACCGTCCATGGCCTCAATTTGGTTTTTTATGATATAAAGTCCGAGTCCTCGGGCATCCTTGTTGTTGTGGAAGGTTTTGTACATCCCAAAAATCTTTTTCCCGTACCGTTCCAGATCTATTCCCAACCCATTGTCCGTAACGCTGAATAACAGATGCTTTTCTTGTTTTATCGCCCTAAGCTCAACTTTAGGAGTCCTATCCGGATGTCTGTATTTTACGGCATTGGTCACAAGATTTAGCAGAATACTTTCCAAGTAGGCAGGAACGCTTAACACCATAAGATCATCTGGAATAAAGTTTTCGAATTCCACTTGATTTTCTTCGAGAAAGGCTGAAAGGTTCTGCTGCATTTTGGTGATGTTTTCACCCAGGTTCAGGGATTTTTTATCCAAATTGACATTGGTGCTGATATCTACCACTTCGTTGAGGTTCTCCAACGTGTCCAGAAGATTGTCAGAAGCGTGGAACAACATCTTCATGATGCGTTGTTTTTCCTTTTCTTCGGTTTCCCTGATCAGAAAATCCAATAGCATCGAGAAGTTGGCTGTATGAGATCGGAGGTTGTGCGAAACGATATGGGCAAAATTGATAAGCTTTTTGTTTTGTATGGCCGTTACGTTGATCAAATTATGGAGTTGTTCCTCCTTTTGTTTGATATGGGTAATGTCCATGCTCATTCCTATGAGCCCATTGGACTTTCCGTTTAGGTCCAAAATTGGAATCTTGGAGGTCAGGAAATTGGTGGAGCTTCCATCCTTTCTAACATTAATGGTTTCCCTGGCCAACATAGGTTCCAAGGTACGCATCACTTCCAAATCCTCGTCTCTTGAGATTTGGGCCACCGCCTTATCATAGAGGTCAAAATCGGTTTTGCCCAAGAGGGTATCCGGGGTGGTACCCAAATATTCGCATTCGGCTTTATTGACCAAAATTTTTCTGGAGTCCTTGTCCTTTACAAATACATTGATGGGTAAATTGTCAATTAAGGTGGTGAGCAATTGTTCACTTTCCCTAATTTTTTTATCTGCCATCACCTGTTCGTGTATATCTTGGAAGGTGCCAAAGATTTTGATAATTTCCCCATTTTTGCGAATGGCCTTGCCCGCTGCGGCAACCCATCTTTCTTCACCCTTGTTGGTAATGATTATCAATTTTTCATGATATGAGGAGCCATTTTCCAATATTTTATGGAAAAGCATTGAAATTCGGTTTCTGCTATATCCTTGCTTGTAAAAATTTATGCCCTCACTAATTGTAGGCTTATAGTCGGGCTCTACTTGGTGTATTTTCTTGGTCTCTTCGCACCAATGGAGTTCCTCAGTGACCAAATCGTATTCCCAGCTTCCAATTTTAGCAATTTCAGCAGTGGCTTTTAAATGAGAGGTTGTTCGTTTTAATTCCTCTTCTTGTGCCACCAAATTAGTAATCTCTTTGGTTTGAATGATAAAGCCCAATTGATTTTCATCTTCGTCAAACCAGGGAGAACAACTGCTGTTGAACCATTGTTCCTTGCCATCCGCTAATTTTTTATGGCGGAGAGTCTTTTCCTGACTCTCAAACAAATTTTTCTTTAGCTGATTTTGGGTTATGTTCTCATGACCGCTATAATAGGTATGTATGGGTTTAGCCAACTTGGACTCGGTGTCAAAAATGGCATGCCACGAATCGGAAGCGCTGATCAATACCGTATCCATTCCCACTAAGGCCGTAGCCGTGGGAAGTTGCTTCAGTATATACTGATGGTGTAGGGTTTTGGTAGTTTTCAAAATTAGGGGGAAGATTTGGGGTTATTGATTTTATAAGAAATTTCCCACTAAAATATAAGTATTAACCTTCTCGAAAGAGTAATTGTTGTGAATCGATGAAAATATGTGGTTTCTTCGATGAATGGGATTAAAGGTAGGGTGGATGGAGCGTAAGTAGCGGCCTCTGGAAAGTTAGAAATCTTAATCACTAACCTTAACCGTATCGGGCACCAAGCCGGAAAAATCACCCCCATTCCGAATTACGTCCCGAACTATGGAAGAACTGATATACGATTTACCCGAAGAGGTTAGCAAGAATACTGTCTCAATCTCCGATAGTTGGCGGTTGGTATGGGCAATAGCCTTTTCAAATTCAAAATCGGCCGGGTTGCGAAGCCCTCTTAAGATAAAATCGGCATTCACCTTTTTGCAAAAATCCACCGTAAGCCCTTCATAAGTGACTACTTTGATTTTGGGCTCGTGTTTAAAGGCCTGTTCTATAAATTTGGTACGCTCTTCCAGGGAGAACATGTATTTTTTATCCGCATTGATTCCTATAGCGATCAACAACTCGTCAAAAAGGGTTATCCCCCTTTGGATGATGTCGTAATGCCCCAAGGTTAGGGGATCAAAAGAACCTGGAAATATAGCACGTCTCATGGCCTGTTGTTTGTTTAAAAATACAGATTTTCTAGCGTAACGCCTCCTCAACGGCACTGCTGAACAATTGTTCCAAACTTATACCGGCCACTTGGGCCTGTTGGGGCAAGATACTTTCTTTAGTAAGACCGGGTGTGGTGTTCACTTCCAAAAGGTGTGGCTCATCTCCTATAAAAATAAACTCGCTTCGTGTATAGCCTTTAAGCCCCAGGGTTTTGTAGATAAACGCCGCAAGTTCTGTCACCTTGGCTTGCTGCGTTTCCGAAATTCTAGCGGGGGTTATTTCCTGGGATTTTCCCATGTATTTGGCTTCATAGTCAAAGAAGTCATTTTCAGTTACAATTTCGGTAATGGGGAGCACCTTTACCGCATTCTGATAGGTAATGACCCCAACGGATACCTCTGTGCCGTCCAAAAACGATTCGATGATAATTTCATCGTCTTCCGCAAATGCTTTTGTAATCGCGGCTTGAAGCTCTTCCTGCCGGTGAACCTTACTGATTCCATAGCTGCTCCCGGCCCTATTGGCCTTAACAAAACAAGGTAGACCTACCTTTTCAACAATTTGGGCCCGATCAATGTTGTCTCCCTTGTTCAAAAAATAAGAAGTTGCACAGGGTACGCCGTATGGCTTTAGTGTACTCAATAAATCTCTTTTGTTAAAGGTAAGTGCAGCTTGATAATGATTGCAGGAAGTTTGCGGTATGCCCAATAACTCAAAATATGCCTGTAGGAGTCCATCTTCCCCGGGAGTGCCATGGATGGCATTGAATACACAGTCGAAATGGATTTTTATTCCTTTGGGTGCAATGCTAAAATCGGATTTATCCACCGGGAATTCCTGATCATTTTCTCCGATAAGCACCCACTTTTCCTTTGTGACAATAATGGGATATGCGTTGTATTTGGGGCCGTCCAAAAATTCATGGGCCACCTTGCCGCTTTTTATGGAGATTTCGTACTCGCTCGAGTAGCCACCCATTATTATGGCAATGTTTTTTTTCATCGGTTTGTCGAATATGGCAAGGCCAAAGTAAATAAAAATGACTGGCTTTCCTATATTTGTTCACACAAGGCTAGGTACATGAAACATTTTTTGAGCTTTTTAAAAAGCAAGGTATTTTTAATTCAATTGGCATTGGCCCTAGGGGTCGTGGTGCTATTGGTATTTTTAACCTTACAGTGGCTCAAGAGCTCTACCAATCACGGGGAGTTTGTGGAGGTCCCTGATTTTTCCAGAATGTCCGTTATGGAGATGCGGGATGCGGTAAAAAAAGCAGGGTTGCGGAGTCAGGTTTTGGATTCTTCCAATTACAATCCGGATTATCCAAGGTTTTCCATTTTGGAACAAAACCCGGCCGCAGGAATAAAAGTAAAGGCCAATCGGAAAATTTACTTCACGGTTAACCCTTCGGGGTATAAAAAAGTGACCGTACCCGATATCATCCAGGTTACCCAGCGCAATGCAAGAACCATGCTTCATGCCGTAGGTCTTGAGGTACAGCGGGTTACCTATAGGGATGAGCTTGGGTTGGATATGGTTTATGGGTTAAAACACAAAGGGAAGCATATTAAACCAGGTGATAAATTGCCCAAAACCTCCAAGATTGAATTGATCTGTGGGAACGGGAAGATTCCCGGAAGTGCCAGAATAAAGGCAGAATCCCAATAGATATGGATACTCCCGATAATCCTGAATTATCACAGGAAGAACTCTTTGAACATTACAAATTTGAGGCCTCCAAAGGACAGGAGCCACTGCGGGTGGACAAGTTTTTGATGAACTTTATTGAAAACGCTACCCGGAACAAAATCCAACAGGCCGCCAAGCAAGGCCATATATGGGTCAATGATGCCATTGTTAAGCAGAATTATAAGGTAAAGGCGGGAGATCAGGTAAAAGTGATGTTCGAGCATCCACCCTATGAGTTTTTGCTGACCCCGGAAGACATACCGTTGGACATCGTTTACGAGGATGACGAACTTTTGGTTGTGAACAAACCCGCAGGCATGGTGGTACATCCTGGACACGGAAATTATTCCGGGACCTTGATCAATGCCCTGGTTCACCATTTTGAACATCTGCCAAAAAACAGTTCCGAACGGCCTGGACTGGTACACCGGATTGATAAAGACACTTCCGGTCTCCTGGTTATTGCCAAGACGGAAACTGCGATGACCCATCTGGCCAAGCAGTTTTTTGATAAGAGCAGCGAAAGGGAATATTTGGCTTTGGTCTGGGGCAATGTTGCGGATGATGAAGGGATTGTCGAGGGTCATATAGCGAGGAATCCCAAAAATCGCCTTCAAATGATGGTTTTTCCTGAAGGTGATCAAGGCAAGCAAGCAGTAACGCACTACAAAGTCGTGGAACGCTTGGGTTATGTAACCCTTATTTCCTGCAGATTGGAAACGGGCAGGACCCATCAGATTCGGGTGCACATGAAATATATTGGACATACCCTGTTCAATGATGAGCGTTATGGAGGGGATAAAATTTTAAAGGGCACTACCTTCACCAAGTATAAGCAATTTGTGGAGAATGCATTCAAAATACTGCCCAGACAAGCCCTCCATGCCAAGACTTTGGGGTTCGAACACCCAGTTAGTGGGGAGTTTATGCGCTTCGATTCAGAAATGCCGGATGACATGGTCAATTGCATCGAAAAGTGGCGAAACTATGCCAAACACAGTGAATCATAAGCAATATCAATCTTAAGATTGATAACACCATTGGCTAAGGGGTTCCAAAAACCAATTTCATCCTTATTTTTACTAAAAATAACATTGGATGAAAATTGTAATCTCTCCGGCAAAGTCCCTCGATTTTGAAACGGCTTTGCCCACCTCAAAATATAGCCAGCCCCAATTTTTGGAACAATCGAAAAGATTGAACACCGTTTTGGTCAAGAAAAAGCCAAGAGCGCTTTCCAAACTAATGTCCATTTCGGATAATTTGGCACAACTCAATTGGCAGCGCAATCAGGATTTTTCAACTCCCTTTACTACCGCTAACGCCAGACCTGCCGTATTCTCATTCAACGGGGACGTTTACCAAGGATTGGATGCATTTACGATACCAGAATCCAAATTGGACCAGCTACAGGACACCCTGAGAATTCTTTCTGGCCTATATGGAATTTTGAAACCTCTAGACCTTATTCAACCCTATCGCTTGGAGATGGGAACGCAACTTAAGGTAGCAAGGAAAAAGAATCTTTACCAGTTCTGGCAAAAACAACTTACCGCACATTTAAACGAGGAACTGGAAGATGATGAGCTTTTTGTGAACTTGGCCAGTAACGAATATTTTGGCGCTATAGACCCCAAAACGCTGAAGGTACCTGTGATTACACCAATCTTTAAGGATTGGAAAAATGACAAACTTAAGGTCATCAGTTTTTTTGCGAAAAAAGCAAGGGGGTCCATGGTACGATATATCTTGGATACCGATGCCCGTACCCTGGAGGATATCAAGGGCTTTGATTATGACGGTTACATCTTTAGCGCTGAGCATACCTTAAAGGAAAGCGAACCCGTTTTTATCCGATAAACTGGGCCCAATAAATTTACGCCCAACATTTCCATTGCAAAATAGGGGTGTTAAGTTTGTGGGATAGGTGCCTTAAATTGTGATGTGCATAAAATATCGGCGCCTATTCGGCATTTATCACGATCTTAGCCTTTCGTAAAAAATAACCATTAGCACACCATTTGACCCATGCAGCATTCAAGACGTCTGGAAGAATTTAGAAAATCGGTCACCAACAAGTTCAATATCTACAACAGCTTGTTTTTGAGCTTACCCTATAGGGATATTGAAAATGTGGGCATGCTGATTCCGCTTTTGTTGGAACAATGTAATGAAGGTTTAAAAGCGGGGAAACAGCCCCAAGAAATTCTGGAAACCTTCTTTACCAATTTTATTGATATAAAGGATGAGCGGGCCCGATTGGATTTTATGTTCAAGATCATTCAATATGTGGAGCGTCAGGTCGTGCTCTACGATAGTGTAGAAGATTCCGCTTTTCCGAAACTACAGGAATATACCAATTCACTTTCCATAAACGATTATTTTGAATTGGTGAACCAGACCAAGAACTGGGATAAAATAGCCAAAAACCTATCGAGTTTTAGTGCTCGGTTTGTGCTAACAGCCCACCCGACCCAATTCTATACCCCAGCGGTGTTGGATATTATTGCCGACCTAAGGAAACTGATTGATGAGGACAGAGTAGATGATATCGACATGACCCTACAGCAATTGGGGCTGACCTCCTTGGTAAATTCCAAGAAGCCGACTCCTTTGGATGAGGCGAAAAACATCATATACATTTTACGTAACACCTATTACGATGCCATCGGTGAACTGTTCGAGTATATCAAGAGCAATATCAGGAATGAGGATTTTGCCAATTACAACATCATTAAGCTTGGATTTTGGCCTGGGGGTGACCGGGATGGAAATCCATTTGTAACAGCTGATATTACCAAAAAGGTGGCCGACGAGCTTCGACTCACCTTAATGAAATGCTACTACAACGAGTTAAAGGCACTTCGTAAAAAATTGACCTTTAAAAGTATTCAAGACGACCTGATGACCTTAAGCGGTCGCCTGTATGAGGCCATGTTCGATGCAAGTTCCCTGATCAGCTATTCGGAGATCATGAATCATTTGACCTCGATTCGTGCCAAATTGGAGACCAATCATCATGGACTGTACATAAAGCAGTTGGACAGGTTCATTAACAAAGTGCACATATTTAAGACGCATTTTGCCACCTTGGATATTCGTCAAGATCATAGCAAGCATTACCTAACGGTGGAAACCATTTTGAAACAGCAGGGAGTGATCAAGGAATCGTTGGACGAATTGAGTCAAAAGGAATTGGTCAGTTGGCTATTGGAGAAAGATGTTAAGTTGGACCCCTCGGCCTACGAAGAGGACATTGTAAGGGATACCATTGCCAACATTAAGCAACTCAAAGGGATTCAGGATAAGAATGGTGAAGAAGGTTGTAACCGATATATCATCAGTAATTCTGAGGATATTTTTTCCGTATTCTTTGTATTTGGATTGTTCAGATGGTGCGGTTGGAAGCCCGAGGAAATCAGTTTTGACATCATACCACTTTTTGAGACCATGAAAGGTATGGATGCTTCTGAAGGAGTGATGCAGACCTTTTTCGATACCCCGATTTACAGGGAACATTTGGAGCGGAGAAACAACAAGCACACCATTATGTTGGGCTTCTCGGATGGAACCAAGGATGGGGGATACCTTAAAGCGAACTGGTCCATTTTAAGAACCAAGGAAACATTGAGCAAAGTCTGTAAAAAGAATGGAATCAAAGCCATTTTCTTTGATGGGAGGGGTGGTCCTCCAGCTAGGGGAGGGGGCAAGACCCACCGATTCTATGCCGCCCAGACCAACGATGTGGCCAATCACGAGATCCAAATGACCATACAAGGTCAGACCATAACAAGTACCTATGGTACCAAAGAGCAGTTTATGCACAACGCGGAACAGCTGCTTACCGCGGGGTTGAGCAATGATCTATATGGCAAGGAGCATGTGATTTCGGCACAACAACGAAAACTCATAGAAACCTTGGCCGAAGCAAGCTTTGACAAATACACAGCTCTTAAACAGCACGAGAAATTTATCCCGTATCTGGAACACAGGAGTACGTTGAAGTACTATACCAAGGCTAATATTGGTAGTCGCCCTGGAAAAAGGGGGAGCAAGAAGCAGTTGACCCTTTCCGACCTTAGGGCCATTTCGTTTGTGGGTTCTTGGAGCCAGTTGAAACAAAACGTACCCGGGTATTTTGGGATTGGTACCGCCATCCAAAAAATGAAGGACGAAGGAAAATTGGGCGAGGTAAAAAAACTGTACAAACAAGTGCCATTCTTTAGAGCATTGATGCACAACAGTATGATGTCCTTGGCCAAGACCAATTTTGATTTGACCAGCTATTTAAAGGAAGATGCTGAGTTTGGGGAATTCTGGAAAGTTTTGCACGACGAATTCCAGCTCTCAAAGAAAATGCTGCTACAAATTGCCGGACAAAAGATTTTAATGGAGAACGAGGAAGTATCCCGGGAATCCGTAAAAATCAGGGAGCAGATTGTGCTGCCATTATTGGTCATCCAGCAAAACGCCCTGTACCATATAACCCAGGAAACCGAATTTAAGGAGCTGTACGAGAAAATCGTGACCCGATCCCTTTATGGGAACATTAATGCCAGTAGGAATTCGGCATAATTCTGGGAGTCAGGGACTTCCCTTTTTTGGAAAGCGAAAAATAAAAAGTATCCATGGTTTTTACCTGATACTTTTTATTTTTAAGCAATGTACTACTACGCCGTAATTGCCCTTCAAGGATTTTGTGTCTATCATTGCTACACCAACAGGAACAACTACTATTGGATATTTGCCATTATATTTCTCCCAGTAGTGGGCTGCCTCCTGTATCTTTTTATGAACGTTTTTAGAAAAAGGGATATCGAAAAAGTGCAGGAAACTTTGGTCACTGCGATCAACCCCTCCAAAAAAATCCAGGATTTGGAAAAGAAGCTGAAGTTCTCCGAGACTTTCGAGAATCGGGTGGCCCTAGCCGATGCCTATTTGGCCGAGGGCTTGTACCTCGAGGCCATAAGTCGTTATGAGTCGTCCCTTAAGGACGTATTTTCCACGGATTTTTATGTGATTTCTAAACTTTTGGAAGCCTATTATTATTCCTCGAACACAGATGAGGTGTTGAACTGTGCTGAAAAAATTAAGGGAAATACCAAATTCAGGAAATCCAAGGCCTCCTTTTTGTATGCCCTTACGCTTGAGAAAAATGGAAAAGTGGAAGAGGCAGAGGAAATTCTGAGAACATTCGACGCGCCTTATTCCAATTTTATGGAACGACTGGAATTGGGAATATTCTTGTTGCGTCAAGATAAACGCGATGCATGCAAGGAGTTATTTGAGGAAATGCTGATGGAGTCTGAAAATATGTCCAAGCAAAATTTCAGGCAAAACCGTGAATTCATCAAACGGGTTAAGGAAGAACTGCAAGCAATTAACTGATGTTTCTCCATTCCCATCCATACGAACCCTTCCT
Source organism: Flagellimonas myxillae (assembly GCF_023502235.1). GTDB lineage: Bacteria > Bacteroidota > Bacteroidia > Flavobacteriales > Flavobacteriaceae > Flagellimonas > Flagellimonas myxillae. The sequence goes on along the minus strand of NZ_JAMFLY010000004.1, from coordinate 176,807 downwards.
TTTTCAGGAGGCCACCAAACTTATTGTTGGCACCTTACCACCACCGCGGTTCACTACGGGAGACTTAAAGGATGACGATGTGGATTTTTGCTACGGAAGCCGTAATGGTATGTTATGGCCCATTTTGGATGAGATTTTTGGACTGAAGCTGAAGTTTGAGACTACCAAGGAGGCGGTACAACAGCGCAAGCAATTTTTGTTGGAACAGAAGATTGGAGTATGCGATATTGTGGAAAGCGCAGAACGGGATAAAGTGGATGCCTCCGACCTGGGAATGCAAAATGTAAAACTCCGGAATTTGGTGCGTTTTCTCCAGAAATATCCAAATTTGAAAACGGTGTTGTTTATGGGCGGCAACAGTAAAAATGGACCCGAGTACTTTTTTAGAAGGCAATTAAAGGAACAGGGATTGCAATTGGAAGTGGTTTCCAACGAAGTTCCCAGAATCCATGAGTTGGCATTGCCAATGGATTCAAATGAAGGGGGAAAGACAAGAAGCGTACGAACCGTTTCGTTTACCGCACCCTCCGGAGCGGCCAATAGGGCAGTAGGAAGTCTGCAGGCGTACAAGGACATGAAGGCCAAAAACCCCAAGTTTACCACCTTTGATTTTAGGGTGATGCAGTACCGGCCTTTTTTTATGGATTATAGCTGAAATCTAACTCCAACCGAAAAATCAATCCGGGCACTTCCCCAAGGTCTTTCGTTGTCTGATAGTTCCACTGTTTCGACGCCCGATGCACTTTCCATTTCAACTTTTTTAAGACGTCCCCCAGTAATTCCCACTTGGGCCCCAACAAAAAAGTCCTCCGAAATTTCATAGTCGTAACCCACATCCACACTGGAACCCAGGGTATTCCCGGTAAACATAAAAGGGTCCACACGTAGTTGATCGTCCCTATAGGACAAATAACCAAATGCCGAGTTGATAAATACAGCATTGTTGCTTTTCTTGCCCATAATCCTTGTTGCCAAAACCAAACCTACAAACGAAGTTGTTATGTCATTTTCCAATGTCCCATTGATTTCCATGCCATCGATGTCGGTAAAGTTGATGTTATCCATGGAATTTTTGGATTTAAACAGGTTGTATTTTATTCCAATTCCAAAGGTTCTATCAAAAAAATAGATAGCGCTTGTTTCGATATGGTATCCCGAACGCAATTTGTTATTGTAATCCCTAAGAAAAGTTGGAATGGAAGGGCTTATTCTAGCCGGGTCATAGCTATACCCGCCATTAATTGCCAACCTAAATCCAGAGGCTGGGATATAGCCCGGAAGACTGTCTTTTGGAATTCTGATTTTGGGATTAAAATCTTTTTGGAAGGATTTTACTTCACTCATTGGGAGCATTGAGCTTTGGTAACGTCCTTTGTTTTTAAACACAAAATAGATTTCTTCCTTTTTTTGCTTGATAATCAAGGCTTGGATGGTGTCGTTGTCCTGGGTTACTATGATATCTTGGGACAGAACGGCCTGGCAGAAAAAAAGCGTTGCCAGGGCAAGGTAAAATTTGTTCATTGAAGGTCGATTTAGTTGGCTAATTTCAATATGGTTGCATCGATTCTATGGCAGGTGCTCCAAAAGTTCGGCTTTTTGTGCATGGTAATTTTAATCGCGTCACCTCCCGCTTTCCTGGCTTCCAATTTCGCTTTGTCCACAACTACTTCGTAGTTGCACTTTACGGTGAAGCCGGTATCCCGGAGGGCCAACACTCCTAAAACCTCTGCATCTTCCGGTTGTTTTTCATCCAATTCGAATACGGTGACTTCCTTATCGCACTCCAAGGTTTTATAGTCCTTGACCAATGCCGTTGTAATTTTGGGATTGCAGGAAGTAATCAGGAAGAAGGAGACAAGAAGTATCAGAAATTCTTTGTTAAACACAGATTCGGGAATAAATTTAGTTATCAACGCCAATTTTTAAGATTGATTGTGGAAGGATTCGTTTATTCAACAGATGAGCTCAAAATAGCATACAATGCCTCGATACCATAAGCCAGCTGCCCGATTTTCAAATTTTCGTTGGGGCTATGTTGATTATTATCTGGATTCACCATGGGCACAAGAAAAGCAGGAATCTTTAGCTCATTGATAAAAGGTGCAATGGGTACAGTTCCTCCCATGATCCGCCATCGAACAACATCCTTTCCAAAGGTGTTTTGAAGGGTTTCCACCAAAAAGTTCCCATAGGGGTTATCCAAATCTGTACGGAATGCATCTGTAACACTGCCCTCGATAACCGTAACGATTTTATCGTGAGACCTACGCTCCAGCTTGGATGGGATGTGGTCCAAAACATGATACCCCTGATCGGAGATATAGCGTTTTACCAAATTCTTTAGACGGGTGCCGTCACTTTCGGGAACAAGTCGTAAATCGAGTTCGGCAGTGGCACTTGCGGGAACAATGGTCCTGCTTTGGGGACCAACCCAACCGGAACCAAGACCACGTATATTCAAACTGGGATATTGCAGGGACTCTTGGTAGAAACTCCCCACTTTTTCAGATGTTTTAAACTGGAGCTTGTTAGCAATGTCCTCATCGCTATCAGGAACACTTTTAAGCACCTCAAGGATGTTTTCATCCAATTCAATACCATCATAATACCCCGGAATGGTAACCCGGCCATCCGCATCTTTCATGCCTGATAATAGCTGGGCCAATTGGAACCCAGGATTGGGGGCATAGTTGCCATAATGTCCGCTGTGTTGTGGTTTTATGGGGCCATAAGTGGTCAAGGTCATGGTAATGATACCGCGACACCCGTATACCACTGTGGGCCTTTCCGAGGCGTGTATAGGGCCATCGGCAATCAAAAGAAAATCGGCCTCCAATAATTCCCGGTATTGTTTTACTGCTTTGGGTAGCGGTTTGCTACTTTTTTCTTCTTCCCCATCCAAAATAACCTTTAGGTTAAAAGGGATATCCTTGCCATCCTTTTTCAATAGATCTATGGCATTTAAGAACATCACAATAGGACCCTTGTCATCCGAAGTCGAGCGTCCAAACAATCGCCAATCATAGTTGATGTCATCTTCCATGGCATCAAAAGATACTGTCTCAAAACCTCCTCCTACTGGCTTTTTCAATACGGTTTGGTAAGGATTTGGTTGATCCCATTTGGAAGGATCGACAGACTGCCCATCAAAATGCATATAGATCAAAAGGGTCGGTTTGGCATCCTCCATGGGGGTGGCGGCAAAGAAAAGCGGCAAGTTATCCGTATCCAGAACCGCAGTATTGAAACCTCGATCACCAAACTTTCTTTTGAGCCAAAGAATGTTGTTGTCGATATCGTCAGGGTTAAGGGCGTCATTGGGAATGGCAATGAATTCCCGGAGTTCCTCTATGGCGTGTGCCACTTGGGATTTAATGGCCGAAGCGTTTTGGGAATAGCCGGATATAGAAAGGACCAGTGCACAATAACAAACCAGTTTTCTCATAACTCGATTGGGTTAAATTGAAAATCGAAGTTAGCGAATTCCCCTTACAAACCCATCTATTTTTTTAGGCCCATTTTGATCCAAATGTTTAATAAATGCCGACCCTATGATGGCGCCTTTGGCCCTTTGGGTGGCTTGATCAAACGTAGCCTTGTTACTTATCCCGAAGCCCACAATTTGTGGATTTTTGAGTTTCATTGCAGCGATGCGTTCAAAATAGGATTGTTGCGCTTCGCCAAAACCTTCCTTGGCACCCGTAGTGCTTGCCGAGCTTACCATATAGATAAAACCATCCGACGCATCGTCTATCAGGCGGATACGCTCCTCACTGGTCTGGGGGGTAATGAGAAAGACATTGATAAGGCCATATTTTTTAAAGATGGCTTCATAATCTTCTAGATAGACATCCAAGGGTAAATCGGGTAAAATCAACCCGTCGATTCCTATTTCCTGACATTTCTTGCAAAAGGCCTCTACGCCGTACTGGTATACCGGATTGAAGTACCCCATTATAATCAAGGGAATGGAAACCGTTTTACGGATGTCCTTGAGCTGGTTAAAAAGCAGTTCGGTCGTCATACCATTGTGGAGTGCTTGGGTAGAACTGGCCTGAATGGTCGGCCCATCAGCCAAAGGATCACTGAACGGAAGACCAATTTCAATGAGATCCACTCCGTTTTTTTCAAGGTCCTGGATTATTTGCACCGTATCGCCGAGATTAGGATATCCCGCAGTAAAATATATAGATAGAAGTTTTTGGTCTTCTTGAAGTTTGGATTGTATTCTGTTCATTCAATATGGTATTGAGTTATTAGTCCTGGGTATAGCGTAAAATGTTGAATGCCCATTACACTTTACTATAATTTAAAATAGTCGATATAATTCTGAAGGTCTTTGTCTCCACGACCGGAAAGGTTCATGACCACAACATCCTCCGGGTTAAATTTTCGTTGTTCCAAAATGGCCAAACCATGGGATGATTCAATGGCCGGGATAATGCCTTCCAATTGGCACAATGTTAGCCCGGCGGTCATGGCCTCGTCATCGGTGATGGAGATAAACTCGCCTCTTCCCGATCGGAACAAATGCGCATGCAGAGGTCCCACACCTGGATAATCCAATCCAGCTGAAATGGAATAGGGTTCGGTGATTTGCCCATCTGGAGTCTGCATCAACAAGGTTTTGCTGCCATGTATTATGCCCACTTTGCCCAAGGCCGATGTAGCAGCACTTTCACCGGAATGAATTCCTTTCCCGGCGGCCTCCACAGCAATAATTCCTACCTCGGGAGTATCCAAAAAATGATAATAGGCGCCAGCGGCATTGCTTCCTCCTCCAACACAGGCCACCACGTAATCTGGATTTTCGCGACCTTCTTTCTCTAATAGTTGGGATTTGATTTCCTCTGAAATCACAGATTGGAAACGCGCGACCATATCCGGATATGGGTGTGGCCCAACCACAGAGCCGATAATGTAATGTGTATCCACAGGATTGTTGATCCAATCCCTTATGGCTTCATTCGTGGCGTCCTTTAGGGTTCTACTTCCGGATAAGGCAGGCCGGACTTCTGCGCCCAACATCTTCATCCGGGCAACGTTGGGAGCTTGACGGGCGATATCAATTTCCCCCATATAGACCACGCAATCAATACCCATTAAGGCACAAACGGTAGCCGTAGCCACCCCGTGTTGACCCGCTCCTGTCTCGGCAATTATCCGGTTTTTGCCCAACTTCTTGGCCATCAAAATTTGCCCAATGGTGTTGTTCACCTTGTGGGCACCGGTATGGTTGAGGTCTTCCCGTTTTAGATAGATTTTGGTCTGATATTTTTCAGACATCCGCTCTGCGAAATACAAGGGGGTGGGCCTTCCAACATAGTCCTTTAAAAGTTGGTTGAACTCTTCCTGAAAGGAAGGTTCCGCCATAATCTGCAAATAATTCTGTCGAAGTTCCTCGGTGTTGGGATATAGCATCTCTGGGATGAAAGCTCCCCCGAACTCTCCGTAATATCCTTTTTCGTTGACGTGATAGCTCATTCTTGGTTATCAGTATTAGATTGACGATTGTCAGTTAGTAGTCTTTGAAATTCTTTCAGTTGTTCAATGTTTTTCAAGCCCGGTTTTGATTCAAACCTACTGTTCACATCGATTGCATGGCAATACTTGGAAGCGGGACTGTTCAAAAAATCCTTCAATTTATCCAAGGACCCCAAGCCAATACCCCCACTCAAAAAGAAGGGTTTGTTGGAAGGGTAATCTTTTAGGATGCTCCAATCGAAGGTATATCCATTCCCGCCAGGCAATTTTCCTTTGGTGTCAAAAAGGAAGTAATCGCAAGTCCCTTCATAGGGTTTCAATTCGGAAAAGTTAAAGGTGTCCTTGATGGAGAAGACTTTTATGATGTCAAACTGAACTTGTTTCCGGTTCCTATCATGAGATTCCGAAACAAGTTCGGAATGACGGAGTGCTTTGCAAAACTCCGCACTTTCCTGCCCGTGAAGCTGCGCGCCGTCCAAATTATGGGTTTCGATTTGCCGTAACACCTCCTCCAAGGGTGCATCGACAAAAACCCCGATTTTTTTCACCGAGTCAGGGATTTTGGGAATTTCCTCATCAAAATAGCGGGTAGAAGGTTCCCAAAAAATAAAACCCAAATAATCGGGCTGCAATTGGGCCACCTCCTGAATGTTGTGTTTTTGACCGCAAACCTTAAGTTTCATGGCAATTTTTTAGTTATTCCGAAATGACTTCATTTTTTTAATCCATTTATAAATTGGGCAGCATGTTCCCCAGGGTTATCGGTCTTCATGAAATTCTCCCCGATCAGGAATCCTTGATACCCATATTGCCTTAAATCTTTAATGGCCTCGATGGAACTGATACCACTTTCCGAAACTTTTACAAAGTCATCTGGAATTAGTTCAGACAAAGATTTGCTCGTGTCCAGACTCACCTCAAATGTTTTTAGGTTACGGTTGTTTACGCCGAGCATGTCCAAACTGGGCATAATGGATTTGTGCAGCTCCGCTTCGTTGTGAACCTCCAGTAGCACATCAAGGTTTAAACTTTTGGCCTTTTCCGAAAGGGTTTTTATTTCTTCCCGGCCCAAAATGGCGGCAATTAATAAAATCACATCTGCGCCATGCGCCCTTGATTCCAGCAATTGATATTCATCTATGATGAATTCTTTTCTTAAAATGGGAATGTTCACCGATGCCCTTGCCAAAAGTAAATCGTCCAAAGAACCTCCAAAGTACTTCCCGTCTGTGAGTACTGACATTCCTGAAACCCCTGCACTTTCGTAACCTAAGGCCACATCTTGCACGTTCAAACCCTGGTTGATGACCGATTTGGATGGAGATCGCCTTTTGTGCTCCGCAATAACGCCGGTCCTACTCGTTTTTAGGGCGCTTGCCAGTGATACCGTTTCCCTTTGGGTCAGAATGGATTGTTCCAACTGGGAAATGGGGATGAGCGATTTTCTTAAATCGACCTCCTTGCGTTTATCGGCTACTATTTTGTCCAGTATGTTCATTAGTAATCAGTAATCAGTAATCAGTAATCAGTAATCAGTGATCAGTGATCAGTGATCAGTAATCAGTGATCAGTAATCGGTGATCAGTAATCAGTGATCAGAAATCAGTGTATTGTTTTCCTAATTTTTACTTAGTTCCTGCAGCTTCTTTAAGGCTTGCATTCCTTTTCCGCTTAAAAGGGACTCTTTGGCTTTTTCAAACCCTTCTTTGGGGCTGATTTGTTCCACGGTGGCAATGGCCACACCAGCGTTGGCACATACTACATTGTTCTGGGCCTCTGTGCCTTTTCCTCCCAACACGCTTAAAAATATCTGGGCGGACTCGGCAACATCATCGCCTCCCGTAATCTCTTCTTGAGCAATTTTTGCAACCCCAAAATCTGCTGGTGACAATATCCCTTCAGATTCATTGGAAATGGTTTTGGTAGCCCCTGTCAGAGAAATTTCATCATAGCCGTCCAGGGCATGTAGCACGGTAAAGTTTTTATCGGTATTCTGATAGAGATAACCATACATCCGGGCCAATTCCAGGTTAAACACCCCGACCATTTGGTTCTTTGGAAAAGCCGGATTTACCATGGGACCCAACATATTGAAAAAGGTCTTTACTGCCAATTCCCTACGGATGGGTGCCACGTTTTTCATCGCGGGATGGAATAGCGGGGCGTGCAGCACGCAAATACCTGATTCATCAATGGACTTGCGTAAAAAACCTGCTTCATTGCTGAATTTTATGCCCAAAAACTCCATAACATTGCTACTCCCACACTTGGAGGAAACCCCATAATTTCCATGTTTGGTTACCTTTATCCCGGCTCCAGCCGTAACGAATGAAGCCAAAGTGGAAATATTGAAGGTATCCTTACCGTCCCCACCTGTACCGCAGAGATCTATGGGATTGTATTCTGAAAGGTCCACCGCTACACAGAGTTCCAATAGGGCATCCCGGAAGCCTTCAAGCTCTTCAATGGTGATGCTTCGCATCATGTACACCGTTAAAAAAGCAGCAATTTGGGAAGTGTTGTAATCTCCCTTGGCAATGTTTACCAAAATCTGCTTGGCCTCTTCCTTCGGAAGGATATCGTGGTTTATTAGTCGATTTAAAGCTTCTTTCATTTTTTCTTTTTTTATCCCTGTTTGCGCAGTAATCTTTGTCAATTCTCATGGATTCCCGTTTGTCCGGGAATGACCTTAAACTAGCCGTTAAGCCAATTTTTTAGCATTTGCTTTCCTTCCGGGGTCAATACAGATTCAGGATGAAATTGTACCGCTATAACGTCATAGGACTTATGCCGAAGAGACATAATCTGTCCGTTTTCATCCATCGATGTGGCCTCCAAGTCCTCGGGTAAATCGGGATGAACTACCCAGGAATGGTACCGGCCCACTTGGATTTTGTCGGGCATATCTTTAAACAATACTCCTGGCTGAGTGACCGTAATTGTAGTGGCAATGCCATGGTAAACTTGATCTAAATTGACCAAACTACCGCCAAATACCTCTCCAATGGCCTGCTGCCCCAAACATACCCCTAAAATACGCTTGGTAGGGGCGTAGGTTTTTATGATTTCTTTTAAGAGCCCTGCTTCGTCTGGGATGCCCGGGCCTGGTGAAAGCACAATTTCATCGAAGGGAGTAACTTCTTCCAGTGTGAGCTGGTCATTACGTTTTACGGTTACATCGCAATCCAAATCCTCCAGATAGTGAACCAGGTTATAGGTAAAACTATCGTAGTTATCGATCATTAAAATCTTTCTTCCCATTTTAAATGGTTTCAGCAATTTCCAGTGCCTTGTTCAGGGCACCCAATTTGTTGTACGTTTCCTGCAATTCGGCCGAGGGGTCGGAAGCCGCTACCAACCCAGCTCCCGCCTGGTAGTGCAATTGATGGTTTTTACTCAGAAAGGTCCGGATCATAATGGCATGGTTAAAATTGCCCTTGAAATCCATAAAACCAATGGCGCCTCCGTAGTAGGCCCTGCTTGTTTTCTCATATTTTTCTATGAGTTGCATGGCCATGTGCTTTGGGGCGCCGCTTAGGGTACCGGCCGGAAAGGTATCGGCCACAACCTTCATGGTTGGACTCGCTTCTTTCTTAACCCCGGTTACTTTGGACACCAAGTGGATAACATGCGAGAAATACTGGACTTCCCGATAGGTTTCCACACTTACTGTATTTCCATTTCGGCTTAAGTCGTTACGGGCGAGGTCCACCAACATTACATGCTCGCTATTTTCCTTTTCGTCCTGGGCCAATTTTTTTGCCAATTCGGCATCTTGCTCATCGTTACCAGTTCTCTTATAGGTGCCGGCAATGGGATGGATTTCAGCTTTGCCATCCTTTACGATAAGCTGGGCTTCGGGCGAGCTGCCAAAGATTTTAAAGTCCCCAAAATCAAAATAAAAGAGATAGGGTGAAGGATTGATGGACCGCAATGCCCGGTACACATTGAACTCATCCCCTTTAAAACCCTGGGAAAACCTACGGGACAGCACCAATTGAAAAACATCACCGCGCTGGCAGTGTTTTTTGGCCAATGCCACATGATCCATGTATTCCTCATCCTTCAGGTTGGAGATGGGTTCCCCTTCCTTTGAAAAGTTGTAGGAAGCAAAGTTGCGCACATTGAACAATTGGGCTATTTCTTCCACATTACTTTCCGATTCGTAACAATGGGAAAAAATATAAGCCTCGTTTTTAAAGTGGTTTATCGCGATAATATTTTGGTAAACGGCGTAGAAAATATCAGGGATTTGGATGGAATCCGCTTTGGAGGATATCTCAATGTCCTCGAAATAGCGAACCGCATCGTAAGACATATAACCAAATAGTCCGTTGTTAATGAATTTAAATCCATTGGAGGCCACGGAGAACCGTCCACCAAAATTATGGATCACATCGGTGACATCGGTGTCGGGCCCAATCGGTGTTTCCTCCTTGGTGCCATCAGGAAAACGTTGTGTGATCACCTCGTCCTGAACCTTGATGTAGGCTATGGGATTGCAACAGATATAGGAGAAACTATTGTCGTTGGCGTGGTAATCGCTACTTTCCAACAAAATGCTATTGGGAAACTTATCCCGGATCTTAAGATACACACTAACCGGGGTGATTGTGTCCGCCAGAATCTGTTTATAATGTGTTTCGAGTTTATAGGTCATTTTTACCGTTATAAATTAAAAAAGGCCTGTCGTGATGACAAGCCTCTATATAGTTACAATGGGGACTAGCTCACGACGTTCTTCGTAAGTTGATCCACCACCAAGTATTTACTGTTCTTAATTTCATTGTATCAAAGATAGAAATGAAATTGTAACTTCCAAATATTGTTTTGTGAAAATAAAAATCCCGTTTAAGCATGACTTAAACGGGATTTTCAAACACTAAACTAGCTTTGATTACATCTGCAAATCAACCACTAAGTCAAATTCGTCATAAATCAATTTGTCTTTTGCGGTACCAATAATACCCGACCCATACTTTACGTCGTATTTGGTACGGTCAACTTTCAAGGTTGCAGTTGCTTTGGCATCGTACACGGAAACATCAAAGGTTATCGCTGCCGTGATTCCCTTGATCGTTAAATCACCAGTAACCTCGTAAGAGTTTTTCCCTGTTGCCTCAACCTTGGTAAAAACCAAAGTGGCAGTTGGGTTGGTGGCGGTACTAAAAAAATCGTCGGACTTAAGGTGGCCCTCCAATTTTCCTTTGTACTCCCCTTGCATATCGGTGTTGTTTATAGTGGACATGTCCACCACAAATTCACCACCTACCAATTTGTCACCGTCAAATTCCAAAGCCCCAGATTTAAGGTCTATGGTACCTGTATGGGAACCGCCTACTTTGTAAGCTTTCCAAGTAACGGTACTTTCACTGGTCTTTACTTCCTTTTTTTCTCCATCGATGGGACCGGCGACTGCGGTTAGTCCAAAAACGGCCGTTAAGGCCAAACTTAAAATTGTCTTTTTCATGATCGTGTTTAAATTTCTGATTTAAATAATTAGGGTTTATAAATAGGTAAATAATTCTTCTTTGGATTTTCTCACTTTTGCCAAATGTTGGGTTTCGTCCTCTTCAGATCTATAACCCAGAGCCAAAACCACCGAGGCATTCAGATCCTGTTCATCAAGATCTAGGATTTTGTTGTAGGCCTTGGAATCAAAACCTTCAATGGGACAGGAATCCACTTGGAGCTCAGCCGCTGCCTGCAGCATGTTGCCCAAGGCCAAATAAACCTGCTTGATAGCCCATAGGTTTTTATCCTCCAGCGATAAGTTCAACAACTTGGATTTCATGAATTCGCTATATCCCTTAAGCTGATCTTCAGGGATATTTCTTGTGTCGCTCACATTTTGCATATATCCGTCCAACAGTTCTTCCCCAAAATCGGTGACATTGGCAAAGACAATCAGATGGGACGCGTCCGTAATCTGTGATTGGTTCCAGGAAACAGGTCGCAGTTTGGCTTTTACCCCAGGATCTGTGATAACGAAAATATGATACGGCTGCAGGCCATAGGAGGAAGCACTTAGACGGGTGGCCTCCAAGATAAGGTCCATATCGTCTTCCGAAACTCTTTGGGAAGCATCAAACTTTTTGGTGGCATACCTCCAAGTTCTGTTTTTAAGTACACTGTTCATGTCAAAATTTATCTAAAAGCGCGTTTAGTTGTTCGAGTTCTTGATGGGAAAACCCTTGAAGTAGCCTTTCCTCGGTTCGGGAAACGGCCAAGTCAATTTTTTCCAATTCCTTTTTGCCATTGTCCGTGATCATGATCTCGACTTTGCGTCTGTTCTCCGGACACACCCAACGTTCTGCAAAGCCTTTTAAAATAAGCTTATCCACTAAACGGGTGGTGTTGCTCATTTTAGTGACCATGCGTTCGTTAATGGTGGAAAGATTGGCAGGTTTTCCTTTTTGACCCCGCAAAATGCGAAGGACATTGAATTGTTGCTCCGAGATTTCGAAGGGTTTAAGGGCCAGGGAAAATTCCTCACGAATCTTATTAAAAACCAAAGCATAATGAATCATGGTTCTTTGTTCGATGGGGAGTTTTTTCTCTGTTTTAATAATTTCCTCTACGTTCATGTAACGACAACAATTGTATAGACAAATGTAAAGGGATTAATTTTTCAAATTGTATTTTTATCCAATAAATTTTTGTTAAAAATAAAGGCCGCCCTTTGGCTTTGGTTAATTTTGAAACTGTAAAATGCAGCAAATGAAATACTTATTGCTCTCTGTGGGATTTTTGTTGATCTTTACCGCTTGTGGAAACAAGGCGAAGGAAGACAAGACAGCCGAAGTTGTTGATACGGCATATACCCAACCCGTTGAGACCACTGCGGATCAAGTAAAATTCCCTGTATACGATTTTGAGGGGCTACAACCTTTGCTCAATCAAGAAGATGGCAAGACCTATATAATCAATTTTTGGGCTACTTGGTGCAAACCTTGCCTAGAGGAAATGCCCTATTTTGAGGAGGTGAACGCCGAGAGAAAGTCGGAAGGGGTAGAGGTAATATTGGTAAGCCTGGACATGCGCTCCATGTGGAAAACCAGATTGGAACCATATGTGGAAAAGAAGCAACTGAAATCGAAGGTGGTCATTTTGGATGACCCCGACCAGAATGCATGGATTCCCAAGATAGACGCAAATTGGGATGGTGCTATTCCGGCAACGGTTATCTACAACCAAAATAACCGTAAATTCTATGGTCATGGGTTCACATTGGATGAGCTCAATGAAGCAGTGGATGTATTCGTAAATTAACAATAATGAATGTGCTCAAGCTTTTGGGAATTGTATCCATGGTATTTTACCTTGGGTTTTCAGGTACCCCCGTGCCGGTTACCGAAGGATATGACATTGGCGACGTTGCAACTGATTTTTCCTTAATAAATATTGATGGGAACAAAGTCTCACTATCAGACTTTATGGAGGCCAAGGGCTTTCTGTTGATTTTTACCTGTAATACCTGTCCTTACGCGGTAAAATATGAGGATAGGATCATTGCCTTGGATAAAAAGTATAAGTCCAAGGGAGTTCCCGTAATTGCCATTAATCCAAATAATCCCGACAAACAACCCGGGGACAGTTTTGCAAAGATGAAGAGCAGGGCTGCAGCAAAGGGATTTACATTTCCTTACTTGTTGGATGAAGGGCAAAAGGTGTATCCGGAATATGGTGCCACCCGCACGCCGCATGTATATCTTCTGGAAAAAACTCCCGAAGGGAACATTGTACGGTATATCGGAGCCATTGACGACAACTACCAAAACGAATCCTTGGTGAAGGAAAAGTTTGTGGAAAATGCGGTGGATGCAATGTTGGCTGGAAATGATATTGGAGTGACCAAGACAAGGGCCATTGGATGCCGTATAAAAGTTTGATCAAAAGAATTAAAAGATTTAGATCCGGGGTTATGCTCCGGATTTTTATTTTTGCAGAGCTTAAACTCTTAAAGATGTCAGATTTATCACAAGAAGAATGGGAAGAGCAATTGGAAAATGATTCCAATGCCTTTATTTTGGATGTAAGAACCCCAGAAGAAGTGGAGGAGGGATATATCCCTGGAGCCACCAATATCGATATATACCTAGGGCAGGAATTTATGGATGAAATAGGAAAATTGGATACCTCCAAGAACTATTATGTCTACTGCCGCTCCGGAAATCGAAGTGCCCAGGCCTGTGCCTTGATGAACAGTATTGGCATAAAAAACACCTTTAACTTGGAAGGTGGTTTTATGAATTGGGAGGGCGAGGTCGCCGAATAACTCATGCGGATTGCATCTATCATAAACGGACTAGAGGCCAATGGAGGGGTTTTTAGGGAGACCCTAACAGGCTTTCCTTCGGATATGTTGTTATGGAAATCAGACCCCAAAGGCTGGTGCCTCTTGGAAATTATCTGCCACCTGGTAGATGAGGAAAAATTTGATTTCCGTATGCGGGTAAAGCATGCCTTGGAAACTCCTACGGAGCCCTTGATACCCTTTGACCCTATTGGGTTGATGACAAAACACAAGTATTTGGAACAGGATTTTGACCGATCACTCCAGGAATTCTTGGAAGAGCGGAAGCAATCCATTGCCTGGCTCCAAAGTTTGGACAGCCCAAATTGGGACAGCGCGTTGGACCATCCTAGTTTGGGGAGGATCACGGCCGCTTCTTTTTTGTACAATTGGTTGGCCCACGACTATCACCATATTAGGCAAATCAACAATCTTAAACACGCTTATTTAAAGCTAAACTCAGGAGATTCCCTTACCTACGCGGGAAAATGGTGATCATTTCTTATCTTTAATCGCATGAAGGAAGACCTACTCCATTTTATATGGAGGTGCGACAAGCTTCAAGGACGACCTCTTACCACAACAACCTCCCAAAACATTGTGATCAAAAATCCAGGCACTCCCAATAGGTATGCCGGGCCTGATTTTTTCAATGCTTCGGTTGAGGTGGGTGGTCAGCTTTGGGCTGGCAACGTGGAAATGCACCTCAAATCTTCGGACTGGTATGCACATCACCATGAAACCGATGCCAACTACGATAATGTAATCCTCCATGTGGTTTGGGAGGATGATATCTCAATTTTTAGAAAGGACGGTACGCTCATCCCAACATTGGAACTAAAAAACCATGTGGCACCGACCCTTTTAAAGAAATATCAGGAACTTTTTAGACACTTTAATCCAGCGTTCATCAATTGTGAAAGGGATTTTTCCAGTTTTGATGCCTTTATGGTGGACAATTTCATGGAGCGACTATACCTTGAACGATTGGAACAGAAATCCAAATTGATTTTTATGCTCCTACAAGAGACCAACAATGACTGGGAAGCTGTGCTGTTTGCTTTTTTGACCAAAAGCTTTGGCACCAAGGTCAATGGGGATTTCTTTTTGCAACGAGCCCTGCAATTGCCGTTTTCCATCATTAGGAAGGAAAGCAAGGATGCTACCGCCTTGGAAAGTTTGTTTTTTGGATTTTTCGGTTTGTTGGACGCCAAGGATTGCAGTGACGCGTACTTTGAACAGTTAAGGTTGGAGTTTCAATACCTGGGCAGAAAATACGAACTCGACCCTTGTTTGGGCAAGCCCGATTTTTTTGGTTTGAGGCCTGCCAATTTCCCGACAATTCGGTTGTCCCAGCTTGCCAATTTATACGCAAATCGGCAAAATTTGTTCGCTGTTTTAATGGAAACCGATTCTTTGGAAAGACTGTACAAAGTGCTACAAACCTCCTCCAGTGTATATTGGCATGACCATTTTACTTTTGGTAGGACTTCCAGAAAAAGAGTCAAGAAATTGTCCCGGGATTTTATGGATTTATTGGTCATCAATACTTTGGTTCCCATAAAATTTTGCTATGCCAAACATTTGGGGAGGGACTGGAGTGGGAACCTGATTACTTTGGTGTCGGAAGTCAAAGGCGAATCCAACTCCATCATCAAGAACTTTGAAACTTTGGGTTCCAAAACCAAGAATGCGCTGGAAAGTCAAGCCAAAATTCAACTGTACAGGGAGTATTGCTCCAAAAATAAATGTTTGCAATGTACCTTGGGTTCCAATTTATTGAACAGAAATACATAATTTTAGCCAGGTATCTGTACGGCGCAAAGATCCGCTAGATACGGATAATCGTTATGGGCTTGTTTTATAATACACTTTACTTTTTCCAAAAACGCGGATTTGAGGTTTGCCGTCGGATAGCCGAGCGGTTGGGCATCAGGGCGCGGGTGGTTAGAACCACTTTTATTTATCTCACGTTTGTAACCCTGGGGTTTGGATTTGCGCTATACCTTTTTATTGCGTTTTGGTTAAAGATCAAAGACTTGGTGTACACAAAGCGAACCTCCGTTTTTGACCTATAAATATGATAAGATTGCTCCGTTCCAAAATCGTATGGGCCCTTAGTTTAATGGTGCTTGTTCTATTGTTTGGGGTGGTGGGCTACAAATTGCTCGCGGACTTTTCGTGGGTGGAGGCCATTTATATGACTATCATTACGGTGACTACGGTGGGCTTCTCCGAGGTGAGGCCGTTAGACCCCAATGCAAAGATTTTTACCGTATTTTTAATCGTAACCAGTGTTTTCATTTTTGGTTTTGCCATCTCGGTGATCACAGAATATCTGTTGGGCAGAAATTCGCTTCAAATATTAAAGAGGAAAAAAGTGAAAAAAAGAATAGACAGTTTGTCAAACCATGTGGTGGTATGTGGTTTTGGAAGGAATGGCATGCAGGCCGCAGAAAGGTTAAAGGCCTATAAAAAACCCTTTGTGGTGATAGAACGGGACAAGGAAGTTATAGAGCGGCACGAAGAGGACATTCTATTTGTAGAAGGCGATGCCAATGAAGATGAAGTTTTGCTTCAAGCTGGAATTGAGCGCGCCCAATATTTGATTTCCGCGGTTCCTGACGATGCCGAGAACCTATTTATTGTACTTACCGCCAGGCAGCTCAACAAAAATCTCTTTATCATCAGTAGGGCTTCGCAGGTTACCACCCAGACCAAATTGCAGTTTGCCGGAGCGAATAAGGTAATCATGCCCGACAAAATTGGAGGTGATCACATGGCCTCCTTGGTGGTCATGCCCGATTTGATCACATTTATGGATAAACTTTCCATGGAAGGGGAGCACACCACCAATCTTGAAGAAGTGGAAATTGAGGACTTTACCAACCAAATGGACTGTAGTTCGTTACGTGATTTGGACCTGAGAAGAAAGACCGGATGCACTATAATTGGTTATATAGAACCCGATGGCAACTACATCATTAATCCAGAGGCAGATCTTCAATTACAACCTAAAGGAAAAGTGATTGTTTTGGGAAGACCAGAGCAGATCAGGAAACTCAACGAAATGTTTCAAATAGGGTAGTTTTATAACTTTTAAATTTGATTCCGTTGAATTTTTTTAGGATATTGCCCGCTATACATTAAACTAAAACACCAAACTTTCTCATTATGAAGTATAGACTTCCCACGCTAATTTTGATGATACTTCCTTTTTTATCAACCGCCCAGGAAAAAGGATTGGATGAAAGGGTAAATGACGCTTTTATGCCATTTGCCACATGGTGGGAAGGGTTTGTTCTGACTTCGATTCCCATTGGTGAATACAACATGCCCATAGTTTTGATCCTGTTGATTTTTGGTGCAACTTTTTTTACCATAGCATTCAAATTTCCCAACATCACCAAATTTCCGTTGGCCATTAATACGGTAAGGGGCAAATACGATGAGTTGGATCATCACAGTGTGGAAAAAACCGAACTTAATGTTGTTGATGGAGACCTTCCAGGTACCATTAAGGACGAAGGCAAGGATGGGGAGGTAAGTCACTTCCAAGCTTTGGCAACGGCAGTGTCAGGTACCGTAGGTCTTGGAAATATTGCAGGGGTCGCGGTTGCGATTGCCATAGGTGGGCCAGGTGCAACTTTTTGGATGATCGTTTGTGGACTGATAGGAATGTCGACCAAGTTTGTGGAATGTACGCTTGGGGTAAAGTACAGGGATGTTGGAGAGGACGGGACCGTATATGGAGGACCAATGTATTACCTATCCAAAGGACTTAAAGAAAGAGGATTTACAGGCCTTGGAAAAGTGTTGGCCGTAATATTCGCCATTCTATGTGTTGGAGCTTCCTTTGGTGGAGGTAATGCCTTTCAATCCAACCAAGCGGCGGTTCAATTGTCCACCATGCTAAATCTACAAGGTGGTGCCACAGGATTCGTAATTGGAGTGGTCTTGGCCATTTTGGTGGGTATAGTGATCATTGGTGGAATAAAGAAAATTGCCAGTGTAACGGAAAAGATAGTTCCCTTTATGGCCGGAGTATATGTATTGGCTTCCCTAGTAATTATTTTTGCCAATATCGAATACATTGGTGATGCTTTTGGGATGATTTTCGCCGGAGCGTTTAGCCCAGCAGCTGGATTAGGAGGTGTGGTCGGTGTTATCATCGTTGGATTCCAAAGAGCTGCGTTTTCCAATGAAGCAGGGGCAGGGTCGGCGGCCATCGCCCACTCGGCGGTAAAAACCAAATACCCAGCAAGTGAAGGTGTCGTTGCCCTTTTGGAACCTTTTATAGATACTGTGGTAATCTGTACCATGACCGCCTTGGTGATTATTTTCTTTAATATGGACGCAGGAGCATTCGATTATGGAAATGCAGTGAACAGTACTGTTTTGATTACAGAGACCGGAGAATATGTTGGTGGGGTTGATTTGACCTCTATGGCCTACGACTCGGTTATTCCAGGCTTCAGATATGTGCTGACCATTGCCATCATACTTTTTGCATTCTCGACCATGATTTCTTGGTCTTACTATGGATTGCAATCATGGAAGTACCTTTTCGGAAGAGGTAAAAAAGCAGATACTGCTTATAAAGTACTTTTCTTGATTTTTGTGGTTGTCGGTGCAGCCGCAACATTGGATGCAGTAATCAAGTTTTCCGATGCCATGATTCTTGCCTTGGTATTCCCGAATATGATCGGTTTGTTGTTCTTGTTCCCACGGGTTAGGGAAGAAATGGACAAATACGTTACGGACATCAAGAATTTTGTCAAGAGCAAGTAGTCTATTACTTTGAAAAAATTTAATTCCCACTTCAGATTCACTAAACAGGAACGAAGTGGGATTTTCTTTTTGTTGGGGCTGATCGTGCTGCTCCAAGGCGCTTATTATCTTCTTAAGGTATATCCGAATGACGACCCTCCAAATATTAAGGTCGATTATCTCGCTGAAGCCACTTTGGATAGTTTGAAGAGCCAAATGCCTGAGGAGACTGTTAAACTGTATCCTTTCAATCCCAACTTTATTTCAGATTATAAAGGTTATACCTTAGGAATATCGGTGGAAGAATTGGATCGTTTGTTTGCCTTTAGGCAACAGGGAAAGTTCGTTAATTCCGCATCGCAGTTCCAAGAGGTGACAAAGATCTCGGATTCCCTTCTGGAAAAGATTTCACCGTACTTTAAGTTTCCGGCATGGAAAAATAGGAATTGGGACTCGAAGGGAAGAAAACCAAGCCCAAATAAAAAATTTGAGGTAAGGGATTTGAATACAGCTACTGCCGCTGAACTAAAATCCATTCGCGGAATTGGAGATAAGCTTTCGGCCAGGATCATAAAATTTCGGGATAGATTGGGTGGATTTTTAATCGATGGACAACTGTACGATGTATATGGACTGGACCCCGGGGTTGTAGAACGCACCTTAACGCAATACAAGGTTTTGAGTCCGCCCCAGGTCAAGAAAATTAACGTAAATCGGGCAACAGCCGATTCGCTAGCGCGTTTAGTCTATATTAATTGGGATTTGGCACAAGAGATTGTGGCCCATCGGGAGGTACACGGACAATTTGGAACATGGGACGAATTGACGATGGTGAAGGGATTTCCAAAAGAAAGGATTGATAGAATTAAGCTATATTTGAGGTTAAAAAATTGAGTAGATGATTACGGATACGTTGTCCACAATGAACTTTGATTATTCGGAAACCCAACAGATGGTGGCCGAATCTGCGCGTGATTTTGCCCAACAATTTATTCAACCCCATGTATTGGAATGGGATGAGAACCAGACTTTTCCCATTGAGGTTTTTAAGAAAGCAGGAGAGCTTGGATTTATGGGAGTGTTGGTCCCAGAAGAGTTGGGTGGTTCAGGATTGGGCTATCATGAATACGTTGCCATATTGGAGGAAATCTCCAAAGTGGACCCGGCAATAGGGTTATCGGTGGCCGCACATAATTCTTTATGTACCAACCACATTCTTTCCTTCGGCAATGAGGAGCAAAAGCAACGTTGGATTCCCAAACTGGCCACGGCAGAGTGGTTGGGGGCTTGGGGTTTGACCGAGCACAATACAGGCTCTGATGCAGGTGGGATGAACACAACTGCCGTAAAAGACGGGGATCATTGGATCCTCAATGGAGCGAAAAATTTTATCACCCACGGGAAGAGTGGAGATATCGCTGTTGTGATTGCTCGTACGGGTGAAAAAGGAGATAGCCATGGAATGACGGCATTCGCCATTGAAAAAGGCACTCCTGGTTTTAGTAGTGGAAAAAAAGAAAACAAACTGGGCATGCGTGCCAGTGAAACCGCGGAACTAATATTTTCCGATTGTAGGATTCCCGATGAAAACCGGTTGGGAGAAATCGGTGATGGGTTTATCCAGTCGATGAAGGTGTTGGATGGAGGTCGAATTTCCATCGGTGCTTTGTCTTTGGGAGTTGCAAAAGGAGCTTACGAAGCAGCCCTAAAATATTCCAAGGAACGGGTGCAGTTTGGAAAACCCATTAGTCAGTTTCAGGGTATTTCCTTTAAGTTGGCTGAGGCCGCCACAGAGATTGAGGCTGCCGAATTGTTACTGCACAAGGCCTCTTTTCTTAAAAATGAGGGGAGACCAATGACCAAATTGGGTGCCATGTGTAAAATGTTTGCTTCGGAAATTTGTGTAAAAATCGCTAATGATGCGGTTCAAATCCATGGTGGCTACGGGTACACTAAAGATTTTCCAGTGGAGAAATTCTACAGGGACGCCAAGTTGTGCACTATTGGGGAAGGTACCACCGAAATTCAAAAAGTGGTAATTTCAAGAAATATCTTGAAGTAATTTTGTCCAGTTAGAATATTTGCCCGTATATTTGCACGCCCAATAACGATTGGGTCAATACTAAAAGAAGGGAGGTTGTAGCCTATGTTAATTATACCAGTAAAAGAAGGAGAAAACATCGATAGAGCTTTAAAGCGTTTCAAGCGAAAGTTTGACAAGACAGGGACCATGCGTCAATTGCGAAAAAGACAGCAGTTTACCAAGCCTTCTGTAAAGCGCAGAGCTGAAATTCAAAAAGCTCAATATATACAAGGACTTAGGGACCAAGAGGAAATCTAAGATCCATTCCAAAGTAATTACAAAATCCTGCTGCATTTCGAATGTGGCGGGATTTTTTGTTTTCTAGATTTAGGTAAATTTGAATCATGTCCGTTGAAGCATTCATATCCTATCTTCAGTTCGAAAAAAACTATTCGAAACATACGATTACGGCATATCGAAAGGACATTTTGCATTTTACTGATTTTGCTTCCAAGGAATTTGACCTTGATTCCATAGATACTATTGGTTATACAATTATTAGGAGTTGGATCGTAAGTTTGGTAGACCAGGGCATCTCTAACCGAAGTATCAACAGAAAAATATCCTCTTTGCGTGCATACTACGGATTTCTCCAAAAGACGGAACAGATTACAGTGTCCCCGCTAGCTAAGCATAAAGCCCTGAAGACCCAGAAAAAGGTGGAAGTTCCCTTTTCAGAGCAGGAGATGACCAAAATTATTCAGGAGATTCCTTATAATGATGATTTTGAGGGTGCAAGGGACAAGCTCATCATTGAATTGTTGTACACTACGGGCATACGGCGCGCAGAACTAGTCAATATAAAAATTCAGGACCTTGACCTATCCAAAGGTGTCTTTAAGGTTTTGGGCAAACGGAACAAGGAGCGGATACTGCCTATTTTACCATCCACCTCACAGATGCTAGCAGATTATTTGGATTACCGTGCCGCTTTGGAAAATATACAAGATCAAGAACATCTGTTTTTGACCAGAGGTGGACTTAAAATTTATGAAACACTTGTTTATCGCACCATAAATAAGTATTTTAGTTTAGTATCCCCTAAGGTTAAAAAGAGTCCACATATACTTAGACATACTTTTGCAACGCACTTGCTCAATAGGGGAGCTGACTTGAATTCCGTTAAGGAATTGTTGGGGCATAGTAGTTTGGCATCTACGCAAGTGTATACACACAATAGTATCGCCGAACTCAAGAAAGTTCACCTGAACGCCCATCCCAGAAACAAGAAATGATAATTTCTTGTAAAGTTTAACCATGCTACCACCATGTAGCCCTAAAAACAACATCTTTATGAAAGTAAATGCGCAATCGGTAAATTTTGTTGCGGATGCAAAGCTCATTGAATTTATTCAAAGGCGGATGGACAAATTGGAAACTTTTTATGACAAGGTCATAGGTTCCGATGTTTATTTGAAGGTTGAAAATACCAGTGCGAAAGAAAATAAGATAGTGGAGATCAAGTTGTTGGTACCAAGAGATCAGTTGATGGTGAAAAAACAATGCAAGTCCTTTGAAGAAGCCGTGGATTCGGCCTGTAATTCGTTGGAAAGGCAATTAGTTAAAAAGAAGGAAAAAATGAGGGCAAAAGCCTGATGAAAATTTTTAAAAAATTATTTTGAATAAACAAATAAATATATACATTTGCAGTCCGTTAGAAATAGCGGACTTTTTTTATGGAAAAAAGGCTGTAAAAGGCCGATATAGCTCAGCTGGCTAGAGCAGCTGATTTGTAATCAGCAGGTCGTGGGTTCGAGTCCCTCTATCGGCTCGTAAGATACTGAAAATAAGGCGGGGAGATACTCAAGCGGCCAACGAGGACAGACTGTAAATCTGTTGGTTTTCACCTTCGCAGGTTCGAATCCTGCTCTCCCCACTAAGTGTTGTTTCGAGAACAACCAAAGTGGAAAGGTTTTTTGAAATATTGAATACCATTGGATGTAAAATCCATAAACGCGGGAGTAGCTCAGTTGGTAGAGCGTCAGCCTTCCAAGCTGAATGTCGCCGGTTCGAACCCGGTCTCCCGCTCAAAAAGGATAAAGTGATTGGCCTTTTGGTAGGGTGAGAAGTTTATCCTGAGCGAAGACGAGGGAAACCCGGTCTCCCGCTCTAAATTGACATTTTTGTCTTTCCTGCGAAGGCAGGAGTCTCTTCCTTTAAAAAGGATTTTGAAGGAGTTGATTCAACACTTTACGCCGGTGTAGCTCAGGGGTAGAGCGTTTCCTTGGTAAGGAAGAGGTCACGGGTTCAAATCCCGTCATTGGCTCAAAACGATTTGTACACACTAATATAAACTAAGATTAAAATTATTTAAAAATGGCAAAGGAAACTTTTGATCGTTCCAAACCGCACTTAAATATTGGTACTATTGGACACGTGGATCATGGTAAAACCACATTGACTGCTGCTATTACTACTGTATTGGCTAATGCAGGTTTGTCAGAGCTTAGAAGCTTTGATTCTATTGATAATGCGCCTGAGGAAAAAGAAAGGGGTATTACAATTAACACTTCTCACGTAGAGTATCAAACTCAGAACCGTCACTACGCTCACGTTGACTGTCCAGGTCACGCGGATTACGTAAAGAACATGGTTACTGGTGCTGCTCAAATGGACGGTGCTATCTTGGTTGTTGCTGCAACTGATGGACCTATGCCACAAACTCGTGAGCACATCCTTCTTGGACGTCAGGTTGGTATTCCAAGAATTGTTGTTTTCTTGAACAAAGTTGACATGGTTGACGATGAGGAGCTTTTGGAACTTGTTGAGATGGAAGTAAGGGAATTGCTTTCTTTCTATGAGTATGATGGTGACAACGGACCTGTAATTTCCGGTTCTGCCCTTGGAGCACTTAACGGTGAGCAAAAATGGGTTGATACTGTTATGGAATTGATGGCTGCTGTTGATGAGTGGATCGAGCTTCCAAAAAGAGATGTTGATAAAGACTTCTTGATGCCTGTAGAAGATGTATTCACCATTACTGGTCGTGGTACTGTTGCTACTGGTCGTATCGAAACTGGTGTCGCCAATACTGGTGATGCAGTTGATATCATTGGTATGGGTGCTGAGAAATTGGCTTCTACCATTACTGGTGTTGAGATGTTCCGTAAGATTTTGGATAGAGGTGAAGCTGGTGATAACGTAGGTATCCTTTTGAGAGGTATTGAAAAATCCGATATCAAAAGAGGTATGGTAATCTGTAAGCCAGGTTCCGTTAAGCCACACGCTAAATTCAAAGCAGAGGTTTATATCCTTAAGAAAGAAGAAGGTGGTCGTCACACTCCATTCCACAACAACTACCGTCCACAGTTCTATGTTAGAACTACTGACGTAACAGGAAACATTGGTCTTCCTGATGGAGTTGAAATGGTAATGCCTGGTGATAACTTGACTATCAATGTTGATTTGATTCAACCAATCGCATTGAGTGTAGGTCTTCGTTTCGCTATCCGTGAGGGTGGTAGAACGGTAGGTGCCGGTCAGGTTACTGAGATCCTAGATTAAATCATTTTACAATAAAATATTGCACTAAAGGGTGTTCCGTTTTATGCGGAATACCTTTCAGTGTAAATATAAACGGGTGTAGCTCAGTTGGTAGAGCACTGGTCTCCAAAACCAGGTGTCGGGAGTTCGAGTCTCTCCTCCCGTGCAAAGTAGAATAGACGAAAAGTATACTGGGACGAGAAGTTTATCCTGAGTTTAGTCGAAGGAAGTCTCTCCTCCCGTGCAAAGTGGAAAAGACAAAAAAGTATGCGAGACGAGAGCATTAACCAATGGGAAATCTCTCCGAAGCCTGTGCTGAGTACAGTCGAAGCATGCTGAGAAAATACAAGAATTATGTTGACTTACATAAAGGAATCTTTTGAGGAATTAAAAAGCAATGTCACTTGGTTGGACAGGGAAAGAGCTTCTAACCTTATGGTGGTTGTGGCAGTATTTTCCATCCTATTTGCCTTGGCAACCTGGGGTGTTGATTCCCTTTTCAGCAAGTTGATTCGATTGTATTTTGATAACGTAATAGGATAATTGGGTATGTCTGAGGTTCTGGAGAAAAAGTGGTATGTAGTAAGGGCAGTCAGTGGTCAAGAGAACAAGATCAAGGGCTATATCGAAAGTGAGGTAGAGCGCAACGGTTTTGGCGATTACCTTGAAGAGGTCCTTGTTCCTACCGAAAAAGTTGTTCAGATCCGTAACGGAAAGAAAATCAACAAAGAGCGTGTTTACTTTCCGGGATATATCATGATCAAGGCCAATTTGGGAGGTGAGATGGTGCACATTATCCGTTCCATCACCAATGTAATTGGCTTTTTAGGGGAAACCAAAGGTGGTGACCCTGTGCCTTTGAGAAAATCGGAGGTGAACCGAATGCTAGGAAAAGTGGATGAGCTTGCCGTAAATACGGACAATGTTGCCATTCCATTTGTGTTGGGTGAAACGGTCAAGGTTATTGATGGTCCTTTCAACGGTTTCAACGGAACTGTTGAGAAAATCAATGAAGAAAAGCGTAAGCTGGAGGTTATGGTGAAAATTTTCGGTAGAAAAACACCATTGGAACTGAGCTATATGCAAGTAGAGAAAGTATAGATTCAAGATTAAAAGAATCAAGATGCAAGACCAGAATTTGTCTTGTCTCTTGTCTCCAAAAATCTTGTCTCTCAAAATAGAATAATAGAGCTGTTACATATATAAAGTTGTGTTGCTTCCAATTGACACACTTTCATTTTAATTAAAAACAATGGCAAAAGAAGTAGATAAGGTAGTTAAATTACAAGTTAGGGGAGGTGCTGCGAATCCATCGCCACCGGTTGGACCCGCCTTAGGTGCTGCTGGTGTTAACATTATGGAGTTCTGTAAGCAGTTTAATGCGCGTACACAGGACAAGCCAGGTAAAGTATTACCTGTTGTTATCACCGTTTACAAAGACAAATCTTTCGAGTTTGTTGTAAAAACACCACCCGCGGCAGTTCAATTGTTGGAAGCAGCTAAGATTAAAAAAGGATCTGGCGAACCTAACAGGGTTAAATCTGGTTCTGTATCATGGGATCAAGTAAAAGCGATCGCTGAAGACAAAATGGTCGATTTGAATGCTTTTACCGTAGAATCTGCAATGAGTATGGTTGCGGGTACTGCACGTTCCATGGGACTTAAAGTGGCCGGTAAGAGACCTTTTTAAAATCTTAAAGCAATTTATAATGGCAAGATTGACTAAAAAGCAAAAGGAAGCCCATTCCAAGATCGATAAGAATAAGCTTTATTCTTTGGAAGAGGCATCAGCTTTAGTAAAAGAAATAACCAACGTAAAATTTGACGCTTCCATAGACCTTGCGGTTCGTTTGGGTGTAGACCCACGAAAAGCAAACCAAATGGTGCGTGGCGTGGTTACCCTTCCCCACGGAACAGGTAAGGACGTTAAGGTTTTGGCGTTGGTGACCCCAGATAAGGAAGCAGAAGCCAAAGAGGCTGGTGCTGACTTTGTTGGGTTAGATGAATATTTGGATAAAATCAAAGGCGGTTGGACAGATGTTGATGTGATCATCACCATGCCAAGCGTTATGGGTAAACTTGGACCCCTTGGTAGAGTTTTGGGACCTAGAGGTTTAATGCCCAATCCAAAGACTGGCACAGTAACTATGGACGTGGCCAAGGCTGTTTCCGATGTGAAGGCTGGTAAGATTGACTTTAAAGTGGACAAGACTGGAATTGTACACGCAGCAATAGGAAAAGCTTCTTTTTCTGCGGACAAAATTGCAGGTAACACCAAGGAATTGTTAGATACTTTGGTAAAAATGAAGCCTGCAGCGGCAAAAGGTGTTTATATGAAGAGCATCTACTTGTCCAGTACCATGAGTCCAAGTGTTCAATTAGACCCAAAAGCAGTTTCCTAACTGGTAGTTCAATATTTTAATTATGACAAGAGAAGAAAAAGCAATCGTAATAGAAGACTTGACTGCACAGTTGGCTGATAACGCTAATATTTACTTGGCGGATATATCAGGTTTGGATGCTACAACAACTTCTAATTTAAGAAGAGCTTGTTTTAAAGCAAACATTAAACTTGCAGTCGTAAAGAACACCTTGCTTGCAAAAGCAATGGAAGCTTCTGACAAGGAGTTTGGAGAACTTCCCGAAGTATTGAAAGGGAATACCTCCATGATGTTTTCCGAAACCGGAAACGCACCTGCGAAACTTATCAAGAACTTTAGAAAAAAATCAGATAGACCCGTATTGAAGGGTGCTTTCATTGAGGAGGCAGTTTATATCGGGGATGAAAACCTTGAGGCACTTGTTAATATCAAGTCCAAAGAGGAAGTTATTGGGGATATCATCGGATTGTTGCAATCACCGGCCAAGAATGTTATTTCTGGTCTTAAATCAGGTGGTGGTAAACTGGCCGGTATCCTTAAGACTTTGTCTGAAAAAGAATAATTCGCGCACAATTAACTAAGTATATTTTAAAAATTTTATTTAAACGATAGAAAAATGGCAGATTTAAAAGATTTTGCAGAACAGTTGGTTAACCTAACAGTAAAAGAGGTAAACGAGTTGGCCGACATATTAAAAGAAGAATACGGTATTGAGCCTGCTGCTGCTGCAGTAGCTGTTGCTGGTGGTGCTGCCGCTGGTGGTGGTGAAGGTGAAGCTGCTGAGGAAAAAACAGAATTTGATGTTATCCTTAAAGCTGCCGGTGCTTCCAAATTGGCTGTTGTTAAACTTGTAAAAGAGTTGACCGGTCTTGGATTAAAAGATGCTAAGGACATCGTTGACAGCGCACCTAAAGCTGTTAAGGAGGGAATTGCCAAAGATGAGGCAGAAGGTATCAAAAAATCATTAGAAGAAGCTGGAGCAGAAGTTGAGCTTAAATAATAGCTTTTACCATACAAGTTTGGTTAAGGTCTTTCCATTTTAATGGTTAGGCCTTAGCCTCTTTTAATAAGGAGTGTATAAAGCCGTACACCGACCCGCATAGTATTCACGATCAAAACTTGTCCATTGATGTTCACAAACAATACTGAAAGAGTAAATTTCGCATCCGCTAAGAACATACCGGAATACCCGGATTTCTTGGACATTCAGATTAAATCCTTTCAAGACTTTTTCCAGCTTGAAACTAAATCTGACGAAAGAGGAAATGAAGGTCTCTACAATACCTTCATGGAAAATTTTCCAATTACTGACACTAGAAACCAGTTTGTACTCGAATTTCTAGACTACTTTATAGATCCACCAAGATATTCCATCCAAGAATGTATAGAGCGTGGTCTTACCTATAGCGTTCCTTTAAAGGCACGTCTAAAATTATACTGTACCGATCCAGAACATGAGGATTTTGAGACCATCGTACAGGATGTGTACTTGGGTACCATTCCGTACATGACCCCAAGTGGGACCTTCGTGATCAATGGAGCGGAAAGAGTTGTTGTTTCCCAGTTGCACCGTTCTCCCGGTGTGTTCTTTGGGCAATCTTTCCACGCCAACGGTACAAAGCTATATTCAGCCAGGGTAATCCCATTCAAAGGGTCTTGGATTGAATTTGCAACAGATATCAATGGGGTGATGTACGCCTATATTGATAGAAAGAAAAAATTACCCGTAACCACACTTTTCCGAGCTATCGGATTTGAAAGGGATAAGGACATTTTGGAAATCTTTGACCTTTCCGAAGAAGTAAAGGTTACCAAAACCGGATTAAAGAAGGTTTTGGGTAGAAAACTTGCTGCTAGGGTATTGAACACTTGGCACGAGGATTTCGTGGATGAAGATACCGGTGAAGTAGTTTCCATTGAGCGTAATGAGATTATCCTAGATCGTGATACCGTTCTTGAAAAAGAACATGTGGATGAGATCATCGACGCCGATGTGAAAACCATCCTACTTCACAAAGAGAACAATGCGCAGTCTGACTATGCCATTATTCACAACACCTTGCAAAAGGATCCTACCAACTCCGAAAAAGAGGCGGTAGAACATATCTACAGACAATTGCGTAATGCCGAGCCGCCAGATGAGGAAACTGCGCGTGGTATTATCGATAAATTGTTCTTCTCCGATCAGCGTTACAACCTAGGTGAGGTTGGTCGTTACCGAATGAACAAAAAATTGGGTCTTGATATTGGAATGGACAAGCAAGTCTTGACCAAGGAAGATATCATTACCATCATCAAGTACTTGATCGAGTTGATCAACTCCAAAGCGGAGATTGATGATATCGATCACTTGTCCAACCGTCGTGTTAGGACCGTAGGGGAGCAGTTGTCTTCACAATTCGGTGTTGGATTGGCGCGTATGGCACGTACCATTCGTGAGCGTATGAACGTGCGTGACAACGAGGTATTTACCCCAATTGATTTGATCAATGCGAAGACCTTGTCTTCCGTTATCAACTCGTTCTTTGGTACCAACCAGCTTTCCCAGTTTATGGATCAAACGAATCCATTGGCTGAGATTACGCACAAAAGAAGATTGTCCGCCCTTGGACCAGGGGGTCTTTCCCGTGAAAGAGCCGGTTTCGAGGTACGTGACGTTCACTATACCCACTACGGAAGACTTTGTCCAATTGAAACTCCTGAAGGACCGAACATTGGTTTGATTTCTTCCCTTTCCGTATTCGCCAAGGTAAACCCAATGGGCTTCTTGGAAACTCCATACCGCAAGGTTGCCAATGGCGTAGTGGATACAAAGGAGTATGTGTACCTAAGTGCTGAGGAAGAAGAAGGAATGAAGATTTCCCAGGCAAACATTCCAATGGATGCCAAAGGAAAGATTGAGGACGATAAAGTAATTGCCCGTGAAGAAGGTGATTTCCCAGTAGTTGATCCTTCAGAGGTTAACTATACGGATGTTGCACCAAACCAGATTGCTTCCATTTCGGCATCCTTGATTCCATTCTTGGAGCATGATGATGCGAACCGTGCCTTGATGGGATCAAACATGATGCGTCAGGCTGTTCCGTTGTTAAGACCTCAATCCCCGATTGTAGGTACTGGTTTGGAAAGACAGGTAGCAACCGATTCCAGGGTATTGATCAATGCAGAAGGTGATGGGGTTGTGGAATATGTGGATGCTCAGCAGATCACTATCAAATACACCAGAACAGACGAAGAGCGCTTGGTAAGCTTCGAGGAAGATTCCAAGACCTACGATTTGGTGAAATTTAGAAAAACCAACCAAGGTACCAGTATCAACCTTAAACCTATTGTTAGAAAAGGCGATAAGGTGAAAAAAGGTCAGGTACTTTGTGAAGGATACGCTACCGAAAAAGGTGAATTGGCCTTGGGTAGAAACATGAAAGTAGCCTTCATGCCGTGGAAAGGATACAACTTTGAGGATGCGATCGTAATCTCTGAAAAAGTGGTGCGTGAAGATATCTTTACCTCCATCCATATTGACGAGTACGCCCTTGAAGTTAGGGATACCAAATTGGGTGCTGAGGAATTGACCAACGATATTCCAAACGTATCTGAAGAAGCGACCAAGGATTTGGACGAGTACGGTATGATCCGTATTGGTGCTGAAGTTAAGCCTGGTGATATCCTAATTGGTAAGATTACTCCAAAAGGAGAATCCGATCCAACTCCGGAAGAGAAATTGTTACGTGCCATCTTTGGTGATAAAGCGGGTGATGTAAAAGATGCTTCCTTGAAAGCTTCTCCTTCTTTGAGAGGGGTGGTGATCGACAAGAAGTTGTTCTCCCGTTCCATCAAGGATAAGCGTAAGCGTTCCGAGGACAAAGAGGCTATTTCCAGATTGGAAATGGACTACGAAGTGAAATTCCAGCAGTTGAAAGATGTTTTGATCGAAAAACTCTTTGGATTGATCAATGGTAAGACTTCACAAGGAGTGATCAACGATTTGGGTGAAGAAGTACTTCCAAAAGGAAAGAAATACACCATCAAAATGTTGAACGCTGTTGACGATTTTGCACACTTGGTTGGCGGTAGCTGGACAACAGATGATAAAACCAATGCTTTGGTGGCCGATTTGTTGCACAACTACAAGATCAAGCTGAACGATATTCAAGGTAACCTAAGAAGGGACAAGTTTACCATCTCAGTTGGGGATG
Organism: Flagellimonas myxillae; assembly: GCF_023502235.1. Classification (GTDB taxonomy): domain Bacteria; phylum Bacteroidota; class Bacteroidia; order Flavobacteriales; family Flavobacteriaceae; genus Flagellimonas; species Flagellimonas myxillae. Next base: position 146,114 of record NZ_JAMFLY010000004.1, on the reverse strand, counting down.
AGCTTCCTGCAGGTATCATGAAGTTGGCCAAGGTGTATATTGCCAAAAAGCGTAAGCTTAAAGTTGGTGATAAAATGGCCGGTCGTCACGGTAACAAAGGTATTGTTGCCCGTATCGTTCGTCAAGAAGATATGCCTTTCTTGGAAGATGGAACTCCTGTGGACATTGTATTGAATCCACTTGGGGTACCTTCAAGGATGAACATTGGACAGATCTACGAAACCGTATTGGGTTGGGCAGGTCTTAAATTGGGCAGAAAATATGGAACCCCAATTTTTGATGGTGCTACTTTGGAACAGATCAATGAGCTTACCGATGAGGCAGGCGTACCAAGATTTGGACATACCCACTTGTATGATGGTGGAACAGGGAAACGTTTCGACCAAGCAGCAACTGTGGGTGTAATCTACATGTTGAAACTAGGACACATGGTAGACGATAAGATGCACGCCAGATCTATTGGACCATACTCCTTGATCACGCAACAGCCGTTGGGTGGTAAGGCACAGTTTGGTGGTCAGCGTTTTGGTGAGATGGAGGTTTGGGCATTGGAGGCCTATGGAGCTTCATCGACCTTACGTGAAATCCTGACCGTGAAGTCGGACGACGTTATCGGAAGGGCCAAGACCTATGAGTCCATTGTAAAAGGTGAGACCATGCCAGAACCTGGATTGCCAGAATCTTTCAATGTATTGATGCACGAGCTTAAAGGATTGGGCTTGGATATCCGTTTGGAAGAGTAGTTAAGTTTATAAAGCATTTTTAATCATATCATCTCCATAGTATTATGGCTAGAATAAAAGATAATAACGCACCAAAAAGGTTTGACAAAATTTCCATCGGATTGGCCTCTCCGGAGTCTATCTTGGCCGAGTCCCGTGGCGAGGTGTTAAAGCCTGAAACCATTAACTACAGAACGCACAAGCCCGAGCGTGACGGATTGTTCTGTGAGCGTATCTTCGGTCCTGTGAAGGATTATGAGTGTGCCTGTGGTAAGTACAAGCGTATCCGTTACCGTGGTATTGTTTGTGATCGTTGTGGTGTGGAGGTTACGGAGAAAAAAGTACGTAGAGACCGTGTGGGGCACATCAACTTGGTGGTTCCTGTAGCGCACATCTGGTATTTCCGTTCCCTTCCAAACAAAATAGGTTACCTCTTGGGATTGCCTTCCAAGAAATTGGATATGATCATCTATTACGAAAGGTATGTGGTGATCCAACCAGGTTTGGCCAAAGGTCCAGAAGGTGAGGAAATCAACAAAATGGATTTCTTGACCGAAGAGGAGTACTTGAACATCTTGGAAGAGCTACCGGCTGAAAACCAATATTTGGAAGATTCCGATCCAAATAAGTTCGTAGCCAAAATGGGTGCGGAATGTTTAATCGATTTGTTGTCTCGTATCGATTTGGAGGAATTGTCCTATCAATTGAGACACAAGGCAAACACGGAGACTTCCAAGCAGCGTAAGACTGAGGCCCTTAAGAGACTTCAAGTTGTTGAGGCCTTGCGTGAATCTCAAGATAATCGTGAAAACAGACCGGAGTGGATGATCATGAAGGTGGTTCCTGTAATTCCACCAGAATTACGCCCATTGGTACCATTGGATGGTGGACGTTTTGCCACTTCCGATTTGAACGATTTGTACCGTAGGGTTATCATCCGTAACAACCGTTTGAAGCGTTTGATGGAAATCAAGGCACCAGAGGTGATCTTGAGGAACGAAAAGCGTATGCTTCAAGAAGCTGTGGATTCCTTGTTCGATAATACAAGAAAAGCCTCCGCGGTAAAAACAGAATCAAACAGACCCTTAAAATCCCTTTCGGATTCCTTGAAAGGAAAACAAGGTCGTTTCCGTCAGAACTTGCTCGGTAAACGTGTGGATTACTCTGCCCGTTCCGTAATTGTTGTTGGACCGGAAATGAAATTGTACGAATGTGGTCTGCCAAAAGATATGGCTGCTGAGCTGTACAAACCTTTTGTTATCAGAAAACTGATTGAAAGAGGAATAGTAAAGACGGTAAAATCAGCCAAGAAAATCATAGACAAGAAAGAGCCTGTGGTTTGGGATATCCTGGAAAATGTTCTTAAAGGACATCCAGTACTATTAAACCGGGCCCCCACGCTTCACAGATTGGGTATCCAAGCCTTCCAACCTAAGTTGATAGAAGGTAAGGCGATTCGTTTGCACCCATTGGCTTGTACCGCATTTAACGCGGATTTCGATGGGGATCAGATGGCAGTTCACTTGCCTTTGGGTCCAGAGGCAATATTGGAAGCGCAATTGTTGATGTTGGCCTCCCAAAACATCTTGAACCCTGCGAATGGTTCTCCGATTACGGTACCATCCCAGGATATGGTTTTGGGTCTGTATTATATGACCAAGGAGAAGAAATCAACTAAAAAAGAACCTGTTAAAGGTGAAGGCTTGACCTTTTATTCCGCAGAAGAAGTTGAAATTGCCTTCAACGAAGGAAAAGTAGAACTGAATGCCGGCATCAAGGTTAGGGCCAAGGACTTTAACGAAGAAGGTGAGCTTGTTAACCAAATTATAGAGACTACTTGTGGGCGTGTATTGTTCAACAGCGTGGTACCAGAGCAAGCAGGATATATTAACACGGTATTGAACAAGAAATCCCTAAGGAATATTATCGGGGATATTCTTGCCGTGACCGATGTTCCTACAACTGCTGAGTTCTTGGATAAGATCAAGACCATGGGATACGAATTCGCCTTTAAAGGAGGTTTGTCCTTCAGTTTGGGTGATATCATTATTCCACCGGAGAAACACGATATGATCAACGATGCCAACGAGCAGGTTGATGGTATTATGATGAACTATAACATGGGTCTGATCACCAATAACGAGCGTTACAACCAGGTTATTGATGTTTGGACATCTACCAATGCCATGTTGACGGAATTGGCCATGAAGCGAATTCGTGAAGACAAGCAAGGATTCAACTCTGTGTATATGATGTTGGATTCTGGGGCAAGGGGTTCCAAAGAGCAGATTCGCCAGTTGACCGGTATGCGTGGTTTGATGGCCAAGCCGAAAAAATCGACAGCCGGTGGTGGTGAGATTATCGAAAACCCGATTCTTTCCAACTTTAAGGAGGGACTTTCGATTTTGGAATACTTTATCTCTACCCACGGTGCGCGTAAAGGTCTAGCGGATACCGCATTGAAAACTGCGGATGCTGGTTACCTGACCCGTCGTTTGGTGGATGTGTCCCAGGATGTGATCATCAATATCGATGACTGTGGTACTCTTAGAGGAATTGAGGTACAGGCATTGAAGAAAAATGAAGAAGTAGTGGAAACCTTGGGAGAAAGAATCCTAGGAAGGGTTTCCTTACACGATGTATACAACCCATTGAACGAGGAGTTGTTGTTGGCAGCAGGCCAGCAAATCTCTGAGGCCGATGTGAAAAAGGTAAATGCGGCACCTATCGAGAAGATAGAAGTGCGTTCTGCATTGACCTGTGAGGCTCCAAAAGGTATATGTGCCAAGTGTTACGGTCGAAACCTAGCTACCAATAAAATGGTACAGCGTGGTGAGGCCGTTGGTGTGGTTGCAGCACAGTCCATTGGTGAACCTGGAACACAGTTGACCTTGCGTACCTTCCACGTGGGTGGTATTGCAGGTAACATTTCCGAGGATAACAAATTGGAAGCCAAGTTTGAAGGTGTTGCGGAAATCGAGGATTTGAGAACTGTGGTTGGTGAGAACAGCGAAGGCGAAAAAGCCAATATCGTAATCTCCAGAACTTCAGAGATCAAGGTTGTTGATTCCAATACCGGAATTACTTTGAGTACCAACAACATTCCTTACGGTTCCCAATTGTTTGTGAAGAATGGTGCCAAGATCAAGCCAGGTACGGTGATTTGTCAATGGGATCCATATAACGGGGTTATTGTTTCCGAATTCACAGGGCAGATTGCCTACGAGAATATAGAACAAGGGGTTACCTATCAAGTGGAAATCGACGAACAGACCGGTTTCCAGGAAAAGGTAATTTCTGAATCTAGAAATAAGAAGTTGATCCCAACCTTGTTGATCAAGGACGGAAAAGGTGAGACCTTGCGTTCGTACAACTTGCCAGTAGGTTCCCACTTGATGGTAGACGATGGTGAGAAGATCAAGGAAGGTAAGATTTTGGTTAAGATTCCTCGAAAGTCTGCTAAAGCAGGGGATATTACAGGTGGTCTTCCAAGGGTAACCGAGCTTTTCGAAGCGCGTAACCCTTCTAACCCAGCTGTAGTTTCTGAGATTGATGGTGTGGTTTCCTTCGGAAAGATCAAGCGTGGTAACCGTGAGATTATTATCGAAGCGAAGTCAGGTGAGATCAAGAAATACTTGGTGAAACTGTCCAACCAGATTTTGGTCCAGGAGAACGATTACGTTCGCGCTGGAATGCCATTATCCGATGGTTCTATTACTCCAGAAGATATCTTGGCGATCAAAGGTCCATCTGCGGTACAGCAATACTTGGTGAACGAAGTTCAGGAAGTATACCGTCTCCAAGGTGTAAAGATCAACGATAAGCACTTTGAGGTTGTGGTACGTCAGATGATGCGTAAAGTTCGTATCGAGGATTCTGGAGACACTACCTTCTTGGAGAACCAGTTGGTTCACAAGGATGACTTTATCCGTGAGAATGATGAGATTTTCGGTCAGAAAGTGGTTGAAGATGCAGGAGATTCTGAGAACTTGAAGCCAGGACAGATTATTTCTGCACGTGCATTGAGGGATGAAAACTCCATCTTGCGTAGAGAAGATAAGACTTTGGTAAGTGCCAGGGATGCGGTTGCTGCAACAGCTACCCCAATACTACAAGGTATTACAAGAGCTTCCTTGCAGACCAAGTCCTTTATCTCTGCAGCTTCCTTCCAGGAAACTACCAAGGTATTGAACGAGGCTGCGGTAAGTGGTAAAGTGGATACTTTGGAAGGATTGAAGGAAAATGTCATTGTTGGACATAAGATTCCTGCCGGCACCGGTATGCGGGATTACGATAGCATCATTGTTGGCTCGAAAGAGGAATATGATGAGATCATGGCCCGAAAAGAGGAATTCAAATTCTAATACACAAACCCTGACAGCAATGTCAGGGTTTTCTTTTTACCCTGAATTTAGTTCGGGGTCTCATAATGAAAATGTTAAATTTGAGATTCTTGATGGACACCGAGCGGAGTCGAAGTGTCCATCAAGAATGACGACTAAAAATCAGTAGAAGTTCAAAAAAGCATAAAATGGCTGAAAACGACAAGAACCAAAAGCAAATCAATATAGAATTGGATGAAAAAACAGCAGAGGGGATATATTCCAATCTCGCTATTATTAACCATTCTGTTTCAGAATTTGTTGTGGACTTTATCAGCATGATGCCCGGCGCACCCAAGGCCAAGGTCAAGAGCAGGATAGTGTTGACACCGCAACATGCCAAAAAATTCCTGAAGGCACTTAATGATAATGTGGCCCGGTTTGAAAAGGCCCATGGCACGATCAAGGATTACGAACAACCTCCCATTCCGTTGAACTTCGGACCTACGGGAGAAGCCTAAAAAAAAGCCTGACATTAATGTCAGGTTTTTTTTATCTATATGTTTGGCGGTTCAACTCAACCAGCCTTTTTGAATCCCATTTTTAGCAAACCAAATCTGGAAAATTCCGATTACGACTACAATTATTGGCATGGTGTAGGCCTCGCTACCAAAAGCCTCCGGAGCATTTTGGATGAACAACCAATTGATGAATTGGGCAACCGCTGCTACCAAGGACACAACGAATAGAGGTTTTGCCCATTTTTTTCTCAATAACAGCCCGATGGCGGCAATGGTTCCGCCAAATACGGCTATGGCAAATGCCGCAGTGGCCCATGCCGGAAAGGCTTCAAATAATTCTCGCTGTGCCTGGGTCATGGCTTCCAACATTTCAACTTGGTTAAACTTGGTATTTAGATAACTATAAACACCAGAAAGGTTCCATAATAAAAGGAGGACGCTTACCACCCAGAACCAAATTGGTGGCTTGTTTGAATTAGTCATAAGAGTTGTTTTTTGTGGTTACAGCCAATAAAGTACAAAAAATCTTAAAAAGTGCTTTTTGCAACTCCTTGAAAATCGGACTAATAGACTTTCAGTTCCCCTAGGTAGTAGCTTCCGAAGTAAAGCGAAGTTTAACAGTTGGGTATTTCTGCTGCGTCATTTGAAGGGAAAAGGCCGAATCTGCCAAAAACACCAGTTGACCTCTTTTATCTTGGGCCAGAAACTTCTGTTTTACCCTTTTAAACTCCTTAAATTCATCATTGTTTGGGTCTTCAGCATCCACCCAACAGGCCTTGTGGACGGGGAAATTTTCGTAGGTGCATTTGGCGCCGTATTCGTGCTCCAACCTGTATTGTATAACCTCGTACTGTAGCGCTCCAACCGTACCAATAACTTTTCTGCCATTCAATTCCAAAGTGAACAATTGGGCAACTCCCTCGTCCATCAACTGGTCAATGCCCTTATACAACTGTTTGGCTTTCATCGGGTCTGCGTTGTTGATGTATCTAAAGTGCTCCGGTGAAAAACTCGGAATTCCCTTATAGTTTAGGTTTTCACCATTGGTCAGGGTGTCCCCAATCTTAAAGTTCCCAGTATCGTGTAAACCTACAATGTCGCCTGGATAGGAGATGTCCACTATTTCCTTTTTCTCGGCAAAAAAGGCATTGGGGCTGGAGAATTTTAATTTTTTGTTATGGCGAACATGCAAATAGGGTTTGTTCCGTTCAAAGGTTCCCGATACAATTTTTATAAAGGCCAGCCTGTCCCGGTGTTTGGGGTCCATGTTTGCATGGATTTTGAACACAAACCCAGAAAAATCCGTTTCATTGGATTCCACCAAGCGCTCTTCGGCCATTTTGGCCCGTGGGGCTGGTGCAATGTCCACAAAACAATCCAACAATTCCCGAACCCCAAAGTTGTTAAGAGCAGAGCCAAAGAATACAGGTTGTTGGGTTCCATTCAGATAGGCCTCCATGTCAAATTCGGGGTAAACCCCGGACACCAACTCTAGATTATCACGAAGCTCCGAAGCGGCCGCCTCTCCGATAATTTTCTCCAATTCTGGACTGTCTATATCGGTAAAAGCAATCGTCTCCTCAATATTTTGCTTGCTGTTACCGCTGAATAGGTTAATATTTTTCTCGTAGATGTTGTAGATACCTTTAAAATCGTATCCCATTCCTATGGGAAAACTGAGCGGGGTTACCGATAGACCCAACTTTTGCTCCACTTCGTCCAAAAGGTCAAATGCGTCCTTCCCCTCACGGTCCAATTTGTTAATGAACACGATCATGGGAATATTGCGCATACGGCAGACTTCCACGAGTTTTTCAGTTTGTTCCTCAACCCCTTTGGCTACATCAATTACAACAATTACGCTATCTACAGCAGTAAGTGTTCTAAAGGTGTCTTCCGCAAAATCTTTGTGGCCCGGGGTGTCCAAAATGTTGATTTTCTTATCCTTGTAGATAAAGGCCAGCACAGAGGTGGCGACGGAGATTCCCCTTTGTCGCTCTATTTCCATAAAATCGCTCGTGGCCGACTTTTTGATTTTGTTGTTCTTTACGGCCCCGGCCTCTTGGATGGCACCCCCAAAAAGAAGCAATTTTTCGGTCAGGGTGGTTTTACCCGCATCGGGGTGGGATATAATTCCAAAAGTCCTTCGTTTTGCTATTTCCTTTTCAAATTCCATCTACAAAAATTTCGGCAAAAATAGGGGTTTTATCCCTTTTTGATCTTAATAATTCCAATAGCTTGGATTGTTGATATAATAAGGAGAAAAAAACTAGAAAAATCCTGTGAAAAAGCTAAAAGTGGAGTAATTTTCCCACACTAAATGTTCACGTTTTTTGAAAGGTCAAAAACTTTTTCAAAGAACTGTTCGTATAAATATATGTGGTAGCTAATGACGAGGAATATACCTTTTGTCGATTAAAATAGGTGATGCATCTTAAATGCATTAACTATGCGCACAAAATGTGGTTGGATGGGTTTCGACCAAAGCACCACAAATAATAGATAAGAAAAGCCCCATTTTCTTACTAGTTCGAGAACACTAATGCCATGGTGATAAGTTGACCAAAACTGTCATTATGGAAAATTTTACTTTCTTAAATCTTAAGAAAAAGGTTTTATACGGTCTTTTTTCAATAATAGCCCTTACCTGCTATTTTTCACTTACATCTTTTGATGGTATTTCATCAATTGCCGACGTTGAAATGGTTCTGCCTCCTGATTCGGACGGTGATGGTATTCGCGACGATAAGGATTTTGATGATGATAATGACGGTATAATCGATACCGTTGAGGACAAGAATTTGGATGGGGATAATAAATGCTGGACCAATCCTACGGATACAGATGGGGACGGAATCCCCGATTATTTGGATTTGGATTCAGATAACGATGGTATCATTGATAACATTGAAGCGCAAACTTCCGGGGGATATATTCCTCCTTCTTGTGAAGATAAAGACAAAAATGGTTTGGATGATGCTTACGAGGAAACACCTGGAAGTTGTGGTGGACTTCTACCTGTGGATACTGACGGGGACGGAATTCCAGATTTAAAGGATATAGATTCCGATAACGATGGAATTTTGGACAATGTGGAGGCTCAAACCGTTCAAGGATTTATTGCCCTCTCTGGAGAGGATGACAATGAAAATGGTCTGGATGATGCATATGAAGAACTTGGTGATGGTAAATGCAATTATAATGGAAAGGAAAGCCATTATAAAGGCGAGGACAAAGTAGAATTATGCCATAAAGAAGATAAGAGTCATAGCAATCCGAGAAATGGATATCACACTATTAGTGTAGCTCCAGCTGCAGTCCAAGCACATCTGGACCATGGGGACACCTTGGGTGCCTGCGAAGAAACCTGTGGCTTTACCGGGGGATTGGACCCCATAGATTCGGATGATGATGGCAATGATGATTTTAGAGATATAGATTCGGATAATGATGGTTTGCCTGATAATGTTGAAGGACAAACTACCGCTGGATATATCCCGCCTTCAGGTATGGATGATGACAAGGATGGATTGGACAATGCCTATGAAGGAAGTGGGGACGAAGGAATTACCCCTGTAAATACAGATGGTACAGATAATCCCGACTACCTTGACGATGACACGGACAACGACCTTGTACCGGACAACAACGAGGGGAACGACTTCAACTTCGACGGAGTTCCGGACCAAGCCTACACGGGCACGGATACGGACAACGACGGACTGGACGACGGCTACGAGGGCAGCGATGTGGACGATGGCTACGATGTGAACGACGAGATCGACGACCCTGCCAACGACCTTCCGGACACCGATGGCACTGAGGACGTGAACTACCGGGACCTTGACGACGACGGTGACGGGATCGACACCCCGGACGAGGACGCCGATGGTGACGGCGACCCGACCAACGACGATACAGACGATGATGGTACCCCGGACTACCTGGACCCCGACAGCCCCGGTGACGACACCGACGGTGACGGCGTACCGGACAGTGTGGACCTTGATGACGACAACGACGGGATCCTGGATACGACCGAGGACCCGAACATAGATGGAGACGACGACCCGCTTACCGATCCCTTGGACAGCGACGGCGACGGACGTCCCGACCACTTGGACATCGACAGCGACAACGACGGCATCCCGGACAATGTGGAGGCCCAGCCGACGGCCACCTACATTGCACCCAACGATGACGACGAGGCGACCTATGAGGCGAACCAAGGTGTGAACAGCGCCTATATCGGCGGACTTACACCAGAGAACACGGACAACGACCAGCTTCCCGACTATCTGGACAGCGACACGGACAACGACCTTGTACCGGACAACAACGAGGGGAACGACTTCAACTTCGACGGAGTTCCGGACCAAGCCTACACGGGCACGGATACGGACAACGACGGACTGGACGACGGCTACGAGGGCAGCGATGTGGACGATGGCTACGATGTGAACGACGAGATCGACGACCCTGCCAACGACCTTCCGGACACCGATGGCACTGAGGACGTGAACTACCGGGACCTTGACGACGACGGTGACGGGATCGACACCCCGGACGAGGACGCCGATGGTGACGGCGACCCGACCAACGACGATACAGACGATGATGGTACCCCGGACTACCTGGACCCCGACAGCCCCGGTGACGACACCGACGGTGACGGCGTACCGGACAGTGTGGACCTTGATGACGACAACGACGGGATCCTGGATACGACCGAGGACCCGAACATAGATGGAGACGACGACCCGCTTACCGATCCCTTGGACAGCGACGGCGACGGACGTCCCGACCACTTGGACATCGACAGCGACAACGACGGCATCCCGGACAATGTGGAGGCCCAGCCGACGGCCACCTACATTGCACCCAACGATGACGACGAGGCGACCTATGAGGCGAACCAAGGTGTGAACAGCGCCTATATCGGCGGACTTACACCAGAGAACACGGACAACGACCAGCTTCCCGACTATCTGGACAGCGACACGGACAACGACCTTGTACCGGACAACAACGAGGGGAACGACTTCAACTTCGACGGAGTTCCGGACCAGGCCTTCACGGGCACGGACACGGACAACGACGGACTGGACGACGGCTACGAGGGCAGCGATGTTGACGATGGCTACGATGTGAACGACGAGATCGACGACCCTGCCAACGACCTTCCGGACACCGATGGCACTGAGGACGTGAACTACCGGGACCTTGACGACGACGGTGACGGGATCGACACCCCGGACGAGGACGCCGATGGTGATGGCGACCCGACCAACGACGATACAGACGATGACGGTTCCCCGGACTATCTCGATCCAGATATGCCTATCGGCATTGATGCGGTGGATGATAATTTTAGTGCGGATATTTCTGGAGGGCAGATTCCAGACAGTAATGTGCTTTCCAATGATACCTTGGATGGCGAACCTGTAGACCCATCAGATATTATTTTGACATCAACTCCCACGGACGAATTGACCATTAATGAAGATGGAACGATTACAGTGACTACCGGAATAGCTGAAGGGACCTATACTATCGACTATACGATCTGTGAAGTGGCCGATGAGGATAACTGTGACACAGGAACAGTCACAGTAGAGGTAGGCCCCGATCCACGAAATGTCATTGATGCAGTTGATGACAATTTTAGCGCGGATACCTCTGGAGGGCAGATTCCGGATAGCAATGTACTTACCAATGATACCTTGGATGGCGAACCTGTGAATCTAAACAATATTGTTTTGATCTCCACGCCCACGGACGAGTTGACCATCAATGCGGATGGAACGATATTGGTGACCCCTGGGACTCCCGAAGGGACATATACCATAGACTATACAATCTGTGAAGAGGCTGATGAGGAAAATTGTGATACTGCAACGGTGACCATAGTGGTTGGACCTTTCATGGGGAACGTTATCGATGCGGTTGACGATGCCTTTAATGCAGATACCTCAGGAGGACAGATTCCGGATAGTAATGTGGTTTCCAATGATACCTTGGATGGTGAACCTGTAGACCCATCAGATATTATTTTGACATCTACTCCTACGGACGAATTGACCATTAATGAAGATGGAAGTATCACGGTTGCTCCAGATACCCCAGAGGGAACGTATACCATCGACTATACCATTTGTGAGGCAGCGGATACGGACAATTGTGACACCGGAACGGTGACCGTGGAAGTAGGACCCGCGATGGGGAACGAGCTTATCGCCGTGGACGATTCATACAATGCTGACACCATGGGAGGGGATATTCCAGATAGCAACGTACTGGCTAACGACACCTTAAATGGAGAAGAGGTTACCCTATCGGATGTAATTCTCACTTCAACGCCAACGGACGAGCTGACCATCAACGAGGATGGAAGCATCACCGTTGCACCAAATACCCCGGAGGGCACGTATACCATCGACTACACAATCTGTGAAATGGCGGATGTGGAGAACTGCGACACCGGAACGGTGACCGTGGAAGTAGGACCCGGTATGGGGAACGAGCTTATCGCAGTAGACGATTCATACAATGCTGACACCATGGGAGGGGATATTCCAGATAGCAACGTACTGGCAAACGACACTTTAAATGGAGAAGAGGTTACCCTATCGGATGTAATTCTCACTTCAACGCCAACGGACGAGCTGACCATCAACGAGGATGGAAGCATCACCGTTGCACCAGATACCCCGGAGGGCACGTATACCATCGACTACACAATCTGTGAAATGGCGGATGTGGAGAACTGCGACACCGGAACGGTGACCGTGGAAGTTGGCCCTGGCATGGTGAATCTAATTGATGCTGTGGATGATTCCTACGGTTCCAATAGTGCCGGTGGATTGATTGCAAACAGCAATGTGCTTGACAACGATACCCTGAATGGGGAGTCGATTACCCTATCGGATGTGATTCTTAGCTCCACACCCACAGGAGACTTGACCATCAACGAGGACGGAAGCGTGACTGTTACGCCCAATACCCCAGATGGCGTCTATACCATCGAGTATACTATCTGTGAGGCCACTAATCCAGAGAATTGCGACACGGCGGTGGTAACGGTTTCCATAGAGAATATTGAGGTAAACCAAATGCTGACACCCAACGGAGATCTTAAAAATGACTTCTTGTTTATCCGAGGCGTAAGAAATATTAGGTCGAGCACGCTTCGCATCTTTAACCGATGGGGAGTAGCGGTTTACGAAGGAAAGAACTATGATAATATCAATAATGTATTTGATGGCCGATCTCGCGGTCGATCAACCTTGAGCGTAAACGATTATCTTCCGGCGGGGGTATATTTTTATATCTTTGACTACGAAACGGAAGAAGGAAGTTTTACCGACTCCGAATACATTTACATAAGCAGGTAACATATTGAAACAGAATGATTAAAAAGCACTTTTTAATTCCGTTTTTACTTATTGGAATCACAATTCAAAGCCTTGTTGCCCAACAAGATGCCCAGTACACCCAGTACATGTTCAATACGCTCACCGTTAACCCGGCTTATGCAGGTTCGCGGGGCCAACTGAGCTTTGCCGGATTGTACCGCTCCCAATGGATTGGGTTGGATGGTGCCCCGGAAACCTTCACTATCAATCTACATTCCCCCATAAGAAATAGTAGATTGGGTTATGGGATATCGTTGGTCAATGACAATATTGGGGACGGAGTGGTTCAAGAAACGTATTTGGATGCAGTTTTATCCTATACCATTGATGTCGCCCTTAATGCCAAGCTGTCCTTCGGACTAAAGGCTGGAGGGAATATGTTGAGCTTGGATTTCAATGGCCTTAGGAACTTTGATCAAGAGGTGGTGCAACAGGATAATATTGACAATCAGTTCAATCCAAATTTTGGACTTGGAATTTATTATCACACCGATAAGTTTTATGCCGGCGTTTCAGCACCAAACCTTCTGGAGACCGAGTACTTTGACAATAATTCGAACGATGCCAACTCCGTTAACTTTTTGTCCACAGAGCGTATTAATTTCTATTTGATTACGGGCTATGTGTTTGATCTAAATTCCGATTTACAATTTAAACCGGCCTTGTTGACCAAGGCTGTAGGGGGAGCACCCCTGCAAGTGGATATATCGGCCAACTTTTTATATGCCGATAAATTTTACTTCGGAGGAGCCTATAGGTTGGATGCTGCCGTGAGTGCCTTGGCAGGTTTTCAAATTACCGATCAGATTATGGTGGGATTGGCCTATGACCGGGAAACCACGGAATTGGGAGGTACCCAATTCAATGATGGATCCTTCGAACTGTTTTTGCGGTTGGAATTGCTAAAAGCATTCCAAAGAACGGTATCACCAAGATTCTTTTAAAGCGTAAGTTATGTTGAAAAGAATACTGATTTTCCTTTTTGTTTTCCTAGGGTATGCTGTGCAAACTTGGGCGCAGGAACCTGCGAAGGTGAACGAGAAACAAGGTGCGAAGGCAAAAGCCAAGGCAGACGAACGCTACAACGAATATTCCTTTAGTCCGGCCATTGACATCTATAAAAAAGTATTGGATAAAGGCTATGTCTCCCAAGATCTACTGAAGCGCCTGGGTAATGCCTATTATTTCAACGCAAAGTATGAGGAAGCCGCAAATGTCTATAAGCGATTGGCGGAGGCTTTTCCAGATGAAACGGAAGCCGATTATTTTTTTCGATACGCACAGAGTTTAAAATCCCTTGGGGATTATGACGGCGCCGCCACGATAATGGCAAAGTTTAAGGAAATGACCGCCCAGGGTGAGCTACCGTCAGATGAGGACTATTTGGCAAAAATTGAGGAAAACTCAGGAAGGTTCACCGTAAAACCCTTTGATTATAACAGTAAATACTCAGATTTCGCAGCTGCATTCTATGAGCAGGGTCTGATATTTTCTTCCGATCGGGATACGGGAAATTTGGCGAGATATAGGCACACATGGAATTCCAAAGACTTTTTGGACCTATACAAGGTGAATGCGGATAGTCTGTCCCAAGATAGGGTAGTGAAGCTTAAGGGCGATGTGAATACGAGATTGCATGAATCCACTTCGGTGGTGACCAAGGACGGAACGACCATGTACTTTACCAGAAACAACTTTTTGGATGGGAAAAAGTACAAGGATCAACAGGGCATCATCCGCCTAAAGATATATAGCGCCACCCTGATTGATGGGGAATGGACCAATATTATCGAACTGCCATTCAATAGCGATTCCTATTCGGTGGCCCATCCTGTGTTGAGCCCCGATGGTAAAAAGCTCTATTTTGTTTCGGATATGCCGGGTTCTGTTGGGGAATCGGACATTTTTGTCACAGAGATAATCGGGGATGGAACCTACGGTCCCATTATCAACCTAGGCAAGAACATCAATACTAGGGCCCGTGAAACTTTTCCTTATATCACCAAAGAGGGCGTACTCTATTTTTCCTCGGATGGGCACCCTGGTCTTGGCGGATTGGATGTTTTTGCAACCAAAATCACCTTTGGAAAATTTGACGAACCTGTAGTAAATGTCGGGAAACCCATTAATGGAAACCAGGATGATTTCGCGTTCATATTGGACAATGAGACCAAGATTGGTTATTTCTCCTCCAACAGGGAAGGAGGTCTGGGTGAGGATGACATTTATGAATTTACCGAAAATGAGCCATTGGTATTGGACTGTATCCAAGAAGTTACCGGTACGGTGCGGGATAGGATATCCAATGAAGTTTTGGCCGGTGCCACGGTAATGATCATTGACGAAGAGAACAGGGAGGTGTCTTCCACTTTAACCGATTCCAATGGAAACTATGTGTTGAGCTTGGATTGTTCCAAGGGGAATTTTGTTCGGGCTTCAAGAGATGGATATGTTCCCGCAGAGGAATATTTGAACAGATCTTACGGAAAACCAAGAATTGTTGATTTCTATCTCGAAAGGGATGTCGTAACAGGTGGCTTTGGCGATGATTTGGCAAAACTACTTCAGTTGAGTACCATTTATTTCGATTTGAACAAGTATAACATCCGACCCGATGCCGAAATTGAGATTCAAAAGGTCATCGTGGCCATGGAGAAATACCCCAGCTTAAAAATCAAGGTCAATTCCCATACCGACAGTAGGGGGAACGATGCCTATAACCTATGGTTATCCCAGAAAAGAGCAGAATCCACCGTCAATTATATGATTTCCAAAGGAATAGCGGCAGATAGATTGCAAGGGGAAGGCTTTGGTGAAAAACGCTTGGTGAACGATTGTATCAATGGAGTTCGCTGTAGCAGTGACGAACATCAGCTAAACCGTAGGTCTGAGTTCATAATCTTCGAATAACGCAAAAATATTACATTTTTGAATCGATAAAGGGCTCTTTTCAAGAGCTCTTTTTTTATGGAGATAGGCTAAAATTTGGAAACCATACACCGAATTTAATGGTGTTCACTTTATCGATAAGCCCTTTCACAACAATTATTTAGAGGTGCTTACAACTACGGTTACATTTGGTAAAAGTATATTCCACTAACTATATGCTTGCCAACGTAATACGTATAAAAAGAACATTTTCGCTGTTAGTTGTACTATCAGTATTTGGCTGGTCTACAATTTCGGCCCAGGATACTTATCGTGACAATTTTAGCTCTACCTCCTATTCCAACAACGATGGAACCCAAAATTTTGATAACAATTGGGACGAAACAGGAGATGACGATAGCCCAAGCTCGGGTCGAATAGAAATTGTTGGCAATGAGCTTGAATTTAACAACATCGACAGTAGGACCATTTTTCGGGATTTGGACCTCTCTGGCGCTTCCAGTGTGACCCTAGACTTGGATTACGATGCAAACTCTCGTGGAAATGAGTCACTTTTGGTCCAGTTGTGGAATGACAATACCTCTTCCTATCAAACCGTAGCAACCATAAATAGTACCAATACCGGATCGGTTTCCCATAATTTGACCGCTGATCAAATATCTTCCAATTCTTCCATCCGATTCGTCGGTGGGGATTCCAACTGGGGCGGGAGCGAAACCATTTATATAGACAATGTGCTTTTTACAGCGACATTTAGTCCAACCATGATTGTAAACGATATTACATTTGATGAGGGGACAGGAAATGCCGTTTTTACCGTTACGCATACCGGAGCAAATGCCTCTGGCGCCTTTACGGTTAACTTCCAAACGGTAAATGGGACTGCTACTTCGGGAAGTGATTATACCTTCACCAGTGGTATTCTTAATTTTAATGGTACCAGCGGAGATACAGATAACATATCCGTTCCCATTACCGATGATGGCACTTTGGAAAGTACAGAAACCTTTACCATTCAATTCACAGCTTCGTCAGATGGTTCTGTGGATTTTTCAGATACAGCAACCGGAAACATTACGGATAATGATGGTTTGATTATAACCGATGGAGTTACCGATAATAGCTGTAGTGAAACCTTTCTGGATACTGGAGGTCAATCTGCAGCTTATTCCAACAATGAAGACATTACCTATACCATTTGCCCTGATACAGGCGGTAGTTTTGTGCGAATCAATTTTACCAGCTTTGATGTGGAAAATGGATATGACTTTTTGTATGTATATGAAGGAACTACAACCGGTGGAACATTGATTGGTCAATATCATAATGGAAATACACCCCCAAGCACAATTACCTCAACAGATGGTTCTGGTTGTCTTACCTTCCGGTTTACTTCGGATTTTAGTGTGACCAACAATGGATGGGAAGCTACAGTTTCTTGTTATGTACCAGGCCCTACCATGACCATTTCGGATATTTCTGTGGACGAAGATGCAGGAAATGCGGTGTTTACCGTGACCCATACAGGAGCCAGTGCTTCAGGTGCGTTTACGGTGAATTACCAAACGGTTGATGGTACTGCCACGGCCGGTAGCGATTATACAAGCACGACCGGCACTTTAAATTTTAATGGAACAGTCGGGGATACCGATACCATAACAGTTCCTATTACGGACGATGCCGTTATTGAATCAGATGAGACTTTTACCATACAATTTACAAGCTCTTCTGACGGTACTGTGGACTATTCGGATACAGCAACTGGAACCATAAATGCGCAGATTTCTTCGGATGCACCCTTGGTCCTTTATGAAGAATTCCATGGGAACGTGGATTATGTTGTTACTGGAAACACGCTAAGAACTGCACATAACAACACAGACGCTTGTGCAGTAACCAATTCCAGCTCCGGTACACTGATTGCACCTATTCCGGGCACAGGAACCATTAGAAAGGCTTATTTATACTGGGCACACTCCAGTTCCACAATGGACGCTGACGTTACCTTTGAAGGGCAATCGGTTACCGCCGACTTGGCTTACAACGCATATTCCGCTACCTATTGGAGTTATTTAAGTGATGTAACATCAATTGTGACAGGGGTTAGCGATCCTTCTACGAACACCTACGATTTTGCCGATTTGACGATAGACAACACATCCAGCTGTGGGAGTGAAGGAGTTTTGGGCGGTTGGGCCTTGATGGTTTTTTATGATGATCCTACCTTGCCTGCATCCAGTATCAACTTATACCAAGGTTTTCAAAGACTTAGAAATTCCAGTGATTCCTTTACTTTGGATTCGTTTTATGCCATTGCCGGTTCTGGTGCCAAAGCCACCTTCTTATCTTGGGAAGGGGACGACACGCTTTCTGGTGCCTCGGAAACACTTTCAATTACTAACCAAGCGACTACTACATTTACCTTGAGTGGAGATGGTGGTCAAACCGGAAATAACGCATACAACGGTACCATTTATGATGATACTCAAGCACCTGTCTACAATGATGCTACCACCTACGGTGTTGATTTGGACACCTATGGGATTTCTTCTTACATATCCCCTGGCGATTCCCAGGTAACCGCCAATGTTTCTGTAGCCAATGATGCGGTGTTTTTTAACGCCGTATTGATTCGCGTACAATCCAACCTGATCAACGGAACCGTGTTTGAGGATGTGAACTATCCAGGAGGTTCGGGAAGGGATATGGCCACGGCTTCTGGAGCAGGAGTGGAAAATGCCACTTTGGAACTATATGACTCCTCCAATGTCTATATCGAAAGTGTGACGAGTGATAACAATGGCGACTATACTTTTGGTGGTATGGCCGATGGCGATTATACCGTGAGAGTGGTCAATTCCACGGTGCGTTCCACAAGGGGTGGAGGCGTGGGATGTACGTCTTGTGTTCCAGTCCAGACCTATAGAAATTACAACACGTCCGGGTCTTTTGTGGATGTGACCGATGAGGTAGGGGGAGCAGATCCTTCTGCGGAGGATGTCGGAACCGGAACCCTGACAGGTGCCCAGACAAGTTCACCAGTTACAATAGCAAGTGGTGGTATTGTGGGTCTAGATTTTGGATTCAACTTTAATACCATTGTGAATACCAATGAGGACGGACAAGGTTCCTTGGAACAATTTATCGTGAATGCGAACAACTTGGATGAGACGGGCTTGGATATTGGGGCAAATGCAATATTTGACCCAGCTGCCGGGGATGACACTTCAATCTTTATGATTCCATCAAGCGCGGACCCTTTGGGAAGAACCACGGACGCCAATTATTCAAGTGGATATTTTGATATTAGCATCAGCAATGGGAATCCATTAACAGCCATTACAGCCAACAACACCATCATTGATGGACGTACCCAAACAGCCTATTCAGGAGATACTAACTCTGGTACTGTAGGGTCTGGTGGCAGTGCGGTCGGAACTTCCGCTATTGCACTTCCTTCCTTTACAAGACCGGAAATACAGGTGCATCGAGATCAAGGAGATGTTTTTGATGTTCAGGCAAACGCTACCCTTAGAAATCTAGCTGTGTATGCCAGCAACAATGCCGCAATTCAGCTAAACAGCGGTACTGTTAGTGTTTTGGCTAATTTGTTAGGGGTTAATGCTCAAGGTTCCAATGCTGGAAATGTGGACTTTGGTGTCGAAATTCTGGGTGGTAACTTGACCATTGACGGAAATTACATTGCCACCAATACCGATGCTGGAATTTTGGTAAATGGTGGTACTTCAAGTCTGATTCAGAACAATCATATCACGAGCAACGGGGATCAACCCTGTGATGATAATATAGAACTGCAAAGTGGAAGCAGTATCACAATTCAACAAAATCTAATTGAGAATGCGGCTGCCGGGGGCGTGGATGCCTCTGCCATAACTGGTGGTTTGACCCTCACGGAAAATTCCATTACGACCTCTGGTCAGGATGGTGGAAACTGTTCCGGAAACGTTGAGAATATGGGTGTAATTATTGCTGGGGACAATTCCCAATTGTCCAATAATCTAATATATAGCAACGGAGGGGCCGGTGTGGTAGTTATCGGTGGTACCGGTAACTTGATCAGTCAGAACTCCATTTATGCCAATGGAACCGCTTCAGCTTCTTTGGGTATTGATTTGGACGCCTCTGCCACAGTAGGGGATGGGGTAACCATCAATGACTCGGGGGATGGAGATTCCGGACCAAACAATCTGCTGAACTTTCCGATAATTGAATCTGCTTATTTATCTGGCTCCAACCTTATTGTAAAAGGTTGGTCACGTCCAGGAACCACACTGGAGTTTTTCTTGACGGATGTAAGTGAGGGAACCGCTACCAGTGGGGATAACCAATTGGGTTTAACAGTGGATTATGGTGAAGGACAGACCTTTTTGGGAAGTGATGTTGAAGGAAGTGGTTCAGACAGCGATAGTGGTACATCTTCCTTTTCCGATGCGGACGGGAATGCCGATAATACCAATGCTTTCCAATTTTCAATTCCGCTTTCAGTGTCCCCAAGTGGAGGTGACTTGCTCACGGCAACAGCAACTTTGGGGAACTCCACATCAGAGTTTTCCCCGATGTCCATTTTGAGCATTCCAACGGTGATTACCAACCGTGGAATTACCTACCGGGTAAATCGGGATTAACCCCTTTTCCAGGATCAATTTTACGAATTTTCTTACTTGATTTTTGGGCTCGACCTATCATTTTGTCATGTGCTTAAACCTTTTGCAGTACTGGATTTATCGACCAATGACCATGCTTTTTTTGCCTCAATTTAAAGGGGTGACCTCAAGATTTAAACCCTATACAGTCGGATTTCAAGCGTACACAACAAATATTTTCCCCCCCTAGAGGTAAGGGTAATTTTGTAAAGTGTAGAAATACTCAACTAAAAGAACAATTGATTTAAAAGCTTAAATAAGCTCTAAAGATTACAAAAACTCAACCCAGACGCGATGTCTACTAAGCATAACCCCATGAAAAAGAGCATCTTAGTCATTTTCCTGCTGCTTTGCACAGGATTTGCCTTTTCGCAAACAACAGTAACCCTTCAAGATCAATGCAACTGTGAAGTCCTGAGTGGAACAGATGTGTCCGCAGCAGGAGCTACCACTCCATCAGGTGTGGATACTGGCGATATTTATGTCAACACAGGAACTGGAACTATTTATTTTTGGGATGGGGATTCCTGGGAATTGACATCTACGGATGATCAGCAGCTTACTGGGTTTACTTTAGATGGAGCTACAAATGAGTTGACATTGACTTTGGAAAATGGGGGAAGTGTAAATGTCGATTTAAGTAGTTTAAGCGATTCACTTACCGATACAAATACCACAATTGCCTCTTTTGGGATTGATGGTACAAATACAAATCTTGTTATTACAGATTCCGATGCGAATACATTTGCTGTTGCTCTAGCAGATATTGCTGCATTGATTGATACGGACACGGATGATCAAACTTTGAGCCTTTCGGGAACGGATTTAACCATCTCAGATGGGAATACGATTGATATAGGTTCTGTTGATACCGATGACCAAACGTTGAGCTTGTCAGGTACCGACCTTTCTATCGCTGACGGAAACACGGTAGATATTTCCGGAGTAAACACTGATGCGCAGACATTATCATTGAGTGGAACTGACCTATCCATTAGTGGAGGAAACACTGTTGATATCAGCTCAATTGACACGGATACGGACGACCAGACTTTGAGCCTGTCCGGCACTGACCTGACCATTGCAGATGGAAATACCATTGATATCAGCAGCATTGATACCGATACAGATGACCAGACATTAAGTTTGAGCGGAAATACGCTTTCCATTGCAGATGGGAACTCGGTCGATTTGAGTGGATATGTGGACACAGACGACCAGACTCTGAGTCTGTCCGGCACTGACCTGACCATTGCAGATGGAAATACCATTGACATCAGCAGCATTGATACAGATACTGATGACCAAATGTTGAGCTTGTCAGGTACAGATTTGACCATTTCTGATGGCAACACCATCGATATCAGCACCATTGATACAGATACAGACGACCAGACCTTAAGCTTGAGTGGAAATACGCTTTCCATTGCAGATGGGAACTCGGTCGATTTGAGTGGATATGTAGATACGGACGACCAAACGTTGAGCTTGTCAGGAACCGACTTGACCATCGCAGATGGAAACACCGTAGACATCAGCTCAATTGATACGGACACAGATGACCAGACTTTAAGTCTAACAGGAACAGACCTAACTATCGCTGACGGGAATACGGTAGATATTTCTGGGGTTAACACCGATGCACAGACTTTGTCCTTAAGCGGGACAGATCTATCCATTAGTGGAGGAAACACAGTTGATATCAGTTCAATTGATACGGACACGGATGACCAGACTTTAAGCCTATCAGGAACAGACCTTACTATCGTTGACGGAAACACCATCGATATCAGCAGCATTGATACAGATACAGACGACCAGACCTTGAGCTTGAGCGGAAACACGCTTTCCATTGCAGATGGGAACTCGGTCGATTTGAGCGGATATGTGGACACGGACGACCAAACATTGAGCCTATCCGGCACGGACTTGACGATTGCAGATGGAAACACTGTGGACATTAGTTCTGTTGATACTGATGACCAAACGTTGAGCTTATCAGGTACGGATCTTTCTATAGCTGACGGAAATACGGTAGATATTTCTGGGGTAAACACCGATGCACAGACGTTGTCTTTAAGTGGAACAGATTTATCAATCAGTGGAGGTAATACCGTTGATATCAGTTCAATTGATACGGACACAGATGATCAGACATTGAGTTTGTCAGGTACTGATTTGACCATCGCTGACGGAAACACTATCGATATAAGCAGTATCGATACGGATACAGATGACCAGACCTTGAGCTTGAGCGGAAACACGCTTTCCATTGCAGATGGGAACTCGGTCGATTTGAGTGGATATGTGGACACGGACGACCAAACATTGAGTCTTTCTGGTACAGATTTGACCATCGCCGATGGAAACACCGTTGACATTAGCAGCATTGATACAGATACTGATGATCAAACGTTGAGTTTGTCAGGTACAGACTTGACCATAGCCGATGGTAATACCATAGACATTTCCGGTGTAAATACCGATGCACAAACTTTGTCCTTAAGCGGGACAGATTTGTCAATTAGTGGAGGAAACACCGTTGATATCAGTTCAATTGATACGGACACAGATGATCAGACTTTAAGTCTATCAGGCACGGACCTTACTATCGCTGACGGAAACACCATCGATATCAGTAGCATTGATACAGACACAGATGACCAAACCTTGAGCTTGTCCGGAACGGATTTGACCATTGCTGACGGAAACACAGTTGATATAAGCGGTATTGACACCGATACAGACGACCAGGCAATTGACGATCTTTCCATGGTTGCAGGTGAGTTGAACATTTCCTTGCAGGATGATGGTGTTGCCCCTTCTACAGTTGACATTATCAGTAGCAACGCCAACAATGATATTTCTGCTGGGACGGATGGAGGACTTTACCTGAATGTGGCTTCTGTAAGTATTTCAGAAACCATCACGACATTAACAGACAATCTCGATGGCACTTATACGTACACGAGTGAAAATGGCACACCAACTACATTCACTGGAACGGATACACAAACCTTGTCCTTAAGTGGGACAGATTTGTCCATTAGTGGAGGAAACACGGTGGATATCAGCTCAATTGACACGGACACCGATGACCAAACATTAAGTCTATCAGGAACAGACCTTACTATCGCTGACGGAAACACCATCGATATCAGTGGCATTGACACCGATACCGATGACCAAACCTTGAGCTTGAGCGGAAATACGCTTTCCATTGCAGATGGTAACTCCGTTGATTTAAGCGGATATGTGGATACGGACGACCAAACGCTTAGCTTGTCGGGAACCGATTTGACTATCGCCGATGGAAACACCGTTGATATCAGTTCAATTGATACGGACACGGATGATCAGACTTTAAGCTTATCAGGAACAGACCTTACTATCGCTGACGGAAACACGGTAGATATTTCCGGTGTAAATACCGATGCACAGACTTTATCCTTAAGTGGGACAGATTTATCAATCAGTGGAGGTAATACTGTTGATATCAGCAGTATAGATACGGATACTGATGATCAGACCTTGAGCTTGAGTGGAAACACGCTTTCCATTGCAGATGGTAACTCCGTTGATTTAAGCGGATATGTGGATACCGATGACCAAACTTTGAGTCTTTCAGGCACAGATTTGACCATCGCTGACGGCAATACAGTGGATATCGGTAGTATTGATACTGACGACCAAACATTGAGTCTTTCAGGAACAGATTTAACCATCGCAGATGGCAACACCATCGATATCAGCAGCATTGACACGGATACAGATGACCAGACATTGAGCTTGAGCGGAAACACGCTTTCCATTGCAGATGGCAACTCTGTTGATTTAAGCGGATACGTAGATACGGACGACCAGACATTGAGCCTTTCTGGAACTGATTTGACCATTGCTGACGGTAACACAGTGGATATAGGGAGCATTGATACTGACGACCAAACATTGAGTCTTTCTGGAACAGATTTGACCATCGCCGACGGAAACACAATAGACATCAGCAGTATCGATACCGATACGGATGACCAGACTTTGAGCTTGTCCGGGACCGACTTGACCATAGCCGATGGTAATACCATAGACATTTCCGGTGTAAATACCGATGCACAGACATTGTCATTGAGCGGTACAGACCTATCCATTAGTGGAGGAAACACCGTTGATATCAGCTCAATTGATACGGACACAGATGATCAGACATTGAGTTTGTCAGGTACTGACTTGACCATTGCTGACGGAAACACAATAGACATTAGCATTATCGATACGGATACGGATGACCAAACCTTAAGTTTGAGTGGAAACACCCTTTCCATCGCAGATGGTAACTCGGTCGATTTGAGCGGATATGTTGACACGGACGACCAGACATTGAGCTTGTCCGGAACTGACTTGACCATTGCTGACGGTAACACAGTAGATATCGGTAGCATTGATACTGACGACCAAACATTGAGCCTTTCTGGAACTGATTTGACAATTGCAGACGGTAACACAGTGGACATTAGTTCTGTTGATACCGATGACCAGACCTTAAGTCTTTCAGGAACAGATTTGACCATTGCTGATGGTAACACCGTTGACATCAGTAGTGTTGACACAGACACTGATGACCAGGCAATAGATGGCCTATCCATGGTGGCAGGTGAATTGAACATTTCGTTGCAAGATGATGGTGTAGCTCCATCAACCGTAGATCTAATAAGTGGCAATGCCAACAACGATATTTCTTTTGGGACAGATGGCGGACTTTACCTGAATGTGGCATCGGTCAGTATTTCTGAAACCATAACAACGCTAACAGACAACTTGGATGGAACCTATACCTATACAAGTGAAAATGGAACACCGACAACATTCACAGGGACAGATACACAGACATTGACCTTAAGTGGGACAGACCTTTCCATTAGTGGAGGTAACACAGTTGACATCAGTAGCATCGACACAGATACCGATGACCAGACTTTGAGCCTTTCTGGAACCGATTTGACCATCGCTGACGGAAACACTATCGATATAAGTAGCATCGATACGGATACCGATGACCAGACTTTGAGTTTGAGTGGAAACACCCTTTCCATAGCAGATGGGAACTCTGTTGATTTAAGCGGATATGTGGACACCGATGACCAAACTTTGAGCCTTTCTGGAACCGATTTGACCATCGCTGACGGAAATACCATTGACATTAGCAGTATAGATACAGACACGGATGATCAGACATTAAGTTTGAGCGGAAACACGCTTTCTATCGCTGACGGTAACTCCGTTGATTTAAGTGGATATGTGGATACGGACGACCAAACATTGAGTCTTTCTGGCACAGATTTGACCATCGCGGATGGAAATACCATTGATATTTCTGGAGTAAACACTGATGCACAGACCCTGTCATTGAGCGGAACAGACCTTTCCATTAGCGGAGGTAACACTGTTGACATCAGTAGCATCGACACAGATACCGATGACCAGACATTGAGCCTGTCAGGAACCGACTTGACCATAGCTGACGGAAATACCATTGACATTAGCAGCATTGACACCGATACCGATGACCAGACCTTGAGCTTGACTGGAAATACCCTTTCCATAGCAGATGGTAACTCCGTTGATTTGAGCGGATATGTAGATACGGACGACCAGATTTTGAGCTTGTCAGGAACTGACTTGACCATTGCTGATGGAAATACAGTGGACATTAGTTCTGTTGATACCGATGACCAGACCTTGAGTCTGTCAGGAACCGATTTGACCATCGCGGATGGAAATACCATTGATATTTCTGGTGTAAACACTGATGCACAGACCCTGTCTTTGAGCGGAACAGACCTTTCCATTAGCGGAGGTAACACTGTTGACATCAGTAGCATCGACACAGATACCGATGACCAGACCTTAAGCTTGAGTGGAAATACCCTTTCCATAGCAGATGGGAACTCCGTTGATTTAAGTGGATATGTGGATACGGACGACCAGACCTTGAGTTTGTCAGGAACCGACTTGACCATCGCGGATGGAAACACTGTTGACATCAGCAGCATCGATACGGATACAGATGATCAGACCTTAAGTTTGAGCGGAAACACACTTTCCATCGCTGACGGTAACTCAGTTGATTTGAGTGGATACGTGGACACCGATGACCAAACCTTGAGCCTGTCCGGAACCGATTTGACCATTGCTGATGGAAATACAGTGGACATTAGTTCTGTTGATACCGATGACCAGACCTTGAGCCTATCAGGAACAGACCTTACTATCGCTGACGGAAACACCATCGATATCAGCAGCATTGATACAGATACAGACGACCAGACTTTAAGTTTGAGCGGAAATACCCTTTCCATTGCCGATGGTAACTCTGTTGATTTGAGCGGATATGTGGACACCGATGACCAAACGTTGAGCCTATCCGGAACGGACTTGACCATTGCTGACGGAAACACTGTTGACATTAGCAGCATCGATACAGATACGGACGACCAGACTTTGAGCCTGTCCGGGACCGATTTGACCATTGCGGATGGAAACACGGTTGATATCAGTTCAATTGATACGGACACTGATGATCAGACCTTGAGTTTGTCAGGAACCGATTTGACCATTGCTGACGGAAACACTGTTGACATCAGTAGTATTGACACCGATACCGATGACCAGACCTTAAGTTTGAGCGGAAACACCCTTTCCATCGCAGATGGTAACTCCGTAGATTTAAGCGGATATGTGGATACGGACGATCAGACCTTGAGCCTGTCCGGAACAGACTTGACTATTGCCGACGGAAACACTGTTGACATCAGTAGTATTGACACAGATACGGATGATCAGACTTTGAGCCTGTCAGGAACAGATTTGACCATCGCAGATGGTAATACAATAGATATCAGTAGCATTGACACAGATACGGATGACCAGACCTTAAGTTTGAGCGGAAACACCCTTTCCATCGCAGATGGTAACTCCGTTGATTTGAGCGGGTATGTGGACACCGATGACCAAACTTTGAGCTTATCTGGTACAGATTTGACCATTGCAGATGGAAACACTGTTGACATTAGTTCTGTTGATACCGATGACCAGACCTTGAGCCTATCAGGAACAGACTTGACTATTGCCGACGGAAACACTGTCGACATTAGCAGCATCGACACAGATACTGATGACCAGACCCTGAGTTTGAGCGGAAACACACTTTCCATCGCTGATGGTAACTCCGTTGATTTGAGCGGATATGTGGACACCGATGACCAAACGTTGAGCCTGTCCGGAACCGATTTGACCATCGCCGATGGAAACACAGTGGACATTAGTTCTGTTGATACCGATGACCAGACCTTGAGTCTGTCTGGAACCGATTTGACCATCGCAGATGGAAACACAATAGATATCAGCAGCATCGACACAGACACCGATGACCAGACCTTAAGCTTGAGTGGAAACACCCTTTCCATTGCTGATGGTAACTCCGTAGATTTAAGCGGATATGTGGACACCGATGACCAAACTTTGAGCTTATCTGGAACTGATTTGACCATTGCTGACGGTAACACAGTAGATATCGGTAGCATTGATACTGACGACCAAACATTGAGCCTATCCGGAACAGACTTGACCATCGCCGATGGTAACACCGTTGACATCAGTAGTATTGACACCGATACCGATGACCAAACTTTGAGTCTATCTGGGACAGACCTGACCATTGCCGATGGTAACACCATTGATATTTCAGGAGTAAACACTGATGCACAGACTTTGTCCTTGAGTGGAACGGATTTGTCCATTACTGGAGGAAACACTGTTGACATCAGTAGTATTGACACAGATACGGATGATCAGACTTTGAGCTTGTCAGGTACAGACTTGACCATAGCGGATGGAAACACCATAGATATTAGTAGCATTGACACCGATACCGATGACCAAACTTTGAGCCTTTCAGGAACAGATTTGACCATTGCCGATGGTAACACCATTGATATTTCAGGAGTGAACACAGACGGTCAGACCTTGGGATTGAGTGGAACCAATCTCTCCATTAGCGGAGGAAATACCATCGATATCAGTAGCATTGATACGGATACTGATGATCAAACGCTTAGTTTATCCGGTACAAATTTGACCATAGCGGATGGAAACACCATCGATATTAGTAGTATTGATACTGACACCGACGACCAAACCTTGAGCTTGTCAGGAACGGACTTGACCATCGCCGATGGAAACACGGTTGACATCAGCAGCATCAACACGGATGATCAGGATGCAGGTGAGGTAAATCTAGTTACTCCGGTGGATATGGACGAAGCTGGGGAGGTTTCCCCAACCAACGAAACCACCGTAGAAGCTGCAATACAAGCCATTGCTCCGATCACATCCAAGGCAGCTCGTATATTCTATCCACCTTCCATAGCAGTTCCAGCTTCTTCAGTTGGGCCAGGAACTCCGATAGATTTACACGCACAGTATGTTGCCCAGTATGGCAGCCCAGCGGTAAAAAGCCCTTCGGCACCAAATGCCATACCAACCTATGCCGCGGGTGAATTGCACTATTACATAACGTATTACGATACCAGCGTTTTTTCTGGAGTATCGGTTAGTGACGCAGGTGTAATGTCATTCACGGTAGATGCCGTCCCAACCGGATATAATTCATTGATCAATGTTGTATTTGTTGTAAAATAATTCATAAAGACTAAAAGAGATTTTGAGATCATTGGCCCCACATAAGTCTTTATTACTAACCTTACTGGTCGTGTTGCTGGGAACTCAGCTGTCACGAGCCCAATTTCTGTTGCAAGCACCAAATAGTGGTGATGAGACCAATTTTCAATGGTACGAGGCATCCGATTTGGGGACGGTTTTGGGCACCGATTTCTTTTATGAGGCTACCCAACCTGGGGTATACTTTGCGACCTATGATGGAACGCTTTGTGGTTCGAATGCGACAGGATACTTTATTTTAACAGATTGTGCCGCCCCTGATAATCAGGTGACGCTAAACATTTCAGCGAGTATTCCTGTGGGCTCCACGGTTAGCTGGAATCCTCCCTTGGCAGGAGACCAAACCCAACCCACGGTTACTAGTACCCAAACGGTGGAAAGATATACCGCAACCATTACCAAAGCCGGAAATTCAAGTGAGCTTCCACGATTTACCGTGGTTTGTATGAGTCAAGCTGGAAACCTTGTGGATGACCTCGCTTCAGTAGATGAAGATAGTTCGGTTGTGATCGATATTTTTGCCAACGATACCGATTTGCCTACCGATGGTATACTGACCGCAAGTGACCCAGCCAATGGTAGTGTATCCATCAATGATAACGGAACAGCCAATGATCCAACAGACGACATTGTTACTTATGTTCCAGATGCCGACTTTAACGGGACCGATACCTTTGATTATACCTTGTGTAATCTTTTCGGCGCATGCAGCACTGCAACTGTCACGATTGATGTACTGCCCATTGTGGACGCGTTGGATGATTCTGTGGCTACTGATCAAGATGTAGCAGTGGACATTATGATGTTGGCGAATGACAACGATTTACCTTCTGTAGGAACTATAACAACCACAAGCCCAACCAATGGGGTCATTGTATTAAATGACAGCGGAACCCCTGCTGATCCATCCGATGATTTTATTACCTATACCCCAAATCCTGGTTATTTAGGTACAGATTCCTTGGATTATACCATTTGTGATGGTGCTGCCAACTGTAGTACGGCAACCATAACCATTATGGTTAATGTTCCGGTTATTGACCTGGATGCGGACGATGATGGAATTGTGGATGTTTTTGAAGATCTAAATACCGATGGGGACAATGATCCGGACACCGATCCAACCGACACGGATGGGGATGGTATTCCTGATTACCTCGATATAGACAGTGATAATGACGGAATCCCAGACAATGTAGAGGCCCAAGAAACATTTGGTTACATAGCTCCAAGTCTAACCGATGCCAATGATAATGGTTTGGACGATGCTTACGAAACTGGCGGTAATGTCGGCTTGATCCCTGTGGACACAGAGGGAGACGGAATTCCAGATTATGTCGACGATGATAGTGATG
The DNA here is from genome assembly GCF_023502235.1 of Flagellimonas myxillae. Taxonomy (GTDB): domain Bacteria; phylum Bacteroidota; class Bacteroidia; order Flavobacteriales; family Flavobacteriaceae; genus Flagellimonas; species Flagellimonas myxillae. The sequence goes on along the minus strand of NZ_JAMFLY010000004.1, from coordinate 115,493 downwards.
ATGATAATGTACCGGATAGCATTGAAGGGAATGATAGGGACCAAGATGGCGCAGCAGATACTACCTTTATCGGGTCGGATAAGGATGATGATGGTCTTGACGATGCATTTGAAGGAGGAACAGCCATTGATGTTGATGTCAATGATGAAATCGATAATCCATCCCTTGATCTTATGGATACAGATTCAGATGGGGTATTGGATTACAGGGACTCTGATGATGACGATGACGGAATCGCTACTATCGATGAAGACCTGAACGGGGATGGAAATTATGCCAATGACGATTCCGATGAAGATGGCATACCCAACTATCTGGATCCAGACCTAGGTCCAACCCAAGTGGATCCTATTGATGTAATTAACGTGATTACGCCGAATGGCGATGGTATACATGATGTATTCACAATAAACAACTTAGAAGATTATCCAAACAACACAGTTAAAATTTATAACAGATGGGGTGTGCAGGTCTACGCAACCAGGGCATACAACACCAATGGGAATGTCTTTGATGGCACTTCCGAAGGCAGGGTAACCGTGAACAAGGACAACAAACTTCCGGTAGGTACTTACTTCTATGTGATAGATTATCAAGATCCAACAGGAAGAAATAACCAGCTTACGGGCTACCTATACATTAACCGATAAAAGAATTTGATACTGTGGCTAAGCGTATGAGAAAGAGAATTCAGTGGTTGCAATTTCTGGTAGTTTTGAGCATGGGTACCCTGGTACATGCCCAACAAGATGCCCAATACACCCAATATATGTACAACACGGTGAGTGTTAACCCAGGTTATGCAGGGTCCAGGGGGCATATGAGTATAGCTGCGCTGTATCGAAACCAGTGGTTGGGATTGGAGGGAGCTCCAGAAACCCAAACCTTGAATGTACATACTCCCTTGGGCTATCGAGGAATAGGGCTGGGACTTTCAGTGGTGAACGATAAGATTGGACCTACTTCGGAAACCTATTTTGATGTTGACTTTTCATATACCATTCAAACTTCGTTTGACGGAAAACTGAGCTTTGGACTTAAGGCCAGCGCCCATATGTTGGATATTCGGTATTCCGAATTGGACGAGTTTGAAATTGACCCACAACTGCAGGCCCAACAAGATATTCAAAACAAATTTTCTCCGAATATCGGTGCAGGGGTGTACTATCACACTGATAGATTTTACGCCGGCGCATCTGCTCCCAGATTGCTTGAAACCACACATTTTGACCAAGCTTCGGTCTCCACCGCCAAGGAACGAATCAACTGGTACATGATCACAGGTTATGTTTGGGATATCAATCCCTTCCTCAAATTCAAGCCAACGGTCTTGGGAAAAATGGTCCAAGGAGCACCATTGCAAGTAGATGTTTCCGCAAATTTTATGTTGAACGAGAAGTTTGTCGGGGGAATCGCTTATCGATGGGATGCCGCATTTAGTGGGCTTTTTGGATTCAGGCTGTCCGATGAAATCTTTTTGGGACTGGCCTATGATCGTGAAATCACGGAATTGGGTGCCGCCACCTTCAACGATGGATCTTTCGAAGTCATTTTTAGATACGATTTCATTAAGAACTTGGGTAACTTAAAATCCCCACGATTCTTCTAAAGAAATCGATTCGAACCACATTTTTTAGAACCTCTTAGGATATAAATCCTCCCAAAGGTCATATTTTTACCGCATGGAAGAGGAAAAGGTGATTTTGGTCAATGCGGATGACGAACCCATTGGCTTGATGCCCAAAATGGAAGCCCATGAAAAGGCTGTGCTTCATAGGGCCTTCTCTGTTTTTATCATGAATGAAAAAGGGGAAACCATGTTGCAGCAACGTGCCAAGGACAAGTACCATTCCCCCCTTTTATGGACCAATACCTGTTGTAGCCATCAACGGGACGGAGAAACCAATATTGAGGCCGGCAAACGGAGATTGATGGAAGAGATGGGATTTACCACCGAATTGAAAGAATTATTTTCATTCATTTACAAAGCTCCCTTTGACAACGGACTTACCGAACACGAACTGGATCATGTAATGATGGGAACCTATGATTCGGAACCCAAAATAAATCCGGACGAGGTCGAGAACTGGAAGTGGATGCATCCCTCCGAAATCAAACAAGATATCGCCCAAAATCCAGATCAGTATACGGCTTGGTTTAAGATAATCTTCGAACGATTTTACGGTTTTCTAACAGATAACAATGCGGGCCATGAAGGTTAAAGCAAGCAGAAAGGCTAGTTTCAATGCCGCACACAGGCTATTTCGATCTGACTGGAGCGATGAAAAAAACGATGCGGTTTTTGGAAAGTGCAACAACCCCAAATACCACGGCCATAATTACGAGTTGATTGTTAGCGTATATGGGGAAATCGATCAAGAAACCGGGTTTGTCATGGACCTAAAAATTCTGAAAGAGCTTATTAAAGAACATGTGGAGGAAGCCTTGGACCATAAAAACCTGAATCTGGATGTGCCAGAATTTAAAAATTTGAATCCAACGGCCGAAAATATTGCAGTGGTCATCTGGAACAAACTGAGGCCACATATCGACAAAAAAAAGGAACTGGAGGTGGTACTTTATGAGACCCCTCGTAACTTTGTAACCTATTCCGGATAAAATATGAACCTATACCCATTAAAATTTAAACCCATACTAAAAGAACGTCTATGGGGCGGAACCAAGCTTAAAGATGTCTTGAACAAATCCATAGATAGCGATATCACCGGCGAGAGCTGGGAACTTTCTGGGGTTGATGGCGATATATCCATCGTTGAAAATGGGAGTATGGAGGGTACATCCTTACAAGAACTTATTCAACAAGATGGGGAATCCTTATTGGGAAATTCCGTTGTGGACCGTTTTGGAAAGGACTTTCCCATTTTGATCAAGTTTATTGATGCCAAACAGGACTTGTCCATTCAGCTCCACCCAAGTGATGAATTGGCTAAAAAAAGGCATAATTCCTTTGGAAAGACCGAGATGTGGTATGTGATGGATGCCGACCCCGGGGCCAAGCTTATTGTCGGTTTTAATAGGGATGTTGCAAAGGAGGAATATGTGAAAAGTTTGGAAGAAGGTAGCTTGGAAAGTTTGATGAATTATGAAGAAGTGGGGGAAGGAGATACTTTTTTCATCAATACGGGAAAAATCCATGCTATCGGAGCTGGTGTACTATTGGCCGAAATTCAACAGACCTCGGATGTGACTTACAGGGTGTTCGATTTTAACCGGAGGGACAAAAATGGAAATCTCCGGGAACTACATACCGAGCTTGCTCTGGATGCCATGGATTATTCCAAAAAAGACGACTTTAAAGTATCGTATTCCAAGGAGCAGGACAAGGTAAACGATATGGTGGACTGCCCGTACTTTAAGACCAATTTTTTGGATTTAACAGCTACGCTGGACCAGGAAGTTGCCACAAGAGATTCCTTCACAATTTATATGTGTGTGGCCGGCAGCGCGGAAGTTTCGAATGAGGAGGGAGTTGTCGGCATAATCAAAGGGGAAACAGTGTTGGTACCTGCTTCCAGTAATAAAATTTCCATTGCAACCGAGGGGGCAAGACTTTTAGAAGTAACCATTTAATAGTACATTTGAAAAAACACTAGTATGGCAAGTATTCGAGATTTAAAGAAAGATGTCAATTTTGTTTTGGGGGATATCATCGAGGCGGTTTACCTATGGGAAGCCGGTTCCGACAATAAGGACTCCGAGGAAGGAACCATGATCATTGATAAGGCCATTAACGTTTTTGACGAGCTTATGGCCAAAATCCACCAAAAAGACGTGGATAACCGCAAGGCACATTTTAAAGATATCCGAAACCTGCTGGAAGAAAAGGCAACCGCTTTGGTACAAGAGTTCAACAAACTCTCCAACTAAAAAGCTTATTTGCTACTTTCCAATTGTTCCTTTAAGGCTTTACCATATTTGGAGGATGCTACTTCAGGTTCCAAAAGTCCGTATACAGAATCCAAGTACTTAGGGTTTACTACATCCGCAACCGTGCTCATCAAATAAGGCGTTGCATACGAATCGCCGTGCATCAACCCAAAATTCAAAGCATATCTATACGAACTAATGATATTTCGGTCGATTAGCCTTTGTACCGAATCCAATTTCAAGGAATCTTCTTGGTATTCTTCCAAGGTGCCCAATTGTAGCAGCTCAATTTCCCGAATGCTGAAGTTGGACATCATTTCATTGAATTCCTCCATTTTATCATGACTTTTAGAGCCTAGGATTTCAGGATTTAAATCAAAAGTGTTCCATTGGGTATTGATGGTAATCTCCCCGGCCTCCCCAAAAAAAGTAATTCGGTCATTGATCGTGTTGTTATCCTGTTTATCCAGGTATAAGTAAAAAATCTCTGGTTCCATCACTTCGTGGGAAAATGCGAAACTACCATTTCCTTGAATTTCAATGGAATCGATGACAACCAAGGCAGAATCCTGAAAATGTTGTAGAAATAGCACTCCTTTTTTAAGCCCTTTGACATTGCCGGATACCGTCATGGTGTTTTCAGATTTGCCACCACAGGAAGCCAATAATACAACGAAGACCAAAATTGATAAAACCCGTTTCATGAATAAAATTTTTGCGTGGCAAATATGCACAAACTTAGGGAATAATTAAACCTTGGAAGCAACTTCCATAAGGATGGCACATAAATAAGCGCCCGCAGTGCCCACCACATAGCCAAAAACGGCCAAAAGAATCCCGACTGACGTCAAAGAAGGGTGAAATTCAGCGGCGACCACAGGAGCCGAAGCGGCCCCACCAACGTTGGCTTGACTGCCAACGGCCAAAAAGAAATATGGGGCTTTGATCAATTTGGCGACAGCGATCAAAAGTCCGGCGTGGATACATATCCAGACCAAACCAATGGCAATGAGGCCTGGATTTTCCATAACTCGGCCCAAGTCCATTTTCATCCCTATGGTTGCAACCAAAATATAAATGAACATGCCCCCAATTTTACTGGCACCGGCACCCTCATAGTTTTTGGCCTTTGTAAAGGAAAGACCAATACCTATGGCTGTGGCAAAAACAACCATCCAAAGGAATTTGGAACCTAGGGACGACAATATTTTTTCCTTGTTGCGAATCACTTCGAAGTTGTTCTCCAGAAATTCAGCGAAATGATGTCCCACCAAATGGGCGATACCCACACCGGCAAATGCATAAAGTAACATCATCATGAAATCATGAAGCGATGTCACCCTTGCTATTTTGGCTGTATGTGCAGTTACTTTTTCCTTTAGTTCTTCAATAGATGAAGTGTCGGCTTTAAGCCAAGCGTCAATTCTTTTGGTTTTTCCAATGCCCAACAACAAGATCGCCATCCAAAGATTGGCCACCACAATATCCACGAGCACCATTCCCCCATAGTTTTCTTGATTGAATTGGAAAACCTCCAACATGGCTGCTTGGTTGGCCCCTCCGCCGATCCAACTGCCCGCGATTGTGGCCAAACCTCTCCAAACTGCATCAAAACCGACTCCCCCGACTGTTTCCGGAGAAAAAATGGAAACAATTAAGATGGCAAGGGGACCACCGATGATGATTCCCGCGGTACCTGTCAAAAACATGATCAGCGCCTTGGAGCCCAAGTTGGCAATAGCTTTGAGGTCTATGCTCAAGGTCATTAAAATCAAGGCGGCTGGGAGCAAATACCGGCTTGCCACGTAGTAGGTGTTGGAAGACTTTTCATCCACGATACCCGTACTGGCCAGAATGGCCGGCAGCAAATAACACATGAGCACCGTTGGAACGATTCCGTAGAATTTTTTCCAAAAGCCTGATTTAATTGATGAAGTATAAAAAACGAAGCCGAGGCAAAGGCATAGCAATCCAAAGATGATGGTATCTTCGGTAAAGGGTAGTTGGTTCATAGACTAAGACTAGTGATTTCCAAATATAGGAAAATCACAAATGGTCTTGGATAAACTGGGCCACCCCATGTTCTGTGTTGCTAAGGGTTAGGTGATTGGCCGCTTTTTTTGCTGCTTCCCGGGCATTGTAAACGGCAACTCCGCATCCTACTTTTTCCAACATTTCCACGTCGTTGAAGTTGTCACCAAAGGCGATCACATCTTCCAGAGATTCCCCAGGTTGTAAGAGGGACCGGATAGCTTGCAGTTTAGAAACAGTTTTGGGTGCAATTTCAATCAATGTATCATTGGAGCGATAGCCATTCATTTCGTCCGAAAATCTGGCTTGCAAAACCGGGGTTATTTCGTCCATCGCCTGTTTGCTTCCCATGAGCATTATTTTATGGGGACCATTGGCATGTGCTTCCCATCTTTCGAGTGTTGTGGATGTAGGCTCAAAAGTAGGACGGGCTTTGGTGTTGAAAATTTCCTTTTCCACCCTTTCAGAAGTTTCTGCGACGCACCAATCATCATTTTGGTAGAGCCCCAGCTTAATATCGGCTGCCTTGCAAAGGGCATGCAGCTCTTTGGTTTTTGATATGGATATTGTAGTACTGTGGATCACCTTGTTGGCTTCTAGTACCAAGGCCCCGTTGTAGCATACGATTGGATTTTCCTCAATGCCCATTCTTTTTTGAAGATAGGTCATGGATTTGGGCATTCTTGCGGATACCAGGATTATTTTAATCCGATCTTTAATCCGGTTGATTTCGTTTACCGTAAAATCTGAAACATCGTTCTTACTGGACAATAACGTACCATCCAAATCGGAGCATAGTATTTTGTAATTCATCCTAGATATTGAGCCAATAGGTGAGTTTCAGGTTGATGGACCTATTACGGGGCATAAAGGAGTTCACATAATAGTTGTCGTTGTAGACCAAGAACAGGTCGGATAAAGGTGCAAAACGCCACTGAAGCCGGGAATTGAAGCCCAAATTGTCTCTTTGACTACTGTATTGTACCAGGGTGGACCAAAAAATGGACTTGCTAAAGGTGATATCAACCCTTGGTGCCACAAGCCATATGTCTGCTCTGGCATAGGGTGCGGGCAAATCTATATGATCATAATTGAACATCATGGACATATTGACAACGGGTTGTAATCTAAAATTCAAATCTCCTTCAACGGAAAATTTGGTTCCATTGAAGAACTCGCCATAGGTGGGCATAACCCCAAAGGAGAAGTTTTTTCTCCGATCGGATTGAAATTCTATTGTTGAGGCAGTAAAATGGTATCCTTGATTTGCTGGTAAGGCCACCGCACCGTCTTTGCCAGTAGGTTCAAATTCATCGGTTAAATAAATGAACCTATGGGTAACGTCTGCATTCAGCATAGAAAGATTGTTGAATTCTGCTCCCCAGTTCAAATTGTAATAGTAGTCGGTGTTCTGATAATCCAAGCCAGGTCGCCAAGTATAAATGGAAAACAACCCTATACTGTGGTTGTTTATCTTTCGGTCTTTGGGCCAGAAGTTTTTATTGAAGTTGGAAGCAATCTTAAAAATGTCATTCCTTGGGATAAACCCAAGGTCAGATTGAAATTCTTCATCGATGTATACCAAATCAATAAATGCCCCATAGTTTTTAGCATTATAATTAGTAAAAGCTCCAAAGGAATAATTGCCATCACTGTCATTGGGCTGAAATGATTTGTGCCCATAGAACTTACCACTCCAGGTATTGTCTGCACTGGCCAGATTATAGTCCATACCCATCACGCGATTATATTCTTCACTCTCGTCCAAAAACTCGGGAGAATCAAAAGACTGCCTGTTGATGAAGAACATACTGATATTCGACCGCGAGAAGACTTTTTGTTGCAATGCAAGCATCATATTGTTATTGGATGCAATTTCGTTGGCTTCATCTTCTTCCGTCTGAATGTTCAGAAAACCAAGTCTTAGATTGTTATTGAGTTTGCCACTCAAACGCACCCCTCCAATAATTTTATTCTCGATGGTATTGTCATCGGTATCTTTGGCGATACCAATGCGTCTGGAGAAAAATGGATTGGCATCCCTGCCTCCACCAAAAGTGGAAAATAGGTCGCTGTTGTCTATAAAAAACTGTCTTCTTTCCGGTAAGGACACTTCAAATCGGGTGAGGTTGGTAATAAAATTATCCACTTCTACCTGCGAAAAATCCGGATTCAAGGTGATATCCAAATTCATACCGTTACCGATGGCAATTTTGGCATCGCCGCCAACTTTTACGTTGTTTTCGGAAATATCGTTTTCAAAATCCCTCCCTGAAATCCCATTGATATATGGAATTAATGCCAATGGAGTTCTAGATTTCCCCAAGGGTTTTTCAAAATGCATGTCACCCATAAACGCCAAATTGAAGACCCATTGATTTTGGGGTATTATGGTCCAGTTACTGCGTTCATTGCTCTGTAAATCAAATCGGTAGCTGTTAAATCGCCATTTGGTTTCCCCTTCCCTAAACTTAAAGGATGTCAGGGGAATGGCCATTTCCGAAATGTAATAGTTGTCATGGATTTTGGATTCACCACGCCATTTCACGTCCCAGGATGTGGTAAATCCCCTTAGGTCGTTACCTCCTCCGGAAATCAAGGCCTCTCTTCGCACTCCCAATGGATTGATTCCGAACAAAAAGGCATTGGTACCATCATTAAAAGTATCGAACAACAGCGTAATGTTATCACTATTCCCTGCTCTATAATCCCTTCGTAGTGAAGGAGTTATGTAGTCTCTTCCTGCTGCTTCCTGCTTAATCCCGATATACAAGGTGGTATCATCAAAAAGCATTTTGATTTCGGTCTTTTGTTTGGCTATAACAGAATCTGTAGGAAAGAACTGTTGAAATCCGTGCGCACTTTCTGCATCTTCCCAGACGGATTCATCAAGAATCCCGTCTACGGTAATCGGTTGGGTAATGTATTTTACGGTAAAACTCTTCTCGTTGGATTGGGCGATCAAGTACAATGGTAATATGGCCATGGCCAGTACCAAGCGAAGTTTCAACATAAGGGCGTTTGAGTTAGATTGACAAATTTAAGGGCAACCTTAGTTAAAAAAATCCTAAAAAGTGCAATCGTTTGTATTCACTTGACGGATGGGGCATTTGAATTAATCTGTGGGGCATGTGTAAAGTTTCATTTGTAGTTTTTACATTTGAAAAAATCATCAATCATGAAAAACCTCGCTTTCCTTTTCCTGCTGATTCCTACCTTGATATTCAGCAACAATTTCTGGGGGAAGACCGGGCATAGGGTCACCGGACATATCGCGGAAAACCACCTGACAGGAAAGGCAAAAAGAGCATTAAAAGATTTATTGGATGGGCATAGCTTGGCTTATGTTTCCACCTATGCGGATGAAATCAAGGCCGACCGTAAATACTCTGGATATTTTGCATGGCATTTTGTCAATTACCCTTTGGATGTGCGCTATGAGGATTCCGAGAAAAGTAAGTATGGGGATATAATCACGGGAATTGAAGAATGTATCCGCATTGTAAAGGACAAAGAAAGGAGTAAGGAAACCCGTTCTTTCCATCTTAAAATGTTGGTTCATTTGATTGGCGATCTACATCAACCCTTGCATGTGAGCAGGGCGGAGGATAAAGGTGGGAATTCCATTCAAGTACAGTGGTTTGGTGAAGGAAGCAATCTACATCGGGTCTGGGACAAAAATTTGATTGAATCCTATGGGATGACCTATACGGAACTCGGCACCGAATTGGACCATTTGGGACGCAAGGAGCGAAAGAAAATACAGGAGGGAACCATATATGATTGGGCGCAGGAAAGCCACGAAGTGTGCGCCGATATTTATGAATCTGCCAAATCGGGTGACAAATTGGGCTATCAATATGGGTATAACTACAATGATCTGCTTTTTGAGCAACTCCAACGTGGAGGGCTTCGCCTGGCCAAAGTCCTCAACGACCTTTTCGATTGATACTACTGGATAACCCTAAAAGTAAGATTGATTCTTTCCCCGATGGGCTTGGCTGTTTTAGGGATTTGATGTTGCCAAAAATGCTGGGTTTCGCCTTTCATGACCAGTAAACTTCCATGTTCCAACAGCATTTTGTGTTTTAAAGTTTTGTCCGATTTATTTCGCAAATGAAAGAAACGCTCTGCCCCAAGACTTACGGATGCAATGACCGGGTTTTTCCCAAGCTCTTTTTCATCATCGGAATGCCAGCCATTACTGTCTTTGCCATCGCGGTAGAAGTTTAACAAGCAGGTGCTGAAGCTAGTTTTTGCAATTTGCTCCACAATCTCCTTCAGATCTAGAAGATTCTGGGTAAATTCAAGTGGCTGCATGGTAATTCCCGAATAGGAGTAGGCCTTGCTATTATTACCATATAAAGCAGTCAAACGAGGTTGTGGATGGGTTTTACCAAAAACAGTTATTTCATCTTGCCGCCACGGGACGGTTTCCTTCAATATCTTAAAATATTGGTCCGATTTTTCGGTGGATAAAATGGCAGGATAATAAACCATGTCCGATTTTGGTAGATTCAGGTTTATTCCATTGTCGGTAAATCCCATTTTTTAAGTCCTTGTTTAAGTGATGGGTGCTTAGCTTTCGAAGCTTTTTGGAGATTATGAAGTAAGTAAGGACTTTTATATGGAAAGACAAAAAGACCTGCCGGGAAAGATTAGGCCATTGCACCCGGCAGGACAAAAGAACACTAACTAATTACATCACTTCAATCGTAATCTTGGATTGCAATGGTTCTGTTGCACTAAGGCCTAAATGTACATTGGTTTTGTACTATTTTTCCGTCCCAATGGACGTATGCCCGTTTTCAATTGACCGTTGACAATTATCAATGAACAATTATCAATGAACAATGTTCAGTGAGCAATTTTGAATGTTGGGTTTTGAATTTTCAATTAGATAGATGCGGGATGCGGGATGCGGGATGCGGGATGCGGAATGCTAGATGTTTGAAGATGCGCGTTAGATTTCAAATGTTAAACTTCAGACTTCAGACTTCAGACTTCAGACTTCGGACTTCCGACTTCAGACGTCAGTCAACAGTTTTCAACTTTCCATTTTCCATTTTTCAACTTTGTGACACCAGACATCAAACAATCTAATACGGCTTAATAAAAAATTGAACTTGAGTTTGAACATCGAATGCTGGATTTTTCGATTATTGGACTGTTGGAAGCAACTGGATAGCAGATTTCAGATGACAGTTTTAATTTTACTGACTACTGACTACTGACTACTGACTACTGACTACTGGCTACTGACTACTGACTACTGATTACTGATTGCTGAACCTTGAACTTGAACTTGAGTTTGAACTTATTTCAAAAACCTCCGCAGTTTGTCCCTTTTCCGCTCTGGTAATGCCTCATTTTCTATAGCCAGTTGCACTATAGTCGGGTGTTTTTTTCGAGCAAAAAGTAGGTGGTAGAATTGCTGGGTGGTTAAGTCGTTGGTAGCTTCTTTTACCAAGGTAAATTCATCTCCAACCTGTACCTGCCCAACTTCCAAAACTCGAACGTAGGTACCTGGAAAACCATGGTCTATAAATTCCTTGAGAATGCCTTGGTCGTTAAATCGGATTCCTAATTTAAAACAGGGTTCACGTGGTTGTGTAACTTGTACTAAAGCCGACCCAACTTTGTAAATATTTCCAATCTTAAGCGTGGTTTCGTCCAACCCCTCAACAGTCAAATTTTCCCCAAACATGCCCCAATCCCAGTCCAGGTGAGGGTATTTTTCTTTCCAATAAGGGTAGTGTTCAGATGCGAAAAGATAGCAGGCCTTAAACTCCCCACCATGTACCCTTCTGTCGCTGATATTGTCACCAGCTACACTCTCGGTTTCCAAGGTCAACGGGTGGTCTACTGGGTATTTAAAGATTCCGGTTGTTGTTTCTTCACCATTCCAGCGAATTGGAGTGGGTTTACCAAGGTTGGTGGAAATAATTCGCATGGGATGAAATTAAAAAAACCATCGGGATATCCGATGGCCTTTAACAGAAAGATGGTTGGATCTATCCCTTTTTTTCCAGTTTCTTGGTGATTAAAAAACCCACCATCAAGCCGACCCCGGCCATTAAAAAGATGGTCCCCGGATAGGCAATTTCCTCATCCACGCCCAGTCCACTAACCATGGAAGAACCTAAAAAGATGGCCACTCCTATACTCATTAAAAGCACGGAAAAGTTGATCAATACAATTTTCCATGTGGACAGTTCGCCATCGTTCTTGGATTTGAAAAAGATACTGGCGTCCACTCCTTTTTCTATTAAGGCTAACCGCTCTTTGTTACGGGTGGAAAAATAGAGGTAACAAATTGCAAATACGACCAGAAAAAAACTGATTGGGATTAATATTGCTTCTACCATTGTGTTCGTTTTTTAATTGATTAATAAACTTGTTTTGCCCATAGGACGACACTTTTTTTGTCAAGGTTACAGATCAGGTGAATTTTTTTGACCAGAAGTGCATTTGGATGTTCCTTGGTTCAAATCATCTAGAAAAATGGTTTTAAAATTCTAATTCTCGACATATTTGACCCAAGACCCAAGACCCAAGACCCAAGACCCAAGACCCAAGATGCGGGATGCTTGTTGTTTGGTGTTCTAAGGATGAGGAGGCTTTCCATTTTCAACTTTTCATTTTCCATTTTCAATCATCAGACATCAGACATCAGACATCAGACATTGGTTTACCGTTTTTTATTTTTCAGTGTAGGACCATATAGACCACTTGAATGGACGAATTGTTATCCAAATGCACCAGCGTTTTTTTTAATTTTAATGTAACCTACGACGCTTCGGTGTCGTCTTATTGTATAAATGGAGCAGCCTACGGACCAACCGGATATCAATGCTATCGTTCATGGAGATTCGCAAGAATTTTCCAAGTTGGTGGACCAATACAAACATTTGGTATTTACAATTGCCGTGCGGACCCTTAAAAACAGGGAGGAAGCTGAAGAGGTGGCCCAGGATACCTTCATTAAGGTGTATAAGTCTCTCAAAAATTTTAAGGGAGATGCCAAGCTATCTTCCTGGATATATAGAATAGCGTACAATACCTGCCTGGACCGGATTAAAAAGCACAAAAAAGAGCTTGGAAATATCAGTGTGGATGAAGTTTCGGGCAATCAGGTGGCCGACATGAAAAATGCCCTGGACGGAATGGTACAAAAAGAAAAGTCGGACTTGATCAAAGCCTGTATCGCGCAATTGAGTCCTGTGGATGCGGCATTGTTGACGCTGTTTTATTTTGAAGAACGAAACCTTAATGAAATGGCCAAAACCTTGAACCTGGCACCAAACACGGCCAAGGTGAAGCTCTTTAGGGCGCGTACAAGGTTGGGTGTAATTTTAAAGGAACAAATGGAACCTGAAACAATCAAAAGTTATGGGAACGGATAAAGAACTGGAAAAATTGGTAGATCGGTTAATGGAAGAGGCCCCGTTGGAAACACCATCCTCCAACTTTACATTTAATGTAATGCAAGAGGTGGCCAAGCAACAGGCAGCGGTTGTATCAAGGCCCCTGATTTCCAAACGGGCAATTTTTATAGCCCTGACCTCTCTTGCGATTTTTGCGGTTTATCTGTTTTCCATTGGTACAGGGACCGAAGGTGTGGATGGACAATATTTGGAGTTGCTCACAAACACCAAAAGTTGGTTTGCCGAAAGATTACCGCAACTCCAGTTTTCCAAAACGCTCAGCTATATGGTGGGTGCTGTAGGATTGATGGTATGCTTTCAGGCCTTGGTGCTCAAACGGTATTTTAATAACCGATGGGCCTAGCCACAGTGTGAAGCTAAAACCATATCGAGCGCAGTAGAGGTATTTTTGACCTACCCTTTGATAGGGCCTCTACTGCGCTCGAACTGGTATTGTATAATTTTATTTGATCATGTCGTAGCTTCGGGCAATAAAGTTGGTCAATTCTTCACCCTTTAATAAGCCTTTGGACAACCTGGCCAAATCCAATGATTGATTGATCAATCGTTCCCTTTTCTTGGCGGTCTTGGTGTTTAGGATTTCACCTACCAGCTCGTGGTTGGTGTTCACGATCAGGTTGTACATATCCGGCATATTGCCCATCCCGAACATACCACCTCCTCCGGTCTGCTGCATCTCCTTCATCCTTCGCATAAATTCCGGCTCGGTTATAATAAAGGGAGAGGCTTCGCTGTCCATGGCCTCCATTTGAATGGTGAACCCTTTCTCTTGCACAACTTTTTCCAATTCTTCTTTTAGTTTATCCTTTTCCTCGTCGGAAAGTTTGGATATGGCGGTATCCTCTTTTTTGATCAAATTGTCCAGATGGTCAGCATCTACACGGGCAAAAGAGAGGTTTTCCTTGGAGGTTTCCAGTTTTTGCATCAAATGGGATACAATTGGGGAATCCATCAGCAGTACTTCGTAACCTTTCGCCTTGGCGGCTTCAATGTAGCTATGCTGTGCCTCTTGGTCTGAAGCATATAGTACGACCAATTTATCATCCTTGTCCGTTTGGTTGTCTTTGATTTTGTCCTGAAGCTCCTCAAAGGTGTAATAGGTTCCATCAACCGTCGGGTAAAGCGCAAACTTGTCAGCTTTTTCAAAGAACTTGTCTTCGGAAAGCATTCCGTATTCGATTACCACTTTGATGTCGTTCCATTTTTGTTCAAAATCCTCTCGATTGTTTTTGAACAGCGAGTTCAATTTATCGGCTACCTTTCTGGTGATATAGGACGAAATTTTCTTCACCGCACCATCAGCCTGAAGGTATGAACGGGAAACGTTCAGTGGAATGTCAGGAGAATCGATAACCCCTTTTAGCATGGTTAGGAATTCGGGTACAATACCTTCCACATTATCCGTAACAAATACCTGGTTTTGATAAAGCTGGATCCTATCTTTTTGGATGTTGAGGTCGTTGGTCAGCTTAGGGAAATATAGAATTCCCGTTAGGTTGAAGGGATAGTCGACGTTCAGGTGGATGTTGAACAAAGGCTCTTCAAACTGCATGGGATATAGTTCCCTATAAAAACTCTTATAATCCGCATCCTCGAGCTCCGTGGGCTGCTTGGTCCACGCTGGGTTGGGATTGTTGATGATATCGTCTACCTCTTGGGTTGGGGCTGGATCCTCTTCCTTGGCATCTTCTGGTTTGGGAAGGGTTTCCGTCTTGGTCCCGAACTTAATGGGAATGGGCATGAATTTGTTGTACTTGGTCAACAGTTCACGGATTTTCGCATCTTCCAAAAATTCTGTGGAATCTTCCGCTACGTGAAGCACAATTTCCGTACCTCGATCTTCTTTTTTGGCCTCGGTCAAGGTAAACTCTGGTGATCCATCACAGGTCCAGTGCACGGCTGGTTCGTCCTTAAAGCTTTTGGTGATGATCTCCACTTTGTCCGCCACCATAAAGGCCGAATAAAATCCAAGCCCAAAATGACCTATGATCCCTGCATCCTTTTCGGCATCCTTATACTTGTCCAAAAATTCCTCGGCACCGGAAAAGGCCACTTCGTTGATATATTTTTTTACCTCCGCCTCGGTCATCCCAATACCTTGGTCAATAATCCGGATTTGATTGTTGTCCTTGTCAACCTTTATCTCAATCTGGGGGTTGCCATATTCTACCTTGGCCTCGCCAATGGAGGTGAGGTGCTTTAGCTTGAGGGTAGCGTCCGTGGCATTGGAAATAAGCTCCCTGAGAAAGATTTCGTGGTCGCTATATAGAAATTTCTTGATTAGGGGAAATATGTTCTCTACGGAAACATTGATTTTGCCTGTAGCCATTTTAAAATAGTTTTCTTTTTTGCTAAGCATGACAAAAAAAATACCACAATGCCATATCTGACAAACTGACATCGAATTCGAATTCAGGGCCAAAACAATATTTTAACATAATTTTGTTTAACTAAAATTTGGAAAAGATAAACAAAACTATATATTTGTGCTGTTATGGAGGAAGATTGCTATGAAAAATTCCATGCTATAACACATTTGTTTATTGGTTAGGTTGTTTAAAACGCGCTATCGCCCGGTAGCGCGTTTTGTATTGGGAGATCATCGTTTTAAGACCTCCTATGGACTAATTTTTAGGCGATTTCACCACTAGGTTGAATATATTTTTTACTTTTCCACGAAATAGTTCGTGTCCCTTTTGCCGGGCATCCCAAAGAATATCTTATGTACAACTCAAAAATTTCTGGACTCGGGTTTTATGTTCCCGAGAACGTAGTGACCAATGATGATCTTTCCAAAGTGATGGACACCAATGATGAATGGATTCAGGAACGTACTGGAATTCAGGAACGCCGGCATGTGGTAAAAGGCACGGATACAACTACTTCGATGGGCGTAAAGGCAGCAAAAATTGCCATTGAGCGCGCCGGTATCGACAAGGATGAAATAGATTTTATTGTATTTGCCACCTTAAGTCCAGATTATTATTTCCCGGGCCCAGGTGTGCTAGTGCAACGCGACTTGGGCATTAAAACCGTTGGAGCGTTGGATGTAAGAAACCAGTGTTCCGGTTTTGTGTATGGAGTTTCCGTAGCGGACCAATACATCAAAAGTGGGATGTACAAAAATGTGCTCGTTATCGGTTCGGAACTACATTCACATGGATTGGACATGAGCACAAGGGGTAGGGGAGTCTCCGTGATTTTTGGTGACGGTGCCGGAGCGGCAGTTTTAAGTCGTGAAGAAGACAGCTCCAAGGGAATTCTTTCCTCCCATTTACATTCCGAAGGACAACATGCGGAGGAATTATCTTTAATCGCCCCGGGAATGGGAAAAAGATGGGTAACTGATATTATCGATGAAAAAGATCCGGAAGACACTTCGTACTATCCGTATATGAATGGGCAATTTGTGTTTAAAAATGCAGTGGTCCGATTTAGTGAAGTGATCATGGAAGGGCTGCAAAAAAACCAATTGGGTCCCCAGGACATCGATATGTTGATTCCCCATCAGGCCAATCTAAGGATTTCTCAATTTGTCCAGAAGAAATTTGGACTTTCCAATGACCAGGTCTTCAATAATATTATGAACTACGGGAATACCACGGCCGCCTCAATACCCATTGCCCTGACAGAGGCATGGGAACAAGGAAAGGTCAAAGAAGGAGATTTGGTGGTATTGGCCGCTTTTGGAAGTGGCTTTACTTGGGGAAGTGTCATCATTAGATGGTAAGATGGGCCGGCGACTTGAAAGTTTGAACCCTTTCCTCACGGAATTCATAGAAAATCAAAAAATGTTCTTTGTGGCCACTGCCATGCAAGACGGAACCATAAACCTTTCACCCAAAGGTCTGGATTCGCTTCGGGTTATGGACCCCAACAGAGTGCTGTGGCTCAATCTTACCGGAAGTGGAAACGAGACTGCTATCCACTTAAGCCATCACAATAGGATAACCCTAATGTTCTGTGCTTTTGAAGGAGACCCCATGATTCTCAGACTTTATGGCAAAGCCAAGGTATATGGGCCAAAAAATGCAAATTGGGAAGAACATATCGGGCTTTTTCCCAAGATAGCAGGGAGTAGGCAATTGGTGGATATGGAAATTGAAAAGGTGCAGACATCATGTGGTATGGGTGTTCCTTTCATGGACTATAAATCCGACCGACAAGGATTACTGGATTGGGCGGAACAACAAGGAGATGAGGGTTTGGAAAGGTATTGGAGAAAAAAGAATACTACCAGCATAGATGGCGTAAAGGCCAACGAAGATTAAAACAAAACCCCAATTCCTAATCGAAATTGGGGTTTTTAAATGATAGACCTTGAAGACTAACCAACCAACACTCTGTCAAGGAATATCAAAGTCATTCTACAAAATTCCTCCACCGGATTGTTTGGTGTTGTTGTCCCTGCGCTTACGTTGCTTGGCACGGTACTTCCCGCCACCAAATCGGTAAGAAAGTCCAGCATATACATTATGGCTTTCCCAGTTGAATCCACCGGTTTGCACATAAGGTCTTTGCCCGTCAAACTGGAACATCATGCTATTGAAGATGTCGTTGTAATTAAGGCTGATGGTACCCTTGCCTTTAGCAAAGCTGTATCGTGCCCCAAGGTTCATAAAGTACATGGGTTCTATAATGAACTGTATGTTTTGGTTCTGGCCGCGGTAGAATGCAAAAGCTTGCAGCGTGAGTTTTTTGGTCACAGTAAAACTATTGTTCATTCTTAAGTTCCACGCGGTGTTGTCCACCTCTACGTTCTCCACGACAATATCGTTCTCCGTTGGATTTTGACTATCGCCCACCAAACTTTCCGTGATTCCGCGGTTGGTCTGGTTATAGTAGTCAAAACTTCCGTTGATGCTCCACCACTTGAACGGTTTGTAGTTCACAGAGGCTTCAAACCCGTAGGCATTGGTCTTATCAAAATTGTCAAACGTCAGTATCAGTTTGTTAAAGTCCAATCGGTCCACATACACGGCCCGGTTGATTTCATCTGAAATGGTTCTATAGAAAATCCCTCCGGTGACACTACCATTCTTAATTCGATGCGTATAATTCATCTCATAAGAATTGGTAAACTGTGGTACCAAGCTTGGATTTCCAAAAGATGAGATCAAGGGGGTAGCCCATTCCCTTATCGGATTTACCTGTTGCAATCCAGGACGGTCCACCCTACGGCTAAAACTTACTTGCAATTGATCCTTTTCGTTGGGTTTGTAGGTCAAAAATGCCGAAGGATATACTTGGGTGTACTTATCGGTAAAAGACCTAACCGTGTTGGTGTCCGCCTTTACTTCAACATTTTCTATACGAGCACCCACCTGATAGGACCACTTTTCCCTGCTTTGCCCAAAGGTTACGTAAGCACTGTACACATCCATTTTGTAATCGAAGTCTGTGCTAGGGGTAGGTCTAAGTACTCCTTCGGAGTTAAACGATAAGCCCGTGGAATTATAGCCCACATTGGTCTCGAAGTTTCTGGATTCCACCCCAATTTCCAGTTTGGAAATACTGTCCAATGGATTTACATAATCCAAGTTTGCGATGGTTTGGGTTCGTTCGGTATCCACAAAATCCATGTAATCGGGGAACAAACTGGCCCCCCTTGTTGCAAAGTTGGCGTCTTGGTTGTTTTCGAACCGGTTGTGATCAACTTCAAGTTCTATGTTGTGCCCTTCTTTCTTGAAGTCCAATTTATAATCAAAATTGTATTGCTCACTTCTATTTTCGCTTTCATCCGTAAAGATTTGCGTTACATTTCTGGCCAAATCGTCATTATAGGTCACCGCTGTGATACCCTCGCCGTTACCATCGAATATGTTTTGGTTGGTAAATAGCGAGATGGTGTTATTGTCGTTCAGGTAAAAGTCCACCCCGACCTTGTACAAATGCGACTTGTTATTGTTGAAGAAATCAAATTTTTGAAAGGAGTTTTCATCCACTCTTCGAATTCCACCATCATTGACATACTTACCAATATTGGTACCGTAGTTGCCATAAAAGTTGAACTTACCGTTCCTGTAATTCATGTCGATGGAATTGTTGAATTTCGCTTCAATACCCTTGGTAAGCCCAGTGGTCACACTACCGTTAAAACCGATATTGGCATTTTTGTGCAACACAATATTGATGATACCACTCATACCCTCCGGATTGTACTTTGCGGAAGGATTGGTGATCAATTCAATGGACTTAATGGATGTGGAGGGAATCTGGCGTAACAATTGGGCAACCGGTACATTGGATAATTTTCCATCTACCATAACCCTTACATTGCTGTTACCGCGCATGCTAATGTCTCCTGTTTGGGCATCCACATTCACTGATGGAATGTTGTTCATGATGTCCGAGGCAGTGGCACCAGCCGTGGTCAGATCCTTCCCTACATTGATTACCTTTCGATCTACCCGCTGCTCAATGGTGGTTCTTTCGGCCACCACTTCAACTTCGGAAAGCTCTTCGGTCTCTTCCATCAAGGTAATGGTTCCCACATTCACTTTTCTGTTCCTCTTGGTGATGACCAATTTTTGGGAGTGGGTTTTATATCCAATGAACTGGACTTCCAGTGTAAAATTCCCTTCAGGCAATTTTTTAATTTCGAAAGTACCATCTTCAGTGGTAATGCCCCCGGTAATGGTTTCCGTACCATCCTCGGATTTTACCACAATGGCCGCATAGGCCACGGGTCGGTTCAGTGCTTGGTCCACAACAGTACCCGAAATGGAACCTACAGGAGGTTCAGTATCGTTGTTGGCCTTTAAATTTTCTGGTAAAATGATGCACAGGACTAGTGCAAAAAGCAAAATTACTCTGTTCATGAGTTGTTCGTTTTTGATTGATTGATGTTGTCTACAAGACGATGTCTTACCTGGAATGTTACAGATTTATTCAGGTTTAACATATTTTAACAAAACCAAAAACGTTAAGGCCTTGTAAGGCAGTCCTTTTAACAAGGACAAAAAAGAAACCCTGACTTTCGACATTGACCGAAACGCCAGGGTTATACATTGATAAGCTATACTAAACACTAACCATTAACTATAAAAAAATACAGACTTACCAATGCTTAATTTTATACTTACAATAGACGAGCTTTTTTTTGAATAGTTACAATCTTTATTTCAGTTTAACACATAAATTAACAAATGCGTATGACTCTTGTCTTTGGGGCATCCTTAAATCCCGCTAGATACAGTAATCTTGCAATTCACAGATTGGTTGAAAACAACCTTGAAACCATGGCTTTTGGGGTTAGGGAAGGAACTGTGTCCGGAATACAAATTAAAACCAAGCTGGATGATTTTCAAAATGTTGACACCATTACTTTGTACCTAAATCCGTCTCGGCAAAAGGAATATTATCAGAAAATACTGGATTTAAAGCCCAAACGCGTGATTTTTAACCCCGGAACTGAAAATGCAGAATTTTCGAAAATCTTGAAAGATAACGGCATAAAAGTGGAAAATTCCTGCACATTGGTGCTCTTGGCTACTGGGCAGTATTGAATTTTTCCCCTTTTTCCCGAATCAACCAAAGTCCAAAAAAGGTCAAAAGCCCGTTAAGGGGAAGTAGTTCGTAACCCACAATATATCCCCCCAAATAATCGGAAGGAATATTGGCAACAATCCAAATAATGGCAACAGAAAGCCCGCTTACAAGCCATACAAATTGGTCCTTGACCTTATACTTGGTCAGAATGCCAAATGCAAAAAGACCTAATAACGGACCGTAGGTATACCCGGCCACGGTGAGCAAACTATCAATAACATTGCTGCTAAGGATGTATTTAAATGCAATAATCACCGCCACCAACATAAAACTCATGGCGATATGGGTACGCTTACGCAGTTGTTTTTGACGGGCTTCCTCTTTCTTTTCGATTTCCAAAAAGTCCACGCAAAAAGAGGTGGTCAAGGAGGTTAACGCACTGTCCGCACTACTGTAGGCAGCAGCAACAAGTCCCAGCATAAAAGTAACTGCCAAACTAAGCCCCAAACCACTATTCAGAGCCACTTCTGGGAACAACAGGTCGGATTTTGGAGTGCCGTCCATCAGGGGAATGGAAATGCCGTTTTTACCTGCATAGATAAACAGTAAAGCCCCTAAAAGCATAAATAGGAAGGTAACCCCTACCAATACCAAACTAAATGACACCATATTTTTTTGGGCATCTTTTAAGGATTTACAGGTGAGGTTCTTTTGCATCATATCCTGATCCAATCCCGTCATGCAAATGGTTACAAACATTCCACCGATAAAAGATTTTAAAAAATGGTTTCGGTCCAAAAAGCTATCCGTGAACAAGAACTTATCGTACACCTTAAGTTCTTCTGAGGCCAAAAATTCCCCAAAGCTCCAATCCAATTCCCTATTGATCATAATAATGGATAGGATAACAGCCAAAATCATAAACAAGGTCTGAAGGGTATCGGTCCAGACAATGGTCTTTATACCTCCCCGATTGGTGTAGATCCAAATAAGGAGAATGGAGATGATCACGGTGAACTCGAACCGGACCCCTAAATCATCAAAAACAAACTGTTGCAAAACAATGGCCACCAAATACAACCGAAAAGCCGCTCCCAAAACCCGGGAAATAAAGAAGAAAAACGCTCCGGTTTTATGGCTTACCGTTCCAAAGCGATCCAACAGGTATTCATATATGGAGGTAAGGTTAAGCTTGTAGTATAGTGGCAACAGCACATAGGCCACCACAAAATAACCCACTAAATAGCCAAGTACCACCTGCATATACCCGAATTGCGAATCTTCAACCCATCCGGGTACGGAAATAAAGGTAACTCCAGATAACGAGGCTCCGACCATTCCAAAGGCAACCAAGTACCAGGGGGATTGTTTTCCCGCCTTAAAAAAATCGGCGTTACTATCGTTTTTACCAGTAAAATAAGAGATGATCATCAGTACCAAGAAATAGGCACCAACAAGCAAGAGGATTTGAAATGCGGACATAGTTGGAATTTGAATTGCAAAGTACAAAAGTAATTTGGTAAAGGTAAAATCGTAATTTTGTGGGATATCCGAAATTATGGAATTTTCATCGAAGCTTTTGGAGAATGCGGTATACGAAATGTCCCAATTACCGGGCATTGGCAAACGAACGGCGCTTCGGTTGGTGCTACATTTGTTGAAACAACCGGAAGAACGAACCAATTTGCTTTCCGAAGCCCTGTCCAAATTGCGGAACGATGTGAACTTTTGCAAGCGTTGCAACAATATTTCGGATACCGAATTGTGTGAAATCTGCAGCAATCCCAAACGGGATGCAAGTCTGGTTTGTGTGGTCGAAGATATTCGGGATGTGATGGCCATAGAGAATACCTCCCAATACAAGGGGTTGTATCACGTGCTTGGAGGTAAAATATCCCCCATGGAAGGTATTGGCCCCCAGGATTTAAATATTGCCCCGTTGATCAACAGGGTAAAGCAAGGAGAGGTGCAGGAGTTAATATTTGCCTTGAGCTCGACCATGGAAGGGGATACCACCAATTTCTATATCTATAAGCAATTGGAAGGCTTGGAAGTGACCACTTCGACCATTGCACGCGGAATTTCGGTGGGAGATGAATTGGAGTATGCCGATGAGGTGACCTTGGGTCGGAGTATCCTTAACCGGATTCCCTTTGAGAGTTCGATCAAGGCGGGTTAGTTGTGGATTATTAATGCATAAAAACTAAGAATAAGCGGAATTCTTTATTATTTTTGCAAAATATAAGTCAATATCCGTTCGTTAAATAAGAATATGTCAAAATTTGAATTGAAATTGCCGCAAATGGGGGAAAGTGTTGCCGAAGCAACTTTAACCTCTTGGCTGAAGGAAGTCGGGGACAGCATTGAAATGGATGAGGCCATTTTTGAAATTGCCACGGACAAGGTAGATTCAGAGGTGCCCAGTGAGGTGGAAGGCGTGCTGTTGGAAAAACGGTTCAATGTGGACGATGTGATCAAGGTGGGAGAGGTTGTTGCCGTAATCCAGACCGATCAAGCTGTTGAAGCTACTTCAAACGGACAGGATACCAAAACAGTGGAAGAAATCGTTGAAGTCCCAGCTGTTGAGGAACTCGAAAACCAAATCTCCCAAATTCAGGAGACCGTAAGCGCACCAACACCCAATTTTGGGGAATCCCAGCGATTCTATTCCCCCTTGGTTCGAAATATTGCAAAAGAAGAAGGCGTTTCCATGGAAGAATTGGAAACTATTATAGGTACTGGAAAAGAAGGCAGGGTCACGAAGAACGATATCAAAGCCTTTTTGGAACATCGATCAGCCAATGGTACGGCTGCGGTCCAGGAACCCCAGAAGACAAAGGAACCAGTTGCGACCCCGAAACAGACCCCCGCAAAACCTGAGGGTGAATCCATTCCCGTTACCGACGGGGATGAGATTATTCCATTGACGCGAATGGGTAAATTGATTGCACATCACATGGTCGAGAGCCTTTCCACTTCGGCCCATGTCCAAAGTTTTGTGGAGGTAGATGTGACCAATGTGGTGAACTGGAGGAACAAGATGAAGGATGCCTTCCAAAAACGGGAAGGGGAAAAGTTGACCTTTACCCCAATCTTTATGGAAGCAGTTGCCATGGCGCTCAAAAAATATCCCATGATGAACATTTCTTTGGATGGCGACAAGGTCATCAAAAAGAAAAACATCAATTTGGGGATGGCTGCGGCCCTTCCGGATGGAAATCTTATTGTTCCCGTGATCAAAAACGCGGATCAACTCAATTTGGTGGGGATGGCCAAAACCGTGAATGATTTGGCCAATAGGGCCCGTAACAATGCCCTTAAGCCAGATGAGGTTCAGGATGGAACCTATACCGTGACCAACGTGGGGTCCTTCGGCAGTATTTTTGGTACACCGATCATTAATCAGCCGCAAGTGGGGATTCTCGCCCTGGGAGCGATCCGTAAAATGCCATCTGTAATAGAAACCGACCAAGGTGAGTACATTGGTATCCGAAGCAAAATGTTCCTATCCCATAGTTATGACCACAGGGTGGTCAACGGGGCCCTTGGAGGAATGTTTGTAAAGACCGTGGCCGATTATTTGGAGGCTTGGGATGTAAATCGGGAAATCTAGCCCCGAAAATCCCCGTTTTCATTTCACTATGCTTATTTTAGGGGTTGAATAAATTCATCAATCCATGAAGTACCTTATGCCCTTTTGTTTTGGGATTCTTTTTTTGTTTTGCAGTGTTATGGAAGCCCAAGACCTTTCAGCCTATCAGAAAAAATATTTTGAGAAGAACGGGGACAGTATTCCCTATCGCCTTTTATTGCCAAAGGATTACGATCCTACGGTAAAGTACCCTCTTATTCTCTTTCTCCATGGCTCCGGGGAACGGGGAAACAATAATGAGGCACAATTGGTACACGGATCAAGTCTTTTTCTTCAAGAGGCGGTGCGGAGCAATTACCAAGCCATTGTGGTATTTCCCCAATGTGCGGCCAACAGCTCCTGGGCCAAGGTCGATTATGCGGGCAATGCAGATAATTTTAAGTTCATATTTCATGAAGATGCCGATGCTACCAAGGATATGTTGTTGTTGGAAGGACTGCTGAAATATCTAAAAAAGAGCTACAAGTTGGATAAAAACCGGCTTTACGTTGGGGGGCTTTCCATGGGAGGCATGGGGACCTTTGAACTCGTCCGGAGAAATCCCAAAATGTTTGCCGCAGCGTTTCCAATTTGCGGAGGTGCAAATCCACAGATCAGTAAAAAACTAAAAAAACCTCATTGGTGGATTTTTCATGGGGAAGCGGATACCGTGGTGCCCGAAAAATATTCGGCAGATATGGCCCAGGCCATGGGACAATTGGGTATCAATACCAAATACACGGTTTACCCAGGTGTTGGGCACAACAGTTGGGACAATGCCTTTGCCGAACCAGAGTTGTTGTCCTGGTTATTTTCCAAATCCAAATAGGGTTGACCTCAAGATTACCTAGGCCTACTTCAAAGTTTTAAAGGCGTTAATAAGTGCCAACTACTTCACTTAACTGTCATTTTTGGTGGAATGGCTGAATTTTATTGCGAATTTGTCAAAATCTAGAATGATAAATAACAAATTCATAAATAGATAAGTGTTTTTTTGAAATATTTGTCATTAACATAACCCTAACAACCCAGCTCGTTTTTACATTTTATCTTCATGGCCGACCAAACCAATATTTAGAGATACACCCATGGGTTTTTGTTTTCAAAGGGCTAGAAATGTGCTATTGGCCCTGCTACCTCTGTTTTGCTTATCCGTTTCTGCACAAGAAGAACCGACCAAGGAATCCCTTAAACTATTCACCGAATGTAATTGCGATCGAAGATATGTTCTGCAAGAAATAAATTTTGCGGCCCATGTTCGCGATCAAGGTTTAGCCAATATTGTCCTGTTCATTTATGATGTGGCCAACGGTAGTGGGGGTCGTACCTATCGATTGGAATTTGAAGGTACCGGTGGTTACGAAGGAATAGCAAATGAACTTTCATTTGACACCAATGCAAATATGACCTCGGACGACGTTCGCAAAGGCCTGGTCAAAACCATAAAATCAGGGCTATTGAAATATGTCTTGGAATCCGACCTTGCTGATAAAATCACCTATGAAGTCTCCGATGCGCAAACTGCACAAGAGCAGGACATTGACTTTGAGGACCCTTGGAACAATTGGATTTTTGAGATTTACGGTGAGGCAGAGCTGGAAAAGGAGTCGAGCCGAAGAAAATTTGAGTACGAACTGGGGTTTGAAAGCGACAGGGTGACCGAAAAATGGCGTGTTAGAACCGATTTACAATTGAACCAATCGAATAGCGAGTTCGATCGAAGTGAAGAAACCTTTACCAGTAGAAGATCAAGGTATGCCGGGGCAGGCAGTATAGTGAGAAGCCTTTCGGACCATTGGTCCACGGGAATATTTGGAGGAGCGAGGCACGATACCTTTACCAATCTCGATTTCAGGTATTATTTCAGTCCCGCCCTTGAATACAACATTTTCCCTTACAACGAGGTGCTTCGCCGCGAAATTACCTTTGCGTATAAGATTGGGTACTTTTTCAATGATTATATCGATACCACGATATTTGGAAAGGATGAAGAGGGCATTTTTAACCACTCTTTGGATGTTCAGGTAAATTATCGACAACCTTGGGGCAATTTGTACTCCAGGTTGAGGGCATCCAGTTTCTTGGACGATTTTTCAAAGAATCGTATGCAATTGTTCGGAAGGTGTTCCATACGGGTTTTCAAAGGTCTGGCGACCCGCTTTTCCGGAAGGTTTGAAATTATCCGTGATCAAATAAACCTGCCAGCTGGTGATGCTTCCATAGAGGATGTTTTATTGCAACAAAAACAGATTGCCACCGATTTCGAACTCGGTTTCAGCGTTGGGCTGAGCTATACGTTCGGTTCCACATTTAATAATATCATCAATACCCGCTTATAGAATTTTTGATACCCTATCTTTGCTAAAAAACCAATATGGAGCTTAACCTTACAAAGCCAATCTGCTTTTTCGATTTGGAGACTACGGGCATTAATGTTGCCAAGGATAGAATTGTGGAGATTTCCATTCTAAAGGTTTTTCCGAACGGAAATAAAGAGAGCAAAACATGGTTGGTGAACCCAGAAATGCCCATTCCGGCAGAGGTTGTGGCCGTACATGGTATTTCCAACGAAAAGGTGGCCAACGAACCTACCTTTAAACAACTGTCCAAGGAAATTTATAAAATGATCAAGGATAGCGATTTGGCCGGATTCAATTCCGATAGGTTTGATATCCCATTATTGGCCGAGGAAATGCTGCGGGCCGATGTGGATTTTGACATGAAGCATATGGTGTCCGTAGATGTACAGACCATCTTCCATAAAATGGAAAAAAGAACTCTCGAAGCGGCCTATAAGTTCTATTGTGATAAAAATCTGGAAGATGCACATAGTGCCCAAGCCGATACCTTGGCTACCTACGAGGTGCTTTTGTCCCAATTGGACCGGTATCCAGAACTGGAGAACAACGTAAAAAAGCTCTCAGAGTTTACCACCCGAAAACAATCTTTGGATTTTGCAGGTTTCATCGGTATTGATGATCAGGACAGGCCCATTTTTGCCTTCGGGAAACACAAGGGTAAAACGGTTGATGAGGTGATGGAGTCCGAACCAGGATATTTTGGATGGATACTTAACGCGGATTTCCCGTTGTACACCAAAAAAGTTCTTACCCAAATAAAGTTGAGCAAACTGAACAACAAACTTTCTTAAACCAAAATCCCAGAAGCGAATGAAGCTGATATGCATTGGAAGGAACTATGCTGCGCATATTGACGAATTGAACAACGAGCGACCAGAGGAACCTGTGGTGTTCATTAAACCAGATTCCGCCATTCTACCCAGGGAGCAGGATTTTTACATTCCCCAATTTTCAAACGATGTCCACTACGAAGTGGAGGTATTGGTTAAAATCAAAAAGGTGGGAAAACACATTGCTCCGCAATTTGCGCATAACTATTATGATGAAATTGGTTTAGGAGTGGATTTTACCGCAAGAGACCTTCAATCCAAATTGAAGGCAAAGGGACTGCCATGGGAAAAAGCCAAGGGTTTTGATGGATCAGCCATAGTTGGTAGGTGGATGCCGAAAAATGCGTACGAAAATATTGACAAAATTTCTTTTTGTCTTTTGAAGAATGATGAAAAAGTACAAAATGGCAATACTTCCTTGATGCTGTGGAAAATAGACGAACTTATCGCCCATGTTTCCACCTATTTTATGCTAAAAAAGGGGGATATTCTGTTTACTGGAACCCCTGCGGGTGTTGGTAAAGTAAGCCCAAATGATTACCTTGTAGGTATGTTGGAAGGAGAACAATTGTTCGAAATTAATGTGAGATAATGATTTACAACCTCGATAAGATTAATGAAATGGCGGAAGGCGATAACGACTTTGTTATTTCCGTAATTTCTGTTTTTTTGGAAGAAGTTCCTGTGGATTTGGAAGGCCTCGAAAGTGCCATTGCCCAACGGGATTTTGAAAATGTGTATAAACTCGCCCATAAGATAAAGCCCAATGTAGATCTTCTGGGCATGGAGCAGACCAGGGCCACCGCACTGGAAATAGAAACTCTGGGTAAGAGCACCGCCAGTATGGACGAAATTGAGCAAAAATTCCCCCTATTGAAAAAAGACGTGTTGCAGGTCATATCCGAACTGCAAAAAGACTTCAATCTGTAAATGCAAGCTGAAATCATAACCATTGGGGATGAAATCCTCATTGGTCAAATTGTCGATTCCAATTCTGCATTCATTTCCAAAGCACTGAATAAGATAGGCGTTGCTGTCTATCAGATTACTTCGGTTCAAGATGAACGCGAACATATCTTGGATGCCTTGGAAACCGCAGGTAATCGCTCGGAGGTTGTCATCCTTACGGGCGGACTAGGGCCCACAAAAGATGATATTACCAAGCACACCCTCTGCGAATTTTTGGATGATACGCTGGTTCGGGACCAAAAGGTTCTTGAAAATATAGAGGAACTCTTTAAAAAGTACTTTTCCACGCCTATTTCGGAATTGAACAGGAACCAGGCACTGGTTCCTTCGAAGGCAACGGTGTTGCAGAATCCCAATGGCACGGCGCCTGGCCTATGGACGAAAAAGGGCAGGACGGTCTTTGTTTCCTTGCCCGGGGTTCCCTTCGAAATGAAGCATTTGATCCATACCGAGGTAATTCCGAAAATCACTTCAGAATTTGAACGGCCGCATATTTATCATAAGACCATTGTTACCTATGGTATGGGGGAGAGCGCTATTGCAGACAAGATTGAGGAATGGGAAAACAATCTTCCCCATTTCATAAGGTTGGCGTATCTGCCAAATCTAGGGAAGGTGCGCTTGCGTCTTACCGCAAGGGGCGCTGATAAGGAACAATTAGAAACTGTGGTGGCACAGCAGGTACAACAACTCCACACCCTAATAGGGGATATCATATACGGAGAGGATGATGGCGATTCCATTGAACAGCAGATTGGGAAGGTGTTGACACAAAAGCAACTCAGCCTGTCGACAGCCGAGAGTTTTACTGGAGGAAAGATTGCAGAAAAAATAACGGCAATCCCTGGAGCTTCAGCCTATTTTAAGGGTAGTGTGGTGAGTTATGCAACCGAAACCAAGATTGAAGTGTTAGGGGTTCCCAAAGCTGTTATTGAGGAACATTCCGTGGTGAGTGAGGAAGTTGCCACGGCTATGGCCGAAAATGTCCGGAGGATCATGGAATCTGATTTTGCGATTGCCACAACAGGCAATGCTGGACCCTCAAAAGGCGACTCGGATGCCGAAGTCGGAACTGTTTTTATTGCAATCAGCTCCCCAAACGGTACCTTTGCACAAAAATTTACCATCGGGAAGAACCGGGAACGAATAGTGAATCGTTCAGTAAATAGGGCCTTTGAGATGCTCTGGAAAGAAATTTTAAATTTCTGAAAAAGAATTTTGTGCGTCCGATTTAAAAGGCATAAATTTGCAGCCTCAATAAAATCACTCAAAAGTTAGGGAGATGTCTAAAGTTTGTGAAGTTACAGGAAAAAAGGTGATGTTTGGAAACAATGTTTCCTTCTCTATCAATAAGACAAAGAGAAGGTTTGATTCCAATATTTCCAAAAAGAAATTCTACATCCCGGAAGAAGACCGTTGGGTAACCCTTACCGTTTCATCCAAAGGTTTAAAAATCATCAACAAAAAAGGAATCTCTGCTGTTTTGAAGGAAATTAATTCCAAGAAATAAGCTGACAAGGTTTTAAGCACAAGACAATGGCAAAGAAAGGAAATAGAATTCAGGTTATTTTAGAGTGTACAGAGCATAAAGAATCTGGTATGCCAGGTACTTCTAGGTACATTACTACCAAGAACAAAAAGAACACGCCAGATAGAATGGAGATCAAGAAATTCAATCCCATTCTTAAGCGTATGACGATTCATAAAGAGATTAAGTAATTCAGGTTTTACACAGTAGAATCCAACAATAATAAGTAAGCCATGGCAAAGAAAACAGTAGCAACGCTTCAGTCATCATCCAAAAGATTGACCAAGGCCATTAAAATGGTAAAATCTCCAAAAACAGGAGCTTATACTTTCGTGGAGTCGGTTATGGCGCCAGAATTGGTAAACGATTGGTTGAACAAAAAGTAATCAATCCCTAGAAAAAATTGGAAACCGCTTTTTAAGCGGTTTTTTTTTGCCCTAATTTTTATCCACTCGGTAGGTTATCCCTCGATTTGTAATTACGTTGTCGACCCTTGTGAACAAGGTGGCTGTGTTCGAAGTGGTGTCATCACAAACAAAACTTAAGTTTACCAAAACCACGCGATATTGATTATTGTTTTCACTTGGCGTTGGTGCGGTAATGGTCAATGTGCTTGTGGCAGTTCCCGAATAAATACCCGTATCGGAAAGATTGTCCCAAGTAGAACCGTTAAATAGTTGCCATTGGAACGAATCCGCCCCTGAAGTAACGGAGAAATTGGCCACACATCCAGAACCTGGACAAGTGGTAACATCTGTAGGTTGGGTTGTAATAGTTGGAGCAGCTCCGGCTTCCCTATAATCATAGGTGGTATTGGAGTCGCCGTCATCCGGAGTGGAATACCCATCAGAACCACTTGTAACTACTCCATTGGCGTCCACCGTTACTGGAAGTGGCCCCAAAAGACCATCCCCATTGTCATCTGTGAATCCAGCTTCTGTGACATCATTACAACTATCTGCATCGGCGTCCAGACTGAATGCATCATAGGTGCCATCCGAATCCGAATCCAAGACCGAATAAGATAGTATGGCGTAAGCAGTGTCATTGTCTTCTATACTATTGAATAATCCGTTGGATCCCGAACCACTTGTGGCTCCATCTATGACCCCGTCATTGTTGGCATCGGCTACGCCAGATTCTGCCAATACCCCAGATTCAACGATATCGTAAATACCATCATTGTCGGAGTCCAAATCCAATTCATTGCTTATACCGTCTCCATCCGTATCGCAGATGGCACTGGCAAACAGATTCCCGCTAAAACCTTCAGGCCCGGGTCCTGCTTGGTTGGTAACCGTAAATACATTAGGGTTGCCAGGTACCCAGGTTATGGTATTGAACGGAGTGCTGGCTTGGGCCCTCATGGGTTCCAACACGGTTGAACTAGAGGTTCTTGTTCCATACAAGTTAGCATTGCCCGATTCATCAACAATAAGTCGTAATCTCGGAAGACCATTGGAATTGGACACCCAAGGCGAGGAGATAAAAGCTCCATCGGATTGAAACACAAAATACTCTTCCCCAGTACCCAAGGCACCGCTTTCAAACTCTAAAATGGAAGGGTGTACCGTAGTTCCGTTAACGTCAAGCTGAAAGGAGTTGTCCATGGAGGAAAAATCCAATCGTAAAAATCCGGTATCCGTATGGTTTACCACCACAGACCTTGTACCCACGTCGGCAGACACCAAAAAAGTGGCATTGGCCGTGGTGCAATATTCTTCCTCATCGGTCATACCGTCATTGTCATCGTCAAGGTCGACCGAGTCGGCAATAGTATCCCCATCAGTATCTATAATGGGTGCGGCAGTGGCCGTTATAAGTACGTTATCAATATAGACCGTATCGTCATTTCCAGACCAGTTGGCGCCCCCTTTGCTAAATCGTATGGTGGTCGTGCTGGACATGTAAGAACTAATATCCTGGTTGAATGTGCCACTCTGGGTTCCAGTGAATGTACTTAGGGTGGTAAACGAAGACCCGTCGCTCGAGGCTTCCACTATCAGGGTTTCCCCTGATTCAAGACTGTCGGTACGCCAATCAAAAGTTAAGATGGCCGAAGTGTAGGAGCTCAAGTCAGCCGCTCTTCGAATAGTTTCAGACCATATATAGCGAAATCTTAACTCATTTCCAGTAATTCTAATGTAGCCCCCGGAAGCAGAATTATCATCCCCAGATTCTTGCCAGTTGCCCGACCAGTTCTGGTTGCCATTGTCGTTTGCATAGGAAACTGCACTAAAAGTATCGGAAAAGGTGTCTTGTGCTACGCCACGCAAGGATAACATCAGCAGCAAAAAAAACATGGGATATTTGTATCCTTTATGCATGGGAATAGGATATTAAAAGCTTAAAAATAATAGGAGGAGCAAAGGTTACCCAGAAATTGTTGTGAAGCTGCCAAATACATGGGTCAATGGAGGATTTTGGTGTTGAAAACCACGAAAAAGCGAATTCACCCCCAAAATTTCGAACAAATTAGCCCATTGGGGCGTTAACAAAACTCCCCTTACTTTCCTATCTTTGACAGCTTGATGGCGAATGCATTATGAGTCTTTTTAAAAATATTTTTTCTTCTGACAAAAAAGAAACTTTGGACAAGGGCCTGGAAAAGTCCAAAACCAGTTTCTTTGGAAAATTGGGCAAGGCCGTTGCTGGAAAATCCAAGGTAGACGATGAGGTATTGGATAATTTGGAGGAAGTCTTGGTCACCTCCGATGTGGGGGTGGATACCACGCTTAAGATTATAGAACGTATTGAGGAACGCGTTTCCCGTGACAAGTATTTGGGGACCGAGGAACTGAATACGATTTTACGTGAGGAGATAGCTGGACTTCTTTCAGAAACCCACCTTGGGGAAGATACAGAGTTTGTGGTCCCACAGGATAAAAAGCCCTATGTGATTATGGTTGTTGGGGTTAATGGCGTGGGCAAGACCACCACCATTGGA
Organism: Flagellimonas myxillae; assembly: GCF_023502235.1. GTDB lineage: Bacteria > Bacteroidota > Bacteroidia > Flavobacteriales > Flavobacteriaceae > Flagellimonas > Flagellimonas myxillae. The sequence goes on along the minus strand of NZ_JAMFLY010000004.1, from coordinate 82,370 downwards.
AAACTGGCACATCAATTTAAGAACCAAGGTTTAAAAGTTGTGTTAGGGGCAGGTGACACCTTTAGGGCCGCTGCCATAGACCAATTAGAGGTATGGGCCAATAGGGTGGAAGTACCTATAATCAAACAAAAAATGGGAAGTGATCCGGCATCGGTGGCGTTCGATACCCTGAATTCTGCCGTAGCAGACCAGGCGGATGTTGTTCTAATTGATACAGCTGGTAGATTACACAATAAGGTCAACCTTATGAACGAGCTTTCCAAGGTAAAGCGCGTTATGCAAAAGGTAGTGCCAGATGCTCCCCATGATGTGTTATTGGTCTTGGATGGGTCTACTGGACAAAATGCCTTTGAGCAGGCCAAACAATTTACCAAGGCCACCGAAGTGACCAGCTTAGCGGTTACCAAATTGGATGGAACGGCCAAAGGTGGAGTGGTCATTGGGATTTCCGATCAATTTCAGATTCCTGTGAAGTATATTGGAGTAGGTGAAGGAATAGATGATCTGCAGGTCTTCAATAAATATGAATTTGTAGATTCCTTTTTCAAGCTGTAACATGGATTACGCTATACTACCAAATCGAATAAAGGCTGTGGTTATCGATGCCATAATCCTGATTTGTGCCATGTATCTTATTTCCGAACTTTTTGCCTCCTTCGAACACGTTCCTAATTATGCGAGAATCGTGGCTTTTGTCTTGATTGCCATTTTGTACGATCCTATTTTTACCAGTGCTTTTGGAGGCACAATTGGCCATAGCTATGGAGGAATTACCGTAAGGCGCGAAAGTGACCCGGGCAAGCATATTCTTTTCCCCTTGGCGATTGTTAGGTTTTTGGTAAAAACCTTATTTGGCTGGCTTTCCCTTTTAACGGTCACTAGCTCTGATAAAAAACAGGCATTGCACGATCTTGTAGTGGGATCAATTGTATTGGACGTCAAAAACGAAAAATAAATCAAAAGCCGATACGGTATGGGAAGAATCCATTTGTTCGAATTTGAAGATCAAAAGTGGTTTCCCAGTTTTCTACGTGACTACGGCACCGATTTCCTTCAATTTTTATCGAACAAAACCAAACTCTATAAACCTATTCTTCCTGTTCTCGAAAAAGGATTGGAGGCCAACGGAACCAACCAAATCCTTGATTTGGGCTCAGGCGGCGGAGGGGGATTACTTTGGTTAAATTCCGAATTGAAAAAGAGCCGTCCAGACCTTAAAATTGTGCTGACGGATTTTTACCCCAACCTACAAGCTTTTGAATTCACAAAAAAACAAGCCCATAATTTTGAGTACATCGCCACTGCTGTCGATGCCCGAAAAGTTCCAACGCACCTGAAGGGTTTTCGAACCCAATTTCTGTCCTTGCATCACTTTAGGCCCAAGGATGCCAAACTAATATTGCAAAACGCGGTTGACGCAAAGAGTGTTATCGGGGTTTTTGAGGCCCAGGAACGCAGCTTATCCAGCCTTTTGGCGATGCTTTTTTCTCCCATAAGTGTTTTATTGTCCACTCCCTTTATAAGACCCTTCAAATGGGGGAGAATTCTCTTTACCTATCTTATCCCCATAGTCCCCTTGTTTGTGCTTTGGGATGGGGTGATTTCTTCACTAAGAACCTATTCCGTTAAGGAAATGAAGGCCTTGGTGGCGGAATTGGATGGGGGTGACTCCTATACCTGGGAAATTGAACGGGTAAAATCAGGTCCCGGAGTTATTTTGTACCTTTTGGGTACTCCAAAATAAGGAGTTTTACATAACCTTATAAATAACCAATTGAACCTTGACATGGGAAGAATACTATTTTTTATTTTGTTATTATGGGCACACATCTCCGTTGCCAAAATTTGGACACCGACCATCCTTTCGGACAATATGGTCTTGCAACAACAATCGACCGCAACCATATGGGGTTGGACCACGGCAACCAGTGAAACCATTACCATTACGGGATCGTGGAACAATGAAGCAGTTACCGCTAAGGCCCATCAGGGTGTTTGGTCGGCGCAATTGCCCACTCCCATTGCCGGTGGACCCTATACGTTGACCATCAAGGGCCACGAAGAAATAACCTTTTCCAACGTTATGATCGGGGAGGTTTGGATAGCATCCGGTCAATCCAATATGCAATGGACGCCCAACATGGGCTTGGATAATGCCCAGGAGGAAATTGAACAGGCAAATTTTCCGAAAATCCGGTTCTTTCAAGTGCCCCAGTGGAAATCGACCACTCCGCAAGATGATTCTCCGGGGGAATGGATGTCCTGCTCTCCGGAAACAATGCAAAATTTTAGTTCGGTGGCCTATTTTTTTGGAAGAAAATTGCATAAAGGCTTATCGGTGCCGATTGGCTTGATCAGTTCCAATTGGGGAGGTACCCCTGTGGAGGTATGGATTCCCAAAGATTTGATTGAAGGTAACTCCGGGTTAAACGCAGCTGCCAAAAAACTCTCCGAATTTGAATGGTGGCCGGAACAACCGGGTGTGACCTACAACGCCATGATCCATCCCTTGTTGAAATTTAATATTGCCGGGGCCATTTGGTACCAAGGAGAGTCGAACCGAGATAATGCAATATCGTATTACGAGTCATTCCCATTGCTAATCGATTCTTGGAGAGCGGGTTGGAAGAAGGAATTTCCGTTTTATTTCGCTCAAATTGCTCCCTTCGATTATGACAAGGATAAAAAGGATATTAAAGCGGCAGTGGTACGGGATGCCCAATTATACACCATGCAATCCGTCCCAAAAACTGGAATGGCGGTTACCAACGACATTGGAAATCTAAAAGATATCCATCCAACCAATAAACAGGAGGTAGGGCGAAGATTGGCCCTATGGGCCTTGGCCAAAACCTATGGGGTAAAGGATGTTGCCTACAGCGGGCCGGTGTATAAGGAAATGGAAGTAAAAAAGAACAAAATTGTTTTGACCTTCGACCATGCCAAAAACGGTCTAAAAATGGATGGAAAAGAGCTTAAGGAATTTTACATAGCCGGTGCGGACAAGAAATTTTATGAGGCCAAGGCAAGAATCAAGGGGAATCTGGTTGAAGTGTCCTCCAAAAAAGTCAAGGCACCAGTTGCCGTAAGGTTTGCCTTTTATGACAAGGCTCTTCCCAATTTGTACAACGCTGAAGGGTTGCCCGCATCCGGATTTAGGACCGACCAATGGGAACTAAATTTGGATTGATTGGATGCGGACGGGTAAACTCATATTGGTAAGTGTTTTTTTCTTTTTGCTGATTTTTCATGCGGAAGCACAGCTCACACATCCAAGAGCAAGTCCTTTGGCCAAAATTGAGCAAGGGGTGGGTCTTTCCAAAATAACCGTGACCTATTCCCGTCCAGCCACTAGGGGACGTAGTATTTTTGGCGATTTGGTTCCCTACGGAAGAATTTGGCGTGTGGGAGCCAACGAATCCACTAAAATAACCGTGGACACCGACATGAACATTATGGGAAATCAATTACCCGCAGGGACTTACGCCTTATACGCTTTTCCTGAAAGGGATTCATGGCAGATTGCCTTCCATAGCAACACTGCCCATTGGGGCGATGGTCGTACAAACTATAATCCAAGCGAAGATGTATTTCGGATTTCGGTTAAACCGCAGCAAACATCATATCACCAGGAAAGTTTTTTAATTGCATTTGATTCGATTACCCATAATTCTGCCAAGATGAAATTAGTTTGGGCGAATACCTCGGTGTCCATACCCTTTGAGGTGGATACCCATTCCCAAATGGAAAAGGAAATTGCGAAGCAGTTGGAAGAAAATCCATCGGCAATGACTTATTATGAGGCAGCGCGTTACCTACAAGAACAGGGATTAGGGCACCAACGGGCTTTGGGATATTTGAACAAAGCTTTGGAATTGGGAGGCGACACCTATTATTTCCACAGGGTCAAATCTTTGGTGCAAGCCAAACTTGGAGATTACCCAGCAGCGATTAAATCGGCTAAAACTTCCCTGGAAATTGCAAAAAATCTGGGCAAGGATGAGTTTGTTCGAATGAATCAAAAAAATATTGATGCATGGGAAAAGTTGATCAAATAATAAAAGTATTGGGAAGAATTAAAATCATATCACCAATTGCCGTTTTGATACTGTTTTTGTCATTTCAATCCTGTCAGTTTTTGGAAAAAAAAGAAGCTGGAAACCCGACAGTAGAAGCACCTGAAGTACAGGATGATCCAGAGGTTGAGGAAGAGGAAGTCTCAATTCCACTGTGGACCCCGTATAACGACTCGCTTGAAGTTGCCGCAAATGCAGATCACGAAAAGGAGCGCATGCGATTTAAGTTCATTCAGTCCAAGGTTTTGGACAAGAATGCTGTTTTTACTCCCTTACATGCGGCAGTCTCTGAATTTCCCAATGAGAAGTATGAAATGATGCGACCTTGGGTTTTGGAACAGGATATCCCGACCATTCAAGCTCATATTACAGAGCAAAAATTCACCTATTCGGATTTGGTGCTGTTTTATTTGACTCGGATTTATCGGTACGAATTGCCCAATGAGACCACCCTGAACACAGTGATTGCCATAAACCCCAACATATTGGAGGAAGCCCAAGCCTTGGATGCCAATGCCGAAGGACATCATCCTATATATGGGATGCCCATTTTGCTTAAAGATAATATCGGTGCCACAGCAATGAACACTACGGCGGGAGCCATTGCCTTGCAGGACAACCAAACCGATGATGCCTTTATCGTAAACCGATTAAAGGAGAACGGTGCGTTGATTTTGGGAAAGGTTAACCTAAGTGAATGGGCAAACTTTATCTGTGAGTGCCCCAACGGGCAAAGTGCCATTGGGGGGCAGACATTGAACCCCTATGGAAGACGTGTTTTTGATACAGGAGGCTCCAGTGCGGGGAGTGGTACCTCCGTGGCTGCGAATTATGCAGTGGCTGCTGTGGGTACGGAAACCTCAGGGTCCATTTTATCACCATCTGGTCAAAATTCTGTGGTGGGTATGAAACCGACCGTTGGTCTTCTTAGCCGCACGGGAATTGTGCCTATTTCGAGCACTTTGGACACGCCGGGCCCCATGACCAAGCATGTTATTGACAATGGAATACTCTTGGACGCCATGCGGGGATTCGACATTGAGGACGAAAAATCCGTGCAGGCGAATTGGGCGGAGAATTGGTATTCGGAAGATATGGACCTAAAGGGTAAAAGATTTGGCGTCTTTAAGAACTATATGGAAAGTGATTCCATTTACCGGGCGACTATGGAAAAGTTGAAGTCCGCAGGTGCTACCGTTATTCAATTTGAACCCCCCGAACTCAATTTCGATGGATTCCTTTCCATACTCAACATCGATATGAAAAATGATCTACCGCAATACATCAAGTTACAATCGAAGAATAAGGAACTTGTACTTGTGGAGGATGTTGCGGATGTCGTGGAATTTAATTTGAAGGATAGCACTACCAGGATTCCGTACGGGCAAGCTCGATTGGATGGAATTATGGCAGACACCACCTCTGCGGCAGGTTTGGAAGCAATCAAAAAGCGACTCAAAAACAATGGACGCACATATTTCAACACTCCCTTTAACGAACATCAGTTAGATGCCATACTGTCCATTAACAATTATGATGCAGGAGCGGCTGCTGCAGCCGAATACCCTGCTCTTACCGTACCTATGGGGTATCGCGATTCTGGGGAGCCTGTGAATTTGACCTTTATTGGGAAGCAGTTCCAAGAAGGAAAGTTGTATGCCTTGGGCAAGGCATTCGAAACTTTGACCAAGGCGCGAAAAATTCCAGTGGCCTTTATTGATTAAGAATTACCAATCCATGGGATTAACTTTTGTATTTTTGCACCCCATTTACAGGAAATATGCGTACCAAATCCCTTAAAAAGAACAAAATCAATGTGGTCACTTTAGGTTGTAGCAAAAACGTCTACGACTCCGAAGTGCTTATGGGTCAACTCAGGGCCAATAATAAAGAAGTGGCCCACGAGGAGGAAGGTAACATAGTGGTGATCAACACCTGCGGATTTATAGCCAATGCAAAGGAGGAAAGTGTAAACACCATTTTGGAGTACGTACAGAGAAAAGAAGCGGGCGATGTGGACAAAGTGTTTGTCACTGGCTGTTTGAGTGAGCGCTATAAACCGGATTTGGAAAAAGAAATTCCAAATGTGGATGAGTATTTTGGGACCAGCGACCTGCCCAATCTATTAAAAGCCCTTGGAGCAGATTACAAGCATGAACTTATCGGAGAACGGTTGACCACCACCCCGAAAAACTATGCCTACCTAAAAATTGCTGAAGGTTGTGACAGGCCATGTTCATTTTGTGCCATTCCCTTGATGCGTGGAAAGCACAGGAGCAAACCGATGGAAGAATTGGTGGCAGAGTCGGAAAAACTGGCCGCAAATGGGGTAAAGGAGCTTATTTTAATTGCACAAGATCTTACCTACTACGGATTGGACCTGTATAAAAGACGAAACCTGGCCGAGTTGCTCGAAGCTCTTGCAAAGGTCGAGGGCATTGAATGGATTCGGTTGCATTATGCATTTCCCACTGGTTTTCCAATGGATGTTTTGGAGGTCATGCAAAGGGAGCCTAAGGTTTGTAATTATATCGATATTCCCCTTCAGCATATTGCAGACCCTATACTTAAAAGTATGCGAAGAGGGACCACTAAAGCGAAAACAACAAGGTTGCTACAGGATTTTAGGGCAGCAGTTCCTGAAATGGCCATACGCACCACCTTGATTGTTGGATACCCTGGTGAAACGGAAGAAGACTACGAAACCCTTAAGGAATGGGTCAAGGAAATGCGCTTTGAGCGCCTTGGTTGTTTTACCTATAGCCATGAAGAGAACACCCATGCTTTTAGTTTGGAAGATGATGTTCCAGAGGCGGTAAAACAAGAACGGGCCAACGGAATTATGGAGTTACAATCCCAGATTTCATGGGAATTGAATCAGGAAAAGGTAGGGAATACTTATCGATGTATCATCGACCGAAAAGAAGGGAACCAATTTGTGGGCCGAACCGAATTTGATTCCCCGGATGTGGATAACGAGGTACTCATTGATGCAACCCAATACTATGTTAAGGTTGGGGATTTTGTATCCTTGGAAATTACTGAAGCCTCGGATTTCGATTTGTTTGGAAAACCTGTGAATCCTTGATTCATGCCTTCAAGCTCTTGATAAATATCATTTTGGAATTTAATTTTTCCTTGTAGTTTTGATTTGTTTGCATAAAATCAAAATCAAGGACTATGGCCAATACTACTACGGACCGAAAGGTCAAGATCAGTATTACCCTGCTCAGAATTCTTATTGGATGGCATTTTCTGTATGAGGGGGTAACTAAATTGTACAATCCGGAATGGACCTCTTTTGGGTATTTGGCTTCGGCCCAGGGACCTTTAAAACCACTTTTTACCATGCTTGCCCAAGAACCAATGCTTCAATGGGTAGATGTGCTCAATATGGTCGCCTTGCTGACTGTCGGGATTACCTTGTTGCTTGGGATTTTTGAAAAGAAAGGCGCTCTTGTGGGTGTAGGGCTGCTAAGCTTATACTACTTGGCACATCCGTCCTTACCTGGAATTCAACAAATCAACGTAGAAGGAAATTATTGGATTGTGAACAAAAACCTCATTGAGTTGGTTGCATGTATCCTACTTTACAATTTCCCAACAGGCCAAGTTTTTGGTCTTGCATATTTTTCAGAAAGAAGATTAACCAAAACGCAACAATAATGGACTGGACAAGAAGAGATTTATTAAAAGGACTAGGGGGATTACCCATTTTAGGAGCAGTTTGGTGGGCCGGTGCAGCTGGTGTTGGCAGAAAAATGAAGGAACGTTCCCAAATATTGGAACAATTGAACATTATGCCGTCCTTGCCTCCAACCGTCCCGGGAATCGAGGGAGAACCCATAAAAGTTGGCATTATCGGGTTTGGAATCCGGGGGGAGCAACTTTGCCGGTCATTGGGATTTGCAACGCAAGAATGGAAAGAGGACATGAGATTGGCGGCGGAAGAAGATCCGAACCATTCCGCCTTGAAGGATTTTGAAAATCAGGACAAGCTGAACATCAAATTGGTTGGGATTTGTGATGTGTTTGACGTACGTGCAGAAAAAGCATTGAGATCCTTCAACACGGAGGACAACCAAATCAAAAGGTACGATACCTATGTTTCCATGATACGTAGCGGAGATGTGGACGCGGTGGTTATCGCTACCCCTGATCACTGGCACGCACCAATGGCCATTGAAGCGCTTAACAACAATGTTAGCGCATATGTGGAAAAACCCATGACGCACACCGTGGAAGAGACCTATAGGCTTCGGGAAGCGGCAAGAGCGTCCAAAGCTACTTTTGCCGTGGGTCACCAACACAGGCAGACCTTAAGTTTTCGGACAGCTAGGGATATTGTGGAAAAAGGAACCTTGGGGCATGTATCGTTAATACAGACCAACACCAATCGGAATGATGACAATGGGGCTTGGAATTATGATATTCATGAGCAGGCCAGTCCGCAGACTATAGATTGGGAGCAATTCTTGGGATCGGCACCTAAGGTCCCCTTTAACAAAAACCACTTTTTTAGATGGCGAAAGTGGTGGGCCTATGGATCAGGGCTTTCTGGCGATTTGCTTACCCACGACTATGACCGCCTTAATTGTGTTTTGAATATGGGTATTCCCGAATCTGTAAGTGCCTCAGGAGGCATTTATACCCACAATGATGGTCGGGATGTACCCGATGTATTGCAGGTGAATATGGAGTTTCCCAATTATTCTACCGGAAGTAGTCAAAATAAGGGAAAGGAAAATGGAATGACATTTTGCTATAGTGCTTCTTTGGGAAATTCTTTTAGTAGACCCACAGTATTGATGGGCCATGATGCCACCATGGAACTGGGCAATAGGCTCACGGTTTGGCCGGATGGGGCCTCAACACGATATGGGGATATGCTGGAATTGGGAAAAATGCAGCCCAAGGTTCCCATTTATCAATATAATCCTGCTGCCAATGTGCCGGACGCAATTTCATCGGCCACTTCCCAATATTTTGCAGATAAGGGACTGATGTGGACCTACATCAACGGGGTCCGTGTGGATTCCACCTTTTTGCACCTACGTGAATGGTTAAGTGTGATCAAGAATGGGGGCAAGGTAAGTTGTGGAATCAAAGAAGGATTTGAGGAGGCCATTGCCGCTCATATGGCCGGATTATCTTGGAAATTGGGCCGCAAAATTGAATGGGACGTGGACAAAGAAGTACTAAAACCCATCCCAGGAATTAATTTTGACGAAGTCCTGTTGGCCAATGGGCAATGGGCGGCACCAGTCGCGGAAACCTCTGAAAGCTAAACTTTAACCACCGGTTATAACAGTAGTAACTTACAACGAACATATTTTTTCTAAATTTGTATGATGTATTATAAATTTAGTACGGCGATAGGTTATGTTTGAACCCATTGAAAAACGTGAATCGCTTAGCGGACATGTGGAAACTGAATTGACCAAGGCCATTAGACTGGGTCAATACCTGCCCTTGCAAAAAATACCCACGGAAAATGAACTCTGTTCCATTTTCAACGTGAGTAGGACTGTGGTAAGAGAGGCTATAAAAGGCTTGAGTGCCAAAGGCATCGTGGATGTAAGGAAGGGAAGCGGGGTGTATGTTTCAGAAATGAGTATCCAGAACGCCTCCGAGACACTAAATCTATTCTTTGGTTTGTCCTCCGATGAGGACGTGATGCTGCAAACCATAGATGCCCGGGCTATGATCGAACCTTTGATCGCTTCTAAATCCGCAGTGATCAGAAAGCCAAAACACATTGCCTTGCTACAAGACAATATGGAAAAAATGAGGCTGTGCCCACTGGATGACAAAAAGCAAGAAGCGGAACTGGATAACCAATTCCATAGAATTTTACTCGATTGCATTGAGAATCCTGTGCTTCATCTTTTGGTGGACCCAATTTTTAACCTCATGCCAAAGTTTAAGTACAATGTTTTTGGAAAGACAATTACCGACAATTTGGATAAGGAAAAGGAGAAAATGCTCTATTACCACCAAATGATAACTAACGCCATTGTGGATAAACATCCGCTAAGGGCTGAGAATTTTATGAAGGAACACTTAAAGGTTACCCGCGAAAACTATATAAAGGCATTGAACAAATGATGGGATTTGTCACTTTTGGTGAGATTATGCTTCGACTTACCCCCGTGGTAAAAGGAAATAAGTTGTTAACGAGCAGTGAATTTACGGTAGGTTATGCAGGGGCAGAATCCAATGTAGCCGTTTCCCTTGCTTGTTTGAAAAACCAAGTTGATTTTATAAGCAAGGTCCCAAATAATCCCTTGGGGCAAGCATCCCTACTGAACCTCAAGCGATTTGGGGTCTCCACCGATGAGGTTGTGTTGGGAGGAATGCGAATGGGAACCTATTTTATTGAACTTGGGGCATCTATCAGACCTTCGAGGGTAGTTTATGATAGGGAAGGTTCGGCTATCAGTCAAATAACGGAAGGGGAATTGGATTGGGCTGGGATACTAAAAAACAAGAAATGGCTTCATCTTTCAGGGATAACACCAGCCTTGTCCGAGCAATGTGCAAAAGAAACTGTATTGGCCGCTAAAACGGCTCAAAAGATGGATGTTAAGGTCAGTTTTGACCTAAACTTTAGAAGGAGCCTATGGCCAGATGGTAAAACGGCCAAAGCCATATTTGATCAAATTATCCCATGTTCGGATACAGTTTTTGCCAATTTGGGTGTCTTGGAAGATGTGTATGGACTCAAATTCCCCGGTTCAGATGTCGTGGATAGTACCAAAGCGGCCATTGAGAAGGCAAGTAAGCTATTTAATGTTGGGAATCTTGCTTTTACAATACGGGAACATCCGTCTGCTTCCCAAAACAGACTTCATGGAATGGCCATGCACAATGGTAAAATTGTGGGTTCAAGGGCTTATAATGTTGAAGTTGAAGATCGTTTTGGTACCGGTGATGCATTTGCCGCGGCCTATTTACATGCCTTGGACAAAGCTTGGGAAATTGACCAGGCCATCGGGTTCGCCACTGCAGCTTTTGCACTAAAACACACCATAAAAGGGGATTTGCACACAAGCTCGGAAGAAGAGATTTTTTCGATCATGGATGGTAATTTATCAGGACATGTGATTCGATGAAAAAAAAGGAGATACTACATAAGATTTTAGCGGAAAAGGCGATTTCCATTGTTCGCTTGAAGCAGGAAAAAGCAGTTTCCCAGGCGGTGCATCATCTTGTCCGCGGCGGAATCAAGGTGCTTGAAATCACTTCCAATACTCCCAATTTTGATTTGGAGATACGCAAAGCGAGGAGCAATTACTCTGCTACCCTGATTGGGGCGGGAACCATTACAACCAAGGAGTTGGCAATAAAAGCCATTGCAGCTGGTGCCCAGTTTTTGGTTACTCCCAATACCAACGAGACTATAGTTACTGAAGCAAAAAAGGCTGATATTCCGGTGGTAATGGGAGCTTTTACCCCTACGGAGATTGCCAATGCTGTGGCTTTTGGGGCCGATATCGTAAAACTGTTTCCCGCAGCTAATTTGGGAGTGTCCTATTACAAATCCCTACGAGGACCCTTTGACAACGTAAAGTTTTTTGTAGTTGGAGGTATCGATCAGGATACTATGCAAGATTGGTTTGAAGCGGGAATAGACGGAGTCGGAATTGGAAGTGCCTTGGTGAAGTCAGATATTCAAACCATTGAAGATCTAAATACCTTGGAACAGAATGCTACAAGGTTTGTTGAACGCTTAAATAAAATTCGTGGATTCGATAAAGATTGAAAATATTGAACTATTCAAGGTTCCTCCTAGATGGTTATTCCTGAAAATCACTACCGGCGAGGGTATCATCGGATGGGGCGAACCCGTTGTGGAGGGAAAAGCGGATACAGTTGCCGCTTGCGTCCACGAAATTTCCCAACAGCTGATCGGACGCCCTGCAGCAGCTATAGAAGATATTTGGCAAACCTTGTATCGAGGAGGTTTTTATCGGGGAGGACCCATTCTTATGAGTGCATTGGCCGGAATTGACCAAGCCCTTTGGGATATTAAGGGAAAGGCCTTGGGTGTCCCGGTACATGAATTGTTAGGGGGTGCGGTTAGACAGAAAATGAAAATGTATTGTTGGATAGGAGGGGACACCCCGGAGGTAATCATTGAACAGGCCCAGTCCAAAGTTGATCAGGGGTTTAAGGCCGTTAAAATGAATGCCACCGGTGCGTTTGAATGGATAGATTCAACTAAAAAAATAAAAAATGTAGCTGCCAACATTCGGTTGTTGCGCGAGGAGTTCGGGGATGGTCTGGACGTTGGGTTGGATTTTCACGGCCGGGTACACAAAGGTATGGTGAAGCCTCTTATTGATGAATTGGCCACCTATCGACCCATGTTTATTGAAGAGCCCGTTTTAGCCGAAAACAACAAAGCATTGGACCATATTTACGCCTACAGCCCAATTCCCATAGCTACTGGGGAAAGGATGTTCTCCAGATGGGATTTTAAGGAAATTCTTCATAGGGGAGTGGTAGACATCATCCAGCCTGATCTAAGCCATGCTGGGGGTATATCCGAGGTTAAACGGATTGCTTCCATGGCAGAAGCCTATGACGTGGCTTTGGCGCCACATTGTCCGCTGGGCCCAATTTCCTTGGCCTCTGCGCTTCAAATAGACTTCACAAGCATAAATGCTTGTATTCAAGAAAGTAGCTTGGGCATTCATTACAACAAAGGATACGACCTTTTGGATTACATGGAAAACCCAGAAGTATTTGACTTGCAGGACGGCTATATATCCCTGCTAAAAGAACCTGGATTGGGCGTACGGATTGATGAGGAAAAATTAAGAGAAGCCCAAAAAGTTGGACACCAATGGAGCAATCCTATTTGGAGGAACCAAGATGGCAGTTTGGCTGAATGGTAATGTTTTGGTTTAAAGCTTTACAAATGAACTATATATAATAAATTTCCCTTAGCTATCATCTTATGTTGTACATCATTGCATTGTTGTTGGCCCTTACTTTTTTGGTATTGGGTATTGTCAAATTCAAGATTCATCCATTTTTTGTGTTGCTGTTGGCTGCCATTGGGTATGGATTTTTGGTAGGTATGGATGTTTCCCTAATTATCTCCTCTATAAATGATGGTTTTGGAGGAATCATGGGGAAAATAGGATTGATTATTTTTTTCGGAGTGGTAATAGGGACCGTCTTGGAAAAATCCGGAGGGGCACTTGTTATCGCCAATGCCATTTTAAAACAGATAGGTGAAAAATCCATCCATTTGGCCATGATGCTCACGGGTTATGTATTGTCCATCCCGGTGTTCGCAGATAGTGCCTTCCTAATGATGAATTCGTTGAATAAAGCTTTGTCCCATAAGGCAAAAGTTTCCTATGCCGGAACTACGGCGGCCTTGGCATTGGGTTTAACGGCCACCCATGTAATGGTGCCACCAACACCCGGTCCAATCGCTGCGGCGGGTATTTTGGACGCCCAATTGGGAAGCGTTGTGGGATGGGGGATACTCGTAAGCTTATTGTCCTTGGGGACCTGTTATCTCTTTGCAAAGAGGGTAGCCTCCAAGATCAAAATCCCATATCGATTGGAAACCATTGAAAATCCAACCCATTTGCCAAAATTGTGGAAATCCCTGTTGTCCATTATTGTACCCATATTCCTAATTGTGGTCAAGTCAATATTTGATTATCCAGGATTTGGGTTGACAGAAAGTGCACTGTATCCCTTGGTGGCTTTTTTGGGTACACCCATGATTGCCTTACTGATAGGGGTGGCTTTGACCCTACTCCTGCCCGAAAAGTTGGATGAAAAAATATATGCCGCATCGGGTTGGTTGGGAGATGCCCTTAAATTGGCTGCTCCAATTCTGTTGATAACCGGTGCAGGAGGGATTTTTGGAAAGGTGCTACAAAATTCTGGAATGGCGGAGGTCATTACAAACAGCTTGTCGGACATCAATATAGGATTGTTGTTTCCATTCCTACTCGCTGCATGCCTTAAGACTACCCAGGGCTCTTCCACCGTAGCGTTGATCACCACTGCTTCCATTGTGGCGCCTATTTTACCTGCATTGGGCTTGGATGCTCCTTTTATGAAGACGATGACCGTGCTGGCCATTGGAGCAGGTTCCGCAGTTGTTTCCCATGCCAATGACAGTTTTTTTTGGGTATTTACCGAGCTTACAGGGATGAACATACGGCAAGGAAACCAGATTCAAACCGTAGGAACCTTGGTTTTTGGACTTACTGCCATTTGTATTATTCTCTTGATTTCCCAAATAATGGCAGGATAAAGGGTATTGCCCAAAAGGCTACATGTTCACGAATTCATAGCCGGATAATGGAATGTTCCGTAAATCAAATTCAGTTTCGTTCAGTAGTATTCCATGTTCCAAGTAGGCCTTTAGATTGGCCAGCCAGAAGGTCCAACCATTGCTACATCCATGGTGGATGTTGAGTTTACTGGTTTCATCCGTTGGGATTTGATATTGCTTAAGACTGACCAAGACCGCATTTTTATGATGCTCCAGATGTACCGAAACCTTACTGTCGGCAAAGGAGATTTCCATAAAATCCTTGCCATTGGCCTTGAGTACAGTGCCCTTTTCTTCCCCATCCCAATTGTGCCATTTCCAAGTGTAACTATCCCCGGCCTGGATGTTTTCGTCCCCGGTACGCTGATCGCCATTGGCCGAGATGTATAGTGCATTGCTCAAAAACCAGGAGGTAATTCCAGCTGCCGTTCCCCAACACCAATACAATTTCTCCATGGTAGATTTGATAAAAATCTTCTTGGTGAAACTGTCAAAAGTTAGTTGACTCATCGTTTTCGATTTAATTCATACTTGTAAAGTTCCCTTCCCAATTCTGCCAAAAATGGGATGCCAATTTCATCGTATTCGTAGACGTTGTCATTAAAGATACCATCTTTATTGGCCAAAATAGTAGCAGTGGCCAGAAATTCAATATTGTTCTTAACATCCTGAATATAAGCACAGTCCGTTAAGGTTCCGTAAGCATATCCCACTTTGTTATAAATTTTGATGTGCTCGGGCATGGGTTCATCCGAATCCCCGAACATGAAGAATTTTACGTAGCTGTCGTAATATGTTTCTGGGTCGTACCCTACTTCCTTTGGAAGCGTGTACATGGCATCAAGAAGTAACTCGCGTTGCTCTTCACTCAAATCAAAGCGTTCTTCGAGCGGAAAATTATCGGGAAAAATAATCCTTTTTAACAGGGCATGTTGGGCTTCAATAGGGTAGTGGTTCTTTAGGGAAAAGTCGAAGGCTTCGTGCTGTAATCCCTCGTCATCATAGTATCCGCTTCCCTTTAGAACACCTGTTATTTCCAAGTTTTTAGGATAAGTATTAAATAGGGGTTGGCTGTGGGCCGTAGTGGAATCGTTGAGATAAATGACCAGAGATTTTGTGGCGACATCATCGGCATTTGAGGTCGACAGGCGATGTGCAATACGGATGGGCTCCACGTGTCTTCGCCGCATGCGTTCGTTAAGATCATCCTGACCCAAAAATTCAAGGAGTCTGTTGTTGGCGGTATTGTCAGAAACCGCAAAAATCTCGGAAACTGCTTTGGCAAAAGTAGTCTCAACAGAATCTCCTTCAACATAAAACCGGGTATGGACCGTTAGAGAATCCACCTCGTTTAACTTTTCCAAGGCAGCAACAGCAGCGGGAAATTTTACGGTGCTTGCTGGATAGAAATAGCGGTCTTTATCCAGTTGGAAGTTGTAATCGGTAAAGACAACGCTGTCATTTTTACGATCAATTTGGGTATAGCGTATTTGAACCTCATATTGTTCCAAACTATCCATTACCCTTTTGATATTTGGGTTTTCTGAAGCAAGGGCCAACTCCAAGGGATTACCGGAAGGTGCCTTTCCGCAAGAAGCGCAGATAATGGAAAGGCCAAAAAGCAATCTTACCCCTCTATTTAACAATGCACTAATGGTAGCCATCCAAATAAACTTCGCCCCTATGGGGTTTAAGTATGTCCTTGACTTCATCCAACTCAAATTCTGCCACAACCATAAATGCAATGCTGTGGGTAGGACTAACATGTTTATGCCCTGTGATATCGAATTTAAGTTCTTCGATGATGATAAACTCTTCCAAGTGCTTTTGGTAGTGTTCAGCAGTTCTTTCCGCACCTGGGCCGCGAAAGTCCCAAATGAGCTTTATTTTTCTGTCCAGTACTTTTTCCATATCGATTATTGATCTAAAACGGAGGTGCCATTTTCGGCAAATGCCTTGAAGTCGTTCAGATATTTCATGGATTGTTTTCTAAAAGCACCGGGCATTAAAAACCCCATTAACTTCATTCCAAACCCAGAAAATTGGAACTCACTTTCCGATACCCACTTGGTTTTTCCATCTTCTTCAATAAAAAAGTTCTTCTGGATATTGTGCACGCCCTTGGCATCATAGGACAAATGGAACGCATCAGGAAGAGCACGTTTTAAAATGGTCTCAACCATCTCCATCTCTCTTTTTCCCATTTGGTATTTTAAGGACATTTTAGCGCCTTCAGCCCCCGGTTTGTCGGATAAATGCTCGTAGCCCAGAAGACCACGTTGCCAGTGTTTCATGTTGTCTGGATTATCCAATTTTTTTAGGAATTCATCGCGTGGAAGGTCCACTGTAATTTCACAAGTATATTTCATACGCATAGGTTCTGCTACTAATGTAAGAAAATATGCAGTTATCCTTACCTACTAAAAATCTGTTAACGGTTGCGAAACCTACTTGTAGGGGTTTAAGTAATTGTTATTTTTGCGCAATGCATGGCAATCAAAAGCGAACACTATTTCTAATCTTGACGGTAGGTCTTTGGTTTTTCTCTTCTTGTGATGCCCTGTTTAGGGAAAAGTCCGAGAAGATCCCTTTGGCCAGGGTAGGAGAGGAATATTTGTATAAGGACGATGTTGCGCACCTACTTCGGGATGATATGTCCCCACAAGACAGTGCACTTTTTGTAACCAATTATATCAATAACTGGGCTTCGAAGCAGCTGCTGCTTACCAAATCCAAAATAAACCTGCCGGAACAAAAGTTGACTGAGTTTGACCGTCTTGTTTCGGATTATCGAGCCGATTTGTATACCCGGGCCTATGTGGAGGCATTGGTCTTTAAAGAACAGGATACGGCGGTCTCCACAAACCAGTTAAGGGAGTATTACGAAAAGGAGAAGGAGAACTTTAAACTTGGTGAAAAGTTGGTTCAACTTCGGTTTATTGGACTACCTACCCAATTTTTGGACAAAGAAGATGTTGTTACAAAAATGAAGGAATGGGCCGAAGAGGACAGAACTTATTTGGACTCGATTGCCATCCAATTCAAGAAAATACATTTCAACGATTCCATCTGGGTACGATTGTCCAGGGTAATGGAAGAAATCCCGCCTTTAACTCCCTTGAATGAAGATGACTACTTAAAAAAATCACAATTTTTTGAAATACAGGATTCCTTGGAGGTATATTTGGGACAGGTGACGGATGTATTGGAAATTAACGATATAGCTCCTTTTGAGTATATCGCACCAGATATTAGACAGCTGATTTTGAATCGAAGAAGAATGGATTATGTGAAACAGCTGGAAACGGAAATAATTGATGAAGCGATTAAGAAGAAAGAATTTGAGGTTTATGGAAAAGCGGAATAAAAGAGTATTTGGGCTTTTGGTCTTTATGGCGGCAGGAATGCTGCAAGCCCAGGATTTGGACCAAACAGTGGTCAAAGCTGACTCAACAGAATCGGTAACCCGGGTGAAACTGGATGGGATAGCCGCAGTGATCGGGGATTACGTAATCTTGGATTCTGATGTGGATAAAACCCTGATAGATCTAAAAAGCCAAGGAGCTTCAACTGAAGATATCACCCGTTGCAGCCTTTTGGGCAAATTGATGGAAGACCGTTTGTACGCCCATCAGGCAGTACAGGATAGTTTGTTGGTTTCCGATGATCAGGTAAATGCCCAAAGTGATAGGCAGATTCAACAATTGGTGGCTCAAGTAGGAAACATGGAGAAAGTACTAAAGTTCTATAAAAAGCCCGATATCGAAAGCTTTAGGGAAGAACTTTTTGAAATCAACAAATTGCGTATGCTTTCCGAAAAGATGCAAGGTAGTATCATAGAGGAAATTGAGGTTACTCCAGAGGAGGTGCGCCAATTTTTCAGCAAAATTCCGGAAGAAGAGTTACCCGTATTTGGCGCAGAATTGGAAATTGCCCAAATTGTGAAACAACCCACCGCCCCGGAAGAGGAAAAGCAAAAGGTCATTAACCGCTTGCAGCAGATTAAGCAGGATGTGGAGGACAATGATGCCAGTTTTAATGTGAAGGCAATATTGTATTCCCAGGATCCAGGATCAAAATCCAAAGGCGGATTCTACAGCATGACCCGGGAAACTCCCTTTGTAAAAGAATTTAAGGATGTGGCCTTTAGCTTGCAGGAAGGTGAGATTTCCGAGCCTTTTGAAACCCCTTTTGGGTACCACATCATCTTTATTGAAAAAATTCGGGGCCAGGAATTGGACCTAAGACATATTTTAATGATTCCTGAAATCCCGCAAAGCGCTTTGGATGCTGCGGTTAAGGAGTTGGATACCATTCGTCAACATGTTCTGGATGGTAAGTATACCTTCGCGGAAGCTGCTTTAAATTTCTCCGATGAGAAAGAGACCAGAAATGATGGCGGTATACTACGGAACCCGATCAATTATGGTTCCCGATTTGAACTTACCAACATGGACCCCGCCCTATATAACCAGGTGAGAAATCTTAAGGACGAGGAGATTTCCAGACCCTTAAAAGAGGATGATCCTAGAGGCGGACCTCCCAAGTTCAAAATCATGAAGATTTCCAACCGATATGACGAACACAAGGCCGATTTTGCCAAGGATTACCTCAAAATTCAGGAATTGGCATTGCGCGAAAAGCAATTCAAGGCCATTAAAGAGTGGATGGACGAACATATCGAGGATACCTACATTCACGTAAATGCTGAAAACAAGGGCTGCGATTTTGCAAATAACTGGGTAAAGGAGTAGGTGCATGTCAGACGTTGCAGCAGTAGAAAACCTTGTAAAAAAACATCAGGAGCTAAAGGATGAGATTGCCAAGGTCATAGTTGGACAGGAAAAGGTAATCGAACAAATTTTAATTTCCATTTATACGGGGGGTCACTCACTGTTGATAGGCGTTCCAGGATTGGCCAAAACCCTTATGGTGAACACCATAGCTCAAACATTAGGGCTCGATTTTAAAAGAATCCAGTTTACGCCCGATTTAATGCCAAGCGATATTTTGGGAAGCGAAGTGTTGGACCAAAACCGGAATTTTAAGTTTATTAAGGGGCCTGTGTTTGCCAACATTATTTTGGCGGACGAGATCAATCGTACCCCGCCCAAAACGCAAGCCGCCCTGTTGGAGGCCATGCAGGAAAAAGCGGTGACCATTGCAGGGGAGCAGCATAAACTGGCGATGCCCTATTTTGTGTTGGCCACCCAAAATCCAATAGAACAAGAAGGGACCTATCCCTTGCCGGAAGCCCAATTGGACCGTTTCATGTTTGCCATTGAGCTTAAATATCCTTCTGTGGAAGAAGAGAAACAAGTGGTTAAATCCACTACCACAGACGAACATGTGGAGCTTAAAACCTTGTTGAATGCCGATGACATTGTCGCCGTACAACATTTGGTCCGTCGGATACCGGTACCCGAAAACGTTATTGATTATACCGTACGCCTAGTGAACAAGACACGTCCTGGCATGCCGGATTCTTCAGATTTCATCAACACTTATGTAGATTGGGGCGCTGGACCCCGCGCATCCCAAAATCTGATCTTGGGAGCCAAAGCACATGCTGCAATCCACGGAAAGTTCTCCCCAGACAGGGACGACGTGCAAGCTGTTGCTTTGGGAATACTTCGTCACAGAATCCTAAAGAACTATAAAGCGGAGGCAGAAGGCATATCTGAAGAGCAGATCATCTCAGAATTATTATAAATTCAATTTCTACCCCACTTATTTAGTAGATTCTAATTCCTTAATCGTAGGTATTTTACTAAATTTACCGAATTACAAAAATCTAAAATTCTAAAGCAGAATGGCGTTTGACATTGACATGATCAAGGGGGTGTATGCCTCCATGGGTGAGCGCATAGAGAAAGCCCGCGATTTAGTGGGAAGACCGTTGACCCTAGCTGAAAAAATACTGTATTCGCACTTGTGGGAAGGAACTCCCACCAAACAGTTTGAACGAGGTAAGGACTATGTGGATTTTGCACCGGACAGGGTAGCTTGTCAGGATGCCACGGCCCAGATGGCCTTGTTGCAGTTTATGCATGCAGGAAAACCCAAGGTTGCAGTGCCCACAACAGTGCACTGCGATCACTTGATTCAGGCCAAGGTCGATGCCAAAACCGATTTAAAACGCGCCAACGAGACCAGCAACGAAGTGTTCAATTTTTTGGAGTCTGTCTCCAACAAGTATGGAATTGGATTCTGGAAACCAGGTGCGGGAATCATCCACCAAGTGGTACTTGAAAATTATGCATTCCCAGGAGGAATGATGATCGGTACCGATTCGCATACTGTAAATGCGGGTGGTCTTGGAATGGTGGCCATAGGTGTCGGTGGTGCCGATGCAGTGGATGTAATGGCCGGAATGGCCTGGGAATTGAAGTTCCCGAAATTGATTGGGGTAAAATTGAAAGGAAAATTATCCGGTTGGACTGCCCCCAAAGATGTAATACTCAAGGTTGCAGGTATCGTAACCGCCAAAGGCGGTACCGGGGCAATTGTTGAATATTTTGGTGAAGGGGCAACAGCCATGTCCTGTACCGGTAAGGGCACCATTTGTAATATGGGTGCTGAGATCGGTGCGACAACTTCCACCTTCGGGTATGATGAATCCATGGATCGTTACCTAAGGGCAACGGATAGGGCAGATGTGGCCGATGCGGCACTTGAAGTTAAGGAACACCTTACCGCTGATCTCGAGGTATATGCCAATCCAGAACAGTACTTTGACCAACTCATAGAAATTGACCTTGATACTTTGGAGCCCCATTTGAATGGCCCGTTTACACCGGATTTGGCTACACCAATTTCCCAAATGGGAGAGGCTGCCAAAACCAACGATTGGCCATTGAACGTTGAGGTTGGATTGATTGGTTCATGTACCAACTCCTCCTACGAAGACATCTCAAGAGCAGCTTCGCTGGCCAAGCAGGTGGCAGATAAAAACCTTAAGACAAAATCCAAGTTTACCATTACCCCAGGATCGGAACAGGTAAGATATACCATTGACCGTGATGGCTATATTGATACCTTCAACGCGATTGGGGCCACAGTTTTTGCCAATGCTTGCGGACCATGTATTGGAATGTGGGATAGGTATGGAGACAAGGCTGCTGATGGTCCAAGAAACACAATTGTGCATTCCTTTAACCGGAATTTTGCCAAACGTGCCGATGGAAACCCAAATACCTTGGCATTTGTTGGTTCACCCGAATTGGTGACGGCAATTGCTATTTCCGGGCGCCTGGATTTTAATCCGGTAACGGATAAATTGATCAATGAGGACGGGGAAGAAGTGATGTTGGATGAACCAAGGGGGTACGAGTTGCCACCAGAAGGGTTTGCTGTAGAAGATGCCGGATTTATTGCTCCTATGGAGGATGGAAGTGGAGTTCAGGTGGTAGTGTCACCAACCTCGGAAAGACTTCAATTGTTGGAACCCTTTGTTCCAATTTCCACGGACAGTCTGCAGGGCGTGAAGTTATTGATCAAGGCATTTGGCAAGTGTACCACGGATCACATTTCCATGGCAGGACCTTGGTTGCGATATAGGGGTCATTTGGACAATATTGCCAACAATACCCTAATTGGTGCTGTGAATGCTTTTAACAAGCAGACTAACTTTGTGAAAAATCAACTTACTGGGGAATATAGTGCTGTACCAGATGCCCAAAGAGCGTATAAAAAAGAGGGAATCAGAACCATTGTGGTGGGAGACCATAACTATGGGGAAGGGTCTTCTAGGGAGCATGCCGCCATGCAGCCCAGACATTTAGGGGTTGCAGCTGTTTTGGTAAAGTCCTTTGCCAGGATCCACGAAACCAATTTGAAGAAACAAGGCATGTTGGCATTGACCTTTGCCAATGAAAGCGATTATGATTTGATTCAAGAGGATGATACTTTCAATTTTGTTGATATCGCTGAGTTTGCTCCAGGAAAACAATTGACTTTGGAAGTTGTGCATGCTGATGGCAGCAAGGACAACATCATAGTAAACCATACCTATAATGATTCCCAGATTGATTGGTTCAGAGAAGGCTCGGCCTTGAACCTTATCAAAAAGGAAAATGCATAAACACTTTTATCCATAAAAAAGAAAAACTCCTGATTTTATGTCAGGAGTTTTTTAGTTTTGAGACAAACCCATCGTGATGAAGAAAGGAAAAAAGACCCTTATCAACAGTATTCTAATTCTCTTTGTGCTTTCTTTTTTTATTACCCCAATGGGTCACTTTGGAAAAGTACTGTTAAACAGGTTCTTCGCCTCTTCACCTCCGATAATAGAGGTATCCCAAAGGGAAAAAATAACGGATTATGATTGGAAGTTGAAGGATGCGGAATGGAATTTCTTCAATTTTGAACGCTCCAAGGGAAATGTAATCTTTATCAATCTATGGGCCTCATGGAGATTGCCCAGTGAGGCGGAGTTGGCAAGTATCCAGGACATGTACGACAGATATAAGGGGCAGATGGATTTTTATATCATCACCAACGAAAATAGGCCGCCGGTAGAGGAATTCATGGATAAAAAAGGATTCACTTTTCCAGTCACCTATCTGATTATTGGGGAAAAGACCCCTATTGACCCTGATACGGTACCCGCTTCCTATTTGATTGATAAATCGGGTAATATTGTTATCTACAAAAAGAAAATCGCGGATTGGAGCAACGAAAAGGTGTACGCCCTTTTAGACGCTTTGATTGAAGAGTGATGCTTATCCCATGAAGTTTTCCAAGGAGCAAATAAACAACGGAATCTGGATATTGGCGATTGTACTGCTATTGTTCACGCCTATCGGATTTCACGTAAAGGTTTTGGCCGGAAAACTGTTCTCCTCCAGTGCAGATGTGGTTGTTGTTAGCAAACGTGAGACCCTAAAAGATTACCAATGGGACCTTGTTGATTTGGATGGGAACCCATTCAATTTTGAAAATACCAAGGGCAAGGTGGTATTGATCAATTTTTGGGCAACTTGGTGTCCGCCCTGTGTGGCTGAGCTACCCAGCTTGGACCGACTGCATACCAAGTACAAGGATAAAGTGTTCTTTGCCTTTGTGGCCAATGACGAGAAAGGCAAAGTGCGTTCTTTTCTTACCAAAAGGGAGTATGAGCTTCCTGTTTATTTTGAGACTTCAAAAACCCCTGATTTGTTGGTATCACGAAGTATTCCTGCAACTTATATCCTAAGTAAATCGGGAAAAGTGGCAGTTAGGGAAATTGGTGCGGTCAAATGGGATTCGCAAAGCACAAAAGCACTATTGGACGAACTTTTGGCGGAATTGGTTACTTTTTAAAGTATTTGAAAGGTACCACCAACATTCCAAAACACTCCCCATCTTCCTTTCCTAGATGCTTATGGTGGATTTTATGCGCGCGGCGCACCCCGCGAGCGTACCAATTGTTGGCATTTCGGAACATCTTAAACCGCTGGTGAATAAAAATATCGTGCACTACGAAATAGGCAATACCATAGGCCAAAATACCAAAACCTAGTGGCCACCCGTACCAAAAACTGGTTTCTGCACCCAGATAAAAACAAACCATACTTACAATGGCATAGAAAATAAAGAAAGCATCGTTTCGCTCAAACCACGAATCATGATCCTTTTTATGGTGATCCTTGTGCAAACTCCAAAGAAATCCATGCATGACAAATTTATGGGTGAACCAAGCCATGAATTCCATAATGGAAAAGGTTGTCAAAAAGATTAATATCCAAAGGGCCACTTTCATCTATAACAATTGAAGTTTGTAGTTTACATAAGACTGTGCCAACAGCCCCAATTTTTGATAGTCCGGTACCCGGATGCGGGTATTTTTTATTTCCAGGGGAGGAGTGCTCTGTAATTTTTGCAACAATTTTTTGTAGTACCTATAGGCGGTATAAACACCAAATTTGGCATCCTTGGGAAGTTTCAAAATTCCGGAATAGGCCAAGGCAAAATCCGCCCTAATCTCATCCACAATCCTCTTTTTGGAAACCTCATCCAATTCGGATAGGTTCGTATTTGGAAAATACGTGCGCTCCAAATCTTCAAAATCTGCTTTAAGATCACGCAAAAAATTCACCTTTTGAAAGGCCGAGCCCAAGGCCATGGCAGATTCTTTTAAGGCTTCATATTTTGCCCTATCCCCTTTTACGAAAACACAAAGGCACATGAGTCCCACCACATCGGCAGAGCCATAAATATATTCTCTATACTCATCAAAACTTTCATATTCCTTTTTGGTAAGGTCCATGCGCATACTCTTCATAAAAGCATCGACAAGATGATAAGGGATATCGTACTTGTGATAGGTTTGCTGAAAGGAATTTAGTATGGGATTCAGGCTTATTTTGTGCTCCAAGGCCAAAACCATGTCCTTTTCAAAATTATTGAACAGTTCCTCCTTGTTGAAATCATGGAAGGTATCCACAATTTCATCTGCAAATCGAACAAAACCATAAATGTTGTATATGTC
This sequence comes from Flagellimonas myxillae, assembly GCF_023502235.1. Classification (GTDB taxonomy): domain Bacteria; phylum Bacteroidota; class Bacteroidia; order Flavobacteriales; family Flavobacteriaceae; genus Flagellimonas; species Flagellimonas myxillae. The sequence continues at coordinate 57,511 of NZ_JAMFLY010000004.1, read as the reverse complement.
CTTTCGGATGGAGGGTGACAGCATTTTTGTGGCCAAGGCAAAGGAGGTGCTATAGGATTCGGTCACAATTTTGCTGCAATTTCGAGAGACATCATCAAAAATAGACTTCATGATTTTAAATTTTTGGTTAATAGGTCAGCCACCAGCTTGCCGGATATCAAGGATGGAGGAACTCCCGGGCCTGGAACTGTGAGCTGTCCTGTGAAAAACAGGTTTTTTACCTTGCTACTTTTGAGGTTAGGCCGTAAAAAGGCTGTTTGCTTCAGGGTATTTGCCATTCCATAGGCATTGCCCTTAAAGGAATTGTATTGCTCGATAAAATCGTTTACGCAGAAGCTTTCCTTAAAGATAATTGATTTTCTAACCTCTTGGTCCGTAAGGGATTCGAATCTGTCCATCACAATATCGAAATATTGAGACCTTAGTTCTGGTGTATCCTCCAGGCCTGGGGCGATGGGAACCAGAAAAAAACCGGTCTCGCAATTTTCAGGCGCCATGGTTCCGTCCGTTACGGAAGGAAAGTTGGCATAGAACAGAGGGTTTGTTGGCCATTGCGGGTGATCATAGATTTCACGGGCATGTTGCCCAAAATCGGTATCAAAAAAGAGATTATGGTGGTGTACGTTTCTTAGTTTTTTGTTGAATCCGATATAAAACAGAAGTGAGGATGGGGCATAAATGCGGGAATTCCAATACGTTTCGGAATATTGTCGGTACTTTTTGTCCAAGAGAGTTTCCGAGTGATGGTAATCTGCTCCGCTCACCACATAGTCTGCGGTAGTATTGGTGCCATTGCTATGGATACCACATATTTCACCGTCCAATACCAGGATTTTATCCACCGGACTATTGGTATGGATGGTTACCCCCAATTCTTTGGCCAAGGCGGTCATTGCCTTAATAATCTCGTACATACCCCCTCTGGGATGCCATGTGCCAAGCCCGAAATCGGCAAAGTTCATAAAGCTGTAGAAGGATGGCGTTTTACTGGGTTTGGCCCCCAGAAATAACACCGGAAACTCCAAGGTGGAAATCAATTTGGGGTTTTCAAAGCGCTTGCGTACTTCTTGACTGATGGTTTTGAAGAATTGATCCAAACGGAGAACGGTGTCCTTGGTCACCAGCTCAAATGGAGAAATGCCTGGTTTTAATACCACCTTATTTATGGCAATATTATAGTTGTCCTGTGCTTTTTTTATAAAACTTCTTAGATGCACGCTACTGCCCTTTTCGATACGATCGAATTCTTGGCAAATTTGCTCCATACAATCCCCTATAGTGATACTATCGTCCTTGAAAAAAATCTTGTAAGCGGGATTAAGCTTGTCCAATTGGTAGTAGTCCGAAGGACTTTTGTTAAAATCTGCGAAAAATTTCTCAAAAATATCCGGCATCCAATACCAACTTGGGCCAATATCGAAAGTAAAGCCTTGTTTGATTAATTGTCTGGCCCGGCCACCAACGGATTCGTTTTTTTCAAAAACCTCTACTTCCAGTCCGGCCTTTGCCAAATAGCAGGCGGCGGAAAGCGAGGAGAAACCAGAACCGATTACGATGGCCTTCATGGGTCAGTTTATAATATTTCCAATAGTTGGTCAATGGAGTTAAAGGCTTTTACATGGTTGGGAAGCTCATCTTGGGTAATATATTTGATTTGATGCCCAAGCACCCATAATCTGGAATTTTCGGAAGCCTTCATCGTATTCCAAAACTTTTCGAAATAGGAGGTGAGTTCATCCTTGGTCGGGGAGACGGTAAAATAGCTCACAAAATGAATGTCATCGTGGTATTTCAATAAATCCACTAGATTTTCGATGGGCATGGTCTGACCCAAATAGATGGACTTGTATCCTCGTAAATTAATCTCATAGTTGAGGTACAAGAGACCGATTTCGTGAATTTCATTTTCTGGCAGGAAAAGGGCAAATACCTTATCTTTTTTGGTAGGCTCCATCATTTGAAGCTTTTCCGTGTTGATATGGATTTTTTGTTTGATCAAATGGGAAATAAAATGCTCATGTGCTGGGCTAATGGTATCTGTTTGCCATAAAAGACCTAGTTCGTTCAACAAGGGAATAAGCACTTGATTGAAAATATCCTTAAACGAACGATCGGCCAATAGACTGTTATAGGTATTGAGGAAGAGCAATTGGTCAAAGTTGACCATGGCGAGCTTAAAAGCATTTATGGCATGGTCCTTTTCACTGGTGTTGGAAACTATTTCCCGTACCAGTACAGGAATTTGGGTTTCTTCAAGTTTCGCAATTTTCGATATTTTGTATCCATTATTGTACAGCAAGGTGACATTCAACAATTTTTGAAGACTTGCCAAACTATAGGTCCTGATGTTGGTGGTTGTCCGCTCAGGGCTAAACAAATTGTACCTTTTTTCCCAGATTCGAATGGTGTGTGCCTTTATTCCAGACAAGTTTTCCATATCACGAATGCTGAAAGATTTCTTTACATTGTTCATCATTTTCAAATAAAGATTAAACAAATTTACAATTAAATCGCTGCCATCCTAATAATGTCATTAATTTTTAGGAGGCTTTTAAGAAATGTGTTTAAGGGAAGATGGCTATTTAAAACTGCTAGAAACAAAAAAACCGCATAAAATGCGGTTTGGTGCCCACGACTGGAGTCGAACCAGCACGTCCTTTCGAACACTACCCCCTCAAGGTAGCGTGTCTACCAATTCCACCACGTGGGCGTTTAGGAATTATCCAGAAAAATGTGAGCGCAAATATCGGTAAAATTTAGCTTGCCATGCAAGCCAATCCTCTTTTTTGGTCAGGTGTTTAGGTTATAAGCTTTCCGTCATCGTCCCATTCGGCGAGCACTCCCCGTTTGCTTTGGTCCACGCACTTGGCCAACCATTCCTCATCATAAGAAACCCCGTGTTGCGCCAAGACATCCTCTGGCACTCCGTCCCATACGTTGGGGGAGTTGCCCTTATAATCCAATTCTTCAATACCCAATTTGGAGGTATAATACCCAGTTAGGGTTAGGTTCCGCATCAGCGAAAAGAATTGAATCTCCAATGGACGTTCTGCTTCAGGGACCGAAATATCCGGAAAAGCGATACCATCCAAGATGCTTTTTTGCTGTTCTTCGGTTGCCGCATTGAACAGCAGGTTGAATTCCGTACCGCATTTGTGGTCCAACCACATGAGGCCTCCCCTTAGTGTGGGTTGATATTCCGGGATATCCTTGACCATGAACTCGATAAAATCGGGGACTTCTGCATCCAGGGCACCCTTAAGTTCACCTTCTGCAGGAAGAATAAGATTGCAAAGGGTAGAAAGTGTGTTCATTTCATGTTCATTGAAAAAAGTCTCGGACAAAAGTTTTTCAATGGCCTTCTGCTCCTTAGGGGTTCTTCCGTAGCTGTATTTTTTGATTTCCACCACAGGTTCGGTGGCATTTTCGGGCTTGGGACTGCATCCATGAACGGCCAATCCACCGGCCACTCCTCCGAGGAGTATCGACTTTAGACTTTTTCTTCTATCCATGGCTAAATGTTTTGTTGTTTGAGTTGTTCAACGATATAATCGGAAGTTCTCCACGAGAGGGCCAAAATGGTCCATGTTGGGTTTTTATCCGCTTGGGACACAAACGGACCGGCATCTACAACGAATACGTTTTTAGCATCGTGCAATTGCTGATGGCTATTTACCACCGAAGTTTTCTTGTCATCCCCCATTCGTGTGGTTCCCACTTCGTGAATGATTTCACCAGGAACCAAGATTCCATAGTTGGTATCTTTCCCAGGCTTTCCACCCAATGGCTCGCCACCCATGTTATGGATGACTTCTTCAAAGGTGTCGTGCATGTGTTTCACCTGTTTTATCTCGTGGTCCGTCCATTTGTAGTTGAACTTTAGAATGGGAACGCCAAATTCATCAACCTTGGTGGGGTCAATCTCGCAATAATTGTCTTTTTGCGGAATAGATTCCCCACGACCGGCCAAACCTATCACAGAACCGTAATATTTTTTCACATCCTTTCGCAAGGAGTTGCCGTATCCACCGACCGGTAAACCAAAAAACGAATTGAAATCGTTGGCATTGAATCCGAAACCATAGCTTGGCATGCCCAGACCTCCCCACATTTCTATGTGATACCCCCTTGGGAAATCCAGTTTTTCATTTTCCAACCACCATGGGGTATACACATGCATTCCGCCCACTCCATCTTCGTTATAGGTTTTGCGGTTCATTAGGTCTGGTACAAATCCCATTCGATTGGTACCAGTGGAATCGTGTAAATATCTGCCCACAATATTACTGCTGTTCCCAAGGCCGTTTGGATGCTGTGAACTTTTGGAGTTGAGCAGTATTCTTGCCGAGCTACATGCCGAAGCAGCCAATACCACCACTTTGCCCTTAAGCTTGTACTCCCGCCTATCTTCTTTGTTGATATAGGAAACCCCGGTGGCCCTTCCTTCTTCATCGGTAGTAACTTCCCGAACCATGCAGTTAACAAACAAATCTATTTGGCCTCCACTTTTCTGGGCAGGAAATATTAAACAGGTACCGGCCGAGAAGTCAGCATAGACCTGGCAGGCCCTGGAGCATTGTCCACAATAAAAACAAACACCGCGATCGTTATTGATTTTCTTGGTCAACATGGACATCCGTGATGGATAGACCGGTATGTTGGATTTTCGGGCGCCTTTTATGTAGAACAACTCGTGTAATCTTGGTTTGGGTGGGGGAAGAAAAAAACCATCGGGATCGTTGGGCAATCCTTCGTTGGTTCCAAATACCCCGATCAATTTATCCACCTTATCGTAATAGGGCTTGACATCTTCATAGCCAATGGGCCAATTGTCCCCTAAACCGTCATGATTTTTTCTTTTGAAATCTTTGGGGCCAAATCGCAACGAAATTCTACCCCAGTGATTGGTACGACCTCCCAACATGCGTGAACGGAACCACAGAAAGTCCGTGCCCTCTTCCTTTGTATAGGGTTCCCCTTCAATTTCCCATCCCCCATAGGCGGTATCAAAATCGCCAAAAGGACGAACAGTACTGGCACCTCTTCGAGGTGATTCATAGGGCCATTTTAGTTGAGTCATTTGTTCTGGGTCGGCAGGGTCGAAAAAAGGACCTGCTTCCACAACAGCTACCTTTAAACCAGCTTCGGAGAGAATCTTTGTGGCCATCCCGCCCCCAGCACCAGAACCTACGATAATGACATCGTAGACTGTTGAATTTTCAATTATTTGCATGTATTGGTCGTATTTGACCAACAAAGTATAAAATTAAGTTGAAGCCATTGTATTTTTTTCGCTTTTTGACAGCTAAAACAAAGTAATTGACAAACTGGGACGAATTTGTGGCTAAAAGTCCTTTCGCTTGGCTTTGTGAACGATTCTAAAAATGGGCAGGAGTGTCCAAACGACCAATATGGCCATGGAGACCAAAAAGCCCATTTGGGTCCCGAAGAATTTTTTAAAGATTGCTCCGGTATATCCCAACAAGGCCGAAATATCCAGCTTTAATAAAATCAAAGTTCGGGAAAGATCAATTGGGTTGAGCATGGTGGCGATCAACGAAAAGTTATCTAAGGGATATTCTTCAAATACGATGAGCGAAATCAGGAAGAGGCCATCATAGACCACAGCCAAAAATAACCAGAGCAAAACGGCATATCCAAAGCCCTTTATCTTGTTTTCATTGGACAAGGCAATATTAAAGGCCAGTGCTGTAAAAATAAATGTGAGAAATGCCCCTGTCACCAGCAAGAGAGAGAAATCCCAAATCGCATTGCTTCGCAACAGGCCATACAACATAAACGGAATACCCAGGCCGAGGACCAAACTCATTGCCAGGGAACCGGAAACGCCTAGATACTGCCCCAAGAATATGGAAGTTCTTTTCACAGGTTGTGCAAGTAACAGTTCCGTAAATTCCTTGGAATTGTAGTAGTACATCACCCCAAAAATTGTGGCGATCAGGGGAACCAGTACAATTATGATGTTCATTAAGGTAATCACCGCCTTGGATACATCGTTGTTTAGGAAGAGCAACACAAAACCCAATAGCAAATAAAAGATGAAATACACATAGCTCCAGCGGCTACGCATGAGATCATAAAAACTGTATTTTAAGATTTTAAGCATGTTCCTGTTCTGTTGCTATGGCCGCAATGGCATGTTCAATATCGGTTTGGTTGGTCCGTGTTTTTAGTTGGTCCATGGTACCTTTGAAATAGATTTTGCCTTCCAACAGATAAACGATTTCATCGGCCACTTCTTCCACAAACCTTAGGATATGTGAGGTAACCAAAATGGTTTTTCCCTGGGCCTTTTCTTTTTGGATCAACTCTTTTAAGCTAATTAGGGCCGAGGGGTCCAATCCGGTTGTAGGCTCATCCAAAATAAGGAGGGGGGAATCGAACATAAATGCCAATACGATGTTCACCTTTTGTTTGGTACCCCCGGAAAGGGTGGCCAGTCTTTTGTCCATAAAGGGCTCCAACTTGAACAAGTTGATAAGTGTTTCTGCCTGGTTGGGTTTTTGCCTAAGGTCTTGTATCATCTTGATCAACTCCCGCACCCTTAGGTTGCCTGGAAAGTTAGCTATTTGGGGTAGATAATTGATTTCCTTTCGGTATTTCCAATTCGTTTTTACGGAATTTCCCATTACCGCAATTTGTCCTTTATCCATGACCACCATACCCAGAACACTCTTGATCAGGGTGGTTTTTCCCGAACCATTGGGTCCTAGAATGGCAAATATGCCCCCGCCATCAATGTTGAGGTCCAAATTGTCCAAAACAAGGTTTTTACCAAATTTTTTATGGAGGTTGTTTACTTGGATCATGGTAATTTTTTCATTAGAGGGCTATTATCCCTCAAATTATCGGGAGTAAAGACCGGGGATACTTTTTCGGAAAAATCGATAATATCCATAAAAAGGCTCCTGAGCAATATAATGGTCTCGGGGGTCCTGTTCACAATATAGGAAAATAGCTTTACCGGGCGGTATGGCACATCGCCAACTCCGTTTTTGTCCAGGTCGTACCCGGTGTAGTTGCTCCAAAAATTTCCGTTGAATTGGTTGTCGTTCAATTTACTGTTGTACGAAACATCAAAGGAATTGTATAAAAAATTATTGGCCGAAAAGACATTCCCATAACAAGCACCGCGAACCTTTAAGGCCCAGCCGTTGTTTACAAAGTCGTTTTCCATATATTTAATTCGGTTCGATCCCTCAATGCTGATTCCCACAGTATTTTCCTCGAAAATGTTTCCAATGATTTCTGAATCGTTGATTTCCTTCAAGAGCATGCCAAAGGAGGCCGAACCCCAGTTTTTCTTAAAGGTGTTTTTATACATCCTGATTTTTTTGGAGAACATCACGGCCACCCCGGCTCCATTGTTTTCAAAAGTGTTACCCTCATAGAGATCGTCGTTGGAGAACATGAAATGAAGTCCATATCGGATATTGTTGGTACTGATATTATTCTTGATGGTAATCTCGTCCGAAAATTCCAGATAAATCCCATCCCTTACATGTTGAACGATGTTTTGTTCAACCTCAATATTGTTGCAGTACCAAAGTTGAATTCCGTTTCCGGAATTGAATTCTTCCACGGCATCGCCAATGATCTTGTTATGATATACCTTGCCATATGTTGATTTTTCCAGATAAATCCCAAAAAATAGCTTTTCCAGGACCACATTTTGGATCAAGAAGTTTTTGCTCTTTACCACTCGAATGGCGGCAAAATCCTCGGTATAGCTGGTTCCTACATTAATGATGAACAAGCCATCCACAGTAACGTTATCTGAAGTAATGGTGATAATCTCGCCTTGATCTTCCCCATCGATAATGGGATAATCATCTCCCAAAAGCGATAGAGGTTTGTCCACAACAATATCAAATTCGCGGTAGGTCCCTTTTCTGATCAATAGGGTATCGTAATCTTTTGCCAGGGCAACTCCTTGTTTCAGGGAACTTATGGCACAGCTGGAACATATTTCCAAAGTGGACCCATAGGAAATATAACTCCATGCGAAAAAGAGTAGTAAAATAAGCTTGCTCCTGGAATCCATCAACCCAAATGTACTAAAGCACGTTGTATCTTATACCGGCATGAATCGAGTAGTCTGAGTTCATGAAAATCCCGTTGTAATTTTGGTATAAGGGTGCATTGAACTCTACCCCCAAGATCAATTTTCCCTTTGCAATTAGAATATTGGTGCCCAATCCCCCGGAAACAAGTTCACCTCCATAATTATTAGGGTTTGCTGTGGGCACCATCATAGGATTCAAATCTGTGTCCATTCCTGATATAGCACCTTGGGTACTACCGCTCAATCTGGCATTTACGCCAATTATATTGGAGAAATTATATCCCAACCAAGTATGGAGCTCACTGATGTTTCCAAGGCGATAGCCATCGCTGTTCCGACCTGTACTAAAAGTGTTCAGTTGTTGGATTCCCAAAGTAAAATGGGAAAAATTCTGTTTGAAAGTGGCCCCGAGGGTCCAATCGAAGGTTCCTGAGCCCAATTGCATGGCATATGGTAGTTTGGCATCGGCCATCATAGGCGTAGCGTCCCTGCTATCAATTTTTCCAATTGGGAGACTCACCTTGGTATTGAGATGAAGCGAGTTTTTTCCATTTGAAAATACGCCATATAACATGCCCAATTTTAAATCTCCAAGTCCACTGGAAGAGGTGGAAAAATCGTTGATCATGGACATGCCGTTGTCCATCATCATCCTGGCAGACAGATCCATATCCTTGCTCACCATGTTTTGCATAAGCATCAAGGTAACTCTTTCGGAAGGAGCGTACATCAATCCCAACATAAACATTTCCATGCCCATTTGTTGGGGAGCGACCATAAAATTTTGGTAAATCTCCGAATCCTGCACTTTGCTGCTTCCATTTCGATTCCCTTGCATACTCATGTACATGGATCGCAACGAAATCATAACCCCGCCTTTGGGATGCAAATGATCGCCCATTACCCCACTAGGCGCATAGGAACTGGGCCCATGGTTGTGGTGAACGTGTTCGGTAACCCCAAAGCTTGAGGAGGTAAAATAATTGTTCAAGGCATCCCAATCCATAATATCACCTCCGTTGACCTTTCGGGATTCCTGCGCACTTTTGCGTGTGGCATAAGCGGATAAATTCGCCCCCATTGGACTAGACACTTTCTCGCTTCTTAAATAATATGCCTTGGTTGCATCAATTTCCTCTTCTGTTTTAAAATCTGTGACGGCCAGGGCCACAAAAGTTTGGCTCGCCTTGCTCTGAACTTGCTGTACCAGACATTCCACGGAATCAAAATGATCCATTTTGCCATTGGTTTTTTCGGCACGCGCCTTAAATTGATTTTGCCTGATGTCCATTCCGCATGCGGAACATCTTTCCGTGTTCTGCCCTGTTGCAAAAAAGAAACCCAGGCTGAATAGAACCGCTAGAAGTATATTTTGCTTTATCATGATGGTATTATCTTATGATTAGAAATTTGGTGTTCATATGTGCTTTTACCCAATGTTTTTGTTCCTTGGGAAAATGAAAAAACTGTTGTTTTGTCAGCCTATGGATATGGTCATTTATGAAGAAGCTAATATCTCCTTCCAATACCAATAAATGGGCATCCTTAGGGGAGTCGTGCTCTGGAAATAGTGCATCTTTCTCCAAGCTGATCAACAGCACTTCAAGACTATCCGTATGTGTCAAACGATGTACTTTTAGTCCATTGTATTTTTCGGTTTTGATATGATTGTCGATTTTGTACATGTTGATGTTTAGCGATTGAACTTGTCCAATAATTGATTCCAGGAGTAAATGATTCCCTCATGATCCTTTTGCACTTCTTCAGCAAGGTTTTTGGAACTGAAGGCGGTTAGAAACTCCCCCATAGGGCTTGGAATTTCTTTGCTAATGAGGAAGGTGGCCTGGGTGGCATCTATCAAATCTGTTGGTTCGTTGTAATGATTGCACAAATACAGGGCTACCGAATTGGAATCCACGTCCTTTAAATGATTGACCATACACTCTATGGCATCGAACTTAAAGGCCTTCCCTTTTTTGGTGACAAGTTGGGCAGCATGTTGGGCATCCACAATGGTCATTCTGCAAAAATGGCAACCATCGGTTCCGTATACAATTTCTTGTGGCTTTGGGGTACAGCCCATGAAAATCGTTACCAATAGCAAGGTGCCCAATGTTTTTACATCCCTAAGCCTTCCCATGTTATGCTGTTTTCAGTTTTTTGTTTTCCTTTCTCACCAATAGGTAGCCAAACAAAGACAATCCCATTCCTAAACCGAGGCTGTAGGCACCCAATTGGGGGTAGGAGTGGGCTTTGAAGTTAAGGATGTCCTTGGTTCCGAAAAGTGGAGGTTGGAATCCCATAACAGACCCGTCAGGGTTGGTAAATTTCATAATGGCCTTTGGGTCAAGGTCGTGTCCGTAGTCATGTTCCCAGAGATAGAAGTCATAAAGCCCGGCACTACTCAGAATCACCATTAAAATAAACCAGTACAAATACCATTTGTGGTTGGCTTTCCAGGCAATCAAAAGTCCTATGATCGTGGTGATGAGGATTCCGGCCGGAAATATTTTGAACTCTGGAATGGCTTCCGGGATGTATTTCATGCCCACGTAGTGGTTCATGAGGTTAATGTTCTTGATATCATGTGGATTGGCATCCGTAAAATCGTTGATATGGATGAACATTCCCAAGGGTGTTGGGTATTGTGGTGCTTCCAAAGTTATTTTCCAAAGTGGGAACACAAACAACAGTAAGGGGAGCAAAGCTCCAGCGAACATTAATATTTTGGCTTTTTTTTTCATCTCAGGATTCTTTAGTTTGAAAAAGCGGGAGGGAAACCCTCCCGCTCTTCCGTACACAATTCAACTATACATTAACACTAATCCTCACCTAACGACCAGCTCAAATCTAAATCGGAACTAGCCGGAGAAACTCTTACATAGCCCTGCATCTCCTGGTGCAAGGCAGAACAGAAATCTGTACAATAGAAGGGCCATACCCCCACTTGTTTGGGTTCCCAAACAAAGGTTTCGGTCTGTCCTGGCATGATCAGCAGTTCGGAGGTATTGGCACCGATCATACTTACTCCGTGGGGTACATCGTAATCCTGTTCCAAGTTGGTTACGTGGAAATACACTTTGTCCCCAACCTTGATTCCTTCAATATTATCTGGATTAAAGTGGCTTCGGATCATGGTCATGTACACATGTACCTCCTTGCCATTTCGTTCAACCCTAACATCCGCATCCGAAGTGGTGGCATACTTATGCTTGTTTTCCTCCAGACTGTAGATTTTTTTGGATCGTTCCTTTACAATATCAGCGGCAATACCTGCGGCGTAATGGGGCTCACCCACCGTGGGGAAGTCCAACAGCAATTCCATTTTCTCTCCGGAGATATCGTAAAGCTGTGCCGATTGTGTCACCTCGGGACCGGTTGGGAGGTATCTATCCTTCGTAATTTTATTCATGGCCACTACATACTTACCGAATGGTTTTCTTGAGTTCCCACCAGGAATCATCAAGTGTCCCACGGAATAGTAACAAGGCTGTCTGTCCACAACTTCCCAAGTTCCCACTTTCCATTTTACTACCTCAGAAGAGATAAAGAATGTGGTGTAACCGTTTCCTTTTCCGTCGAACTCAGTGTGCAGGGGCCCAAGACCAGCTTGTTTTACAGATCCTGCCAAAACATCTTCAAAACTTAAGATTGGGATACCATAAGCCTCGCCATCAAACCTTTCGTTTTCAATGGCATCGATCATTTTGGTAAAGGAGTGTACTGTCAAATCCGAAGAAAGTTTTCCGTTACCGACGATATATTCTCCTGTTGGGTCTACATCACAACCGTGAGGGGACTTTGGAGTCGGAAGCAAGTACACCAAACCTGGCAATTCAGCAGCGTCCAATATCCTAACCTCTTTTTTCATGGTTGAGGTTGCCGTATGGGTCGATTCGTCATATACGTTGTGTGCATAATTGGCCGGCATGGTCCTAAACTTCCCTTCTTTGATATATTCTTCGGCCTTCTTCCAGTTCACGGCAGCGATAAAATCCTTGTCGTTTTGAGAAGCGTTCACCTCCATCAAGGTGTGGGATTCCTCAGAGTTGTAAGTGGAGAAGAACATCCAACCGTGGGAAGCACCTCTACCAGGGTGGGCCAAATCGTAGTCAAACCCGGGCATCAAAATCTGAAAGGAAAGGTCCATTCCACCATCTTCAGGGTCTACGCTAATAAAGGAAAGGGAACCTTTAAAATTACCTTTGTACTCTTTAATTGGCATATCCCTTTGCGGAATTGGCACAGAGAACCGCGTTCCTGCAACTACATATTCGGTGTTTTCGGTAACAAAAGCAGAACTGTGGTTACCGGCACTATTTGGAATTTCAATGATTTCGGTAGTTTCAAACACGCTGAGATCAACCTTGGCTATCCTTGGCGTGTTATTTCCGTTGATAAAGACAAAACGTCCGTCCAATTCCCCATTGGTCTGTGAAATATCAGGGTGGTGGGCGTCATCCCAAGGAACAAATCCGTGGGAGGTGTTTAACATAGGCTTGGTTTCCTCGTTGTATCCCCAAGCCTTTTCAGCATCTTGGGAGAACACGGGAATTACCTTGAAGAGTCTTCCCGAAGGAAGCCCATAAACGGACATTTGTCCACTGAACCCACCCGAAATGAACGCATAGAATTCATCATGTTCCCCGGGTGCAACATAAACCTTTTCGGCAGCACTGGAAGACAGTGCCCCATTGGAGTCTTTGCCTTGCTGGTTACAGCCGATCAGGAACATGGTTACGGCCGCAACGGCAAACATTAAAAAGCGAAATTTATTCATCATACTTGTTTTAAAATTTTGTTTTTCTATTCTTCAGGGGGTAACATTACTTTATCCACTACGTGTACAATGCCATTTCCGGCAGGTACACTGGCCACAATCTTGGCGCCGCCAATAAGGACATCATCCCCTTGTACCTCAACTTGTACGCTCTGGTTGTTCGCCTGCCCCAACTTTTTAAACTTCTTCAAGAAGTCTTTGGAGTATTTTCCCGGGGTGACGTGGTACTGTAAAATGTTGGCCAATGCTGCCTTGTTCTCTGGCTTCAGTAAATTCTCAACGGTACCTTCGGGCAAGGCTTCAAATGCTGCGTTGGTAGGTGCGAAGACCATAAGGGGGCCTGCATTTACCAATGCGTTTTCCAATTCTGCTGCCTGTACTGCCGCGACCAAGGTGGTATGGTCTTTGGAACCAATGGCAATGTCAAGAACGTTTGGCGTGGCCTCATCGTCCTTTAAAAATGCCTGTCCTTGTTTTTCACCGTCTTGTGATTCCACTGTTGCTGTGGATGGGTTCTGGGTCTTGGTTTCGCTCTTACAACCGATCATCAGAGATGCGGCCAAGAACAAACCAATAGTAAGTTTAATGCTGGTTGCTAGTTTCATACATGTATTTATAAGGTTCTAAAGTATTCGAGCACGGCCCGGGCCTGTTCTTCACTAAGCCCTTGATTGGCCATGGGAGATCCGTTAAATTCCATGAAAAGGTCTTTGGCCAGTGGGTCTTCCTTGACCATGCCTTCGGGGTTTAAGATCATGTTCATGATCCATTCAGGTGACCTTCTTTTTAATATTCCATCGGGAGCTGGACCAATAAATTTTTTCCCGACCCGGTGACAAGCCAAGCACAATTGGTCATAAGCGGCTTTACCTTCCGCGACCAAAGCTTGATCTATGTCGGTACTCAGGTCCACCGAGGTTATAGGACCGACCCCTTTGTTTTCCAAATCGATTCTTTCCGAAGCCTTGGTGGTTTCGGTTTCAACTTTTTGTGTGGCCTTTTGGGTAGTTTTTTGTCTTTCTACCTGAAAGCCATCTTGTTTTTTTTCTTCTTTACCCCCGCAGGAAATCAAAATACCTAGGAGTAGAACATAACCGCCTTTTAGAATAGTTTTCATGTGATATCAATTGTTGGATTTTGGGTCAAATGTATGGGCTGAAATTGACGCAGAATATGATAAAAATCACATTTCGGATAAAAACATCTTTTTAATATTGTATATGATTTAAAGACAGGGTAAAATGCTTTCCAATTCGGCCAAATATGCTTTGAAGGCGGTGCTATATTTGGCTCTACATACCAGTGAGGACAATAAGATGATGGTCAAGGATATTTATACCAATATCAACGTGCCCCAATCTTATTTGGCAAAGCTGTTACAGGAACTCTCCAAACACGATATCATTTCATCATCACGGGGACCTAAAGGCGGTTTTTATTTGAGCGCCAAAAATCTTGGGCTGCCGTTGATCAGGATTGTGGATGTAATAGATGGGGAGCAAAGGCTACGTTCCTGTATGCTCAGTATTCATGAGTGTGATAGCGAGAACCCCTGCGCCCTGCATCATCTTGTGGGCAATGCAAATAGCGATTTCATAAAAAATCTGGAACAGACCACCATAAACGAGCTTATCCTGGAAGTCAGGGCAGGAAAATCCGTATTACCACTTTAATGCAGCCTGCTCAATACAAAGTACTGCAATACGCTATTTTTCTACATCGAATTTGTAAACGCAGATAGATGAATAGGTTTCACCGGGTTCCAAGACCGGGGAAGGAAAGTTGGGTTGATTGGGAGAGTCTGGATAGTGTTGGGTCTCCAAACAGATGGCACCTCTATAAATGTATGCCTGGCCATTTTTTCCGCTCACGGACCCGTCCATAAAATTACCACTGTAAAACTGCATTCCTGGCTCATTGGTATAAACCTCCATGATTCTTCCCGATTCGGGTTCGGTTACCCTAGCAGCGAAGGTTAGGCCATCCTTATTTTTTGTTGCAGTGTTAAAAACGTAGTTATGGTCGTATCCCCCTCCTATCTTAAGTTGATCAAAATCGGATTCGATATCCCTTCCAATCGACTTGGGCTTTCTAAAGTCCATGGGTGTTCCGTCCACGGGGTCAATGGTACCCAAAGGAATTAAAGTGGAGTCCACAGGAGTGTAATGGTCTGCATTGATTTCCACAATATGGTCCAGAATACTACCCATGCCTTCTCCTTTAAGGTTAAAGAAGGAATGATGGGTAAGGTTAACAATGGTTTTTTTATCGGTAGTGGCCTCATAGAAAATTTGAAGCTCATTTTCCTCAGTCAATACATAACGGACGATTACGGAAAGGTTTCCGGGATACCCATCCTCCCCATCTGGGGAAATCCTTGAGAACTGTATTTCATTTTCACTGGAATGGTCCACATCCCAAACCACGTTGTCAAAACCCATATCCCCTCCATGCAAATGATTGGGGCCATTATTGGTGGCCAAGGTATAGTTAACGCCATCCAATGAGAATTTGCCCTTGGCAATCCTGTTACCATACCTGCCTATTACTGATCCAAAATAATCAGTACCTGGTTCGTAGTAACCCTCCAAGGTATTGCATCCCAACACAATATCGCCCATGTTTCCATTTTTGTCCGCAACGTACAATGCAATCAAGCGTTGCCCAAAGTTGGTAAAATAGGCCTCTGTGCCAGCCTGGTTTTTTAGGATATACAAATGGACCGAATCGCCTTCAACTATCTTTTCAAAATTGTTTGGGTCGATGTTAGATGTCATGCTACTTTTCACTTGGTTTTTGTTTGCGTCGAGTGTTGGTTTTTGCCCATTTCTTTTACACGCTGTAACCATTAAGAAAAAGGCAAAAAGAAACAGGATTGGTTTTTGAATCGACATAGGTGTTGGATTTATTGATCCTAAATGTAACTAAAAACAAGTGAACATTCCGAGAGAACTTTGTTAGGGTTTTAGGAATCATACATAAAGATTTTAAGAGGGTAAGGATATCGGTTGAAAATCAACCAACAAATAGTTGAAACTGCTATATTTGGAATCGTTCATTTAACCAATCCTAGAGTCTACCAATATGAAAAGAAACATTGCACTTGGGTGTCTTGCCGCTTTGTTTGCTATGTCGTGTAAGCAAACTGCCAAGAAAGAACCTGTAAAATCGGAACAACCAACGGAAGAAGTCAACGATATTACTAAGGCGTTCGGCATTGAAATCCTGGATGAAGAAGCGCTTAAGATCATAGATTCCAAGGCTTCCATACAACTATTGGCCAGCGGTTTTGAATGGTCAGAGGGTCCACTTTGGATTGATGACGGGGAATATTTGCTCTTTTCCGATATCCCGAATAACAAGGTCTACAAATGGGACACCAAAAACGATACCATTACCTATTTGAATCCCTCCGGGTATCTGGGGGAAACCAACGAAGATTTTAAGGAACCTGGGTCTAACGGACTTGTCTTGGACAGCGAAGGACGATTGGTGCTCATGCAACATGGAGAGCGAAGGGTAGGCCGAATGGTTGCACCGCTGGATCAACCCAAACCGGTTTATGAGGCCTTGGTCGATAATTATCAAGGCAAACGGTTCAATAGTCCCAATGACGGTTTTTTTGATAGCCAGGGAAACCTCTATTTCACGGATCCACCCTACGGACTACCGAAGGGAATGGAGGACCCAGAAAAGGAATTGGATTTTCAGGGCGTTTACTGCCTAAAAAATACTGGAGAGTTGGTGTTGTTGGATAAACTTACGCGGCCGAATGGTATTTGTCTGTCCCCAAAGGAAGATAAACTGTATGTGGCGGTGTCTGATGCCAAACATGCGGTGTGGTACCAGTACGATGTGGTGGAGCCAGGAAAGGTGGAGCATAAAACCTTATTTCATGATGCCACTCATTTAATGGGCAAAGAAGGACAGCAAGGTGCACCTGATGGATTAAAGGTACATAGCTTGGGCTATGTGTTGGCCACTGGTCCAGGAGGATTGTGGATTTTTGATGATTCGGGTAAAACCTTGGCAAGAATCTACACCGGACAGCGAACTTCCAATTGTGCTTTGAGTACCGATGAAAAACAGCTTTTTCTCACGGCTGATGATCATTTGTTAAAGGTTGATCTTAAATAAAGTGTCATAAAACTGTATTTCGACTTAGGAAATACCAAGTCCAAATAATAGCAAAAGAAATCCCGGCCTTAGGTCGGGATTTTGTTTTGAGCGGTCTTTTTTAGAAGATTGTTTGGTTTTGTTGGGTACTTTTTATTCCCCGCTGGAAGCCACTAATTTGGCCGGCGTATTTTTAAGATGTAACAAAGATCCCTCCAAATCGGGATATTTTTCTCTTAGGGTATCGTATTCAGGGTTCACACAATTTGCTCCCCAAATTCCCAACATTACCTTGAGCCCTTCCTCATTTTCGGCGTACTGTCCTTTATCATCCGTTTCTTTGATCCATTGGTCCAATACGTTCGCATATTCATTAAGAATGTACCCATACTCCGGATCTTCCGCCAGGTTATGGAGCTCATGGGGATCATCGGCGAGATCGTATAATTCCTCGGCCGGTCTAACATCAGACATAAAACGCCTTTGTTCTGGATTTAGTGAGTCCTCTGCATAAAGCTGCTTCATCACTTTTACAAACTCAACATTGTCAACATCCATATAGGTAAGCTGCGTATACGGTCTATCGGTCATAAAATTTCTGATGTATTTAAAATCCATAGATCGAACGGAACGTATTCGATCTATGGTAAAATCGCAGCGATCTCTGGCTGAAATCACGTACTGACGCTTGTTTCCGCTGTCATCAAAAATGTCCTTACCCTCCATGTATCCTGGGATGGGGATGCCCGCCAAGGAAAGGGAACTTGTTCCAAGATCAAGCCCGCTGATTAAATCAGTATTGGTGCTTTTTTGGGGAACACGCTTTTGGCTTTTGGTGAAATCTGCAATAATCAAGGGTACATGTAGCCCTCCATCGTATAAAAATTGTTTGTTTCTAGTGATGCGCATGCCGTGATCGGAGAAAAAGAAAACTATGGTATTTTCCAAAACCCCACTTTCCCTCAACTGCTTTATAATCCCACCAACTCTTTCATCCGTAATTTGGATAGCATCCAGATGGTTGGCATATTCCTCTATAATAGCAGGGTGGTCTGGAAGGTAGGGGGGGAGCGAAATTTTAGATCGGTCCACGGGATTTTTTACATTTTCCTTAAAACTGGAAGAAAAGATTTCCTTACCTCCATAGAGCTGGACCTGTCCAAAGAAAGGTTGTTTATCGGCCAAGGTTGCCAAATCCAACCGCACCCCACTTTTACCATACAACGAATGAAGTTTATAATCTTGGGTATACAAGTCCAAACGGTCGTACATAAAGTTGTAATCATCCTTACCGTTGTTAAAAGTGAAATATCCTGCTTCCTTGAAAAGCTCTGGAATTGTCTTTAGGCTGTCCGGCAAGTAAATGGCAGATTCCTCGGTTCGGGAACTATGATGGTTATGGACCCCCAAGGTAGTGGCCATTACTCCGGTAATGATACTTGAACGGGTTGCCGAACATACCGGTGCGGGCATATAAACATTGCGGTACACAGTTCCTAAGGATGCCAGGCTATCAATGTTTGGTGTGGCAATTTCTGTAGTGCCGTAGCTTCCCATAAGCGGAGCTGTGTCCTCCAGATAGATCCAAACAATATTCGGCTGTTTTTTGGAATTATCCTGCTGTTGAGGTCCGCAAGAGATGGAAGCAAAACATAACAGGATCAAGGCGAGGGTTGGTATTTTGTTTGTTTTCATGGCTTGGAAATATTAGCGGATGCTTGTTAATGATATTAAACCGGAAGGGGGTACGGTCACCAGATGGGATTCTTGGTTGAGCTCCAGGGTGCCCTCATCCGTTTGATTTCCCATACAATCCCTGATTACGTATGCATACTTTTTAGGTTGCCCCTCCTTCAACAAGATGATTTGTTTGGAGCGCTTTGCATTGAGTATATCCATCTTATCCCATTTGTTGGTTTGAACCTTTACAAGTTGGTCGTTAAAAACGGTGGTGATTTTCTTGTTGTTCCGACTGCCTTCCAAAATGGGATAATTGGTAAGCGGGCTTGTTGGGTGGAATTCCCCATCCAATAGCACATCGCGGTTTTGTAGCCAATAGTCCGTGTAAAATTTGATCATCTTAAAATGATCTTGGGGAATATCCTCTAACCGCACGGAAATTTGGGGTACGGAGTACATTACATTGAGCATTTGTAATGCAGCTACCTCCACAGGTTCGTCATAGTGCCACATCAACATATCGGAGTGAACTGCGGTGTTCCCGCTGAGCATCCTTAGATCGGAAGTACGTATTCTGTTTACAGAAGATAGGTTTGGGCAATCGGTGGCCCGAAACATATTGCCGTATTTTCGCATGGCCGGACCTATATAGGGTTGCCTAAATTCAATCATAATATCTGGCTTGATCGCTTGAAGGGATTTCATCAAATCCGTCATCAATACATCTGTGGCCTCATTTACCGAGGCATAGTCCCGCCCATTTTCTTTGGTGAGTTCGGTTTCACTGTCCGACACAAAGCGTCCAATAAAGTCCAATTTAAAACCATCCAGATTCCATTCACGGGTAGCATCCACATAGGTGTTGATGATAAATTCCCGGACTTCGGGATAACGTGGATCTAGGACATAGGTTCCCTGTCCGTTCCAGTATCTCAGAAATTTCCCCTTCATTTTTTCGTAGGCCTTGGAATTTTCCCCGGCAAATGGAACTGCGTACCACAGGATGAATTTCATGCCCAAGTCGTGCACGGCCTGCACAAATTCTTTCATTTCAGGAATACGTTCAGGTTCCCAATCCCCGGTATAAGCGTATCCTCTATTGCTATCGAGGGTTTGCCAGCCATCGTCAACAATAATGGACTCAAACCCCATTTTTTTGGCGAGCTTGCATTCTGCTACCAATTCCTTCATGGATACCTTTTGATGATAGCTATACCAACTGGAATATACCGGAAGTCGTGCCACTTCGGGAACCGGTGCAGGGGTATACAATTCAAAAGAAGCCCACCAATCGGCAACTTCGTTCAAGGCTTTGGAATACAACTGGGGTCTACTATCGAACCTCACCTTGACCTCATAATTTTTAAGGGAACGATTCTTTTCCGTGAAAAAGGTAATCTGGTTATAGACCTTCCCATCTTCTTCCTTGATTCCGGTGCTCAGGGTTACGGTGTTCAAGGCTTCGGATACCGAAAAATTTAGGCGATTGATATCGTCATGTCCAAAAAGTACGATGACCGGTGCTTGTTTGGCCAACATGGAGTTGGTTTTGGACGGGCTCCAACTGGGGCCAATATTTTTATTGTTAAAGCTTCCCGTGCCCCAATGTCCTGCTATATCACTTGAGGGCAAATTCCATTTTAGGGTGAATTTGGGTGGCGTGGCGCCGCTTTCATGGGAAAGTGTAATTGTGGCTATATCCAAGCCTTCGGAAATATTTTCAACTTCAATTTTGGTGTCAAAGCCGGAAAAATCCCCGCTTATTTCGACTTGTTGTCCGGCAAGTTCAATTTCCTTAACAGTATTTTGGGCAATTGCGCCGACACAGAACAGGGCGGTTATCACTCCCGTGGTCAAACGTTTTAAATTAAGGGTCATTTGTATTGGTTTTAGTGCTTTTGTAGCGTTTGTTATCGGTTATTTGCTTTGGTCCCACTGCTCTTCTTCGTAGATGGCTATTAAATGGGTCCGAATAAAAAAGGAAGTCTCTAGACTGTCTTTGCCTACTTGGGCTGTCATCACTTTGGACGGAAAGCTGGGCATGTGACAGGCTATGCAATTGTTCGCCACTGATTCCATTTTGTGGGATTCAACCTTACATTCAACGGTTGCTGTATTATGACAGGCCATGCATTTTTGGTTAAAAAAAGCTGTTTGTCCCCTTTGGTTTTTATGGGGGTCATGACATGTGCTACAGTCAATGGTTCCTGCTTCCTGAAAGCATTTACTGCTGGTCAATAGCCCATATTGGTTACCGTGTACGTCTAGACTGCTATTAGAAGTTTGGGTCTCCATGTTTTGGGAATAGTCATCTAGGTTTTCACCAGCCAAAAAGGAAAA
Organism: Flagellimonas myxillae; assembly: GCF_023502235.1. Classification (GTDB taxonomy): domain Bacteria; phylum Bacteroidota; class Bacteroidia; order Flavobacteriales; family Flavobacteriaceae; genus Flagellimonas; species Flagellimonas myxillae. Next base: position 36,509 of record NZ_JAMFLY010000004.1, on the reverse strand, counting down.
AGGGCTACCCCTTAATGTTACTTCCCGAAGCCCGGAATGACATTGCGCACATATATCCAAACGCTGCTGCTTGGGTAATTCACTTATATTAAGCATAAATTTTGCCTCCGGTACTTCTGGATTTTCCCTATGATAAGCGACATGTTTTAAGGAGGGGCGATGACATCTTTCGCAATCCACTCCATATAGCATTTTTTCCTTGTTGTAGGTGTTTCGTTTGCTTGAGTTGAGATTGGTTGCAACGGTAAGATGGCATTTTAAGCAAGCATCATTGATAGGCCTTTTGATGTTATGGGTTGGATATCCAGGACTGTTGATCCATCCATCCGAAGCTGTATGGTAAGAGGGTTGTAATTGAAACAATCCATCTCCATCCCAAGTAAGGTAGGTTTGGCCCCGAACCCCAGAACCGATCACGATATCAAATTTGGAGGGAGGGAATTCCACCGCCCTGTTTTTAATATTCACGTGTTGAAAAAAGGAATCTTGTTCGATTTTCATGGTGAACCTAACGTCTTTCAAATCCAACACATTAGACCCCTCTGTGAAACTTCCTTTTATGTTTTCAGCATTGGCTATCGCTGAAGTCTGGAAATGGGCCGTCTCCAAATGTGTGGTAAAAATATCACTGTGACATTCCATACAGGATTCGGAACCGGCAAACTGCTCCCCACTCAAATGGGTTGCAATCGCATCAGGACTTTGATAGTCCGAGGCCATATTTGGATTTTTGCAATGATAGACGACAGCCGCGCAAAGCACTGCCAACAAGATCATAAGGCTATATAACAAGCGCTTTTTGTTCATTCTAGACTTCTTTTAGAGCTGTTGGTCTAGTAGGTTGGAGTTTCCTTTTAAATATTATGTGGTCCCAGGTGAATCAATTCACCTTAATCAGTTGTACCGGAGCGTTGTTTTTGGCCACTAGTATGTGTTCTTCCCCGTTTTTGGAAAGCAGTTCCATATCACGCACGTCCCCAACGATTTTCAATCCAGATTCCATCATGGTCTTGGCCTGGAAGTTTCCATTTCCATCCCCTTTCAGGTAAAGTCCAAAACTGGCATCGTTTCTCGGTGTTTCCACTTCGGCATTATATAGATTACCGGCCAATACGGCATCAAGGTTTCCATCCTTGTCAAAATCGTTCACCACAAATTTGTTGATGCTTGATATTTGGGCCAATTGGGGTAAGGGCTTTACCGTGAATTTTCCATTGTCGTTTTCGAGATATACACTTTCGAAGGAAGTAATTTCATAACTCAGTGATTCTTCCAGCATTTGAGTAGTGTAAATCTGATTTAAGGATGCACTCGCAAAGGAATTGTAATCTTTGAACTTGTTTTTGATTGCTGGCATTTGTTGCGATGAACATTGTCTGCCCCGAACAGGAAACTCGGTATCTCCTTTTTTATAACTCAAAACAATATCTGCTTTTTCATTACGGTCAAAATCATTGAGGTAAATTTTGAAGGGGTAATCCGTACTTGCCTGATACTTGTAGTTTTTTCCTAAGTTTCCTACAATGAGGTCCAAATCGCCATCTTTATCAAAGTCTCCTTTTTGAATATCGAACCACCAACCGGAAAATTGGTCGGATAATAGTTGGTCGGAAACATCGGTAAAGGTGCCTCCATTGTTTTTAAAAACTTTAATGGGCATCCATTCCCCTACTACTACTAGATCTTCCCATCCATCTTGGTCAAAATCTATCCAAGATGAGGCCGTAACAAGACCCAATGCTTTTAAATCGGGTAACATTTTATCTGTTGCTGGGACAAACTTTGGACCTTTAGCATCACTTACATTCTCTAAAATATAAGAATCGGCAGGGTAGGGGTACTTTTTAGGAACCAAGCGCCCGCCAACAAACAGGTCCAAATCTCCATCGTGGTCTATATCCGAAGCCGTGATATCCAGTCCACTGTTTCTTATTGCCGGAATGGCGTTTATGTTTCGTTCAAACTTTTCGTTGCCCAAATTCTCATAGAATCGGTCTTCGTAGCCTTGGGAACCTGCACTAAATTCGTTACCCCCAGAAGCGATATAAAAATCGTTGTCACCATCATTGTCCGCATCAAAAATCAAGATTCCGAGATCTTCGTAGTATCTATCTGCTGCCAAGTCTGGGATAACAAGTTCGGAAAACGATCCCGCCTCCTTTTGAAGGAACACAGAGGCAGATGTGCCAATGGAACTTCCCACGATATAGTCTTCCTTGCCATCTCCGTTTAGATCTCCGGTAGCCAAGGCAGGGCCTAGGGTGGAGTTTTTGTGTGGCAGTAAAATCTCCAGGTCAAAATCGTTAAATGGATTTTCCTTGTGCACTGTAGGATTGGGAAGATCTACGGTATTAAAAAGTCTGGGATTTTCATCGGTTTTGGCCAAACTGGAGTTTTTTGCATTGGATTCTCCGTAACCAATTGTCAGCCTTTTGTTGGCCTTAACATTTTCCAATTTTGTAAGCTTTCCATTGGGCCAGGTCACCACTATACTATCTACCTCTTTGGCATTGCCCAGACCAAAGTGCATTAAGGGCGTTACCGAAGATAAATAACCTCTTACGGTGTTATGCTCCAGCACTTGGGTTCCTTCACGGGTATGTACGGAAACCACACTACCATTGGGCAGCACTTTGCCCTTACCATCCAGATGAATAGTTAGTTGGTTGGTTTTGAAGCTGTTGTTCCGATAAATACTGGAGATGTCCTCCAAATTGTTGATGATCAGATCCAAATCTCCATCATTGTCCAAATCTGAATAGGCCACCCCATTGGAAAACGTTTTCTCCCCAAAGCCCCATTCTTCAGTTTTTCTGGAAAAGGTTAGATCCTTGTTGTTGTGGAACATATAATTGCTCAGTTTTTCGGAGGGTAGTTCAGCTAAAATGTTTAAAAGACCCGCTTCTTCTTCTTTGGTTTCGTAATCTGGAGAGTTTTCCAGTTCGTCAAAGAAGGTTCGGTATTTTGCATAGAAATCTTTGTTGTTCACATCACGGCGAATGCCATTGGTAACGAATAGATCTTTCCATCCATCGTTGTCAAAATCGGCCAAAAGGCCTCCCCAACTCCAATCGGTGGAGGATACACCTGCCAATCGTGCTACATTGCTAAAAAGTGGCGGCTCCGAACCGGAATTACCATTGTTTAGCTGAAGGGAGTTCTGCATATATTGGTGGTGCAGTCCCATATTCACAGATTGGTAAAACGCATCGGGATCCATGGAGGACATGTTGGCCTTGGAACGGAAGTTGTCCTCGGCAGACATATCCAACTGGAAAATATCTTTAAAGCCATCGTTATTGAAATCGGCAATGTCTGCACCCATTCCAAAAAACGAGGTTTGTTGTAGGCTTGTGTTGATTTGGTTGGTAAAGGTACCATCTTGGTTGTTGAGGTAAAGGAAATCTGGAGCGTTAAAATCGTTGGAGACAAAAATATCGATATACCCATCATTGTTCACATCCGAGGCCACAACTCCAAGGCTTAGCCCAAAGTTGCTCACTCCCGCCTCTACGGTAACATCGGTAAAATGGCCGTTATCGTTTCGATAAAGACGATCGGAATCTTTAAGCTCGTGATTATCCAGCATATAGGCATAATAAGGAACAGGTGCCACAAAACTGGTAGGAGGGTAGTTGATCACGTATAGATCTAAGTCCCCATCCTTGTCGTAATCGAAGAATGTCGACTGCATGCTATGGCCATCGCAGTCGATGCCATATTCGGCGGCTTGTTCTGTAAAGGTATTATCTTGATTGTTGATATACAGCACATTGTTGTGTGGCGCTACTTTTCCATTTACCGAGCAATAAATGTCCAAATATCCGTCTTGATTGATGTCTACAAAAGTAGTTCCGGAATACCATCGTTCATCGCCCATTATTCCGGCGGTTTCCGAGATATCCTCAAATTGCATGTCCCCTTTGTTCAAATAGAGTTTATTGGGAACCATGTTTCCGGTAAAGAAAATATCTTCCAAACCATCGTTATTGATATCGCCTACGGAAACACCTCCGCCCAGGTACATATACGGATAAGAAAAGTAGTTGTACTTGTGGGTTTCAGTGAGTTCGTTTTTGAAATCGATTCCGGTCTTGGAGGCATCCAATTTTGTGAATAGGGTTTTTGGTTCATTTTGACAGGATGAGATCAAGACTGTGGCTACAATAAGGAGGAGTATATTTTTCATCAGCAATTGTATAGTTTGAGGAACAAAAATAAGAATAGCCCCGTATTTAGAGATACGAGGCCATTCTACTTACTTGAGCATAATTTACTTTAAATTTCTAGTACCCTGGATTCTGAATCAAGGAAGGGTCCTTGTCAATTTCAGATTGCGCAATAGGCAAGAAATAAACTTTATCCAACCATTGTCTGTTTTCAAAGACAATATCGGTAGGTCTATAGGTATAATCCCAAGCTGCAGGGTCTTTCCTGTAATTGGTAACCGTGGTACCAGGTATCTGGTCTGCCTGGATCAAAACAGTCTGTACTTGCTTGTCCAGGGAATATGGTCCTTCCAACCAACGCTTCATGTCAAAGAGTCTGGCATCTTCGTTAACCAATTCTTTGTCGCGCTCCCTTCGGTACAGCTCTTTAAGGGCATCTCCAGTTTCGGTTACTCCTGGTAGGCCATTTCTGAACCTAAGCTTGTCTAACCAAAGAATGGCTTCTGCCTCATCACCCAATTCGATATTTGCCTCTACATAATTCAAAAGAATCTCAGATTGTCTAATGTAAGGCGCATCGATTTTCTGCAGGTTATTTGGCCAAGAGGCAGGTAACCTAGGATCGGAGAACTTTCTAAAATAGTATCCGGTACGGGAACCGTTCCAATCCTCAATGGGCCCTTGACGCGTGTCTACACCATTCTTGATGGTACCATCGGAGAAAGTATAGAATCCAGTTTGGATTTCATTGAAATTGTCATGTACAACAACATCATCCGTTCTTGGCTTCCAAGGAGCTCCATCGTAAAGGATAGTTGAATAAAAACGTGGTTCACGATCGGTATAAGGATCCGCAGCGTGAGCTGGGTTGTCCCAATCGAAAGTTGTTCCATCAGACATGGTGTATTTGGAAACCAAAGCTTCTGTTGGTGTGGTTCCAGCCCATTCGTGGTATCCGTTTGGACCTTGGTTCAAAGCAAACATACCAGGACCTTGGGACCAACCATCACCTCCGTCATAAGTTCTAGAGCTAAATCCAAACTCCTCAACCAAACGTCCCCAAATAAAATCGACGTTCTCATCACCTTGAAGCCACATGTCGTCATAGTTCTGAATGGCTTCTTCATGCGAGGCTGGTGCAGTGTAGTCCAACTTGTAGCCAGCATGCTCGTCCAAAAGTGCTTTAGAAGCAGCCTTGGCAGCTTCCCATCTGGCTGTCTGGGATCCTCCTGTGTACTGAACCAATTCCTTGTTTCCGTAAGCAGCAATAGTGGATACGGATGCACTTTTTCCTGCATCGTATAAATCACTCGCCGCATGGGTCAACACTCTTGATTTAAGTGCCAAAGCTGTAATCTTATGGGCTCTTGCCGGGCTAACCGGGGCATCGTCCAATAAATTGATAGCTTGATCTAAATCGGAAACAATCAAATTGATGGTTGCTTCAAAGGAAGACCTTGGGTTGTTTGCCTCACTATCCAAGTCTAATGGCTCCGTAAGTAATACAAGTCCACCATACTGACGCATCAAATTGGTATAAAAATGGGCTCTCATAAAATAAGCCTCACCCAACATTTGATCAACAAAAGCTTGGTCAAATCCAGCTTCGTTGGCAGTTAATCTAGTGATGGCCAAATTGGCACCACGAATAAAGGAATACAAAGCCCCCCAGTTATCCAACCAGTTACGGGTCATGTAGTTTCCTCCAGCGGTCATTTTACCTTCGGTATAGCCATCAACCCCTCTACCAGGGTGGGTAAATACCGCATTATCTGTAAAAGCGTCTGAAGTTTCCTCTTCGGTAAGTGTTCCTGCCCATGTACCTTGGTACAGGTCAAGTACGGCCGCTTCGGCTAAATTTCGATCGCTCCATACCGCATCCTCCGCAATTTCATTTAGCGGGGTCGTATCTAAAAAATCCTCATTGCAGCCCATTATCACAAAAGCGAAAAGCGACAACGATGCAAGTTTTAAAATGTTCTTTCTCATCATAAGAATTTTTAAAAAGTTAGTTGAAGTCCAAGGTTAAACGTTCTTAACGATGGGTAGGCACTACCATCTGTTTGTCTACCACCACTTACACCAATTTGACTTCCTCCTTGATTGATACCATTGTTGTTAAGCGTACCGTTATCAATATCCAGTGTTTCCGGATCAAATGGGAAATCGGTGAATGTCAAAAGGTTGGTTCCAGAAGCGGAAACCCTGATGTTCTTAGCACCAATCTTTTTGGCGATGTCTTCATCAAAGCTATAACCAAACTCCAAAGTCTTTAAACGGATGTAATCCCTAGTAAGTAGGTATCCATCAGTTTGTCCTGAGTACCATTGGTCACCCCTGTCAGCCAATCTTGGTAGTGGGGCATTAGGATTGTCCAAGGACCAAGCTCTATCGCGAACGTCACGTTGTACGTTGGCAAGCGTACCAGACATAAAGGACCACTCGTAGTTGATGTAACCACCAGCACCACCGGCCCAGTACATGTTAAAGTCGAAATTTTTGTAGTTCAAGGCAGTGTTGATACCGTATTGCGTATCTGCAAAGGCACTACCTCCAGTACGACGCTTATCGGCATCGGTAATTCTACCATCACCGTTAAAGTCCACAACTCTAGCATCTCCTGGTTTTAGGATAGGCGCTACATCGCTATAATCCAAGGTCTCGGCGTCAATCTCTGCTTGTGTACGGAAAACTCCGTCAAAATCATAAAGCAATGGACGTCCAATTTCTCCACCAGTTTGTCTTTGCCATGGTCTGTCTGCCAAGGTTGGCTCGTCAAAGAATACCAACTTGTTGTTGGAATCACTGAAGTTGACAGTTACGCTATAGCTCAATCCAGAATCAGTGGCTCCGTTGTACCCAATTGAGAAATCAAAACCTTTGTTCTCAAATTCCCCAATATTAACGTTTGGAGGAGTAATTCCACTATAATCTGGCAATGTCAAGTTTGGCCTTGTAAGGATATCTTCCCTGGTGTTGATGAAATAGTCAAAACCAACGGTAAGTTTATTATCCAAAGCCTTTAAATCGAAACCAACGTTGGTTGAGGTCGCGGTTTCCCATGTTACTGCTGGGTTCGCCACTTTGTTTTCCCTAGCGGTGGTCACTACGCTTTCAAGACCTGTAAAGGATAGTTCGTAGGAAGCGTTGAATTGGTATGGATCTACGTTGTCGTTACCCATTTGTCCCCATGAAGCTCTTAACTTGAAAAAGTCTAACCACGGTACAGATTTTTGGAAGAAATCTTCTTCAGACATCACCCAACCGGCAGAAGCCCCTGGGAAAAATCCAAATCGTGTGTCCCTTGGGAAAAGATCGGATCCGTCATATCTAAACAATAGCTCCAACAAATACTTGCTCTGGTATGCATAGTTCAAACGTCCGTAGTAATTTAAACGCGCACGTTCGAAGGCACTACCTTGGCTAAACTGTCCGTCTGTCCCACCGAAATCCAACTGGGCAAGGTCGCTGGACAGGAAGAAACGCTTGAAAGCCCTAGTAAAGCTCTGTTCGTTTTGTTCTTTGGTAACCCCACCAAGAATTTTCATATAGTGGTCTCCAAAATCTCTTTCGTATGATGCATTAAGGGTTGCAGTGAAATCTGTACGGTCGGTAAGATCTTCTGTCAAACTTGGATCTCCAGGACCTCTTTGGGCTTCGGTAAGACCGGAAGAATCCCTGTTTTCACCATCCCATGTAAATAGCGTCCATGGTCTGTTCCATTGCGAACGCTTGTAGCTAAACCTATCGTAGGAAACGTTACCTCTAAGTTCCAAACCTTCAACACCTGGTACTTGAAGTGTAAGACCGATGTTACTTTGAGTATAGGTACGGCTGTGATCGATATAACCTGGACCTTCGGTTACCCTTACTGCAGGGTTGTTTCCGTTTTCAATATCTGGGCCAAACTCTCCAGTTGGCCAGTATGCTGGGAACCAAGGATATTGTCGGATAAGGTCTCCGATTACATTTTCCCTTGTAGCGGTACGGTTGTCTTCTTGTCTACCGTATAGTCCCACATCGAGTTTCAAATACTTATTGATGTTTGCATCAAGATTCAAACGTAGGTCATACATTTCAAATCCTTTGGGAGCTCCATTAAAGTTGATCGCTTGGGTAAAATGTCCCAAGGAAGCCAAATATCTCACGTTTTCAGAACCACCTGAAATTTGGATATTCTGACGGGCAATAGGAGCATCCTTGCGGTGCAGTTCCTCAAACCAATCCGTGTCAGGATATAGCCAAGGGTCGTCACCGGCTGCGGTATTCTCAATTCTTTCTGTTGAGAAGGTTGGGTTTACCACTTCCCCATTATCAGAACGGGTATATGGAGCACCTCTACCGGCGTGGGCAGCATCCCACTCTCCAACAGGTAATTTGTAAACGTTCAATACGTTAACCAAATCCATGTACTCTGCACCAGATAACATTTCTGGTAGCTCGGTAAAACTTTGCCATCCATAGTTGGTGGTAAGCTTAACCGTAGGAGCACCTGTTTTACCACGCTTGGTGGTAATCAGGATAACCCCGTTTGCCGCCCTTGCTCCATAAATTGCAGCAGAGGCATCTTTCAAAACGGAGATACTTTCAATATCCGCTGGGTTGATTCTCGCTATTCCACCAGCCCGGTTAGGAATACCATCAATAACCACAAGTGCGGAGGAGTTTCTAAAGGTATTTGTTCCTCTAATCCTGATGGCACCGGTATCAGATCCTGGTTGATTGCTACCTGTATCCACAAATACACCTGCCACTTTTCCTGAAAGGGCAGAGGTAAGGTTTGGAGAAGAAGACTTTTCAAGGGTCTCTCCTGTAGCAGTGGCCACGGATCCTGTTAATGTTTCTTTTCGCTGCGTACCATAACCTACAACAACAACCTCATCCAAGCTAGCGGCATCTTCTTGCATGACAACGTTGATCGTGGTGTTGGTACCTACCAAAATGGCTTGGGCTTGCATCCCTAAGTATGTGAATTCCAATACTTCGCCAGTGGCAGCTTTAATGGCATAGTTTCCGTCAAAATCGGTTTGGGTACCAATAGTAGTTCCCCTTACCACAATGTTTACTCCAGGTAATGGAACATTTTCTGAATCGGTAACCGTTCCTGAAATATCCAATTGTACAGGTTCAATTTCGGTTTTTTCAATGGAAACCTTTTGCTGTACTATCGATTTTTTCGGTTCCAATCGCAGCACTATCTGTTTTCCAACAATTTCATATCGTACATCAGTATTCTTAAAGAGAATATTGAGGATTTTCTCGATTCGACTTTTGTTGACCTTTACAGATACTTTGCGATCCAGGTTGATTTCGGAGTTCATGTAGAATACTTTGAACTCGGTTTTTGACTTTATTTCATTAAAAACCTCAGAAACACTCACATCTTTCATGTCGAGTGTAACCTTGGTCACTTGCGAATAGCTGCTGGCATTGATTTTAAGCAGAGCCGCTATTAGAAAAATAAATGTCAATCTCATCTTTAAGTCAATTTTAGGAAAGAATACCTTCTTCCCTAAAAAACACGAATAATTATTCATAATTTTGAGTTGATTTAGATATTTTGTTTGATTATTTAAATTGTTTGCTAATCAGGGAATGTTGCCGCATTTCCTGATTTTTTTTGGTCATTTAGGTTGTTTCTGCATAGGCGCTTTTTTGTTTGAGTTATGGGTTAATTGTTATACTACTTCCGTCTACTTCGTATACAAAAGGCTTATGTTTACTAAAGGTTCTTAGAATGTCATCAACACTCTCAATATCAAAGTAACCGGTATATCTATTATCGTTTATTGCGGTATAGTTATTTTTAATGGCCACATCGTAATGTCTTTCCAATCTCTTGAGCACATTTTCAAGGCGTTCGTTCTCGAAAACCAAAATTCCATCTATCCAGGCGATATAACCAGATACATCAACAGATTTTCTTAGCAGTTGTCCGTCCAGACCTATGGAAGCTTTTTCACTCGGCTTTAATACAAACTCATTGGTTTCAGAATTATCGTTTTGAACCCCAACCGAGCCTTCTACGAGTACCACTTCCTGCACATCGTCCCCTTCATAACTGTTTACGTTGAACTTGGTTCCATAAACCTTGGTGGTCAACCCATTGGTGTTTACGATAAACTCACTTTCCTTGTTTTCCGCTACTTCAAAAAATGCTTCTCCATCCAAATAGACCTCCCTAGACATCCCATCCAAGAATTTTACTGGATATTTTAAGGTAGAACCGGAATTCAAGTGAATTTTACTACCATCGGATAGCACGATATTAAAACGCTTTGAATAGGGAATGTACAAAGTGTTATAGGCCAGATTATCCTCTTCGGAATTGGAATATGATATGCCGTCCCCGTCCTTTTTTCCCAACACCTTGCCATCTGCATTCAAAATTTCCTGGGCCCCATCACTTTTTATGATCTTCTTTGTTCCATCGCTAAGTTCCAGTACAATTTGATCGGCGGGAAGGTCATAATCCACTTTCTTTGGGTTCAACAGACTTGCAGCAATGGTCAAACCAATAATTAAGACTGCGGCATACTTAAGATTGGAAACAATTTTCCTCTTAATCTTGAGCTTCCGCAATCTTTGCTGAACCTTTCTCCATGCTTCTTCCTTATCTCCATTGACCTCCATGGATAGACTCCATATTTTTTTGAGTTCAACGAATTCGAACTTGTTTTTTGGTGAAGCATCGATCCAGTCAAAAACAATTTTGATTTCTTCTTCGGAAGCTTTTCCGGAAAGATATTTGTTAATCAGTTTGTTATCCATCTGTAATTTTTCGGATTTGAAGTCGCTTTAAGTGGTTTCTTTTCCGATTATTGCTTGAAATAGGTTAAAAGTCAGAAGGGCGGAGCCCGCCCCCCTGAAACTTTTAACTAACTCAAACTAACTTAAAAAACTTCAGAGTACGCTAAACCTTGATGTTTGATATTAGTACACTTAAGTCTCTTTTAACCCTATATCGGAATGCTGTTTTTTTTGTTTTTAGCTAAAAAATACCAAAAGAATTATTGTCATGTAATTGGAAAGGCTGTGTTTAAGACTTCTCATGGCCCGCGTCATATTGGCTTCGACAGCTTTGACTGAAATGCTGAGTTCTTCTGCAATCTCTTGATTCTTTTTGTTGTCAAAACGGCGCATGCTAAACACGCGTTTGCATCTTTCTGGGAGCTTTTTAATTGAGGTTTGGATCAACGTTTCCAGTTCAGATAGCGTAGCGCTGTCAAATTCCATGGAATGAAGCACATCCTGGTTTATTTGTCTTTCCTTTTTTCTTAGGTATTGATCGGAGTATTTGTGGACCACCTTTTTATGACGGATTAAATTTAGGCAATTGCTTTTGGCAGAGGTATATAAAAAGGAACGGACTCCTTTGGGTTCCTTGACTTTTTCCCTATTGACCCAAAGATTGACAAATGCATCCTGGGCAACATTTTTGGATTCGTCAAGATCTCCTAGAAATTGCATACTGAATCCAACAATTTGATCATGATACAGGTCAAAAAATGACTTGAAAGCGGTTTCGCTACCCTTTTTAAACTGCTGGAATTGATATTCTTCGTGTTCTATAAGCCTACGTTCCATGGTCCTAAAGTTTTTCTGGCGGTCTGGTTTGGTAATTTACCTCTACACAATAGTTTGATTTTTATTTATAATAATTGACATTTTAATTAGATAAAATGTTCGTGCTCTCGTTCTAAATTATCGATCATTACCTCGGTGATTTTTGGTAGGTTAAATTGGGGCTTCCAGCTCCAATCCCTCATAGCTTCCAAGTCTTGTATACTCTTGGGCCATTGGTCCGCAATCTCCTGTCTATGATCCGGTGCATATTCTATTTCAAAATCAGGATACTTTTCCTTTATGGAAGCAGCAACCTGGGCCGGTGAAAAACTAATGCCGGCAATATTATATGATGTCCTTACCTTGATATTTTCCCTTGGGGCCTCCATAAGTTCAAGGGTCGCCCTTACCGCATCATCTATGTACATCATGGGCAAGGTGGTTTCCCTATCCAAAAAGCAGGTAAAAGATTCACCGGCCACGGCCTTGTGATAGATTTCAACAGCATAATCCGTGGTGCCTCCCCCAGGTCTGGACTGGTATCCAATAAGTCCAGGATATCGGAGGGATCTGACATCCAACCCATATTTATAAAAATAATATTTTCCCCAATTTTCTCCTGCGGCCTTGCTCAAGCCATACGAAGTCAACGGATCTAATAAAGAATTGTTTGGGGTGTTTATTGGGGGGGCGCTTTCCCCAAATACGGCTATGGAGCTTGGATGAAAGACTTTCTCAACATTATTTTTCCTTGAGGCCTCCAATACGTTCAACAAGGCTCGCATATTGATTTCCCATGTATTTAATGGGTTACGTTCCCCATTGGCAGATAAAATGGCCGCCAAGTGATAAATCTCTTTTACATTGTATTTGAGAATTACTTCCTCCAAACGATCGGAGTCAGTTACATCCAAATACTCAAAAATACCTGTGTAGGATGCCTTTTCCCTTAAATCAGAAGCAATCACGTTCTCCACTCCATACTTAAGTTGGAGAGATTCGGTCAATACCGTTCCGAGCTGTCCATTCGCTCCGGTTATCAGAATTGATTGGTGCATTGAGGTTGTTAGCTAGTTAAGTGTTTGTTACTACCAAATTTATATTAAACCACTTAATTAATTGTAAATTATGCCAAAAAACATTATTATTATTGCATAATCCGCATTTATCACTTTTTTTTACTTTACATGAGTTAATTTAACATTTGTTAACAGTAAAGATTATTGAAGGTTTTATGGACAAACTTGATAGTACCGATATCACAATTCTAAGAATTCTTCAGAAAGATTCCAAAAGGACGGCCAAAGAGATTGCGGCGAACCTCAACCTTACCGTTTCTCCCGTTTACGAAAGAATAAGACGTTTGGAGAAGCAAGGCTACATTAGAAAATACGTGGCCTTATTGGATAAAAATCGGGTTGGATTGCCCGTTACTGCCTTCTGTCAGGTGGCCATGCGGTTTCACGAATCCTCCTTTATAGAGAAGTTTGAAGAGCAAATCCGAAATATCGAAGAAGTCCAAGAATGCTTTCACATGGCGGGAAAGGTTGACTTTTTCCTAAAGATCAACACTGAAAGTTTGGAGGCATACCATGACTTTGTAAAATACAAACTCTCTAAATTGGAGAACATAGGGGAATTGAACAGTACCTTTGTGTTGAAGGAAATCAAACATACATCTGAATTTGATATTTAAATCCTGATTACATTTATAGGATATATAAGGTATCAGTATTCCTCGCAAGTTGGTTTTTGCGGGGGATTTTATTTTGGGAATGTCGGAGGTGCCAAAAATCTATGATTTTCCACAAACAGGTGCGGATAAAATTATCAAAAACTGCTGTGGTATAGCTGATCAATACAATAGGCATGATTGCAACAGAATATAAGGGAAATAGAACCTTCTCGGTGGTGGACAAAGAAAATGAAGAGCCATCCCAGGACGAGGTGAGGATTAAGGTGGCCTATACCGGTGTATGCGGTACCGATGTGCATATTTACCACGGAATGATGGACAAAAGAGTGAAAACACCCATGACCATAGGTCATGAAATGTCTGGTACCATAGATGCCATGGGCCAGAATGTTACTGGATATTCCGTGGGCGAAAAAGTGGTGGTGAGACCTTTGGACGATCGGGGGGCAAAACCTTCGGATAAAGGCTTTAACCACATTTGCGAAGACTTGAAGTTTATCGGTATAGATAGCCCGGGATCCATGCAACAATATTGGAACGTCCCTGCTTTTACCTTGCATAAACTCCCAACAGATACCGATTTAAAATTGGCTGCCTTGGTAGAACCGCTATCCGTGGCCGTGCATGATGTTAGATTAAGTGGGTTGCAATCCGATGAAACAGCGGTAGTCCTCGGTGGGGGGCCAATTGGACTTTTGGTAGCCTTGGTGGCCAAGGAAACTGGGGCGAAGGTGATTATTTCCGAGGTGAATAAAAACCGAATTGCCAAAGCCAGGGAATTGGGATTTACGGTTGTGAATCCTGCGGAAACGGATTTGGTGCAATATGTAAGGGAAAAAACAGGAGGACGATTAGCCGATGTGGTTTTTGAAGTTGCTGGGGTACAACCTGCGTTGGACGTGATGACGGAGGTGGCCGGAATAAGGGGTCGCATTGTTATGGTGGCCATTCACGGTCAAAAAAAAGAAGTTGATTTGTTCAAGTTCTTCTGGAAGGAATTGAAATTGATAGGTGCAAGGGTATACGAAAAAGCGGATTATGAGAAGGCCATTGCATTGGTCACATCCAACGAACTACCTTTCGAGGCCATGATTACCGATGTGCAGCCCCTAACACAGATCCAAAAAGTTTTTGAAAATATTGATAATAACCCCGACGGTCTAAAAGTATTAATGGACTGTCAATTATAAAACGTAAAAAATATGGGTGTTTTAAACACATTCAGTCTTGAAGGGAAGGTGGCTTTGGTAACGGGTTGCAAGCGTGGAATAGGAAAAGCGATGGCCATTGGTCTTGCAGAAGCAGGCGCCGATATTATAGGAGTGAGTGCTACTTTGGAGCTGTCTGGAAGCGAGGTTGAAAAGGAGGTAGTTGCAACGGGAAGAAATTTCAAGGCCTATAATTGTGATTTTAGTGTTCGCAAATCCCTGTACGAATTCATAGCCAAGGTAAAGTCCGATTATCCCAAAATAGATATTCTGGTGAACAATGCAGGTACCATTTTAAGGGCTCCCGCAGCAGAACATCCGGATGCGTATTGGGATAAGGTTATCGAAGTGAACCAAAATGCGCAGTTTATACTGACCAGGGAGATTGGCAAGGAGATGGTAAACCGGGGATCAGGGAAAATAATCTTTACCGCTTCGCTATTGACCTTCCAAGGTGGGATAACTGTCCCTGGCTATGCGGCCAGTAAAGGAGCTATTGGCCAGATGACGATGGCGTTTTCCAATGAATGGGCAGGAAAGGGGGTCAATATAAATGCCATTGCTCCGGGATATATCAGTACAGACAATACCGAGGCCTTGCGAAACGATCCCAATCGGGCCAATTCCATCTTGTCCAGAATTCCTGCAGGCCGATGGGGGAACCCCGAAGATTTTGCTGGCCCGGTAGTCTTTCTTGCTTCCAAAGCCGCAGGCTATATGCATGGGAGCATCCTTTTGGTAGACGGCGGATGGATGGGAAGGTAAATTATAATGAAGTCAGCCAATAGCTACTTAAAAAATGATTCCGGATTGGGTAATACGAAATAAAAAAACCTGCAAAGCAAGGGTTTTATTATTATCTGATCGGAATCTTAACCCCAATTCGAAATTTCACTCAGAGTCATGGTTTTGACAGTTTTTCCTTCTCGGGCCGAATCATGGACAAACTATGATTTAAAATTATATAAGTATTCGCCCAGAAAATTCTAGTTTTAAACTGTCCTATCTATTGCGAGAAGGTCGTATTCAAAAAATGTCGAATTTAAAGTGGTCTGAAAAAGGAAAAGGCTAGGTGGTCATAGGATTAAGACATTCTATTAATAAAATGGATATGAATAAAATAAGAAATTACCAATGCAATGGTGCATTAACGCTTGTAAGAAGTATTACTGCAACACAAATGATGCTTATTGTAGTATTACTCTTTACAGCATCCTTTAACAAAACATATGCGCAGGAAGTTTTATTGGAAGCTGAAAGCTTTGATGAAAAAGGTGGGTGGTTCATAGATCAGCAGTCTATGGATGAAATGGGCTCACCTTATCTTATTGCTCACGGTATAGGAAATCCTGTAAAAGATGCGACCACTACTGTGCGTTTCCCTAAAAAAGGAACATATAACGTATATGTGCGTACTCGAAACTGGACTGCACTTTGGTCCGATAAAGCTGCTGGGCAATTTCAGATTTTGGTAAATGGAAAACCTGTACCAAAAACCTTTGGTGTGAGTTCGAGAGATTGGGATTGGATACCAGGAGGAAAGGTTAAGATTAAAAATGTCAACGCAACAATTACTTTGCGGGACCTGACTGGATTTGATGGAAGGTGCGACGCAATTTATTTCACGCGGGAAAAAAATAGTCCGCCCCCCAATGATATTAGCAAGTTGTACGCTATGAGGGTGAGGCTATTGGGATTGGAGAGATCACCAAAAACGAATAGCTATGATTTTGTAGTTATAGGAGGTGGAATGGCAGGTACTTGTGCTGCTATTTCTGCAGCAAGACTGGGAGTTAAAGTGGCTTTGGTCCAAAACCGTCCAGTTCTCGGTGGAAACAACAGTTCCGAGGTAAGAGTGCATTTGGGAGCAAGAATTAATCTACAACCGTATCCAGCATTAGGGAATCTTGTCAACGAAATAGGTCCATCACAAGGAGGGAATGCGCAGCCGAAAGATTATTATGAAGATGACAAAAAGCTAAAAGCTGTTCTCGCTGAAGAAAATATTTCATTGTTTTTGAACCATCATGCCAATCAGGTGAAAATGGAGGGAGACAAAATTGTAAAGGTTTTTGCAGAAAATTTGGAGACAGGAGAGAAGATAGGGTTTGAAGCTCCTCTTTTTGCAGATTGTACTGGAGATGGTACTATCGGCTTTCTTTCTGGAGCCGAGTTTATGTCTGGAAGGGAGAGCAAGGCAACCTTCAATGAGCCAACAGCTCCGGAAGTGGCTGATAATCTGACAATGGGAATCTCCGTGCAATGGTTTTCAGAAAAAATGGATGAAGCCATTGGTTTTCCTGATATAGATTGGGGGCTGCCTTGGAGCGAGGATAAATCTTTTGCAATGACAAGGGGTGACTGGGATTGGGAAACAGGAATGGGAAAAGACATGGTCAGGGAGACGGAGTTCATTAGGGATTATGGACTACTCGTCGTTTTCTCAAATTGGTCCTACTTAAAGAATAAATACTCAAGGAAGGAAGAGTTTTCCAATGAGAGATTGAAATGGGTCGCTTATATTGGAGGCAAGCGAGAATCAAGGAGATTGATTGGGGACTATATCCTTACGGAAAATGATATAACAGAACAAAACTTTTTGTCTGATGGTACCGCTCCTTCTTCTTGGACTATCGACTTGCACTATCCTGATGAGGAGAACAAAGAAAAATTTAATGGAGAGGCTTTTCGGTCTATCGCAAAGCATATCAAGATTTACCCTTATCCTATTCCGTTTAGATGCCTTTACTCTAAAAATGTGAACAATCTAATGATGGCTGGAAGGGATATTAGTGTTTCCCACGTTGCACTGGGAACTGTTAGGTTGATGAGAACTGGGGGCATGATGGGAGAGGTCGTCGGCATGGCAGCTGCTGTAAGTAAGGAACATAATGCTACGCCGCGACAAATATATGAAAGTCACTTTTCTGAATTGGAAGTGTTGATGGAAAAGGGTGTAGGTAATCCAAACCTTGAGAAAATACAGAACTACAATTTAGGAGGAACGTTATTGGAGTCTGAAAGAAAACGATGAAGGTAGCCCAGTTTTTATTTCTAATACTTACTTGTGCATTAATCCTCAGCTTTATCGGGAACGAGCAAAGTGATATTTTACATTTTGAAATAAAAGAAGTTAGGGATAAGGAGGGGTTGCTGGATAAGTACGAGACGTATATCAGAACCCCGGTCTGTGAAGATGATAAATGCTACTTAGTAGAGATTATGTTCTATTGGGATGTAATGGGGAGGTATGTGGGTTACGATACAATTCCTGGCCAACAACTTACCAAATTGGACCATATCCCGTTCACTCACGAGGATTATCAAAAACTAGGTCGTTTACTTAACGATGGGGCATCTCCAATTGGTAATTATAGCAAAGAGGAACTGACTAAGGATTCGCGTGAATCAGAAATAGATGGATTCTCGGGGGCCACAATTCAGGAAATTAAAGAGCAAGTCATTAGTGGAGGGGTATATTCGTGCCACACCTTATGGCATATTGCCCATAAAGGAGAGATAATCGATAGTTTAAAATCTAGGACCAAAGCCTTATTGACCAAACCACTCGTAAAAAAACTTGTAAAACTGGATGATCAAGATGTGAATTATTTTCTAATCAATTCTTTTAAAGATGAAGAATTCGACCTCTATATGCCCGAGGTGTTTTTGATGATGAAACATGCAAAAGGATATTTTGTCAAGAATACAGTTGAAGCCATGCCTTCAAATGTGATTCAGGACAGTCTGTCCCAAACCTATTTTGCTTCAGAGTTCAAAGAACTCAACTATTTTAGTCAAGTGGCGTTATTGAAAAAGTTAAAACCCGATATTCTTATCACGGAAATGAAAAATGTGCTCAAGGATGCATTAAGCGATAATAATTCAATCAAAAATGAATTGATAAAAAAGTTAATCAAGTGATAAAAGAGAGAAACTTACTATCTATTTATGCACGGAGCACTTGCTGAAAAGGTCAAGCGAAACCAAAAATTGAAAAATAACAGGGAACTTATGATGGTCCGGTCGTACGGAAGACTCAACCTGATCGGTTTGCAGGTTGCCAGGTCATGAAAGCAAATCAAAATAGGTTGACGATTTGTGAACTTTTAAATCCAAATAATTACAACCAAAATGATGTCCTTAAAAACATAAAACCCTGCCAATTATGTATTTAGCAGGGTTTTGATTTGTTTGATATCCTTTTCAGTGACCTGACTGGGGCTCGAACCCAGGACCCTCTCCTTAAAAGGGAGATGCTCTACCAACTGAGCTATCAGGTCTTGCTCAATGTGCAACACAAGTTACTCTAAGCGGGTGCAAATATAATATCAATAATCTATTTTACAAGTTGATTTAATGATAAATTTTCGTTTTTTTGAAATCGAATTTATTTCTGAAGAATGAAAGTAGTTTTGGTAGGTTATATGGCAAGTGGAAAGTCCTCTGTGGGTAAGCAACTTGCGCAAGAATTGGGACTGGAATTTGTAGATCTTGATGAATACATTGAGGCGCAACAACAAAAATCCATCAAGGAGATATTTAAAGATAAAGGTGAGATTTTCTTTAGAAAATTGGAGCATAAAATGTTGCTAAAGATCTTGACCGAAAAAGAGACCTTGCTCCTGTCAACAGGAGGAGGTACCCCATGCTATAGTAACAACATGGATACAATCCTGGAACACTCCGACCAATCCATTTACCTTCAACTACCGGTTTCGGCTTTGGTGGAACGCATTAAAGGGGAAAAGGATCAAAGACCCTTGGTGAGGGACCTCAAAGATGGGGAACTGGCGGAATTTGTAGGGAAGCACCTTTTTGAACGCAGACCGTTTTACTCGAAATCAAAGTTTATTTTGGACTGCTATAACAAATCCATAGCGGAACTTGTCGAAGAAGTAAAACAGGAATTACTCTAAATAAACTGCGTTGTTTCGCGCTTCGAACTCCACCCGGACATGCTCGTTCAACGAGGTGGACAATGATATGCCTTTGTAGTCGGCCTTAATGGGGTATTTCTTGTGGTTCCGGTTTACCAGTACCGCAGTTTTCAGCTGCTTTATAGGTGTTTTTAGAAAATGGTGCACCCCATAGATCAAAGTGGTACCAGAATTGAGCACGTCGTCCACCAAAACAATCGATTTGTTGGTGTACCCCTCTTCTGGAATTGAGGTAACAACCCCGCTCTCCAAAGGATTTTTTTTATCCATTTTCATTTTGCAGAGCACAATATCAGCTTCCGTGATTTTTTTGAGCACGTTGGCTATTTTCTTGGCCAGGTTAAGACCGCCACCCTCAATACCGGCAATAACGATTTCCTTTTCGGTAACGTTGGCCTCATAAATCTGGTAAGCTATTCGCTTTACCTTGTGTTGTATTTGATCGTGGGTAAGAATGCGGTTCAACATAGAACTGGTTTTGAGCAATCAAAGATAAAAAACAGATCATTCTGATTCATCCAAATACCCTTCAATGTCTCTTCTATCTTTTTTGGTGGGTCTGCCTTGCCCTTTTTTTCTGTAATGGTCCTTGGCAAATTTTAAGAGTTCGTCGTGCTCAAAGGCTTCTTTTGGGGTGGTATCCTTTCTGTAGATATCCACCAATTTAGCGCCCACACGGCTCGTAGGGATGTCCAAAACTGTTAGTTGGTAATCAATTTGGTTTTTCCGCAGGACAATTTCATCCATTGGGTATACCTCCCGGGATGCCTTGACCACATTGCCGTTTACCCTAACATGTCCTTTTTTAACAGCATTTGCGGCAACGTTTCTGGTTTTGAAGTATCTAATACACCAGAGATATTTATCAATGCGCATAAACTCTGCAAATCTTTGTTAATGCCTTAAGCAAAAATAGTGGAAAATTGTATCTTGCGCAGCTAAATAATGTACTTGATGAAGCACTGGTTTTTAGTTTTTATGTTTGCCTTGTTCTTGTTTTCCTCCTGCAGTAGCGATGATGAGGGTGGACCCAATGTTGAAATTGTACCCCCAAGACTGCTGGCGGAAGTAGCTGCGGAGAACGATACCGAGATCAAGGAATTTTTGCAGACCCATTTCTACAATTATGAAGATTTCGCCAATCCTTCAGCGAACTTTAACAATAGAATTAAAATTGATACCATTGCCGGTGCAAACGCCGATAAAACTCCACTTAGTGAATTTGTAAGGGAGGCTACGATCAATGTGTCCGATTTTGAATGGTTATTAGATCAAGATGAGGACGACATACCTCACACCTTATACTATCTCTCTGCAAGTCATTCCTATGAGGAACTTGAACAGGAAAGAATTGATTGCCCAGAGTGTTTTCCAAGTGTTGCAGATTCTGTATTTGTACGCTATGAAGGAAAGCTATTGGATGGATCGTCTTTTGATGGGGCCCTTAATAATGCGGTTTGGTTTGATTTGGCGAGGCTTCAAGATTTGACCCAAGGGTTTAGGGGATTTTCAGAAGGAATTCCCAACTTTAAAATAGGGGATGTAGAAAATATTATAGATAATGGTGATGGTACGGTTACCGTAGACGATTATGGTGTTGGGTTGATCATTTTCCCTTCGGGATTGGGCAATTTTAACCGTGTAAATCCTGATATACCACAGTACAGCCCACTCATGTTTACGATTGATTTGTTTACTATGAACCAAACGGACCATGACGGGGATGGAATTCCGTCCATATTAGAGGACGCAAACCAAAATGGTTTCTTGTACGACGATAACACGGATGCCGATACCGAACCCGCTACTGTGGCATTTGCCAATTTCCAGGATGCGGACGACGATGGGGATGGGGTTTCTACAAGGGATGAGATTACCAACGATCAAGGTGAAATCAACCTAGATGACCTCCCAGATGATAACAACGACGGGGTTCCCAATTATTTGGACCCAGATGCAAACTAATAGAAAAAGCCCCGAGAAACTCGGGGCTTTTTTATTGTCGTTTAGTAAAGTACAATTTACAGTTTCAGGGAAAGTGCAAAGATTACTTGCGAAGGTCTGGAATCAACCCGACCAGAGATGTCAGTAATATTGTCTCCGATGAATTCGGCCTCGTTTTCAGAGAATCCTCTTTCATAACGAACATCCAAACCTACTTTTCCGAGGTTTACCCCGATTCCGGTATTAAGTCCCACGGTAAAGTCGTTTTTCACGTCTTCTACCTCCAAATCCCCTAAATCGTTGCTAAGGGTATACTGAAAAGCCGGGCCGGCGAAAATGTGCAATGGACCAATCAATTTATATCCCAATAAAATAGGGGCATCAATTTTGGACACATCATAATCGTTGGAATCTCCATTCACGCTATAGGTACTCTTGGTCTTGGAATAGACAATTTCTGGCCGCAAATAAATTTTGGGAAAATCCAGTTTGCCCCAGAAACCTGCGTGAAATCCTGTTTTACCTTCGGCGCCTTCTTTAATGTTCTGGGCGGCATCACCGACCGTACCAATAAGATCACCGTTTTTGTTGTAGCTAATACCTGCTTTGATTCCAAAGCCAGAACCGCTTTGGGCGAACGCAGCTGTACCCATTAGGGCCAACACTGCAATGAAAAGTGTTTTTTTCATATGTGCTTCGTTTTTTAATTGGTTGAAGAGTATCAAAGATGATACCGAAAACTATTTTCGTTTCAACACTCTTAAAACGGCAGCCTCAATGGCTTTATTGTTCAAGCCATATTTATCCATTAATTGATCGGGAGTTCCACTTTCACCGAAGGTGTCCTGGGTGGCGACAAACTCTTGTGGAGTAGGGTGGTTCATGGCCAATACACGTGAAACGCTTTCACCCAATCCACCTAGAAAATTATGTTCCTCGGCAGTGACCACACATCCTGTTTTCTTGGCCGAGGCCAGAATGGCTTCATCATCCAATGGTTTGATCGTGTGTATGTTGATCACTTCCGCAGAAATGCCCTGATTCTCCAAATTTTCGGCTGCAATCAAGGCTTGCCATACCAAATGCCCGGTAGCAATAATGGTTACATCAGTACCTTCATTGAGCATAAGGGCCTTCCCAATTTCAAATTTTTGGTCAACTGGGGTAAAGTTGGCCACTTTAGGCCTACCAAACCTCAAATATACCGGTCCATGATGCTCAGCAATGGCGATGGTAGCCGCTTTGGTCTGGTTAAAGTCACAAGGGTTGATCACGGTCATGCCAGGAAGCATTTTCATCAAACCTATATCTTCCAAAATCTGGTGCGTTGCCCCATCCTCACCTAGCGTAATACCAGCATGGGAGGCACAGATTTTTACATTTTTGTCAGAGTAGGCGATGGATTGGCGAATCTGGTCGTAGACCCTTCCGGTGGAAAAGTTGGCAAAAGTCCCTGTAAAAGGAATTTTCCCTCCAATGGTCAAACCAGCTGCAATTCCCATCATATTGGCTTCTGCAATTCCAACCTGGAAAAAGCGTTCAGGATTCTCGTCAATGAACGTTTGGATTTTTAGGGAACCCACCAAATCGGCACAAAGGGCCACAACGTTTGGATTGGTTCGGCCCAGTTCTGTCATTCCGGCTCCAAAGCCGCTACGGGTATCCTGTTTTCCTTGATCTGTATATTTAGTCATGTCTTTGTCTTACGAATTAATAGTCACCTAATGTTTCTGGATTCTGTGCCAAGGCTGTTTCCAACTGCTCGTCGCTTGGTGCCTTGCCGTGCCATGCGTGGGTGTACATCATAAAGTCCACTCCATTGCCCATTTCCGTGGTCATCACCACACAAACTGGCTTCCCTTTTCCGGTTCGGCTCTTGGCCTCGTTTAATCCGTCGATCACTTGTTCCAAGTCATTTCCGTTTTCAATTTCCAAAACGTCCCAACCAAAAACACGGAATTTTTCAGCAACATCGCCCAAAGGCAATACATCTTCGGTGCCTCCATCAATCTGTTGCCCATTTCTATCCACTGTGGCAATCAAGTTGTCCACCTTGTTTCCGGCAGCATACATAATGGCTTCCCAGTTCTGTCCTTCTTGTAGTTCTCCATCTCCATGTAGACTGAATACCAAATGGTCATCCCCATTTAATTTTTTGGCCTGTGCCGCACCAATGGCAACCGACATTCCCTGTCCCAAAGAACCGGAAGCTATCCGCACCCCTGGTAAACCTTCGTGCGTGGTTGGGTGCCCTTGTAGGCGGGAATCTATCAATCTAAAGGTATTCAATTCGTCTATTGGGAAGTAGCCCCTACGAGCCAAAACACTGTAATACACAGGCGAAATATGGCCATTGGAAAGGAAGAAGACATCTTCGCCAATTCCATCCATGTCAAAGCCATCTTTGAGTTCCATGATTTCATTGTAAAGGGCTACAAAATATTCGGTACAGCCCAAGGAACCTCCTGGGTGTCCGGAATTTACCTTGTGGACCATGCGTAAAATATCCCTACGCACCTGGGTAACTAGATCCTGTAATTCTTGAGTGTTTGGCATTGTATTGATTTTAAGGCTTCAAAAGTAACGGCATTCACTTTGTTATACAAGCACTTGCACATTATTTTACGAAACGGTTTTCGGAACAAACTTTATTTTTTTGTTAAGGCTTTCTGGAATTGAGATCGCTATATTTGCGGTCTTAATTGTGACATTTGGAATTTACCTTAGTAAAGAAGGACAAAAACAGCAAGGCCCGGGCCGCGACATTAACCACGGATCACGGGAGTATCCAAACCCCGATTTTTATGCCAGTTGGTACTGTAGCCTCCGTAAAGGGGGTTCACCAGCGGGAGTTGGCCAATGATATCAATCCTGACATTATTTTAGGCAATACCTACCATTTATATCTGAGGCCGGGCACTGGAATTTTGGAACAGGCCGGAGGACTTCATAAGTTTATGGGTTGGGATCGAAACATTCTTACCGATAGTGGAGGCTATCAGGTATACTCTTTGTCCAACAATAGAAAAATCCAAGAAGAGGGGGTTAAGTTCAAATCGCATATTGATGGCTCACTTCATACCTTCACCCCAGAAAATGTAATGGAGATTCAACGCACCATAGGAGCTGACATCATCATGGCCTTCGATGAGTGCACACCTTATCCATGCGATTACAATTATGCCAAGCGATCCATGCATTTGACACATAGATGGTTGGATAGGTGCATTTCCCATTTGGAAAATTTGCCTTATAAATACGGATACTCCCAAAGTTTTTTCCCAATTGTTCAAGGATCTACGTTTAAGGATTTACGAAAGCAATCGGCAGAGTATATCGCTTCAGTTGGGGCAGAGGGAAATGCAATCGGTGGACTTTCCGTGGGGGAACCGGCGGAAGAAATGTACGAGATGGCGGAGTTGGTCTGCGATGTGCTACCGGAAGATAAACCACGCTATTTAATGGGTGTTGGGACACCTATTAATATTTTGGAGAATATTGCACTGGGTGTGGATATGTTCGATTGTGTAATGCCCACCCGTAATGCCAGAAATGGCATGTTGTTTACGGCCCATGGTACCATCAACATAAAAAACAAAAAGTGGGAGGACGATTTTACACCTATTGATGAAATGGGAACCACCTTTGTGGACACCGAATATTCCAAGGCTTATTTAAGGCACTTGTTTGCTGCCAATGAATATTTGGGCAAACAAATTGCGACCATCCATAATCTCGGTTTTTATTTGTGGTTGGTGCGTACTGCCAGAGAACGTATTTTAGCGGGGGATTTTCTGGAATGGAAAACCAAAATGGTTCAACAAATGGATAAAAGGTTGTAATGCTCACAATACTGGACAGATATATACTAAGACGTTATTTGGTCACCTTTTTGGGGATGCTGTTGCTCTTTATCCCAATTGGAATCATGGCCAATTTGGCCGAAAAGGTGGGGAAGATCATAGATAACGAGGCCCCTTTGAGCGAGGTTATCGTGTATTATGGAAACTTCACCTTGGTGATCGGAAATCTTCTGCTGCCCATATTCCTGTTCTTGTCCATTATTTTCTTTACCTCTAAATTGGCGAGTAATACGGAGATAGTCGCCATTTTAAGTTCGGGGGTTTCATATTGGCGTTTTTTGCGTCCCTATTTTATTGGAGCGTCCCTGGTGGCCATCCTAATTTTTATGATGGGGATGTTTATCGTACCCAATGCCAGTATCGGTTTTAACGAGTTTGAATACAAGTATTTCAAGAGGGGAAGAAAGGTCCAGGAAACATCCAATATTTTCAACCAATTGAATGAGTCCGACTATATCTACGTAAGCAGATTTGAGCCAAGCAGAAAGATTGGGTACAATTTTACTTTCGAGCACTTTGATTCCATAAAGCAATTGGACTACAAAATCTCTGCTGCTAATATCCGATGGGTGGAGCGGGACAGTATTTATAGATTGACCAACTATGTGAAACGAAAATTAAGGAACGGGGTCGAAATCATGGAGACCAAGCGTAGGTTGGATACCTTGTTTACGTTCAAGATTGAAGATCTTACACCCGTTTCCTATGTGGCGGAAACCAAAAACCTGTTTGAGCTCAACGACTTTATTGAAGATCAAAAGAGCAAGGGAGCCTCCAACATTAATGCCTATGTATTGGTAAAATATAAACGTTGGGCCTTGCCCATTGCTGCCTTTGTACTCACCATAATCGCGGTGGCCGTTTCATCTGTTAAACGCAGGGGAGGCATGGGTCTTAACCTAGCCTTTGGTATCGGGGTAGCTTTTGTATATATCTTTTTTGACAAGGTTTTTGGAACTTTGGCAGAGCAGTCTGGATTTTCCCCATTCTTGGCGGTATTGATTCCCAATCTGTTGTTCGGGGCATTTGCCGTTTACATGTTAATGAAGGCCAAACGGTAAGCACATATTTTCCTATTTTTCCATTTTAAAAATCCTAAAACAGGGGGCTAGGGTATCCTAAATAATGTTATATATTTGACCCCTATATTTTGTTGAAACCAACTTTTCATGGAGTATTTAGATTTTGAACTTCCCATCAAAGAACTTGAAGATCAACTTGAAAAATGTATGATCATTGGGGAAGAAAGCAATGTTGATGTCACAGAGACTTGCCTGCAGATTGAAAAAAAGCTGGAAGAAACCCGCAAGGACATCTACAAGAATTTGACGGCTTGGCAACGCGTTCAGTTATCTAGGCATCCCAATAGGCCCTACACCATGGACTATGTAAATGCCATTTGTGGGGATACCTTCCTGGAATTGCATGGCGACCGTACGGTAAAGGACGATAAGGCCATGATTGGGGGTTTAGGTAAAATTGGGGATCAAAGCTATATGTTCATTGGTCAACAAAAAGGATACAACACCAAGACACGCCAATACCGAAACTTTGGAATGGCGAACCCAGAGGGTTACCGAAAAGCCTTGCGTTTAATGAAATCCGCAGAGAAATTTGGTATCCCGGTGGTATGCTTTATCGATACTCCAGGTGCTTACCCAGGTATTGAAGCCGAAGAGCGCGGACAGGGAGAGGCCATTGCACGAAATATTCTGGAAATGACCCGACTTAAGGTGCCGATCATTGTGGTGATCATCGGAGAAGGTGCTTCAGGAGGTGCCTTGGGAATTGGAGTGGGCGACAAGGTTTTGATGTTGGAAAATACATGGTACTCCGTTATTTCCCCAGAATCCTGTTCCTCTATTCTTTGGAGGAGTTGGGAGTTCAAGGAACAAGCCGCCGATGCCCTTAAGCTTACCGCCTCTGACATGAAAAAACAGAAGCTAGTGGATGAAATTGTTAAGGAACCGCTTGGGGGTGCACATTCCAATCGTGATAAAACTTTTGAGGCGGTAAAAAATAAAATTTCTGCCCATTTTGAGGAACTCAAAAAGTTATCACCAAAAGAATTGGTAAAATCTAGAATGGAAAAATACGCCTCTATGGGTGTCTTTAACGGTTAATCAAGGGTTTCTGGAGGTTCCTTGTTTTTTTCAGATTTTTTCTTCAAACTATTTTGGGTTATTAACATTTTTTCAGAGTTATCAACATTAACTTTGTTAATGACCTGTGGACATCACAGCATGGAAATTTAAAGTTAACTAAAGGTTAAATACCTACTTTCGTAGCTATGGACAAGCCCAGCCCAATTATCGGCCATAAAATCGAAAAGTCAACCATCATTAATTTGGAGCGTGGCAAAATACCTCCACAAGCGGTTGATTTAGAGGAAGTTGTGTTGGGAGCGATGATGATTGACAAAAAAGGAGTAGACGAAGTAATAGATATCCTACATCCTGAAGTTTTTTATAAAGACGGACACAGATTCATTTACGAGGCCATCTTCAAATTGTTCGAATCTTCCGAACCAGTTGATTTATTAACCGTTTCAGCGCAATTAAAGAAAGACGGGCACCTCGAAGCGGTGGGGGGCGACTTTTACCTGATAAAATTGACTCAAAAAGTGGCTTCCTCAGCCCATATTGAGTTTCATGCCCGAATTATTCTCCAGAAGTACATCCAAAGAAGTCTAATCAAGATTTCCAACGAGATCATCGAAGACGCTTATAGCGATTCAACCGATGTTTTTGATCTTTTGGATAATGCAGAAGCAAAATTATACGAGGTTACCCAGGGCAATTTGAAACGTTCTGCCGAAACCGCACAAAATTTGGTGATTCAAGCCAAAAAGAAGATTGAGGAAATTTCCAATAAGGAAGGATTGAGTGGAATCCCATCCGGGTTTGACAAATTGGATAAGCTCACTTCGGGATGGCAACCTTCCGATTTGGTGATTGTGGCGGCTAGACCAGGTATGGGAAAAACCGCCTTAACGCTTTCCATGGCAAGGAACATTGCCGTTAACTCTGAAATTCCAGTGGCTTTTTTCTCCTTGGAAATGTCATCGGTACAGTTAATAACCCGTTTGATTTCTTCAGAAACAGGATTGTCTTCCGAAAAACTGAGAACGGGACGTTTGGAAAAGCACGAGTGGGAACAGTTGAACGTAAAGGTAAAGGCGTTGGAAAAAGCACCTTTGTTTATAGACGACACCCCTTCACTTTCCATTTTTGACCTTAGGGCCAAAGCCAGAAGACTTGCTTCCCAACACGGTATAAAACTGATAGTAATTGACTACCTGCAGTTGATGACGGCCGGAGGAAGCCAAAAAGGTGGAAATAGGGAACAGGAAATTTCCACGATTTCCAGAAACTTAAAAGCCTTGGCAAAAGAACTGAATGTGCCAGTAATCGCATTGTCACAGCTTTCCCGGGCCGTAGAGACCAGGGGTGGTAGTAAGCGACCGATTCTTTCCGATCTGAGGGAGTCCGGGGCCATTGAGCAAGACGCGGATATTGTTTCCTTTATCTATAGGCCGGAGTACTATAAAATTGACGAGTGGGATGATGAAGAACGTACACCTACCCAGGGTCAAGCAGAGTTCATTGTAGCCAAACACCGTAATGGTGGATTGGATAATATTAGGTTAAAGTTCATTGGAGCGCTCGGTAAATTTGATAACTTGGATGACTTTGATTCCCCATTTGAGTTCCAATCAAAGATGAATGCAAATGAGGACAACCCCTTTGCTACACCCAACCTGCCCAATACTGATGAGGCATTTGGCAGTGCAATGAACAGTGACGATGACCCGGATAATGACGTACCTTTTTAAGAGTATTAATTGTGTACCTCCACGAGCGCAGTCGAGAGGTGGCCGATTATTTCAATCTAATGCCAGAAATCTCCTTTTAACGTTTTCCCTTTTCCTTTTTTCATTTTCCATTACAGCTTCCGTAATCCTTATTCCAATGGATGCCGATAGCCAGGAAAACCATTTAAAAGCTTACGGAATTACCTATTGGGTCCTCACCAAACAGCAAAAAGTGCATTGGCTGCTCAATTATAGGGGCGGTTCCTTTTTGTTGCCCGATGGGGAGGTTATAAGAAAAGAGTGCCAAATTCGAGGGGTTTCCTTTGAAATCCTATCGGATGCAGAGGCCGAGTCCGTGCTTGAAGGAATTAGTAGTCCTTCGCAGAATCAAGAGGCCGTTATTTTGGAAAAGGCCCCTAAGATTGCGGTATATTCCCCAAAGGGAAACCATCCTTGGGACGATGCAGTGACGATGGTTCTTACCTATGCTGAAATTCCCTATGTAACGGTATATGATGAAGAAGTGCTGGATGATAAGCTAGCCCTGTACGATTGGCTTCACCTGCACCATGAGGACTTTACCGGGCAATTTGGCAAATTTTATGGAGCTTATAGGGCCGCGCCATGGTATATTGAAAGCAAGAGGGAGGCTGAAGCCTTAGCCCAAAAGTTGGGGTTCAATAAAGTATCCGAGGAGAAACGGGCAGTAGCGCTCAAGATCAGAAATTATGTGATTGGTGGGGGATTTATGTTTGCCATGTGCTCTGCCACAGATAGTTTTGATATTGCACTTGCCGCGGAAAACGTCGATATCTGCGAACCCATGTTTGATGGTGATCCCTCGGACGCCAATTATCAAGGCAAGCTTAACTACGGAAATACCTTTGCCTTTACCAATTTTATTTTGGAACGAAATCCCCTTCGTTACGAATTTTCATCCATTGACATGACCAATAAGCGACGGGATATTCCTCGCGAATCCGATTATTTTTCCTTGATGGAATTCTCGGCCAAATGGGATCCCGTACCCACGATGCTGACCCAGAACCATACCAGTCTGGTCAAGGGATTTATGGGTCAGACCACTTCCTTTACCCGGAAGGAGATAAAACCAACGGTCATGATTTTGGGTGAAAGCAAACTCAACGGAGAGGCGCGATATATTCACGGTATCAAGGGGAAGGGCTTTTTTACCTTTTATGGTGGCCACGACCCAGAGGATTATCAGCATAGGGTAGGAGACCCAAAGACCGAACTGGAGCTGCACCCTACCTCTCCAGGGTATCGACTGATTTTGAACAATGTTTTGTTTCCGGCTGCCAAGAAGAAAAAGCAGAAGACCTAAAACTCTCCTGTTCGGGTAAATTTCGCGATGAGCTTGCTGTGTTCAGGAAATTTTTCCAAAAGCTCTTTTCTTTCGGGCAATACAAAATCTGCAAAATCAAAACCTGGGGCTACAGTGCATCCTACAAATGAATAACTGTCTTTTTCTATGGTTTGGGCAGCAAACCAATGATTGCCTGGAACTACAAGTTGTGGCACTTCACCAGCTTCAAAATCATTGCCTATGCAATGCTCCGAAAGCTCTCCTGATTCAGAAATAATGTAAAGCATCAAGGGGGAACCCGCATAGAAATGCCAAATTTCATCCTGTTTAATCTTATGGAATGCGGAAAAGGTATCCGAGGTCAACAGGAAATAAATGGAAGTGCTAAAATTACGCGACCCCTCATATTCTTGTGGCAATGCATCCAAAGCTATGGAACCCTTGCTCCTATAGGTTTCCTTAAAATAACCCCCTTCAGGGTGGGGTGCTAGTTCAAACTTTTCGATCAAGAGTTCGATGGGGCTCATATCAATTGCTCCAATATGCGTTCAACCCCGAAATCGTCGTTGCTGGCCGTGTTAAATTTAGCCACTTTTTTTACGTTGGGATGGGCATTGGCCATGGCAAAGCTATAATCGGACAGCTCCAACATCTCCAAATCGTTGTTGTAATCACCAAAGACCATCACCTCGTTGGATGAAAGTCCCTGGGCCTTCATTAGTTTTTCCAAGGCGTAGCCTTTGTGGGCGTCAGAGTGGTTAAGGTCTACCCAGTACAGGCCAGAAACTTTTACCTTGAGCAAATGTTCCAAATCTTTTAAGGCCGGGTAGATATGTGTTTCGGCATTTTGATTATGATATACGGCTATCTTGATAATCTCGTCGGTAACATCCTTCAAGCTTTCGTGTATCTCATAATTGGAGTAATATTCTTTTAAATCCCCAAGAAATGCAGCAGACCTTCCATCAAAATAGGCATTGTATTTTCCGCAGAGCATGGCATGTGCCCCCTCAATTTGGTCAATGACCTCCAATAGCTCGTCCTTAAGGTCCTGTTGTATGGGAGTAACCAGGAGCTCCCGGTCTTTGTCCTTGACCAGCGCGCCGTTTTCGGCAATAACCAGTATTTCTTCCTTTATGGGCTTTAGTTTATCAACAATGCTGTGATACTGCCTTCCGCTAGCGGCCACAAATTGGATGTTTTTTTGCTGAAGGGCCGTAAAGATTTCGAAGAACCTAGGGCTTACCTCATGGTTGGAATTTAAAAGTGTTCCATCCATATCGGTGACGACCATTTTTATTTGGGATAAATCCATTTCGTTCAATTAAGCTGCAAAGGTATGTGAAGTCGACAGAATGATGTAAAGTTTATATTATTTTCGTTCCATATGAATGTGTATCAATCAGAAATACAATTAAGGCCCCATTCCAGGGGGTTCCACCTAATTACCGCTGAAGTATTGGATGCAATTCCTGAGATTCGGAACCTCAAGGCTGGACAACTGCAGGTATTTATAAAGCATACCTCTGCCAGTTTGAGCATCAACGAGAATGCGGATCCAACGGTTCGGGTGGATTTTGAGAGCCACTTTAACAAAATGGTCCCTGAAAATGCGCCCTACTATATCCATACTTACGAGGGACCAGACGATATGCCTGCTCATATTAAAGCTTCGCTTTTGGGGGCTTCGGTTCAAATTCCTATAACCAATGGAAAACTCAACTTGGGCATTTGGCAGGGAATTTACTTGTGCGAGCATCGTGACCACGCATCAGGAAGAAAATTGATCCTTACGGCGATTGGAATTTAAAATCTTTCTGGACTTTCCTTACCCAGGCTTTGTACATCTTTTTGGAAGGGTGGAGGCTGTCATGGGTAATCCAATCAGGCCTAAGACTGGCATTCCTGGAAATTTTCGTGATATCAATAAATGTAGCCCCGCGATTTTTGGTTTCTTGCTCAATGAATTTATTATAGGCCTGGAGTTCCTTAATGATTCGCTTCTTGTCCTTAAACCGTGCAAATGGGGTAACCGTCCAATCTGGAATGGAAAGTACCATAACACGCTTGGGGTCATTTTTTGCGAAAACGATACTCTTTTGAAGAAGCTCTGGAAATTCCCGTTCAAATAATTCAAAATCCTTGCCTTGATATTGGTTGTTAACCCCAATCAAAAGCGAAACAAGATCATAAACCGGTTTGGGATTTTTCTCCTCAATCGCTTGTAGTAGGTCTGTAGTCGTCCAGCCTACTTTTGCAATAATTAGCGGGTCTTTTATGGCCACCTTCTTTTTGCGTAGTTGCAAGCTTAATTGATAGGGCCAACTGTTGATCGCTAGTTCGGAGGTTGCTTCGGTATAGCTATCGCCCAGGGATAAAAATGAAATGCTATCATTTTGGGCCATGCCATTGCAGCCCAATCCCATAAAAACCAGAAGCATAGTTTTTCGGATTCCGAACATGCATATAAAATACAAAAATCCCGCTCAATTGAGCGGGATCTTAATAAGCGGGGTAAGTTTATATTAACTCTTATTTTACTCTTTCAACAATGGCCTTAAAGGCATCTGGGTGGTTCATGGCCAAATCGGCAAGAACTTTTCTGTTCAATTCAATACCGTTGGATTTAACCTTTCCCATAAATTGAGAGTAGGACATTCCGTGCAATCTGGCACCTGCATTGATACGGGTGATCCATAGGGCACGGAAATTACGTTTTTTGTTTCTTCTGTCGCGGTACGCATAAAGCATTGCTTTTTCAACCGCATTTTTGGCTACTGTCCAAACGTTTTTACGTCTTCCGAAGTAACCTTTGGCTT
Source organism: Flagellimonas myxillae (assembly GCF_023502235.1). Classification (GTDB taxonomy): domain Bacteria; phylum Bacteroidota; class Bacteroidia; order Flavobacteriales; family Flavobacteriaceae; genus Flagellimonas; species Flagellimonas myxillae. The sequence goes on along the minus strand of NZ_JAMFLY010000004.1, from coordinate 3,163 downwards.
GCTTCATTACCTTTTTTCTTCTGGCTCTAGAAGCAACTGAATTAACTGATCTTGGCATAATGTTTCATTTTTTTGTAGCAGGCGGTCAACATTTGACTCTTTGTAAGCCTGACTCCATGGTTAATAATTAATGTACCTGTTTGAACAATTTATTTAAGTCTCAATTGTTCTTTAATACTGTTGACATCGGACTCGTGTACCAAAGTAGAGTGTGTCAACTTAAGCTTACGCTTTTTGGATTTCTTGGTCAAAATATGACTCTTAAAAGCGTGCTTCCTTTTAATTTTACCAGAACCAGTAAGCTTAAACCGCTTTTTGGCACTGGATTTTGTTTTCATTTTAGGCATTTTCTCCTCTTTATAAATTATACCAGATAAGCTCCGGTATCCCGCTTTATTATTTTTTTGTTTTTGGGGCGATGAACATGGTCATTCGCTTTCCCTCCAACTTTGGCATTTGTTCCACCTTTCCAAGTTCTTCCAACTCTTGGGCCAAACGCAGCAACAATATTTCACCCTGGTCTTTGTAAACAATGGACCGTCCTTTAAAAAAGACATAGGCTTTTAGTTTGGCACCGTCCTTCAAAAACTTCTCGGCATGCCTTTTTTTGAAGGCATAATCGTGATCATCCGTTTGGGGTCCAAACCTGATTTCCTTTACAATAACTTTAGTGGCCTTGGCCTTCATGGCCTTTTCCCGCTTCTTTTGTTCGTAAAGGAACTTTTTATAATCTATAATTTTACAAACTGGTGGATTTGCTTTGGGTGATATTTCCACCAAATCAAGTTCCAGTTCATTGGCCTTGGCCATTGCTTTTGAAATAGGGTATACCCCTACTTCAACATTATCCCCAACAAGCCTTACCTCTGGGGCCGTGATTTTATCATTGATATTATGAGGGTTTTTGTTTTCCCTCCTAGGTTGGGGTCTAAATCTTCTTCGTATTGCTATGACGTATACTTTTTAATTAAACTAAAATTCTTAGAACGACTTTAAGGTACTATTTATTTCAGTAGCTACCAAGTCGGAAAATTCATTGATGCTGATACCTCCATAATCCTTGCCCCCGTGCCTTCTTACCGATATGGTTTCTGACGCTTCTTCCTGCTCACCAACGATGAGCATAAAGGGGATTTTATTGAGTTCGGCTTCACGGATTTTCTTCCCTACCGTTTCATTCCTATTGTCAATGAGCGCGCGAATTTCGTGATTTTCCAGTGAATTCAAAACTTTTTCCGCATATTTTTCATGTTTCTCACTGACAGGCAATACTATAGCTTGCTCTGGAATAAGCCACAATGGGAAGTTTCCACCCGTGTGTTCCAACAATAATGCCACAAATCGTTCCATGCTACCAAAGGGTGCGCGGTGAATCATAATTGGTCTGTGCAGTTCATTGTCGCTTCCCTTATAGGTGAGGTCAAATCGCTCGGGTAGATTGTAATCCACCTGAATGGTCCCCAATTGCCATTTTCTCCCAAGGGCATCTTTGACCATAAAGTCCAATTTTGGACCATAGAAGGCAGCTTCCCCGGGTTCAATAACAAAATTCAACCCCCTTTCCTCCGCTGCATTGATGATGGCCTGCTCCGCCTTTTCCCAATTTTCGGGTTCACCGATATATTTTTCTGGCTTGTCCAAATCCCGCACAGAGACTTGGGCAGTAAAATTTTCAAATCCAAGGGAATTCAAAACATAAAGCGAAAGATCAATAACGTTTTTAAATTCTTCATTGAGTTGGTCGGGTGTACAGAAAATGTGGGCGTCATCCTGGGTAAAACCCCTAACGCGTGTAAGCCCGTGTAGCTCTCCGCTTTGTTCGTACCTATATACCGTTCCAAATTCAGCATATCTAATGGGTAAATCCTTATAGCTAAAGGGACTGCTATTATAAATTTCACAGTGGTGGGGACAGTTCATGGGTTTCAACAAGAATTCCTCGTCCTCCTTGGGTGTGTGTATGGGTTGAAAACTATCTTCCCCGTATTTAGCATAATGACCAGATGTCACATAGAGTTCCTTTTGACCTATATGGGGTGTCACCACCATTTCGTATCCGGCCTTCTTTTGTGCTTTTTTTAGAAATTGCTCCAAGCGCTCCCGCAATGCTGCTCCTTTGGGCAACCATAGTGGAAGTCCTTGACCAACCTTTTGGGAAAACGTGAATAGCCCAAGCTCCCTACCGAGTTTACGATGGTCTCGTTTTTTGGCTTCTTCCAGAAGCTGTAGATATGCTGTGAGCTCTTTCTGTTTTGGAAAGGAGATTCCATATACACGGGTGAGTTGCTTTTTGTTTTCATCCCCCCTCCAATAGGCTCCGGCAACACTCAGTACTTTTATGGCCTTTATAATTCCTGTGTTCGGAATGTGCCCACCCCTACAGAGATCGGTAAAGGAGCTATGGTCACAAAATGTGATGGTACCATCCTCCAGATTCTCAATGAGTTCTACCTTATATTCGTTTTGTTGTCCCTTATAATAGGAAAGAGCATCTGCTTTGGAAACGCTTCGCATTTCGAAGTCGTGTTTTCCACGTGCAATCTCGAGGGCCTTCTTTTCTATATTGGGAAAGTCTTTTTCAGATATGGGATGGTCCCCAAAATCGACATCGTAATAAAACCCGTTTTCAATGGCAGGTCCAATAGTGAGTTTTATTCCTGGATAAAGTTCTTCAAGTGCCTGTGCCAATACATGGGATGATGAATGCCAGAAAGCTTTCTTTCCCTCATCATTGTTCCAAGTAAATAAAGTAAGGGTGCCATCCTCGGTCAACGGGGTTACGGTTTCCACTACGGTTTCATTAAATTTTGCGGAAATAACGTTTCGGGCCAAACCTTCGCTGATGCTTTTTGCAACTTCTAGGGGAGTGGTGCCTTCAGCAACTTTTTTTACTGCGCCATCGGGCAATGTAATCTCAATCATTTGTTCTCCTTATTTTGGATGGTGCGCAAAGATACTATCTTGATATGATGCTTACAATAGTATGTGGTGCATATTGCTATTTCACTTTCTTTCAGTATATTACTAGTTCCCTTGTAAATTAAGGAGGCTTGATAAATGGGGTGGAAGCATTTATTTCAATTGTAATTATTTGATTGTCAGTTGATAGTAATTTTTTTTGATTTTTTTTCAAAATTGTTTTGCCGTATCATTTAAACCTCTC
>NZ_JAMFLY010000003.1 GCF_023502235.1 Flagellimonas myxillae | reverse complement strand
AGTAGGTTATTTTTTCTCAGCAAATAGTTTTGGCTATATTTTTTTCAAAAAAAATGAAGCCCTTGTAACATGCTGTTTTTCAGCTATAAATTATTTGGGGATTATGATAATTTTAAGAAAAGAAATTCCACACCAATCCAAAGCGGATAACAAAATCCCTATACGGGTAATTTGGAGCTGAGTAATAGTTGGGTTCGGAAGTAAATAGGGTATTAAAATGTTCCGCTTTAAGATAAACCCTTGTTTGCCTGATCTTTGCATTAATAAAGAAATCCAACAAAGGATACGCACCAAATTCTTCGTTATTCTGAATATAAAACTCTCCCAAGAGCGGATTGTACGCATTCATATTATAAGAGGTAAAGTACTTTGCAGTAACCCCCGTCTGTAAAAACATGGCCTTTTTAAATACTTCTTTGGAAAAATACAAGGTATTCCTGGTCAACAGCTGTGGAACATTGATCACCTGATTGTCCTGGGTGACCTCTTGGTAGAGCACCGTGTTCGCCAATGCCCATCTTCGCCACTTGAACTCCTTGAAATACTTTACACGCAAGTGGTTGATTGTGGACGCTTCCTGAAAAGGTCTAACAAATGCTGTTTCCTGACCGGCATCAATCTCCTCCTGGGTGGCAGTGGATTGAAAATAGGTATAATTGTCAATGGCACTATACTCGGCCATCAAATGCCCCAGAAGCTTTGAGTCCAAACTAAAGCTAATATTCTGTACCTGCTGTTTTTCAAAGGTTTCGGTATTTTGCCAATTGTAATTCCGGTAATCGCTCTGATACAACAAATAATTGAAATCAGGCATTCGGGAGGATGCATGAATGCCCCCTGAAATCCTGTTGTTGTCATTTATTCGATAGTCCACCTGGGCATTGAATGCATTGCCCGCCAATTCCCCGGACAGGTTGTAATTAAGGTCACCCCTCAAACTAAGTCGGCCAAAGTTCTTGAGATAGTTCCCTCCTATACTTATCTCCTTACCTTTTAATTTATTTTGGATAATGCCATCATCTGTTTCCAAAATGCTATTGAAAAAGTAATTATAACTGAACAAGCTTGCCGTTCCCGTAAGTCGTCCAAGAATTCGATTGGAAAACTCCGCCGATACTCTATTAAACATCGTTTTCAATCTCGCCCGGTCCGCTATGGGTTCCACAAAAGGTTCTGCTCCGAAAGCATTGTTTTGTGCAGACTGTGTAAAGTCGTAAAACTTTGTCTCGTAGGTAAACTCATGGCCCAGTGTCAAACTCGTCGGCAATCCCTTGGTCGAATCCTTTTTTACGTTGAACAGTTTCCAACGATGATCCAAATAATAGCGCTTGCCCAAAATTCTATTGTTGGCATTGGTAAATTGGACATCTATTCGGGACCGATCGGTAAATTCGTCAGTTTCAGGATTTTCAAATTGCTCCCTTAACAGCAAACCGCCATTTTCCTCCGATTCCAAATCCTGGGCAGTTATATGGCTTCGTAAAGCGTAGGTGTTCTTTTTATTTACATAACTGAAGGTAGTCCGGAAATTTCCTGATTGGGTCTGATCAAATCGATATTTCCCCAAAGATCGAAACCCTTTGTAGGCAATGGACGCACTAAATTGTTTTGAAAGATTGAATGCCAGCACGGCATCCAACAACTGCCCCTGCTCCAAGGTAGTCTTAAACATAAGTTCCGTCATGGGAGTGGGTACATGGTAATAATTAATGTCCTCCACCTCCATATAATTGGAATTTCGAGCGGTCGCTCCCAATCGCGGGTAGTACGATCTGTTCGAAAACACCCTGCCCAGTTCGTTATAAGGGCGACCAATGTTCTCGAAGGGCATTACTTCAAAATCATCTTTTCGCAAAAAGTTGTACTTATATTCTTTTTGGATGGTAAGGGTGGTATCCAAATAAGTAGTGTCCCTGGAATACGAAATAATCTTGTAATCCTCTATGGAAACAGAGTCTATAGGCACAATCTCGTTAGGGGGTCTTCTAAGTCTAGGTCTTTTAAACTTGACGGAATCCTTAGTCTTTACTGAATCCTTGGTCTTAATAGGTTGCTTTAGCTTCAAGGAATCCACGTGTTGGACCGGAGGTATGGAGTCTTGGCCCACAAGAACGGAATCTATCTTTTTAGGGGGCGGGATGGAATCCTGCTGGGCGAACAAGGTTAGGTTCAATAAAAAGAATAGGGCAAAAAATATAAATCGCATTCCTTACTATTGGTCAGGCAAAGGTATACGTTTTGTTTCTAAAGAAATGTGAAAGTTTGAATCTGCCCGATCTAAAGTTTCAGGTTTACGGTTTTCTTCTTAGATTTCAACCCAAACCTTAGTTATTCTTGCCTTTAGAACATGTTAAAAAAGTGGTATAAGTTTACGGACGAAGCAGGTACGGACGAAGCAGGCAGAGGATGCCTCGCCGGACCGGTAACCGCTGGCGCTATAATACTACCCGAAGATTTCCATAACGAAGTATTGAACGATTCCAAGCAACTCACCGAGCTAAAACGGGAACATTTAAGACCCCTTCTTGAAGACCATGCCGTTTGTTATTCGGTGTGCCATGTATTTGAACAGGAAATAGACAGCATCAACATTCTTAACGCTTCCATCCTGGCCATGCATCGAGCATTGGACGGACTTGAGACCACCCCCAGCCTTATCCTAGTGGATGGAAATCGATTCAAACCTTACAAAAATGTTGCCTACGAATGCATCATTAAAGGCGACGGCAAATTCATGAGCATTGCCGCGGCTTCGGTTTTGGCAAAAACCTACAGAGATGAATACATGGCCCAAATTCACGAAGAGTACCCCATGTACAACTGGAAAAAAAACAAGGGATATCCCACCAAAGAGCATAGGGAGGCCATAAAAAAATACGGGATTACCAAATACCACAGAAAAAGCTTCAGACAACTTCCGGAACAGTTGACACTGGATTTCTAAAATCCTAAATTTGTTGCAAATCCTGAAAATGAAATGTAAGGCACTGCTCCTAGTTTGTATATTCTTTATTTGTTGTAAACCCGAGGTGCAGTCCACAGATTCCCTACTGGACCACCTGTTGCCCAGTTCTAGCTTGATTGTCAAGATCAATAACCTATCCAACTTTAAAAGCGAACTGAAGAACAGTGCATTTCTTGAAAAAATCCAAAACCTTGGAATTTATCAGGATTTAGAGGGTAAACTAAATGGATTGGACCACTTGGACTCGGAAGCATCCTGTCTTTTGGCGTTTTATGAGGTGGGAAAGAACAACCACGAGTTTATAATGACCTTGGAAAAAGGGGCCACGACTTTTAATGCCGATAGTATACCAAACCGGACGGTGGAGAACTTGACCTACCAAAACAAAAACATTACAAAATATACCTTGGGAGATCAGGAAGTGTACAGTGCTATAGTTGATGATGCCCTACATCTTACTTCGTCACAAATACTCATGGAAAATATGCTTAGAAGCCCAAAGGCCAATGCAGGTGATGAAACCCTAAAACGCCTTTACAATACTTCCACACCCGCAAAGACAGCAACACTTTTCTTTAATATGGACGAACCTTCGTCCCTGCCCTCCTCACAAATTAAGGAAAGTGAGAACCGACTTCAAGCCTTTTCGGACTGGTTGAGCTTGGATTTTGAGGCCAATTCGGACCACTTGAGTCTCAGCGGGGTGACCCTGGCTTCCGATTCTACCAAGAATTTTATCAACCTATTTAAAGGGACGCATTCGTTAGCACACAGAACTCCCCAGTATGCCCCTCAAAATACCCAAGCCCTGATCGCCTATACATTTGATGATTACTCCGTATTTGCCGAAAACCAAAATGTTTATTTAGACAGGGTCAAACCCGTGGATTCCCTATTCAAGACCGTAGAGGAACTTGGGGTGATCCATGTAAACAATGAAAAGGTCGTGCTACTTAATGCCTATGGAGCAGAAAGCATTTCCACTTTCTTGGAAAGCGATAAAACGGGTAGTACAACATATCAGGGCAATGAAATTATTTCATTAAAAACCAACACCCTTTTAACGGATGGGTTTGACCCATTACTTACGGATTTCAAGTCTAATTTTTGCAGTATTCTGGAGGACACCTTTGTTTTTTCAGAGAACCGCGAGGAGCTTCAGACCTTGTTGAGCAATTATAAAAGCCGATCTACTTTTGACCAAACCACAGTTTTCCAGACAGCGGCCGGTACTTTGGCGAGCGAATCGAGCATTCTTTTTGTTTCCACCGCTTCCGGCATTCGATATTTTGCCGATGAGGACCTAGTGTCCACACTGAGCAATAATCTTAAGCCCTCCGATTTAAAGGATCATGCATTTGCGGCGCAATTCGTATCCGACAACGGGTTCTCCCATGCCAACATGACCATTTCAAAAATTGCCAAAAGTTCCAGCTCAAAATCAGTGACCCCATTGTTCACATTGGAACTGGACACTGATTTGGCCATAGACCCACAATTCGTAAAAAACCATCGGACCAACAAGCAAGAAGTCGTGGTACAAGACCAGAACAATGTGCTGCACCTAATTTCCACAGATGGAAAGATTCTATGGAAAAAGCAACTGGAAGGCAGGGTCCAAGGTCGTATACAGCAGGTGGACATCTATAAAAATGGTCGATTGCAACTGGCGTTTTGTACCAACAACCAGTTCTTGATCATTGATAGAAATGGAGAAGACGTACCTCCTTTTACGAAAACATTTGAAGGAGGCAATCTCAACCCTTTGGCCGTATTTGATTACGAAGGTCGAAAGGATTACCGATTTGTAATCACGCAAGGAGAAAGAGTTTACATGTATAATAACCGAGGAAACATTGTGGACGGATTTACCTATACCCGAGCCCAAAGCCCCATATTGTCAGCACCTAAACACTTTAGGGTTTCCAACAAGGATTTTTTGGTATTTGAACTGGAGGATAAAACCCTGAAAATTTTGCATAGATCAGGGGGTGACCGTATTAAGGTGGCAGAAAAAATAGACTTTTCCGGAAATGGGGTATTCCTCTATAAAGACAAGTTTTCAGTTACCAATAAAAAGGGAGTTCTGCATCAAATTGATATTCGGGGCAAGCTTTCCAGCACCAATTTTAACCTGGGGCAAGACCATGGCATGTTTACTACCAGCAAGACCCTGGTTTTTATGGACGATAACGTACTGAGCATAAAAGGAAAAAAAGTTGAACTGGACCTTGGGGTATATACCCAACCAAAAATATTCTATATCTACGACAAGATTTATGTAAGTGTCACGGATATCCAAAACCAGAAAATCTATCTGTTTGACAGTCAAGCCAAACCCATTCCCAACTTTCCCGTCTTCGGCAATTCCCTTATCGATATGGTGGATATTGAAAACGACAGAAAGCTTGAGCTGGTAGCCAAGGACCAAGAGAACTCCATCATTGTCTACCGCATTAATTAAGGACCCCATTATTGCAGCTTATACAATAGTTTAAACAGAACACACAAATTGCCCGTACCCGGGGTAATTTCTTTTGTAGTTTACGATAGAATCTTTTACCTTAAAGAGCACACTATCAAAACACTATAGAAATGAAAACCTCATCCCCAGGCAAAGTCCTCTTGGGCTTTGCCCTCGTATTTGGCTTTTGTCTTAACGGCAATGCGCAATTGTTAAAAAAACTCGGCAAACGTGCCGAAAGAGCGGCGGAACGAACCATCGAACGTCGCGTTGAAAAAGAAACTGCAGAAAAAACAGATCAGGCCTTGGATAGTATACTCGAGCCTGGTTCCAAAGGAAAGCAACAAACCCCAAGGACCCCCCAACCCAATGATGGAGGCCAAGGCAACCAGGGAAACCAAACCGATGGGCCACCAAATTCGGGTACGCCCGCACCTTCTGGCCCTAAAACCATTCAGGTATATAGCAAGTTTGATTATGTTCCAGGTGACAAACAAATGTTCTTCGATGATTTTAGCTATGATTTTATAGGAGATTTTCCATCCAAATGGAACACAAATGCAGGTGGCGAATTGGTCACCCTAGGGGATTCTCCCCAGAAATGGTTGGAACTCAAATCTGGTTATAACATATATTATATTCCCGATGTCCCGCAACTTCCAGAAGAATACACCATCGAATTTGATTTGGCTGCCGTGGGCCTGGACCGAAAGACCTCCTCTACGGCAAAAGTGGCCATTACCTTGAGTGACGATGCACAATTTAAACCTGGCACCAATAATGCCTATGCCGAGATTCCATTTTGCCAATACGCAGCCATAGGGGTTACTGTGCAAAATAATATCAATGGGAGAAGGGAAATTCGAAGTACAGTAAAGGCAGATTTAAGGGACGTAGTTCTGAATAACCCCCATATTTCCATAGCGGTAAACAAACTACGGTTTAGATTATGGGTAAACGAGGTAAAATATATCGACGTCCCCAGATTGGTGGCGCCAGGCGCGGTTATTCATACCGTAAAATTTCTGGCCAACGGTTTTCAGGATGGAAAGGAAAAAGTTTTCATTACCAATCTTAAGGTAGCCGAAGGGGGAGTGGATTTAAGAAGAAAACTCATTTCAGAAGGAAAAATATCCACCAACGGTATTTTATTCGATTCCGGTTCTGCCAATATCCAACCGCAGTCCATGGGAATCATTAGACAAATTTCCCAAGTGCTGATGCAAGAAGGATCTATGAATCTCAAAATTGTAGGTCACACGGATTCCGATGGGTCGGATGAGAGTAACCTTCAACTGTCCAAAGATCGTGCAGAAGCAGTTAAAAACGCCTTGGTCAACGTATATGGCATTGGCGCGGACCGACTTGTTTCCGAAGGAAAAGGGGAATCCGAACCTGTGGGAGACAATACTACCACAGATGGTAAAGCCCAAAATAGACGTGTAGAATTTATAAGACAGTAAGATGAAAAAGTTTTTAACCGCTCTATTGGTCCTGGGGCTTGCAGCCAATCAATCGCTTAAGGCACAAACCGATTGCAGTACATACTACCCGATATCCGACGGTGCCAAGTTTGAAATCTCCCTGTATAGCAACAAAATGAAAAAAGAGGGAAAAGTGGTGTACGCTGTCAAAAACGATGATGGGGACAAAGTGCTCTACACCATGGAAATGTTTGACAAAAAAGACAAATCCCTTGGAGAATCCACTTACGGGATGCAATGCGAGGACGATGGAGTTTCCATAGACTTTAAATCCCTTATGAACTCTGGTATGACAAGGCAGTATGGAGATATGGAAGTTGATATAACAGGAAATAACATTTATCTGCCCAACAACCTTTCCGTAAACGATGTGCTCCCAGACGCTTCCATGGAACTAAGTGTGACCGGAGCTCCCATTGCCATGAAAACCACCATAAATATGGTGGACAGAACCGTGATCGGGGAGGAGGAGATTACCACACCGGCGGGTACCTTTAAATGTGTAATCCTTACCTACACCACGGAGATTAAAATGGGAATCAAAAGTCAAGGATATACCAAACAGTGGCTGGCCAAAAATGTTGGTATGGTCAAGACCGAGGATTACAATAAAAAAGGTGGAAAATTAAGAAGTATTAGCTTGCTTACTTCCTATGAGCAGTAATTAGCTTGCAACCAACCAGAAAACTAGACCGAGGTCCCTACGCCTCGGTTTTTTGATGGATGAGCTCAGCTTCAAAAAGCTTGGCAAAGTGATGCAGTAATTTCTCCTTTACCTCGTCCATATCAACTTCCTTCCTGCCCAACTCCACATTCAAAGAGGTCACCGATTTACCCCTAATGCCACACGGGATCATCAAATCGAAATATCCCAAATTGGCGTTTACGTTTAGTGCAAAACCGTGCATGGTTACCCAACGGCTGGCTCGCACGCCCATAGCGCATATTTTTCGCGCAAAAGGTGTTCCCACATCCAGCCAAACACCTGTCTCACCTTCGGAACGTTCCGCCTTAAGGCCGTACTCGGCCAAGGTAAGTATCACCATTTCCTCGAGGAACCTAAGATATTTATGGATATCAGTAAAAAAATTGTCCAAATCCAAAATGGGGTAGCCCACAATTTGGCCAGGGCCATGATAGGTAATGTCCCCACCCCTATTTATTTTGTAGAAAGTGGCATTGTTCTCCTTAAGCTGGGCTTCGTTCACCAACAAATTGTCTATGTCCCCGCTTTTCCCCAGGGTATACACATGGGGGTGTTCCACAAAAAGAAAATGGTTGAGGGTTTCCTCAAAACCTTCGGTTCGCCGGTTCTTAATTTTCAGGTCAACTATCTGCTTAAAAAGCAGCTCCTGATAATCCCAGGTTTCCTTATAGTCCTTAAGGCCTAAATCTTGCAGGGCAACTTTTTTGTTCATCCTGCAAAGATACGAAGTGGGAATGGAGTACCCTATTTTTCCAACTCTACCTCCAAGTCCAAGGTAGATGGATCTTTCATCAAATCCATAAACCCTACTTCGTAGTAAAGGGTCTTGCCATCGGCACTAAAGGTGGCCCCCTCAACGCTGGCGGATTTTACCCTACGCGGAAAGTGGTATTTAAGCGTATAGGTGGAACCAGATAAGAACATTTCGGCGCCTTGCATACTGTCCAAACTCTGTTGAAAAAGCGCCTCGTCCAGAATTTTGGATTTTCTGGTGAACGTATTTTTCCTAAAGGAGTAGGTGACTTCCGTAGTAGGCTCCTGGGATGCCATACCTCCTTGTTGCTCCTCCCCGCCGTTTGGCCCAAAAGAGCTAGCGCCTTGGAACGCATTAAAGGCATCATTGACTTCCTCAACTTTTTTGAACTCGCTAAAAAGGTCAAATTTCATCACCTTTTCCTCAGGGTTCATCACCATGTGCATATTAAACGGCTCCAAACGTTTCAATTTGGCCTGTTCCTCAGGCGGTAATTGCGCGATACTATCCTTTTTTTCTATCAAGAAGTCTTTGAAGGAGATTAGGGAATCTACAGGTTTTTCGTTGCTCTTCACCATCTCTTCCCCGGCCATTTCCATTATTTCGGACCCGTCAAAGTTTATGGAAAGCTTGCCAGTGCCATCCTCATTCAGGAAGATTTCTTCGGTAAAATTGCATGAGGAGACAAGGGCAACTGCCATTGCACAAGCCCAAATATGGATTTTTTTCATCTGATTGGTTTTAATTCGTGTTGTTGAGAATGACCAATGCCCCTATTACGCCGGGCACCCATCCGCAGAGCGTTAAAAGTAACACAATAACAAAAGAACCACAACCTTTTCCGATGACCGACAAAGGTGGAAAAAGAATGGCCAATAAAACACGCCAGAAACTCATAGAATATTTATTTGATTGATGACATTTATAGGTTGCCCAAAGCTGTAATTTGTTACACAAAACCCTTACTTTTATTTCGATACAGTAAGCTATGCGAATTCTAACGGCCTTATTCTTTTTCCTGACCAGCTCCCTATCCATGGCGCAATACCATTTTTATGGCCAGGTCGCACAGGAAAACCATGGCAAGTCCGTTTATCTTTCGCTAGTTGAGGATTACCGTAAATCATCTCGGATATACTTGGAACAAATTATCCGAAAATCCAAGGTGGATTCTTTGGGGGCATTTAGCTTTGAGGGCGACAATCTTTTGGAAACAAACCGGGTGTACCGCATCCATTTGGACACCTGTTCCGAGGAAAACAACACCCAGCATTTTTTAGGACAATGCAATAGCAGTCAGAGTGTGCTTTTCATTGCAAATAACAAAGACACTGTTCAATTCCCCACCTCATTTGGGGACCAAGTGCTTTGCACCATAACCTCGACCAATCCAAATTCTTCCCTTTTGTTGGATATAGCGGAGTTGAAAGAAGAAATGATCTTCGATTTTATGGATTTTAGGAGTACCGCCAACCAAAGGTTGAATTCAGAAAAATGGTTTGGTAGACTACAGGCCTTTGGCCAAGAATCCGAAGAGCCGCTTTCCGAGCTATTTATCTATGATTTTTTATCTGATAGACGTAACGAAACCTATGCCCACTATCTGAAAGACGTTTCGACCAATGGGTACTACACCCAACTTTTGAATCGACTTAAGAACACTTATCCAAATACTGCTTTTACCCAACAATTTGAAGCCGAAATCAATGCCGACCAACAGTTGGCAAACTTTGGTTCTTCCCGTGATTGGAATTGGAACCAACTTCTAGGATTGTTCTTGCTGCTTTCTCTCGGACTTAATCTATTTCTGTTGGTTCGACAAAAATCCAAGGGCAAAAAAATGAAGGAAGAACTGCTTCAGAAGTTAACCCCACAGGAGCAAAAAATTGTACAGCATATCCTTGAGGACAAGAGCAACAAAGAAATTGCCTCGGACTTGTTCATCAGCCATAGTACCATTAAAACGCACATCAACAACCTCTATAAAAAATTGGAGGTGACTTCCCGCCAAGAAATAGTTTCCCTGTTCAAAAATTAAAAATCAACCCAGGGTCTAGACCCGATTTCCATCCCTTTTAAAACAAATTCAGGATTGATTTGGTCCATTTTCGGAACAAATTTTAAACCTGAAAATCATGAAACGTATTTTTTTGACCTTCCTATTATTAGGTTCTGGCCTGATGCATGCCCAGACCGTCAATCAAGAAATTGAACAGGAAAACGGTAAAACCTTTTTGTTGGGAAAAATCAACTTGGAGGGCTTGCAAAGCGAACCGTATAACAGTTGGTTTTCTTCAAACTACAGTTCCTATGCGGTAGACGAAACCTTGGTGAAAGTATTTAAACCTGCCCTAGATGGATATCACGTTAAATTGTTCCTAGGCACTTGGTGTGGGGACAGTAAACGGGAGGTTCCAAGATTTCTAAAAATCCTCGAGGCCGCCAATTTCCCCATGGAGAACTTGGACATTGTGGCTCTTGACCGAAGGAGCGGTAAGGTGAAGACCAGCCCTACGGGAGAAGAACGGGGTTTGAACATCATTAGGGTACCCACCATGCTCTTTTATAAAAACGGCAAGGAAGTGAACCGAATCGTGGAAAGTCCCATTGAAACTTTGGAGGAGGACATGGCACAAATCCTAAACGGGCAGTCCTATACACCCAATTATGCCACAATAAGCAAGACGAAGTAAGGAATTAAAGCGCAAAAGTGTAATTTTGCGCTTTAATTTTTTATAGACTATGCAGCTATCGGAACAGGAAGTCGTTCGAAGGGAAAAATTAGCAAAGCTTCGGGAGTTGGGAATCAATCCCTATCCGGCGGCGTTATATCCAGTTGATGCCACTTCAATAAGCATCAAAAACGATTTTGAGGAAGGGAAACAGGTGGTGGTTTCCGGTAGATTGATGTCGCGCCGAATCCAGGGCAAGGCATCATTTGCGGAACTTCAGGATAGCGAAGGTCGAATCCAAGTGTATTTCAACCGGGATGAAATTTGCCCTGGGGATGACAAGACCCATTACAACGAAGTCTATAAAAAATTGTTGGATATTGGGGATATCATCGGGATTGAAGGGGAACTATTTACCACCCAGGTCGGTGAAAAAACGGTGATGGTGAAGAACTTTAGCCTGTTGAGCAAGGCACTTCGCCCCTTGCCTCTACCCAAAGTAGATGCTGATGGAAAGGTTTACGATGAGTTCAACGACCCTGAATTGCGCTATCGCCAACGCTATGTGGATTTGGTGGTGAATCCGGCAGTAAAGGAAACTTTTATCAAGCGGACCAAGATCACCAACAGTATCCGGGAGTTTTATAACGAAAGGGGATATTTGGAAGTGGAAACCCCCATTTTGCAACCCATTCCTGGTGGGGCGGCAGCGCGTCCGTTTTTAACCCATCACAATGCACTGAACATTCCTTTATACCTGCGAATTGCCAACGAACTTTATCTGAAAAGGTTGATCGTGGGTGGTTTCGACGGGGTCTATGAATTTTCTAAGGATTTTAGGAACGAGGGAATGGACCGTACCCATAATCCAGAGTTTACCGTAATGGAACTCTATGTAGCCTACAAAGACTACAACTGGATGATGGACACCACGGAGCAACTTTTGGAAAAAATCGCCATGGATGCCAATGGAAGTACGAAAGTCAAGGTGGGCGATCACAAGATCGAATTCAAGGCACCCTATGCCCGTGTTCCCATTTTGGAAGCCATTAAAATTCATACCGGGTACGATGTTGCAGGGATGAATGAGGAACAACTCCGGGAGGTTGCCCAAAAATTGGACATTGAAGTGGACGAGACCATGGGCGTTGGAAAACTTATCGATGAGATTTTCGGGGAAAAGTGTGAGCATCATTATATACAACCCACTTTTATTACGGACTATCCAAAGGAAATGAGCCCCCTGACCAAGGAGCACAGGAGCAATCCGGCACTAACGGAACGCTTTGAGCTAATGGTCAATGGAAAAGAATTGGCCAATGCCTATTCGGAGTTGAACGATCCCATCGACCAACGTGAGCGATTTGAAGAGCAATTGCGACTCTCCGAGAAAGGAGACGACGAAGCCATGTTCATTGACCAAGATTTTCTACGTGCATTGGAATATGGCATGCCACCTACATCCGGAATCGGAATTGGAATAGATCGCCTGGTAATGTTAATGACCAACAACTCATCCATCCAGGAAGTGTTGTTCTTCCCGCAAATGCGACCTGAGAAAAAACAGGTCGAACTTTCTGAGGAGGAAAAAACTATCATGGAAATCCTAAAGCCTGAAGGAGAAATGCCCTTGGCAGACCTAAAGGCAAAAGCTGGCCTTAGCGGAAAAAAATGGGACAAAAGTACCAAGAGCTTGGCCAAACATGGCCTGTTCAAGGTTGAAAAAACGGAGGAAGGGCTTTTTGCCAAAGTGGTATCCTAGGTTCGCCTATTCCCCAGCATTATTACTTTTTCTAAAGACTCAAAAGAGCGGCTCGTACATTTCATACATTTTTGAAGCTATATGTTTTGGCAATAATCCTATCTTGTCATGACATATTCTTTCATATTTCATGAGCGAGGTTTATATCAATGCTTTAGGCGCTTTCTTGCCCAACAAGGCCATTTCCAACGATGAAATGGAAGACTATTTGGGGCGTATCCAAGGGAAATCCAGTAGGGTCAGGTCCAAGATCTTGGAGCAAAACGGAATCAAAAAGCGATTTTATGCCCTGGACAAGGCACAGGTGAGCACACACACCAATGCCGAATTGGCTGCCCTTGCCGCTAAGAATGCCTTGGAAAAAAGTGGGGTCATGCCCAAAGACCTAGAGATGATCGCTGTGGGCACCACCCAAGGTGATCTCCCTGTTCCCGGTTTCGCAAGTTTGGTGCATGCCGAACTCGGGAACCCGGACTGTGAATTGGCCAATTTTCAAAGCGTTTGCGCCAGCGGGATGATGGCCGTTAAAAGTGCATTTACCCAAATAAAGGCCAAAGAAAAAAACAATGCGCTCTGTGTTGGGAGTGAATTTGCAAGTCGCTTGTTCAAAGCATCCAGATTTGAAAGCCAAGGGGCAAAATCCCTCCCTTTTGATACCGAGTTTTTGCGATGGATGTTGTCTGATGGTGCCGGGGCAATGGTCTTGGAAAACAGACCCAATTCCAAAGGGCTTTCCCTTAAGATTGAATGGATCGATATTAAATCGCATGCCCATGAAAACCCTTTGTGCATGTATGTGGGCGCTTCGGATAAAACCAACGGAAAAGTGCAAGGTTGGCTTGATTTTCCAGATTACGAATCGGCATCAGCGGCGGGCGCCATCAATTTGAAGCAGAACACACGACTTTTGGACAAGGTAATCGCGGTTGGTGTTTCCCATTATTTTAGTCTGATAGACCAAGGTAAAATGCGTACGGAGGACATAGATTGGCTATGCTGCCACTATTCTTCACAGTTCTTTAAAAAACCCATTATGGAACTGTTGGAAAAGGGTGGAGCCAACATTCCAGAGGACAAATGGTTCAGCAACCTCACCACTAAGGGAAATACCGGGGCGGCGTCCATTTTTATTATGCTGGAGGAACTTATGTATTCCGGTAAGCTCAAAAAAGGGGATACCGTTATTTGCATGGTTCCGGAAAGTGGCCGGTTTATCACCGCTTTTATGAAATTGAAGGTGGTGGGTTCTGAGGCAGAGCGTGCGCATAAATATCCGATTCGAAAGGTAGAAGCTCCAGAGCTGCGAGTGGAGAGCAATCCCACATCCGAATGGCTGGTACGGCAATTGACCCAAATTTGGGTTGATTTCGAGAACAAACTTTTGGAAATACCCATAGTGCAGCAAATCCATCAAGGCACTTTGAGTCTTGAAAACTACAAGCTTTTATTACTCGATTTGAGACAGCAGGTAATCGATGGTTCGCAGTGGATATCAAGGGCAGCATCGAATATTGATATAGAACTTTTTGAATTGCGTTCGGCATTTATTAGGCATACAGCCACCGAGCACAAAGACTATCAATTGCTCGAAAAGAACTTTGCGGCCCTAGGAGAACCCTTAGAACGCATTCAAAGTGGGGAAAAGAACGTTGGCAGCGTCGCCTTGTCCTCTTATATGTTTCAGAGGGCCAGTAAACCTAACCCCATAGACCTGCTTGGTGCCATGTTTATTATTGAGGGGATTGGCAAGAGACTTGCGGGATATTGGGGAAATCTGATACAAGACCAACTGCAGTTGGAAGACGATCAGGTCTCATTTTTAACATATCATGGGGTAGCCGATGAAAATCATTTTCATAGATTGGAGGAGGCTTTGAACCATCCTTTGATGAATAGGGAACTTGCCGGGCAAATCGCCAAAACGGCAAAAACCACTGCTTTGCTTTATCATTTGCAGCTAAAGGAACTGGGAAATTATTGAGGGCACAATGGAAGAGGAATTCGACATAAAAAATCACGATACCAGGGACCCCAATCCTTGGTTGGCCATGTATTTGGACAGTAGCATCCCCATTAACACCAAGACCAAACAGGCATTGATGCGGGACAATAGTAGCAGGTCTACCCGTTACCTGCTACCATTCATTAAGCTATGGTCCAAGGTTTCCATGTTTTTCATCCATATTTTAAAGTTCTTTTTTCCAAAACTGTTCGACTCTTCCAAAGCGTTGCATAGAATCTTGGCCTGGGGACTACGAAATTTTGTTAGCCCAGACGCCAATCTTCTGATTTTTCGTCATTTTCACGCCGGCAGCGAGATTTTGGAATTTATCGCCAAAAATGTTCCGGATGTGCAGGTTACCACAAGTCCTCTAAAACCTTATGACTTTGATGGTATCAAGGATGATCTTTTTCTAAAGCACGATCTTAATCTTTACAATTTTGTGATCAAACTTAATGGGGAGCTTAAGGAAAAAGGGGCTACCATCGAAAAGCAAAGAAACCTGAACTTGGAGATGATATCCGAAAATCAGTTCAACCACATAAATTTCCCTACCAGGTGGACCAATATTTTGGACCTTAGGTCGGCCATTGAGCTGTTTACCCCATTTTACCAGTTGTTCCTTACCGCCAACGATTTTGTACGGGCGTCAAACTCGCTCCAACTTGATGAAACCATCGCTATTTATACCACCCAGATATTGGGAACCCCAGGACACCTTGGCTTGGTCAATAACAAGCATCCCATGGTACCCACATCCACCTATACTGCAGCATATAGACTAGTACTTCATGGTTTGGCAACGGAGACGCTACACGAAATTTTGGTGAATATCAAATTGAATAGGTCCAAAGATGGTATAATGACCCCTAAAACTGCTTGAAGCTAAATGGAATTCAGTAAAAAACTAGGTCTTATTTTGGGACCAATAGCATTTTTTATAGCAACCAACCTCCCAATCGTTCTTGTGTCGGAAAAAGGAGATCCGGTAATCGCCGTGGCGATCTGGATGCTGATATGGTGGATCACCGAAGCGGTTTCCATTTCCGTGACCGCCTTGTTACCCCTATTACTATTTCCGATACTCAAAGTTTTACCCATCGCAGAGGTGGGGGCCAACTATGGCAGTCCCATAGTCTTCTTGTTTTTTGGGGGATTTGTGATGGCCCTGGCGTTGGAAAAGGTAAATCTGCATAAACGAATAGCGTTGAACATCATTCGTCTTACCGGAACAACACCCAACAAAGTGGTCTTGGGTTTTATGATCGCTACAGGCGCTTTGAGCATGTGGATCAGTAATACGGCTAGTACGGTAGTGATGCTGCCCATTGCCCTTTCCGTAATTAATTTATTGATCAACGATGAAGATGGATTTACCAAAAACGATAGAAATTTTGCCTTGAGTGTAATGCTCGGAATCGCTTTTTCCGCCAATGCAGGTGGGATAGCCACTGTTATTGGAACACCTCCCAATTCTGTGCTGATCGGACTCTTGGAAAATGAATACAACACGGAAATCTCTTTTTTGAAATGGATGACCTTGGGGCTTCCGTTTTCCATCCTCATGATTGGAATCTGCTATGTGGTCCTGGTCAAATGGATGTATCCCAATAGGGATTTACAGTTTAATGCATCCAAAGAAGTGATTCAGAAAGAGCTGGAAAAATTGGGTCCTACCTCGGGTAAGGAGAAGTTGGTTTTGGTCATTTTTGCGGTTACCGTTTTCCTTTGGATATTCAGGACCTTGATCAATGGGATATTCCCGAATCTTGGGCTGTCGGATACCATGATCAGTATTTTTGCGGCCATTGCCCTTTTCGCTGTTCCCTACAACCTCAAAAATGGGGATTTTATCATTCAATGGAAGGATACTTCCAAACTGGCTTGGGGCATATTAATCCTTTTCGGAGGAGGATTGGCTTTGGCAAAGGGAATGTCTTCCAGTGGTATTGTTGATCTCGTGGCCAATGCCATTGCCAGCAGTGAAATCAGTATTTTGCTCACTGCCTCGCTATTGATTGCCCTTATGTTGTTTATGACCGAATTGATGAGCAATGTGGCCTTGGTAGCCGTCCTGGCCCCCGTGGTGGCTGGTATTGCCATTGGACTGGATATCCCCATCCTGTATTTACTGATTCCGGTGACCATTGCCAGTAGTTGTGCTTTTATGCTTCCTATGGCCACTCCCCCGAATGCCATTGTTTTTGCAAGTGGTTATGTAAAGGTTCCGCAAATGGCTCGTGTTGGGGTAATTCTGAATTTGATCGCAGTAGGGTTGTTGATCCTCGTCTTCCAATTTGTAGTGCCTGTTTTGTTTTAAAAAAAAAGCCCCTCCAAACCGAGGGGCCCAAACAAACTAACTAACTCAAAATAAGTATAAAACTAACTTTACTGTATATACGGATCAAAACCTTCTGGTAGATATCCGGAGGTGTCAAAACCTAAATTCACCTCATCATTTTCTTCCATATAGTTAATGGCTTCCAGAGAGAACTTTACCTCGTATGGGTTAAAACTATCTGGGAGATAGGACGCGGTGTCAAAACCCGGGACCAATTCATTTTCTTCCTCAAGGAAAACCAATGTATTAAGATCAAAATGCTCGATGGGAGCACTCGTTTTTTTATTGTTGTTGGCCGCTGCGAATATGGTGGTAACAGCGATCAGTATCACTAGTATATTTCTAATTTTCATAACTGCCGTTTTTTAAATTTAAGACAAAGATATAACCACCAATTGTGAAGATTATTACAATTAGAATTTCGTTAACGTAAGGGTAAAATTGGGCAAATAATGGAGTTGTCAATCGTAGTATTTCACAATTATCAACCCAGTGATCCAAGCACCAAAAATTTGTAGGATTGGCAGTGTTAAAGGGTGATTTTTATCAAATACACTTTATCGATTTTTGTGTTATTTTTTTGTTAACTCGTTTTAAATCAGTCGATTTAGGCGTCAAAAATTAAAAAGCCCCCAAAAAGGGGGCTTTAAAACTAACTAACTCAAAAATTTGTAAAATGAAAATTACATCCTACCTAATCAACCCTAGAATAGGGGTCAAAGTTTGCTGGGAGATACTTTGAAGTATCAAAGCCCAAGTTTATTTCTTCATCTTCCATGTAGTTGATGGAAGCTACTTCCAAAACCTCAGAGTAAGGATCAAATCCTTCTGGCAAGCTATGTACAAAACCAGTGCCTAATTCCCACTCATTTTCGGCTTCTATATAAGGAATCGAATTTAAATCGATATATGGTTCGTAAGGTGAAAAACCTTCTGGTAGATAATCCTTAGTGTCAAAACCAAGATCTAGGTCTTCTTCCTCCATATAATTGATCGAATGTACGTCCACTACCTCGGAGTACGGGTTAAACCCTTCCGGTAAATAGGAGCTGGAATCAAAATCCAATTGCCATTCAGTTTCGTTTTCAATATATATAAGGGAATTCAAATCAAAATAGTTTTTATAAGGATCAAAGTCCTTGGGAAGATAGTCCGAGGTATCAAACCCAAGATCAACTTCCAGGTCTTCCTCCAAAAATTCTATTTCGTTCAGATTCAGTTCTGAGGTTTCCTCGTTCCACATTTCGTAAAACCTAAAAGCTCCCTCATTAAAATCGCCACCAATTTGAAGTAGCGTTACATTGTTCTCAAACGTACTGACCTGTTTGGTGTGTGTTTCCACAACAGCATCGGTAGTACTTTGCTGGTCGTTTGCTACGGCGGAACCACTTAAAAGGACACAACCGTAAATCATTAATAATTTGTTCATTTTTGATTGAATTTTTTGATTGATGATGTATGCCTATAAGACTACCCTAATTGTAAATTGTTACAGCTTTTTGGTTTTTTTTGGCAAAAACCAATTCTCCCTCAGCCCAGTTATAAGTAGGGATTCAAGCTGAACTATCAGTAAAATTGAGCGCTCCCAAAGGTTGATGCATTTTTGCGAAAAATTCAGAGTTAGTAATTATTTAACAGTCTGTTTTCACGTTTTTTAGGTTCTTTGATGCCATTGAGAATACCAAACTGACAATGAAATGATCCAAAAACTACTTCCCAAGGTCTTATTGGCCATTATGCTAATAGGTTTTGTGGGCCAAACAAACGCCCAACTTTTCAAAAAGAAAAAGAAAAACACTGAACAAAAAGCCAACGAAAAGCCCAAAAAAGGTGACATTCAACCCTATGACAAGGTCATTACCAAAGAGGCCAAGACGGATGACGGGCTTTTTCAAGTGCACCAAGTAGACGACAAACATTATTACGAAATTCCAGACTCGCTATTGAACAGGGAAATGCTCATGGTAAGTAGAATTTCCAAAACGGCTTCTGGAATTGGCTTTGGCGGGGGTAAAATCAACACCCAAGTGTTGCGTTGGGAGAAAAAACACAAGAAAATATTGCTAAGGGTAGTATCCTACGGTAATGTAGCTGCGGATTCCCTACCTATCCACGAAGCAGTGGTCAATTCCAATTTTGAGCCGGTACTTTTTGCTTTCGACATTAAAGCATTCAATAAAAAAGACTCGCTGAATCCAGCTACCGTGATTGAGGTCAACCCACTATTTTCAAAAGATGTGAATGCGATTGGATTGCCATCACATTATCGAAAGCAATATAAGGTAAGTAGATTGGATGGAGAACGAAGCTATATAGAATCGGTAAAGAGTTATCCGCTGAATGTGGAGGCCAGACATGTAAAAACCTATGTCGCCAATGAACCTCCCAGCAATCAAACTCTAGGGTCCATTTCCGTGGAAATCAACAACTCCATGATCCTATTGCCCAAAGAACCCATGAAAAGAAGGTACTTTGATGAGCGAGTAGGGTGGTTTGCCAGAGGGCAGGTAGATTATGGATTGGATGCACAAGAAAGTAAAACGGTTCGCTATTTGGATCGTTGGCGTCTTGAAGTTAAAGATGAAGATATTGAAAAATACAAGGCCGGGGAACTGGTAGAACCCAAGAAACCCATCATATATTATGTAGACCGGGCAACGCCCAAAAAGTGGGTTCCCTTTATCAAAAAAGGAATAGAAGATTGGCAAGTGGCCTTCGAAGCGGCCGGTTTTAAAAATGCCATCCTTGCCAAAGACCCTCCATCCCTGGAAGAAGACCCAGAATGGTCTCCTGAGGATGTTCGCTATTCTGTGGTGCGGTATTTAGCCTCTCCGATACCGAATGCCAATGGACCCCATGTTAGCGACCCCCGAAGTGGAGAGATTTTGGAATCAGACATTAATTGGTACCACAACGTGATGTCGTTGCTACGGAATTGGTTCTTCGTGCAAACAGCCGCCATTAATCCAGAGGCCCAAGGCGTGGCTTTTAAGGATGAGATCATGGGACGCTTAATTCGGTTTGTTTCTGCCCACGAGGTAGGACATACCTTGGGCCTCCCGCACAATATGGGAAGTAGCGTGGCCTATCCCGTGGATTCGCTGCGTTCAGCATCGTTTACCAAAAAATATGGTACGGCTCCTTCCATCATGGATTATGCTAGGTTTAACTATGTGGCCCAACCTGGAGATGACGGTGTCGCCTTGATGCCCAACATCGGTGTTTATGATAAATATGCTATACGATGGGGTTACAAACCCATTCTTGGCACATCAGCAAAAGATGAAAAACCAATTTTGAACCAATGGATCAGAGCACATGAGAATGACCCCATGTACCGCTTTGGCCATCAACAGGTCGGAGACATCCATGATCCCAGCTCGCAAACCGAGGATTTGGGAGATGATGCAATCAAAGCTGGTCTGTATGGAATAGAGAATTTGAAACGTATAGTTCCGAACTTGGCCCAGTGGACAACGGAAGTTGGCAAAAACTACGATGATCTTGAAACCCTATACGGTCAAGTTGTTGCACAGTACCGCCGCTACATGGGTCATGTGGCCAATAACATAGGTGGCGTATACGAGCATTACAAAACGGCTGACCAAGAAGGAGCGGTCTATACCCATGTGGACAAGTCGCATCAAGAAAATTGCATGGCCTTCTTACAGGAGCAACTCTTTAAGACTCCCACCTGGCTTCTGGATCAAGAAATTTTCAACAAGGTTCAATATTCCGGTTCCGTGGAAAATATCCGCTCTACCCAGGTGCGCTATCTAAATACCCTTCTCCATCTTGGAAAAATGGCACGTCTGATTGAGAACGAAACCATCAATGGCAAAAATGCTTATGGCCTTCTGGACATGATGGAAGACCTACGAAGGGGGCTTTGGTCCGAAACTCGAAACGGCAAGGCGATTGACACATACAGGCGAAACCTTCAGAAAGCGCATATTGATCGTTTGGAGTACCTAATGACAGCCCCAAACCAGAACAAACTTTCTGATTTCGGAGGTTATCGCAAATCGACCGTGGTAAATACCAGTCAGTCGGATATCCGTTCGGTGGCCCGGGCAGAGCTCAACAATCTCAAAAGGGATATTAGAAGTGGGCTCTCTAGAATTACGGACCGTATGAGCAGGTATCATCTACAGGATGCCTTGGAGCGAATTGACTTGATTTTAGATCCCAAATAGTCTTCTTTTTGTAGGAAACACAGTTTTGTAGGATTGGATTGGGGCAAACCATGCATTTTATCGATTATACCATGCATTTTGTCCCATACACATCTAAAAAGGTTAACTTCACAACATATCGCGAAGATTGGCGATAGGTTTGCCTATTTTAGTAATCCCAAATCCTAAGATCATGACCTACAAAATCAAAAGTCTTATTTATTTTATCTGTTTCTTGACCGCATCGTCTATCTATTATGTGGTGGAGCAACACGAAGAGTTCCAACAACAATTACGCGCCAAGGAACTGGTAAAAACAGAATTTGAGGACAATTTGGAGGACGAGGACACCGTCGAGGAAATGCATGTGGTCCAAAAGTAGATTCCGCTACAACACCAATTCATAAAAGCTTATTAAAAATAGATTTGGTTTTAAACCATTTGGGCCATGCTTTGTCCAAATTCCAAATCATTAAAATTTAAGCATATGAAAAGATTAGTAATGGCAATGCTCCTATTGACCAGCATTGGAGTTGCCGCCCAAGGAAATGTAAATAGGAAGGGACGTGGATTTAAGGCAGATTTGACATCGGAGCAAATGGCTACACTCCACACCAAAAAACTGACATTGGCCCTTGATCTCACGGAAGGTCAACAAGAACGGATAATGGAAATTAACTTGGCCCAAGCAGAGCGATTAACGGCCAAACGTGAAGAACTTAAGGCCAAAAAAGAGCAAGGCGAGCTTAAAAGGCCGACAGCCGATGAGCGGTTCGAGATTGAAAATGCACGCTTGGATCGGCAAATTGCCCATCATCAGGAAATGAAGGAAATATTGACCGATGATCAATACCAGACCTGGAAAAAACTTAAGCTTAGAAAAAGAATGAACGGCAAAAAGAAAATGCAGGAGAAGGGAAGAAGAGGATAGTGTTTTTTGTTGATTTTAGGAGCCCCGTCACGCCATGGACGGGGTTTCTTTTTTTATAGCATCGCCATTCAAGCACCTATTTGGTTATATGAATAAACCATTTTAACATTTTGTACCGTATATCTTTTAACACCCATTTGGGCTGTCTTCACTTTAAAACTGTATAAAATGAAAACAAAATTTTGGATCACGGCCCTAACCACCCTATTTACTTTCTCTTTCAACTATGCCCAGGACAGTTACTATTGTCCAACGGAAGCATGTTCTTTTCAACCAGGGCAAAAAGTCTACGTTTTTGGCAACGACACAAAATTAAGGTCCACGCCCAGTGCTGAATCCGAAGTGTTGGAGTTGCTCAAAATCGGGGAATGGATAGAAATTTTGGAAAAGACCCAGTTTTCCTGGCCCTATAAGGGATTTGACTCTCCCTTTTACAAAGTAAAATACGATGATGGTGTCACAGGCTACGTACTTGGTGGACTAATATCGTTGGAAAGAAAAACCCTAAATGGTGAAAACTACTATTTTGCCTATTCCAAGAAAGGCAAAAAGACGTTTTTGAACATCCGTAGCGTGAAGCATGGGGATTATGTTGAAATAAAGGTTCCGCTGTCCAATACGGATTTCAAAATTGAAGTCTTTGATAACAAGGGCATCCCTGGCATTGACGGTATTTTGTATATCAATTATTTCGCAGAAGCCTGTGGTGTAGACGGTGGAGGCACCTATCTTTTTGCGCACAACGGAGAGCTTACCCCCGTTGGATCGTTATCACAGGTTACGGATTCTGGGGTGTATTTCCATTCCGAACGCTTTATTTTCCCAACTGATGTAGGTGGCCTTCCGGATAAAATTCTTTTCAAAAAAGAACAGGGTGAACTCTACGATGAATCCACAAATTGGACTAAAACTACGGTGGAAATCAGGGAGCTTAGCTGGATGGATGGCCAATTGGTTCCCAATTTTAATGAACCTGTCCCCAATTAAAGCACGCATTTATCGGTTATTTTGTCGATATTTTTGATTATCCGCTATTTTACAGATATTTTTGATTATCTGTCAATCAACAGATATTTTAGATTATCTGCCAATCAGCAGATATTTTAAGTTATCTGCTATTTTACAGATATTTTAAACCACATGACATGATTGCAGTACTTACCGGCGATATAAAAAACTCAACCGAACAGGAGGCATCTATTTGGCTACCCGAATTAAAACAAGCCCTAAACCACTATGGAAAGGAACCGAAAGAGTGGGAAATCTATAGGGGCGACAGCTTTCAGTTGGTGACCACCCCAGGAAAAGCATTGGAAGCCTCATTGTACGTCAAGGCCAGTATCAAGCAATTTAAAAACTTGGACGTTCGGATTGCCATTGGCTTGGGTGAAAAGGGATATCAGGCCGAAAAAGTAACTGAATCCAACGGGGAGGCCTATGTACATTCGGGGAAGTGTTTTGAAGGATTGAAAAGACAAAACTTGGGTATAAAATCGTCCCATAAAGCTTTTGATGACCAAATGAACCTACTCCTAGAGCTTGCGCTACTGACCATGGACCATTGGCCTCCGGCCACCGCCCAGACGGTTAAAAATGCTATCAAAAACCCAAAAAAAAATCAAAAAGAACTTGCCCAACTGCTTAATAAATCACAGGGCAATATAAGTGAAGAACTGACTAAAGCAGGTTTTGATGCGCTCCAAAAAATGACGAAATTCTACAATGCCCAACTCCCCAAACCATGATTCTACTTGCCTTAAAACTTATCCTAGCCCATTTTATCGGCGACTTTATGCTTCAACCCAGTCATTGGGTTGATAACAAACTCCAAAAAAAATGGAAATCCAAATACCTCTATTGGCATATGGGTATCCACCTCCTTCTTTTGCTGGTATTATTGCAGTTTCAACACTTGGGCATTGTAGTACTTGTCATTACTACCCACTTCTTGATAGATCTTGCCAAATTGGCTCTTACCAACCCCAAAAATTACCGCTGGCTCTTTGCTCTCGACCAGATTCTTCATCTTGTAGTAATAATGGGTGCCGTTTACTGGGTTGAACCCTTCACAATTGACCCCACTTCAATTTTTGGGGAGCAAAGCCTACTATTGATCACCTTTCTTGTTTTTGTCACTTTCGTTTCCGGGGTTCTCATGCGCATGTTGTTGGCGCCCTATATCAAGGAAGTTATCACCAATGATGATTCCGAGGAGGGAGGGTCCTTGAAAAATGCAGGGAAGTATATAGGTATGTTGGAACGTCTTTTTGTTTTTGGATTTATCCTTTTGGGTCAATGGGCCGCCATTGGTTTGCTTATTGCGGCCAAATCCGTGTTCCGTTTCGGAGATCTCAACAAAGGGAAAAACCGAAAGCTAACGGAATACGTCCTCATTGGCACCTTGCTTAGCTTTGGGTTGGCTATTTTATCGGGCATGACGTACAAGCACCTCCTTAAATTCTTGTAAAAACACTTGTTTTCAGCGGATTAACTAATTTTGCCGTACCTTAGATACACGAAACCCCCTTTTGTTTTAGTAACCCGGAATTGGTTCGATTAACCTTCAAATCGTCACGTATTGGCGTGTGGTCAGGTATTCGAATCTATTCCCCAAAACCATGGATTTATGAATATATCTATTCAATGCCTACGCAGGTTTTTCAGATTGTTCCCCATCTATTTTTTATTGCTTTCATGCAACGATCATCAACTTAGGGTAGAAGACTATCCACCAGATGTACTTAATTCATGGAACCGTCTAATTATGGAAGTGGCTGTGGAAGAAGATGGATTGCTTACCCTAAAAGGACTTCGGACGGGCTCCATGATGCATATTGCCATTCATGATGCCCTGAATTCAATTGCACCAATCTATGGCACCTATGCATTTTCTGAATCGAATGGGCAAGGTGACCCACTGGCAACTGCTGCCTACGCTGCATATTTAGTAGCAACCTCACAATATCCAGATAAGAAAAATGAGTTTGATGCAGAACTTCATCTTTGGCTCCCAGATCCAGAGAATGCATACTCCAATGCCAAAGCACTTGCTGAAAAGTCGGTAAATGCTATTCTACAAAACCGTCAACAAGACGCTTGGGACGGGGAAGCAGAATATACCTGGCATCCCATGGCTGCTGGTGTTTATGCCGAATTCAATGAGCATAGTGGCACCCCTGAAGGCTTTATTTTTGGCTCAGGCTGGGCCAAGGCCAAACCTTTTATGCTCCCCACACCAGATCATTTTCGATCTCCACCCCCGCCGGATATCCAAAGTGAGGCTTACACCAAGGCTTTTAATGAGGTAAAGGAGGTTGGCAGTACCCAAAATGCAATACGAACAAGAGATCAGGAGCATTTGGCCATGTGGTGGAAAGATTTTGTGGAAAATTCCCATAACCGACTCGCCAGGCAACTGGTGTTAAAAGAAGAATTAAACCTATGGGAAGCAGCCCGACTTTACGCCCTGATGAATATGGCCGTATACGATGCCTATATCAATGTGTTTGACAACAAATTCCATTACAACCATTGGAGACCCTATACCGCAATCCGATGGGCAGAAAACGACGAAAATCCAAATACCCTTGCAGATTTGGAATGGAATAACTTACACCAACACACCTACCCATTCCCGTCGTACCCATCGGCCCATGGAACGGCAAGTTCTGCGGCCATGGAAACTTTGGCACATACCCTGGGGAAGGGAAACGACTACAATTTCGTTATGGTTACCCAAGAAGTGGATAGCGCAGGGCCATTCTCAGAAAAAATGGAAATGCATCCACCAACCCGTTCATTCTCCAGTTTTACGGAAGCAGGTCTGGAGGCCTCACTTTCAAGAATTTACCTAGGTATTCATTTCCGCTATGACTCGGAAGAAGGGCATCGCTTAGGGAGGGAAATTGGCAATTATGCCGTGGAGAATTTCTTATTGCCTATCAAAGAAAAAGGCGGACAATAATGTCCACCTTTGTTTTCCATTTAATCGGTGTTACGCCTTAACGGGTTCGTTCCAAATGCCGGTGGCTGCAGTTCGTTCGAGATATTCGGAAAAATCCGTGGGCTTCCGTCCCAAAACCTTTTCAATATCCCTTTTGATGACCTGATTGTCAGGATTTGTGAGAACTTCGGAGAACAAATAATTGATCAACCAAACGTAATCAGCGGGCACACCCTGATTTTCCATGGCCTTAACATAGTCAGATAAGGATATGGGTCTGAATGCAATATCCCTACCAGTAACCTGGGCAATTTCATGCATAATTTCTCTGAAGGTCAGCAATCTTGGACCGGTCAATTCGTAGATTTCTCCATTATGTTCCTCCTTCAATAAAGCTTCAACGACCACATCCGCAATGTCATCAGCATCCAAATAGGGCACTTCAACATCTGCATGTGGCAAAGCCACAAATCCATGTTGGATAGGCTCCAAGAAAAAACTTTCACTAAAATTTTGGTTGAACCAACTGGCGCGGACTATAGTGTGCGCCACACCCGAATCTATGACGACTTGCTCACAGCGCTCCGCTTCCTTCTCACCTTTTCCGGACAGCAATACCACCTTTTGGATGTTTTGTCGTTTTGCTTCTTCCATCAATCCTTGAATGGCCTCAAATGCTCCGGGTACTGCCAAATCGGGTTGAAAAGTGATGTACATGCGATCCATTCCTTCCATGGCCTTGGCCCAGGTTTCCGGTTTGTCCCAGTCAAACGATGGTGTTTCACTTCGAGATCCAATGCGTACGTTATGTCCCATATTTGACAGTCGTTCTGCTACTCTGCGGCCTGTTTTCCCTTTACCGCCCAATACTAAAATGTTGCTTCTCATAATATTTGAATTTTGATGTTATATGTTTTCTTAATTATTGCATTATCCCATGAGTTCATTTTGGCACTTTTAAATACCAGAAGAGGGTGGTTACCCCAATGATTTCCAAACCAATTAGCCAAAAGTCAAGGGAACCAAAGAAGCTGGAGTAACTGCCTCCGGAGGGAAGAATCAATAGAGGTACCGTGATCAAAACATCCATGGTTGCGCTTACCAAAAGCATAACCAATCCTAATTTTAAACCATGGGTTAAGTTGCCTTTGCGATAGTACAGCCATGCACCTGCCCATACCAAAAAGGGAACTACAAAGGCCAAACCGATATTGGCCTGTAAATATCTATCCTCCATTAAAGGAAGTTCATGAATCAGCGTAAACGCGGATACCCCTAGAATCCAAATGATGATGGCTATACCCAATGCTTTTATTGTTTTCATTACTTAAACTTTTTTGATTACAGGGCAAAACTACCTTGGGTTTCTTGGGTTGATTTGTTCAAAAAGGAGGAAGATTTGTTCTAAAAGGATAACTTTGAACATATGGTTGGAACATGGATCAATAAGCGCCGGTGGCGAACGCTCAGATTCTATATGATTGGTTGGACCTTGGGTTTTGTCTTTCTAAGTATCGTTCGTGGTGTGGGTACGGAAGAAGTGGGGAGCCTTAAGTTTGAATTTCTGGATAGCCTGCTGATTGCCTTTTCGTTGGGACCCATTATGGGATTCGTTTCTGGTTTGGCCCAAATTATTTCCGAAGAACGCATTTATAAGAATATTTCGCTAAGAAAGTTTCTGCTTATGCAGCTACTCTATACGCTCCTATTTATGGCTCTCCTAGTGGTGGTCGCCTTTGGCATTTACAGTCTGTATTTTGGCACATCCATTGATCTACTCACTTTTGCATTTGATACAGGAAGTGTGGCCATATATTTTTACGTAACCTGTGTGAATATTTTTTTGTCCATTCTGCGGCAGGTAAACCTTATGCTTGGGGAAGGTAATCTTCTGAAACTCATTATGGGACGTTTTTATACCCCACATGAGGAAGAGCGTATCTTTATGTTTCTGGATCTTCAAGCATCAACAACCTTGGCAGAACGACTGGGGCATGTTACTTATAGCAAATTGGTACAGGACTGCTTTAACGACTTGGGAATTGCCGCAGCCAACAATGGGGAAATATATCAATATGTAGGTGATGAAGCCGTTTTGACCTGGCCTTTGGATGAAGGCATTTACAATCAGAATCTTCTCAAGACATTTTACAGGTTCAAACAGCAATTGGAAAGCAAGCGGGAGTATTACGAGAACACCTATGACTGCCTTCCTTTTTTTAAAGCTGGCGTACACGCCGGTATTGTTACGGTAACCGAAGTGGGCAAATACAAAAAGGAAATAGCCTATCACGGTGATACCATCAATACTGCGGCCAGAATTCAAGGGCAATGCAACAATTTGCAGAGCGAGCTTTTGGTTTCCGAAACTTTGAAAAACCATCTGGATGACTCCAACTACACTTTTGAACACATTGGCAGTGTCCCTTTAAAAGGAAAAAAAGGAGCGGTATCCATTTGTTCGGTGCGGGTTGAAGCCCGTTAGCTATCCTCGAATTTGACTGGGGCGAAACCCATATTTTTTGGAAAAGGCGTTGGAAAATGAACTTAAGCTATCATAACCCACATGCCAAGCCGCCTCTTGCACCGTAGCTTCTTTATTTCGCAATAGGTCATGTGCCTTGGAAAGGCGTTCGTTTTGGAGGTACTTAAAAACCGGCACGCCAAAATAGGCTTTGAAATTTTTCTTCAGTTTAAAGCTGTTCAACCCTATTTGTTTTGAAAGTTCGGACAAGGAAGGAGGCGCATCCAGATTTTGGGCTAAAATCTCCTTGGCCTGTACCAACTTTTCCTTTTCTGATGTTTTGATTCCGTCGCCATCCTGTTGTGCCAATTGCCCAAAAAAATGGGAGAGCAAAGTAGTAACCTGGCTACGGAAAAACATCATTTTGGTCTTTCCTTGGTAGGGCGAATGAAAAATTTGGTGGACAATGGACTGCATTTCCGGGGTCATGTAAAATTTAGGCCCTTGGACATAGTGATCGGAAGGATGCACCAACTGGTTCAACATCTGGGCAAACAACTCCCCTTCTCCATGGGGCAATTTTTCCAAATTTCGCGGTGAGGTGGCAACAAGAATGCATTCCAAGGGTTTGTTGGCAGATACCGTATGGACAAACTCTACCTTATCGTCGGCATAAAAAGATAGGGCAAGTCCTTTGCTGTGCCTATAGGCCTTTTCTTTCCCCTCAAATTGCACACTTAGCTCCACATTTCCAGCTCCATAGAAGGCAACTGCAATTACTGGCTCGTCAAAAGTGCAGGAGTCAATGGTAATTTCCTTGGAATCTGCCACCTCCACTAAAACAATAAAATCGTTAATGTCCAATACTTCCCTGACCATTCGTCATGTATATAGGTACTTAAATTTACGTAATTTGATAACAACACTTTAACCTAAACCATACACAAATGGACATTTTTAATACGTACATCCCGGAAGGGTTCCAAACGGTTAGCAGCTACTTATTTGTTTCCGACCCGCCATCAGAAATCAAATTTTTGAAAGAAGCCTTTTTTGCCAAAGAACTTAATAGAACCAACATGCCCAATGGCGATGTGGCCAATTGTATTTTAAAGATTGGCAATAGTTGTTTTATGATCAGTCAGGCCCGCGGGGAGTTTGCAGGGATGCGAACCTCCTTTTATTTATTTGTGAATGATGTGGACTATATGTACCAACATGCGGTGGCCCTAGGTGCAGAATCCGTATTAGAGCCTGCTGATATGTCTTACGAGGACCGACAAGCCGGAGTAAAAGATCCTGCTGGCAACTATTGGTGGATTTCCATGCGTTTGGTTCGCAAACCATACAATGCGTAATGATTAACAAGGCGTTGAGCCCCGTTTACTGCTCTTGGTTAAAGGTTGCCATTGGCCTGAAGTAACTTCATTTTTTCCAAAACCCCATTGACAGCTTTGGTCATGGACTTTGCGGAAATGGTTGCCCCAGAAATAGCATCAATATCCGGTCCATATTCCAGGGTGCTATCGGTTGTTTTGCCAATAAATTGTTTTAGCCAACGCTGACTCCCTATTTGCCGACCGTGGTTTTCTCGATAAATCAAAACCTTGGCTTTTTTGATGCTTAGATTAGGATTAAACAGCACTACATAATCAAAAACATCCTTCATACTAGGTGCCTTACCCAAATAGGCATAGCCCAAATTCCCTTGCTGATGTTGAATCTTAAATAAGTAGTCATCACCCAAATTCACCGTTATGGCCCGCAAATCAAAATCTTCAACCTCAAAGGTCGTTTGTACAGCATTTTCCAGCTTTTGCTGTAAACGGGGTGAAATCTTATCGGTGGTAAAAGCCAACAAGAAAAAGGCCATGCATAGCATGGCCCAATTCTGAAAATTACGCTTATTTACTTTCCTCATTTACCTGATTTGAATCTGCAACAAATTTGTTGATCAATTGGGAAATCTCGCTTGCATTGGCTTGTGCTTTCTCTAAGGGATAAAAATGCATGAACATTGGTTTTTCATCCACTTTTTTATGCAAAGTCAAATCCCCTTGACGGTCATAAACTTGATCCCAAGAGTCACGGACATTGGCCCAAAAACCTTTATGCTCGTTCCACCAATCCACGGCCAATTGGCATTGGGAATCATCCACTTTTTTATAAATGTTCATCCCTTTTTCTTGAGCCAATAACACATCTGCTTGCCCATCCTTGCGAATAATTTTATCATTGTCCTGCTCGTGAACCCAGCCATAAGCTGTGATTTCCTGACGGTTACCGCGTTTCATAACGTTATAGTCACTTCTTTTGGAGTACTCACGTCTTGGAAGTGGTGAATCTGTTTTGTTTTCCCAATAGTGTTTCCCATCAAGATGAACCCAGGTTGCAGAACCGGAGTAACGAGGGCTATCATCTACCTGATACACTTTTTGCGTCCATTGGCCTTTGACTTGTTCCTTCGGAAGCCTTCCAAATTTCCAATTGTTGTCCTTGTCATAATAGAATACATTCTGGTTTTCATATTCCCAGTCTTGCCGCCAATGTTTGATGACCATAGAATCATTTATTACCAATAAATGTTGGATGGAAATCTTGTTTTTTTCGCTAACTATAGGAAGTGCCAACTCCAGGGCACCGGCGGAATAGTCCATTTTCTTTTCATAGTCAATTTCCGGAGCAAAGGTCTCAGTATACTTAAAAGTAATGTCGTAGCAGCCGCACATATCCAGAATTGCTTCTCTATCCAGTTCCTTCTTTTTTTGAGCATGAATTAGGGAAATGGTTCCCAAAAGTAATGCCATTGCAATGGTTGATTTTCTCATAGTGGTATTCTTATTAAGTGATTAAAATTTGAGCAACAAAAATATTAATTTTATTTAGACTGAATTAAAATAACTTATATATTTGTCGACAATTAATCAAGAATGAGTCTAAATAATCAAATAACCGCAACTATAATATCCTGTTTTATAGGTATTTATGTGAATTCGCAACAAGTTGATTCTTTGGAACAAGAATCCATGGCAATCAAGCAATTGAATGAAGTTGTAGTGACCGGAGAGAGTAAAGTGATGTCGCTAAGCAAGAAATTATTTGCAGTTGGGGTCGTAGATCAAAAGGACATTGCCAAGGTAGCCGGAAACAATCTCGCCGATATTCTGAACTACAATCTTAACATCACCATTACCCCAGATGCCTCAACCGGTAGGTCCACGGTAAATATGTTTGGACTCGACGGCCAATACGTAAAAATCCTGATTGATGGGATTCCCATGGCCAGTGACAACGGACTGGGTAATAATATAGATGTCACCCAAATCAATCTAGAGGATGTGGATCGTATTGAAATCGTGGAAGGATCTATGGGAGTATTATATGGTGACAATGCTTTAGCCGGTGTCATCAATATCGTAACCAAACGAGGCCTGGAAGGTGACTATTCCTGGCAGGTACAACTATCCGTGCAAGAGGAAACCGTAGGGGAAGAGTACAGCCTATTTGCTGAAGGCCGACACATCCAAAACTTAAAAGTAAGCAATCAGGTCAATAATAAGTTAGGCTATTCCATTGGAGCTTCCAGAAACGATTATGCCGGTTTCTATAACAACTTCCGAGGTAAAGATTATGTCAACATCCAAGATAACACCTTAATCAATGACGGTCTCCGTGGAACCGAATGGAATCCCAAAGAACAATTGACCGCTTTTGGAAACCTGACTGCCACAGTGGGCAAACACAATATCTTTTTTAAACTGCAGTACTTTGACGAACAGGTTACTGTTTACGATCGTAACATAACCGGACGCTTGAATCCCAGCACAGGTTTGGTAAACCCAACCGCGTTGGACGAAATTTTTGAAACAGATCGCTGGGTCAACAATCTTACGGTTTCTGGGCCTTTAAAAGGACAGACCAACTACAATCTGTTCTTCTCCTACCAAGACCAAAAACGCTACTACCAGCAATACGTCTACAACATTTTGCAACAGGGCATTGAGTCCTTTATTGCAGATGATTTGAGTCAATCCAGCAAGATTTGGTACTCCAAGGGTTTTGTATCCAATATCGTCCCAAAATCGGAATCTTTTAATGCCCAATTGGGATACGAATTCACCCGTCAAACTGGTTTCGATGCCATTGCCACTGGAGAATATTCCAATGATGTGGTAGAAAACACCCTGGAGAACTATGACTTTTTTGGGGTACTGGATCTCAACCTAACGAATAAGCTATCTTTTTATCCAGGTGCACGTTTTACCAACAATTCCCAGTTTGGCAACCAACTGATTTGGTCCCTTTCCTCTACCTATGATTTTACCGACACTTTCAAACTAAAAGCGGTCTTTGGCTCAGCGTTTCGGGCGCCCAATTTTGAGGAACTCTTCTTCTATTTTGTGGATGCCAACCACAATGTTCAAGGCAATCCCAACCTACAACCTGAAGATGGAATTTCCGTGTTCTTGAATTTGGAAAACAAATACAAAACCGGGGAAAGTGGTCTCCTAAAATCGGCGATTAAGTCGTACTACTTTGATATTCAGGATAAGATTGCCAGCGTTGTTACCGCGGATGACAATGACCGAAGCCTCTTCACCTTTGCCAATGTGGATTATTCCAAAATCCTAGGCTTCTCCTGGGAGAACAGCATCAAATTGGATCGTTGGCAAGCTGGATTGGGCGCTACCTACATGGGCGAATCCACCGCTATTGACAGTTCCGCGGATAGTAACAGCGATTACCTCTGGAGTTTCAACATTCAAACCACCTTGGGTTATACCATTCCTTCTTGGAAAACCACACTTTCAACCCAATTAAAGTATACCGGAAGAACACAGGTTTTGGTTCCTGGGGACAGTGGTCCCGTTGTAGGGCAGACGGATGATTTCACCTGGATGGATGCTTCTATCAGAACAAGTATAACCAAGGATTTGGACATTACCCTTGGCGCACGAAACATCTTCGACATAGTTACCGTAAACGCCTCAAATGTACCCTCAGGAGCACATGCATCCAATTCAAGTGCCAGCAGGTTGTTCGGTAATGGAAGATCCTATTTTCTAAAACTATCATACAATTTAAACCTTAATTAAAACCATGAAAAAACTTACTTTTTTAGCCGTTACCCTTTTTTTGGCCTTCGTTAGCTCTTGCAGCAGTGACGACTCGGAAGACCTGATTGACTTCTCGGTAACTTTTAGCAGTGCAACCATTAGCACTTCGGAAACGGATACTACCAAGGAAATTATCCTGAATTTTTCACGAGCGGCCACCGAAGCAGGTACCATCACCGTATCCTTTACCGGTGAAAATGCTACCTATGGCACGGATTATTCCACTGTTCCTGCGGCAAATTCAGGAACCATTGCAGTCCCAGTGGCCGCCGGAGATTTAAATGCCACTATCACCTTCACAAAAATCTTGGATCCCATTGAAGGGACAACAAAGTCGGTTACCTTCAGTTTAGATAGTTTTGATAATACGGACTGGAGAAATGGTTCCATCAACTCGGCGACCGTTAGTTTTTCACCAATCGCTGCCTTAAATGGCATCATCGATTTGGAAAATGGGGGTTCCAACATGCCCAATCAAGTGTATTTCGACTTTAGCTCTGGGGTTCAGACCACAGTCAAACGAGATACTTGGGAACTCGGCCTATTCAACGGCACTGAAAACCGGGTATATTTGAATGCCTCTTTATTGGTCTCAGCCGCCGAGTTGGAAGGAATTACCGATCTACTTTCGGTAACTGAGGCCACCTCACTGCCCTCCCCTTTGGAATTGAATACCCTGGACGCAATGACATTTCAGCCCACTACCGTAACGGTAAATACCGTGTCAGAATTGCTTCAAGGACTTCCTGTGGGCTATTTCCAATATGGGGATTTTGAACAAGGTGTAGTCTTTACCGATAGCTGGCAAGGGGATTTGGAGGGGACGGCCTTTGCCGAAATTTCCACAACAGCAGATGAGAACAATGTATACATCGTAGGCCTTGGAAACGAAATCCCTACGGAAGCTGCCGAACCTGGAAGCATTAACACTACCGGGGAACACCGAGGGTTTATGAAAGTACGAATCTTGAGCGATGGCAATAACTACACCATTCAATATGCCACATTGGATGAGACAACTGCTTTTTCTGAGGTAACCGTTCCCAAAAATTCCAGCTACTTGGTGTCCGGCTTTAGCCTGACCGAAGGTCAGAGTGTAAGTGTGGAGCCCGCTGCTGATGCATGGGACATCAACTTTAGCGGGGTGTTCTCCTATTATGGCTACCAAGGTCCACTTGTTGCCGGATTGACCTATTCCGATTATACCGTACACAACACTTTGGGCGGTGTGGGGTTGTATCAGGTT
This sequence comes from Flagellimonas myxillae, assembly GCF_023502235.1. Lineage (GTDB taxonomy): Bacteria > Bacteroidota > Bacteroidia > Flavobacteriales > Flavobacteriaceae > Flagellimonas > Flagellimonas myxillae. Next base: position 539,977 of record NZ_JAMFLY010000003.1, on the reverse strand, counting down.
ACCATTTATGAAAAAGATTCCGAAGGGGTTGTCACAAATTTTGATGTGCCGTCCTATGCCAATTTTGGCCGGGGCGATGTAGATGAGTCCGCTTTTGTGTATGACAACAGAACCGTGATTGGCAGTGGTTGGAGAGATGCTTTTGGCGGTGTTTTGAAGGATGACCGTTACTATGTCTTAAAAGATTCGGCCGGAAACTATTATAAAATGATGTTTACGGCCTATATCAGTAATGAAGGTATTCGCGGTAATGCCCAATTTACATATGAAAGACTATAATAAGGACATCATGAATATTAAAAATATTGTTTTTATAATCCTTCGACTGGTTTTAGGTGGAATGATGGTCTACGGAGGTATCCAAAAGTTCCAAAAGCCCATTCCATCCCCGGTTGTAGTAGTGGAAAAAGCGGAGAAGTTCAAAGCTCCCGAAAAAGAAAGTACCCTTCAAAAAATATTGTACATCAGTGGAGCCAAGCAGACGGGATACTTTTGGCAGGTACTGGGTATTTGCGAATTGTTGTTTGGTCTGTTGGTACTGTTGCAAGGTACCGGTTTTGTGGGTGCCATTTTTTTACTGCCTATAACGCTCCACATCTTTTTGTTCCATTTTTTTCTGGAAGCCGATGAGCTGGGCGAACTGTTCGAGACCGGAGGTCTGTTTGCTATTAACATTTTGCTCATCCTTAAAGAACGAAGCAAGTGGAAACACCTGCTTTGGATCAAACCGATTTAGTTAGGTTGGTTTAGTTAGATTTTTGTGGAAAACGGGGCGGTTATGCCCCGTTTTTTTTTGTATTTCTCCTACCCCTCTGTCCTTCGGACATCTCCCCTCCACGAAGGGAGAACCAACTTGTGTTCCTAAAAAACTCCTCCCTTCGTGGAGGGGAGGTGATTCCAACAAAGTTGGAATCGGAGGGGTGGGTGGGTTACAACCTCCTATTCCCTTCCGCAATAGCCACATCATTAATACTCGCATATCGCTTTTTCATCAAGCCATTTGCATCAAACTCCCAATTTTCATTGCCATGTGCTCGGAACCATTGTCCGTCCTTGTTTTGATATTCGTACTCAAAGCGGACAGCAATACGATCATCACCGTGGGCCCAATACTCCTTTTTGAGTTTGTAATTGCGCTCGTTTTCCCATTTGTCCGTCAAAAACGTTTGGATTTCTTCCCGCCCATTGATAAACTGCGACCGATTACGCCATTCGCTATCCACAGTATAGGCTTTGGAAACTTTCACGGGATCTTGACTGTTCCAGGCATCTTCCGCCAATTGTATTTTCTGTTTGGCCGTCTCCAGGGTGAAAGGAGGAACCGGCTTCTTTATTTCTTGTTCCATTATGTATTATTTATGCCAAACTAAGTCGGATTAAAACCAAAAACACTACCCGCAACCTCATGAAAAAAATGAGCCGCGGGCAGTGCACCTAATTACTGGTTTTCAATTTACTTTATCTTGTTTTTGGAAAGGAAATTGCTGATGTATTTGGCAATCTCATCGCCTTTTTCCTCCAAGGCAAAATGTCCGGTGTTCAACAAATGGAACTCCACATTCTTAAGGTCACGCTTGTACGGATGAGCTCCTGATGGAGGGAAAATATAGTCGTTCTTTCCCCACACGATCAAAGTAGGAACTTGGTACTCTCGAAACAGTTTTTGCCATCCGGGGTAACGATCCACATTGGTGCGGTAATCGTAGAACATCGCCAGCTGGATTTCGTTGTTCTCTGGGCGGATTAAATGCTGTAGGTCATGGTGCCAGTTATCAGGGCTTACCTTAGTGCTGTCCTGTACACCATGCAGGTACTGCCATTTTAGACCATCTGGGGAATGAAAGCCTTCCAAAGGTTTTCCGTTTTCTACAGTATAATCGTTCCAATACTTTTTAAGGGGAATCCAGAAATCCGCCAAACCTTCGTCATAGGCATTACCGTTTTGTACGATAAAGGCCTCCACTCTTTCCGGGTGCTTTTCAAAAATTCTGTACCCTACTGGCGCACCGTAGTCCATAAGATACAGACTGTATCGGTCTACTTTAAGCTGCACCAATAGTTCATCCACAATCTCCGCGAAATTGTCAAAACTATACTCAAACTCGGACATCGGTGGCTGGGAACTACGTCCATAGCCAGGATAATCCGGTGCGATCAAATGGTAATCTTGGGACAAATCCTCCATTAAGTTGCGGAACATGTGCGAAGAGGTGGGATACCCGTGCAACAATAATAGGGTTGGGGCATCTTTGGGTCCCGCTTCACGATAAAAAATATCCAAACCAGCCACCTTGGCGGTATGAAAAGTGGTTGGATAAGTGTCTACACCGGACTTTTTTCGCTGTCCGTTAAGGTTCGAGGCCACAAAAAGTGCCATTACAAATACTACTACAATTGATTTTCTAGTTTTCATGATTTTAATATTAATTGTTGTTTTTATTAAATAACCGAACGTTCGGTAAATATAAAGTTCAAATTTTTTTATGTTGTATATCTACTTTCAATATTTTCAATGGCCTGGGCGAAGGGCTCCGTACTGCCCATGGCCTTACTGAGCACTAAGCTACCCTGAACTTCCACAAAGCTTTGCTTTGCCAGTTGCTCAGCGGTCTCTGCATCTTTTCCCACGGCTTGGCCCAGAATGCTGAACGATTCCAGCCATTGTGCAATACCCTTCTCTATTTTAGTGCCAAAGAGCGACATGCCGGTGTCCATACTCAAGGAACGGTACAAGCATACCTTGGTCCCATGACCGTACACCTCGCCAATGTTGTACAACGCATCTTTAAGCCGTTGTTGGGGTGGCACCTCGGAATTGGATAGTACTTTAAAGACCTTCTCATTGACCCAGGCTTCCATAAAATCCAGCACGGCATCGGTCATTTCCTTTTTCCCTCCGGGAAAGCGGTGGTAGAGACTGGCCTTTTTAAGTCCGGTGGCCTCGGCCAACTCGTTTAGGCTTGCCCCATCGTAGCCCTTGGAACGAAACACGGACATAAGCCCGTTTAAAATTTCCTGATCTGATACTTTTGCCATTCTCATGGGACAAATGTACAATCATTTTCAATTTTACCAAACGTTCGGTAATATTTTAACACACTTTAACAAATGTCATTCTAAATCCTTTATCCATTCCCATTTCTTCAGTAGGTATTCAAGATGAAATTCAACTTGGTATTATTATCTAGATTCAAGATTCTGGAATAGGTGAATATATGTTAACAAAGCCTACAATATAATCTAGGCGACTGGGAGTTTTTTGACCCTTCCGTCCTTCGGACACCTTCCCTAAAAGGGAAGGAGCAAAGGGTAACTAAGAATTATAGCAGTCGGTCCTTCATTAATTAGGAAAGGTGCAATAAAATTTAATGGATTAAAGTAGCAGGAAGAATGCAGCAATTATCTGTTCCAAACCAGGATTGCTGTAACCAAAAATAGTTTCATTTGTGTGGTAAATTAACCTAGCGGGCCAACTCAAGGCTCCTCCCTTCGTAGGAGGGGAGGTGTCCGAAGGACGGAGGGGTTTTAGCTAATTATTATTTTACCTACCTTACCCCTACCGAATCTTACACTACCCAATGAGGAGACATAACAAACGTATACTAAAACAGTATAGGAAAGACCTACGCAAAAACCTGACCCCGGCCGAGGTTTTTCTTTGGACCAAATTGCAACGCAAACAACTGGACGGAAGAAAGTTCAGAAGGCAGCACAGCATTGATAATTTCATTGTGGATTTTTATTGCGTCTCTGAAAAACTGATTATTGAACTGGATGGGCAGGTACATTTTAATGCTGTGGCCCAAGAAAAGGATTATTTCCGGACACAACATCTAGAAGGTCTTGGCCTCACGGTGCTCAGGTTTGAAAATAAAATGGTGTTTGAGAATTTGCCTTCGGTGTTACAGGAGATTCGGGAGCATTTTGGATAGAAGCAAGTAGTTTAATATTATGACCCTACTGTCCTTCGGATACCTTCCCTTAAAGGGAAGGAGCAATATCCAGTCAAATTAAATAAGTTTCTCCCACAGGAATCTGGGAAGGGACATTAGAAAATTGTTCTAACTGCTTCAATAGTCTTGTCCAAATCCGAATAGGTAAGCGCATCATTTAAAAAGTAGCTCTCAAATGCCGAAGGTGGGAGATAAACTCCCCGCTTCAACATCCCATGGAAATACTTTTTAAACGTATCGTTGTTGCCTTTGGCCGAGGAAGCAAAATCCACCACAGGGTCTTCACAGAAATGCACGGAAATCATGCTGCCATAGCGGTTGATTTGGTGCGTCACTCCTTTTTCAGTCAACACTTCGGCAATGCCTTCGTGCAAATACTCCGTTTTTTCAGCCAGACTCGTGAACACTTCAGGTCTGTTATTGAGTTCGGTAAGCATGGCTAAACCTGCACTCATGGCCAGCGGATTTCCGCTTAAAGTTCCAGCTTGGTATACTGGGCCTTCCGGTGCCAAATGGGACATAATCTCAGTGCGTGCAGCAAAAGCGCCCACGGGCAATCCGCCTCCGATCACTTTTCCGAACATCACAATATCGGCATCAATACCCAAAGCTTCTTGTGCACCCCCTTTACCCAATCGGAATCCGGTCATCACCTCATCAAAAAGCAACAAAATGCCCTCTTGGGTACAAAGTTCACGAAGACCATGGATAAATTCATCCGTTGGAATAATACAGCCCATATTTCCGGCCACGGGCTCTAAAATAATGGCCGCAATCTCCCCCTTATTCGCTTCAGCAAGGGCTTTTACCCCTTCCAAATCATTATAATTGGCCAGCAAGGTATCCTTGGCCGTACCTTGGGTAACCCCAGGACTGTTGGGACTTCCAAAAGTCACTGCGCCACTACCTGCCTGAATCAAGAAAGAATCCGAGTGACCATGGTAACAACCAGCGAATTTGATAATCTTGTCTTTTCCGGTATACCCTCTTGCCAAACGCACCGCACTCATACAAGCCTCGGTACCACTGTTCACAAAACGGATTTTATCAATATTCGGCACCATGGAAACCGCCAGTTGGGCCAACTCGGTCTCAATTTCAGTAGGCATTCCAAACGAAGTGCCCTTTTTAGCCTTCTCCACTACCGCATTGATCACGGGTTCGTGTGCATGACCCAAAATCAATGGACCCCAGGAAGCGATGTAGTCAATCAATTGGTTGCCATCCTCATCATAGAGATAGGCTCCTTTGGCTTCTTTCACAAAAATTGGATCCCCGCCCACGGCTTTAAATGCTCGTACTGGGGAATTTACTCCTCCGGGAATGTATTTTTTGGCCTCTGCAAACAAGACGCTGCTTCGTTGGTATAGCATTCTTTTAGTTGTCATTTCTGCTCAAGCAGGAATCTTTTTTAAGTTTCTGGATTCCGCATCAAGTGCGGAATGACGGTTTACTTCGTTTTTTCTTTTCTGACATTAAGCACCTGACCAATGGAAATGGTGTTATTGCTCAAATTGTTGAGACGTTTCAACTCCTCCACCGAAATGGTATATTTTCTTGAGATGGCATACAAGGTCTCGCCTTGTGCCACCACATGGGTAAATACTTCGTATTCCTTGGGCGCTCGCACCGTATCCAGTCCCCCTCGCACCACTTTTTCATCATATTGGTCCAAATTGTAGCGCTCTATCAAGGCAATCAATTTCTGCGGATACTTGCGATCCGTCGCATAGCCTGCCTGTCGAAGACCATAGGCCCATTTTTTATAGTCGTCCCGTCTGTAATTAAAGAGGAAAGCATATCTAGAACGAGATGAAAGGAAAATGCTATGATCCCGGAACGAATACATGGGATGGTTGTATTTTCTAAAACACTCCCCTTTGGCATCATCATCATGGAAATCGAATTCTCCGTCCCATCCGGTATGGCATTTGATTCCAAAATGGTTGTTGGTCTTTCTGGTCAACTCCCCTTTTCCTGAGCCACTTTCCAAAATCCCCTGTGCCAAGGTAATACTGGCTGGAATACCAAAGGCACGCATTTCGTATTGGGCCATTTCAGCAAAGGTTTCGATGTATTCCTGGGTGTCTGCAATAGGAAATCTTACAAATCGGCCCGGGTTGGCTGGTAGTGGATACAATTCGGATTCTTTGGGCCCATCCTTGGGTAAATCCCGATTAGGATTGCGATGGGTGGTGGTCTCCACCACCGGCTTGGGCTGATGGGCAACCGTTCGTTTTTTGGATTTACAGCTTACTACCAAAAATAGGAGCACAATAACATATCCAACTCTTCTGATCATAAATCCAATAACGGTAAATTCTTTCGTTTCAGTACTTCGTTCATGCCTTTTATCCCTTGCAAACCTCCAGTATGGATGGCCAAAATCTGTGTGCCAGACTTAAAAAAGCCTTTATTAATCAGGTCAAAAATACCAAAAAGCATCTTTCCAGTATATACTGGGTCAAGAGGAATACCGGTTTTCTTTTTAAAATTGTTGATAAAGTCCACCAACTCACTATTGATTTTGGCATATCCTCCAAAGTGGTAATCCGATATTATATCCCAGTTATTGTTCTGGGTGAATTTGGAGATTTCCCCCCTCAGAAAACCGCCTTTTAAAGCTGGAAAACCTAAAACGGTTTGATGGGCGTTAGCCGAATTGATGATTCCAGACAAGGTGCCGCCAGTACCCACCGCGCAGCAGATGAAATCAATATTGCCGTCCTCTTCGGTCAAAATTTCCTCGCAACCTTTTATGGCCAAGGCGTTGGTTCCGCCCTCCTGAACCAGATAAAACTTGCCCAGTTTATCCTCGAGATTCTTTACAAAATCTGGTGAGGTCTTTTCACGATAAGCATCACGAGGCACAAAATGAAATTGCATGCCATGTTCAGACGCTTGTTTGAGGGTAGGATTTTCTTGCCATTTCTCCGTTAATTCTTCTCCACGGATGACTCCGATTGTTTTTAGTCCAGCTTCTTTTGCTGCATAAGCCGTAGCCGCTATATGATTGGAAAACGCCCCGCCAAATGTAAGCAGGGTATCATGTCCCTGTCGTTTCGCTTCAACAAGATTGTATTTGAGTTTGCGGTATTTATTGCCTGAAATGTGTGGATGAATGGTATCCTCCCTTTTAACGTACAGGGTAATTCCACTTTCCTTCAAAAGTGGGAGGTCAATTTTCTGGTTGGGAATCAACAAGTTTTTGGAATTAACGCATCAAATAGTTTAAAAAACTATACGGTTTTCTCTGGAAAATATACTCCATATCATCCTCATTGGCATAGGCCTCACGCTCAAAACTAATATTTTGATAAGCCCTATAACTGTCTAGATATAAAACCGAGCGCAACAACCATTCGGAAATATAAAGTATATAAAAAGGTATAATGAGAAGTTCCCGTTGCTGTTTCAGGTGAATGCGTTCATGATTGATGAGTACCTCATCCTTTCTTAGGGCACCTTCCTTTAAGATAATAAAGGGCCACAAAGAGAGACCAACATAGTTGCGATAAAAGAAATGTTTAAAGACTAAAATCAAACCGAATTATCATAGGTTTCCTACAAATATAACTTTTGAAGCCGCTCAAGAATGGATAGCATCGATAATAACATTAACAATCTCGGTGAATAACCCAATTTACGCAAAACAAGGCTTTTCATCGGAATAGCTTAATTTTATGTGGAATTGGACAGGATTCTAGTAGATGAAGGAGCTCATTCCCCTTGAAGAGGGCGATTATTACTTATCCAAGGAAGGATATAAGGTCTTTACCGAGCAATACCACCTTAAAAGAGGCTATTGCTGCGAAAGTGGTTGCCGGCATTGCCCTTATGGGTACAATAAAAATACAAATCGCCAACTATAGCAGTATGTTCGGCATAATATTTGTGACTGATTATTAGTCTTTTCTGTTGAACTCAAAAATATAATTGATATGAAAAATGTAAAATTTCTTACCCTTATTGCCTTAGTTGCAACCTTTATGGTTTCCTGCTCCTCCGTACGTGTTGTTTCTGATTACGATGACAAAGCGGATTTTGGCACCTATCAAACCTATGCCTTCTATAAAACTGGTATCGACAAGGCCCAAATCTCGGATTTGGACAAAAAAAGAATTCTAAAGGCCATTGAGACAGAAATGACCTCACGGGGTTTTGCAAAATCCCAAAATCCTGATGTATTGATCAGTATTTTCACCAAGGAACGTGAGCGTGTTGACGTCTACAACAACAACTTTGGATGGGGCGGCCGCTGGGGCGGCTTCTACAATCCCTGGGTCTGGGGTCCTGGTTGGGGCTGGGGAGGTGGCTTCGGCAATAACGTGAGTACCCGCACCGAAGGTTCACTCTATATTGATGTTATCGACGCCAATAAAAAAGAACTTGTTTGGCAAGGACGCGGTGTAGGCACCCTGAACAACACCAAAAATATCGAAAAGAAAGAGGAACGCATCCGGGAATTTGTTTCGCACATCCTTAAGGAATACCCACCAATACCCACTGTGGCCTCCAATTAAAACACAACCGTCCAAAAGGACGGTTTTTTTTGTTGCTCACCCAACAAAAAGTGGATTTCCGTACCCTATTTTGTAACTTTAGGGCCGATACTACAGCAGCATGAGTTACGAATCCAATCCTATTCTGGACAAGCTTCCAGAACATTTAAAGCAGTTCATAAAACCTCAGAATTACGAGGAATACACCGCTATTGACCAAGCGGTTTGGCGCTATGTAATGCGTAAAAATGTGGATTACCTGAGCAAAGTAGCCCATAAATCCTATGTAGAGGGATTGGAAAAAACCGGAATTTCCATAGATAGTATTCCCAATATGTATGGGATGAACCGGATTTTAAAGGAGATTGGATGGGCCGCGGTAGCCGTTGATGGGTTTATACCCCCGGCCGCATTCATGGAGTTTCAAGCGTACAATGTTTTGGTGATCGCTTCCGATATACGCCAATTGGAAAATATTGAATACACCCCTGCCCCCGATATTATCCATGAAGGTGCGGGGCATGCACCCATTATTGCAAATCCGGAATATGCAGAATATTTGAGAAGGTTTGGAGAAATTGGCTGCAAGGCGATTTCCAGCGCCAAGGATTATGAGCTCTATGAGGCCGTAAGACATCTATCCATAATAAAAGAAGCAGCCGGAACCCCCCAAGAGGAAATTAACAAAGCGGAAAAACATATTGAACACCTTCAGGAGAATATGGGCGAACCCAGCGAAATGGCCCTGATTCGAAATTTGCATTGGTGGACTGTGGAATACGGACTGATAGGCACGTTGGAAAACCCCAAAATTTATGGAGCAGGATTGCTTTCCTCCATTGGAGAAAGTAAATGGTGCATGCAAAGCGATGTTGAAAAGCTCCTCTATACGTTGGAAACCGCACGGACAGCCTTTGATATTACAAAGCCACAGCCCCAACTATTCGTTACCCCCCACTTTGCACATTTAAGTCAAGTTTTGGAGGATTTTGCCAACACCATGGCCTTGCGGACAGGGGGATTGAGCGGAGCGCAAAAACTTATCGACTCCAAATCGTTGGGCACCTTGGAACTGAGTACGGGCCTTCAAATTTCGGGCGTATTTTCGGAAGTGGTTGCACATAAAAACAAGCCCATATATATTAAAACTTCCGGACCTACGGCCTTGGGATATAGAGATAAGGAACTAGTTGGCCACAGTACACTGGACCATGCAGATGGATTTGGCTCCCCAATTGGCAAGCTAAAAGGTATTAACCTGGCCATTGAGGATATGAGCCCAAGGGACCTAAAAGCCTACAAAATTTTTGAAGAGGAGGAAGTTGCCCTTGAATTTGAGGGCGGACTTAAGGTGGAAGGAACCATAGTTACCGGAACCCGTAACCTTCAGGGAAAAATCCTATTGATCACTTTTAAGGACTGCAAGGTGACCCATAACGGAGAACTGTTGTTCCTACCAGAATGGGGATTGTACCACATGGCCGTTGGTCAAGAAATTGTTTCCGCTTATAATGGTCCGGCAGACTTGCAAAGTTTTGATCTCATTACCCACGAGCTCACCGAGACCACCATCAAAAAGACAAGGGACGAACGTAGGATCAAACTGGAAGCATATTACCAACGTGTAAGGGACTATCGGGAGGGAATCAACACCTATATCTCCCGTGGAAAGCTGTTCGAAGAAATCAAGGGGGAATTTCCAGAGGATTGGTTATTACCCGTAGAGCTTTACGAACTGGCAAGAAATGGACAACGGGATGAATTGGCCCAAGATATCAAACACCATTTGGAAGAAGTCAAGAAAGCCCGTCCAGAAGTAGGTCATTTGATTGATGATGGTATCACATTGGTAGAAGGTACTTTGATAAGTTAAAAGCCTAATTTCGATAAATTTCCTGGATTTTCAATTATTTGCGGAACCGGAGCCATTTTAACCGGATAAAAGGTCAATTGGTGTAATTTACCAGCTTTGAAAACACCAAGCTCCACTTTTTTATCAATGTCCCCATGCCAAATACTCCGTGACATGATTTTATCTCCAGCTCTTAGCCCACTTTTGTATGCATTGCTACCCTCCACCACTGAAACTATCTCCTTCTTATCTTCTGAAAATTGAAATCCTAGTTCAAATATTCTACTCTCTCGAGTGAACTCCAATTTTAAGCTGGTAAAAAATTCTGCAAGAGGCACAGGAACCCCTTGTTCAATGTGCTTATCAAAATAACTTTCAAATTCCTCTCCCAGATATTCTTTAACCATATTCACAAAATATTCGTGAGTCACTTTTTGTCCATCATGGGCGGCATCATGGAAAATGCGACGCATGATATCGTCCAAGTTCTTTGTGCGGTTTGTTGCCAATTGAATCTGTTGATCTAATACAAAAGCGAAAATTGCACCTCTGGAATACGGTAACTTGGAATAGTCTGGATTGGTCCAGAAATTATCATAATTAATCTCCGAATTTGGAGCCATAAAAACTGGTGAAGCATGCAAATTTCGAATGGTGCGGTTAATTTCTTGAATGAAATAGCTTGGTCTTAGATCATTTATCCCGTTTTTGGCAATATTCTTGAATGTATAATACTCTGTAAACCCTTCACTAAACCAATATTGTTCTTCTTCATTGTCATTATGTATCTCATGGCCTATCCAATTATGCATCAACTCATGATTGAATAGGTAAACCATCTGATTCAGCTGGGTCAAATCATTGTTCGAAACTGAGGTAGCGAACGAATTTGTAAGCCCAGTACCTTGAAAACTACTCCCATTTTCTAATGGAAACGGCTGCATAGTAACCGTAAAATATTCCTGGCTATGATCATTCCAAAAATTACGTTGACATTCGAGCGTCTCCTGGAGAAGGTCTCTTACTTCATCTACAGAAAAAGGAACCCAATTTCCCCTAGTGGCTAAATACACCTTGTTTCCTTTGATGGTAATTTCATCAATGGTAAAATCCCCTCCAACAAAAATTGATTCCAGGAACTTTGTCTTTGGAACAGCTTCCAATGTTTGATTCTTTTCATTACTCCCAAAACTATTATGAACAACATCTTTAGCGGACAATCCTTTCCAATCCAAATGCAAGTTCAAGGTATCACCCGCAGTCTGGGGCAGCATAAACAGGTTATGGGAAAAAAGATGAAAGTATTTAGGTTGAATTATCGGTCTATAGGTTTTTCTTGATGTGATGGGATTTGGAAAATCTTGCTGCAACACATATTTAAATTGTAGTTCTTTTAAGTCTTTGGGGTGCTTAAGGGTAATCCATCCACTATCCTTATTCGTTTCAATCTCGCCCTTCACATCAATAATTTCCATGCTTTCAATAGCGTTGTGTAGGTTTTCTTGCCCCCATGCATCATTTGGATATTCCAGAACCGTCACCCCTTCCGCCGAAGGCAAAAATGACATCAACACTTGAAGCTTTGGAATGGAATCCTTTTGAATTGATGTGACATGATACGTTATATGATTGGACTGTTCTTGAGAGCAAGAAATCAATCCCAAAACAATAGTACAAATTAATATGTGAGACCTTATCATTCGTTTTTTGTTTTTTGTAAGACTGAAAAAAACGGACAATGTTACAAAAAGTTCAATCCAACAAAGTGGATATCTCGGAGACCCTTTTATCATTGAATTCCAAAGTCCATCCCATAGAATTCGACAATACATAAATCCGGGAAAGTTCACTCAATAACCTGTTCTCAGCATTTGATTTTAAAGAAGAAATCTCTATTTTCTTTCGGAGGGATTCGTTCACAGTTTCCTTGATAGCATTGTAATCTTCAGCATTAAAAGGATTAAAATAATCTGCTGTAACATCATAATATTCAAAATCGGGGCTGATGGCAATCTCTGGCTCAGGAATGGTCAGAATCCGAATAGTTTTCTCCACTTCGACCACTTCAATTTCCAATTGGGAAAGATCATAAGAAATCGTGGCTTCGGCATTGACCACGACCAAGGCTTTTTTATCCGCGGTGACCAGGCTGCCGAATAACTCTTTGGAATCTGCATAATTATATACTTCCACAAAATGCCCTTCGGTCACGATAAGCTTTGACACATTTTTCAGTTCTTGTTGCAACAAAAGGGAACTTTCCTTTAATATCGCCTTATCCTGATTGTATTCTGTGCACGATTTGTAAATCAAAATGGCAGATAGGGCGATCAGGGCTCCCAAGAGTATTTTTTTCATCGTTCAAAATTCATGAAGGGGTGTCTCTCCTTAAGATACGTGATTTTCGCAGCTAACGACGTTTTGAACTTTTGATGCGCTTCAGATTCAGAGTTAAACGGCCGGTGTTCCAATCCTTTCCAAATTCCTTCTACCTCCTCCATCACCGCGTAAATTTCTTCAGATATCCAAACCGATTTGAATCGCTCCCAGATATAGACAATGGCCAGCTCATTGGGGTGCACCAGGTCCTTTCCATAAAACCGATAATCCCGTAGCTCATCCATCATAATTTCATAGCTTGGGAAGTATTGTCCTTTCAACTCCTCTCGCGAGGACAATACTTCCTGGACTGCGGTGATAAGATGTGCCTTGCTCTGCTGATTCTCCACAAATCCATCTTTAAGGTGTCGCACTGGGGAGATGGTGAAAACCACAGTTGCATTTTTGTTTACTGTGGAAATGAGGTCCAACATCCGTATCAAACAGGACTCAATTTCCCTAACTGTCAACAAATCCTTTTCAAATGCTTTTTGGGGCACTTTGTGGCAGTTGGCAACAAGCTGATTTGTGGCCTTGTTACGATATACCCAAGCTGTGCCCAAGGTGATTATAATGTGGGACGCAGTTTCTAGCCATTTCCGGGTTTCCATCAAGGCCGAGTTCAAATTTTCCAGCAGGGAATCCTGGGAATTGGCACCTAAATCGGAATGGGCATCAAAACAAAGCCATCTCCCATTCTGTTCAAATACTTCTTCTGATTGATAGGATTTAGCCAGAACAGCCCGGCTGACCAAATTCTCGATAGCCAATGGATGAAACAGAATTCCAAAGGGATTTAGTTTGGTTTGGAACTGGTAATATTCAAGCTTTGTTCCCATGTTTTCCGCAAAACAGGAACCCAGCAACAGGATTTTGCTGTTATAATCGATGGGATTACTAGCGGGATCAAGTGGAATTTGAGTCTGTAGTTTCATACCAACCTTACTTGCAATTGTCGATACTCTGGATCATATCACGATATTGTCCTTCCAGTTGCCCCTCCAATTGATCCATAATCTTGAGGACCTTTACCAAATCCTCAATAGACCGGTTCCCCATGGCCTCTGTAGCCTTTTTCATTTCTTCCCGCACCAGTTCCTGTGTATAGTACATTCCCTGAAGGTCGTAGAGGCAATCATATCCAAATTCATGGAAAATTCCCGTTGATTTGGAAATCTCCCATGCAATACTGCTTAAATCCGTAATCTCCAGGTACAAACTGGTATCGCCAATATAATTGTAGATGCCAACACCCATTTCAACTGAATCTATAGCCGTAATAAAATTGGGGTATTTTGCTACAAAACTTTGCCAATCAGTCGGTGTAAGAAGCAATTGGTCTTGCTCATTTTTTAAACTGTCCAACTCACGGACAAAACGTGGTATTTTTTGATTTTCAGTGCGGTTTTCAACAAGCTGCACCAAATTGGCCTCTATTTCACCCTTGATTTTGGTGAGGGCAATTTCTTTGTCCCTTTGGACAGATTTTGATGCATTCCAATCGTTGAACCAAATGGCCAAATTAATACCAACAAACAGCAAAAGGATTTCTCCAAAAATGTATTTCCAGTTGATATGCTTTAGCTTGAAGCGCAATGTTTAGGGTGTTGCTTTCACTATGTCCAGAGCGTTGGCAAGAGCTGATGGGATGCCCGCAGGGTTTTTGCCCCCCGCAGTAGCGAAGAAGGGCTGTCCCCCACCTCCACCTTGTATGTGTTTCCCCAGTTCCCTTACGATGGTTCCGGCATTTAATCCCTTGTTGGACGCCAATTCTTTCGAAATGTAACAGGAAAGCAAAGCTTTTCCATCTTTTTCTGCACCCAACAATAGGAAAAGATTATCGATTTGCCCGCCTATTTCAAAGGCCAAATCCTTGATTCCAGCCGCATCCAATTCCACTTGTTTGGCCAAAAATTGGATGCCATTGATATCCTTCAATTCGGAAATAAGTTCACTCTTAAGTCCTTTCGCCTTATCCTTCAAAAGCTGCTCGATCTGCTTTTTTAGACCTGCATTTTCTTCTTGGAGGCCTGCAACGGCCTTTACGGGGTCGGGAACATTATTGAGTAGGTCTTTAATCTCAAAAAGCATGCGGTTGTTCTTGAAATAGAATTCCTTGACCGCATCGGAGGTAATGGCTTCTATCCGTCGGATTCCCGCTGCAACTGCACCTTCGGAAACAATCTTAAAATGCCAGATATCCGCCGTGTTCTTCACGTGGGTACCCCCACACAGCTCAATGGATTGTCCAAATCGTACGGTTCGTACCGTATCGCCGTACTTCTCCCCAAACAAGGCCATGGCACCTTGATTCATTGCTTCTTGCAAAGGAATGTTTCTGCTTTCTTCCAAAGGCAATTGCCCTTCTATCCGCGCATTTACGAAATTCTCCACATCCCTGAGTTCCTTGGTACTTAACTTTGAAAAATGGGAGAAATCAAAACGTAAATACTTGGAATGTACAGCTGAACCTTTTTGTTCCACATGGGTTCCCAGAACCTCGCGCAGTGCTTGGTGCAACAAATGCGTTGCTGTATGGTTACTTGCCGTTCTCCAGCGTTGCTTTTTGTCCACGGAAGCCTTAAAAGTGCCCGAAACATCCTTGGGAAGGTTCTCGGCGAAATGGACAATCTCGTTGTTTTCCCTTTTGGTATCGATGATGTAGATCACATCCCCATTAGAAGCCTCTAAATATCCTTTATCTCCTACTTGTCCTCCTCCTTCAGCATAAAATGGGGTCAAATTAAAGACCAATTGATATTGATCTCCTCCCTTTTTACTGGTCACCTTTCTGTATTTGACCAATTTAACATCGGCCTCCAAACTATCATATCCAATAAATTCCTGTTCGGAATCATGTAATAACACCTTCCAATCCTCTTTGGACACTTCGGAAGCCGCCCGGGAACGGTCTTTTTGTTCCTTGAGCGCTTTTTCAAACCCTTCGGAATCCAGTATATAACCTTTTTCCTCTAAGATCAAAGCGGTCAAATCAATGGGAAATCCGAAAGTATCGTACAGTTCAAAGGCCTTTTGTCCATCTATGGTTTTTGTCTTGGAGGATTTTAGAACAGAATCCAACAATACTAATCCTTGTTCCAAGGTGCTCAGGAAGGAGCTTTCCTCCTCCTTTACCACATTTTCAATGAGCTGGTATTGCTCCCTAAGTTCCGGAAAGGCTTTTCCCATGGTTTCGCCCAACACTTTTACCAATCGGTAGATAAAGGGCTTGTTGGTTCCCAAAAAGGTAAACCCATAGCGGATGGCACGTCTTAAAATCCTACGGATGACATAACCTGCACCATTATTGCTCGGCAACTGTCCATCTGCAATGGAAAAGGCCACGGCCCTTATATGATCCGCCACCACGCGAATGGCAATGTCCAATTCCTCGTTCTTTCCATATTTCTTCCCTGTTATGGTCTCAATTTCCCGAATCAAGGGGGTAAACACATCGGTGTCATAGTTGGATTGCACTCCTTGAAGGACCATACAAAGTCGTTCAAAACCCATTCCCGTATCCACGTGCTTTTCAGGAAGGCTTTCCAGCTGTCCGTTGGCCTTACGGTTATATTGCATAAAGACCAAGTTCCAAATTTCGACTACCTGTGGATGGTCTTTGTTTACCAAGGATGCGCCGGAAACTTTTGCCTTTTCCTCTTTGCTTCGGATATCCACATGGATTTCCGAACAAGGACCACAGGGACCTTGGTCGCCCATTTCCCAAAAGTTGTCCTTTTTGTTTCCCATGATGATTCGGTCTTCAGGAACGATTTCCTTCCAGAGAGCAAAAGCCTCTTTGTCCATTTCCAAATTATCAGCATCATCACTGCCTTCAAAAACAGATACGTAAAGGCTGTCTTTATCAATACCATAGGCCTTGGTAAGTAGCTCCCAAGCCCACTGAATGGCTTCTTTCTTAAAGTAATCCCCAAAACTCCAGTTGCCCAACATCTCGAACATGGTGTGGTGATAGGTATCCTTTCCCACCTCATCGAGATCATTGTGCTTTCCGCTTACACGAAGACATTTTTGGGTATCCGCCACCCGTTTGGATTTGGGTACAGAATTGCCTAGGAAAAACTCCTTGAACTGGTTCATTCCCGCATTGGTGAACATCAGGGTTGGGTCGTCTTTCATCACCATGGGTGCTGAGGGAACGATCTTGTGTTTTTTGCCTTCAAAAAAACTTAAAAACTGCGCTCTGACTTCTTGGGATGTCATTGAAAATCCTAGGGTTTTATTAAATTTAACACTTTAAGCAAAACAATTTTTATATTTGTTTGTTCTCCTTAAAAAGAATGCGCAAAAATAGGATAAAATCCCTTCATGTCTAAAGTTAAGTACTATTACGATCCGGATACGCTTTCATATCGGAAGATTGAGCCGAAAAAGTCCAAAAAATACCGTAATCTTTTCTTTTTCCTTCTGGGTTCTGCTTTGTTCGGGCTTTTAGGCCTTATTGTACTCCTAAATACCAACTGGTTGAACACCCCAAAGGAACTTTCATTGGACCGAGAGGTTCGCAACTATGAGCTCCAATTTGAGATTTTGACCAAAAAGATGGAGCAGATGGAGCAGGTATTGGCCAATATCGAGGATCGGGACAATAATATATACCGTTTGTATTTTGAGGCCAACCCCATCCCGGAAGAACAACGCCGTGCCGGCTTTGGAGGGGTTAACCGATACAAATCCCTGGAAGGGTTTAACAATTCGGAAATTGTCATCAATGCCACCAAGCAATTGGATATCATTCAAAAACAGATGGTAATCCAGTCCAAATCGTTGGATGAAATTGCCAAATTGGCGGAAGAGAAGGAAAAACTTTTGGCTGCCATCCCAGCCATCCAGCCTGTGCGCAATGAGGACCTTACACGAATGGCATCGGGTTATGGTTGGCGTTCGGACCCTTTTACCAAGGCTCGTAAAATGCACCGGGGCATGGATTTTACCGCTCCAAGAGGAACACCCATTTATGCCACTGGCGATGGCACTGTTCTTAGAGCGGACAATCGTTCATCTGGTTACGGAAAGCACATCCGTATAGATCATGGGTACGGTTATATGTCACTTTATGCCCATTTGAGCAAGTACAATGTAACCAAGAAGCAAAAGGTAAAACGAGGTGACTTGATTGGATTTGTTGGAAATACTGGACGCTCCGAGGCACCACACTTACATTACGAAGTCTTTAAGGACAAGGAACGCATTAACCCCATTAACTTCTACTACGGAAGTTTAACGGCGGAAGAGTTTGAGAATATGCTCAAGTTTGCCAATCAGGAGAACCAATCCTTGGATTAATGCACATAGATCTTCCCGAAAAACGTTATTATGGCATTGGCGAAGTGGCCAAGGCATTTGGCGTGAACACCTCTTTGATTCGTTTTTGGGAAAAGGAGTTTGATGTACTGCAACCCAAGAAAAATGCCAAAGGCAATCGCAAGTTTACCCCCCAGGACATTAAAAATCTACAGCTAATCTATCATTTGGTAAAGGAACGGGGGTTTACCTTAGAGGGTGCCAAAATCCATCTGAAAGAGGACAAACAAAAAACTCTTTCCAACTTTGAGGTCATTCAGAAACTACAAAAAGTAAAGGCCGAACTGCTTAAGATCAAAGAACAACTATAAACATAAACACTAAAACCGGGAACATGAAAAAAGGTATTCTTGCCATCATTGTATTAATTGCCCTTGCTGTGATACTGGGAAGCTGGTACGTAAACACCAATAACACCCTAGTTGACATGAAAGGTCAGGCCACAAAGCAATGGGCCAACGTGGAAAGTTCGTATCAAAGAAGAAGCGACCTGATAGGCAACTTGGTCAAGACCGTGCAAGGGGCGGCAGATTTTGAACGTGGAACGTTAAAAGATGTAATCGATGCACGCGCAAAAGCGACTTCGACCACTATAGATGCCAATAATATTACACCAGGACAATTGGCTGCTTTCCAAGAAGCACAGACCGGATTATCCTCTGCACTTTCCAGATTGTTGGTCACCGTGGAACGCTATCCAGATTTAAAGGCAAGCCAAAACTTTTTGGAACTGCAATCGCAATTGGAGGGAACCGAAAATAGAATCAATGTAGAACGGAACCGATTCAACGAATTGGCTGGAGATTACAACATCAAGATTGAAAAAATTCCAACCAATATTATAGCAAATCTTGCCAATTTTGATGCTATAGCGCTATTCAGTTCCAATCCAGGCACCGAGAATGCCCCCGATGTCAACTTCGAATTTAATTAAGCATGTCCAAAGTAGAAGATTTTCTAACGTTTGAGGAAGAACAGGACATTGTTGCCGCCATTCTTGAAGCGGAAAAAAATACATCTGGAGAAATACGGGTACATATTGAGTCCACTGCAAAAATGGATCATTTTAGCAGGGCACAACAGCTGTTCCATTTCCTTAAAATGGATAATACCAAGGAGGAAAACGGAGTACTTATCTATGTGGCCGTAGAGGATAAAAAATTCGTCATTTACGGCGATACGGGAATCGACCGTGCCGTTCCCAAAGGTTTTTGGGAATCTACAAAAGAGGTGATTTCCTCCCATTTTCAAAACGGGAACTATAAACAAGGAATTGTTGAAGGGGTATTGCGGGCCGGAAAAGAATTACGTGCCCACTTTCCTTGGGACCAAACGGATACCAACGAATTGAGCGATGCCATTTCCAAAGGGTAGTTTTCTTCTTGCATTTTTATGTATCTCCCTTTGTTGGGGGCAATTTACCATACCCGAAAAACCGAAGGTACAGACGAGTGTCTACGATTATGTAAACTTGCTTCCCAGCAGCCAAAGCAAAGCTTTGGAGCAAAAGCTCATCCGATATTCCGACAGTACTTCCACACAAATTGTGGTGGCCATTATTAGTTCAACGCAGGGGGAGGATATCAATTACCTCGGCGCACAATGGGGGCACAAATGGGGGATAGGACAGGCCGATGAAGACAATGGAATCTTGATCTTACTCGCTAGGGATGACCGGCGAATAGCCATCAGCACAGGCTATGGAACAGAAGGTTCCCTTACCGATTTTATGTCGAAACGTATCATTGAATACGTCATTATCCCAGAATTTAAAAAAGGGGATTACTACAGCGGGCTTGACAAAGGTTCCGATGCAATTTTTCAGGTACTCAATGGCGAATTTGAGGAAGACAGAACCTTTGGGAACAACGAGGGCTTTCCCTTGGAGAAATTCTTGCCCCTGATCATCTTTCTTATTGTTTTGATCATTCTGTTCCGAAAAGGTAGAAACAATAGAGGCGGCCGAGGCGGTGGAAGAAACCGCGGTCCAGACCTGTGGGACATGATCATTTTGAGCAATATGGGACGTAGTTCGGGATCCTCCGGAGGTTTTGGAGGTGGCGGATTTGGTTCCGGAGGCTTTGGTGGGGGCTTCGGAGGAGGCGGATTTGGTGGCGGGGGCGCTTCTGGGGGATGGTAGACAAAATCCAAAGCGATTCCACCCTATTTGTAGATGACCTTGCACAACGCAACTTTTTTTGATAGCTTTTATCTAACTAAAAAATACCTCATGACACTTAAACAACTTTTTCTCCTTGTACCCACACTTCTTATCCTGTCGTGTTTGAATACTGATGATGAAGACTGCTCCACATTATGTCCACGATCGAGCGTTTTGGCTTTTGATATTCGCCTAAATGGCAGCAACGTGTTTGATAATGGCACCTATAGCTTTAACGATGTTACCGTAGACGATGAGAACACCTTGTTCTCCTTGGAGTCAATTTCGAGTCCAATCCTTTTGCTTCAAGACCCAGATTGGGGTGACGGCACATACAATTATTTTATCAGGCTAAGTGATGAACACTCCTTCACCGTAAATGCCACTTTTGAGTTTTCACAAGCAACGGAATGCTGTTTACCAATTCCCGTACTTTCGGAGATTAGAATAAATGACATTAATGTAGAGGTTCCCCTGACCGACGGTATTGCAACCGTGAATCTTTAAGGGTTACACCTTGCCAAGCTTAAATTGGGGATACCAAGGTGAATGCAAACCGGCACATCCACCAAAAGCCTAATATTACTCCATTGGGGAGCTATGGGTGGCAATGGCTCTTACCTTGCCTTCTTTTTTCTGATAAACATCAGTAAACCTCAATTTCAAAATGGTGGTGTCCTGTTTATCGCTGCCCAAAATCACCATTTTTTCCCAGCCCCGAACCACGGCAACATCCCCATAAAGCTGTACGTCCAAGTCGTGATACTTGATTTCATCAAAGGAGTAGTCAGCGGTACTAAATTCATCAATTGTCGCTATTTTGTTTGAAGTACTCCCGTCACCGGAACCGGAATACACCCAACTATCATCCAACACTTCAATAAGTGGACCCGCGTCGCCCTTTAAATAGGCGTTGGTCCAGGTATGAAGCAAGTCAAGGGCCTCCTCTTTGGTGATTTCATCCACTATTTCAGGTTCGACAACAGGGGTTTCCGTTTGTTTACATGCGGCAAATACTACCATTACCGCCATGGTCAATGCAGTTCTTATCATTGTTAAAAAGTTGTTTGGATTAGGAGTTAGTCAACGCGTTTGTAAAAAATCTTGTTCACGATCTTCCACTCTCCATCTATCTTGAGCAGATTCATGAAATCAACAAAGGTGAAATCGGGATATTCCAGTTCCAATCTGGCATTGGCCGCATGGCCCGATATGGTAATTTCTGCTATCCTGTTTTTCCTATTTACCCGGTCTCCTGTTTTCATTTTACTAAAGAATTCCAGGGCATTTACCTCCTTATAGCCCACGTCGGTGATGTATTTCATGGTTGCGGTTTCATGGAAAGCCTTTTTTAGGGTATTGAAATCCCTATTGGAGCCCCCTTCCATATAATAATTCAAAGTTTGTTCCACCAGTTCATAGTCAGATTGGGCGTTTGCGCTGAAGAAAAACCCAACGGAAAAAAATAATAGCAAAAGATTGCGCATGATGTTCGTTTTTAAGTTGTTATGAAGCTTGAAGATATTGCTTTTAAGAGGCATTTGAAATGGGCAAAATCATAAATATTTCATAAGGTTCCATCCATTCAAACGGGCCATCCGTAAATCATAATGTGCTCTTCATAAGATCACGCCCCCTCTCTCATCGAATTTAGGCTATCTTGTCTCTGGCAAAATAATTGTTGAATTAATTTCCTTTTCAAGATGGTACGTTTCCTTCGTTTTTTTTCAGCCTTTTTACTAATTACCACAATTTCCTGCAAAAAGAAGGCAGATCCGGACAGTCTGGACAACCTCTTCAAATTCAAGGATTATATAAGTTACCATACCCATGGACACCAGAGTGTTTCCTCTCCTATCCGCATAGCTCTTTCCCAGCAATTGGATCAATATGAATTAACCCAGGAACTGCCCTTGGAATACCTGAAAATTTCACCAAAAGTGGATGGGAAATTGGCCATCGAAAATGGCACCGAACTGGTTTTCCAACCAAATGAACGACTAAAACCAGATACCGAGTACACCCTAACACTGCATTTACACAAGCTGTTTGAAAATATCGACAAGGACTACGAAACCTTCACCTTTGGATTCAAGACCCTGACCCCCAATTTCAAGATCAATCTGGATAATCTTCAGTCTTACAGCAAAGACTGGCAGTATCTCACCGGAACATTGGAAGCTTCCGATGTACTACCAGCTTCAAAAATAAGATCTGTCCTTTCCGCTTCCCAAGGAACAGGAAAAATGTCCATCCAATGGGAAAACACAACGGAAGATGCCAGCTATTACAATTTTAAAATTGATAGCGTAGCACGTCAAGTCGATGATTCGGAATTGGTTATATCATGGAACGGTTCCGCCCTAGGGGTAGATAATAAGGGAACGGAAAGCTATACCATTCCAGGCTTGAACAAGTTTGTGGTTATGGATGCCAAGACCTCAACAGGTACCAACGCCGCCCTTAGCTTAAATTTTTCAGAGCCTTTACAGGAAAATCAAAACCTTAATGGTCTAGTGACCATTGAAGGAGCCGAAAGTTTGCGATTTGAAACAGACGGGAACGTTCTCCGGGTATATCCGTCCAATAAAATTGTTGGCGAAGCACAGGTACAGGTTTTTGAAGGCATAAAGAGTGTTTATGGCTACAGCTTAAAAAAACAATTTTCGGAGTACGTATCCTTTGAACAGCTCAAACCCAATGTCCGATTGATTTCCAAGGGTACAATTTTACCGAACGCGACAGCGACCCCAATATATTTTGAGACCGTCAATCTTTCGGCCGTGGAGGTACGCGTTATTCAGGTGTACCAAGACAATATGCTCCAATATTTACAAAACAACGACCTAAGCCCGCAATACCGTTCAGATTTACGACCGGTTGGGCGCAGGGTTGCTTTTAAGGTGCTACCCCTGCTAAAGAACAAGGAACAAAACAATAGCTATTGGAAGGCCCATGCACTTGACCTTTCAGAGATCGTCCAAATAAGCCCGGGTTCCCTCTACCGTGTTGAATTTAGCTTTAAGAAAGAGCACACTACCTATAATTGTGGGGAAACTGATGAAACTTACGAAATTGATGGTTCAGGAACTACCGATTTGGAATCAGAAACCCAGGAAGAACGCTATTGGGACAACGAAATCTACTATTGGAGAAATGTGGATTACAATTGGGAAGAACAGGACAATCCTTGCCATCAAGCCTATTATAATTATGACCGAATTGCGCACACCCATTTATTGGGAAGTGACCTAGGGTTGATCGTAAAAAAAGGCAACAACAAAACCTATCATTTTGCCACTACCAATCTCTTGTCGACCAAACCTGAATCCAATACAAAAATTAGATTGTACAATTTCCAACAACAGTTGATGGGCGAAGTCTTGACCGACGCCACCGGTTTAGGAATTTTTGATTCGGACAAAAGCCTTGCTTTTGCCGTAGCCGAAAAAAACGATCATTTTGCCTACGCCAAGTTGGGCGATGGAAATGCGCTTTCCTTAAGCAAATTTGACGTATCGGGACAAGAACTGCAAAGTGGATTGCAGGGGTTTGTTTATACGGAAAGAGGTGTATATCGACCAGGGGACACAGCCCATTTGACCTTCGTTTTGGATGACCGCAACAATCCCTTACCCGAAAACCACCCAGTAATCTTAGAAGTGAGTGACTCACGAGGCAAATTGGTACAGCGAACTGTATTGAAGGATAATGCAGTTCCAATTCAAAATGGACTTTTTGCCAACAGGGAGGGTAAATTCTATTATTTTCCAATACCAACCAAGGCAAATGCTCCCACCGGAAGTTGGAACACAAAGATTATTGTAGGAGGGGCCCAATTCCACAAGGACCTTAAGGTAGCTGCCATAAAACCCAACCGGCTAAAAGTGGATTTCCAATTTGAAAACGAGATATTAAAGGCCAATGAAACCAACAAGGGAGAGGTAAAAGTGCAGTGGCTCCACGGTGCCCCTGCCCGAAATTTAAAAATCGATATCAACACAAAACTTCAGACAGCCAACAATCCTTTTCCAGATTGGGAGGGATACGTTTTCCAAGATCCTGTTCGAAATTTTGATGCAACCGAACTTCAATTTGTGAACACCACATTGAATGCCAATGGTGTTTTGGAAATTGACGAAGAAATAAGGGCCAGCAAAAAAGCACCCGGAATGCTCCAGGCCGTTTTTACCACCAAAGTTTTTGAAAACGGCGGGGACTTTTCTATTGATGTATTTACCAAAAAATTGGCTCCCTTTTCCCATTTTGCGGGACTTCGTTCGCCAAAAGCGAAGCGGTACGGCTCTTTTCTAACAGATGACAATAACACTTTTGAAGTGGTGAGTGTAAACAGTCAGGGAGAAAATTCCAGCAATCGGAAATTGAAAGTACAGGTATTCAAAATTGAATGGAGATGGTGGTGGAACCGGGGTCGAGACAATCTATCCCGTTATGAAAATGCCACCGTACATAGACCGTATAAGGAGCTAAACATTACCACAAATTCGATGGGCAAGGCAAACTTCGACCTCAACATTCCAGATGAAGATGGAGGGCGATTTCTAATTCGGGTATTGGATGAAGCATCGGGCCATGCAACAGGCCGCACCGCCTATTTCTATAGAAATTGGTGGAGATCCCCTTCTTCGGGAGACAGTGAAAGTTCCAAAATCTTGGTGTTTTCGGCCGACAAGGAAAAATACAGCTTGGGAGAAGAAGCTATCGTGACCTTTCCCTCGGATAAAGGTGGTCGTGCCCTTGTTAGCGTCGAAAATGGGTCAGAGGTCTTATCACAGCAATGGATTGAAACCTCATCCCAAGAAACGCAGGTCAATATCCCCATTACTTCGGAAATGGCACCGAATGTCTACGTAAACATTTCTTTGCTACAGCCACATGGTCAAGTAGCCAACGACCTCCCAATTCGTTTATATGGAGTGGTCCCCCTATTGGTAGAAAATCCAGCTACATTTTTGGAGCCCAAACTCCGACTACCCGAGGTGCTGCAACCGGAAAAAGACTATACCATTAGTGTTTCTGAAGCGAGTGGTAAACCCATGACGTATTCCGTAGCTGTTGTGGACGAAGGGCTATTGGACCTTACACGGTTTAAAACACCAGATATCCATAGCGCATTTTACGCCAGACAAGCCTTGGGGGTTAAAACCTTCGACATTTTTGACGATGTGATGGGGGCTTATTCCGTGAGTGTTGACAACATATATGCCATTGGGGGCGGGGCCATTGGCGAAGGTGCCAAAAATCGGAAAGCCCAACGATTCAAACCTGTTGTGCAATATCTTGGACCTTTTGAACTAGCAGCAGGGGAGAAAGTAGAACATAGCTTAAATATGTCCAACTATGTCGGTTCCGTGCGAACTATGTTGGTAGCGGGCAATAAAAAGGGTGCTTATGGGAACGCCGAAGCAACAACCCCAGTGCGTAAACCGCTGATGGTTCTGACCTCTATCCCAAGAAAACTATCCCCAGGAGAAAAAGTGACCATTCCCGTTACTGTTTTTGCCATGGAAAAGAAAATCAAAAACGTGAAAGTGGCCATTGAAGCGGGAAAAGCCTTGGAACCCTTGGGGGGTACCACTAAGAACATTGCCTTTTCCGATGTTGGGGAGCAAATTGTAAATTTTGAATTCAAAGTGAACCCTTCCAGTGCTTACCAACAGATAAGGGTTGATGTAATAGGTGCTGGCGAAACAGCCTATAGTGAAACGGAAATCGATGTGGAAAATCCCAATCCCATTACCACTAAAAACTCCTTGTACACAGTAGAAGCGAATCAAACAAAATCCATTTCGCTGGAAACTTTCGGTACTTCTGGAACGAATACAGCCGCTATAGAATTTTCGACCCTACCGCCCATGGATTTTTCCGGACGGATTGAATATTTGCTCCGATACCCGCATGGGTGTGTGGAACAAACTACTTCTGCGGCATTTCCACAACTGTTTTTGGACGAAGTACTCGACATCACTTTTGACCGTAAAAAAGAAGCTGAAAAAAACATCAAGGCTGCCATTAAGCGCCTTAACGACTTTCAATTGCCCAGTGGAGGATTAAGCTATTGGGCCGGATACGGAAGTGCCAACGATTGGGGAACATCCTATGCCGGACATTTTATGTTGGAGGCCAAAAAGAAAGGGTATCAATTGCCACTTACTTTTTTGAGCAACTGGTTACGATATCAAAAGAACACGGCCCAGCGATGGAGCAATCAACAAACCCGGTACAACAATGACATTGGGCAAGCATACCGCCTTTATACCCTGGCTTTGGCCCAACAACCAGAACTTGCAGCGATGAACCGATTGCGGGAATCCAACAATCTCAGTAACGAGGCTAAATGGCGTTTGGCTGCGGCCTATGCCCTTTCGGGCAAACATGGGGTGGCCAAGGAACTTGCGCAAAGCGCCAATATCAATTTTACCTCCAACACCTATGATTATCGTACATACGGTTCCGTTTTTCGGAATAGGGCAATGGCCTTGGAGACCATGGTAATCCTCGGCGATACCCAACAACGCGGATTGGCGGAATCCTTGGGTAAAAACCTATCTTCCCAAAGGTGGTATAGCACCCAGGAAACAGCTTTTGCGCTGTTATCCCTTTCCAAAATGGTCGCTAAAAATGGAGGTAAGTCCATACAGCTAACCTATACCCACAATGGAAAAGAAATTCAGGTAAGGTCAGATAAGGCCATCGCACAAAGAAGTTTGCCCATATCGGCCTTACAGGATGAAATACATGTCAAAAACGAACAGGGAAATGTTATTTATGCAACCCTTGTTCAAAGTGGTAAACTTCCAGTTGGTAAGGAGTTGGAACAGCAAAAAAACCTTACGTTGTCCGTAAGCTACCAGGACGCTTCGGGAAGTTCTTTGGATATAGCCCAATTGCGACAAGGGACGGAGCTACGGGCGCAAATTCGTGTATTCAATGCCTCCAATGATGCTATAGACAATGTAGCCCTGACACAAATTGTTCCTAGTGGTTGGGAGATCGTGGACACTTCCTATGCCGTTGGAAACAATGAAAACATGGGAAATGCCGATTATGTGGATACCAGAGACGACCGTACCCATTTCTATTTTGACCTGGGGTCCAAAAAGGGAAAAACCTTTACGGTTAAACTCAATGCATCCTTCCTTGGGGATTACTATTTACCCGGTGCCCAGGCCGAAGCCATGTACGACAATAATTATTTGGCTCGAAACAAAGGCCAATGGATAAAGGTAATTCAGTAGTGCAAATTTGATGGAAAACAGGGATTCCATAGTGATGAGAATTGTGCTTAAGTATAAGTTTAGGCTTATTGCGTTTTTGGCAATAGTTCTTCTTTGGATGTTTTGCTTGCCCAAACATCTTTTTAAGGACCCAGTATCTACTGTGGTAAGCAGCGCCGATCATGTTTTGATTGGGGCAAGGGTGGCGGAAGATGGTCAATACCGCTTTCCGGAAATGGACTCAATTCCCACACGGTACGAGCAATGTGTCCTTCTGTTTGAGGATGAACATTTCTACAAACACCCTGGTTTTAATCCCGTTTCCATTCTTAAGGCCATTAAACATAACCTCACCAAAAAAAGTAGGCGCGGCGGAAGTACCATTACACAACAGTTGGTTCGATTGAGCAGAAAAAATAAAAAACGGACCTATTGGGAAAAGGGAATTGAACTTTTTATGGCCACTCGTTTGGAGTTTAAGTACTCCAAAAAAGAAATTCTTACGCTTTACGCCAGCCATACCCCCTATGGAGGAAATGTGGTTGGATTGGAAACCGCTTCATGGCGATATTTTGGAATCCCAGCCCATGAGTTGAGTTGGGGACAGTCGGCTTCTTTGGCTGTGTTGCCAAATGCACCTTCCTTGATTTTTCCAGGTAAAAATGAGGGAGCCCTGCGGGCCAAACGCAACAGATTGCTGAAAAAGTTGTATTCCAGGGAAATCATTGACGAAACCACATACGAACTGGCTATTGCAGAGCCCTTGCCACAAAAACCTTTGCCGCTACCCAACATTGCTCCCCATTTAACCGAACGGATAAAAATGGAACATCCTGGAACCCATGTTCAAACTTCCTTAGATCGGCATTTGCAAATTCAGGTAAACCGATTGGCGAGGCAGCATTCCCAAAGATTGAAAGGCAACGAAATCCATAATCTAGCCGTTTTGGTTTTGGATGTGGAAACCCGAAAGGTACTGGCCTATGTGGGCAATGCCCCCACTAGTGTGGAACACGGTAATTCTGTAGACATCATAACAAAGAATAGAAGTACAGGGAGTACGCTTAAACCCTTTTTATTTACCTCCATGTTACACGAGGGCGACCTTTTGCCCCATAGTCTGGTGAAAGATGTTCCCACGGTCATCAACGGTTATCATCCCGAGAATTTCAACAAAAAACATAGTGGTGCAGTACCAGCAAGTCTGGCCCTAAGTCGTTCCTTAAACGTACCCGCTGTTCGCTTACTTCAACAATTTGGGCTGCAAAAGTTTTACAACAAGCTTCAAAAAATGGGACTGCAATCATTGACAAAACCTGCAGAACATTATGGTCTGCCCCTTATTCTTGGAGGTGCTGAAAGTTCGCTATGGCAAGTAACCAACGCCTACGCTGCTACAGCATCCACCCTCAACCATTATGTGTCCAATTCCAGTACCTATAGACCTTATGAATTTACAGAAGCCCGTTATGCTACAAATGAAAATATCGATTTTGGAGAAAGTCAATTCGAAGCCCCCTTATTCAATGCTGGGGCCGTTTACCACACTTTTAAATCCCTAAGGGATGTAAACCGCCCGAATGGGGATGAAAACTGGGAGTTTTTTGATTCCTCACAGCCCATTGCCTGGAAAACAGGAACCAGCTTTGGGTTTAAGGACGCCTGGGCAGTTGGGGTTACACCAAAATACGCCATTGGTGTATGGGTGGGCAACGCCGATGGGGAAGGTAGACCGGGATTAACTGGAATTACAGCCGCCGCACCCCTGTTTTTCGAAGTTTTGGGTCAACTTCCACCAAGCGGTTGGTTCCTTGAACCCTACGACGACCTTGCCGCACTTGAAACGTGCAAGGATAGTGGGTTTGTCGCTTCCGTGTATTGCAGCGAGGTTGAAGAAACGCTTCTTCCTGAACAGGGGGAAAGAACTGCTGTTTGCCCTTACCATCAGCGCATTTTCTTGGACGCTAACGCCACTTACAGGGTAAATTCCAGTTGCTACCCTTTGAAAGACATTGTACCCAAAAATTGGTTTAAGCTACCTCCCATTGTGGAATACTTCTATGCCAATACCAACCCCAATTACGAACCACTTCCCCCGTATTTGGAGGGTTGCCAGGGTGGGGAACTGGCTAAAATGGAGTTTATCCATCCAAGAAGCAATGAAGAAATCCTGCTCCCGAAAGATTTTGGTTCCATTGCCCAAGAAGTTATTTTTAAATTGGCGCACCAACAAAAGGACAGTACCGTCCATTGGTACTTGGACGAGACTTATGTTAGTTCAACATCGGATTTTCATGAAATAGTCCTGCCACTTGGTGAAGGTAGCTATTTACTAACCGCTGTGGACCACACAGGAAACCGCATTCAGCAGAATGTCAAGGTCAAGATTGCTTCGGAAAACTAGAATCCCCTATTTCTTTCGCATAAAGATGGTGATGGGTACTCCGCTAAAATCAAAATTCTCCCTAAGCTTATTTTCCAAAAATCGTTTGTAGGGATCCCGCACATACTGCGGTAAATTACAGAAAAAGGCAAATTGGGGGTAGGGCGTTGGCAATTGGGTGCAAAACTTGATTTTCACATACTTCCCCTTATAGGCTGGTGGTGGGGTATGCTCAATGATGGGCAGCATGATATCGTTCAACTTTCTGGTAGGAACTTTTTTTGAACGGTTCTTAAACACATCCACTGCCGTTTCAATTGCTTTGAAAATCCGCTGTTTAGTCAGCACCGAAATAAACAGGATAGGCACATCATCGAATGGCTCAATGGCCTTTTTGATTTTTGCGGTGAAATCGCGAACGGAATTGGTCTCTTTCTCTACCAAATCCCATTTATTGACAAGAATCACGATGCCTTTGTTGTTGCGTTGGGCCAACCAGAAAATGTTCTGCACCTGCCCATCAAATCCACGGGTAGCATCCAGTAACAAAATGCAGACATCGGCATGTTCAATGGCCCTTACGGACCTCATCACCGAATAGAACTCCAAATCTTCCTTTACCTTGGCCTTTCTTCGGATACCCGCCGTATCCACCAAATTGAATTCGAAACCAAATCGATTGTATTTGGTATCGATACTATCCCGGGTGGTCCCAGCTATGTCGGTTACGATATAACGTTCTTCCCCGATAAGGGCATTTATAAAAGATGATTTACCGGCGTTGGGTCTTCCCACAACGGCAAATCTTGGAAGTTCGCTTTCCTCCTCTTCGATATCGGGCAGTTCTTTTACAACGGCGTCCAAAAGGTCTCCCGTTCCACTTCCATTAATGCTTGAAAGGGAGTAATAGTTCCCAAGTCCCAAAGCATAAAACTCCACGGCATCGGCTTGTCGCTGGACGTTATCCACTTTGTTTACCGCCAAAAAGACGGGTTTGTTTACTTTCCTAAGCAATTTGGCCACATCTTCGTCCATTCCGGTGACCCCAGATTCCACATCGACCATGAAGATAATTGCATCCGCTTCGTCAATCGCAAGCTCCACTTGTTTGTCGATTTCCTTTTCGAAGACATCGTCACTTCCAACCACATATCCTCCAGTATCGATTAGGGAAAATTCCTTTCCATTCCAGTCACTTTTTCCATAATGACGGTCGCGGGTGACCCCACTAACAGCGTCCACGATTGCTTCGCGACGTTGTATTAGTCTATTGAAAAAGGTGGACTTACCAACATTGGGTCTTCCCACAATGGCCACTATAGCACTCATCCGCATTAAATTTTGGCAAAAATACCATTATTTATGAAGAAAAAATGATACCTTTTTTTTTCAATTTCAACCACTTATGAGTGATTTTACCAACGAGATAGTGCTTAGGCCCCGTTTTGAAGTTCCCCTAAAGGAAGATTTGGATCGGCTTAAGACGGTTTTTGACCGTAAGGCCCCCCACCCCTTCTTGGTAAAAAGGTTGGATGAACACGTATATATCCGCTTTAAAAAATCGGAGACCAATTTTTGGACCCCCCAAGTGCATTTGGAGTTGACCTCATTTGAAAAAGGTATCAGTAAAATCCATGGGGTTTTTGGCCCCAATCCTACCCTTTGGACCTTTTTTATGTTCCTTCATTTTGGGGTGGGCACTGTGTTTATCATTTTAGGGGTATTTGCCTATTCCAAGTACTCCTTGGGGAACGATGTTACCCCTTGGTTGGTGGGCATGTTTTTCTTGGTAGTTATTTGGTTTGCCCTATATGCGTTCGGACGGTTGGGAAAATCAAAGGGAGGTCCACAAATGGAACAGCTCAAAACGTATATCAAAGAGTTGATTTCCGAGCTAAAACGTTAAACTGCCATCAACCATTATAGCCAAAACGCTTTAATTGCTGGGAACTGCTCCGCCAGTTCTTGTTTACCTTCACGTAGAGCTCAATATGAACTTGTTTGGCGAAGAATTTCTCCAAGTCCTTCCTTGCTTGCACCCCTACCTTTTTTAAGGCACTGCCCTTGTGCCCTATAATGATTCCTTTTTGGGTATTCCTCTCGACCATGATCACGGAACGGATTCGGATAATATTCTCATCTTCTAAAAATTCCTCGGTTTCCACTTCCACCGCATACGGAATCTCCTTTTTGTAGTTGAGCAGTATTTTTTCACGTATGGTCTCGTTTACAAAAAAACGTTCAGGCTTATCGGTCAGTTGATCCTTCGGATAAAAAGGGGGAGCTTCTGGTAGCAGCTCCAATATTCTTTGAAAAACTTCCTCGACATTGAAATTCTCCAAAGCCGAAATGGGATGGATTTCCGCTTTGGGCAATAATTTTTGCCAATGTTGGATCTGTTCCTCCAACATTGACTGTTCCGAAGTGTCTATTTTGTTGAGCAACAGAAGTACAGGTATCTTGCTATTCTCAATTTTTTTGAAAAAGGCCTCATCTTTCAGACCTTTTTCACCTATTTCCACCATGTACACAAGCACATCAGCATCCTCAAAAGCGGATTTCACAAAATCCATCATGCTGGTTTGCAGCTCGTAGGCAGGCTTAATAATTCCCGGGGTATCCGAAAGAATTACTTGAAAATCATCACCATTTACAATCCCCAAAATACGGTGACGGGTGGTTTGCGCCTTGGAAGTGATGATAGAAAGTTTCTCGCCCACAAAAGCGTTCATCAATGTGGATTTGCCCACATTGGGATTACCGATAATGTTTACGAAACCTGATCTATGCTTTTTCATCCTTTAATTTAGAAAAATACTGTTTAGCCGCGGCGTTTACTTTTGGTGATAGGTAAAGTACAGCGATCATATTCGGAATGACCATTAGTGCATAAGCCAAATCAATGAGGTTGATCACAAGATCAACGGAAGCAACCGCTGCAAAAACTATGGTTACGACAAAATAGCCATTGTAAAACTTGCCAATCTTGGCGTTGGTCAAAAAAGACAGGCATTTTACTCCATAATACGAATAGGTGAACAAGGTAGAAAGGGCAAATGCAGCTACAATGATCATCAACAGTACATCACCATATCCAAAAAGTGATTTTTTAAAGGCAATCAATGTCATAAGGATGCCGTTGCTCTCTGCTTCCAAATATGCGCCACTCAAAATAATTACAATAGCTGTTAGGGTACACACAATTATGGTGTCGATAAAGGGTCCCAACATTGCCACCAATCCTTCTTGGACGGGTTCGTCCGTTTTTGACTGACCGTGATACATAGGGGCACTTCCGAGACCTGCTTCATTGGAGAACATGGCGCGCCGAACACCGAGAATTACCAATCCCCAAAAACCACCTTTAACCATGGTATCAAAGTTAAAGGCCTCCGTAATGATCAATTTTAATGAAGGTAAAATATCACCGCTATTGGTTGCCATTACAACCATTACGGCCACAAAATAAATGAGGACCATAAAGGGAACAATGGCCGATGCAACACGTGCGATTTTCTTAAGTCCTCCAAAAATTACAAAGGAGGTAATTATCGCTAACGAAATCCCAACTATTAGTTTCCAATTGAAATCGCCAAGCACTGCCAAATTCTCATCCGGCTTCACCACATTCATAAAGGTTTGGGTAAACTGATTGGCCGTAAACACGCCCAGAAAACCAAAAAGTCCCGCAATACAGAAAAAGGTGGCAAGCGGTTTGGCTTTGCTGCCAATACCCTGGGTAATATAAAACATGGGGCCACCTTGCAACTTTCCGTCCGAATCTTGTCCGCGGTACATGATTGACAAACTACATGAATAGAATTTTATGCACATTCCGATCAATGCAGTGATCCAAATCCAAAACACCACTCCGGGGCCACCCATATATATGGCTATGGCCACTCCGGAAATATTGCCCAAGCCGACAGTAGCGGCTACCGCAGCGGACAAAGCCTGTAAATGGCTTACATCTCCTTTAGCTCCCTCTTTGTCATGTTTACCAGCAGTTATGGCAATAGCATGCCCAAAATACCGGTAGGGTAAAAATTTAGATCGAAATACCAAGAATAATCCGCCGCCTATCAACAGGATGAGCATGGCCCATTCTGTGTATGGCAGCATTGCGGATAAGAAATCGTTGACTTGTTCCATGGTTCCGAAGGTAAATATTTATGCGGTAAGGACAAGAACTAATAATCCGATAATCCGAACTTCCAGCATCCAATCAGATATTGGGGTCTAACCACCCATTAACAACTTTCAGATCAAAATATTTAGACTGAGACCAAGGCTTCGTTCAGTATTTGTTCGACCAATTGATTTGGATGTACTTCATTTTTCAAATCAAAGTCTCGTTAAATTTGGAAATAAAGGAAAAACGGTTGTATATTTGCCGTCCACATCGCGGGATAGAGCAGTATCCTTCGACTGGGCTCAGGATAAAGTACCTACTTTACTTTTGGGAAAAGAAAAAACAAAGAAATCGGTTAGTAAATTCCGATTAAAACATATATCGCGGGATAGAGCAGTAGGTAGCTCGTCGGGCTCATAACCCGAAGGTCACAGGTTCGAGTCCTGTTCCCGCTACAAGGCCCAAAGGCAACAAAGACAACGGATTGTGTACCAGCAATCCGTTTTTTTATGGCCACAGTTTCGCTATTTTTGAAGACCGTACACGATACCGTACACGTTTTGGGCAAAAAACCTTCCTTTTCCGAACCCAAGATCTACACCGGCGGCATAGACCCTTCCGAGTGGTCCAAACTGTCCAAAAAGGAAAAAGAGGACGCACTTTCGAAGGACTGGTATGTCTATTGGTCCTATCGCGACCCCAATACCGGGAAACTCAAACGCCAGCCCAACATAAAGGCAGGGGCCAACAGGATGGCCAACAAACGAGAACGCCTGGCACATCTCAGGACATTGAGCCGGAACCTGCTGTTCCTACTGGACAAGGGATTCGACCCCTATTCGGACAATACGCACCTTCTACCAATGTTCGATCCGGCCAATGAAGAGATTCAGCAACAAACTGGGATTGTTGCGCCAAAACAGGACAAGCCCGTTACTGTGGACACAACAATCTCAATTGGGACCGATTCTGGAAAAACTACCCTTATCAGTGCGGTTGATGATGCGTTGGCATTCAAATCGCACACCCTTAGTGCAACCTCTTTCTCGAGGTTCAAGAGCAGGGCGAACCAATTTAGCGAATGGGCTCGCAACAAATTGGGCAACGATCTTGCGGTGGAGGACCTTGACCGAAAGTTGGCAATGGAGTACCTGCGGACCGTATTGGAGAGGACCAGCGCTAGAACACACAACAATACCAAGGCCGACCTTAGCTCATTGTTCCAGTTCTTCGAGGACAATGGTCTTATCACCAACAATTTTGTCAAGGGCATCCGTTCCTTGCCTACAAAACCCAACCTACATAGGACCTATAGCTTGGACCAACTTAAAATGTTGGACAACTATTTGGCCAGCAACGATCCTGTCCTATTGCTCTTTGTCAGGTTCGTTTCATATGCCTTCCTAAGGCCAATAGAGGTATGTAGACTTCTCGTTGGTGACATCGACACTGTCAACAAACTGATCCATGTACGGACCAAGACAAAGCAAAGGGCAACAAAGATCCTTCCCGACATCCTTTTGGAGCACTTACCTGACCTTAGCGCCTTTGACCCTAAAAGTAACTTGTTCGCTTTGGATAGTATCGGGGGTTATTGGGACACCCTAGAGGACAACAAAAGGAACCATTACAGCAAACAATTCAAAAAAGCCAAGGATGCCCTGGGTCTCGGGAAGGAATACGGTCTATATAGTTATCGCCATACCTTCATTACACAGGTCTACCATAAATTGGCAAAGAAGTTCCCACCGGCAATGGCAAAGGGGAAATTAATGCTTATAACCGGACACACAACTATGTCCGCACTGGAAAAATACCTAAGGGATATCAATGCTGAATTACCAGAGGACTACTCACATTTATTGAAGGAGTTGGAATAGGGTATCCAAATAGGGTGTTATACCCTATTGACGACCAACAAAAAAATTGTTGCACCCATCAACAGATTGGTCAGACAATTTGCCAGTTTCTCTATTTTTACCACACTATGTCATATTTTGGCCAATTTAAAGGACATGGACTAGGGTCCATGGATGAAGATGAACGCAACAATTTCCTTGTTGAAGAAGGTCTTTTTCAACAGGTATACCGTATTACCCTAAACAATGGGGTCAATCAGGTATACCCCTTGGACACCCCTCCCATCCCGCAGCCCACAAAGCAACTTATGGATGATCTTTATGGTTTTCTACTTGATAGGTTCATAGAGAGTATTACTACCCCCTATTATGCGTTCTATTTGGACTTTGAGGACGAGATCTTTGGATTGGACAAAGAATCTGAAAAAAAGGTGGCTCTGGGGTATTTCAAGGTTTTTTCCGATCAGATCTTGACCAGGACAGTCCGGTTTTTCAATACCACAAGGGACAATAATGGTATTGAAAGGGTAAAGGGACTCGCTAAAATGGAGGTGTTGTTGGGCCAACAGGAGGCCATTAAAAACAATCTGGCCAACTCTTTTCTGCTCATACCCTTTCTTGAGGGCAACAATGTCTATTTTGATAGGGTGAATGCATCGACAAATGAAGAATTTACTCGTTTCATAGAATTTGAAACCGTATTTAAGATTGTTGTGTCCTTGAATGAAATCTATGGTTTTGAGAAAGACTACAAAAGTGACAACACGGAAGCAGTAAAAAGCACATTTGAAACCACGCAGAAATCCTCAAACAAAATAAATACTAGCAGCTTAACAAATCAACAAAAGAAGAACAGACCGATAACCGATCAGCAGGCCATAGATTACTTAATAAACAATGTGTTCACTAAATCAAAGAGTAAATAAACAATTCTTGACTTTTGCTACACATATTAGTGTTTAGTTTTCCTTTATGAAAGAATCACTTTTATTTGAATGTATTGGGACATATTTCTCAATCATATACTCGGTGATTTCGTCAAGTGTTTTCCCTGTTATAGGATGCAATCCAGGTGCGGTAAAATACTCAAGTTCCCTATCATTCTTTTTATGATACCATATTAACGGTTTACCATCTTCCGTAAAAAATGAATACGCTGCATCCACCTCAACTTTTTTAAAATTCTTCATTTTATTTTGATTCATTGGAACTATTGGGGTTTCATATTTCGAATATGGCCCCGAATCGCAAGAAGCCGTAACATATATTGAATCAGCCCAAGTCATGCAACCGTTCCTAGATATAGAAGAAGTATTGCTATTTTTTGAGAATTTGGGCAACAAAACCAAAAGAGAGATTAAAATTGCGGCCAATGAAATCCCTATTGTTACTTTCCATTTCCATTTTTGTCGACGCCTAACATAATCAGTAAAGTTCTCAAACCCTAAATAAACACACATTAAGTTGACACTTTCTGCCAAAGGAGGTCCGATTTTCTTTCCATCAATGTATTTATCAAAAGCCCTTTCAATGGTTTTATAGCTTAAAGATTTCTTGTAACGCTCTAACAACTCATTCTCCACGTGAATGGCCAGAGCATTTTTAGCATTAGAAATACAGTTTATTTTAGCCTTTGTATAGACCTCCTTAACTATTTCCTTGGTTCTTTTCTCATTCATCTAACTAAAAATACAAGTTTTTCGTCTTCAACAATAGAAGTTTTCACCTTGGTAATTACCAGTTTTATTGATGTCCAATACATGTCCAATACATGTCAGATCCGTGTCTATCAGAATTTTAACCTCATCAATTTAATTTGTACCAAGAATGAATTTTGCTATGCCTTGCTAACATAGCTTTTCTAGAAGATTCATTTTTGTGGGATTCTGTAAAGCGGCCAGTGTTAGGCCAATGGAAAGTAGCTAAATCAGCCGCTTGCAGTTTCCACTTTCCAAAAACAAAGGAGTACTCCAAACTCACGGGTGGCTGAAAAGCCAAATGAACAGCTCTGGGAAAACCCTGGACAGCCACCCCTTTGTTCAACATTAAAAAAATCACAAAGATGAAAAAAGTGTTTTTGGCCATTATGGCTGTCGTTTTTAACATATTCTTATTTTCCTGTAACAAGGAAGATGTGGCTTCTACGGAGGCGTTACACCAAGTTATTGCAACTGAGGGGGATGATGGAAACCCTCCTCCTCCTCCTCCTCCTGGCGGGGACAAATAATTGTAATAATTTGTTTTATTTGAGCTGTACCTTAATATCTTTAAGGTGCAGCTTATTTAACCTCATTTCATTTGAAACATTCTCTTCTTTTGCTTCTTATTGTAGTGTCAATTTCTTGTTGTACTAAGAAAGGAGATGACTTAAAAGCCGAAAAAGTAAATGATAGTATTAGTCACTATTTCTTGGAATCCCAGGATTTGAAGCTTAAATTGGATGAAAGATTAAGAGCGATTAATAAGGCACTCGAAATCTCAAGAAAAGTCAGGGATCAGGAAATTATGGGTCAACTGGCATATCAAAAATCCTGGATCCACTATTCTTCAAGGCAATATGATAGTTTAATTTTTTTCGATGAATATTTATTCCAAGACTCTATTGAAGGCCTTGATTCATATTATATCGCTAAGCAGCGTTATTTGATGGGCTATTATTTCTCAGAAATAGTCCATAATTCAGATAAAGCATTTCAAAATTACACACTTTCAAAGGGCTACTATGAGCAAGTAGGTGATAGTAGTTGGGTAGGTAGAAATCTTTTAAATATGGGTACAATCCAAAAGGATTTTAATGATTTTTTTGGTAGTAAAGAAACTCTAACTGAAGCCATAGAGTTTTTAACACCTAAAAAAGACACCACATATATTGCTCAATGCTATAACCTTTTAGCCACTAACCATCGTAAGTTATTAAATTATTCAGATGCCATAAGGAATTA
Organism: Flagellimonas myxillae; assembly: GCF_023502235.1. GTDB lineage: Bacteria > Bacteroidota > Bacteroidia > Flavobacteriales > Flavobacteriaceae > Flagellimonas > Flagellimonas myxillae. Next base: position 501,251 of record NZ_JAMFLY010000003.1, on the reverse strand, counting down.
TAATCGGGCCATTAACATGACTGGCATTGAAATAGATGGATTAATATATCGAAATAATTTGGCAGTTACTTATATTGATAATGCCCAGTATGAGGATGCCATTGCCATATTGAGAAGTATCATCCAAGATTCCTTATTAAAACAAAATCAACGTGAGTATGCCCGAGCATTGGACAACCTAGCTTATGCAAAATGGCTTTCAGAAAAGAACAAAAAACCAAAAATCTTTTTTGAACCACTAAAAATTCGAAAACGAATCAATGACAATCGTGGACTAATTGCCAGTTATACACACTTAGGAGAATTCTACATTAAAACTTACCCAAGAAGAGCAACATCCTATTTTGATTCTGTTATTCAACTTTCGAGAACTTTAAAAATCCCTCGTGCAGAAAAAGATGCTTTAAAATTTTTGATGGAATTGCAACCGCAAAATATCAATCTCCGTGACCGCTATGTTCATTTGCAAGACAGTTTGTATACACAAGAACTGAAGGTTAAAACCCAGTTTGCTAAATACAAATACGATGATCGGCTAAAACAAGAATCCATTTTGCGTCTCGAAAAAGAAAATGCTGAAAAAGAACTGGAGGCCAGTCAACAACGAAATCAGAAGACCCTGTATTTGGGTGGCCTCCTTTTCATTACCTCTGTTTTAGGCCTTTCGCTTTACGGTTTTAGACAACGTACTTATCGGCTAAAACAGGAAAGTAAAGCCGAGAAGTTGGTGGCTATCCAAGAAACCGAGGAACAACTTTCCCGAAAATTACATGATGACCATGGTGGTAAAATCAATCAAGCCATGCTAATGCTGCAAAGAGGTGAAGACAAATCTGCCATTTTAGATAAATTGGAATCTGTCTACAATCAAATTAGAAGTTTCTCGCGTGAAATTAATACGGTAGACACCGGTTCTGATTTTTGGAATAGTCTGAAAGTGACTTTGGAATATCTCAAACCGGTAGAAGTTGAAATGATTTTTGATGGTGGCAAAGAACTTGATTGGCCATTAGTATCTCATCAAACAAAAACGATAATTTTTAAGGTGCTGCAAGAGTTGGTTAAGAATATGGCGCAACATAGTAAGGCCGACCAAACTGTGATTTTATTCAGAGTCAAAAAGAAAGAGCTCTCTATTTATTATGAAGATGACGGCGTCGGGGCTTCAAAAAAATCATTATTGAGAAAAAATGGACTATGGAATACAGAAAAGCGTATTCAAGCCCTCGGTGGAAGTATTACTTTTGATTCAGAAGAAGAGAAAGGCTTTCGCGCCGAAATCCGAATCCCCAAATAGTTGAATACGACATGTTCAAAAAGGTAGTATTAGTAGAAGATTTTCAGGGAGAAAACCAAGGTATTGCCGAAACCTTAACTGAAAAATTGGCAATCGAAGAATTGCAAAGCGAGTTTTATTGTGACAAGGCATTTAATCGTTTGAAAGTGGCCCTCAAAAAAAATGAGCCTTACGAGTTAATGGTCACCGATTTATTTTTCGAAAAAGACCATGTGGACCGCAAACTCACTTCTGGACAAGAACTCATTAAAGTAGCAAGAGCGCAGCAACCAGAATTAAAAATTATTGTCCACTCTATGGAAAACAATCCTAGCCACGTCAATGCTCTTTTTAAAGAGGATAAAATTAACGGGTATGTCTGCAAGGGCCGAAGAGGAATGGTTGAGTTGGTCAATGCCGTTAACGAAGTGTTTCACAATAGGACTTTTGTATCGCCCCAACTGAATTTGACTGCCGCTAACAATTCTTTTGAATTGGATGCTTTTGATCGTGCTATATTAAAAGAACTCGCAAACGGCCTCACCAAGAAAGAAGTTTCCGATAAGTTTAAAAAAGAAAATAGGACTCCAAATAGCGAGAGTACAATTGACAAAAGAATAAGCAAGCTATATGATGAATACAAGGCAAAGAATACCACAAGCCTGCTATTTAAACTCGCAAAGGAAGGTAAAATTTGATTTTTAATTTTTCCTAAGACCCGATTATCAAAACAAATTTAAATCCCTTACAGAATCCTGTAAGGGATTATTGTTTTATGAGATTAGGTTTGTTTAATGGAAACTTAAAAACAATTATCATGGCTGTAAAAAATACAGAAACTGGAGAAGTGCACATTGGATATAAAGGTGGAGAAACAGGATGTGGTTTTGATACTTCTGCAAGTCATTGGGTATACTCTAATGAGAGGATTACCTGTGACAGAAATGGGTGCAAAAATTAAATGCTAATATTATTTACAATCGATTTAATGATGAATGAATTTAGCTTGCCAGCCCTAATATTCGTTTTATTGCTATGCTTCCTTCTAGTATTGTTTTTCATATTTCGTTGGGTCGTCCTATGGTATTATAAAATTGATGAGCGTATAAGCATTATGAATGAAACAAATAATCTACTAAGAAAACTAATCGAAAACTCAGATAAGCAAATAACCGATAAGTCATGAAAAAAGTCATCATTGTTATTGTGGTTGTTTTATTCATTTGGAAATGTGGTTGTTCTAATAATAGTAATTTATCAGGTCCAATTGCAGAATCCAAGGAATGGTTTAATGGAGGGACTCTACATAAAGCCAAAATAATCGATTGGAAATCAGCTACAGAAAGAAATAAACTGGCAACTTGTGCTGACTTCGTCTATTCGATAAATAAGGATTTATCACTAAGTGAAGTGAAGAGTAGTGCGACCGACTTGAAAATCTGCATCGATGGAGCAGTAAAAGATCACGATGTAGTAGACCAATCTGAAATTTCCGAAATAGCAGGACTCTGTCTAACACTATTAAACGACTCATCGTGGTACTCACAACCCAATTAAAGCCTTGGACTAAAAAATGAAAGCAAAATATTGGAATAAATAACTATTAATTTGAATTATTACTGCTAGTTATGAAATCATTTGCCATATGTCTCTGCATACTTTTTGTTGGTTTAAATTCTTCAACTATTGAGAAAAACAAAGTTTATGTCTGCAAGGGCAAGGGAAGTAAGCGATATCATTATAACAAGCATTGCCGAGGGCTTTCCTGTTGCTCCACCAAAATCTATGAGGTCACTTTGAAAGAGGCGAAAAATATGGGTAGAACGCTTTGCGGATGGGAAGATTAGTTCTCATTTCAACAACAATACTAAGCATTTAAAAATCTTTTTGATATTACTTTTTTGCTTTACAGATATCTGTAAGGAATTTTTTTTGAATGCCTTTAGGTTTGCGTAAACAAAATAAAAATCAAAAGAATCATGGCATTTCCAAAATTTGAAATCAAAAAGAGTAGCAACGGTAAATTCTATTTTAACCTTCGCTCCAAAGGCAATGGTGAAATCATCGCTACAAGCGAGATGTACAACTATAAACAATCGTGCAAAAACGGAATCGAAGCGGTAAAAAGAGATGCGCCCTTTGCGCAGGTAGAAGATTTGACCAGTTAATACATTTTGAAATGGCAAAGAAAACAGTTCCCGTAAAACCACACAAAAGATCTAAACCTTCTCCAGTGCCAAGAAAAAATCCTAATAGTCCTAAAACCGTACCTGTGAAACCGCATAAAAGAAAACCTCCTAAATAAAGTATTAAATGAAGTATCGCAGAGGATATTACAAGAAAGATGGCACATACGTTCAAGGCCATTTTGTGAACAAATCACTTAAAAAATCCAAAGGAAGGAAAACGAAAAAGGGTTGCTTTGGCTTCGCTATAATTACGGCAATAATCTTAATAACCATATCATGTGAAAACGATTCAGATTGCGATAGCAATTGTTCTGATTTTTCGTCTCAAACTGCAGCTCAGTCCGCTTTTGAAAGTAATAGAAATTGCTATTCCAATTTAGATAGAGACAATGATGGAATAGCCTGTGAAAACAATATTAACTAACATGTTGTGATGATGAATATTTCCACTGAATTGAAAAGTCATTTTTTGAGACTTTATCAGATTGCATTTACTGATGACAATTTTGATGTTCTGGAATTGCAAATGCTTTACAAATTTGCTGAGGAAAGAGGAATAAGTAAAGATCAATTAAACGATATTTTATTACATCCATCACAAGATTCCATCATACCAACATCACTAGAGAAAAAAATTGAATATCTATATGATTTGGCCATAATGATATGGGCCGATGGCATTGTAACAGATGATGAGGTAAATACCCTAAGAAAGTACTGCCTAAAATTTGATTTCGAAGAAGAGAATATTAAAGATATCTGTGAATTTCTTTTAGAAAACGCCAAGGCCAATATTCCGCTAAAAGAATTGATATCCAAAATGGAAGAATAATATGAACTCCTTAAAAAAAATATTTTCGATTAAAAAAACGGCCCCTCAGGAAGTAGAGGGAAAAGAGCAAGAAGAAGAAAAAATAAAGCTCACATTTTTTGAAAGCGGTTACGGTTCCTCAAAACAAGCAGAAGGAAATCATATGATTTTCAAAGCCTGCTTGCAAGATGTGTATATGGATTATAAGGGGAAATGCAGGGAAAACCAGAAACTGCAAAAAGAATTGAAAGAGCCCTATGTACAGGAAAAAAGCAAGTATGAGATTGAATTGAAAAAAAGGAAAACCGTTAAGGCCATAGCAGAAGAAGGCATTTCAGCTTTGGAACAAAAAATCTCAAACTATAGAAATGAAATAGCCGATGTAAAACAAAACCCTGAAAAATATGTTGAAGATGCAGACAAAAAGCCCAAAGCCCAATTTTACTTAGGCTTAATAGTATTGATTCCTATTACATTCTATCTACTGGTTTTTTATATATCGGCATCGTATTCCGCTTTTTTCAAAGTGTTTGACACCAACCAATTGACCAATGCAATCTTTGATGCCAATGCCTTGACCAAGGCGATTGAAGATGGGTGGCTTGAGGGTATTTTCGTTTCTACCATACCCTTCGCTTTTATGGGGCTAGGATATCTTATCCACATGTTCCAAAAACATAAAAATTGGACCTCCTATATCAAGATAGGTACCCTATTTATTGTCACTTTTATTTTTGATGCGATACTGGCATACCAAATAGAAAAAAAGATATATGACATTGAGAAAACACTAAACTCACCGGATTTCAATGTTCAAATTGCTTTTACCAAAGCAGAGTTTTGGGGCATAATATTCGCCGGGTTTGTTGTCTACATTATCTGGGGTTTAGTATTTGATTTTATTATGAAGGAATATGACAATTTTGATAAAATCAAAACATTCATCAAATCCAAAAGAGAAGATATTCTTAATTGTGAACAAGAGATAGCCAATCAGGTAGAAAAACTGAATCCTATCAAAGAAGAAATTTCCGGGATTGAAGGAAAGATAAATGATCTACAAAGAACTATTGACGGTTTTGTTTTTTCCAACAAGCATTACCTCACCTACCATGCAGAATATGTCAAAGGTTGGTTTTTGGCTATCGCAGATAATTTTGATTCCCTGAAAAGGCGTGATCAGCTATTATCACAATGTGCTGCGGAAGAAAAAAAGCACCTAGAAGAGCATGATATTGCAGATGAAAACTACGAAGGGCGATTATATAAATTAATAAACTAATCCTGATGAAAAAATATTTATGTGCCTTACTCTTGCCCATACTGACTTCAATATTTTTAAGCTCATGCATAGAAGATGCCAATTCGGAGAAATCCTTTCATAACCATGAAATCCCAAAGTTATCGCCTAATCGAGAAAACTTGAATATTAGTGTGCTTTTGGACCTGTCGGATCGGATAAATCCTCAAAAATATCCATCTCCCGCAATGGAATTCTATTTGAGGGATATAGGTTATTTAAAAATAATTGCAAAAAGTTTTGAAGCTCATGTAATGAACAAGAAAATGATAAGGATAAATGATCAAATCCAAGTTTTTATAGATCCTGAACCTTCGGATAATACGCTCAACAAGAAACTAAGCATCTTGAAAATATCTTTTAATAAGGACAATGTTACGAAGGAGAAAATCTTAAATACTTGTAAAAAGTACGACAGTATTTCAAAGCTGATTTATGAAGCTGCAATAAAGGACGACCATTATGTTGGTTCGGACACTTGGAGGTTTTTCAAGAACAAGATAAATGACTATTGCATAGAAGATGGGTCTCGGAACATTTTGGTAGTTCTAACTGATGGTTACATATTTCATAAGAATACAAAAATCAAAGAAGGTAACAGAACTACATATTTAACACCACAGGATGTAAAGCATTTTGGATTTAACAATACTGGTTGGAAAGAAAAATTTGACCAACAGGATTTTGGGTTTATTAAAGCAAATGATCAGTTATCGAATTTGGAAGTCTTAGTGTTGGGGATTAATCCGAGTGATAAAAACCCTTATGAAGAAGATGTTATTAGAGCTTACTGGAATAAGTGGCTTGAGGAAATGGGGGTTAAAAATTTCGAGATCAAACAAGCAGATTTACCTTCTAATATGGAGAAGATAATAGCGGAATTTATTTTGAGTAAATAATATGGCATTTAGATTTAACAAGCGTATCAAGTTAGGCAAGGGACTGGGCATAAATGTGAGTAAATCAGGTATTACCCCTAGTTATAGAAACAAAAGAGGCAGTTTAAGTTCAAATGGATATTCCTTGAAAACAGGAATACCCGGATTAACCTATCGAAAGACTTTTTCCAAATCAAAAAATAGCGGATGTATGCTATCAATATGGCTGTTGTTGCTAATGGTCCTTCTATCTCTAAAACATATAGTGTGAATAAAGACAAATTGATTCAAAACATTATTCTCAACGAAAATGCTTATTTCTTTCTTAAAAAAAAGAAAGGGTTTATAAGCAAGAGGTTAATAAAAAATACATTTAAAGAAGCTTCTGCAGAAAAGAAAGGAAACTTTCTTTTGAAAGAATTAAAATCTAAATACCAGATTAGCGATAACGATTTTGTCTACTATTCCATCGCTGTTTTCAAATATGAAAAAAAGCCAACATTCATAGAGAAATCTATAGAAGGATGGGACGAAAAAAAGTTAGCTTATATATGCCTGGTTGATTTTCAGAACCATTTAGTAATTGCAAAAAGAAATATTTCTGGGATTAAAGATTTTTTAAAATTATTCTCTCCAATTGAGTATGAGGTGTTAACCTCAATATTCACTGATGATGACACAACTTTTGAGAAATTTTCAATGAATAATTTAAATATTGCAGATAAGTCAATTCGTCAAAAAAGCATTGAATCTACTGATCTAAAGGAAAATCTCTCAACTTTGGGTTTACAAAGCTATGTACTAAGTAATCTAAGGGTAAATAATGAAGATCATAAAGTGTCTCTTTCATTGAATTCTTCGAGAATCAACAAATTTGGAATTAAAAACAATATCGAAGCTTTTCTAAATTGGGCACATAAAATTGTTGCCCGGATTATTAATTTCGAACCACAGTCAAGTTTTCTCTCATCGTTTGCAACTCCCATAGATTATTCAAATGAAAAAGACAATCTACTACCAATTGCAATCTTAATCACCCTTTCCAAATTATACTCAGATTTCGAAGATAATCGAATCGAGAGGTGCTTCATACTAAATAAAGAACAGGAAAGAGAGGTTGACATTATTAAAGTCTTAAACAACTTTGAACGCCTTTTGAAGATTGAATCTGAAGAAAAAAATGGTGTTAGTAATTACAAAATAAACAATAAGATTATTAATGATTTGTACGTATCACTCAACTCTCATTCCATCACGCTTCGTTCAAGAAAATTAGCCAGGCTATGTATTCAGTTTTCAGAAGATTCAGTTTATCCGATTCTTCAATACATAAATAGGACAAATAGCTTTATCGTTACGTTTGATACACCAGACTTAGTTTACAGTAATAGAAAACTCTTTAAGGATAGTAGACTTTTAAGCAACATAGAAGCTTTCTTAAAGCTTTTTATTCCGCATCCTAAACTCGACTTAGTCACATCTGAAAAAGGGAGTTTCACTGCTAACTCTAAAAACTTTGATGATGATTCCATTTTTGGATTTGTAGAGCATACGTTTTCATCTGAATCGGAATATTTTATTTGCGATGACTTAGGCAAAGAATGGGCAGACCACATTGGATTAAACGATGAAAGTATTTCGTTCTATCATTCAAAATATAAAGATTCAAAATTTTCAGCATCTGCTTTTCAAGAAATAATAGGACAAGCCCAAAAGAACTTAGGAAACCTTAGTCCATCCGATAACCAATGGCCAATTAAGGAAAATCTATGGGCTAAAAAATTCAAGATTAACAAAGTTCAAACCGAAATTACAAGATTAAGAAAAGGCAACAATGTGGCAGATGCAATTGAATATTTCAAAAAGCTAAAATTATATCCGAATCTTAAAAAGAGGGTTGTTCTTGTAATTAATTTCATTTCTAAAATAGAACTAGAAGATAGATTAAATAAACTTCGTAATGCGGATGATTTTGCAGAAAGAAATGAAGTTATTCAAATATTATGGTTTGTTTCCTCTTTGGTTTCAAGCTGCTATGAGGTTGGAGCTGAAATTTATATTTATTGCAAACGATAACTTTTACATCAGGCCATCAATATGAAAAGTAAATATGTCATTATAGGAATCCTTTTGATTATCGGTATATTTCTTTTTACGAATTACCAACGTATTTTCAAATCCGTCGTGCCGCCAAAACCTGAGATAGTTAATTCTCATGCTGATGGAACATCAAGCTCTTTATTCAATTATAGTATGAAGATTTCGGGGCGGATAATAAATAAGGGCGGAGATGGGTATGTCATAATTAGGGCTTATGCCGAACAAGCTGGAAATAAGTACGAAAAGTCCAAACAGATTTATCTTCCATCTTACCAAACGGAAGAATTTGCATTTGTTTTTGATGAAGTAAAGCTTTTAAGAAAACAACCCACATATCATGTTGAGACGTTCCCATTGGGAAGTATGTTAGAATAAAAAATCATTGTTGTTTTCGTTCAACATGAAACATTAGAAAAACTGGTATATGATCCGAAATTTTTCTGGCCTGTTCTATCCGATTACAGAGCTTTACAAAATCAATAACCCCGCCATCAATTTTTTTTATATCGATTGAATAAAAAATGTTATCTATTGGATAATTCAGGTACTCTCCACGTTTACAAGTTCTTTTTAGTGTGGTTTTTTGATTGGTAATAGTTGCTGTGTAGCCTTTGCTTTTTAAAGGATCAAAAACGGGTTCTTTTTCATCCACGTTAAAATCACCGGCAATTATTAAAGGTGTCCCTAGTGAATCCATCACAAAATTACTCAAAGCCTCTATTTCACTTTCAGGATTTTTATCGTGGGGTCTCGAGTGAAAATTAATCACAGTAAATTTCTGCTTGTTTAAGTAGAAATCCAATAAAAAAGGTTCTCTGTCTATATTCGGATTCAATTCATCAAGTAGCCAACCTCTATTCTTTATTTTGATATTCTTTGTTTTCCAAATAAAAGCGTAACGTTCGGTGGCATATTTAGGACTATTGGTAGGGTTGCTGATTACATAATCCCACTGAGCTCCCTTTCTATTAAGAATATCCGATAGCTTAGCTACGGCTTGTGCTCCACCATATCCGGCCACAACTTCTTGAATGGCTAAAATATCAGCCTCCTTTACAACTTCAGCAATTCGATTTAGTTCTTCTGCATTTTTTGTTTTCCCAAAGTCTTTGATATTCCATGTTACAAGCAAAACATTTTGTTCTTGTGAATGCAAAAAGCAAACCGCTAGTAAAGTTATTAAAAGGAAAAGCTTGTTCATAATTGAGGTTCCTGGAGATTACTCCAAATTTAAAACAATGCACAATTCAGTAGTTACAGAAATCTGTAGTAATCCATTACGTTTAAGATGATAGTAATCTTGGAGAAATAAAGTATAAATAATAGTTTGATGTCATACCATTTAATTTATATGGCCTTTTAAACTTTTCAACTCAAGAGTTCTAATTTAATTCAATAGCTAAATAAAACGGTGGAAAAAATATACCGAATTGCTCTTATTAAATTTCAATAAACAAAAAATAGAACAAAGACCTTTTGTGAAGGTCTCATTTAAAATTACCAATTACGTCATTGAATGATCATTACCAAAGAATCAACATATTCATAAACATAAAAAGAAGGTAATGCCTGCGAAATACAGTATGAAAGTACTGCTTTGGTATTTGGACTGTAACCGATGTAAGTCCCGTAAAACCCATAATGGCCGTAGTAGATTTCTTCATTGTAAATGGATTCGTATACTCCAAGTCCGTATGGAAGATGGTTCTTTATAGTTGCTTGCGTCTTTGTCATTTTTCGTAGTGATTTTTCCGATATCAGCCGGTTATCGAACAAAGCTGATATAAAAATAGCTAAGTCTTGATGCGTACTGACCAATCCACCTCCCGACCAGTCAAAAGAAGTATTCACATTATTGAAATCGATTGTACCTACATATTGATTTAGTCGGTTTTCCTGAACATCAGTATACTCATAAAACTCGAAATAGGTATTCTTTAAACCTAAGGGATCTAGAATTCGGTCACGAATAGATTGGGACAATAATTTACCATCCAATTTTTCAATTAGTAGCCCCAACAGCACATAGTTCATATCGGAATAGTGCCAGCCTTCATCGGGTTTGAATTTGGCTTCTTTGTTGAGTCCGTATTCAAAATATAAATTGACAATGTTTTTTGGGTGATATTCTTTTTCAGGCTCATTCATAACCATACTGAAAAAAGCCGCTTCCCTATCATTAAAAATATCTGCAAGACCACTTCTATGCGATAAAAGTTGTTTAATCGTCATTGCTTTCGAATAACCTGTGGTTACTCCACCCAAATTCGTCGAATCCTGATAATAATGAAATTCATCCAATCGTAAAAACTCAATATCTTTCAGGTAAGGATATACTTTATCATCAATATGAAGCTTCCCTTCTTCTTCAAGTTGTAATATTATTGTTGCTACAAACAATTTTGTGCTACTTGCAATTCTAAATTGATCGGATGTTTTGGCTTTCTCACCATTTTTTTGCCTCAGTCCAACAGCTTTTTCTACTATCACACTATCAGCGATTTTAACATAAATGGAAATGCTATTCACTGGACTCTCAGTTGTGGAATTAAGTTTACTCTCCAATAACTTATCAAGGTCTTGCGCATTGGAATAGAAAACAGTAGTAAACATCACCAAAAATATGTACTTCATAATTCCTTAATTAAATGATGTAGGACTTTAAATATCCTCGCTTTTGAAAACCGAGACTATTATAAATAGGCAATCCCAATTTTGAAGCTACCAAGTGTATTTCTTTGCTTTTATTTTTTATTGCTTGATTCAATAAATGCTCTGTCATCATTTTGCCTATACCTAAACCTCGGAATCCTTTTCTGGTCCCAATCATATGTAACCCACAGTCATTGTTGGAATCCAGAAACAAGATTCCGCAGCTTACGAATTTGTCTTTATAACTCCCAATAAACAATTTGGCCCTGTTACCCACAAGGAGTCCAGAAAGAGAAGATGGGTAAATCGTATAACCAAAAGCCTCTGACGCAATACTGGCAAATACTTTGAGCTCTTCTTGATTGCTAATCCTGACAATGTGCGTTGATGCCAAAAACGACGAGGAAGGTTTCAACAACAAAGTCATCCCATCTACAATAGATTTTGTAGAAAAACCTTCATTTTTCAACTCATCTCCAATGCAATTCCCATCTTCAACAGCAATCGAATGAGGTATTAGTTTTAATTTGATTTTTTCCTTCAGTAGGCCTACATCAGGATTTATCAAGTTAAAAATTCTAGACGGCCAAGTGAAATTTTTCGCCGAAATTGTATAATAACCACCATCGCTCCAAAAGTAATTGCCAGCTTTTCCCAGGTATTTCCAAAACTCAAATTGGTGAGCTATAGCTTTGGATTTCATAACTCTATACACTCAATGTTTGAAGCTTCAATCAAAGCTGCGGAATCTTCATAAAATCTATATTCTTTTATCATTCCATCCTCAACCAAACACCATTGCACCCAATTACTCCTGAACAATTTTCCAGAGCTTTTTACCAAATGTGAAAATGATCCTTTAGAAACTACAACATTAGCTTCTGCTTCAACTATCATGTCCACAGTAAATTCTTTGGTGTCAAATAGAGTCACAATATTTTTTAAGAATTGTTTTGCTTCTTTACGTGTTCGGTAAATCCCATGAAGTTGCTCAGCGGGACGTTCCTCCTCTTTCACACTAACAATATAGCAACTAGGATGAAAAGTACTCAGGACTACTTCCAAATTACCACTTTGGAATGCCGTGAAGTAGTTTTGAACAATTTCTTTGTTACTTTTTAAAGCTACATCTTTACCCATAAACACCTTAAATCTTTGATCAATCAATCCTAGTTCTTCCTCCTTTATAATCGTATTTGAAGTAATATCAAAGCTTTTGTTAAAACTTCCCAACGAATAGGTGCCTCTTAAAATACCACCCCATAAAGGGATCAATTTGGTCAATATGGCCAAATGTGTCTTGGCCCCGGTTACACCAGGAGATGTGCTTATCAATAAGACAGGTTTATTATTGAAGAATCTCTGGTTTATTACAGAAAGCCAGTCTATTATATTTTTTAGAAATGCTGAGGGTAGTCCATTATGCTCTGGCGAGGCAATGATAAAACCGTCACTCTGCTGAAATACTTGATATAAATCTTGAATTTGTTGTGGTATTCCACGTTGGTGAATCCTTCTAGAATAGATGGGCGCATCGAATTTTTTTAAATCTATGAACCGAATATCATAGTTAGAATACCTTTGTATAATTGATTTAACAAGTTTTTCATTTATTGATTCCGGATTGTTGCTCCCAGAAAAAGCCATTATTTTCTTCATAGCATTGTTTTTTTAATTAGTACCTAAATTTTAGAATCATTCTTTGCTCCAAATGTTTAATCTAACACACATAAATTCTTAGAATTGCAGGGTATACTTCATGAACCATTATACAGCGGAGTTCCTACAACTATAACTATGGTCAACCCATAATCCTTTTATTGATTATAGGTCAAAACTATAATGACAATATTGAAAAACTCTTAAGATAGCTTAAGAAAGAACTCTAGGAGTTTTTTTTACGTAAGTGACTTAAAAATTCTGGAGTAATCCCTAAATAAGAAGCGATAATATACTGTGGAACTCGTTGTTCAATATCTCTATACGTTTTTATGAAATCCGTATATCTCTCATATGCCTCATCACTCATGCTATTAATTATGCGCTCTTGCATCGAAACATATGCGTTTTGAAACTTCATGCGGAAAAAGTGTGAAACTTCGGGGACTTCAAAATAGAGCTTTTCCAATTTCAACCGAGGAAGTAAAATCAGTTTAGTTTGTTCTAAGGCCTGAACATACATTCTTGATTCCTTTCTGCTCAAATAACTATACAAATCATTTATCCACCATTCTTCAATGCCTAATTGTAATGTATGCTCTTGGGCATTCTCATCTAAATAAAAACTCCTCATACAACCCTGGACAATGAAGTTCATGGTATTTGACCTATCTCCTGGTGAGATTAAAAAATCCTTTTTTTTAAGCTCCTTGAATTCAATTACTTCCGAGATTTTTCCAATATCATATTGACTTAGTTCGATGTGATAGTTTATATGATTAATTAACAAATCTATTTGATTAGCTGTTGTCATTTCTCAACTTTTACCCAGTTCCAGAGATAGAATTCAATTAAAATCTTGTTTTCATTTTAAATGGCGTCCTAAAAGTTAAGAATCATTATCAAATAATGATAATCAATAAAACCTAGCATACAACAAATGCGCTCCAAGTTCACAATTTATCCTGAACTTGCTCTAAGTCAATCTTTTTAAGCATTAATAGACCAATAATAAACAAAGGCAAGAATATGATTATTGGTAAAAGTCCTCCCAAAATTTGCTCCGTCAAACTAGGAAGGGGGTGGGATTCTGAAACTATGTCTTCAGTATTTTGTAATCCCGGCAATGTACCAATCAAAAAGAAAAAGTTGATGAGGCCATGGGTGATGGCCAAGGGTATCAATTTATTCGTTTTCAATACCAAAACACCAAAGAAAAATCCAATTAATATGGCATAAATCGCCTGACCTATCACTTGTGGAATATTGTCATTCACCATTAAATTAATCAGATGTGAAGCCCCGAAGAACATTGCAGAATAAAGAACACTTTTAAAGAGTCCTTTCCGTTTTGACAAATACTTTTGAATAAAAAAGGGCTGAAGAAATCCTCGAAACATAAATTCTTCGGCAAATCCTACAGATAGACAAGCAAAAAGCAACAACAGGAGGTTTAATATGTTTATGCCTGACATATCCTTGCCCATAAAACCTAAAATACCGATAATAAAAAGGTAGACCGGTATCAGATTCAGAAGTTTGGACGTCCATCCGTACTCTGAGGACAATCCGGATAGAGCTATTAACTTCAATCGATATACTCCCGCCAGTGCAACCATAAAAATCAATGACATTTTAATTGTAAGCGATACATTTTCCAATTGGAATTCAGACAACAAAGTATTGGCAAGCATGACATCAATTGGAATGATCATGATTAGGAAAATAATACCAATTATGGCAATACCGATATAAAGTGGAGATTTATTTTTCATGTCAAATAAGGTTCTATTCGTAAACGAATGGGTAAAGCTAATGTTACAATCCAGCCATCATTGAGTCAACAGTGGGTTCATATTCAGCCGGAATTTTGTATAAGCTACAAAACGATAAAAGGGCAGGGCTTTCACCCTACCCTAACACACTAAACACAATTGCACTTGCTTACCTAAAGAGCGATTGAAACTCTTCAGTAGTGTATACATGACTCGCCACAAATCTGTAATTGATTTCAGCCGCCAAATTTCCATCATAACCCGGGGCGACAGCTGAAGCGGTTGCATCTTTGACTACTGCCACTTCAAAACCATCTTCCAATAATTCCCTTAAATGCGATTCAACACAAAGGTTTCCTGACATTCCTGCTAATACTACTTTATCGATTTTTTGCTTTCTCAACTGAAGTGACAAATCATTTTGCTCAGGACCATAGACTTTATGGGGACCAACAACGGTCACAAAGTCTTTTTCAATATATTTCTTATATCTTGGCAACCAATCGGCTCCTGACCCCTCAAAACCTTCTTTGTTCAATTGGTCACCGCGGTCGAACATCCCTATATCATGCATTAATTTTTCAAGCGCACCTTCAAATTGCCATTTATGGTCGTGTTCATAATAATAATGTGGCGAGATAAATACTTTTATACCATTCGCTTCTGCTATTTTGAACAAGGTCTCCAGGTTTTCGACGGTATTGTTCTTTATTACACTTTCTCCAATAACACCCCATGTAACTCCCTGCGGACTTAAAAAGTCATTCTGAGGATCCGTAATAACAATTGCGGTTGTTTCATCCACTTGGAAACCTGGATCAGGTATCTGTGCATTTAGTCTAAAACTTGATACTACCATGATGGTCAATATCAGTAATGTTTTGGTAATCCTGTTTTTCATTTTACTTGATTTTACGTTAAACGTTCAATTAATTTTTGATAGGTTTTATGGTGATCTTTTATTCACCTTTGGTAATTGCGATGGTTTATTACCATATCATTTACAGTCCCAAAAGTAGCTTGTGAATACACCCAATAATGTGCTATCCTGACCGGAATGTTGTGTGATTGCTTTATTCCTATCGATATGAAAATTTAACCCCATAGAACAAAAAATCACCTAAGGAATAATCCAAAGGTGATTTTATTGGGTAAAGAAGAAAGTACCCTAAAAGCCAGAGTGTGAAGTTTCGTTTATGCTCTATGATCAATTTATCCTATACAAACCATCCATTTTCGTCGCAGTAGTATTCTGATTGGATACCAGGGTCACAATAGTTGTCATTTTGTTTACTAATATTTGGTGCCGATTTAGTCCGAAATCGAAGTAAATACAGCAATTCATTTGTAGTTTCTCTAATTGTTTTCATTTTAAAACATGACTTTAGATTATGTAGTTCAGACAAATTCAGATTATGGTCTTTTACTTATTTCCAGATTGTTTCCCTCCGGATCTTTGAACCAAGCAGATAAACTTCCATCCATATCGAAGATTTTTTGCCCTTCAAACTGATAGAACACCACACCCTTTTCCTCAAGTTCGTGTACTGTACTTTCAATATCCTGAACTGAAAAACTTAGTGCTGTATGTTCTGCCAGATTTGGATCATTTCTTTTATAAAGTAGAAATTTAGCTCCAGCTCCCTTGGTCCAATACATGTTCATTTTTTCGCTTAGGGTTTCCAATTCAAAATTTAATATCTCTGTGTAGAATGTTTTTGCCCGGTCTACGTCATTAATTGGTATTGCAGCAATAATTTCTTTGATTTTCATGACTCTTTTTTCGTTAATAATTTGTTGCTATTCCGATTGATTCTAATTCAAGCAGATGACCCAATCGAATTTAGCTTCTTCAATATCTCTTTTGATTCGTTTAAAAAGAGGTCTTAGATCATCCTCGGCACTGATCATTTTAAATCTGCTCTTACTTAACTCGTTGTGGTTTCCTCGATATTTCATATCCCATTTATTAGAATTGATGAATCTGTTTAAGAAGCAGCCAAGGTCATTTGTCTGTGTGCTTTTCTAAATTTTAAGGGAGTTATGCCATAGCTACTTTTGAAAAGCTGAGTGAAATGACTTGCATTGTCACAACCTATACCCATACCGACTTGGATTATATTATCCTCTGAATACAATAAGAGTTCCTTAGCGCGTTGCATTTTAAGACGCTTGGTAAATTGCTGCGGTGTCTCACCAGTTGTGCGTTTGAACATTCTAATGAAATGATGTACACTTAATTTTACCAGAGCTGCCAATTCTGTGGTACTGATTTGATGATCAATATGCTCCAGAACATGGTGTTTGATTTTTTGCATTTGAAATGGGGTTATTCCCATCCTATGCTCTTCTGTATTGGATAAGTTTCGGGACGTCTGTTTAACTAAATAATCAGTCATCGTTACCACCATATTTTCCAAATACCATTTATCCTCTTTGGGCTTGTAAAGCAGCTCTTGTGTTAAATAAATTGCCAACTGATTACTTAAGGCGTCATCCAAATAAGACAATTTCTTAAAGCTTCCCACTTCAAGACTTAAATCCATTTTCCCGAAAACCCCATTATACATTCCCAATACCAAAGGCCCTTCAATAACAGAAGGGTCCAGTAATTCCAATTGAAAAAGGAACTGATAGTTTTTCTTGGCATTATTTAACGCTGCTCCATTTTCCCTATCATTAATTAGGAAAAGAAAAACCGTTTTCTTGTGCGCCAATGTTCTTACCCTATTCTTGTCCCCAATAATCTCTTTAAGTTTATTCACATATTCCATAGTAGTTGTTTTTGATGATTGTCTTGATTTCTGAATTGTTGACTCAAAACTAGTTTGCCAAATATGTAATCACCAGTCAAAGTATATAAGCGTTGGTGCTTTTCTAATAATCGTAACTGAGTGCCTAAAACTTTGAAATCTCCTCAATTTTAGGTGAAATCTGAAGGAAGAAAGATCTTCTTAACGTAGCCGTTTAACTTCTTAACGTACCGCTATTTTAGCATAAATTCACTACTTTGAAGTCTAATTAATGTGCCATGCCAGCCACAAAAATTTTACATGTGGATCTTAGGAAAGATGAACAAATCAACAGGTATTTTGTTGATGAACGATTAAATGAGGAATTGGACCACGCGGCTCTAAAAACATTAAAACAACTTGGTTTTTTTGAATTTAGTTCTATTGCTGACATCACCCTTGGCGAAGACAACAATATCACTTATAGTATTCCTCCTTTCCAAACAGAATTGATTACTATACCAGAAAACAAGAATGAATTTGTTCGTTTTTTGGATTTAGCAATAGTGATATCTAAATCAATGGCTGCTGTTCATAGGGCTGGGTACCTCTTCGGCCTATTAAACGAAGAACGTTTTTTAATAGATGAAAAGGAGCGATTAATAATCGTTGGTCTAGCTGCAATTCGGAAAAAATACAATACACTAAATGCAGGAGCGTATGGAAAATCAGCATACAGATATATGGCTCCGGAATTCAGTTCCAGATCTAATCAAAATCCAGATTACAGGGCAGACTTTTATGCCTTTGGGGTTCTTTTGAACTATTGGTTGACCGGGAGCTATTTTGTTGATGCAGAAGACGAACAAGCTATTATGCACCAACACCTCACAAAAAGTTATAAAGCTTCTGAGAATTGTTTATGGCATTACACTGGTATTTACCGGATCATTTCGGGATTACTGCAAAAGAATCCCAAAGAGCGATATCAATCTACGGAAGGAATCATAAAAGACCTTGTTTCTTTAAGAGCGCTTTTGGATTTAGAGGACTTTTCCAAAATGCCGGAATTAAGTATTTACCACAATCCAGGAGTATTAAATTCCGAAGCAGTGCTTTTTGAACGTGAAAATGAAATGAGACTGTTGACTGAATGCTATGAAGAAACAAAGAAGGGTGGTGTATCCATCGCATTTGTTGAATCTGATGAAGGATTAGGAAAAACATCATTTAGCAATCAATTGAAGAATGTTGTAACGGATACTGAAGCTTGTTTTTTCAATGCTTGCTCAGATCAATTCCAATCGTCGGATTATCTGGCCTTTCACCTTGCTTTCCAGGATATTGTCCGAAGATTATTAATGAAAACTGGCAAAAGCCATGCTCAATTAAGTGCTATTTTCAAAACTGGTGTAGGCAAGGATTTATCCCTTCTTTTTGATGTCATCCCAGATTTAAAGGAATTAACAGGATTCACTGATTCCCCAGAACAGTTAAATCCGATTGAAACTCAGAATCGATTTCTCAATGTTTTTGTAAGGTATTGTGGAACATTAGGGCAACTGGGGCTGAAACGAGTGTTGTTTTTTGATGATGTTCAATGGTTTGATGAATCGTCGTTGAATTTGATAAGATATCTTACGAAATCCCAAATATCTGGGGTAATGTTCATACTGGCCTACAACAAGAAATTCGTAAATGAAAACCATCCGCTTCAGAAACTTAAGAAGGACCTCGACAAAAGTGATTATTTGGTAAATCATATACATCTCAACGAACTTTCGAAATCCGCCACAGCTGGTATGGTATCCAAAATCTTAATGGAGCAAAGTAAACCCATTAATGAGCTATCCAAAACTATATATGCTAAAACACATGGAAATCCACAGCAAATAAATAATCTGGTTCAGTCGCTATACAAGAATAATGTTCTTTATTACAATGAAGAAGAAAACAAATGGAATTACAACTTAAATGAGGTAAAACTTCAAGAAGTAAGGGAAAATGTAGTGGAGCATATTGAAGAGCAGATCAAACTGCAATCCTACCAGGCACAGGTATTACTGAAAATAGCTGCCTACAATAATGGTATTTTTGACATACCACTTTTAGCTACCATTGGAGATACCGCTCCACAAATTATAACCCTACTATTGGACATTCTTTCAGAAGCAGGACTACTGACTAAATTGGACCCTATTCACGGCACTTATATTTTCAATCACAAGAGAATCCAAAAAGTGGCACTTGAACTCACGATACCTGGGTTTAGTTTCAATAATGAACAGCTACACCATAAAATTGCATTATACAAGCTTCGAATTAACAATATCAAACACTTTGTTGAGTTAAATCAGTTTGTCAGGCATTTGATTTCTTCTAGAGAATTACTTTCCAAAAACACGGTAAACAAAGCCCTGAAGTATATTGTAAAAGCGGGCGATTTGGCTACCGCCTCCAATTCTTCAGCTTCAGCCAAACAGTATTATGAATTTGGGCTTGATTTGGCAGTAAAATTTAATTTCGTGGAATTTTCGTTTCCGATGCTTTATGGACTTGCCAAAGCACACTTTTTGATGAAGAACATTGAAAAAGGGAATGAATATGCCGATAAAGCGAGTATTGCATCTAAGAATAAGAATGAAAAAATACTGTTACTGCGATTAAAGCAGGACTTTTATGAAGCATTCACCCTTTATGACGAAAGCGTAGATGCCGGAATTTCCATTCTCAATCTGCTTAATGAAACTCTTTCAAGAAATGCAATTGACAAGGGAAATGCAATGGCCAAAAGAGTTGATGCCGAGTACAACAACCTAATGAATATACTTCAAAACAATTATTCCTTAGAGTCATATTTCGAGAAAGAAATGAATGATGGTCATGAGCGGGACCAAATGAATGTATTTGCGAATATGGTCATATCTGCAGCTCATGTAAAAAAAGAACTTTACTTATGGACAGTTCTTAAAATGTCCATTCATACATTTAAAAATGGGTTAGCAGATTCATCTTCTTTTGCTCTTGTGCATTTAGGTTCCGTCCTCATCAATGAGTTTAACCAGTTACAATTAGGCATAAAAATTATCAATCTAGGGATGAAGTTGCTGGATCAGTCAAATTCAGAAAAATACATATCCCGAGCTATATTATGTCATTACGATTTGGTAAATCATTTTAAGGAATCATACGCGTCAATTCAACATGATCTTGAAAAAAGAGTGGCTGAGCACATGAAGACCAGCAATTATAATTCCATTAACGCCTTATGCAGAGTAAGTGTAAGAAACCAACTTATTACCGGCAAAACTTTAACCGAGACTTTAAATACCTGCGAAAAGGCCATCGAGATTATGCCTTGGGAGTACAGTGAATGTTTTGGTGCGCAACTGGTTCTGATTAAAAATAGTCTTGCGAATTTGCTGTCTCAAAAGGAATTGAAAAGTTTAACCTCCGATACTGGCGCAATAGAGACGTTACGCAAAAAGAAATGCTACTTCATTCTCTCCGAACAGTACGTTTTCAAAAGTCTCACCAATTGCTTACTCGGTGATTATAAAAAGGCCCTATTTTATTTGAATGAGAATAAGAAATTTATTGGTTTGGCCACCTCCCAACCACAAGTCATACGCCAAGGTATTCTAAGGGTAATCTGTGAATTAAGTTTGGGTACTTCTCCCAAAAATGAAATTGTGGTCAATCTAGAAAAGCTGCGCAAAAAGATTGAACCGTGGTCAATTGAATGCCCTGATAATTTTAGGGCCGATTATGAATTAATTGAGTTTCTGATTTCCATATGCAACCATGATTTTAGCAAAGCGTTATTTAGACTTGAAGAAGGTATTAAATGGTCAGAAAGAGAAGGTTTAATCAATAACAAAGCACTCCTATGTGATCTAGGTAGTAAACTTTTACCTGAAGAAAACTTTGGTTTTTCAATCAAGCATCTAAAACGAGAAAAACAGCAAATTATTGAGGAATGGAAAGCTTCACTATACCCTCAGAAATTTGATGGACACTCAATATCGGCCCCAGAACAACAACCAAATCATTCTAGTTTTGACACACAAAGTCTGTTAAAGGCCACACAGGCAATTTCCGCGGAAGTAAATCTAGGTAGCCTAGTACAGCAACTGTTGAATATTGTTATGGAAAATGCTGGTGCCGATAAAGGCGCACTTATTCTGATGAAAAACGAGACCCCTTATTTAGAGTCGATTGTCAACACTAACAGCGAGAATAATTCCAGTTTCTCTGAAATTGAACTACGGAATTGCGCACAGTTACCGGTTAATATTATAGAGCATGTAATTTCAACAAGAAAAGAGTTGAGCATAGATGATGTCATAAATACTAATTATCCTAAGGAAAGTTATTTCCGCAATAATGGTGTTTCTTCATTAATTATTCTACCACTTCTAAAACAGAAAGATCTAGTGGGTGTGCTTTACTTGGAAAACAAACAAGTAAAAGGTCTTTTTACGGAAGGTGATTTGGAAATTCTTCGAATTATTGCCTCCCAAGCGGCAATCTCCATTACCAATTCATTGCTGTATGAGCAGTCCAACACCTTAAATCAGGAATTATCTTCATCCAAAGAAGAATTGGCCAAAATAAACGAAGTTCTTGAGGACCGTATTAAAAAAAGAACCGAACACCTTCAGCAAGAGATTGAAATGCGTAAAAAAGCTGAAAAGAACTTAATCTATGCAAAAAATGATGCGGACAATGCTAACAGTGCAAAAACGCAATTTCTTGCCAACATGAGTCACGAAATCAGAACACCTCTCAATGCAATAGTAGGCTTCTCACAAATTTTACTAAACCAAGGTAAAAATCTAGACTTAACCCAAAAATTTGAAAGGTATCTGAACAATATCAACCAAAGTGCAGAATCACTTTCTGAGGTAATCAACGATATTCTAGATTTATCCAAAATTGAGGCCGGCAAGTTTACAATTACCAAAGAGGACGTCAACTTAAACCAAATCGTAACCTCTGTCTGTCGCATCAACAAAGGACTAGGTAAGTCAAAGGAAGTCAAACTCATTAGTAACTTCAATGATAAGCTTCCGAAATATGTTTACACCGATGGCAGTAAACTGAAACAGATTTTAATGAACATAATCGGGAATGCCATAAAATTTACGCCAGAAGGGAAAAATGTATATGTGAATGTACAACGCGAAAATTCCTGGATTGTGTGCGAAGTTGCCGATGAAGGCATCGGCATACCTGAGAACCAGCTACAACATATTTTCAACCCATTCATACAAGCCGATGCAGGAATAGACCGCAAATTTGGAGGTACCGGACTTGGATTGACAATAACTAAAAAACTTATTGAATTGTTGGAAGGAAAAATTGAAGTTAGGAGTCAATTAGGCCAAGGTACTTCATTTAAAATCTATCTTCCTTTTGAAAAAGCCAAGAACTCTTGGATAGAAGAAAAGGAAACATCTTTAGCAGATTTTAAAATCCCGCCCAACAAAAAAATACTGGTAGTTGAAGATAATGCAATGAATCAGGAAATGATCAGAGCTCTATTTTCAGAACTTGGATCGGAAATCATGTTGGCAAAGGATGGTGAATCCGGGATTAACATCGCCAAAACATATCATCCAGAAATTATATTCATGGATGTACATATGCCAACCATGGACGGATTTGAAACTGTCAAAAGAATACGGAAAATGAACAATAAGATTCCAATAATTGGCCTTTCCGCGGATGCTTTTACAGAACATCGTGAGATAGCGTTAAATTCTGGATTTTGTGATTATCTCACAAAACCAATTCAAATAACAGAATTAGTCCGTGTACTAAAAAAATACCTTTATGTTAAGGTAGAAAACAGCTTCCCGGCAGTCAAAATTTTAAGCGAAGAAGAAAAACAGGTATTGGACTATGCTTTCAATTCACTTAATCAACTCCCTATTTTTGAAACTGAAAAGTTGGTGGTTGCAGCAGAGCCGTTGAATTCAATCCTACACCCAGATGAATTTAATAAACTGGAAGAAGCTATTTACTCGGGAGACGATGAAGCATTGAGAACCCTTTTATCAAATACCATCAATGCCCAATAAAATTGCAAAAATATTGGTGGTGGATGACAACCGCCAAGTACTGGAACAAGTCAATCATATTTTGGCCGAAGAGGGGTTTGAAATCTCATTTATACCAAAAGGTGAATTTCTGTTTCAACGATTGGACAGACAAGAGTTTGATTTGGTGTTGCTGGATGTCAATTTACCTGGAATAAGTGGCTATGATTTACTTCAGGAAATTAGAAAACATCCTAAATACCATAATCTACCTGTAATCATTATAACCGGCGAAGATGAAGACACAACCCTTACCAAGTGTTTTGCCTTAGGAGCGCAAGATTATATTAGGAAACCCATCAATCATTTGGTACTTAAAGTTCGTGTTTCATCTGTTATTTCCGCTTCACGATTTCATCTAAACCAAATAAAAAATGAACGTGAAGAAGCGCTTCAGGCAAGAATGAAAATGTTGTCATCACAAATGAACCCTCATTTCATATTCAATGCGCTTTCTTCCATCCAAGAGTTCATTTTATCCAATGAAACGGACAAAGCCATAGATTATGTTTCTGAATTTGCCGGTTTGATGCGTCAAAATCTTGAAAATTCATTGGTTCCTTACATTACTTTAGCAGATGAACTGCAATTTTTGGAAACCTATCTAAGTTTGGAACGAACTAGGTTCAATAATTCCTTTGAATTTGAAATTGTATTGGAAATTGATGAATTCCAAGATATTATGGTTCCACCCATGATTATTCAACCTTATTTGGAAAATGCCATTATACACGGACTTCGCAAAGTTGACCGCATAGGTAAACTGACATTGTTGGTCAAAGAACAAAACAATCGAATTCAATGTATCATCACGGATAACGGAATTGGTAGAAAACAAGCTGAATTAGACAATCCAAGAAAACATAGATCCATTGCAATGTCGAATATTGAAGCACGATTGGAATTACTTAATCTTGACGCAAAAATGAAAGAGTTCAAGGTAGTAATCGAAGATATTGTAGAAAATGATTCTCCTGCGGGGACCATAGTATCCCTGTGCTTCCCAAATGACCTCCACTAACCTTTGACCCTTTGCCTTTTCTTTATTGACCTGATCAATTTGATGACTTAGTTCAAAGTATTGCATTGCTTAGAACTTTAATCTTAGCTAAACGCGCCAACAATATCTTTTCCGCCTTTTAAATATTCTACCCCAAGCTCGAAATCTACGTAGCATCAATTTTCCAACATAAAGGCTAAATACAAAAATTTAAAGCGATTGTATTCCTTGAAGTTTGCTCTAAATCCAAATGGATATCAACATAGTTAATAATCTAAAAAAATTAATCTTATGAATTCTACAGAAAGAGCCATGCAAGGAAAGCGCGAGGCACAATTACCCGAAACTGGTTTCGAAATTGATGAAACAACCGCGATTTTGATCATTGATCCCCAAAATGACTTTTTGAGCACAGAAGGGGTAGCCTGGCCAGTAGTTGGTGAGAGCGTTACGGAAAATGGTACCATTGAGAACTTGGAGACCCTTTTCAAACTGGGTGCAGATAACGGTATCCATGTATTTGTTTCTCCCCATTATTATTACGAGCATGACCATAAATGGTACTTTGAAGGTGCTCTGGAAAAATTGATGCATAACATAAAGATGTTCGATCGTGGAGACCAACTGAATGTTGAGGGATTTGAAGGTTCTGGAGCAGATTGGCTTCCACAGTATAAAAAGTACATAAATAATAAAGACAATGTTACGGTTACTAGCCCACACAAGGTTTTTGGACCTGAAAACAACGATGTCGTATTGCAGTTAAGAAAACGAAAAGTCGACAAAGTTATCTTGGCAGGTATGTCTGGAAACTTATGTGTGGAATCGCATTTGCGAGAATTGTTAGAATGTGGTTTTGAAGTCGCCGTTGTTGGGGATGCAACGGGTTCCGCAAAATTACCAAACTTGGACGGTGACCTGGCTGCTCAAACGAATTACGCAATGTTGGCTAGCCATGTATTCACCACTAAAGAGTTGGTAGGTGTTGTAGAGTCCTAAATTTCCACCACCAAGAGAATCAACAACAATTAACAGGCTATTTTAGGTTGAATGGCTTCCATAATCTACTGATCTTGGGAGCCTTTGACCAAATCCAAAAACCTTACTTAATTCAATAATTACTAAACTCATCATTATGGAAATGGCAACAGAATTATGGTATTTATTTCCCGTAGCAACAGCAATAGCTACGATAGCAATGGCTTCCGGTGTTGGCGGTGCAATTTTCTTTTCCCCTTTGTTCATTTTAGTCTTGGGGCTTGATGCTCAGGTTGCAATAGGAACCGCGTTACTAACTGAGTTGTTTGGATTTTCCTCCGGATTGGTTGCATATTTCCGCAGTAAACTGATTGACTTTAAATTGGGGAAAGACATCCTGAAATTCTCTATTCCCGCGGCAATTATTGGAACATTGGTTTCATCTTATGTTCCCTCGGACTTTTTAAAGGCACTTTTTGGAATTGGAATTCTTTATATAGGCATCCAAATCTATAGATCCTATAGTAAAGAAGTCAACGAACACAAGTCTGGAAAAAACCAATTGGAAAAGGGAAATTACGAGACTACCCTTATTGATAGTAGAAACCAAGTTTACCAATACACCTATTGCAATAAACCACGAGCTAGATTATTTGGATTTATTGGAGGCGCTTTTGTAGGGTTGATTTCGGTAGGTTTGGGTGAACTTTTGGACTATCACCTTGTATCAAAATGTAAGGTTCCAACGCCAGTAGCTGTGGGAACTGCCATATTTTGTGTTGTAATTACCGTTTTAGTCGCTTCCTCTGGCCATTTTTACGAGTTCTTTTTCAATTCTCAAGAAGGTGTAATAGATCAGGTTGTAAACGTAATAACCTTCACAATACCAGGCGTATTGATTGGAGGCCAGCTTGGGCCACGATTGCAAAAAATCCTACCTGAAAAGTATTTGAAAGTAGGTCTTTCTGTGTTATTCGCATTCATCGGAATATTGATGTTGACCATTCTTTTTATTTGATTATTAATGCGAAGAAAACATGTTGCGAAATCTTCAAAAAAGGAAGGCCAGTAAGAAGTTAAACCAACCTTTTCAAGAATTTTTCCTTTTTCCGAACCGAAACATCAACATTGGAACCGTCTTTCATTATTACATAACCTCCTTTACCTTTCACATACTTCACTATATGATCCAGATTGACCATATGCGATTTATGAACTCTAAAAAAGTTACAGGATTCCAACATACTTTCAAATTCCCCTAATGGCTTGGACACCAATATTTTCTTACC
Source organism: Flagellimonas myxillae (assembly GCF_023502235.1). Classification (GTDB taxonomy): domain Bacteria; phylum Bacteroidota; class Bacteroidia; order Flavobacteriales; family Flavobacteriaceae; genus Flagellimonas; species Flagellimonas myxillae. Next base: position 474,508 of record NZ_JAMFLY010000003.1, on the reverse strand, counting down.
ATTTTGAAGGTAGAAATTGGAATACACTTGATTGGCTTCCACCCGAATAACATCTTTGGCTTCCACAAAATCTATCCCATCAGAAGAGCGCAATGCAATTTTGGTCAAACTTCTATCTTCCAGTTGAATATTGGATTTAAGTGCTTGTATCTTTTCAATATTCTCCTTGCTCTGCTTTTCCAATACTTTTTCAGCTCTGGCCACTGCATTTTTCAGTTCCTGAATGTTGATTGGTTTCAACAAATAATCCAAAGCGGCATATTTGATGGCGTTTATGGCATAGAGGTCAAATGCAGTCGTAAATATGACCTGGAATGGCGGTTCCTCAAAATGATCAAAAATTGTAAAACCATTACCTCCTGGCATCTCAATATCCAAGAATACCAAATGTGGTTGTTTTTCTTCAATAATGGGGACGGCCTCTCGAATTGAAAACGCATTTCCTTCTACTAGTATTCCTGGACAAAAGTTCTTTAACATCTTATCCAATACGCTATGATGTCGTTCCTCGTCATCTACTATAACCGCACGTATTTCCACCAATTAAGAATATTTGAAATATTTGTTTTAAATATAATTTAAATAAAACTAATATGTTAATTTAGGGCTTATTATCAGAAGTTTATCATGGCATTAGGGCTTGAAAGCAATGCGCCTAACTTTAAGGCAATAACTACTAGTGGACCTATTGATTTTCATAATTGGTTGGGAGACGCTTGGGGCTTGTTATTTTCCCACCCTGAAGATTATACCCCTGTTTGTACAACGGAGCTTGGTGCCGTGGCACAATTGGAAAAGGAATTCAGTGATAGAAATGTCAAGGCAATTGCACTGAGTGTTGACAGTTTGGAGTCACATCATGGATGGAAGGTTGAAATTGAGAAATCGATGAATGTGAAAATTGGATTTCCGATTATTGCTGATGAAGATGCAAAAATTGCTCAATTATATGGTATGATTCACGAGAATAGCTCCTCGACGCATACCATTAGATCGGTGTTCGTCATTGGTGCTGATAAGAAAATCAAACTGCATTTGACTTATCCCATGTCCGTTGGTAGAAACTTTGATGAAATTTTACGTGTTATAGATGCGCTACAGTTAAGTTGTCAACACCAAGTTGTTACTCCTGCCAACTGGAACCAAGGTGACAATGTCATTGTGGACGTTTCCCTAAGTGATGATGAAGCCAAAGAACTTTACCCTTACGAATCCTCTGAAGAAGCATCTTATCTAAGATTCACGCCAAATCCGTCCTCGGATTAATTCTATTCGGATAAAATCCGTGATCCAAGGCCTTCCCTCTCACAATTCATAGCCAATTAATTCAAGTGATTTCTATCAAAATTATTTGGTCCACCCCTGATGAACGCAAAATCTGAATATAGAGGCAATTTCTAAATGTATTACAATCGAATCTTCGGCGAATTTTGTCCTATACTTTAAGCTTAAGAAGCTGCGCGCACAAAGTTTAGTTTTTTCATAGTTTGAGTTAGTGGTTTGAACGGTCGTCCGGATGACCTTTTTTTAGTAATAACAATAGCATATTTAAAATGGTAAAAAATCCTATACCTCCATTCACAAGGCAAAGCGCGGAGGAGAAAATACAATTAGCAGAAGATGCTTGGAACAGTCAAGATCCAATAAAGGTGTCTAAGGCCTACACAATTGATAGCGAATGGCGTAATCGGTCGCAGTTCATCAATGGACGAGAGGAAATCCAAAAATTTCTGACCAACAAATGGGAAAACGAATTAGACTATAAATTGAAAAAGGAATACTGGGCACATTCAGAGAACAGGATTGCTGTCCGATTTGAATATGAATATCGTAACCCATCTGGTGAGTGGTTCCGAGCATACGGAAATGAAAACTGGGAATTTGACGATGAGGGCTATATGCGAAAAAGATATGCCAGCATCAATGACGTTCCAATTCAAGAATCAGAGCGAAAACTTCTTTGAACATAATAAACCTTAAACAAAAAAAGCAGGACAATCTAGTCCTGCTTTTTTTGTTGCTCCATTCCAAAAATTCAAAGCAATAATAGCAAGTATTCGATAGGACGGTTAATACACTAAATTTCCAGCTTTACCATCGATATACTTTTACCAATAAATCATATTCATTATTAAAATTATATCAAATGAAAACTATTGGTAATCTTAATTTAATTAAAGCAGTTAGTGGGCTAGCTGTTATTTTATTTATGGGTTTAGGTACACTATCCGCTCAATCCCATAGCTACAGCATTGATGACAGTAAAATTGCTCTGGAAGGGTATAGTCCTGTTTCCTACGTTGATCTTGGAAAAGCAGAATTAGGTAATAAGAAATACAAATCCACATACGATGGTGTTGCCTACTATTTCACAAACAAGAAACAACAGGAGGCTTTTGACGCCAATCCATTGAAATACAAACCACAGTATGGAGGTTGGTGTGCTTTTGCTGTTTCTCTTGGCGGTAAATTCCAACCAGATCCATTCAGGTTCCGGGTTGTGAACGGGAAACTATATATGTTCACTCGCAACGTTGAAGGGGATTTCGTAAAAGTTTGGGAAAAAGAAGGTCGTGGAAAACACATCTCGCAGGCTGACAAAAACTGGGAGACAATGGAGAAGTTCAAAAGTTAATTTACCGTGTTGTAATTCAATAATGTTGAATATTTAATACGGAAATTAAGTTTCTTTTAGAAGTACCATGGAAGAAGGGGTAGATCGGGGATCTACTCCTTTTTTGATTTAGGCTATTCATCATAAAATAATCAATCCTGATTACGACTATGCTTCATATTCATAAGATCAATTTGACAACAAAACAGCAGAATCTGCCATAAATACATCTTGAATATTTGGGAGCTTTAGCATAAGAAAATAAAAGGATCATGTACGAGAACGCTATTATCCCGTTAATCTTCAGAAGCGATGAAAATCAATTGTTCTATGAATTCATTCTAAATGGTCAGTCCGCTTCAATTGAATATCGGTTTATAGATAAAAATCAGCTAATGCTCATGAACATCAATAAATCAAAATATTTGGCTGAAGACGTTACACTAGCATTGATTGAGAGAATTATGGTTCATGCTCGAAGAATGGAGTATGAGGTTTTTACACAGTGTCCTGCCATTATTAAACACTTAAAAACGAACAAGCAACTACTAAACTATGTGAGAGTAGGTCAATACTCAAGCTAATAAATGTAGTTGTCCATTAAAATTTTAATTAACAACCAATAAGAACAATAATGCATTCCACGCAACCTCTACGACAATTGGAACCCCAGAATTGGGTAAACAAACACAAAGGGTATTTATTCCATTTCGCCTACAAAAAACTGCCACAAGACCTTGTAGAAGACATTGTGCAGGATACATTTCTAGCTGCTTTGAATTCTGCGCACAGATTTAAGGGTACCTCCAGCGAAAGAGTTTGGCTTACTGCTATTTTAAAATACAAAATTGCAGACCATTACAGAGGCAACAACGGCAAGCAATACCACATAAGGGAAAATATCGAATCCAGATTGAGTTCTGAAAGAAAAATAGAATCCAATCACCGGTTTACCTACGACCCTATTCCTGAAAGCCTTGATGAGGATGACTTAAAACTAGTACTCAATACTGGCATGAGCACATTATCCAAAAGTGAAAACCAAATATTGGAATTGAAACAAAACGGTTTCAGTACTGAGGCAATTTGTGAAGAGTTGCAAATCAGTCGCACGCATTGCTGGGTACTTTTGCATAGGGCTCGGAAGAAACTTCAACAATATCTAAGTGAAAATTGGTATAATGTGGCCTAATAACGAAGTCCTTTGGAAAACATGGACCAACCTACAACTGTATTTGTACTTTGTAGGAATCAAATTAATTGAATTCTTCAGAGCGATTAGAATAAGATTAAAATAAATCAATTGGGTTGTACAAATTACACACTCAAACCGATTGTAGCTTAACACACCACTACGAACAAAACAGATTCATACAATGGAAAATTTCGATGCAATAATTATAGGAGCTGGACAAGCCGGGCCATCACTAGCAGCCAAGTTTGCCACACAAGGCCACAAAACAGCGCTGGTTGAACGAAAATGGTTGGGCGGTACTTGTGTCAACAATGGCTGTACTCCTACTAAAACACTGATAGCAAGTGCAAAAGCCATTCACACCGCAAAAAGAGGAGCTGAATTTGGCTTTAACGTGCAGGGGGAAATTAAAACGGACATGAAACTCGTAAAAAGGCGAAAGGACCAAATAGTGCAAAGGTCCTCAAAAGGTCTTCAAAATTGGTTGTCAAGTGTAACTAACCTTGAAATCATTGAAGGCCATGCAAAATTTTTGGCTAATACGATAATCCAAGTCGGTGAAAGGAAAATTTCAGCACCTAAGATTTTTATTAATGTAGGAACGAGAGCGCGGGTCCCCCAGGAAGTTCAACAAGTGCCCCATTTCACAAATAGTACGATCATGGATGTTGATTTTGTACCTGAACATCTTATTATTTTAGGAGGAAGTTACATTGGATTGGAATTTGCACAAATGTATCGAAGGTTTGGTAGTAAAGTAACTGTAATCGAAACAAACACGGAACTTGTACCTCGAGAGGACGGTGATGTTTCTAAGGAGCTAAAAAATATTTTGGAAGGAGAAGGGATTGAATTTAAATTGGGAGCAACCAACCTTAATGCCTCACAACATTCCAAAGGAATTGAAATAAATCTTGATACCAACAATGGTCCAACAAAAATAATAGGGTCACACATTTTTGCAGCAACAGGAAGGCTACCCAATACCCATGATTTAGGCCTGGAAAATACTGACCTAATTCTAAATAAAAATGGATATATAGCGGTAGATAAACACCTAAAAACCAACGTTGAAGGTATTTGGGCATTGGGAGATGTGAATGCCAAAGGTGCTTTTACGCATACCGCATACAATGATTTTGAAATTGTTGAAAATCATATTTTTCAAGACTCCAAAAGAAGCATTAACGATAGAATTCCATGTTATGCTTTGTTCACCGATCCACCATTGGCAAGAATTGGAATTACTGAAAAAGAGGCCCTTAAATCAACTGAAAAATTACTAATAGGACATCGTCCTTTTTCCAAGATTTCAAGAGCCAAGGAAAATGGCGAGGAAAAAGGATTCATGAAAGTAATCATCGATGCAAACACAGAACGAATTCTTGGTGCAACTATTCTTGGCCTTAATGGTGATGAAATTATTCATGGTATGTTGGACATAATGTACGCAAAAGCTTCGTATAGAACAATATTGAACGCCGTGCATATACATCCAACAGTTTCGGAACTTATTCCTACCATTTTGGGCGAACTTAAACCCTTAAATTTCTAAAAGCAGTTAAGAGGAATAAGCTATAAAATCAAAAAACATTACATTTTCAAAAAGCCCAGGCAATTGCTTGGGTTTTTCCATTTAAAGGAAGGAGCAATAATTGAACAAGTAGCTCATTTCCTTAAAAAACATCTTCGTCCATGATTCTAGATTTGAATCATGAAAAACAACCAACTCATAACCGCCTTACTATTACTGATGCAAACTTCCGCTGTGTTTACCCAACAGCTTAACAAAACAACATCACAATCAAATTGGCAAAAGTTCACCTATGATTTGAACAGCATTTTAGGAGGGGTTGGCCATGCTTATACACGTCCTCTTTCATGGGAAAACAATCAAGTAGGGTTTTTTGCAGGTACAATTTTAGGAACAATGGGGTTGTATACAATTGATGATGAAGCTGACAGGTGGTTCAGAAATCAAGAACCACATATTCCCGAACTCCTAAAAGATTACGGCTGGTACTATGGGAATCCTCAAAACAATTATGCGTTCAATGGTATTGTATACCTCACAGGCTTGTTCAGCAAAAATGACAAAATACGTCGCACAGGTGTGCTTATGATTTCATCTGCTACCGCTACAGGGGTATTGCAACAAATTTCCAAGTCCTTGGTCGGTAGGGCAAGACCAAGGTCTGGTCTGAATAAAAATGACTTTCGGCCTTTTCAACGAGACTCTGATTTTCATTCTTTTCCCTCCGGTCATACTGCACTTGCAATTAGTAATGCCCATGCCTTGGCCAAACAATTCAAAAATCCATGGATCAAAGGCGGTATATATCTGCTAGGCAGTATTCCACCATTGACCCGTCTTTGGAATGGAGCTCATTGGCTCACAGATATTGCACTTAGTGTTGTGCTAAGCGTTGCTAACGTTGAAGCAATTGACAAGTATCTGGATGGGCGCTATCAAAATCAATCCAAAGAGAACGCACACAAGAATAAAAAGAGGGTGGCCTGGAGAATGATTATAAAAGGAAACGGGCTTGGAGTGGCCATGAATTTTTAATCGATTTATTATGAAAAAAGGAACGCAGCACAAAGCTTTTTGCACATATATAATTCGGTTGATGTTTGAATACAACCGATGTGTCCAGCTTATTATACTCTTATTGTTCTGGAGTAATCTGTTGTATGGTCAGCACATTCAACATATTGATGCTACCGAAAAAACTGAAGAACGCCTAATTCTGAGCGGGTTAAAGGGGATTAAACTAGGTGAAAACACCACACTATCCATTGGGGGTGACTACCGTTTCCAAGCAGAATCATTCATTAATGAGGAATTTGGCTCCCATGATGGACAAGATAATGCTTGGCTACTTAATCGCATTATGCTAAACACAGACTGGAATTTTGGTAAAAACCTAAATGCCTTTGTTGAGCTTTCCTCCAGCACAGTGATTGGAAAAGATGATTTAACCGCAGTGGATAAAGACGTACTTGCCTTCAACCAAATCTTTGTCCAATACAAGTTCATGCCCGAACTCCAAATGGCAGTTGGCAGGAAGAACTTGAGTTATGGCTCTGGAAGATTAGTAGATGTCCGCAACCTCCCAAATGTGAGGAGATCATTTGACCTTCTACAACTTAAATTCAAAAAAAATACACTTGAAGCGGATATTTTCACAGCCTCGATAGTTCGAAATGAAGTAGGTGTTCTAGACAATGACTTTTTCGAATTCAAGGAGTCTTTTTATGGTTTTCATTTTTCCGATTACATCTCTGGTTTAATCAATTTAGATGCGTACTATTTCTTCCAGAAGCAGAATGATGTAGTTTATAACAACATTACGGGAAATGAACGGAGAAGCGCTGTGGGCATTCACCATTACGGCACTTTGAAAGGCTGGAGTTACAACAATGAAATTATCCACCAATTTGGAAGCTTTGAGGATTCCAGAATTTCAGCATTGGCCTATTATTTTCAAGTCGAGTATGCATTTCGAAATACGCCAAACAACCTAAAAACAGGATTGAAATTTGAAGTCATTGATGGGGATGACGACCCGGCAGACAACAAGGTTGGAACTTTTGATGCCTTTTACCCTAAGGGAGCCTATTTTGGACGTGTAGCACGTTTTGGTCCATCAAATCTTATCGACATCCATCCTTATGTCAATTTTAAAAAGGACCGTTTCTTTTATGAATTTGACATCGACTTTTTTTGGCGTGAATCTACAAAGGATGGGGTTTACAATCCCGCCCTGCAACTAGAGTATCCCTCTTTAAACAACCAGCCCTATATAGGTACACAACTCGGTACTTTCACAAGTTTTGAGTTAAATGAATATGTGAGTTTGGAACTGGAAACCAATTTTATATTTCCAGGTTCCTTTCTAAAGGAAAGTGGTTTAACAAATAGTCTGTTTCACTTTGTATTTACCACTGAGTTTAAGTTTTGAAGAGGATATAATAATCAATGATCAAAAAACACAATCCAATGATTAAGAATATACTCTCAAATAAATGCCCTAACTGCCACACAGGTAAAATCTACAAACAGAATAACTTTTTGGAGAACTGGTATAAACCGAAAATGCATAAAAGTTGTACCCACTGCGGTTATGTATTTGAAAAAGAGCCAGGCTTCTTTTTTGGTGCCATGTATGTCAGTTATGCAATAGGAATCATAGAAGCTATTATGGTTGTTTTTGCTGCTACCTTTTATTATGAAAACATCTTCAATTACCAAATTTTCATTTGGATTGCGGTTGTTTTAATAGCGCTCTCCTCTTTCAATATGCGCATTTCAAGGATCATATGGATCTATCTATTGAAAGACATCTAGTCTTAACGGAAAACATAATCTATTTATAAATAAAGTCAATTAAATATCAGTAAAATGGAAACGTTGCAAAATGTAGAATTCAAAATCAGAACTATCGAAGATGCCCCAGAGGCATCAAAATCCATACTAACAGCTGCTAAATCAGCCTATGGATTTGACGCAAATTTGTTGGGTTTGATGGCAAATCACCCAGCATTACTTTACGCCTACTGGGAAGGTGATAAATTTTTAACCAAAAACAGCGTGCTTACGGCAAAAGAAAGGCAGATTGCATTTTTGGCATCGAGTTATGAAAACAATTGCCAGTATTGCATGGCTGCCCATTCCAGTATTGCACAAATGCATAGGGTTTCTCAAGAAAACATAGATGCTTTGCGTGAAGGACGGGAATTACCAGATAAAAAACTGAATGCTCTGAGTGAATATGTCAAAGCGACAACGACCAAAAGAGGTCAAGTAAGCAATGAAGACATCAATAAGTTTTTAAACGCTGGCTATCCAAAAGAGGCAATTCTAGAAGTAATTACCATTGTAGGCTTCAAAGTAATGACCAATTATATGGACCATTTAGCCCAAACTCCAGTGGACGTACCTTTTCAGGCCAATTTATGGGAAGCTAAATAAAAGTATCTAGCTAAAACAAATGATTATATTTGTCATGAAAACCGTACACGATACCGTACACGTTTTTGTACAAAATTGAGCCGGGAAATCTTGAAAAGTGTGTACTTTTTGGAACTCATAACCCGAAGGTCACAGGTTCGAGTCCTGTTCCCGCTACTACAAACCGCCGAATTAGAATCTATTAAAATCTAATTCGGCGGTTTTTTTATGGGCAAGCGAAAAATCAGATAAAGCTGTCCGACTCCTTATATGCGTCAATTACTCTTTGTTCCCCCTCTTTACCCTTAATGGAATTTCCGTGCTCCATTCCAAGGATACCTTTAAACCCTTTGCTGTGGATAAATTTGAAGACATTTTTATAATTGACCTCCCCGGAAGTGGGCTCGTTTCTTCCAGGATTGTCACCAATCTGGTAATAGGCGATTTCCTCCCAACACGCATCGATATTCGGAATAAGATTACCCTCTTGTATCTGTTGATGGTAAATATCAAAAAGTATTTTACAGGAAGGGGAGTCCACAGCTTTGCATACTTCATACGCCTGCGGACTCTCGGATAAAAACAGTCCAGGATGGTTCCTAAAGTTCAAGGGCTCCAAGACCATGACCAATCCATGTGGCTCCAAAATTTCGGATGCCCTTTTCAAGGATTCGACTACATGGGCCGTTTGATATCCAATATTTTGTCGTAGATCCACATGTCCGGGAACTACGGTCATCCATTTTGCGTTCACCCTTTTGGCCACTTCCACCGATTCCTTTATTTGGGACAGGAATTCCTCCCTCAAGTTTTCGTCACCACTTGCTAGGTTGGGCTCCTTCCAATAAATTTTGTGCGCAACGAAAACTCCCATGGAAATCCCTCTTTTGGCCATTGTGGAAGCCATTTTTTCCTGAAGATCAAGTGACCTTCCCTTCATACCATTATCTTCAAAGGCCATAAATCCTTGATCCGCCATAAAATTGAGCTGATCAATGGGATCGTCCCCTGCCAGATTTTTGAACATTCCCAAATGTGGGGCATATTTCAAGTTGAATCCCTTATAAGCAGGTTCGCTCCCCTGTTGTGCCGATAGTATTCCGGGAACAAATCCCAAGGCAGAAGTTGCTGCAACAGAGCCTACAAATTTTCTTCGTTTCATCTTTTTCTATTTAGGTCTTATGAAAACTTGGTAATTCCAGGAACTGGAATCTTATATTTTCCATCGGCATCCGGCAAAGTTGGGGCTACAGAATCCCAGCTTAAATTGTCGGGGACCAATTGCAAGTCAGAGTTCAAGGCTTGGTCCCAAGTGATAATATCACCTGAATAGGTAGCCATACGTCCCATAATCGCCGCCAAAGTGGATTTGGCACCATTTTCCGCATCAGCCAACAATTCTGACTTCGTACGAATGGCCGCAAAAAGTCTGTCGTGTTCTACCTGATATGGATTTGGGTCGTGCTGACCTTCGTTCATTTTGGAGTAATTGAATTTCTCCTGCCCGTTCAAATCGGCAATAATTCCCTTGCTGACCACAACGCTACCATTGCTTCCTTGGAAAGCTTCATCCACTCTACTGTGACATCCTTTTTGGTGTCTGCACTGACTTGATATTACAGCCCCTGTTGGGTAGGTGTATTCTACAAAGTGATGGTCAAATATCTCTCCATGGTCTTTTCCGTTACGGACTTCTCTACCGCCCATACCTTGCGCCATTGAAGGATATTCACCGATAAACCAGTTGGCCACATCAATATTGTGGATGTGCTGCTCTAAAATATGGTCTCCGCAAAGCCAGTTGAAATAATACCAATTTCGCATTTGATACTCCAATTCGCTCTGCCCTTCTTTACGTGGTCTTACCCAAACACCACCACTATTCCAGTATACCTGACCTCCAACAATCTTACCCATGGCTCCCTGTTGGATTTGATCATAAAGCGTGGTATACTTTTTCTGGTAATGTCTTTGAAGTCCCACAACAACATTTAGCTTTTTCTCCTTGGCCGACTTGGCCGCTTGAAGCACTCTCCTAACCCCTGCTGCATCGGTGGCAACGGGTTTTTCCATAAACACATGCTTGTCTTGGGCGATGGCGTATTCAAAATGCAAGGGTCGAAATCCGGGAGGAGTTGCCAAAACCACTACATCCGCACTATCGATGGCATTCTTGTAGGCATCGAACCCAACAAAACGATTTTTTTCCTTGACATTGATTTTTCGTTCCCCGTCAAAGTGCTCTTGGATGGCAGTTAGACTTCCTTCCAAACGATCCTGGAAGGCATCCGCCATAGCTACCAATTCCACATCTGGGTCTGCGGTAAGTGCCTGTACAGTGGCTCCGGTACCTCGTCCACCACAACCAACTACCGCTAGTTTTAATTTTTCCACTTTTCCTGTTTGAGCCATTGACTCAAACGGAATGCTGCTGGCCAATATTCCGCCGGTGGCCAATCCGGTTGTTTTTACGAACGATCTGCGAGTAAACGCGTCGCTCTTTTGATTTGTTTTTTGCTTGCCCATGATATTTAGTTTGAATGTTTTTCTTTCCAATATATTTTCTGCTCCTTTTGACTTGGAGTGTTATAAGGTCTTACAATTCGGAAGCCAACGAAGGTAGCATCCGTATGCCACCATTTGCTCTTGGGAATTTGCGGGTCGCGCATTTTCCAACGCTTTTCTGAAAATACCCTAGCAGCGCTTCTCAATTTGGTCGAGCTGTCTTTCCATGACCCACCGCGAACTACTCTGGGATAGGTTTTAACAGGTTTAATAAAAGGATTTGCACTATTCCCGCCCTTGCGGTCGCCATAAGTGTCAGCGCTATAGGCATCCAACGTCCATTCGGCAACATTTCCATGCATATCGTGCAATCCCCACAAATTTGGTTTTTTCTGTCCTACTTTCTGGTATTTGTTGCCACTATTGTTCGCATACCAAGCATAATCATTGATTCTATAGGCACTCCCTCCAAAAGAGTAGGCCGTTTCCGTCCCTGCCCTGCAGGCATATTCCCATTCGGCTTCGGTGGGAAGGCGATAAAAGTTTCCGGTCATAGCCGATAACCATTCGCAAAACTTGGAGGCGGCATATTGGGTCATGCAAATCGCGGGATACCCCTCGGTACCCATACCGAAACTCATTTCCACGTAGGGGGTGGTAGCGCCAGAAACTGCATCCACGTCCAAGGAAACTTCCCCACCTTTGGCAACTTTTCCGTCCGTTTTATCTATTTCACGGGACATAAACAATTGGTATAAGTCCCAGGTAATCTCAAACTCTCCCATCCAAAAAGGGGCAATATTCACCTTGTGGGCCGGCCCTTCATCATCGGACCTTCCGTTTTCGGAACTAGGGCTGCCCATGGAAAAACTTCCACCAGGAATGGGTAACATGGAAACCGTTAGTTCTGTCCCGGAAATTTTTTGTTCATAGGCCTGAAATGATTTTTTTTGGCCGTTAACGTTAACAGAAATAGCACAAGTAAAAATTGCTGCGAAGAGCAGGTTTTGTCTTTTTACCATATTTGGTTAAGAATCTTTATTAGTTATAATTTTTTGAAGTCTTCCATTCGGAAACTATCATATTTTATGCAGGATTTAGAGCCTGAAAAATATTTCGGTAGTAAATATAACTTCTTTTATTTCAACTTCAGATCGGATCCAATGATCAACCCCGTGTTCAAAAATTAGTACACCTGAACCATCAAAAACCCTACAACCCTTTATAGTTAAAGTCGGTAACGCCTTTTACAGGCTTCCTCCTAAGAGACACCAAAAGCGTACAATTAATCACCGGAAACGGTTTTTTCAATGCTTTAATTTTAACTTATTTACCTCATTTTGTTAGACGATTTTTGATGCGTTTTTTTCATAAATCGGATTTTCTTGAATAGGAAACAAAGCCCATGCCATACCTTATCTGAATTCATTAAGAAGCCTATTGTTAAAAAAGTATCGGTCAAAGTTATTTTTCAACAGGTTGACATATATGCAATCTCCTAAATTTGACCGTTTTCGCGCTGACGATTCAGTAGCATTAAAGAATAGCATGCACAACCCAACTTTTAAAACACTTCAGAAAAGTGGCCAGATTTTTCTATTGGCGATTTTGGTCATTGCCTGCCAAAACAAAGCAAAGAACAACACTGAAGAACCCTCAGTATTGGAAAATGCACCGGTAGCGGAATCCTTCCAGGCGGATTATGATTTCCTTCAACAGCACGACCCAAAACTTGCATTATTGCAAAATGGAAACGGCTTGGTGCTGGTGTCTCCTTCCTTGCAAGGACGAATCATGACAAGCTCTGCCAACGGCATGCAGGGATCAAGTTATGGTTGGATCAACAAGGCGCATTATGAGTCCGGGGAAATAAACCCACAAATCAATGTATATGGTGGGGAAGAACGATTTTGGCTTGGACCCGAGGGAGGACAGTACTCCATTTTTTTCGATAAGGGCGAGGATTTTACTTTCGAAAATTGGTCGACTCCCAAGCTTATAGATTTAGAACCCTTCGAAATTACAGAGCAAACCAAGGAAGGTATTTCGTTTTCAAAAGCGGCCTCTTTGACCAACTATGCAGACTATACCTTCGATTTCCACATTGACCGATCGGTAAGCATTATTTCGAATGCCCAACTTCAGACGATATTGGGAATTTCTTCCCTCCAAGGTATTAATGCAGTAGGCTACACCACAGAAAACACTTTGAAGAACACCGGAAGTGATACTTGGACCAAAGAAAATGGCCTTCTTTCCATTTGGTTGTTGGGAATGTACAAACATTCCGAAACCACCACGGTTGTCATTCCCTTCCAATCAGGAGAGGAGAGCACCTTCGGTAAACCTGTGAACATCTATGAATCTTTTGGAGAAATATCAACCGAAAGATTGCAAACCAAAGACAGTATTGCATTTTTTAAGGGAGACGGCGAATACAGATGTAAGATTGGATTATCACCCCAAAGGGCTAAAGACATATTTGGCAGTTATGATGCCGAAAACGGCGTCTTAACCCTGGTCAAATACAACAAATCCCTTACCACAAATGACTATGTGAATTCCAAATGGGAATTGCAGGATAGGCCTTTTGGCGGGGACGTTATAAACTCATATAACGATGGCCCGGTAGGTGAAGGTAACCCATTGGGGCCCTTTTATGAGTTGGAAACATCGTCTCCTGCGGCAGCATTGGCACCCAACGAATCCATCACACATATTCAACACACTGTTCACTTGGAAGGTGACCAGGGCCAATTGGATACCATAGCCCAGGCTACCCTAGGTGTTTCCTTAAAAAGCATAACGGAAGTTTTTGAAAAAAAATAAAATAATTGGAATTAAGGACAACAATCCTATTTTTGAAATGTCATCCACATTCTTACATATGATTGTTTGGTCTTTTATATTTCGCTGGTGCAATGAAGATGTATGGAAAGTTCACTATGGCGCCACTTTTAAATTGAAGCAATGGATTTAGGACTAAAAGACAAAGTGATCATCGTTACAGGTGGTTCCAAAGGAATTGGCAATGGTATTTGCACCGAACTGGCCAAAGAAGGTGCCATACCGGTAATCGTCGGAAGAAATAGGGAAAATGTACTGGACGCCGTCAAAAAAATTGAAGAGAATGGCGGCAAGGCATCCCACGCCTTTGCCGAACTTACGGACCCCGCGCAATGCAAGTCAGCGGTAGAAAATATTGTGCAAGAATTCGGAAGGATCGATGGTCTGGTGAACAATGCCGGAGTAAATGATGGTATTGGTCTAGAAAATGGAAACTATGAGGCATTTTTGGAATCCATCAACCGTAACCTTACCCACTATTACCTCATGGCCCATCATGCCCTACCCATGCTCAAGGAAAGCAAAGGGGCCATTGTCAACATTGGTTCCAAAACTGCGGTTACCGGCCAAGGGGGAACCTCAGCATATGCTGCTGCGAACGGAGGACGCAATGCCCTTACCCGGGAGTGGGCGGTAGAACTCTTACCTTATGGGATTCGTGTGAATGCCGTCATAGTCGCAGAATGCTATACCCCATTGTACGACCGATGGATCAAGACCTTCCCCGAACCAGAAAAAAAATTAAACGAGATTACGAGGCGCATCCCTTTGGAAAATAGGATGACCACTGCGGTCGAAATTGCAGATATGGTGATATTTCTATTGTCCAACAAATCGAGTCATACGACCGGACAGCTCATCTATGTTGATGGAGGATATACCCATTTGGACCGTGCACTAGATTAACCAACAAACCCAATACTCAATAATTATGGAACAAAATCAAAAGATCCCCGTAGTTGCCAAAGCGCTGCTTTTACCATTTATTCTTGTAACGAGTTTATTTTTTCTTTGGGGCTTTCCCAACGACCTTACCAACCCCATGGTCGAGGTGTTTAAAAATGTACTCAACATTTCCAATGTAAAGGCCTCCTATGTACAATTGGCTTTCTATGGCGGTTACGGCACCATGGCCATACCAGCTGCACTTTTCATTAGAAAATACAGTTACAAATCAGGAATAGTTTTGGGTTTGATCCTGTTTTCTGCCGGTGCCCTTATGTTTTACCCCTCAGCACTTTTGGCCAGTTATAACTTTTTCTTGGTGTCCTTTTATATCCTAACCTTTGGATTAGCATTTCTGGAAACTACCGCCAATCCCATGATCTTGGAATTGGGCGATCCCAGAACGGCTACCCAACGTCTTAATCTCTCGCAGGCATTTAACCCCATGGGGGCATTATCTGGGCAATTGGTAGCACGCCTCTATGTGGTGGACCGGTTGGACACCAAAATTGGTGCTGATACGTCGGGAGTGGCTGCTGCTGCCCTTTCCCCAGAACAACAGCAACAAATGGTTGAGCACGACCTTTCTGTAATTAGTGCCCCATACATTGTTTTGGGTTTTGTGGTATTGGCCATATTGTTGGTATTTCTGTTTGTAAAGATTGATGATGGCAAAAAGTCGGCAGTAAAATTGAATCTGAAAGAAACTTTTGCAAAGCTCTTTTCCAACAAATCATATTATGAAGGCGTGTTGGCGCAGTTCTTCTATGTCGCTGCCCAAATCATGGTTTGGACTTTCATATACCAGTACGTGACCAACTTAAACGCATCAAGGGGGGAGGATGAACAATTGAATGCTGTGGTCTATGCCGCCGCTTCCACCATATTGTTCCTGACGGCAAGATGGATATGTACCTTCCTTTTCAAATACATCTCATCTGCCAAACTGATGCTCATTTTCGCTATCCTGGGAAGTGTGCTCTGTACCGGAGCCATAGTCCTCAGTGGAATGGTCGGATTGTATTGTTTGGTAGGGGTCTCTTTTGCCATGTCCTTGATGTTCCCGACCATTTATGGAATAGCACTTAAAGGAATGGGGGACGAAGCCAAAATAGGTTCTGCGGGATTGATCTTGGGAATTGTGGGAGGTGCACTGATGCCCCCGCTTCAGGGTAGGATCATCGACATGGGAGGAACCGGTCTTAGCGACGTTAAGATGTTCGGGTTTATTCCAGAGGTCAACTTTTCCTTCGTATTGCCCCTGGTATGCTTGATTTTGGTCGGCGTCTACAGTTATCGCTCCATGAAAAGACAACAGTTGGAAACCGCTTAAAAGAAGCTTTATGAGCACAAAAAGATTTGCATTGGCCCTGGATCTAAAGGATGATCCAGGGTTAATTGCAGAATACAAAGCCTATCATCAAAAAATATGGCCGGAAATTGAGGCCAGCATAAAGGATTCGGGCATTGATACCATGCAAATTTATCTGTTGGGGAACAGGCTTTTTATGATCATCGAGGCCGGTGAGGATTTTTCTTTTGAACGAAAGTCCCAGATGGATGAAAGCAACCCAAAAGTCCAGGAATGGGAGGACTTAATGTGGAAGTATCAACAAGCGCTCCCCATGGCAAAACCAGGTGAAAAATGGATGCTCATGGAAAAAATATTTGAGCTTTAGGAGCGATCCCATTTTACATTAACAGACTACTTTTTTGATTACCAAGACAGCAATTCAAAACTGGAATTTTCTATATTAATTTACATACCTTCGACTTTTCGCGGTTGTAGGGTTATGCTATATGATCGGCGAACAGGCTTTATGGTATAGGGGTCTCGAACCGGTCTTCCCCATGAATTGTCCCCACCTACTCCCATTTGCATCAAGTCAATATTCCACTGTACCATGTCCCCCAGCTTAATATCGGCCCCATGCTTTTTGGTTACTGGAACCAGGCCAGAAGCGGATTCCGCCCCGTCTTCTTCCGAGTTAAAATCGAGCTCCTTCATATTAAAGGGCCATACACTGGCATTCAAAAGGGTGTCTCCGAAAACCCGAACTGCGATTTTTTCCGTAGCAAGTTCCATCCATCTTACATCCGTTTTGTTCCCGGTTTCTTGTGGTCGTGAATATCGATGGAATTGCTCTTCCACCAATCCGGAATAGATGCCAACTTTCACTCCTGTTTTTCGGTCCCAATAACTTTCCACAGGGCCTTTTCCATACCAACTTACCTTCTTAAAGGTTTTGGGCACGGACAAGTACATCCCCAATCTGGGAAGGTTCGGTAGCTCCTCCATTATGGGTTCAAATTCATAATCCACTCGCATACTTCCATCTGGAAACAGGGTATGACCCATGGTAACCCTTGCCTCCTTGTTAGGCAGTATGTGCAACACCCGAAAAACCACTGATCCCGTGGCAGTCAATTTTGGGGAGGCTTGCATTTTTGATGTGATTTGGTAACTGGCATCTTGCCATAATTTCGCCCAGTTGCCCATTCCGTTTCCAAGGTCATTATCTGTGGGAGGGCGCCAAAAATTTGGCCTAAGGGGTTGCTGGGTAATCGCTGAACCGGCAAAGTCCCAAGAAACAATTTCACCCGTATTTGCATTGATGTCCAGCTGCGTTTCCCCATTTTCAATATGAATAATATCCTCACGCGAAGTAAGTTTATAAGCAGTGTTGTCTTTGGGTTTTGCTGCAATCCGGATACCTTTTTGCACCACAAACTGATCCCAGGCTATCTCATGTCCCTTCGATAGAAGTTTTCCATCCGTTTTTTGGTGAAGCCCCACTTCTAAAATGTACTCCTTTTCCGGGTCAAGTATTTTGGGTATAACATTGATCAGTACTTCTTTTGATTCTTGTGGCTCCACTTTTGGGGCATCGAAGCTTTGTGCTTGGGTCGCTACGCCATCCACTAATACCCTTGCCTGTACTTCCACATTGGAGAAATCGGAAAAGAAGTTCTTGTTGTCAATTCGGACCTTGTTATTCCCTAACCAGTGAAACTGGGCCGGTTCATATACTTTTTTCACCTCGGAAAGATGCGGATGGGGGTTTCTATAGGGGTCAACTAGGCCATTGTTCAGAAAATTTCCGTCTGTTGGCAGGTCCGCATGGTAATCGTGCCCGTAAGCCAAGTAGGGCTTCCCATTTTCATCGGTATACTCCAAACTCTGATCTACCCAATCCCAAATAAATCCACCTTGTAAATTCGGGTACTTTTCGATGGTATCCCAGTAATCCTGCAGATTGCCCACCGAATTCCCCATGGCATGGTCATATTCGATCATTATGGAAGGCTTATCCGAGTTGGACTCCCCATGTTCGACCAAATACTCGGGGCGCGGGTACATGGGACAGTAGAGGTCCGTATAGTCCTCCTTGCCTGCAGGTTCGTATTGAACAATTCTATTATTATCCTGCTCTTTTAACCATTTATAGGTTGCTCTAAAAATCTCCCCTTCACCCGCTTCATTGCCCAAGGACCAGGAATAAATGGACGGGTGGTTTCTATCCCGATAATACATTCGTTGCGTACGCGACATGTGGGCCGGAAGCCATTCCATTTCATTTCCAATTTGGGTATCCTCATCAATGGCCAACGGATGGCTCTCAATATTTGCCTCGTCCACCACATAAAGTCCATAGATATCACATAAATCCAACCAATAAGGGTCGTTCGGATAGTGCGAGCTTCGCACGGCATTGATGTTGTGCTGTTTCATGAGCTGGATGTCCTTTTCCATGGAAGCCTTGGAAACCACATGCCCGGTATACGGGTCCGTTTCATGCCTATTGACCCCTTTGACATAAATGGGCTTTCCATTGATCAGCACCTGACTATTTTTGATTTCCACCCGTTTGAAACCTACATGTCCATGTATGTATTGATTGTTCTCGTGGTTTGTTGGGTCTTCCAGGGAAATTTGTAAGTTGTATAGGTTGGGGATTTCTGCCGACCATTGTTTTACGTCTTCCAAGAGGGCATCAAAAACCAATTCCTGCATGGAATTCGCCTCAACACTTAATTCTTGTTCCTTCTGAAAAATAGCTGTTTGTCCATCTAATAAGCTAATTGTTACCAGACGGGATTGCAAAGTATCCGACTGGTTGGTTATTTGAATGGATTGTTTAAAAACCCCGTTGGAATATGAATCATCCAAATTGGTATAACTAAAATAATCCGACACAAAAATTTTAGGCCGGGAATACAGATATACATCCCGTTCAATTCCGCTCATCCGCAACATATCCTGACTTTCCAGATAGCTGGCGTCGCTCCAGCGGAACATTTGGAGCGCAATTAGGTTCGTTCCTTCGGAAAGATGCTCGGTGATGTCGAACTCTGCCGGGGTTTTGCTCCCCTGGGAATAGCCCACATAAGCGCCATTTACATACACATACATAGCCGATTTGGCACCTTCAAAATGCAGAATGACCTGTTCGTCCAAAATTTCCTTGGACAATTCTATTTCCTTCCGGTAAGTGCCTACAGGGTTATAACCTTCTGGCGCATTGGGCCATTGCGTATCAAATGGATAGCGTTCATCCAAATAAATGGGATGATCGTATCCCTCCACTTCCCAATTGGCAGGCACGGGAATCGAACCCCAATCACCGTCGTCGTAGTCGACATGCTGAAAACTTTTTGGTCTATCCACGGGATCTTTTACAAAATGAAATTTCCAAGGACCATTCAAATCGATGAACCTATGGGAATTTTCCTTGCTAGCTATCCCCAAGGCTTCCATACCAAAAAAACTGGCCCTAGGTGGAAGCTTGTTTTCTTCAAAAATCTGATGGTTATAGTGGTAGGTTTGTTCCCCAATCTCAGGAAGTTGGTTTGGCTTGCAGGCCAATATACAGACGATACCCACTAGGCTGAAATATATCTTTCTCATGGTTTTGGTTAGGATAGATTGGCTTGCATAAAATCTTCTGCAAGGATTTTTTTCAAATAATAAATTAGTTCATTGGCGTTCTCCATGGAGAAAACTATGGGAGGTTTGATCTTGAGAACGTTGTTGTCCGGACCGTCGGTGCTCATCAAGATGCCATGGTCCTTCATTCTGTTTGCCAGATAATCAGCCTTTTCCCCCAAGGGTTCCAAATTGGGCCTTACCAGTTCAAATCCCAAGAACAACCCTTGCCCCCTCACATCACCAATAATGGGAAAATCAATCGCCAAATTCTTTAATTCTTCTTTCAGAAAGTCGCCAACCGTTTGGGCATTCTCCTGCAGCTTTTCCTTTTTTACCGTGTTGAGCACTGCTGCACCAATGGCGCAGGAAACCGGATTACCACCAAAGGTGTTGAAGTACTCCATACCATTCGCAAATTTTTCCGCAACTTCCCGGGTACAGGCCACCGCGGCCAAGGGATGTCCGTTGCCCAAGGGTTTACCTATGGTCACGATATCGGGAACCACCCCATGAAGCTGAAAGCCCCAGAACGTTTTCCCTACACGTCCACATCCCACTTGGACCTCATCGGAAATACAAAGCCCGCCAACCTTGCGCACATGGTCATAAGCCTTTAGCAGAAAACCTTCGGGAAGCTCAATTTGTCCACCACAGCTAATGATGGATTCCACAATAAACGCACAGACCCCACGGCCTTTAGCTTTTATGTTCTCTATTTGAAGCTGGACCTCATCGGCGTATTTCGACCCTGAATCCTTGCCCCTGTATTTACCCCGAAAGGCATCGGGTAACGGAAAAATATGGGTGTGTTCAGGGGCTCCAGTACCTCCCTTTCCATCAAATTTGTACGAACTGATATCCACACACATATTGGAATTCCCATGATAACCCACTTCCGAGGCAATGATATCCCTTTCGCCAGTTGCCGCTTTTGCCATGCGAATGGCCAGCTCATTGGCCTCACTACCCGAGTTCACAAAGTGAAGTACGGAAAGTTCTTTGGGCAGCGTTTCCAGTAGCTGTTCAGCAAAGGCGTTGATATTTTCGTGCAGATAACGGGAATTGGTGTTGAGCAAAGCCATTTGCTCCTGCCCTGCCTTAACAACGGCATAATTTTCATGCCCAACATGGGCCACATTATTTACGGTATCCAAATATTTCCGTCCCGTTTGGTCAATAAGATACTGTCCCGCACCCCGAACCATTTTAATGGGCACTTTGTATTGTAAACTGAGGCTTTTGCCCAGGTGCTCGTTTCTATATTGTAGTAAGGTGTTGTTGGCAACAGCCGCCTTGGGTTCAAGATTTTTATTCTTAAAAAGCAGATTGGGGTCTGGACACAATCCACCCCATACGTCCAGTTGGTTGTGGTAGGCCACTCCGGGAAAGTCATTTTGATAACCCAACAAGGACAACATCAATTGAAAATGGAGATGGGGCGCCCAATTCCCATTTTCTGGATACGGACCCAACACTCCAATGCGGTCGCCCGATTGGATTTTGTCCCCAACCTTGTGTCTGGTCGCGCTGGCCACCGTTAAATGCCCATAAAGGCTAAAAAACTCCAAATCCTTTTCCTGATGCTTCAGAATAACGAGTCCTCCATACTCTTTGTTCCCTTCATCATTTATGGCGGTTACCACCTCTCCATCCCACAAACTATGAACCGGGGTCTGGGCTGGCAGCCAAAAGTCTACCCCAAGATGCACTGTCCGGCTTTCCCTTCCTTGATTCCCCTGCTTATCGTAAGATGAAGTTCCATATAGGGCCCTCGGTTCCAAATAGCCCCCAGCAATTATTTTGTTCGGATGTTCCTTTTGCAGTTGATCAAACTTAAATTGGAGGAAATCCAAATCATTGAATTCTTCCTGATGCCCTACCCACAGACTGGAAACACTCAAATCCACGGTATGTACCTCCTCCGTTTGGAAGGATGGAAACAAGTCGCTTAGACCAAAGGTATTTGCCTTGGCCCATTGCTCGAATTTCTCTCTTTGCGGATGCGGGTTATACCCACACGCTTGCCTAAAGGAAAAAAGAGCAAATTCCGGGTTGATTTCACGCCATTTGTGGAGTACTTCCCAAGCAGGTTTTTCACTGATAAGCAGATAGGTGTTATCTGGCTCCTTAATTTTGTTCAGACCCGATTTGGTTACTGAAATGACCAAACGCATGGCAATGGCCAGATAGAGATGTTCCAATTCGGCTTCCATAAGAGGGAGGGATTCGTGATACCCTTTAATTATGGGCAATGCAGCATCCAAGGAATCGTTATGGTGCATTATGGCATAAGCGCAGGCAATGGCCACATCATTGATTATTTGGGTGTATACGGCATCCCCATAATCAATGAACGCCCGGACCTTGGGAGCGACCAAATCCTCTGTTACGATAACGTTGTTGTCATTGGCGTCGTTGTGGACCACTCCTTTCCTCAGTTGCGAATATGACACTTGGACTTTTTCAAAGGCTTCGATGAAAAAGGAAAGAATTTCCCTTTCCTTTCCACTAAATAGGTCCAAATGTTCCTTTGTCCATAGGGCTTGGGCCACGTCCCACTCAAAATCCCTATGGGCCATGGAATGATCAAATCCTTGTAAGGCAAGGGCCAAGAGACCGCATTGTTGTCCCAAACTGGTTCGCAGTTCATCCAACTGCGGGTTTACCTTGCTCCATATTCGTCCAGGAATCCAAGTAAGCAATCTAACTTTTCGGATGTTCCCGTTATCGTCCGTATATTCCGAAATTACCTTTCCATCTACATCTTTTATTACCTGTGGGGATATTATCCCCTTATCCTTTTCCACCACATATTGTAACAATGCCTGCTGGTATTCCAGATAAGAAACCTCCTCATCCGCCCTAGACACCTTTAAGATATACCCCGCTCCTTCAGGCACTTTGATTCTAAAATTAAAATCAACTTCTCCTGGTAAGGGATGAGCTTCCCCTGAAATATTGAACAGTTGTTTAACAATCCCTTCTGCTTGGGTGGAAGTTATTTTCAGCGCTTGGTAATCCATGTATTATTTATCGTTTGTCAATAGCATTATAAGATGGGCAGCACTCCAACTAAAATTTTTCGCATACAAACCCTTTCCTGTTAGGGGATGGTAGTTCTCATGTATGGGAGTTCCTTTTTGAAGCAGACCCTGTGCCCCTTGAAGCAACTTTTCCGTGGTTACATCTGCATCTGCGGTATAGCCATAATTCCTCAACCCTTGTATCCCAAAATAGGCTTGGTCCAACCAATTTGGCCCTCTCCAATACCCATTCATGGGGTCGAACTTGGGGTGGTCTGCGGCCATGGTCTGAAAAGGTACTTTTACATTAAACTTATTGGGATCCATCATTTTATCCCGTACTGCCTTGGCCTGTTCCTTACTGGCCACATTGGCCCAAAGTGGAATCCATCCCTCACTACCGGCACCTTTTATAAAGGTATTCCCTTCTAGGTTGGTATCATAGTACCAACCGTTTTCAGTATCGAAAAACTGTTCTTGAATTCTTCCCTTGAGCGCTTCGGCCTCTTGTTTCCAAGTTTTGGATTCTTCGGGCTCCTGGACCCATTGGGCAATTTCGGCCAAGTATACTTTTTCAGCGTATAAGTAAGCATTTAAATCCACACTTTCTTGATCTAAGGAGTATGCTCCAACTCCGTTTTGCACAATTTTGGAATCATCAAAGCGAATGGCATTGTCCATGCCACTTTCCCATTTTGCTGCAATTAAGGTTCCGTCCGTTGAGCCATATTCACATAGGCCATCTTGATCATGGTCCCTGTCGGCATACCACCATTGATGGTATTTTTTTAGTTTGGGATACATTTCCTGCGCAAAAGTGGAATCTGCTTTTGTTCTTAGGATTTTGGCAACTGCCCAGGCTGCAAGGGGTGGTTTGGTATCCCTAAAGTTATGGGCTTCAATGGTTGTATCGCGATATACGCAATCCACAATAAATCCATTTTCCAGCTGAAAATCGAACATGGCCCTCATCTGGTCCTTTGCCAATTCTGGGGCATAGGAGGTCAGCCCCACAGCATGTTTCCACGAGTCCCACGACCAAAATCCATGAAACCATTCGTAGTGATAACTTGGAAAAAGGCCCTGATGTTTTAATTCCCCGGCAGGAATACGCCAATTGTTCTGGAGCGTGAGATGTGCTTTGGCCAAGACTTGGGCATGGGTACTATCTTGAAAAACTTGTCGGCCGTTGGCAACCAGCTTTTCCAATTGCGCTTCCTTTTCAGCTTTTCTGGTTCTTAGCAAAGCATCGAAATCTACCTTGGCTATTTTTTCACGTTCCAATTCCCAGGAATATTCTGGAAAAATAAACGTATGTGAAACCAAAAACGATTTGGAATCTCCTGGTTTTAAATCCAAGTTTTTGGTAGTTGCGGTATAAGAAAGTCCTTCCTCAACGGCCATGTCCATTTCGTCGTTCAAAAATTGGATATATCCTATGGCATTGCTCCGGTCAGATTCCAACTTCAAATAATCATTTTCTTGGGAGATCCTGATTCCGGTATCGAACAATTTCGAAGAACACCGAAGCTGCAAAGACTGGGTTTTATCGGAACGATTGGTAATCTGGGTTCCAATAATGGCCGTATTCCCTGACAAATAGGTCAGTTTTTGCTTTACTTCGAAATTTGAGTCAGAAAATTTCCGTTCCAGATGACTGGAGTAACTTTTTTGATCACTAAGGGCTTCCTCCCAATCAAACGCTTCCTGTTCTCCATCCAAGGTAAGCTCAATTTGGGTCAGGTTCCGGCTTGCCCAAACCCCGTTTTCCTGTGTCATTAAATAAGGCCCTGAAAAGCCACTAAAACTATTTCCAGAATTTGGAATACTATATGCAAACCAGGCACCTTGGTCTGAGAACATAAGCATGTCCCTATCCCTGGTATCTTTTGGGTCGCCTAAGAAATCAAGGATGTTTTCGGCAAGAGCAAGGTGTTTAAAACTGTCCCGGGCCTTTGGTGATTCTTGGGTTTCGCCACAACCAAAAAGGAGCAACATCAACAGGAGGCAGGAAAAGAAATAATTGTCCATTCGAGTATCTTCCATACATGTAAAATTATGGTTTTGAGTAAAAGATTGACATCTTCTTCAATTTGATACGAACGAAAAGAAAATTTCAACGAAAGGAAAAAACGTTGATCAATTGGACGGACGCAAT
Source organism: Flagellimonas myxillae (assembly GCF_023502235.1). Taxonomy (GTDB): domain Bacteria; phylum Bacteroidota; class Bacteroidia; order Flavobacteriales; family Flavobacteriaceae; genus Flagellimonas; species Flagellimonas myxillae. The sequence goes on along the minus strand of NZ_JAMFLY010000003.1, from coordinate 449,337 downwards.
GTACAAAAAAATCATTTTAAAGATAATGTGCCCCCAAGTCTTTACTTATCCTTAATTTTAATATTAGCTATTTTTGGACGTTAGCCAGTTTGGAATTTGTCACCAAAGGGGGATTGGAAAAATAATATCAGGTGCTTGGGTTGAATACCCAAAATCCAAACAAGCTTTTAGCAAAACTAACTTGGACTCAAACTCAGTTATACAGGAAATTCGGAATCAAAACCGGTTTGTCTACAAAAAGTTTTTTGAGGACTGCTATCCGGAATTGGTCCAATACGCCAACAGCTATCTTTTTGACCAGAATTGGAGCGAAGATATTGTGCAGGAGGTTTTTATCCATTTATGGGAAAAAGCCAACGACCTGGACATAAAGACCTCGTTAAAGGGTTATCTGTACGCCATGGTGCGCAACCGCTGTCTCAATTTTCTCAAATCCATCAAAATTACGGATGATGCAAAGGTATTGGATATGCAGTCCATGCTAAGCTCGGATTATGACCTAGAGTTTTTTTCCAATGATGACCTCAAAATCATCCACCATCAATTACTTAAGGTTGTAGAGGCGCTTCCTGATAAAATGCAGCAAATTGTGAAAATGCGATTTATCGAAAACTATAAATACGCAGAAATTGCTGAGGAATTGGGAATCACTGTAAATACGGTAAAGACCCAACTCAAAAGGGCCAGGCAAAAAATCACCCAACAAATGGCAATTGTTCTTGCGCTGCTAGCCACTCAATAATTTCTCATGAAAATTGAGGTATTCTCGATTTGCGATACCCTTTTTTAAATTTTTGTCATTTTTTTGTCACCCATTTTATCTTTTTCATTGTCTTATTAAAAAGTAAGCGAAAATTATACATGGAATTTAAGTTCATACTTAAAAAACTGAACAACACCCTTACCGCGGAAGAGGAACAAATCTTTAACGATTGGATTGCCGAATCGGAGGTACATAAATCCTATTTTGAAAAGGTGCAGGCCAACTATATGGAAACTCCCGATATAGTTGATATTAGAAAGGGTTGGGAAAGCATTAATGCAAAAATCAAATCCCCAAAGGGGGTAAATAATCTTTGGAAATATGCCGCAGCAGCGGCTGTACTGGCCTTATTGACCCTTCCATTTGTGCTGAACAGGGAAGAACAACCTATCGAAACACCGACGATCACCAATGTGGATGAGGTTATTGAGATTGGCACCGACAAGGCTACCCTAACCCTCGAAGACGGTACCAAGGTGCCTTTGGAAAAAGGGAAATCCTATACCACCCAATCCCTTACTAGTAACGGGCAACAACTTGTATATACCGCCAATTCAGGTGATAAAAAAGAAATTCAACAAAACACCTTGACCATTCCTCGCGGAGGTCAATTTTATTTGGTGCTGGCAGATGGAACCAAAGTTTGGTTAAACTCAGATACCGAACTACGGTATCCTGTGGTATTCGGGCCAGATGCACCACGAAAGGTGGAACTGGTCTACGGAGAAGCCTACTTCGAAGTTTCCCCTAGCACTGAACACAATGGGACCCATTTTTTGGTGGCCACACAAGGTCAGGAAGTGGATGTTTTGGGGACCGAATTCAATATCAAGGCATTTAATGAGGATACCTATATAGAAACCACTTTGGTAAATGGGAAAGTTGCCATCAAAGATGGCGCAAACACCCAGAATTTAACCCCTGGATTACAATCGCGCTTGGACAAGGGCACCAGAAAAATGAGCATTGCCGAGGCAGATGTGAACAATGTTATTTCTTGGAAAGATGGATTGTTCAGTTTTAAAAACCTGCCGCTGACCGAGATTATGAAGGTATTATCCAGATGGTATGATGTGGATATAGAGATGATTGATGAAACGAAGGGGCAAATTACTTTCAACGGGGTATTCAACAGAAATCAAGAACTAGAAAATATTCTTTCAATAATTGAAAACACGAACGAAGCCAAATTTACAGCTAAAGGAAAAACAATTATGGTAGAATAAAAAAAGGGATGGAGCTTAGACCTGGACAATTTAAACTTCCATCCCATGTCGATCAATTAATTAAGTATTAACTAACTAACAACTTCAAATTTATGAAAACAAAATTTGTTGGGCTACCTATGTTGTATAGGAAAAAGCTCCTGTTTGTCATTATGAGGACCTTTATCTTTTTATTTTGCATGGCATCCTTTGGTTTTACAACCAAGATAGGTTTCTCCCAAGACAAAAAAATTGTCATCCATGCTAACCAAGAACTCTCGGTAGAAGAGGTTTTTGATCTGATCAGGGAACAAACCGATTATTCATTTATCTATCGTTCCGACCTTTTTGCCAACGCCCCCAAGGTGAAGGTTAAAAAAGGCAAAACCAAGATCAACGAGCTATTGCAGCGCACGTTGTCCTTTTCAGACTTTGAATATCAATTATCGGACGAAGGTTCCATCCTTCTTATAAAGCAACCCGTATCCGTCCAAGCTAAACCTGTTGCCATAATCCAGCAGGTGGTCTCCGGAACAATTTCCGACAAAGATGGGGTTCCCCTATCGGGAGCCACAGTAAATCTTAAGGAAGACTCTTCCGTGGGTGCCCAGGCAGATTTTGACGGAAATTATAGTGTTGAGGTGCCAGGACCTGAATCCACATTGGTGTTTCGCTACTTGGGTTTCGTGACCAAGGAAGTGATCGTAGGTAACCAAACCACGATCAATGTGGTTTTGGATGAAGACGCCCAAGGCCTTGAGGAAGTTATTCTGGTAGGTTTTGGTACACAGAGGAAGGCGGAACTTACCGCAGCAATTTCTTCAGTAAACGTTGAGGAAATCCAAAAAATACCAACGGCCAATGTGGCCACCTCCCTTCAAGGACAGGTAGCGGGTCTTAATGTGGCCATTGCCACCGGTGCCCCTGGAAGCAATCCCATTATCCGAATTAGGGGATTGGGAACCATCGGAAACAATAACCCTTTAGTGGTCATTGATGGTATTCCAGGTGACCTATCCTATATCAACCCTTCGGACATTGAAGATATCAGTATCCTTAGAGATGCATCTGCTGCAACTATATATGGTTCCAGGGCATCGAACGGGGTTGTTATTGTAACCACCAAGAGAGGACGTTCTGGTGACCCTAGGGTGACCATCGGTTCCTATGCAAGCACGCAATGGGTAAGTAACAACGTTGATGTTGCCGGTAGAGATCAGCACAACCAAATAAAGTTAGAAGCTTATAACAATGCTGGGGATACCCCGGCACCCTATTTGACCAATGGCACGCAATATGCAAATTCCGATTGGGTTGGAGCATATATTGACAATGCCTTTGAGCAAAAGCACGATATTGGAATTTCGGGTGGTACGGAGAACATGAAATACAACTTCTCCGCTGGATTTTTTGAAAATACCGGAACCGTTGTAAATACCGACTTTAATAGGTTGAGTACTCGTTTGAATTTGGACTTTGACCTATTGGACGGACGCTTAAACATTGCGCCAGGCCTCAGTTATACTAGAGAGAACACCAAAGGTATTTTTGAGCCTATTGGCGGTGGAAATGCAAGTTTTTCGCCATTTCTACAGATATACCAACAACTTCCGCACAAAGAAATCTTCGATTCCAACTCGCTTAACGGTTTTGCCACCCCACCATCCGAGCTGGGTTCAGGAAACCCCGTGGGTGAATCGGAGCTTAATGATCGGACAGATCAAGATGATTACCTGCAATTCAACATAGCGGCCACCCTTAAGTTGTTCGATGGCTTAAGTTATAAATTCCAATATGGTGCCAATATCGAGAACACACATTTCTCCAATTTCTTGCCGACCTATAATTTTGGACCGCAAGCCATCAACGAGAATCCATTTTTAACGGAAAATAGGACTAGGACCAACGAGTGGACATTGAATAACACTTTGAACTATCGCAAATCCTTTGGAGCACACGATATTGAAGCCCTTTTGGGGGTATCCCGTGAAAAAAGTGAGTTTAGGTCTGCCGGGGGTTCCAACAACGAGTTGGCTTCCGATCAGTTAAGGGCACTTAGTTCTGGTATTGGAGATGAGTCATCCTTCGGATTTAACTCAACCAGTACATTGCAATCCTACTTTGGGCGATTGAGCTATGACTTTGATGATAAATACTATGTTCAAGGTAGTATAAGAAGGGATGGATCTTCACGTTTCGCCTCAACTAACAAATACGGAACATTTTATTCTGTGTCCTTAGGTTGGGCCATTCACAATGAGGATTTCTTCAATTCTGAAGTTATAAGCCAACTAAAGCCTAGATTTAGTTATGGTACGCTTGGAAACCAATTGATTGGGGACCATTTGTTCTTGGCAAGGATTGGTTCCGGTGGTCAACAGCTCAATTACCCCTTTGGAGAGGGAGCAAGTCAACCTATAGTGGTAGGAGCCATCAGTACTTCCCTACCTACCCCAGACATTCAGTGGGAGGAAACTTCGACCACCAATATTGGGGTGGACCTAGGTCTATTGCAGAACCAAATCAAGTTCTCATTTGACTACTTTACCTCCAAGACCACGGACATGTTGGTGAATGTTCCTATTCCGGCTACTTCCGGAATTACAGCTTTCCCTTTGACCAACGGAGGAAACTTGGAAAATAAAGGTTGGGAATTCTCAGCTTCCTATAACAATGGTTCTGGAAATGACTTTACCTATAGCGTGAGTGCAAACATTAGTGGTACTTCCAATGAGGTTACCCAACTAGGTGTGGCGGACGAGTCCTTTACCGATGGATTTATTGAGTTCAACAACTTCCCAACCACCCGAACCGAGGTTGGAGGTGAAATCGGTAGGTTCTATCTATACAAAGCGGATGGAATCTTCCAAACGCAAGCTGAGGTTGATGCCCATGGGGTACAACCCAATGCCGCTCCTGGTGACCTACGTTTTATGGATACCAACGGAGACGGAACCCTGGACGATGATGACAAGCAATACATGGGAAGTGGCCTGCCTGATTTTGAGTACGGAATCAACTTTAATGCTTCGTACAAGAACTTCGATTTGAGCTTGTTCTTCCAAGGCACCCACGGTAACAACATTTTCAATGGGGTTAGAATGTGGCTATACAGAACGGATAGGTCCAATATGTCTGCAGACTTGGTGAATGCTTGGACTCCAGATAACTCTGGCTCTAGCATCCCAAGAAACGTTTTTGGAGATCCCAACAACAACATCCGTCCTTCAAGCTACTTTTTGGAAGATGGGTCGTATTTCAGATTACGAAATGCACAGATTGGATATACTTTCAAGGATAATGTTCTTGACAAACTTCCTATCGATAACCTTCGACTGTATTTGACAGCTACCAACTTGTTCACGATTACCGACTATTCTGGATTTGATCCAGCGCTTGGTAACGGAGGAACATTTACAAGAGGTGTGGACAGAGGTTTTTATCCCTTGTCGAAATCCTTCATTTTAGGATTGAACCTATCACTTTAACCAAAAAAATTGAACAAAATAACAACGAAGATCATGAAAAGGAACAAGTATATCATAATCGTGATTTTGGCCATTTTTGGGCTAAATTCATGCAGCGATGACTTTATAGAGGTCCAAAACAAGGAAGTGCTTACCGATTCCAGTTTTTGGCAAACCGAGGATCATGCATTACAAGCCTTGACCTCTGCCTATGCCGCCTTGCACAGTTCTAGTGGAAGTAAGTGGGCATTTTTTGAAGAAATCTACACCGCAATGGCATACAAAGCGGACGATATGGTCAATAACACCGCCGAGACCTATAGCAGGGCTTTGGCAAGTTTTACCAATACCACTGAAGAAAGTGGGCCTTTTAACATTTGGCGAAGTGCCTATGCCGGTATTGGCCGGGCCAACCAAATCTTGCTTCGCGTTCCAGAAATGGAAAGCATTTCGCAACAATCCAAGGATGTAATTGTGGCGGAAGCCAAATTCCTAAGGGCTTACTACTATTTTTGGTTAGTAACCGGATTTGAGAACGTACCCTTGGTAATCACTTACGAAACCGATCCGGACAGCCTATTTCCCAACCAAGCATCTCCTGCAGAGGTTTGGGCGCAAATAGAGACGGATCTTTCAGAGGCCGAAGCAAATCTTTTAACGGAGCATGCAGCCGAATGGAGAGGAAGAGCCACCGTTGGTGCTGCCAGAGCCCTATTGGGCAAGGCCTATCTGTTCCAGGAAAAATGGTCGGAGGCCGAGTCCAAGTTCGCCCAAGTAGTTGCCATGGATTATGCGCTTTTGGAAAACTACGAGGACAACTTTAACGGGAATGGGGAAAACGGTAGTGAGAGCGTTTTCGAAATCCAGTTTACCGGAGATCGTTCCAATGGAAATGATGAGAGACAGGTATTTAATTTTGAGGTTTCTCCCTACGCTTTTGGAGGATGGGAGCTCTTTTACCCATCCGAATGGTTGGTGGAAGAAATGAGAACCGATGTTAATGCAGAAGGTGACCCAAGTGACCGTGTTTACGCAAGTATTTTCTTTGACGACCCCGGTTCCCAAATGTATAGCCGGGATACGGATACGGAAATTGCTTATAGCGATGTGGCTGGGGAATTGAACCATCCAAAGTATTTCAAGAAGTACTCCTTCAATGCGGACACCAACTTCTATAACGGTACCAACATCGCCTTGATTCGCTATGCCGATGTATTGCTGATGTATGCCGAGGCCTTGAACGAAAACAATAAAACCGCCGAGGCAATTGTTGAGGTCAATAAAGTAAGGGAAAGAGGTGGTGCTGTTCCATTGGCCGGTCTATCCCAAAGCGAACTAAGAACCCAGATCCGCCATCACGAGCGCCCTGTTGAGCTTTCCATGGAGTTTGGTATCCGTTGGTTCGACTTGTACAGATGGCAGCGAGGAAGTACCGCTACGGAATCCATTAAAACCACTTTGGAAGATCACAATAAGCCATTTGCGGAGAATTTTCAAGATAAACATATACTATACCCAATACCATTGCAAGAGATCAACATTAATGAGAATCTCGAGCAAAATCCTGGGTGGTAAACAACAATTTTCGAGTAGTTAGTTTTAAGTTTCAGTTTTGAACATCAACACCTAAAGGTATTTTTATCTTTAGGTGTTTGTTTTTACCATAGTCGTGATCAAATACAAACTCCATATTATCCTAGCTGTTTGCCTTTTGGGTACAGCTTGTCGCCAAGAAGAAGGAACCCGGATCAAACAAGAAACTGGGACTCCATCCAGCTTGTTTGAACAAGTGTCACTTGAACATAGTGGCGTTGGTTTCAAAAACACCATCCCAGAAAGTGCAGCCATGAACAGTATGGTCTATGAATACTTTTATAATGGTGGCGGTGTGGCCATAGGGGATGTGGATAATGACGGCTTGCCAGACATGTATTTCACGGCCAATCTTGTGGACAACAAACTGTACAAAAACAAAGGAAACCTACAATTTGAAGATATTACGGAAAGCGCCAAGGTAAAAGGTAGCTTCGGATGGACTACTGGGGTTTCCATGGCCGATGTGAACGCGGATGGTTGGTTGGACATTTATGTGTGTAAATCGGGTAAAGGAAAGGCCAAAGACCGCGAAAATTTGCTGTACATCAACAATCAAGATGGAACCTTTACCGAACGTGCTGCTGAATTCGGCCTCAATTTTCCAGGGTACAGCACCCAGGCCTCGTTTTTCGATTACGATCGTGATGGGGATTTGGATATGTTTCTGCTCAACCACAACGTTACGCCCATCAACACTAACAACCCGGAACAATTCAAAAATGAAAAGAACGAACTTGTGGGAGATTGTCTTTTCAGAAACGACAATGGCAAGTTCACCAATGTTTCCGAAGAAGCCGGCATCATCAGAAATTCAATGGGCTTTGGATTGGGAGTATCCGTTGGGGACTTAAACCGGGATGGTTGGCCAGACATTTATGTGGGCAATGATTACATCGAGCAGGACTACCTATATTTCAACAATGGCGATGGTACTTTTTCAGAACAAATCAAATCGTCCATGGGTCATACCTCAAACTTCTCCATGGGGACCGATATGGCCGACATCAACAATGACGGACTTCCCGATATCCTTTCCCTAGACATGGTCGCCGAGGACAACTACGGCATCAAAACGAGCATGAGCGGCATGAATCCCAAAGCCTTTAATCACGCTGTGGACCATGGATTCCATTATCAATATATGTACAATGCCCTCCAACTCAATAATGGCCGAAATCAATTCAGTGAAATTGGACAATTGGCCAATATTTCAAGTACGGATTGGAGTTGGGCCCCGCTTTTTGCCGATTTTGATAATGATGGTCATAAGGATCTTTTGGTGACCAATGGCCTTAAAAGGGATTTTAGGAACAACGACTTTAAAAAATACAAACTAAAAAGACTCCAACAGGCCAAGGAAAACGGAGAAAAAATGTCTGCGGTTATCGAGGAATTGGTAAAAAAGTCCCCACAGCGAAAGGCCACGAACTATCTTTTCCAAAACAATGGGAATCACACTTTCTCCGATAAATCTTTGGAATGGGGAATTAAAATTCCGACTTTTTCCAACGGGGCAGCCTATGCCGATTTGGACAATGACGGCGACTTGGACCTAGTCATCAACAATATTGACGAAGCAGCCACAATTTTGGAAAACAAGAACGGCGGCAATTTTGTCCAGTTTCAGTTCCAGGGTAGTCACCAAAATAAATGGGGTATAGGGACCCAAGTATCCGTAGAAACTGAAAACGGAACCCAGTTTTTAGAAAACTACCCGACACGGGGATATCAATCCAGTGTGGAACCCTTGCTACATTTTGGGTTATCGAACAATGGTTCCGCACATAAAATTACGGTCACCTGGCCCGATGGAAAAATCCAAGAGTTAACTGATGTCCCTGTCAATCAAAAAATGGTTTTGGACTACAAGGATGCACAAACCCCTACCCAACCTAAAGGACTTTCAATTCCTGAAACCTTTAGGGAAGTATCCCATAAACATGCATTGAATCACCGCCATCATGAAAATGATTACGACGATTTCCTATCGGAAAGCCTTTTGCCCCATAAAATGTCCCAAGAAGGACCTGCATTGGCTGTGGGCGATATCAATAATGACGGATTGGATGATTTTTATGTTGGGGGAGCCGAAAATTATCCTGGCGCCCTCTATGTACAGGACGAAGATGGCAAGTTCAAAAAAACACCTCAGCAAAGTTTTACCGCAGATAAAAAACATGAAGATGTGGATGCCATCTTTTTTGATGCCGACCAAGATGGGGATCTAGATCTATATGTGGTTAGTGGCAGTAATCAGCATAACCCCCAGTCCCAATTTTACGCAGATAGGTTCTATCACAACCATCAAGGTCAGTTTACCAAGGTTCCAAATGCTTTTGACCAACCCATTTTTGCAAGCGGTTCTGTTGTTCGACCCAACGATTTTGATCAGGACGGTGATTTGGATTTATTTGTTGGCGGGCGACAACTTCCAGGTCAATACCCCCATGCTGGGGAAAGTACCATATGGCGAAATGATTCCCAAAACGGCCAGATAAAATTCACCAATATAAACGAGGTGTTATTGGAAGATTTGGGAATGGTCACCGATGCGGTTTGGGGGGATATGGATGGAGATGGATGGGACGATCTGGTGATTGGCGGCGAATGGATGCCAATTACCATCTTAAAGAACCATAAAGGTTCCTTTTCCAACATTTCCCAAAGTGTGGGATTGCAAGATCATACCGGATGGTGGTTTGGACTCGAGGTGGCCGATTTTGATCAAGATGGCGATATGGATATTGTTGCTGGAAATCTAGGATTAAACAGCAAGTACCAAGCTTCAATTTCCGAGCCCTTTGAAATATATTCCAAAGATTTTGACCAAACAGGCTCGCTGGATATTGTCCTTGGCTACCACCAGCAGGGAAAGGAATTTCCATTGCGCGGCCGAGAGTGCAGCTCAAATCAAATGCCCTTTATCAAGGAAAAATTCCCTACCTATCACGACTTTGCCTCAGCAAGTCTGGAAGACGTTTATGGGAAGGAAAACTTGGCTTCGGCGCTGCATTACAAAGCCAAAACCTTTGCCACTACCTATTTTGAAAACTCAGGTGATGGACAATTTACCCCACATCCACTACCCGCTTTGGCCCAGCAGACCACAGTCCGGGAAATCTTATCCAAAGACATCAATAAAGATGGTCATTTGGATATGATCCTTTTGGGAAATCTATTGGGCTTTGAAGTTGAAACCCCACGTCAAGATGCCGGATACGGGTTGGTACTTCTTGGTGATGGAAAGGGTGGTTTCAAGGAACAATCACCCTATCAAAACGGTCTATATATTAATGGCGAAGTGGCCAAAGCCTCACCAATTCGTTTGGTCAATGGGAAAGAAGCCTTACTCGTTGCCAGAAACAACGATTCCCTCCAATTATGGGAAACTCAATAGATCAATACTCATTGTCCCAACTCGTTGATCTCAAAGCGTGTCAATTCCCCATTTTCAAAAGTTACAATAGCCTGAATGGGATTGCAACACACCTCGCAATCCTCCACATAGGATTGTTGGTTTACCGAGGTATCCAAAAGAAATGAAATCTCTTCCCAACAATAGGGACACTGAAAAAAATGCTCCAACATTTATTTAGACACAAGACTTTTGATACAAGATATGAGATCAAAAATCAACATTGAGGAGCTGCCCACTTACCTGTAGCATTTGTAATTCAGCCAATTTGGCGCTGTACTTGGCCTGACTTTGGGCCAATTCCGCATTTAGAAGGTTCAATTGGGCCTGTCTGAATTCAATGGACGTAATCTGCCCCAACTTGTAACGCTCATCTGTTCGGTTAAAGTTATCTTGGTTGGTCTGAAGGTTTTTTTCCTGTACCTCCAGCACGTAGAGGGCATTGGTATAACTGTCCCAAGCATTTCGAATATCCCGTTCCACTTCCAATGCGATTTGCTTTTGAAGCAGTTCTTGGGTCTCGTAGTTGATTTTTGTGTTCTTTATACCGGTAATACTTCGTCCGCCATCAAACAGATTCCAAGTTAGGTTTATACCACCTGTAACACCGGTGGCAGTATTCTGCACCACAAACGCCAGCGGACTGTTGTTATTGGATTCGTTCCAACCGTAAGTTCCCGTAAGCCCAATAGTAGGCAGGTAAGCACTTTTCGAAGCTTTAAAATTGTAGTTGTTGATATTTAACTGCTTCTCGGCAATGCGCAGGCGAATATTGTTTGACTTGGCTTCATTGTGCATATTTTCCATCTCTAGGCCCGGCACAAAATTTACTGCAGTATCGGCGGAAAAATCCATGGATAATTCCCGATTGAGAATTAGGTTCAGGTCCCGCATGGTATTGCGGAGCTGTTGTCTGGAATTTAGCAAGTTGATGCTATCGGTGTTGATATCCACTTCTGCATTTAGCACATCCAGCCCTGTGTTTTGACCATATTCGAATTGGTATTCCGCTCTTTTGAGCCGTTCCTTGGAGATTTCCAATGCCTGCTCCAAATTTTCGGTGTTTTCCGTCAACCGGGCTACCTCATAATACACCGTAAATAACTGAAGAATAGTGGTTTCTATGGTCTGTTGCACCTCCAGTTCGGACTGTAGGGAACGTTCTTTGAAACTTTTGTAGTCATAATGCCTTCCCAACCCATCAAACAAGGTGTAGTTTACATTAACGGAGGCATTATAGCGCCTTGTTTCTACACCATCCGCCGTTCGGGAATCCCCATTGCCCAAGGTTCCCTCCGTATTTTGTCTATCGATGGTTCCACCGGCATTGGCAGTCACCGTAGGTAAATATCCGGAGTTAAGGATATTGGCATTGTTATCATCAATTCGCTTGGTGTTTCGAGCCACTTGGATGCCCAAGTTATTAGCCAAGGTCAAGTCGATGGCTTCTTCCTTGGTTAAAAGTGGTTCTTGGGCCGAAACAAAAAACCCTGATAAGATAAAGGGTAGGGTAATTATTAAATATCTCATTCTAATGTGCCTTCTAAAACTTTGGGAGTATTTTCTTTTCCGTTGTGGGAAGTGCTCCCGTTTTGACTATAGAGCCCCTCTTCCATCATGTGCTCTTCTTCATTTTTTTCCCGAATGGAACGCTCCACTTCTTCACGCGTCGCCTTCTCGCCAGTCCACATTTGCTTTACAAATACCTTAACATGATTTCCGAAGGAAAGGAAAATGGGCAATAACAGCAGGGTTAGAACTGTGGCAAAGCCGATACCGTAGGCAATAGACAATGCCATGGGCTTTAAAAATTGGGCCTGCCTGCTCTTTTCCAAGAGGAGTGGGGCCAAACCAGCTATAGTAGTAATGGAGGTTAAGAAGATGGCTCTAAACCTGGAGCGACCAGCTTCATAAATGGCATCATCAAACTTTAACCCATTTCTAAGGTTTGTATTGAACTTGCCGATAAGTACCAGCCCATCATTGACCATGATTCCGATAAGGGCAATGATACCTAAAAGGGACAGAATATTGATCGGGAAATTGTGTATCCAGTGCCCCCATCCCACAGCAGTTAAGCTAAATGGCACCAAAAGCAACAACAACAGGGGTTGACTAAAACTTCGAAACGTAAATGCAATGGTCACAAATATCAGGAACAGCACCGTTAAGCCTGCAAAACGCAAGGAATTCTGGAATTTGTTCGCTTCCCGGTTCTGGCCTTCGTAAGAAGGGGTTATGGTCGGATATCTGGAAAGAATATCTGGCATAACCTCATTTCTGATCCAAGCCATGGCATCCGTACCACTTGTGGTCTGTGGATCCGTTAAATCCGAGGATATCTGGATTTCCCGTTGACCATCCAAATGATTCACGGCCACGTCTCCCCGCTCTATGGAGTAGGAAGCTATTTCTTTTAGCGGTACTTTATCCCCAGAAGGGGTTAAAATGCGCATTTCGTCCAAATCCGTGATCGAGGAACGATCGGTCCTATCGTAGCGGACCCAAACCCTAATTTCGTCCTGCCCGCGTTGAAAACGCTGGGCTTGTGTACCAAAGAATCCGGCACGTACCTGGTTCATCACAGCTCTAAGATCAAGTCCTAGCAAATAAGCGTTCTCCTTTAGCTCCAAACGGATTTCCTTGATCCCTGCAGGATCGTTGTCCGCCACATCCTTCAACAAGGCATTGTTCAACATAGCGGTCTTCAACTCTTCCTTGGCAGCTTTTAGCTCAGCAATATTGTTTCCCAACAAGGAAACCGATACAGGATCTCCCCCAAAGTTTCCTCCGGAACCATAGATCAAGCTTTCCACACCGATCACGGGGCCTACCAATTCCCTAAGTCTTCCCGTAACCATACTGGAAACAATCTCATCCGGGCGTTCTTCACCAGGTAAAAGGTTGATTATTAAGGTCGCAGTGGAAGAACCAGGGCCCAAGGTTTTCAGCATATTTTCAAACAGCACCTTATCGGTACCCTGAAGGTATTCCTCAGTTAACTCCTGGTTTACTATTTCGGCATTCTCCTGAATCATGGAGATGATGGAATCCGTAACCTTTTCATTGGTTCCGTTGGGCATTTGAAGCTCCACGGCAATTCTATCGCTCGCAATCCTAGGGAAAAATGCTGTTCTAATGATTCCTCCGCCGATAGATCCAAAGGTCAAGGTAAGTGCCATAAAGAAAAAGGAGAATGTCAACACTTTGTACTTTAATGCAAAGCGCAGGGCCGGACTATACCACTTGTCCCGCATCCAAGACATGGATTGATCTCCCAATTTGTTGATTACCCTAAGTTTGGCAAATATTTGTCCAATGCTTGATGTGGGATCCTGGCTCTTTGGTCGCAGCGCTTTTGAATGGGCCAAGTGGGCAGGTAGAATTATCAAAGCCTCCACAAGGGACACCACCAAGGTCAAAAGAACAATAACCGATACCTCACCAAAAAAGTCCCCTATTCGTCCATCCAGGAAAAAGAAAATGGAAAAGGCCAAAATAGTGGTAATTATAGCCGAAAGGATGGGAGGAATCACTTCCATGGTACCATCTATGGCCGCTTTGATCGGGCTTTTGCCTTTTTCGTAGTGCTGATATATATTTTCCGCAATCACAATCCCATCATCCACCAAAATCCCGATTACAATGATCATCCCGAACAAGGAAAGCACGTTGATAGTAACATTGACCATGGGTGCGAAAACGAACATTCCCAAAAATGCAATAGGTAGTCCAAAGGCCACCCAAAAGGCTAAACGGGTATTCAAGAAAAGGGAAAGGAACAGGAGCACCAAGATCATCCCTATGATGGCATTTTCAGTAAGCAGGTCCGTACGTTGTGTCAGGGTTTTAGATTGATCACTGATGACCTCCAATTGCGCATTGGTGTATTTTTTATTGAAATCCTCTATATATTCCTTTACGTTTTCTGCCGATCCGATCAAATCTTCGGTATTGGTACTGGTAACTGTTATATTCACCGAGAGCTCCCCATTGAGAAAAGAAGCGTTGGGGGTTTCTGAAAAACGGTCGCGGATAATCGCTACATCCTTTAATCGAACCGCCCTTCCCGAAGCATCGGCACGGACCACAACATTGGAAAGTTCATCCCCATAATAGGAACGGTTATTGGCCCTGATGAGGTATTCCTCAGCATTTGTTTTGATATTCCCTCCGGTAACCAATAAATTGGTGTTGGAAACTGCTTGGGCCACTTCGTTAAACGATAGATTGTAGGCCAAAAGACTGTTTTCATTGACCGCAATTTCAATTTCCTCTTGCGGGTAACCCGAAATTTCAATCTGTGAGATGCCCTCAATGGCGCGCAGGTCATTTTCAATCTGTCGCCCAATTTGTTTTAGGGTGGATAAGGGGATATTATCCCCACTAACTGCAAAGGTGATGGTGGGTCTTACCGGCTCCAATTTGCCGACAATCAACGGTTCCATGCCTGATGGGAAAGTGGGCACTTGGTCCACAGCATTCTTGACCTCCAAGAGCATAAAGTCGATGTCCCGTCCCTTTTCAATCTCTACGTTGATGCTCCCACTATTTTCCCTGGAGGTAGAGGTAACACGTTCCACGCCTTGCAAGCCCTTTAGATTATCCTCAATCTTGAGAACAATCCCCTCCTCAACCTCTAGAGGGGAGGCACCCGGGTAGGCAATGCTGATCAAAATATTTTGGGAATCCACCAAAGGAAAAAAGGAGGATTTTAAAGAAAGTGCCCCAACTATTCCAAAGATGAAAAAGGCCAAAATAATCACATTGACCGCAACGTGGTACTTGATAAAATAGGCAATGACCTTTCTCACGACTTGGCTCTTTTAGTTTGTTCCTGGTTGAACACTTTTACTTCCATACCGGTATAGGCCCCAGAAATCGCCTTGGAAACGATTACCTCATCATCGGGTACATTTTTAAGGACGACGGTTTTGTCCGTGAAGTACACCGGATTCACATCAATAACATCCAAAACGGTATCCCGCACAACGAAAATCTGATTGTTCTCCAACAAAAGGGAACGATCTACCTCAATGGCATTGGTCTCTTCCTTGGCCTCCAAATGGGCTTCAAGGTATTGTCCCTCCTTAAGGCTTTCATCACTTACTTCGATATATACGGTGATGGTTTGGGAATTTTGGTCCACCCGCCCATTTACGCGGATAACCTTTCCTTGAAAGCTCTGGGTTTTCTCCAAATTGGATAGCTCCACTTGTTTCCCCACGGTCAGGTAATCGCCATAGGTCTTACTTACGGATACTTCAAGTTCGTATACTCCGGTATTGATAAACTCCCCAAGTTTTTGTCCCGATCGGATCAAGGTCCCCTCCGTGACCAAAGCATCTGTTAATATGCCAGTAAAGGGTGCCGAAATTGTGTATTTGGAGAGTCGTTGTTCTAGATTTTTTACATTGTAATAACTGGATAGCACACCGCGGCCCGAAATAAAGAACTTTTCCTTTTCCGTGGTCATTTCCGGTAATTTCGGCGTGGTCTTTTCCAAATCAAAGCCGTTCAGATAAGATTGCCATTTTGAATAGATTTCCGGATAGTCCAGTCTCAAATCCGGCATAATGGAGGTAAGCAAATTGTATAAATTGCTCTTTGCGGACTGTACGGTGGCGTAATACTCGTTGGCATCTATTCTGATCAGGGTTTGCCCAGTGGAGTACTCCTGTCCGGTGCGGAATAATTTGCTTCCGGTTCTAAAAACCCCCTGTACCTCTGAGAATAGCTCCACCCTCTTTTTTGCCCTTAAGTTTCCATTGGCCGGAACCACTATGGGAACGGTCATATTTTTTACCGTATCCACAAAAACGGTCTTCACTACCTTTTGTGAAGGGGGTCTACGGGTTTTCTTGCTTCCTGCTATCATTTGGGCAAGAAAAATGGACAAAAAAATGATGGCGCCGCCTGCCACGGCCGAGAATATTAGCTTTCGCATGAGTTGGTACTGGATTAGTCTTTGCAAAACTATTGGCAATAAAAGCTTTGCTTGGTTAAATATTTCATAAAATGTTACGCGAATCCAGTAGAAAAGGCATAAAAAAAGGGGATACACGCCTGTATCCCCAAACCAAACAAACTAAAGTATAACTAACTACTCATTGTCATCAACATCTTCAAATTTTGTATCAGCCATTCGCGTACGCTGAAGTTGTATTTCGTTGAACTTGGGATTCAAGGTTTTTTCGTCTGTGTCAAAAACCAAAAATTGTCTTGTATCCATCTCTTGCAGGCCTTTATAGGAATTGAACCTATTGTTCTGCAACTGCAATATTTTGAGGCTTGCCAATTGACCAAACTCCACGGGGATGGCTCCTCCCAATTGATTATTGGCCAACACCAATTCCTTGAGCTTGATAAGGTTGCCGAGTTCCTCCGGAATGGTTCCCTCCAAACTATTTTCAAAAAGGCCCAGGGCCTCAAGCTTTGTCAGCTTTCCAATGGATTTGGGAATAATGCCCTTGAGGTTGTTACTGGACAGATTTAGTTCCCTTAAATTTTTAAGTTCCCCAAATGTTGGCGGGATTGATCCACTCAAAAAATTGTTGAACATGGAAAATACTTGTAATTCTTGAAGCTGCCCGATACTAGTTGGTAGCGAGCCTTTTATCCGGTTCATCTCCAAACGCAGAATTTTCAGGCTTTTCAATTTTACAATATCCTTTGGCAACACACCCGTAATACTGTTGAAAGCCAAATTGAGATGGGTCAGGTATTTAAGTCTACCTATACTTTCGGGTAGGGTTCCTTCAAGATTGTTCATGAACAGTTTTATCGCAACAACATGATTGTCTTTTACCTCAACCCCTTTCCAACTGTCCACAGGTGCATCAAGATCCCATGATACTTTCCAATTTGCACCGTTGGTACTATGAAAGAGTTCCACCAAAGCTGCCTTCTCTTTGGCACTGACCTCTCCTAAAGGAAAAGCCGCCTGCGAAGCAAACAATAAAAGGCATAAAATGGCAGATCTAATCATGAGGTTGATACTTCAATTTATAAGAATTTACCTACAAATTACGATGAGAAGCCAAAATCTGGCAAATTAAATAGGTGTAATCAGGAAAAATTGTTGTGAATAGGTCAAATAATGTGGTGAAAAGCTTGGAGTCCTTGTATTTATCACAGTTCTTCCAGCTCTTGGGAGAGTTTTTCCCAGTTTTCCATCAGGGTTTCCAATTCGTTCTTTTTGCCCTGATAATTGTCGAAAAAACCGGCTTCGGCAATGGTAGCATCGTAGTTCATGAGCAGCTTGTGGTCTATTTCCGCAATGTCTTTTTCCAATTGGGAAATCTTCTTTTCAACCCCACTGAGCTTATTTTTTAACGACTTAAGTTTCTTTTGTGCCTGGTAGTCGTTCTCTTTAGGCTTTTCCTTCTGTACCTGAACCTTCTGCTCCCCTTTTTCAATTTTTCTGAAATCCTCGGCCCTGCGTTGCTCCAAATAAAAATCGATATCACCTAGATACTCTTTTATCCCGCCATTTTTAAATTCGTACACCCGATCTGTTAATCCTTGTAGAAAATCCCTATCGTGGGAGACGAGCACCAAGGTTCCCTCAAAATTCTGCAATGCCTGTTTTAATACATTTTTGGATTTGATGTCCAAATGGTTGGTGGGCTCATCCATCACCAACACATTAAAGGGTTGGAGCAGCATCTTTGCCAATGCCAATCGATTTCGCTCTCCACCTGAAAGTACTTTTACGTACTTGTCCACCTCATCGCCTCGGAACAAAAAAGAACCCAAAATGTCCCGCACCTTACTACGATTTCCCTCGTTGGCGGCATCAATCATGGTATCCAAGATGGTCTTGCTGCCATCCAAATATTCCGCCTGATTTTGGGCAAAGTACCCTATCTGCACATTGTGACCAATCTTAACATGCCCGCCATGGTCCAATTCCCCCACCATTATCTTGGCCAAGGTCGTTTTTCCTTGTCCGTTTTGACCCACAAAGGCGGTTTTACTGCCACGTTCCACAAGCAAATCAATGCATTTCAACACTTCTTTTTCGCCATAACTTTTGGATAAATCCTCAAGTTCAGCAATCACTTTTCCAGGAGTTACAGAAACCGGAAACCGCACGTTCATAACGCTGTTGTCTTCTTCGTCCACCTCGATTCGGTCCAATTTGTCCAGTTTTTTGATCAAGGATTGCGCCATAGACGCCTTGGAAGCCTTGGCGCGGAATTTCTCTATGAGTTTTTCGGTCTGCTGGATTTGCTTTTCCTGATTTTTTTGGGCATTCAACTGCTGCTCCTTGATTTCCTTTCGAAGCAATAGGAATTTGGAGTAGGGCTTATTGTAATCGTAGATCCTGCCCAAGGAAATCTCAATGGTCCTGTTGGTGACATTGTCCAGGAACATCTTATCGTGGGAAACAATCACGACCGCTCCGGAATAGTTCGTTAAAAACTGCTCCAACCAAATAATGGATTCAATATCCAAATGGTTGGTAGGCTCATCCAAAAGCAGGACATCGTTGTTCTGAAGTAATAATTTGGCCAATTCAATCCGCATGCGCCATCCGCCAGAGAAGGTATCGGTGATCTTGTTGAAATCCTCGCGCTTAAACCCAAGTCCAATCAACACTTTTTCAGTATCGCCCTGATAATTATATCCCCCCAAAATTTCGTAACGATGGGTCACATCGGTCAAGTCCACCATCAACTGGTTGTAGCCTTCACTTTCGTAGTCGGTACGTTCGGCCAGTTCTTGGTTTATTTTGTCCAGCTGCAGTTCCAATGCCTTTATCTCGGCAAAAGCTTGATAGGATTCATCCAAGACCGTCCGGCCTTGTTCAAAGTCTATATCCTGCTTTAGAAAGCCAATTTTGATGTCTTTTTCCTTGGCAATGGTTCCTGAATCTGGAGCCATCTCCTTGGAAAGCAGCTTGAGTAATGTGGATTTGCCCGCCCCATTCTTACCGATAAGTCCAACCCGGTCGCCGCCATTCAAGCGAAAGGCTATTTCCTCAAAAAGATATTCGCCCCCAAAGGCTACCGAAAGATTGTGGATGTTGAGCATTTTATGTGACCTGAATTACCAAACAAAAGAGGGCTTTGCCTTACTTTTGCATAAAAATCGCTGCAAATGTTAAAAAAAGGAAACAAACTCTACAGCATTTTAACAGGAAGTTGCCCTAAATGCCATGAAGAGAGCATGTATGTGGACAGCAATCCTTATGCAATTTCCCAGTTGTTCAAGATGCATGAACGTTGTTCCAATTGTGATACCAAATACAAAATTGAGCCCTCCTTTTTCTATGGTTCCATGTATGTGAGCTACGCGGTTGGGATTGCTTTTGCGACGGCCGCCTTTGTTATTTCCTTTTTGATTTTGGACACTTCGCTGGTCACCACCTTTATTGCCATTGTGGGTACCTTGTTTGTTTTTTTGCCAGTAATTATTCGTTTATCCCGAAATATTTGGATCAATTTCTTTTTTAAGTACGAACCGGAAGTCAAGGGTCACGTTGGTCAGTAACTGGTTGATTTTACCTTACCCTTAATTTGCCATAATGTGTTTTGCCAATAGGTTGACACGAATTTCACAAATTGCCACGAAGGTGATGGATCCCAATCTCTGACATCTTGTGAGCAAGAAGGGATAATTTCATGTTTTTACTCTACTTTCTTTTTTTGGTAATACTTTTTGGTAAATCTGTCAATGTTGATTTCTGAATCAAGATCGGTTCCGTTTTCAACATAATTGAAGAGCTGTTGCGAAGCATAGGGAGCGATCATCACCCCCCGGGAACCAAAACCATTTAATACATAAAGATTTTGATGCTCTGGATGTCTCCCCACAAGAGGTCGCCTATCTACCACCGTGGGTCTAATTCCGGCCACATGATCCACGATTTCAAAATCGCAGCTAAGAAAGGTTTTTAATTTTTCCAGTAGCTCAGTTTTTGCTTCTTCAGTGGGGGTGTTAGTCTTGTCTTTCCATTTATAGGTAGCTCCGACCCGATACAAATCATTTCCCATGGGAATGGTGAATACGCCGGATTTGATCACATTTTCCTCCTTGTAATCCGGTGCTTTGATGGTCAACAGCTCTCCTTTAGTACCATTTAGTGGCAAATACCGAAAAAACGGGTTGTTTTTAAGCCCATAGCCCTCACAAAAGACAATTCGCTTGGCCTGCATGGTTTTATAGGAAATATGGTCGGGAAACGCTTTAAAATGGTCAAAAATGAACGGGTGAAGGGTTAGATTTCCTTTTTCCTGCAAATATTGGGTGTATGAAGACAACAGCATGGCGGTATCTATCCGGCCTGTATGTAGCACTTCGCCAAAACCGAAGGGGGCATTCAAATGGGGGTTCTGGTTTTGCTGAATGTCTGTTGATAAGAAACCACCCAACCCGGGTTTGTCCGCTGCCTCAAACCAAAGGTTCTGCTCTTCAACGGAAGCGAACTTCCGAAGGACCCGAAGCTTGTGGTCCAGTTTTACGTCCAGTTTGCGTTCCAAATCCCTATAAAACGGCATGGCCAAGTCCAATTGTTCCTGTGCCTTCCAGGCCAGGGTAAAACGTTTTAAGATCACTGGGTTGTACATACCCCCCGCAACCAGGGAGGATTGCTGGGAATTATCTGATATGACATGGAATGTCTTCCCTGCTTTTTCAAGGGTTTCGCAAAAAGAGATTCCAGCCAGCCCTAGACCAACTACGAGATAGTCGTGCATGGGGCTAAGGTATTAATCTTGGTGGAGATAAGGTAAAGGGTGAAAGGTAAAATGTTGGATTACTGGTTGCTTGGTTATTGGTAATAAAGTTGAATATACAGTTTTGATTGTTGGATTGTTCTATTTATGGAAGTGGGAAAGATAGCAGAAATTGGTTCTTGGTTCTTGGTTCTTGGAAAGAATGTAAATAATTAAAAATTGAAAATTATTCAAGAGTCAATCCAAAACATCCATCCGTCAATTGAAAAGGGGCATTCGTGAATTTAGAGGTGCAAGGCATGACCGTTTTTGGTCTATTTATTTCTCTAAAACTATTATTATGAAAAAACCTATTTTAACCTATGCTATATGCATCCTGACCGCAGTATTTTTTGTGTATTGCAGCAAGGACGATCCTAAAAAACAGGAGATTCCTGAATCCTATCTACCAACAATTATCTCGATTGACCCCACTGCCGGTGATGTTGGCATTAGCGTAACTATTGACGGAACCAATTTTAGTGATACACCTGCCAACAATATTGTAAAATTTAATGGCACAAAAGCCACTGTAACCGATGCTTCCATTACTCAGTTGACGGTAACCGTACCATCCGGAGCCACAAATGGCAAAATTACAGTGGAAGTAAACGGTGAAGAAGCAACCAGTATGCAGACATTCACAGTTCTTAAAACCCCAACCATTAACAATTTTAACCCCGCACAAGGAATATTGGGTACCGTAGTTACCATTAATGGCAGCAAGTTTAGCACAACACCCTCTGACAATATCGTAACATTTAATGGTGTTACGGCTACGGTGAACAGTGCTACTGCAAATGAGCTGCAGGTCACTGTTCCAAATGGAGCCACAACAGGAGAAATCAGGGTTTCCGTAGATGGGCAAACCGCGGTGAGCACTGAAGATTTTACCGTTCCCGAACCTACCATATCCAATTTTACACCAAATCAGGGAACAATTGGTACTGAGGTTACCATTACTGGGAACAATTTTAGCACTGTCCTAGAAAATAACATAGTTGAGTTTAACGGAATACCGGCTACCGTCATTGAAGCTTTATCTACACAATTAATAGTAACCGCTCCAGAAGGCACATACTCTGGAAAAATAAGTGTAAATGTTGGAGGACAGGAAGTGGAAAGCACAGAAGTTTTTACCCTAGGGCCTTGGAGATCATTAGAAGTATTCCCAGGAACTACCTACCGGGAAAATGGGGTTATGGCAGTACTCGAAGATGAAGGTGGAAATCCTATTATTTATGCCGGCTTGGGTGAGTCATTCGGAAGTTACCCTAATGATATCTGGTCCTATACAGAGGCAAATGGTTGGAGCCAAGAACCCAATTTTGAAGGTGCAAGCAGAAAATATGCATATGATTTTGTTTTGGACAACAAATGGTACATTGGAGGCGGATATGGTACTGGTGGGGCACTTCAAGATTTATGGGTGTATGACCCAGTAACTGAAGAATGGCAAGAATTGGATCCAATAAATTTCCATACAAGTACATTTTCAACCTTTGTAATCAACGGAAAGGCGTATGTTTTTGGAGGTGAGGATGAAAATAACAAACAAAGTGAACTATGGGAATTCACCCCTTCTCCAGATTTTATTAATGATCCAAATGGCACTTGGTCCCAAAAGACAAGTCTATTGGTCAATGAAGAAGGAAGATCGGGCTGTACCGGCATAAGTGTCAACAACAAAGGATATTTGGTTTCAGGTAGGATTGGCGGACCTTGGATCGATGAAATCTGGGAATACGACCCCCTTGCCGATTCCTGGGATGAGAAATCTTCTTTTGCTGGAGACGGAAGGACAGTTGCTATTGGATTTACGATTGATGATACAGGTTATGTCGGCCTTGGATATCCAGGAATACCAGGAACATCTTTAAATGATCTATGGAAATACGATGCCAACACGGATTCCTGGTCACAAATGAGTCAGCTGCCCAATGATGGAGTCCTTTCTTCATCTGTTGTTGTTATGAACGGAAAAGCTTTTGTGGTGTTCGGAAACATTAACAATGAATCTACGGACAATCAATTCTGGGAGTACAATCCTGAATTTGAAGAATAGTCTTTTTTGTCAATAAGTAACTACTCTCTTCACTCAGAGTGACATTTAAGTAGAAAAAAACGCCGCACTTTCGTGCGGCGTTTGCTTGTATAGAATTGGAAATTTATTTTGGGAATATCCCGATTGAAATCGGGATTAATTCGTCTTGCAACTTTGATGCGCCTTTCGGCTTTCAAAGTTGAGTCTCATTAATACGCCCACATATCCTGTTCCCTATCGCGGATGACCTCCTTGATTCGTTTGGCCTCCAACAATTGGAACAGTGCATTATCAAATACGTAATCGTCTATTTCACGATCCCCGTGGACGTTGTCCTCCTTATAGATAACCCCATTGAAACGACGGGCGTTCAACAGCATATCAAAGGAAATGGGTCGCGCGGAGTTACGCTGGTTATAGACCTTGGCATCATGCAGTACTTGACGGGCGGCAGGATACCAAACCCAGAAAAGCTCTACCTTGTTTTCGCCTGGATCTACAGACTCGTCGTCAATAAAGTTAACATCCGGAGCTACTGGGGCTATTCCCAGCATTCTGTACTTTAACTCTCCTTGACGCTTGTCAAAATACCACATCCCTTTTATGCGATACTCTTCAATATCGGCTGCGCTTAAATCCCTTTGGTTAATAAATTCCGCAGAAATCTGTTCCCCAGCGTTCAATTGCTCATATCCCAAGTCGGTGGTATCTACCTTACTCAACGTAGCGGACAGGTCATTCAAAGTTCGTTTTTCGGTGAAATACGAATCCGTGTATACCTCGGTCAGTTTCCCATTTCTAATGTTTTTCATCAAAACATGGTACAAAGACCTTCTGTCCGCACCAATACCAATGGTATCGGTTGGGTAGTATAATGGAAAGTTGACACGCTCGTCCAGGTCAATGGTCTCCCATACGGTTTTGGACCAAAGGATATCCCTATCGTCCACATATCCGTAAGCCAAGGGGGCGTCATTGTCCTGTTCTATTTGGGCAGCAGTCTTTACGCCTATATCCTGTGGTAACTTGGCATTCAAAATGTTCGCCTGCCCCAACATGGATACGGGCACTAAGGCCAACGCTCCAATAACTAATGCATTTTTCCAATTCATGATTATACTTCTATACTTAATTAATTTGTAAGCTCAACTACAACAGGAGATACTTTCTTCAACTTGTATGTTCTGTTGTTAGTGATATAAGCTTTGATATCGAATATCTGAACGGCTTCACCACGCTTGGCCCTTTTCAAGGCAGACTTGGCTCTTCCATCCAATTTGTTACCGTTTACGTTGATGGTAGGCTGACCTGGCACCTTGAACTTAAATCCGCTTACGGCTAGGTTCAAGTCAAAATCAAAGTCTTCCAACATAGCGCCAACTGTAGAAATCTCAAGGTTTCTTCTTGGCATTTTAACGCTACCTGCTTCTCCTCGTACGGTACCACCTGGTCTTGGGATATCCTTGATCCTAAATTCAGATCTTGTAGAGATCGCCTGACCATCAGGCAATGTACCGGAAGCAGTAATAGTAACCGTTCTACCTGTACCTGGATTCATAATATAGTTGCTACCGCTTCTTCTGGTCAAACCAGTTGCTCTAGCATTAACTTTATTATCTGGAATACCAGGAATGGAGATGGTCATTGGATTGGCCACACCACGGTATACAACATTCATTTTATCCGCAGAAATTACAGCTGCGTTTGGCTTGGTAATGGTCGCAAAAGTGTTGTTCACTTCCACTGGAATTTCCTCGCCATCCTGCATAAAGAACATAGTACCTGAAACTGTGTGGTCTCCGGCAGCACCGGCACTGATCAATAACTTGATACCACCTTCTTCCAATACATAATCTTTATCTGCTGTAAGGTTTCTACCATCCAACTTCAACTCGGCCCTAACTGGCTTCGAAGAGTTATCGGTTTTACTGATGATGATCTTTCCATCGTACTTTTCACCGGTGTAAAAAGCAGTTTTGGAAGCGGACAAGGATGTAGCGAAATTCTTCAAGGAAACGGCTTCGGTCAAGTTACCTTCCAAAAGTCCTTTCAATACTTCTTGCTCGGTTGACATGATGTCTGCCTGCAACTGGGTCACTTTAGTTAACGAAGCTACCAATGGGTATCCTTCAAAGTGATAGTTCATCCAATCTACTTTTACCCCATCTCTTTGTCTTTCAACCTTACCGTTCGCATCACCGGTTTCAAAACGGGTTTGAACAGCGCCTTTGATCTCGGACATATTTTCTGGAAGGGCAGCCAATATCTTTTCCCTATAATTAGTCACTCCATCCAAAAACTTTTGCCCTTCGGGCTTTAGGTTATCGCCTTTAAAGAATAGGTTGTCCAAGTAGTCGGACTTATCCATTACAACATAGTTGTTGGGATCCTCTTGATCGGCCAACATTTCTTTTTTCAACTCCTCCAAGTACTCATAGTACTCTTGGGATAATTTTTGCACTTCTTGAGCCTTTTCATACAACGGACCGTACTTTATTGCATCTTCAGATGCTTTGGTCCCAAGACCTTCAAAGTAGGCCAAATTATTAGCTTCGGCTTTTTCGTTGGAAGTCTCCAGTTTAGCATTCATCAAACCGAATGCAGCGAGAACCTCCTTACTCATATTTAATGCCAACATCGCGATGAAGATCAAGTACATAAGGTTGATCATCTTCTGACGTGGGGTTTCTTTTCCTGATGCCATGTTATTTTCTAATTAGAATTAATAATTAATTTGATCTGGGGTTTGGTATATCAATTAAACCCTAATTAGTTTTTGGCCATGGCAGAAAGCATACCTCCATATACTCCATTCAAAGAAGAAAGGTTTGTGGCCAAAGATTCCATTTGCTCTTTAAGAGCACCTGCATTTTGTACAACTTCTTCATTGATAGAAGCTTGGCGGCTAGCGCTTTCCAACTGTACTTTGTACAAGCTGTTCAAAGATTCCATTTGAGCGGCTGCGTGAGACAACTCTTCAGAGTATTTCTTAGTGTGCTGGATGGCATCTGTTGTAGGAGCAATACCTTTGGCAGCGCCTTCAAAATTCTTGATGCTTTCACCCAAGCTTGAGAAAAGCTCAGAATCGATATTTGCTTCTTTCAATAGATCATCCAATTTTCTGGAAAGAAGACCCTCAGCTTCCTTAGCTTGCTTCGCGTCATTCTTGTTTCCTTTAGATTGACCATTAGCCAATTCTGGGTACACCAAAGACCAATCGTACTCATCATCTACTGGTTCAAATGCAGAGATAGCGAAGATCAGGGCTTCAGTAATAAGTCCAATAGCAAGTAATATTCCACCGTTCAGTGGTCCGAACTCCCAGTGAAGGATTTTAAATAGTGCACCAATAATTACTACCGATGCTCCAAGGCCGTAGGCCATGTTAAACAGCTTTTTTGTTGATTTTGACTGTGCCATAATTCTAGTTTTAATTAAGTTATATAAATAAGTATTTGGTTACTGGTTTATATAATGTCCTCTATCTTAATTTATCTTGCAGAAGGTAACCCGTTTCTTCTACCGTTTGTGGAATCTTCCTCGCCCATATAATCCTGAACGGTTCTGAATCCGATATAGCTACGTGCGGAATCCTGGTACTCGTAATCCCGTGTACTTACTTGCAAGAAATAAGCAACGTCTTTCCAGGACCCTCCACGGATCACTTTTCTTTGGTTCTGTCCAGACCCAATATTTGGGTTCATGGTGGACAAGTATTCGTATGCGCCTTGATCAAAACTGGAGCTTGTCCATTCAGCAACGTTACCGGCCATGTTGTACAAGTTATAGTCGTTTGGCTCGTACGATTTTGCCTCTACCGTATACAGGGCGGCATCTGCGGCATAATCCCCTCTTTGAGGCTTAAAGTTAGCCATAAAACAACCTGTATCACTTATTACATAAGGACCACCCCAAGGATAGGTCCCTCCCTCGATTCCTCCGCGGGCAGCGTACTCCCACTCGGCTTCTGTTGGTAACCTAAACTGGTTCACAAATTGTTTTCCACGCGATTTTTGATCATCGTTCTTGAACTTGGTTCTCCAATTACAGAACGCCTTGGCCTGCATCCAGTTAACCCCTACAACAGGATAGTCACTGTACGCATCATGCCAAAAATAATCATTGTGCATGGGTTCGTTATAGGAATACTCAAAATCCTTGATCCAAACTGTGGTGTCCGGATAGATTTGGAGTTCTTCTTTCTTGATAAAGTCTTTTCGTCTTCCAGTTTTGGCCCGAGCGGCAGCCTCGATGTCCATCCAATTGTACTTGTATTTTAATTGGGTAACGTCTATGGTCCTTAGCCCATTATAGCTTTCTTCCTCCGGCAAATAAATGGAATCCATTACCTCAGCATAGTACTCGTCCGGATACTCGGAAGTGTCCCATACCAGGTCAACATCTTTGTTCAACGCCCTACCTTCGTAACCTGTTTCTCCAAGTCCGGCATAATTGTCGAGCATGTATTTATCGTAGACGGAAATTCTTGAGGTATCGGTATCCTTAAAGGCATACTCTCCAATTCCTTCATCTTCTGGGCCAATTCCCAACTCATCGGCCAAGATGGCCAATTTGGTTCTGG
Organism: Flagellimonas myxillae; assembly: GCF_023502235.1. Lineage (GTDB taxonomy): Bacteria > Bacteroidota > Bacteroidia > Flavobacteriales > Flavobacteriaceae > Flagellimonas > Flagellimonas myxillae. The sequence goes on along the minus strand of NZ_JAMFLY010000003.1, from coordinate 421,544 downwards.
TTATGGAATCTTTTACCCACTCTACAAACTGACGGTACTCACTATTGGTAATTTCCGTATCGTCCATATAAAAGGAACGTACGGTAACTGTTCTTGTAGGAGCATTCAAAACTTTGGCTTGATCCTCTTCAGCTTTACCCATTACGTAGGAGCCACGTGGAATCAATTCCATTCCATAGGGTTTCTCTGGATACCATTTCTTTCCTTTGGCCCCAACTAGTTCACCTTTCGACTTGGAATTAGAACCGCAACTGGCGAGTAAAAAAACAAGTGCTAGAGATGAAAAGAATAGCTTTCTCATACTTTAGGTTAAATTATCGATTTAAGATTTTTAAACTGTGCTACACAAATTCTTATTCTCAAAACTGATTTTTGAATAAATTATTGTGTAAAAACAGTTAATGCTCAAAATTTAATTTGTTCAGTTAAAGCCCTTTCTGTAGGCTTTGAACCACCTTTCGGGAATGATTTGGTTGCAAGCATCCAAATAGTCCTCTTCGGTGCATGGTAATAACGCCGCCGAATTTGTTTTAGTATGTTCGGGCAAAATTGATGGAACCTCCACCCACCAACGTTCGGTCACATGGCTTTTGTAGAAAATAAGCTCTTCGGTATCGGTAGGTACAGTGAACTTGGTAAAGTCCTCACTTTTGGAGCTCGGGAATTCGGTTATCCTAAAACTGATGCCTTCAATAAAGTACCAGATAATCTGGGCAATCATTTGAAAGGCCTGCATGGAATTCTCTCCCTCGTAAATTCCAAAGAGGGAAACCTTGTCGCTTATTCCGGCATAGCGGGCAATGGCACAGATTTCACGCCCGGTAAATCCGTTGGGCGAAAAGTTTTTGTACAATCCCATTTCGCTGGCGCGGATGGCCCTTAGGTCCAAGCTTACTATATGGGAACTTCTTAAGATAGGTTCCGCCAAAGAAATGTTGGCCGCAATATCTCCCAGCCGGTAGGCATCAAAGAAAAGCCGTTCCATCAAATCAATTTCCTCTTGGGCATTGAAATAACTTTGGTACCCAATATTGGAAAAGTTGAAAAGGTTATTGGGTTTGTCCGTAATAATCCGGGTCATATAGGAATGTGAGGAAATGAGTTCTTCATCCTCCCCAAAATCGAACCTGCTATCAATAGATACCAGATTGACCATATCCTTTATCTTGTCAAAGGCCCTATAGGTCGGAAAAGTAATGTCCTGGGTGGCACCTATTATAATAGGTATTATATTTTCCTCCAAAAGACCGGCAACAACTTCCTTCACCACAAAGTAAGTATCCTCAACCGTATCGCCTTCCTCAATATCACCGATATCCAAAATGGTGGAATTCCAATTCCCCGTCATAAGCCTGTACAACTGTATGCGGATTTCATCCACATCCAATCGTTCTGGTTTTTTCTCAAATGCGTTTCTGGATTCGTTGACCGCAAAAATTGCCACGGTGGCGTTGGCAAAAACCGGTAGCCCTTTTTTCTCAGTATGTTTATGAATGTTCTTTCCTAGAGCCTGGGGCGGGAGTAGTTCTGAATAGGCAAGTACCTTATCACTAACCGGAACTAAAAAATCGAATGCCATTTATTTCTTTGCTTTCGCCTTTGTTTTCTTTTTTGGTGTCTTTTTTTCGATGAGGGCCTGAGCCTCTTCCAAAGAAATCTTGGTGGCATCCACGTCCTTCGACAGTTCCACCTTGATTCTACCTTTTATAATATTATGTCGTCCCCAACGGGCTTTTTCAATCCTAATTTTTGCCTCTGGCCATTCCTGGACCAACTTCTCGGCCTCCTTTATTTTTTTGGCCTCAATGAGTTCTACAATATCGGATTGGGACAAATTGTCAAAATCGTATTTCTTGTTCACATTGATGAACATTCCATTCCATTTGATGAAGGGACCAAACCGCCCAACACCTTTGGTGACTTCCAAATTCTCGTAATGCGCAATAGGGGCATCTGCTTTTTGCTTGGCCTTGATCAATTCTATGGCGCGATCCATATCCACATCAAAGGCGCTTTCCCCTTTATCCAGCGAAATGAATTTTTTTCCAAAACGGACATAAGGTCCAAACCTGCCCACATTCGATTCCACTTCCTCACCTTCATACTCGCCCAACTTTCTTGGCAGCTCAAAAAGGTCCATTGCTTCCTCAAAAGAAATTGTGGAAATGGACTGTTCGGGCAACAAACTCGCAAAAAGCGGTTTTTCCTCTTCGTCCACTGTACCTATCTGCACCATGGGTCCAAAACGGCCCAATCTTGCCGCTACCTGTCTTCCGGATTTGGGGTCTGTTCCCAAAACCCTTTCCCCGCTGGCACGCTCGGCATTCTCCTCCACATGAAGTACTTTGGGATGGAAATCCTTATAGAACTCCTGCATCATTTTTTGCCAATCCTCTTCCCCATCTGCGATCTCATCAAAGTTCTCTTCAACCTTGGCGGTAAAATTGTAATCCAAAATGGTGGTAAAATGACTCACCAAGAAATCGTTTACGATCATCCCAATATCCGTGGGGACCAATTTGCCCTTATCCGAGCCTATCATTTCGGACAAGGTTTTTTCGGCCAGTGCCCCAGCTTCCAAAACCAGTTGCGTGTACTTTCTCTCTGTTCCTTCCACAGTGCCTTTTTCCACATAACCCCTGTTTTGGATAGTGGAAATGGTGGGGGCGTAGGTTGATGGTCTTCCAATTCCCAACTCCTCCAACTTTTTCACGAGGGAAGCTTCAGTATATCTATAAGGTGGACGCGTAAAGCGTTGTGTTGCGGTAATGTAATTGTTCTGTAGCGCCTCACCCACACGCATTGCCGGTAGCATTCCTTCCTGCTCCTCCACCTTGTCCTCCTCATCAATTCCTTCAAGATATACCTTTAGGAACCCATCGAACTTAACCACCTCCCCATTGGCGGAGAATTCCTCGTTGTGGGTGTTGGTCTTGATCCGAACATTGGTACGTTCCAATTCGGCGTCGCTCATTTGCGAGGCCAAGGTCCGTTTCCAAATCAATTCGTATAATTTGGCCTGGTCCCTTTCCAAGGAAGGGGACTGTCTTTTCATATCGGTCGGGCGAATGGCCTCGTGGGCTTCTTGTGCCCCTTTGGATTTGCCCGTATAATTCCTAACCTTGCTATAGGACTCCCCGTAGTTTTCAACGATAGCATCTTTAGCTGCGTTCAGGGCTTCGTTCGAAAGATTCACACTGTCCGTTCTCATATAGGTAATCAGCCCTGCTTCGTACAAACGTTGCGCCACCTGCATGGTGCGGCTCACCGAAAAATAAAGTTTACGTGATGCCTCTTGTTGTAATGTTGATGTGGTAAAAGGTGGTGCCGGGGATTTCTTGGCAGGCTTCTTATCCAAACTTGCCACGGAAAAATCAGCACCCATATTTTGTTTTAGGAAAGCTTCAGCGGCCTCCTTGGTCGGGAAGGTCTTCCCTAGTTTGGCAGCAAATACATTTCCGTTGGAGGTTTTGAATTCTGCCCTGATCTTGTAGGAAGCCTCGGGGGTAAACCCTTCTATTTCACGCTCACGCTCAACGATCAATCGCACAGCGACCGATTGCACCCTACCTGCAGACAATCCCGGTTTTATCTTTTTCCATAATACCGGTGAAAGTTCGTAACCCACCAATCGGTCCAAAACCCTTCGGGCCTGTTGGGCATTCACCAAATTGTAATTGATCTCCCTTGGGTTTTCAATGGCCTTTTGGATAGCCGATTTGGTAATGGAGTTAAACACAATGCGTTTGGTTCTGCTCTTATCCAATTTTAAAGCTTCCGCCAGATGCCAAGATATGGCCTCTCCCTCGCGGTCTTCATCACTTGCCAACCAAATGGTCTCAGCTTTTTGGGCCAAATCCTTCAGTTTTTTCACCAAGGTTTTCTTTTCCTTGTCAACAGTATATTTTGGCTTAAAACCATTCTCTACGTCAACACCAAGTTCCTTAGATGGCAGGTCCACTATGTGACCAAAACTGGATTCCACCTGAAAGTCCTTTCCTAAAAAACGTTCAATGGTCTTTGCCTTTGCAGGTGACTCAACAATTACTAAATTCTTTGGCATGCAACGGGGTTTAGAGGTAACAAAAGTATATGAATTTTTCGATTTTGGATTTTTAATAAAATTCAGGGCAAAAAAATATCCCGCTAAAAACGGGATATTTAATGGGGTTATTGTGTTCGCCTACTTGAGGTCTATCTGGCTCATAAGCTTTATGTCGTCTCCCAAATATTCATATTGATACAGCACTTCGTCGCCAACCATGATCAAATGGCTATCCAACGGGATCACATCAAATGTAACAATATCTTTAAAGTGATTTAATTGCTCCAACTCCATTACATCCGTCTTATCGTACACTTTAAGACCAGAGCTTCCATCGCACACAAATAGCTTTTCATCCTTGATGCCTAGACCGTAGGGCTCGTCCATGGGATAGTCTATGGCCAGTTCAGGATTTTCTATATCGGATATATCCACAATAAAAAGACCACTTTCCAACGCACCACATCCATTTCCACCCCGCAGGGTCACATAGGCATAATCCCCATCCACCACAACTGGGTCGCAGGCGGTACCATGCTGAAACTCGGATACAAAGGTCGGGGTTGCGGGAGAGGTGATATCGTAAATATACATGCCCCGCATACTTCCTAGGAACAAATGGTTGCCACGATTAAAAATGGTTTCTATATCGAAACCAGCGTACACATCTTCCAAATCCACTGGATTATCCAGGTCTGAAATATTGAATACATTAATATTATGACTATCCACGGCATACAGATAATCCTCCACAATCTTGAATCTTGCCAACGAACCTCCTTGGCCCACATTACCTCCGTCGGCAGTTTCGGCCAATGCCAGATCATCAATAAAGAACCCACCGTTGTTTCTTTGTTCCTCAACTTCGGCAATAAGTCGTCTTTCGGTTACGGTTTCCCACCCAATCAAAATCTCGGTTTCGAAGTCGTATTCCCCATCTTCAATAATATCGGCTTCAAAAGGCCAAAACACATTATTGTGCAGCACATTCTCCAACCGCTTCACAAGTTCAATGCTATTGATGTCCGATATGTCCAGGACCACAAGGTCCGTTAAACTATCAGCGTATAAGAAATTGTCCTTTACGGAAATGTCCACATTCCCTGGAATCTTGATAAAGGCAATTTTTCGGGGTTGCAGTGGATTGGAATTATCAACCACGTGGACACCCTGGTATTTATCGTTGATAAAAATGTAGCTACCGTAGGTGTAAACTTTTCCCGATTCGTTGATCGGTGTTGGGGCAATGATATCGACAACAGTCAAGTCCGCCTTGCTTATCACAAGGGGCCTAGCAACCAAATATTCAGCATAATCGCTATCATCATTGGTCTCGCATGACATAAATGCCAAGCCTGTTATGAATAAAATCAGTAGAATTTTCTTTTTCATTTTTGTTTAAGTTTTTTGATGGAATATCATTCATTAGATAAAATGGCTTCCACAAAGTTGCGCCTTAAACTGAAAAAAAATTATGTGTCGATGGGAAGTCCAACTATTTCTTTATAAATGAAATACGCGGGTATCTTCCCAAACATCGCAGTAAAAAGTACCCCCACCACACATAGCACCACACCCAATTGGGCCACCAATGCGGTCACCAAAACCAAACCGAATATGACCAACCAATTTTTGTTGCCCAGGGCAAAGCTTGCCTTGGTCATCTCCATGGCCGAGAGGTCTTTGTTAAAAGCCAAAAACGCAGGAAATAATGACAAGGGAACCAACAGGTAAATCACCCCAATAAAACAGAGCAGGGTTCCAAGGACGGAAAGCCCAAACATGATCAAGGCAAGCATAAATGCCTTACGGAAATATTCCCCTTTTAGATAATAAAAATAATCCTCCTTTGCCGACTGGTCCATGTCCTTTAACCAACAAATCCTGAGAAAGGCTGCGTTCAAACAAAGTCCAACCGTGGCAATGCCCAAAAACGCAATGGGCATGGTAATAAACATGAGCAACAGGACCACCGGTGGCAATTCACCAGTATCAAAAGAGCTTGGGTCCCATATCCCAAGCCAAATCATGGGTAGGTACATGATAATATAAAAGGGCAAAATGGTTATGAATGTCAACAAAATGGTAATAAATCCCTGTACCCAGACTTTCTTGAAAAGCTCTATGGTGCTGTTAAATATTTGACCAAAATCGATGGGGTCACTCTCTGCAATCCGTTGTGTGGTGGTGGAAAAATTCATGGTGGTATTTGTCAAGAATGGTTTTAATGTAGCCCAATATTGGAAATATTCCTTAATATCCTATTAAATACAACTGCCAAATTGTCACTTTTTTGGAATATGCATTATCTTTGCCCCCCATTACAACGAAATGATCAGGAACGAAGAAATAGAGAAAGTAATAGACGAAAGTCAACAGGGCAACTCCCTAGCCTTGGAGAACGATACCAAAAATACCAGGAAGCTCTACATAGAAAGCTATGGCTGCCAAATGAATTTTTCGGACAGCGAGATTGTTGCTTCCATTTTGGCAAAGGAAGGATTTAATACCACCCAAGATATGGCCGAGGCCGATTTGGTTTTGGTCAACACCTGTTCCATTCGGGAGAAGGCCGAACAAACCGTGCGCAAGCGCCTTGAAAAATTCAATGCCGTTAAAAAAACCAACCCCGGAATGAAGGTTGGTGTTCTAGGTTGTATGGCGGAACGCCTCAAAAGCAAATTCCTGGAGGAAGAAAAAATTGTGGACATGGTGGTTGGTCCGGATGCCTACAAGGACCTGCCCAATCTTATCCAAGAAATTGATGAAGGTAGAAATGCCGTGAACGTGATTCTCTCCAAAGATGAAACCTATGGTGATGTTGCACCTGTTCGCTTAAATTCCAATGGGGTAACGGCATTTGTTTCCATAACCCGTGGATGTGATAACATGTGCACTTTTTGCGTGGTTCCATTTACACGTGGTAGGGAGCGCAGCAGAAACCCGCAGTCCATTTTGGAAGAGGTAAATGATCTTTGGGAAAAAGGGTTTAAAGAAATCACCCTGTTGGGACAGAATGTAGACAGCTATCTGTGGTACGGGGGCGGATTGAAGAAAGACTTTGAAAAAGCCACGGATATGCAAAAAGCCACTTCTGTGAATTTTGCCAAGCTCTTGGAGATGGCGGCCGAGGCCCAACCCAAAATGAGAATCAGATTCTCCACTTCCAATCCCCAGGATATGACCTTGGACGTGATCGAGACCATGGCCAAGTACCGGAACATCTGTAAATACATCCATTTGCCGGTGCAGAGCGGTAGTGACCGGGTTTTAAAGGCCATGAACCGTCTTCATACCCGCGAGGAATATTTTGAATTGATCGACAACATTAGGGCCATCATTCCCGATTGCGCCATAAGCCAGGATATGATTGCCGGTTTTCCTACCGAAACAGAGGAAGACCACCAGGATACTCTGAGCCTAATGGAGTACGTTAAATACGATTTTGGGTTCATGTTTGCCTATTCCGAACGGCCTGGGACCCTAGCGGAACGAAAAATGGAAGATGATGTCCCAGAGGAAACCAAAAAGCGTAGGCTTCGGGAAATTATCGCCCTACAGCAACAACATGGTCTGTTCAGAACCCAACAGCATGTGGGCAAAGTGGAAGAGGTTTTGATCGAAGGAACCTCAAAAAAATCGGAAGCCCATTGGATGGGCCGAAACTCCCAAAATACGGTTGTTGTTTTTCCGAAGGAAAACTACACAATCGGGGATTTTGTCAATGTAAAAATCAACGAATGCACCTCTGCGACCTTAATCGGGCAAGCAGTTGGACTGAGTATAAACAATTAATGGTTGATGTCATTCCGCACTTGATGCGGAATCCAACCCTAACAATAAAAAAGATTCCTGCATACGCAGGAATGACCAAGCATGGAATCAGTACAATCCATAAAACAGCGATTTGAGCTCATTGGCAACGATGTAAAGCTCAATAGGGCATTGGAAAAGGCCATCCAAGTGTCGCCAACGGACATTTCGGTTTTAGTGACCGGGGAAAGTGGTGTCGGTAAAGAGGCCATTCCCAAAATCATTCATTCCCTATCCCATCGCAAGCACGCCAAATATATAGCCGTGAACTGCGGCGCCATTCCCGAAGGAACCATCGACAGTGAACTTTTTGGTCACGAAAAAGGTGCCTTTACCGGTGCTACCCAGACCCGAAGCGGTTACTTCGAGGTCGCCGATGGAGGTACCATTTTTTTGGATGAAGTAGGGGAACTTCCATTAACCACCCAAGTGCGACTGCTCCGGGTATTGGAAAATGGGGAATTTCTAAAAGTGGGGTCATCCCAAGTCCAGAAAACGGATGTACGAATCGTAGCTGCGACCAACATCAATATGTTTGAGGCTATTAAAAAGGAAAAGTTCCGGGAAGATCTGTATTACCGATTGAGCACGGTGGAAATAAACATTCCCCCATTACGGGAGCGCCAGGACGACATTCACCTCCTGTTTAGAAAATTTGCCTCGGATTTTGGTCAGAAGTATAAAATGCCGACCATACGGTTAGAGGAACAGGCCGTTCAATTATTGCTAAAATACAGATGGCCCGGGAACATTAGGCAATTGCGAAACATTGCCGAGCAAGTATCCGTGTTAGAGGAAAACAGGACCATTACTGCGGCCACGCTGCACAGTTACCTTCCCAATTCCAGCAATACCAACCTTCCGGCCGTGGTAGAGCAACGCAAAAAGGAAAGTGACTTTAGCAACGAGAGGGAAATTCTTTATAAGGTCCTTTTTGATATGAAGGGCGATCTGAACGACCTGAAAAAACTGACCTTGGAATTGCTCAAAAACAACGACACGGAAAAGGTCCAGGAAGAGAACGAAACCCTGATCCGGAAAATCTATGGGAACAAAGAGGAGGAAATTCCGCATCAAGAAAGCAATGTAACCGAAGTTTTGCACTTGCCCGAACCGGTGGTGGAGCCCGCTGCCCCGATAGCCCAACCCCAGGAAGACCGCTATCATTTTGCGGAGGAAATTGAAGAGGAAGAAACCCTATCTTTACAGGAAAAGGAAATAGAGTTGATTAAAAAGTCCTTGGAACGAAACCGCGGAAAAAGGAAGGCCGCGGCCTCAGAATTGGGGATTTCGGAACGAACTTTGTATCGAAAAATAAAGCAGTACGATCTGTAATTTTGCAAAATCGTCAAATTAGAATGTTGGATTATTGGACAAGAAAATCAATGGTTATAAAAAAGATTAGGTTCGGGCTTTTTGCAATAGTATTCAGTTTACAAGGTTGTGGGGTTTATAATTTTTCAGGCGCGGATATTGGCACTGCCGAAAGTTTTCAGGTCAACTTCTTCCAGAATTATGCAGACCAAAGACCAGGTTCTACCATAGAACCTGGATTGGATAGGGCCTTTACCAATGCACTCCAAGAAATGATAAACAACTTAACGAGTCTTTCCTTAACGGGAAGTAATGGGGATTTGCTGTACGAAGGTGAAATTGTGGAATACAAGGTAACCCCAATGACGGCAACGGCGGATCAACTTACTGCGCAAAACCGGCTTACCATGAGTGTCAATGTCAGGTTCTTTAACAATACCAAGGACGATGCCGACTTTGAACGTCGCTTTTCCTTCTTTTATGATTTTGATGCAGCAGCTTCATTACCGTCGATACAGGCCACGGCACATGAAGAAATCTTTGAACGCATCACCCAGGACATTTTTAATGCTTCATTAGGTAATTGGTAAATAAATGAACGTAGCGGATTTTATAGAAATTCTTCAAAAGTCAGATACCATCCTGTCTCCCAAACAGACTAGGGAACTGGAGGGCATTATTGAGGAATATCCCTATTTTCAGGCCGCAAGGGCCCTGCATCTCAAGGGGCTAAAAAATCTGGATAGCTACAAATACAATAATGCCCTAAAAATCACAGCTGCCCATACAGCCGACCGGGACGTTCTTTTTGATTTTGTCACCTCCCAGGAATTTGTTCAAAACAACATTGCCGATTCCATCGCAGGAAGGGCTCCCAAACTGGAGGATAAAACAGCCGTTACGGAAGAGATTGAACCCAATCCGGAAACAGAACCCCTACTCGGCGAATCGAAAGAGGCCTTACCGCAGAACATTGAGGATGCCGAACAAATTTTGAATCCGGCCTTGTTCAAATCCAAACAAGAAAAGCCAGAACCTCAGGAAACAAAGGAAGAGACGACCCCTCCACAGACAGATTTGGAGTTGGGGAAACCCTTGCCTTTCACCAAAAAGGAGCGGCATTCCTTTACGGAGTGGTTGCAGCTCACATCCAAACCGGATGCTGGAGAAGAACTGGACCCTGCTTCCAAGTCCCTTGACAAAAGACAAAAGTTCGATTTACTCGATAAATTCATTGAGAAGAATCCCAAGATTGTCCCGCAGAAAGATTCCAAGACCACGGTCAATATCAAGGAGTCTGTAAAAATGGACAAAAATGAACTTATGACCGCTACTTTGGCCAAGGTTTATCTCGAGCAAAAAAAGTACAAAAAGGCCATCCAGGCCTATAAAATATTGAGTTTGAAATATCCGGAAAAAAGTGGTTTCTTTGCAGACCAAATTCGGGCGGTGAAGAAGCTGCAGAAAGATAAAGATTAAGATAACACCATGAGTACGTTTACTATATTTTTGATTTTGATCATCGTTGTGTGCCTTTTGTTGGTATTGGTGATCATGGTACAGAATCCTAAAGGAGGAGGTCTTTCTTCTTCATTTGGAGGTAGTGGAAACCAAGTTGTTGGTGGGGTTAAAAAAACGGGTGACTTTTTGGATAAAAGCACCTGGACCCTTGCGGGATTATTGATTGTTCTAATCCTGGTTTCCAACGTTTCCCTTAAAGGAAATTATAGCCAGGCCGATTCCAAATTGCTTCAGGGCGATGATATTGAGACCACGGTTCCAGAAACCGTTCCTGAGACGGTTCCTGAGCAGGTGCCGGCTACGGATGACACAAATCCTGAGGATACTTCCAACTAGTCTTGATGACAGTACAAATAACATTATGCCAGCTTGAAAATGACAAGCTGGCATTTTTGTTTTCCTATATGTCAGTTTTCACGAAAATGGCATAATTTCTGTCCAAGCTTTCGAGAATTTTTAAAATAAATACCTAAAGATTAATAATATGGCTAAAGTTAACATCCAACCATTAGCGGACCGAGTTCTGATAGAACCCGTTGAAGCTGAAACCACAACCGCCTCGGGAATCATTATCCCGGACACCGCCAAAGAAAAACCTCAAAAAGGAAAAGTAGTTGCTGTAGGTCCAGGAACCAAAGATGAAGCAATGACCGTTAAGGTTGGCGACACCGTTCTTTACGGAAAATACGCAGGTACCGAATTGAAATTGGGTGGTGCTGATTACCTGATGATGCGCGAAAGTGACATCCTTGCAATCGTATAACCAACCACATGTCATTCCCGCGAATACGGGAATCCAATAAAAATAAAAGTATAATTAAAAGATTCCTGCTTGGACAGGAATGACAAACCAAATAAAAAATGGCAAAAGATATTAAGTTTGATATAGACGCTCGCGACGGCCTAAAAAAAGGTGTGGATGCCTTGGCCAATGCAGTAAAAGTAACCTTGGGACCCAAGGGTAGAAACGTAATCATCAACAAATCCTTTGGCGCTCCTCAAGTAACCAAGGATGGTGTTACCGTAGCCAAGGAAATAGAGTTGGAAGATGCCCTAGAGAACATGGGGGCCCAAATGGTAAAGGAAGTTGCTTCCAAAACCAACGACCTTGCCGGTGATGGTACAACAACCGCTACTGTTCTAGCTCAAGCCATCGTTAAGGAAGGCCTTAAGAACGTAGCCGCGGGTGCCAACCCAATGGATCTAAAAAGAGGTATTGACAAAGCTGTTGAAGCTATTGTGGAAGACCTTTCCAAGCAATCCAAAAAAGTAGGGGACTCTTCAGAAAAAATTAAGCAGGTTGCCGCGATTTCCGCCAACAATGATGGAGCTATCGGTGACTTGATCGCCCAAGCTTTCGAAAAAGTTGGTAAGGAAGGTGTGATCACTGTGGAAGAAGCCAAAGGTACCGACACTTATGTGGACGTAGTGGAAGGAATGCAGTTTGATCGCGGATACCTATCCCCTTACTTCGTTACCGATTCTGAAAAGATGATCGCAGATTTGGAGAACCCGTATATCTTGTTGTTCGACAAGAAAATCTCTTCCATGAAAGATCTTCTTCCCGTATTGGAACCCGTTGCCCAATCCGGAAAGCCCCTATTGATCATCGCAGAAGATGTTGATGGTGAGGCCTTGGCCACTTTGGTTGTGAACAAATTGAGAGGTTCCCTAAAAATCGCTGCGGTAAAAGCCCCAGGATTTGGAGACCGAAGAAAAGCCATGTTGGAAGACATTGCTATTTTGACCAGCGGTACCGTTATTTCCGAAGAAAGAGGATTCTCCTTGGAAAACGCTTCTTTGGACATGTTGGGATCTTGTGAGCGAATCACAATTGACAAGGACAACACTACTATTGTAAATGGTTCTGGTGATCCTGAAAATATCAAGACCCGTGTTAACCAAATCAAATCCCAAATCGAGACCACTACCTCGGATTACGATAAGGAAAAACTACAAGAGCGATTGGCCAAATTGGCTGGCGGTGTTGCTGTACTTTATGTAGGTGCTGCTTCTGAAGTTGAAATGAAAGAAAAGAAAGATCGTGTGGATGATGCACTTCACGCTACCCGAGCTGCTGTGGAAGAAGGTATTGTTGCCGGTGGAGGTGTTGCTTTGGTAAGAGCCAAGTCAGTACTTGCTAAAGTGGATTCTGTAAATGCCGATGAGGAAACTGGATTACAGATTGTGGCCCGCGCTATTGAATCTCCTTTGCGTACTATAGTTGAAAATGCCGGTGGTGAAGGTTCCGTAGTGGTTGCCAAAGTAATGGATGGTAAGGCAGATTTCGGATACGATGCCAAATCTGACCAATATGTTGAGATGATGAAAGCTGGTATTATCGACCCGAAAAAAGTAACCCGTATTGCATTGGAAAATGCGGCTTCGGTTTCTGGGATGATCTTGACCACTGAATGTTCCTTGACAGACATCAAAGAAGACGCTCCTGCAATGCCTCCTATGGGAGGTGGCGGTGGAATGCCAGGAATGATGTAAGATATAAGAGTATATCCTAAAAAAAGCCCCGAATTTCGGGGCTTTTTTTATTCGCTATACAATTGCGTCTGATAAAAGGCAGGGATGGAAAACCATTGCGCCATCATGGCTTCCACTTGTTCCAATTGCGCTCCTTCCCTTGGGCCGGATACCGCTTCCCCAAACACATTCCATTCGTTGCCCTCATTATCCGTAAGAACAACGGCTCCATTTTCTGCATTGAACGCATATTCAAACTCCAAGTTGACCATATCGCTTTCCAGTGCAAACACCGTAATAAAATCTTGATTCCCAACGAGCAATAACTCATTCCCACCGTAGGTGTCCCTGAAAACATTGTCGGTCTCAAAATCGGAAAATTGATAGGCTTTTGCCCGATTTCCATCTAAAATGGCCAGCACCTTTTCCTTAGAAGGTAATCTGGGGTCTTTGTCCACCGGAAAGAGAAAAAAATCGTGGTCAGTATTGTAATTCCCATACGGTGAAACCCCATATGTCCTTGAAAAACCTGTATTGGTACTTACCACCTCAACCTCCGGGAACATCTGCTTCAAGATACCCCAATTCGTCTCCAATAATTGATACAGTTCCGGTTTACTTCCGATTAAATCTCCATTCACGGATTCGTTCAAAATTTGTGACCAATTACTGTCGGTCAAACGATCATACGGAATAAGATTGGTGTTGTACAGAAGTCCAGAAACCCCAAAAGTGGTTTCGGTGTCATTCAGAATCCTTCCCCATCCTATTCCTGTTCCGGTAAGGGGACAAAAAGTAATGGCCATGGAAACATCCCCAATATTATCATTGATGATCTCATGCCAATCCAAGATGATGTGCGGATAAGCCCTAACCTCGTCCCCATTCTTAAATGCCAAGACCAAATCGCTGTTCTGGAGTACCGTAGTCTCGTCGGCCCTAATGAAATTGGGGTTTTCCAAAGCCGGAATCCCATCTTTTCCAGGCCCACCATCCAAAACCGCCGCCACAGGGATGCTCCATCGTGGGTTATTGTTCTGGGGTGGTTGATTAGCATCTTCAGGAGTTGTTTGTTCGGCTGAGCTACAGCCGTAGAACAAGAACAATCCCAGTAAAATTAGGTGTAGTTTCATAGCATTCCAATTAATTGTTTAGAAGAGTGTTCCGATTTTTGTTCAACGTAATAAAAAGCCCTCCAGTAAAGCGAAGGGTAGGTGTAAGCTGGGTGCCTTCCACAAAACTGTAGACCGGCACTTCCAACTTTGATACCAGCGCTAGTGTTGGGCTTATGGCTACGGAAATACCTGGCCTAACAAAAATCCACTCCCCACCCGTATTCGGTAAATCGAATCCCTCAATTTTATCAATAAAGGCCTTTCTGTATTTAATGACCAAGGAAGGATTGAAGATGGTGCCCAACCCAAGAAATTGGTCGGAATACCCCAGATTGGCCTGGATTGCATCCCCAAACTCGTATGAAGAAGCACCGTTCAAGTAATCGTTGTTGGTCCCGGTGAACCTCGCTGTTAGATGTAAGGAAACCATCGAAGATGGCCTAAATCCTAAATTCTTGGATATGGAGAGCAACCCAACTATGTCCCATGCTCCACTACCTGGTTGTAAATCTGCTGTTAATTGTATCCCTTGGGCGGTAAGCAAATCGGACCGCCCAAAAGGCACCTTAACCCCTCCTCCCAAGCTTACAGACGATTCTTTTCCCAACACATCAGGCAAGGCGTACTTAAGCAAAAATACCCCATCGCCAATCCCAGTGGTTTCTGTATCCGTTTCGTTACCAAATTGGGAAATGGTCCGCAGCTGATTTACCCATGTTAATAGGGATTCTATAGAAAATCTATCGGTAAATGCGTAACCCGCACTTACCAAAACCGAATTGGTGATCCTAAGCCTGGAATCGTCATCCAATTTATCGGACCCCGCGTTTAAGGTATTTAGGTTGTTGTAATCATAGCTTATGCCCAGGGTCAAAACTCCCTGTCCCTCGTTGGGCAATCCCAAATTATTGGACAGCGGAACACCTCCAGAGCAGCACGTCTGGGCAATACCCATGCTCACGGCAAAAAATGCAATCAGGAATAAAAGGGAACCTAAAATTTTCATAGCCCATTGTGAAAGTGCCCAAAAACTGCAAATCCTTACATTTCAGTGTGTTAAATTTTCTTTTTGCTATCGAGCACAATTCCCCAAAACCAAAAATTACCATAGTCCCAAATCTGTTGTTAATGTCTTAACCAATGCCTTCTGTCTAATAGTTTCTGAACTCCATCTTCAATTCATTAATTTTTAGACTCTAAATCATTCTTGTGATGAAATTCTACCGATGCCTTGGTTCTATTTTGACCATGGTCTTGCTAATCAGCCTTACGGGTTGCGGGGAGCAACCGAAAGAAACAAATTCCATTGCGGTCATGGGGTATTATGTTCCCGAAGCAGACTACCGTCCGGACGCACTTCCATTAGACCAACTGACCCATATTATTTTCTCCTTTACCAATGTGATTGATGGGGAGATGAAATTTAGGAACGCGGAGACAGGAAATAAACTCAAAGCTTTGGTTTCCCAACGTGAAAAGCATCCTCATATCAAAATAATGATTGCCTGTGGTGGCTGGGGAGCCGATGGTTTTTCCGATATGGCCCACACCGCCGAAAACAGAAAAAAATTCGTGGAAAGTGTGGTAGCCTTTAACAAGGAATACGACTTGGACGGGCTGGATATGGATTGGGAATATCCCGCCATTCCTGCTGCTGGGACAGGGGCCCGGCCCGAAGACAAGCAAAATTTTACGCTGCTCATGAAAGAATTGCGTGAAGCTCTGGATACTTTGGATAGAGTACAGACCCTCACCTTTGCTTCTGCTGGATGGAAACCATACTACAAAAACGTAGAGCTTTTGGAAGTAATGAAATATGTGGACTACATGAATGTCATGACCTATGATCAAGTCGGAGGAAGTTCCCCCTTTACCGGACATCATACGCCACTGGGGCTTATTACAGAAGCAGACGTAAAAGGAACCTTTGCCTGGGAATATTTGGACGGGCGAAGGGAACAATTGAAAGAAAGGGGAATAACTTCCTTGGACCCTAGATCAGCCGAGCGCATTATTGATTTCTGTATCGATCAAGGTGTGAACCCAGAACAAATCGTGATAGGTTCGGCATTTTATGGCAGGGCTTGGAAGGAAGTCCCACCTGAGAACAACGGACTGTATCAATCCAATGGCGGTGCCCATATCGGTTGGAGTGGCTATAGTCAAATCCGGAAGGAATTTGAAACGGATGACAATTTTATAAGACATTGGGATTCCATCGCCAAGGCTCCATACCTCTACAGTGCCAAGGACAGTATTTTTATTAGTTATGACGATACGGTTTCGGTCAGGCTAAAAACAGAATATGCCTTGCAAAAAAAGTTGGGCGGAATCATGTTTTGGCAATTGGGCAACGATACCAAAGACCCCAACAGCCTTCTGAAAGCTATGTACGACGCTTCAAAAAACTAACATAGATCATGTCAAAAATAACATTACCCATCTGTTTGGTACTCCTTTTAATACTGTCGGCCTGCTCAGGCGATCGCATTGCGTTAGTCAGTAATGGGGAATCCAACTATGAAATAGTATTGGCAACGAATGCCTCGGAAAGTCAACAAGAATCCGCTAAAACCCTGCAAGGATACCTTCGAAAAATTGGGGGTGTCGAATTAGGGATTGTAACGGAGGATTCAGCAAACCAACACAACAAAAAAATCAGTCTCGCCACCAATGATGCCTTGACACCACATCAAATCAAAATCCAGACTGAAAATGGGAATCTATTTATCAGTGGTGGTTCTGATGGTGCTACCCAAAATGCTGTCTATGAGTTTTTAGAAAAGTTCTTAGACTGTAAGTGGTATGCGCCCAAGGTGGAAGATGTTCCAAAGCTCGAGACCATTACACTTGATCCAATAGCGTATACCTATACCCCGGAAATAACCACGCGAACCGTACATTCCCGGCTGTTTTACCAAAACCATGAATTTGCCGATCAGCGCAAGGTAACTTACGAAGCCTTCCCTACCTATGTTCCTTCGGCACGGGTACATACCTTCCACAAGTTTATGCCCGAGGAGGTTTTTTACGAAGAGCATCCGGAATATTATGCCCTTCGAGGGGATAAAAGACTGCCCACCCAACTTTGCTTGACCAACCAAGATGTTTTGCGAATTGTTAAAGATTCAGTGGCAGCATTATTTGATAGACATCCAAATGCCGCAGTTTTATCGGTAAGCCAGGATGACAATCAGCAGTATTGCCAATGTCCCATTTGCAGCAAAGTGGATGAGGCCGAGGGAAGCCCTGCGGGGACCATGATCCAATTTGTGAACGAAGTGGCAAAGGCTTTTCCCGAAAAGACCATTTCCACTTTAGCGTATCAGCATACAAGGAAACCTCCAAAATCAAAACCTGAAGAAAATGTACTGATTACACTATGCTCCATTGAATGCGATCGAAGTGCCCCCATCTTGGAGAAATGCCAGGATTTTGCCAATGATCTTATTGGTTGGGGCAAACTCACCGACAATATTCGAATCTGGGACTACACGACCCAATTCACCAATTTCTTGGCACCCTTTCCCAATATTCGGACCATACATCCCAATATCCAATTGTTTAGGGACAACAATGCCCAGTGGGTTTTTGAGCAGCATAGCAATAATCCCAGTGAATTGTTCGAACTGCGTTCCTACATTACTGCAAAACTGCTTTGGGAGCCCAACCTAAATTTTGAGGATTTGCTTGTGGAATTCACGGACGGATACTATCAGGAAGCAGGTCCTTTCATCAAACAATATGTGGACAAAATTCACGATCAATTACAGCAACATCCAGACTTTTTCCTCTTTTTATACGGAGACCCCTCAGAAGCATTCGATGCTTACCTAAGTCCCGAACTGCTGAACGAATATGTTACCTTGTTCGATTCCGCCGAAAAAGCAGTTGCCCATAAGCCCGAAGTTGTAAATCGTGTTAAACTGGCCCGAATGGGCATTGACTATGCCGTATTGGAAGCCAGCAGAAAAAACCTTACCGAAGATTTGAGTCTAACGGTAGCGGACTCCAATGGAATGGAATCCATAAACCCAATGGTTGCCATGCTCTTGGATAATTTCAGCAAAACAGCAAAAAGCAACGATATCACCCTCATGAACGAAATGGGCTTTACGGTAAATGAGTATGGTGCCAATTACTTGTCCGCGCTGGAAATGGCCAAAAAGCCCAACAAGGCGAAAGGAAAAACGGTGGTTACGCTAACCAAGCCGAAAAAATACGCCGGGGAAGATCCCATGGTATTGACAGATGGTGCACTTGGCGGCAGCAGTTTTTATGCCAATTGGCTGGGGTACGAGGGCAATAATATGGAAGTGGTAGTGGATTTAGGAAAAACCCAACCCATCAGCAGTATTTCCATGGCCTTTTTACAAGTAACCAACCACGTGGTGTTCTTCCCATCCAGGGTAAGTTACCTTGGATCGGTGGACAACCAAAATTTTGTACCCCTGGGAACACTCAAAAACCCCAAGCCGCTCAACAAAAAAAGTAAGGTCAATGACATTCAATACTTTGATCTGGATTTTGAACCTAATAGCTACAGATATATCAAGGTAATTGCCCCCAACACGGAAACGCCCTATTGGCACCATGCGGCCGGGCTGCCTTCCTGGGTTTTTGCTGATGAAATCATTATTGACTAACACCTTATGACGACAATAAGAGTACTTACCCTTCTATTCCTACTTGCCCTTTGTATTCCCCAAAACCATTTGAACGCACAAGCCGTTTATGAGGATGAGCGGTATGTTCCTGAAACGGATCCCCTTGTATTGGAAAAATTGGAGGCTTGGCAAGATCTAAAGTTTGGATTGTTGATGCATTGGGGCACCTACAGCCAATGGGGCATTGTGGAATCTTGGTCACTTTGTCCGGAAGAATATGGTTGGTGCCAAAGAACCAAAGGCTCTGATCCCTCGGATTATTTTACGTATAAAAAAGAGTACGAAGACCTTAGAAAAACGTTCAACCCGGTAAACTTCAACCCTGAAAAATGGGCCAAGGCCGCCAAGCATGCAGGAATGAAGTACATGGTATTCACCACAAAGCACCATGACGGTTTTTCCATGTTCGATTCCAAATTCACCGACTACAAAATTACAGCAACGGATGTACCATTTTCCAAACATCCCAAAGCCAATATTACCAAGGAGATTTTTGACTCGTTTAGAAAGGAAGGATTATGGGCGGGGGCCTATTTTTCGAAACCGGATTGGAACGTGTCATCCTATTGGGACCCTTACTACCCTCCCCGGGACAGAAATGTAAATTATGAACCTGAGGCCAATCCGGAAAAATGGCAAGAATACGTTGATTTTACCCATAACCAAATTCTAGAGTTATTGACCGATTACGGTAAGGTGGACATTCTCTGGCTTGACGGTGGTTGGGTGGCCAAAACCCCAAAATCGGCTATAACCACATGGTACGACCAACAACTGACCAATAACGACAACGGGTATCTGAAACATCGTATCGTCAATCAAGACATTAAAATGGATGAATTGGTCGTCAAAGCTAGGGAAAAACAACCTGGATTGATTGTGGTAGACCGGGCGGTACATGGAAAAAATCAAAATTACTTGACTCCGGAAAACCGGGTCCCAGACAAACCTTTGCCTTACCCATGGGAGTCCTGTATTATTGCGGGTGGAAGTTGGTCCTATAGCTTCAATGCAAAATACATGTCTGGAAGGGAAGCTGTCCACTTGTTGGTGGATATTGTGGCCAAGGGTGGCAATTTGCTTTTGAACATAGCGCCGAGTCCCACGGGAACCTGGGACGAGGGTGCATATACCATGCTCAAGGAAATGGGGGACTGGATGGACGTAAATAGCGAAGCCATTTACGGCACCCGTGCACTGAAGCCCTATAAGTTTGACCAAGTTTGTGTTACCTCCAAACCAGATGGTTCCATTTATCTTATTTATCTGGTGGAAGACGGACAGCAAACCCTACCTTCGGAAATCAAATTTCCGTTGGAAGGCTTACAAAAAAGAATGCGGGCCAAATTGTTGGGACAAAACCTTCACCTGAAAACAAAAAAACAAGAGGATGGCCTCGTAATCACTATACCGGAGCATTTAAAGACCAGATTGCTTCAAACCAAGGCATTTACCATCAAACTGAAATAAAAAAGCCCCTTTCGAAAATGAAAGGGGCTATTAGTAGGTTCCTAGGCCATCAACATCCAAAAAGCCATTACCAACATAATGGCATTTTCAATAAATGTGGCTTCGGTCATGGGAAGTTTCAATGCCGTGCCCAAACAAGCACAACGGATACTCTTTTTGTCCAACAGTGTTTTGGTTACCCCAAAGGTGGTGATTCCCAAAACCACAATGGTGGCAATAAGGGCAAATTGCAACTGTAACCGCATTAAAAACAGCAGTCCCAATCCGAGCTCAATAAAGGGATACAGCCATCCATAAAACGGCACCGCCCTTGCTAGTGGGTCGTACATGGCAAAACTATCAGGAAACCCTTTTAGGTCCAAGAATTTAAAGAAGCTGAAGACAATGTAGAAAAGCCCCATAAAATCGAGCATGGCCTCGTTTGCGTTCCACTCTTTAACACGCAGTAAAATAGCCGCTCCAAAAAGGTAGGCAAAGATCAAGAACAACGGACGCAATTGCACCCATTTCGATTTTTCCTCCGGCAGATCCATACTTGTATCCGAACCCGAAGGATTGGAAATACCATATTTATCGGGCAACACCGCCGCCAAATATGATAGGCCAACATGATGGTCCATTGTAATTTGTGCAGATGAAGAAGCAAGGTCTACCTCAACCTCCGTCACCCCATCAACCCTCATCAATTTTTCCGAAACGGAAGCCACACAGCCCTGGCAGGTCATTCCCGATATGGCATATGTGTGCTTCATCTAATGATTGTCGTGATGGCCACTGTCGTCCGAGTTATCCTCACGGTACTTGCAGCAAGGATGGATTTTATCATAAGCTTCCTGGCTTGCTTTCAACTCCTTGGTGTCGTGACCTGCTTCCACCAAAGCGGTCTTGATTTTCATAGCATCGGTTTTTCTTTCGTCCATAACCAAGGTGAGCTGGTGTGTGGGGATACTCCAATCTGCAAACTTAACCCCAGGAACGGCCAGGGCAGCTTTTTCAATGCGCATCTTGCACATATCGCATTTGCCATTGACATCCATAACCATCTTCTTGTTTTTATCCTGGGCCAATCCAAGGGTTGAAATCAAGAGCATTGTCAAAATCAGAATCTTATTTTTCATTTTATATTATTTAAGTTATTACGATTTAAATCTAAAACCTGCATAGACCATACGCCCAAAAATTGGAGCGTACACTATGGTAGTGTCAAAGTTTGTTCCAAATGGGTCCTGTGACCCCAAAACTGCGTTATCCTGTCTAAAATTAGTCAAATTCTCTCCACCTAAATACACTTCAAACTTATTGGAAAAGACCTTGGTCACCTGGGCGTTCATCAGGCTATATCCCTCAGCAAAATCCCCCAATTGAAGGTCTCCAGGGTTGGATGCCGTGAATGGCAAACGTTGTTCTCCCAAGGCGTTAAAAGTATAGTCGAAACGCCACTGCGAACCATTTTCCTTAGGTTCGGTGGTATAGCCTAAATTGGTGAAAAAGCGATGTTTTGCCTGAAGAGGTTTCTGCAATCTACCGGTTTGATAATCGGTTTTCACGTCATAAAACTTGTAGGCTGTCCGCACTTCCAACCGAGGTAGCAATTCATAATCCACTTCCACCTGAAGGCTATTGGCATAACTTTTCCCATCCAGATTGGAAAAGATGACTTCCGTAGGGTTCTCCCAATCCACAACAATTTGATTGTCGAAATTGGTATAATAATAGTCCACGGAAAAATTTCCAGGTCTATCGAACATGGTAAACCCTTGCAAAAAACTCACGCCATAGTTCACGGCCTTTTCGGGGTCAAATCCATAAACAGATCCTCCATTGCCCTGCAATTGGAGGGTTCGGGAGGAAGCGAACAATTTTTGGTTCTCGGCAAAAATGTTGGCAGCCCTTCGTCCAATACCGAATGACCCCCTTAAACTACCCATCTCCCAGGGAGTATATCTAATATGGAAGCGAGGGGTCACAAAATTGCCCAATCGGTTATGGGTATCTACCCGCAGTCCTGCGGTAAAGCTCACTTTTTCCAGGTTGGTATACGCGTATTCAAAAAAGGCTCCGGCAGAGCGATCTACCCGTTCGAAATTTTGAGTGTTGACCAACTCGTCATACCTATCATAGGCAAATGTCAAACCGGTAGTGAACTTGTTCTTCGTATTGCCAATAATGGAATTGAACAATAGATTGGAATAGATGCTTTGATGATCAATATCGTAGACATTAAATCCGTAGTAAGAGTCCTGTTGGTGACTACTGTACGATGCCTGGAATCCGAAACTCTGGTAGGGTAAATTGGGAAAAACGTAGCCCAGTTTAACGGAACCATCAAATCGCTGGGTATCTATTTCGCTTCCCCAGGCATTGGTTGTGAATTGGTCCACATCGGGATCAAAACCAACTTGCCCCACTTGTTTCTGATCGTTGAGATATCGGAAATTCAAGAAGCTTACCCAACCGGTCTCCGGGTTTTGATATTGCCAGCGGTTCATCAGATTAATCTGATTGGCCAACGGATTGTCCAAAAAGCCATCGTCATTGTTATCCACCTCGGCATCCCTCCGGTTTCCATGGATATATAGACCAGTACTCCACTTGTCCGACAGTTTTGTGTTCAAGTGGGTATTCAACTCCAATCTTCCGTTCAAATTGGCATACCCATTCACAAAAATTGGGGCATCTGTCAAGGGTTTTTGCAACTCGGCATTAATCTGGCCTGAAATACTCTCATATCCATTGACCACGCTTCCAGCTCCTTTGGTAATTTGGATACTTTCTACCCAAGTACCAGGTGTAAAGGTAAGTCCGTACGTCTGCGAAGCCCCCCGAACCATAGGGATGTTCTCCTGGGTAATCAGCAAATAAGGGCTCGTAAGTCCCAACATTTGAATTTGTCGTGTACCTGTGAGCGCATCGTTAAAATTCACATCGATGGCCGGGTTGGTCTCAAAACTTTCCGAAAGGTTACAACAGGCCGCCTTAAGCAATTCGGCACTATTCACGGTAATTACGTTTTGGGGTGAGAAATATGCTTTCTGCACTGCATCGCGTTCTTTCTGCACCACTACCTCATCCAACAAGTTGGATGGGCGCAACCAATGGTGTACCATTTTGGGTTCGGAAATGGTAAGCGTATCTGATTGAAAACCAACAAAACTGATGATCAATTTATCGTATGTGCTGGAATATGGGATGCTGAAAGTTCCATCATCCTTGGTTATGGTCCCAATTTGGGAATCCATCCAGTACACATTGGCGCCCGGAAGCCCAATATGTTTGTTGTCTTCATTGGCCTCCATTACCATCCCTTCAACTTTTTCCTGGGCGATGGCAAATAAAGGAAGCCACATAATTAGTATAAAAATATTTTTCATTTGATGTATGAACATTTTTGTTTAAATAATCCAACTAGCCCGAATCAATTGATTGAGACGGGGATCAGCGTATGTTCAAAAACATCAAATTAGGAAGACTTGGTCCAGGATATGGATATCCTTGACAAGTAGAGGTGGGGGGTATTTTTCATGGGGAATGGGGAGTTCCTCAACGGGAACGAACAAATCCAAATAGGACTGGTTGAAAGCCACCAAAAAAACCTGTTGCTCCAAATCCAAATCGGTGATGGAGAGTTTCAGGTTGTCCTGTCCCTCCAAGGTAAACGATTCATCATCACAACATTGATTATCCATAGCTTCATCGCCCATTACGCTCAACGCATCATCCAAGCCGCAGCCTTCAGCACCAGTGAACAAGGCAATATCCATAGTTCTACCCATGCACATATGTTTTTCCACAGTCCATGAAACTGTGGAAAGCAATACCAAAAGGGACAATCCTACGGACGCTATTTGTTGAAATATAACTTTCACAGGGGCAAAATTACCAATTATTTTAGTTGCTCTCGGATTCTCGGCCAATCATTAACTAAATTTTAGGGTTGGATTATTGTAATTTTCATGTCCTTAATCGACCAAAATTCTCGGATTAAAATACATTTGCAAAAAAACTGTTCAATGCTCGCTACGCTGAAGCCAAAAGTCGTTTCCATTCTATCCCATAACGAAAAAAGTGTGGAAAATCGTTTAAACGAACTTTGCAATTTACTAAGGGACACTATTGATTACTACGATTGGGTCGGGTTCTACTTTAAGAACGGGGACAAAAAAGAGCTAAAGTTGGGGCCCTATGCCGGAGAACCCACCGATCACACCATTATTCCATTTGGAAAGGGCATTTGCGGACAGGTGGCCGTGAGCAACCAGAATTTTGTCGTGCCCGATGTGGCCGCCCAGGACAATTACATTGCCTGTAGCATTACCGTAAAGTCAGAAATTGTGATTCCCTTGTTTGTAAATGGCGAAAATGTGGGTCAAATCGACATAGATTCGAACACTCCCGATCCCTTTTCAGAAGAGGACGAGCGTTTTTTGGAATTTGTGAATGAAAAAGTATCACAAATTCTTTAAAACTAGTGCCATTTTGTTGATAACACGCCTCACATTTTACTAACAAAAAAATTACTTTTGTGTGCTTAAGAAATTGATTTTTAAGACACAAAATGAATACCACCAAGAAAGCTTCTGCCGCGCTGATTTCCGTGTTTCACAAAGACGGATTGGAACCCATTGTTAAAAAACTAGACGAACTTGGAGTTACCCTCTACTCCACGGGCGGAACCGAGAAATTCATCAAGGATTTGGGGATTAATGTGGTACCCGTTGAAGAGGTTACGGACTATCCTTCCATTTTGGGAGGACGGGTAAAAACCTTGCACCCCAAAATTTTTGGAGGCATCTTGAACCGGCAGGACCATGATGGGGATGTGGCCCAAATGAGCGAATATAGCATTCCGCAGTTGGACCTTGTTATTGTTGATCTATACCCATTTGAAAAAACCGTTGCCAGTGGCGCTTCGGAACAAGATATCATAGAGAAAATTGACATTGGGGGCATTAGCCTAATTAGGGCCGCCGCCAAAAATTACAAGGATGTGCTTTGTGTGTCCTCCATGGAGGATTATGGGGACTTTTTGAACGTAATTTCTGAAGGAAATGGCACTACCACCTTGGAAGACAGAAAACGATTTGCCACAAAAGCTTTCAATGTTTCCTCCCACTACGATTCAGCAATTTTCAACTATTTCAATTCGAACGGAAATGAAACCGCTCTAAAAATAAGCGAACAACAAGGCAAGGTCCTTCGCTATGGTGAAAATCCTCACCAAGAAGGAGTTTTCTTTGGGGATTTTGAGGCCATGTTTTCCAAACTTCATGGTAAGGAGCTTTCCTATAATAACCTTTTGGACGTGGATGCCGCAGTGAACCTCATGGGCGAATTCCAAAATGACGACCCCACTTTTGCGATACTTAAACATAACAACGCTTGCGGACTAGCTACCCGGAGCACCATCAAACAAGCTTATGTTGATGCGCTGGCTGGCGACCCGGTATCTGCATTTGGTGGGATTTTGATTTCCAATGTGGAGATTGATGCAGCAACAGCAGAGGAAATTCATAAGTTGTTCTGTGAAGTCGTAATCGCTCCAAGTTATTCGGAGGATGCACTGGAAATTTTAAAGGGCAAAAAGAATCGTATTATCCTCATTCAAAATGAGGTTGCCCTACCAGAAAAACTGGTAAGAACCTGTCTGAATGGGGTTTTGGTCCAGGATAAGGATTTTAAGACCGATACTGCTGAGGAATTAAATCCAGTTACTGCCTTACAGCCTTCTGCGGAGGAAATTGAAGACCTTATTTTCGCTTCCAAGCTGTGCAAGCATACCAAGAGCAACACTATTGTTTTAGCCAAGAACAAACAACTTTGTGCCAGTGGCACGGGACAAACGTCCAGGGTGGACGCCCTAAACCAAGCCATCCACAAGGCCAATTCCTTCAATTTTGAACTGGAAGGCGCTGTAATGGCAAGTGATGCTTTCTTCCCTTTCCCAGATTGTGTGGAGATTGCCCACAAAGCGGGAATCAAAAGTGTTATTCAGCCCGGAGGTTCCATTAAGGATCAATTGAGCATCGATTATTGCAATGAAAATGGACTCGCCATGGTAATGACGGGCACTCGGCATTTTAAACATTAATTTTAGTACATTAGCCGATAAAATTTACCGTTAATCCGAAAAACCACCGTTTTCTATGGGATTTTTTGATTTCATGACCGAGGAAATTGCCATTGACCTCGGAACTGCAAACACCCTTATCATACATTTGGACAAAGTAGTTGTTGACAGCCCCTCCATCGTGGCCCGTGACCGGGTTTCAGGCAAGATCATTGCCGTGGGAAGGGAGGCCAATATGATGCAGGGTAAAACCCATGAGAACATCAAAACCATCCGACCACTAAAGGATGGGGTAATTGCGGATTTTGACGCCTCGGAAAAGATGATCAATATGTTCATCAAAAATATTCCGGCACTCAAGAAAAAATGGTTCCCACCAGCCTTGCGTATGGTTATTTGTATTCCTTCCGGTATCACCGAAGTGGAAATGCGGGCGGTACGGGAATCGGCTGAACGGGTGAATGGCAAGGAAGTGTATTTGATCCACGAACCAATGGCCGCTGCCATCGGTATCGGACTTGATATTATGCAACCCAAAGGAAATATGATCGTGGACATCGGGGGTGGTACCACCGAGATTGCTGTTATTGCCTTGGGAGGTATCGTCTGTGACAAATCGGTAAAAATTGCAGGGGATGTGTTCACCAACGATATCATTTATTATATGCGTACCCAGCACAACCTGTATGTTGGGGAAAGCACTGCTGAAGCCATCAAAATTGAAATCGGTTCGGCCACTGAAGACCTTAAATCCCCTCCTGATGACAAATCCATCCAGGGTAGGGATCTCTTGACCGGAAAGCCAAAACAGGTCCAGGTTTCTTACCGGGAAATTGCAAAGGCTTTGGACAAAAGTATCCTACGTGTTGAAGATGCCGTTATGGAAACCTTGTCCCAAACCCCACCTGAGTTGGCAGCCGATATCTATAATACGGGAATTTACCTTGCGGGTGGAGGGTCTATGCTAAGAGGTTTGGATAGGAGATTGTCCCAAAAGACCGATTTACCTGTGTACATAGCAGAGGATCCGTTACGGGCGGTTGTGCGTGGTACAGGCATTGCGCTCAAAAACCTAGAGCGTTATAAGAGTATATTGATCAAGTAGCCGGCGTCCCAAGCGGCAATCCCATTTTGAAAGTTCACGGACTTTCGTAACGATATTATTGCATGCAGCGCATCATCAATTTTATTTTAAGTTACAGAAATGCGTTTCTCTATGGCTTCCTCATGGTCGTTTCCCTAGTACTGACCATTCGATCACATTCTTACCACCAATCCAAATTTTTCAACTCTTCCAAATGGGTAAGCGGCAATATTTATGGGACAGCAGCGAACATTTCATCTTATTTTGGACTTCGTGAGGAGAACCAACGCCTTGTTGAGGAAAACCAGGAGCTACGAAAATTACTGTTCAATCAGAAGTCGAATGTTGGGGCCGTCCCAGTGGATTCCCTTGCCCTGGATTTTGAGGTAATCAATGCGGATGTTATCAAGAACAGCTTTTCTTCACCGCGGAACTATCTTACCATCAACAAAGGGAAAAAACAGGGAATTGCCACAGACATGGGCGTAATTACCACCAAGGGTATTTTGGGAATTGTTGAAAATACCTCTTCCAATTTTTCCACCGTTCAAAGTCTGTTAAATACCAAATCCAACATCAATGCCAAGATCAAGAATACCAACTATTTTGGTTCCCTCACCTGGGATGTGGGCGATTATAACGTGGTGCAATTGGTGGACATTCCGAGATTGGTACCTCTAGTGGTGGGAGACACTATAGTCACCGGTGCCATGTCCAGCATTTTTCCGGAGAACATCCCTATCGGCGTCATAAAAAAATACGACTTGGACAATTCTAGAAGTTTTTACCATATCGATGTAGAACTGTTCAATGACATGTCCAACATCAAAAATGTATACTTGATCATCAATAGAAACAAGGAAGAAATACAGGAATTAGAAGCTAGGACCCAGAATGAATAGCACCTTGTTAATTAACGGGCTTCGTTTTGTTCTGCTTGTGCTCACACAAGTACTGATTTTTAACACCCTAAATTTTCTTGGGTTTATAAATCCGCTGGTCTATGTGATCTTCTTTTATTGGTATCCCATAAAAAGCAATAGGGCCTTTTTTATGCTTACGGCTTTTTTACTGGGTTTTATGATCGATTTTTTCTCGGATACCCTGGCGCTTCATTCCATGTCCTCATTGACGGTGGCGTATGTACGTCCAGTAATCATGCGATTCTGCTTTGGGGTTAACTACGAATTTCAAAATTTTAGTTTTCGGAATACCACGAAGATCCAACGATTGACCTTTTTAGGACTTTTGGTGCTGATCCATCAGGTGGTTTTTTTCTCCCTCGAAATCATGAGCTTGTCCCATTTCCTTCTAATTTTGAAAAAAGTATTTGCCACGGGTATCGTAACTTTGGTAATATGCGCCCTCTTTAGTTCACTTTTTAGTCCACAAAGCGAATAAATTTGAGGTTGCTCCGTTGAAATAAAAAGCCCCTGGGGCAAATAGGGTTTTGATATGAAAAAGCTACTCTTGTCATCCATTATAGTACTCATAGGATTTACCTTTATTGGGAGGTTGTCCTATCTTCAGCTTTTTCGCTTTTCCCCTGATCAGATTCTGGACGACCCGGCCATCAAAAAAATATACGATTACCCGGAAAGGGGTTATATCTATGACAGAAATGGTGAACTCATGGTGGGCAACCAAGCTGCCTACGACGTCATGGTAATTCCCAGGGAGGTAAAACCTTTGGATACCCTGGAGTTCTGTCAGCTTTTAGGAATAGATAAGGCCAATTTTATTCAAAAAATGAAAAAGGCCCGCACCTATTCCCCAAGATTGCCCTCAGTTCTTGTTCCGCAGTTATCCAAGGAAGATTATGCCCGGCTTCAAGAAAAAATGAGGCATTTTGAGGGGTTTTATATCCAAAAACGATCCCTACGCTTTTACACCACCACCGGTGCAGCCAATGTCTTAGGCTATATTAGTGAGGTAAACGAATGGGACCTCGACAGAAACCCTTACTATGTTGCCGGTGAACTTAAGGGACAAACCGGGGTTGAAAAGCAGTACGAAGATGTGCTGCGTGGCACAAGGGGGGTAAAATACATCCAAAAAGACCGGTTCAACAGGGATATTGGACCCTATAAGGACGGAAAACTGGATACGCTCCCAGAACAGGGAAAAGAGCTAAGAATCACCCTTGATAAAAACCTACAGGAATATGGAGAGCGCTTGATGCATGGTAAACGTGGTGGTATTGTGGCCATTGAACCCAAATCGGGTGAAATCCTGGCCATGATCTCCGGTCCCACCTATGATCCTTCGTTATTGGTAGGCAGGCCTCGTTCCAGGAATTATAGCAAACTTCATTACGATTCCATTTCCAAACCCTTATTTGACCGTTCCATTTCTTTTGAAAAGGAGCCGGGCTCCCCGTTTAAAACCTTAAACGCCCTTGTCGCCTTGCAGGAAGGGGTCATCGACGAAAAAACAAAGTTTAGGTGCTACAATGGTTTTTATGTAGGGAATCAAAAGAAAGGATGTCATTGTGGGGGCGGGGTACGTAATATGATATCTGGAATCCAGGAATCTTGCAATGCCTATTTTGCGGGTACCTTCAGAAAAATCTATGATAAGTTTCCCACCACCGATGAAGGTATGGACGTTTGGGAAAAACACATCAAAAGTTTTGGCCTGGGCAATTATTTGGGCA
The DNA here is from genome assembly GCF_023502235.1 of Flagellimonas myxillae. GTDB lineage: Bacteria > Bacteroidota > Bacteroidia > Flavobacteriales > Flavobacteriaceae > Flagellimonas > Flagellimonas myxillae. The sequence goes on along the minus strand of NZ_JAMFLY010000003.1, from coordinate 391,317 downwards.
CAGACATGCCCACAGGAAGACCGGGTAGAATTCCTGGGAAAGCCTTTTACGACCGTTGGTATGGGGACGGTAGATGGGCCTCTTCCACCATTATTTCCAACAGTATAGGACAAGGTGAGGTAGCGGCCACTCCGCTACAATTGGCCAATATGACTGCTGCCATCGCCAATCGCGGGTATTATTATACCCCACATATTTTAAAAAGCGCAGGGAACTCCGGGGCCATCGACCCCAAGTATACCGAACCCCACTATACCACTATAGACCGGAAACATTTTGAACCGGTAATTGAGGGCATGTACAATGTTTACAAATACGGGACAGCCAAGTGGATTCGGGTCCCAGGTATCAATATTGCTGGAAAAACAGGAACGGTTGAAAACTTTACTCGGATTGATGGGCAAAAGGTACAGCTCACGGACAATTCTGTTTTTGTGGCCTTCGCCCCAGTGGAAAATCCCAAAATAGCCTTGGCTGTTTACATAGAAAATGGATATTATGGAGCGCGCTATGCGGGACATATCGCCTCGCTATTGATAGAAAAATATCTCAAAGGGGAAATTACCCGAAAGGACTTGGAACAACGCATGCTCGAAAAGACTTTGGAGCACGAATATGCCAAGCCTTTAAGTGGGGAACCGTTCAAGATAAATGAATATGTTTGGTAGGGGACTGTTTGGCAGGATAGATTGGCTTACTGTTATTCTATACGCACTTTTGGTCCTCATTGGATGGGTCAATATTTATTCCACCACACTTAGCGACCCCAATCTCTCGATTTTCGATTTTTCCACCTTGTATGGTAAACAGCTGTTTTTTATGGGGCTTGCGGGCGCAAGTATCGTTTTTGTGCTTTTTATAGAAACCAATTTCTTTGAGCGCTTTGCCTCCATTTTTTACATTGTTTCCTTGGTATTGCTTTTGGGGCTCTTTGTTTTTGGAAAGACCATAGCCGGGGCGACTTCCTGGTACGATCTTGGTTTTTTTAACCTGCAACCCTCCGAGCTTGCCAAAGTAACCACGGCCTTGGCCTTGGCCAAGTACCTCAGTGATATTCAAACGGATATCAAAAATCGGAGGCACCAATTATATGCCCTGGTCATAATTCTTTTGCCCGCACTATTGATATTGCCGCAACCGGATCCAGGAAGTTCCCTCATTTATTTTTCCCTCTTTTTTGTTTTGTTCAGGGAAGGGTTTCCCCTGTATTATCTAGGAATACTCTTGGTAATGGTGCTCTTGTTTGCCACCACTTTAATGTACGGGACCGTCTGGGTCTCCATAGGGCTGATGATGCTCACCATATTAATTTATGGGTTCAAAAAGAAATCGACCAAAATCCCAATCCTCCCATTTATGGCCGTTATGGGGGTTGCCGTTTTATTTTCCTTTTCGGTTCGCTTTGTTTTTGACAATGTTTTTGAACAAAGGCACCGGGATAGGTTTGCCCTATGGTTGAGCTTGGAAAAAGATGAAAAAAAATTGGAGGAGATCAGAAAGACCATTGGATACAACACGTATCAATCTGAAAAAGCTATTGAATCTGGCGGATTCTTCGGAAAAGGATTTTTGGAAGGTACCCGTACCAAAGGGGATTTTGTGCCCGAGCAGCATACCGACTACATTTTTAGTTCCGTGGGCGAGGAATGGGGATTTTTGGGAACCGCAACCGTCATCTTGCTGTTTTCATTTTTCTTCTTACGATTGATATACATTGCGGAACGCCAAAAAAGTGATTTTAGCCGGATGTATGGCTATGGGGTCATCTCCATTTTGCTGATACACTACTTTATCAATATTGGCATGGTAATCGGGCTTTTGCCCACAATTGGAGTACCTCTTCCGTTTTTTAGTTATGGGGGTTCCGGGCTTATTTTCTTTACAATGCTATTATTTATTTTCTTGAAACTGGATTCCAACCGATTGAAGGACGGTATCTAAAACTCCCAATCCGAGGCATCGATTTTGGCTTCGTTCATTTCCTGCCAACTTTCAGTTTGGTTCTGAAAGAAATTTATCCCTGTCCGTTGTTCCAGTTCATCGACAGCAACCAAAAAATGCGACAAGTTTTTGCCGCTCTCCCGATTGGGCATTAAAAATGCAATTACCTGGGCAGTATCCCCCTTTTCACGGATTACAATTTTGTAGAACGCTTCGGGAACATCAACATCTTCCTCTCCAATTTCTTCCAAGTTATTTTTCAATACCCCTCCTGTAATGATGGTCAAATCTCCATATTTTTTGCACCATTGACGCACCTTTTGTTCCAGTCGGTTCCAAACACCAGCATTAAAATCCCGGTTTTGAGGGCTTATATTACTGGTATAAAAAGTTTCATTATAGGCATATTCCGAAAAGCGTCTGTCCCCCGCCGGGCAAAGATGACCGCGGTCGTAACCTGAACCCTTGTAATTTCTCCAATCAGCTGATTTGGTCCTTACTTTGGGGTCTTCGATAAAATAAGGTCGCTTTCTATCATCATACGTCAAATGTTCCCTTTTTAGGGAATAGGCCACCCACTCGGCCTGCTCATGGGGCTCGCTATAAGACAACATAAAATGATTGTGCCTCACCACCTCGCCTGCAGTGGATTCTGGCAGCAATATTTCATTGATGTCAGTCCCGTCCTTTTGCCCATCAGGATTAGAATAGGTGTCCGGAGTATAAAAATTTTCAAATACCCAAAATCCCACAATACAAACCACAAATAACAGTGTATAAATGGTTTTGTGCTTCATAACTTACAGCCCTTTTTAATTGCAATGCTAAAGATTAGCATAAATTTGAAGGTGCCAATGCCCATTCTCATAATAATTGCATCAAAATCCTGAGGCCATGAAAATCATCTCTGTTCGTGAAAACCCAATCGCCCTAGATCGTGTAATCAATTATTTTCAGCAAACATGGAAAAGCGTACCTCCCATGGTGTATGATGATTGCATCCGAAACTGCATCCACTCTCCAAGTCCTTTACCACAGTGGTATCTATTGGAAAACGAGGAGCAAACCCTCGGGTGCGCAGGACTCATCACCAATGATTTTATCAGCAGAATGGATCTCTATCCTTGGATCTGTGCTTTATTTATTGAAGAGCAACATAGAGGCAAGGGATATCCTGCCCTACTCATCGAAAAAGCTAAGGAAGATGCCAAAAAAGGAGGTTTTAACAACATTTATCTCTGTACTGAGCATGTTGGCTATTACGAAAAGCATGGGTTTGAATATTTGGGTCAGGGATATCACCCATGGGATGAAGAAGCCCGAATCTATGGCCATAAATTATAGACAATGTGCTTTTTTATGGTGTACATGGTTGGGCACAGTCAAAACCTTATTGAGGACAAATTGTTTTCAAGACTTCTCGACTCCGCTCGAAGTGGTCAAAAAAAAACCGACCTCAATGAGGTCGGTTCTTGATTTATGTTTTATCCGATTTAGCCTTTAACACTGGCCAATTTTCTCTCGCTACTTTTAATATTGTTCAACTGCAGGTCGCGAAGTACATTGATCGCTTCCTCAACATAAATGTCCTTGGCTAAATTCTTATGCCAACGATCTCTTTTTTCCCTTAGCACAGGATCTTGGGTAAACAGTTCGGTTTCGTATTTCAAGGATTCGAAGGTAAGCTTGGAATCGTATTCCCTTAAACTCTTAAAATGATCCGAACGCTTCTTGGCTTGCTCCCCTCTAACCTTGTACGCATTATAGTTCAGTGAAACAATGGTTTCATCCTGTTGTTCCTTCAACCATTTGGCATTTTCCTCGATCAACTCAATCTGTGGATTCTCGGCCATTCGCTTTTTGCTATTGGCAACCGCTGTTTCAAAATCGATGTAACCTTCCCAGATTTCGTAATCGGCTGGGGAGATTTTATCCCAGCCCAAAGGATTTTCCTGGTCTCTTTCGCCCAGGTCGATATAGCTGTAACGGTCTGGAACCACAATATCACTTTTTACACCTTCCAATTGGGTAGAACCTCCATTGATCCTATAGAACTTTTGTGTGGTAAGTTTAATGGCTCCTAGATCGCCATGCTCATTACTTCGGACAATGTTGTCCAAAGGAATCACATTTTGAACGGTTCCCTTACCAAAGGTTTGTTTGCTACCGATAACTACGGCGCGCTTGTAATCCTGCATGGCAGCCGCCAATATTTCTGATGCGGAAGCGGACAGTTCGTTGACCAATATTACCAAGGGTCCATCCCACTGAATTCGCTCATCCTTATCCTCATGGACCTCTTTTCGTTGTCCTGATGATCTAACTTGGACCACTGGACCGTCCTTTATGAACAATCCGGCCATTTCAACAACCGTTTTCAAGGAACCTCCACCATTATCCCTAAGGTCAAGCACGATGCCTTCAACTCCGGCTTCTTTTAAGCGCTCCACTTCCTTGGCCACATCTGTAGCCGCATTTCTTTCGGTATAATCTTCAAAATCTACATAAAATTTAGGCAAGTTGATCAATCCATATTGATGATCTTCCTGCTTTACGGTCGCCGATTTGGCATAGGATTCTTCCAGTAAAACCACATCACGGGTAATAGAGACCACTTCGATAGTACCATCCACTTTTCGTACGGTTAGGTCAACAATGGTTCCTTTGGGCCCTTTGATCAGTTTAATGGCATCATCCAGACGCATACCAACAATATCAATGGCTTCCTCCCCTGCTTGCCCTACTTTAAGAATCTCATCGCCCACTTCCAAGCTCTGATCTCTCCAAACCGGTCCACCAGAGATGATTTCCATGATTCTGGCCCCTTCTGGTTTCTTCTGTAAACGGGCGCCAATTCCTTCAAACTTTCCAGACATGCCAATGTCAAACTTCTCCTTGTCATCCGGAGCAAAATAGAAAGTGTGTGGGTCAAATTCGTCCACTATTGTGTTGATGTATTGGACAAACCAGTCTTTTCTTTCCAAATCGTCCAAGACATCGAAATATTCATCGAGCGTATTCTTGGTGTTTTCCCGAGCCTCTTCTTCCAGCTGGTTTTTGTCCACTATAGAAGGAAGGGAATTAATGGCCATGGCGGCCTCGCTGCTAAATTCGTCTCCGGCATCGGAAAGCGTATTTTCCACCTTGCCATCAAAAATGGCCAAGGTGTTGTACTTCAACTGCTTTCTCCACCTTTCCTTCAATTGTTTTCTATTGGACGCATACTCTTGATCCCTGTAATCAATATTGATGGTTTCCTCAATGGAATAATCAAAGGGTTGGGACAGCACTTCTTTGTAAAGATCTTTGGCTTCCCCCATTCTTTTCATCAAACGTTGGTACACGATGTTGAAAAAGGTGATATCCGTATTTTTGATCTCGTCATCAATTTGAAATCTATATTTTTCAAACTCCCTGATATCACTGGACAAAAAATACCGCTTGGTGGGATCAAGGATATCGATAAAGTCATCAAAAACATTGGAAGAGAACCCGTCATTCAAATTTTTGGGCTCGTAATGTCCGCGCTCCAGCACATAAGTGATCAAATCCAACAACAATTTATCCTTGTCGTCATTCTCAAAAGATTTGCTTGTAAAACTGCAGGAAGCTACGGCAACAAGAATTACCAGAAATGCCAGGGTGAAATTCCTTTTCATAAATAAGGTTGTTTAATTGGGAACGAAACTAGTTGGCCATCCAACCAAAAAATCATCACTTCATCCACCGTTTCTACTTGTATGAATTCCCTAAGATACTGAAAAAACCGTGCCAGTTTTGTAACCGGCCTTTAATTTTTTGTTAAACGCCTAGAGCTTCATATCCTAATGAAAAACGTATTTTTACCCTATTAATTATACAAGATGGAAAAACCGCTTATCCTGGTCACCAATGATGATGGTATTACGGCCCCCGGGCTACGATCACTGATCAGGGTTATGAAGGAAATTGGCGAAGTTGTGGTGGTGGCCCCTGATAGTCCTCAATCCGGCATGGGACATGCCATCACTATCGATAGCACCTTGTACTCCAAACAGGTTATAATCGACAGGGAAGAGGGGGCTCCCATGGAATATAGCTGTAGCGGCACCCCCGCCGATTGTGTAAAACTTGCCTTGCAGGAATTATTGGACCGAAAACCTGACATCTGCGTCAGTGGTATCAATCACGGGTCCAATGCATCCATAAATGTGATTTATTCCGGAACTATGAGTGCTGCCATTGAGGCTGGCATCGAAGGGATTCCGGCCATAGGCTTTTCACTTTGCGATTATTCCTGGGAGGCGGAATTTGCCCATACATCCAAATCCATAAAAAAAATAGTAACTGAGGCATTGACCCATGGAATTCCCGAGGGTACCGTGCTCAATGTGAATTTTCCCAAAACCGACAAGGAGCCCAAAGGCATCAAAATATGCAGACAGGCAAGGGCCAATTGGAAGGAACAATTTGACAAGCGAACTAGCCCAACTGGAAAGGATTACTACTGGTTATCCGGGGAGTTTGAACTTCTGGACAAGGGAGAGGACACCGACGAGTGGGCATTGGCGCAAGGCTATGTATCCGTGGTTCCCACACAATTTGACCTTACGGCACACCATGCCATACCACAAGTAAACAACTGGAATTTGAATGAATAACAAAAAGGAAGTTTTAATCGGTTTCGCGGTTGGCGTCATTGCCAATACTTTTGGGACCTTGGGATATATTTTACTCTTTTCCGACTTAGGGATTACGGAAACGTTCAATGCAGCGGTTTCCCAGGGCCATGTAGGAAGTTTGCTGGCTTTGGGGGCGGTCCTTAACCTAGTGGCTTTTTTTGGGTTTCTTCGATTAAAAAGGGACCACAGGGCCAGAGGGGTTATGGTGGCTACCTTACTGACCGCATTGATCATCATGTATTATAAGTTTTTTAGATAGGCTAGGATTTGAATATGCACTTCAAGATTTAAGATGAAATATTACATCATTGCCGGCGAAGCCTCTGGAGACCTTCATGGTTCCAATTTGATAAAGGCCATCAAAGAAAAGGACACCGCTGCCCAAATTCGGTGCTGGGGCGGGGATTTGATGCAGCAAGCCGGTGGGGATTTGGCCAAGCATTACAAGGACATGGCCTTCATGGGTTTTTTGGAGGTGATCAAAAATATCCCGACCATCTTCAAAAACATTTCTTTTTGCAAGGAAGACATCCAAAAGTTCAATCCCGACGTGATTGTTTTTATCGATTTTTCAGGATTCAATCTGCGTATAGCCAAATGGGCCAAACAAAACGGTTTTAGGACCAACTATTACATTTCTCCCCAAATTTGGGCTTCGCGTGAGGGTAGGATCAAAAAAATTAAACGGGACATTGATCAAATGCACGTGATTCTTCCATTTGAAAAGAATTTTTATGAGAAAAAGCACGGATACCCCGTTCATTTTGTAGGTCATCCGCTTATCGATGCCATTGAGAACACTGCTATTCCCGAAGCATACGAATTTCGCTCCCAAAATGGGTTGGACGCTGAAAAACCCATTATTGCATTGTTGCCGGGAAGCCGAAAACAGGAGATTCAAAAAATGCTCTCTGTAATGCTCTCGGTACGTTCGGAATTTCCGGATTACCAATTTGTAATTGCCGGGGCACCAAGCCTCCCCAACGACTTTTATTCTCCCTTTTTAAAGGAGAAGCAGGTAGGATATGTCTCTAACCAAACCTACCCACTTTTGCAATACTCCCATGCTGCATTGGTCACTAGTGGAACCGCAACTTTGGAAACCGCACTTTTTGGCATTCCTCAAGTAGTGTGTTACAAAGGAAACTGGATTTCCTATCAGATTGCAAAGCGGATCATCACCTTGGATTATATTTCCCTTGTAAATTTGATCATGGACAAAGAAGTGGTCAAAGAGCTCATTCAAAGCGACTTGACATCAAAAAATCTGAAATTGGAGCTTGGCAAGATTGTTGAAGGTCCAGATAGGGATCGTATTTTACAGGACTATAAAACCCTCAGAAAAAAACTGGGTGGAAAGGGCGCCAGTCAATTGGCAGCAGGATTAATTGTTGAAAATGCTTAATTTATGGCCACAAGTCATAAACCTACTTAAATGGTATTAAGAGTCCTTTGTATGCTTACCTTGTTCTTTCTTGTTGGCTGTGGGGCCAAGAAGAAAAGAACCTATAGTAAGACCCGAACGGTTACCGTAGAGGCATCTCCGGAAGAACCTATCCCAGAAAAAAAATCCAAAAAAGAGTTACGGAAAAACGCCGAAGCCGAGCGAATCATTTCCACGGCCATGACCTTTAGCGGCACCCGTTACAAATTTGGCGGCACTACCCGAAAAGGTATGGACTGCTCCGGACTGGTATTCGTTTCACTTAAGGAAAATGACATCGAATTCCCACGCGTTTCCTATCAAATGGCAGAAAGGGGAAAACGTATAAAAGTGGCCCAAGTGGAAAAAGGAGACCTGCTTTTCTTTAAGACAGGAAAAAGTGGAAAACGCATCAACCACGTAGGGCTTGTGGTCGATGTAAAAAGAAATGAAATTAAATTTATTCACGCTACAACCTCACGTGGAGTTATAGTTTCTTCCCTTCGGGAAGGATACTGGAACCACGCCTTTGTCAAGGCCATGAGGATTTTGTAATGCGAATAATCAATTTTGTGTCAATCAAGTTGACACTCCTTCTTATTGTAGGTATTGTTGTCGGCTTTTATTTCCGTATAGCTTCCGAGGTTTCTCTTTTTATCCTATTGGGTTTGTTACCCCTTCTATTTTTTGCTGCTCGAAAACAAGCTCGACGAGGGATTCCGTTCTTTGAGGTACTTACCGCAGCGGCCTCAATTTTTCTTGGAATCTTTGTTACCGGCTTGGCAACCCATAATTCCTTGGACAAATCATTGGTCCAAGATAATGGCATCTGGGAACTAAAGGTTATCGAAGTGCTTAAGCCGACTACTTTTTCCAATCGATATATCGCCAAAATCCAATTCCTTAACCAACATGTCGAAAAGGGGAAATTGGTATTGACTTTTCGTCCGGATTCCACAAAAACCAGACCGAAAATCGATGATGAACTCATTCTTTTTGGAAATCCTGAGGAGATTAATCCTCCACTGAATCCACATTCCTTTGATTACAAGGATTACCTTTCCAAACAAGGAATCTACCATCAAGTACGGGCAGATTACAAAAATGTGATTGTCAAAGATGATCCAAAACCTAGTTGGTACGGAAGGGCATCCCGGTTTCGGGAGCACATCATATCCAAGTTAAAACAAAAGGCATTCGGAGAAGAAGAACTTGCTGTAATACAGGCCCTATTGTTGGGGCAAAGAGAGGACATCTCTGAGGAAACCTACAGCGATTATAAAAATGCTGGTGCAGTGCACATTTTGGCTGTATCCGGACTTCATGTTGGGATTTTCCTCTTGCTCTTTCAGTTTTTGCTTTCCCCATTGGAGCGATTGCCTAAGGGAAAGACCCTAAAGCTTGTCGTGGTAGTCCTGCTACTTTGGGCCTATGCTTTTATTGCAGGACTTTCGCCCTCAATCGTGAGAGCGGTGACCATGTTCACATTCTTGGCCTATGCCATGCATTTGAACAGACCAACCAACGCATTCAATATTTTGGCCCTTTCCATGTTCTTCATCCTATTGATAAAGCCCTTGTTTTTATTTCAGGTGGGGTTTCAAATGAGCTATGCTGCGGTATTTGCCATAATTTGGGTATACCCCAAACTTCAACGCTTTTGGTTTCCTGAGAATTTGGTCCTCCAAAAAATATGGCAATTATTATCCGTAAGCATTGCTGCCCAATTGGGAGTTTTGCCCATTAGCTTGTATTATTTCCATCAGTTTCCAGCGCTGTTTTTTGTGTCCAATCTTTTGGTTGTTCCCTTTTTGGGAATCCTGTTGGGCTCGGGTATCCTAGTAATCATACTCTCCCTCATTGACTTGCTTCCCAAATTTCTGGTTTCCGCCTATGATTTTTTGATTGGAGCCATGAACAACATTGTAGCTTGGGTTGGGCGGCAGGAGCACTTTATCATCACGGATATTCCCTTCGACTCTGTACAACTTGTGTCGTGGTATGTCCTGATAGTTTCCTTGATCATTGCCTTTTCAAAACCAAGTTTTAGGAAATTGGCAGTGCCAGCAATGGTCATAATTGTGCTTCAGGTTTATGGCATTCTAGATTTGGTTGTGAAGTCACAAAAGGAATCCTTGATCGTAGGTCATCAATCCAAGGGCACCGTGTTGATGCACCATCATGGAAAAAATCTAACGGTTTACGCAAATGAGCATTCAGCTAAAAAAAGAATGGTCCAAACCTATGCCGTGGCAGAAAAACTTGATTCCATCACTTACGAATCCTTAAAAAACAACTACACGGTCCAAGGCAAAAGTCTCTACATTATGGATAGCTTGGGAATGTATCCGAAGCAAGCAGAATATTTACTCCTCACCCAATCCCCTAAGATAAATTTGGACCGACTACTGCAAAAAGCAAGTCCCAAAATTGTGATTGCCGATGCAAGCAATTATCGAAATTTGGTCAAACGTTGGAAGCAAACCTGCTACCGTTTGAATGTTCCCTTTCACTATACCGGGGAATCCGGAGCATACCTATTAAGACCTTCCGATAGGTAATCTTACCTTGGCGAAAGTCCCCTTATTTGAAATTGGCCATTGCATTAGCTATCTTTACTGATATTAAAAGAGTTACGATTTATCCCCCATAATCGGACACGTTGTTCAACCATTAAAAACAAGAAATCATGAAACTGAACATTCGTCTGAAGCATCTTGCTATGGGGATAATCGGATTGCTGATCTTATTCCTAGTCGGTTCATGCAAGACCGACCCCGACAAAACCCAAGAAAACCAATTGTATTCCGGTACCATGGCTCCGGACTTTGAACTGAATTCCGTAGACGGGCAAACCATGAAACTTAGTGATTACAAAGGAAAGTTTGTGGTGCTCCATTTTGCTACCACTTGGTGCCCTTTTTGCAATGCTGAGGCACCCTACTTAAAAGAGTTGGCCGGAAAATATGATGATGTTTCCGTTATTATTGTGGATGTAAAAGAATCCAAAGAACTGGTCAAGGAAAAGTTGGTCGATAAATTTGAACTAAATTTTCCGGTTTTGCTAGACACCGATGGGGCCGTTGCCACCAATTATGCGCCCAAGGACGTGCTTCCGGATTTGGCCAGAGATGAGGTAATGTTGGCTTCCAATCTTTTGATTGACCCAGCAGGTAAAATCCAGTTTCTGTCCCTCTTGGATAGCAAGGATTTTGATGCAGAACTCTTGGCACTCAAGGCCCGGTTACATGAGCTCCGTTAGTATCTTATGGACACTTTTATGGGTTTTTGCCACGGCTGGTGAACAAACCACCCATTTCGTCTCCTTTGACGCCGAGGGTTCAACAGTTGAATGGGTTTCGGATACCAAAGGTAGGGCCACGCTATTGTTTAGCGTAAAGGATGGTTACCATATTCAGGTGCCCAATGTGGGGGAAAGTGCAGTTATTCCCACTAAATTTCAGCTAAGCTCTCCCCACTTAACCTTAGACCATACGGAATTTGACTATGTTCCGTATACAATAAGATTCCCCGACGGAACGGTATTGCAGACTATGGATGGTAACATAACCTTGTCGATATCCTTTACCAAAAAGGAAAAAATAGAAAGCCAGAATACCTTGGAAGGTATTCTGGCCTATCAAACCTGCGATTCCCGCAAGTGTTATTTTCCTAGGGAACTTGTGGTCAAAATGGACCTTTAGGTTAATGTACGTTCCCCATCAATCGCTTCATTAGCGGTCCAAAAAGCAGAACAACAGCTCCGGCAACCAAGGCATAAATCGCTATCAATCGGAACCCGTCCAAGTAAACATTCAAGGTCTCCAAACCGCCCACATTTTTATCGGTACTTTCTATGGCCAATTGTTTGGAAATAAACCCAACAATCTGGAATGCGTAGGCCGATGAAAGGAACCAAACCCCCATCATAAAGGCCACGATGCGCTTGGGGGAAAGATCAGTAATTTTGGAAAGCCCAACTGGGGACATAAATAGTTCCCCTACCGAGATAATGAAATATAACCAGAGTAGATAGGAGAAGGGAACCATCCCATTTTCATCTGCACTGCCTCCACTCAACGAAACCACATAAAACGCCAAACCTGCCAGAACCAATCCCATACCAAATTTGTACGGTGTCCTCGGGTTTATTTTCTTCTTGGCCATATACGTCCACATGATGGAAATGGGTATGGATAAAATCACAATGAACATGGAATTCAAGGCGTTGGTCTGACTTGCATTGATCAAGCTCAAATCCACATTTCTTGCTGCAAACAGGGTAATTACACTACCGTGCAATTCATGAAAGCCCCAAAAAATCGTCATGAAAAAGGTGATCAATAGGGCCATAAAGAGCTTTTTCCGCTCATCTGCTGTTGACTTGACCATAATGGTAGCCATATAAATCAACACAGCTATTCCAACCAAATAAAACAATAGGTTTACAATATTGGTATCCGCAAAAGCCGTTCCTTCAGCTCCCAACGACTTGTAGGAATGCAATAAAAAAGCAATTAACGGTGCGGACAAGAAGGCCAAAATAGGGATCAGGTGTTTTTGGGGTATCCCCATAACCTTTTTCTCATATACCTCCACACTCGGTGGTCTACCACCATCTCCAAATACATTTTTTTTGATTCCGCTCCAGAAGAACAGCAATCCTGTAAGCATTCCTATTCCTGCTAGTCCAAAACCATAGTGCCATCCGTAGGTTTCACCCAACCAACCACAGAGCAATGGCGAAATAAACCCTCCGATGTTGATTCCCATGTAGAATATGGTAAATCCCGAATCCTTTCTTGGGTCCCCATCCTTGTACAAGGTTCCCACAAAGGTGGAAATGTTCGGTTTAAAGAACCCATTTCCAACAATAATAAATGCCAAGGCCAAAAAGAAGGCTATATTATGTTCAATGGCCAACACAAAATGGCCAAGGGCCATTAAAATCCCTCCTAAAAAAATGGAGGATCGCATCCCTAAAATAGAATCGGAAATCTTTCCTCCAATTACGGTCGATGCATAGACCAAAGAACCATAGGACGCGTAAACCGCGGCAGCGGCGTAGTCCCTAGTTGCCAAGGCCTCGAATATTACATTGACCATGTAGAGCGTGAGCAGTGCCCGCATTCCGTAGAAACTGAAGCGTTCCCACAACTCCGCGAAGAACAGGTAGAATAGGCCTTGCGGGTGCCCTAAGAGCTGCTTTTCGCTGGCCGGTTTTACAATATCTGACATATATTAGATAGTTTGATTACAAATTTTCCTTGACAAACTTGGTCATCTTGTTATACAGATGAAGCCTCGTATTCCCCCCGTAGATACCATGGTTCCTATCTGGGTAAATGGCCCATTCAAAATCCTTGTTGGCTTGGACCAATGCCTCAATCATCCGCATGGAATTCTGAACGTGCACATTATCATCCCCTGAACCATGTACCAAAAGATATTTCCCCTTTAAAAGCTCTGGGTAATTAAAGGGAGAGTTGTCATCGTACCCTGAAGGATTTTCCGCAGGGGTTCGCATAAAGCGCTCGGTATAAATAGTGTCATAAAAGCGCCATGAGGTTACTGGTGCCACTGCAATGGCCATTTCAAAGGTATCGTTCCCCTTCAACAAACAATTGGTGCTCATGTGCCCCCCATAACTCCAGCCCCAAATACCAGTTCGGGCCTCGTCGATATAGGGTAGTTCGCTCAACTTTTTAGCCACAGCTATTTGGTCTTCCGTCTCATATTTGACCAAATTCATATAGGTGACCTTTTTAAAGTCCCTTCCTTTCAATCCTGTTCCCCGCCCATCCACACAGGCAATGATATATCCATCGGAAGCCAATAATTGATGCCAATAATCATTGCTTCCCAACCATCTGTTGGCAACTTGCTGTGATCCCGGCCCACTGTATTGGAACATAAATAAAGGATATTTCTTGTTGGGGTCGAAATCGGCAGGTTTGATCATATACATGTTCAAATCGTTGCCGTTTATGTTGATTGTGGAAAATTCCTTTGGACTCAATTCATAACCTTCCAGTTTTTTGGAAAGGGCATTGTTGTTCTTGATTACCTTGAGGAGTTTACCATCGGATGCTTGATGCAATGTAAATTGATATGGGGTTGTGCTACTCGAGTAGGTATTTATAAAATAGGTAAAGTCCGCGCTGAAGGCAGCAGAGTTGGTTCCTTCCCTGGAAGTAAGTCTCCTCTTTTTCTTTCCATTGGAGGCCACACTGTATACATCTCGGTTTATGGAACCATTTTCGGTGGACTGATAGTAGATTTTTTTGCGCTTATCATCATATCCATAATATCGGGTAACCTCCCACTCCCCTTGCGTCACTTGATTCTTTAGGGTACCATCCTTTCCATATAGATAAATGTGGTTGTGGCCATCCCGCTCACTGGTCCAGATAAAACTGTCATCGCCCAAGAACGTTAGGTCATCGGTAATATCGACATAGGCGGCATCCTTGTCTTCCAATAACAACGAGACCGAATTGTCAGTTGCATTGACCGTATACATTTTTAAATGGTTCTGGTGCCTGTTGATGGTCTGCACACTCAGTTCATCCGGATTGTGTTTCCATTTAATCCGCGGTATATAATAGGTATTGCCCAAATCCACATTGGATGTTGTTTGCGAAGCTATATCGTAAAGATGCAAACTAACCGTTGCGTTCTCTTCTCCTGCCTTGGGGTATTTAAACTCATGTTGAAAGGGATAGAGGTTCTGCCCGTATACATCCATGGAAAAATGGGGGACATTGGTCTCGTCAAAACGCAGGAAGGCAATCTTGCTCCCATTGCTGTTCCAGGCAAAGGCCCGCACAAAGGCAAACTCTTCTTCGTACACCCAATCCGTTACCCCGTTGATGATAGTCCCTTTGCTCCCATCCGTGGTAATCTGTTTGGTATCTTGGGACGCCAAATCCAAAATATAAATATTGTTGTTGTATACGTAGGCCACTTTGGAACCGTCTGGAGAAAGCAAAGGTTCCTGAATTTTTAAATCAGAAACCTTGGTAATATTCTTGGAGGCCACATCGTAGACATAATACACACCTAAACGGGAATGCCTAAAAACAGGTTCAATTTCTGTTGCCAAAATCACCTTGGATTCATCATCACTAAAGGTATAGGAACTAAAAAATGGAATATTTCCCGCGGAGGCCACAATGGTTTCAATCTTCTCCGAGGTCTCATAATTGTATTTGTCCAAACTACTGGAACGTGGAGAACGATTAAAATTCAAGACCGTATACTCCTTACCATTCTTCATGGAACGCAGCACGTCCATGTATTCTGTTCTGAAGGCACCTTGCCAGATATCTTCGAGGGTTATTTTCTTTTGTTGGGCTTGGGATAGGGTTAAAAATCCGAGAGTGAATAGGTAGAGCAGGAACTTGTTTCCCATGTATGTTAGAAATTGATTAAAAACCATCAAGTTTACTAATATTTTATCAGAATATAAACATTGTGGTTACACTTGTAACAGGAAATACGCTTGAAATAGTCTTAAATTAAAGCCAAAATGGGATTATCCTTATATTTGAATCCTTTAACCAAGCACCATGAACACTCCCGTTGAAGGATTTTCCAAACTCTCTAAGGCCGAGAAAATTGACTGGATAGTAACACACTATACCCAGGATTCCGTTGCTTCCAAAAAACTGTTGGAACGGTATTGGAACGAGGACCCAAAAATTCAACAGGTGCATGATGAGTTCATTGAAAATACGCTATCCAATTATTATCTCCCTTTTGCCGTGGCCCCAAATTTTCTGATCAACGGAAAATTTCATGTGATCCCCATGGTCATAGAAGAAAGTTCTGTGGTGGCCGCAGCAAGTAAAGCTGCCAAATTTTGGTTAGACCGGGGAGGGTTTTCATCCGAAATTTTGGGTGCGGAAAAAGTGGGACAGGTACATTTCATGTACCATGGTTCTGAAATTAAGTTGCAACAGTTTTTTGCAGAGGTTCATCCCAAGCTTTTGAAAAGCGTTGCATCCATCACCAAGAATATGGAAAAAAGGGGTGGTGGAATCAATGGGATTGAACTTCGCAACCTAAACGATAAAATAGCGGGCTACCATCAGCTCCATTGCACCTTTGAAACCTTGGATGCCATGGGTGCCAATTTTATCAACTCTTGCTTGGAACAATTTGCCAAAACCCTTACATCCGAAGCTAAAATATACCAAGACTTCACTTCTGATGAATCCCAAATTGAGGTCGTCATGAGCATCTTGTCCAATTATGTGCCTGACTGTTTGGTGAAGGCTGAAGTAAGCTGTCCCGTTTCAGAACTGGGGGAAGCCGGCATATCTGGTCAGGAATTCGCCCAGAAAATTGTGAGGGCCATTGAAATCGCCAAAGCGGAACCCCACCGTGCAGTTACGCATAACAAAGGGGTGATGAATGGGGTGGACGCGGTGGTCTTGGCAACTGGAAACGACTTTAGGGCCATTGAGGCCGGCGTACATGCCTATGCCGCCAAAGGTGGGCATTATTCCAGCCTCACCCATGCCAAAATTGAGGATGGCATCTTTACCTTTTGGATAGAACTTCCATTGGCAATCGGTACTGTAGGAGGACTCACCTCCTTGCATCCTATGGTTAAACTAACCTTGGAAATATTGGGGCATCCCAGTGCAAAGGAACTTATGCAAATTGTGGCGGTTGCTGGACTGGCACAGAATTTTGCCGCGCTTCGATCCTTGGTCACGACGGGAATACAAAAAGGTCACATGAAAATGCACCTGATGAACATGCTCAACCAAATGGGAGCTACCGAAAATGAAAAGCAACAGCTGGTTGCTTATTTTAAGGACCATACCGTAACCAACGCCTCGGTAAAGGAAGCTTTGGAAAAAATTCAATCGCAATAATGCCAAGGGAATTTTATAGCCATGGAAAATTGTTGCTCTCTGGGGAGTATGCCATCTTGGACGGTGCCCTTGGACTTGCCATTCCCACAAAATTCGGACAATCCCTGAAATTCACCCCAAGCCCCTACAATCTCCTGGATTGGAAAAGCTTCGATTCCGATGGACAACCATGGTTCGAAGCCAAACTGGAGCTACCAAAGTTTAAGATTAGCTCAACCACCGATCAGGAAACCGCGGATAGGCTACTTGAAATACTTGCTACTGCCAAAACACTCAATAACAGTTTTCTTGAAAGCGGGGGCGGGCTTGTTGAAACGAATTTGACATTTCCCAGAAATTGGGGTTTGGGCACTTCCTCCACCGTGGTCAACAATTTGGCCAATTGGGCCGAAGTGGACCCATACCTCTTACTGCAAAAAACCTTTGGGGGTAGTGGTTACGACATTGCATGTGCGCAACATAGTTCTCCAATTACCTACCAATTGCAAAATGGTCAACCCAAAGTCCAAAAGGTTGATTTTGACCCTCCTTATAAGGAGAAGCTTTTTTTTGTGTACCTGAATCAAAAAAGGAATAGCAGGGAAGCCATTTCCAACTATCGTTCACTTCAATTTGAAAAATCATTGTTAGTCGAAAAACTTTCTGCCCTTACCACTAAAATGATCAAATGTTCTACCCTTGATGAATTTGACTCTTTGTTGGACGAACACGAAGAGCTTTTATCCAAAGTTTTGGGAATACCTCCAGTAAAATCCAAATTGTTCAGCGACTATTCCGGGGCAACCAAAAGCCTGGGTGCCTGGGGTGGCGATTTTATCTTGGCAACCGGTTCCCAAAAACATCAAGCGTACTTTAAGGAAAAAGGGTATTCAACGATCCTTCCGTATACTGAGCTGGCTTTATAGTCTTCTTCACCAAATATGCTTCACCTTTTTTTCTGTACCTTAATAAAGTTATAGGGTACACATGGGGTATTTGCTTGTTTTAGGAATCGCTCAGGCCATCTTTTTTGTTTTGGTCCTGATTTTTGGCAAGCGCTCCTCCCTTCCATCACGTATACTAATAAGCTGGATGCTGATCATAGCGGCCAACCTTTTCGGCGTGTTATTAGCAGTCAACGGTTTCTTTAGATCAAACCCAAATTTGTTTGGATACGACACCACTTTGGTGTTTTTACATGGACCCATGTTGTATTTGTATGTGGTTACTTCAATCGCTTCAAATCCCAAACTTAAATGGGAGCACCTGATTCATTTTATCCCCTATGTTTTCTTTACCTGTTACCTTATTTATTTTCTAAAAATTGAAAACCGGGATGCCGGATATCAAGAAATACGGCAACTTTTGTACGATCCCAACACCACCCTGCTTATTTTGGAAGTGTGCATTCATGCCCTGTTCATCATATACATCATTGCCTCAAATGTCGCCTTGAAAATATTTCAAAAGAAACTTCCAGCTTCCTATTCCTTTACGGAAGGAATTGATTTTAAATGGCTTCAAAAGGTGATGTACGCCCTGTTGTCCATTTCCGCTATAATTCTAGTGAGTATGTTATTGAGTGATGTTTTGGGTGTATTCTCCCTGGAATTTAAAGGTCTTATTTTTTATGGGAGCATGGCTTTGCTTCCTTTTTACTTGTTTTTTCATGCCATTAACCGCAAGATGGTTTACCCTTCTGAACATCAGGTCGTCACCCAGAAATATAAGAACTCTACCCTCACCCAAACAGATGTGGTTAAAATCCAAGATCGCCTTGAGACCATAATGACGATGGAGAAACCTTTCTTGGACGGGCAACTTTCCATCTCCAAATTGGCGAGCATGCTGAATATCCACCAAAAAGAGCTTTCCCAAGTGATCAATGAGCGGTACCAAACCAATTTTTTCCATTTTGTAAATGGATATAGGGTAGCCGAGGTTGAAAAGAAAATTGCAAACCCAGCATACCAGAATTTTTCCCTCCTTGGGATTGCATTTGATTCGGGGTTCAATACCAAATCCGCTTTTAGCAAGGCTTTTAAAAGAGTAAACGGCATTACTCCCTCCGAGTTTAAAAAGCGAAACCAATAGGTTCTACTTCCTGATAGAGGTCGATTGGCGTATGGTCCTCCCCTAGTTTTGGAAAAAAAACAAAATGGACAACTTTAAATCAATTTCACGAATTACTGTACTGGGACTGGCCGTAGCTTTTTTTGGCCCTCCTTTGATCATTTACATCGCTTCCCAAATAGCACCCGATGTGTACACCAATATTTTTTTGGTGAAAAAGGAACTTCTCATTTTTGGAATTACCGGCCTCTTGATCTTACTTATTTACAGGGGAGAAAAATTGGACCTAAAATCCATTGGCCTGCACGGACGGCATTGGGGCAAGTCCATCCTCCACGGACTTGTACTGAGTATTGTACTTCTGGTAGTGGTTATTTTGACCGCTTTGGCACTTAGTATTTGGGATATTCCTGTGGGCGGGAGCGAAGTCCACAAATACAAGAATATTACCCTTTGGACCTGGACCCTTATTGTACTTAGGGCCGGGGTGGTGGAAGAAATTTGCTATCGGGGTTATATTATGGAGCGTCTTGAAAAGTGGACGGGCAATTGGTACATCTATTTCCTTATGCCCGCTGTGTTCTTTTCACTTTTGCATTATTCACAAGGTATCGCCGGAATTGCAATTTCGCTTGTGGCCGGCTTAATTCTGGCGTATTGGTATTGGAAAAAACGTGACCTTAAAGCCAATATCATGGCCCATTTCTTGGTGGATCTTACACCCAACGTACTACTGCCCTTATTGGGATTTGCACAATAATAGCTATGCCCCATGGCTGGGGCCTAGCTGTTTTTTAAGCGATACAGCCATAGCAAAACCCTTCATTTTGCCTCATCCGTAAACTGAAAAGGGGCATTCGTCAATTCAGAGCCTATTTACATCCATAATTTTTACAAATTGACCTTTGGAATCATGCAGGGCGTGACTCCTAGATTGATTGTAAAAATTTAGATGTTATGTTTGTTTGGGATTATACACTTTTGTTCTTCCTATTTCAAATACTCTTGATCTCGTTTGTATTTCTCTGGAAAAGGAAGAAAAATCAGGGCCATCAAAAAATGGCGTTGCTATTTGGAGTGCTGTTGTCTTACAATGCTTTTCTTACCTATTATGGCTGGTCCAATTCCAAAGACGAGTTTTACCTCGTACTAAGTTATGTCCTATTTGTTCCATTGGTGTTGCTCACCATAACCTTTTACATTAAGCCATGGCAACTTAGCGTTTTGGGCCGCAGACCAACCAGAGGTTTTATTGTTTTAGGGAAAAATCATAAATATGAAAAAACCGGGCTTTCGAGGGCTCTGTCCTTAGAGTTGAAGGATAAATTGGACTACCTGATGGCAACCCAAAAACCCTATTTAAGCCATGAGCTTTGTTTGGACGATATAGCAGACCTATTGGACATTTCCAGACACCACGCTTCCCAAGTGATCAACGAAAATTTTGGGCTGAATTTCTATGACTATATCAACAAGCATAGAATCGAGGATGCAAAATCAAAATTGGGTTCCAACGGTAAAAACCCAACCCAGTCCATTTCGGAAATTGCTTATGACTGTGGATTCAATAACCGTGTTTCATTTTACAAGGCCTTTAGAAAAATTACCCACACCACCCCTACGGAGTATACCCGTAACCCGGGTTAAGGTGGGTTGTTTTATCCATCGAACTTCTCAATCGGTCCTAACCTAAGGTAAGGACAAAAAATAATGGGATATAAAATTCCAAGATCCCGATTTATCGATTACACAATACAATCTGGTTTTCAGCGCCATTGACCCCGTGTAAATCTTCATCGGGAATTGTGTAAAGGTTTTTAAGCGCTAACAAAATCCGTATTTCCTTTTGCTTTTTTTGCTCGGCAATCTTCAGCGCAGGAGCTAAAACTTTTCTTCCCCTATAACAAGGCTTTGTTTTTCATCTGGAAGATTATTTGAATTAGCCCAAATAAAGAGTTTTCTCCTGTGTGATGGGTTGCTTGAACTAACTCTTAATTATTATTTATGAAATCTAAAACTCTATGGATGATGCTAGTGCCATTGCTCTGCCTTTGTACGACGGTACTAGCACAAGAAAAAACCGTGTCGGGCACTGTTACCGACCAATTGGGGCTACCCCTTCCGGGTGTCAACATTGTGGTTCCCGAAACCCAAAATGGCACCCAAACCGACTTTGACGGTAAATACACCATCACAGCCAGTCAAGGTCAAACCCTGTTGTTTTCTTATTTGGGGCAACAGGACGTTCGCCTAACCATAGGCGCTAGCAACCTCATCAATGTACAAATGCAGGAGGATGCCCAAGCCCTGGAAGAAGTTGTGGTCACCGCCCAAGGTGTGAAAAGAGAGAAAAAAGCCCTGGGATACGCCGTTACCACCTTAAAAGGGGAAGATATTACCGAGCGTCCCGAAACGGATGTAGCCCGTGCCTTATCGGGTCAAGTAGCTGGGGTCAACATCTTAGGAGGAAGCGGTCTGGCCGGTAGTGGAACCAATATTACCATTAGAGGGTTCTCGACCATGACAGGCAGTAACCAACCCCTTATCATAGTTGACGGGGTTCCTTTTTCCAACGACACTAATGAAACCAGTACCTTTTCAACCAGTGAGTCAGGGAACAATTCGGCTAGCAGATTGTTGGATCTAGACCCCAACAATATTTCCAGTTTAAGTGTTCTAAAAGGTCTAAGTGCAACTGTCCTGTACGGAGAGCAAGGTCGTAACGGAGTAATTCTCATAACCACAAAGGCAGGCGGAGGTAGTCTTTCCCAAGACAAAATGGAAGTATCCGTTAGTTCGTCCTACTTCTTTGAAAAAATATCCTCTACTCCCGATTATCAGAATAGATACGGTAATGGATGGCAGCAAAGTAGAGGCAAGGCATTTAGTAACTGGGGCTCTGAACTTACCGGTGAGCTAATTCTACATCCATATTCCGGTAATGCATACAATAGCGTTCAAACTGGTGGAGGGACATTTGATCAATTCTTTCCTCAATTTGCCGGGAACACCTCCTACCCATACCAAGCCTATAATAGTGTGGATAGATTCTTTAAACCAGGTTATACGGCAATCAACAATATCAATGTCTCCAAGGCTACTGAAAATGGCCGTTTTAACCTAAGCTATTCCAATAGCGATCAAAAGGGGTTTACCCCAAACAACACATTAAGGCGTAACAACTTTAACGTAGGTGGGACGGTTAAGCTATCCAACAAATTCACCTTTAACGGTACAATGAGTTATGCCAATACTGATAAAAGAAATCCCCCCAATGCGGCAAGTACCGGCTCTGCAAATTTAGCAGCTGGAGGATCCGGAATTTTTGCCAATGTATTGTATACACCTAGGTCAGTTGACTTAATGGGCCTCCCCTATGAAGATGATTTACGGAGAAGCGTTTATTATAGATCCAACAATAGTATTCAAAATCCCAGATGGACCGCTGAAAACGAAATCGACGAGGAAGTTACCGATCGGACTTTTTTCTCCATGTCCGGAACTTACCAATTCGATGATGCTCTTTCCGTTACTTGGAGAACCGGTTTTGACGGATACAACGAGACATCCTCTTTTAAAGTAAACAAAGGTGGGGTATACCTACCCAATGGTCTCTATTATGAATCCAGGTACACCGGTAAAATATGGGACCATTCAATTTTACTCAACTATGACAAGGATTTCTCCGACAAACTGAATCTAAGTGTTACTGCTGGAGCCAATGCTAGAAGGAACACCTTGACCTCGTCCTCTGTTCAATACAACAGGCAATTAATCTATGGAGCCTTCTTTGCCAACAATTTTGAGGACAGGGTAGGTACCAGCCTCTATCAGGAACAAGAAAACGTTTTTGGTGCATATATGTCAGCCACCTTGGGTATTAACAGCTTCGCGTACTTAAACATATCTGGAAGAAACGATTGGTCCTCCACTCACGAAACGGGGAACAATAGCATTGCCTATCCCAGTGCTAGTATTTCCTTTATCCCAACAGCGGCTTTTGATGGATTGCAAAGTAAAAATGGCTTAAACTATTTAAAGTTGAGGTTTGGGTATGGAAGTTCAGCAAACTTTGCCAGCCCTTATGTTACTGGAGATAGGTTAGGCGTGGCCGCCAAAGCTTGGCTAGACGCCAATGGAAATACCGTCAATATGAATGGTAGTCCAATAAACATAAATGATAGCGGTGTCAATAGGCTTGGAAATCCCAACCTTAAACCGGAATTGGTCTCTGAATTGGAACTAGGAATGGATTTGAAAGCTTTTAACAACCGATTTGGTTTGGAAGGAAGCGTTTATTCCAAAGAGGCCACGGACCAAATTTTGGACAGAAGATTGGATCCGGCATCTGGCTACACGGTGACTGCCGTAAACGCAGGAAAGCTGGAAACCAAAGGTTTTGAAGCTGGATTTAACATTACACCGGTACTTACAGATAATTTTCGATGGAATTTCATCGCCAATTTTGATGCCTATGAAAGTACAGTCACTGAACTCCCAGGTGGTGAGGAAGACCAACTTTTCCTATCCGGGCCCTACTCCAATCTAGGGAATTTTGCTGTACAAGGACAACCCTATAATGTTATCGTCGGTACTCCAATCCAAAGAGACGACAATGGCAACCCCGTTGTTGGTGCCGATGGACTTTACTTGGATGAGGACAAATTGGATATTATTGGCGATCCAAACCCTGATTGGCAGGGCACTTTGATTAATACCTTGACCTACAAGAATTTCACTTGGGGCATGCAGTGGAATTATCAACATGGCGGAGATATGTATTCAGCCACAGCCACTGCTTTAACTATAAGAGGTTTGGCAGGGGAAACGGATTTCGATAGAACCATACCCGTCATCGCTCCTGGTGTTAAACAAGATGGTACTCCCAATGACATCCAAATTACCCAAAATGACCATTATTGGGAAAATCTCGGAGAAGATGAGTTCAGAATTTATGATGCCACGCATTTAAGGCTCCGAGAAGTATCGTTATCCTATTCCCTATCCAAAAAAACACTGGACAATACTCCCTTTGGTAATGTTACCATTACGGCAACAGGAAATAATATGTGGTTCAAGGCATTCAACTTCCCTGACTCTATCAATTTTGATCCTTCTGTATCCAGTGAAGGGGTGGGCAACTCAAGAGGTTTTGATCTGTTGACCGGACCCACAGCAAAGAGATATGGTTTAACAGTTCGTGCATCATTCTAAAAAAACAAACATGAAAACAATATATAAGAAATCTACTGCCCTAATTGCACTATCGCTGTTGATAGGTCTTGGGGCTTGTGAATCCATTGAATTGGATGTGAACGAAAATCCCAATACAGCTACTCCAGCCAATTCCGATATTAATCTTTTGCTCAATGGAGCCATGCTCAATTTTTCAAAATGGTTGGGTGAAGAAGATGAAGACAACCGAATTGGGTTTGAGGCTGGAATGGAAGTGGTCCGAATGCTGCATATGTATGGGCCATTATACGAAAATGCTTTTCAGCCTGGCGATTTTGACGACGTTTGGCGACAAGCCTATGGCGGACACCTTTCAGATATCCAAACCATTAAAAACTTGTCCGATGAGATTGAACTGTATCATCATAAAGGTGTAGCCCAGATACTGGAATCCTATACATTGACCACATTAGTAGACTATTTTGGAGATGTTCCCTATTCCACGGCATTTCAAGGTTCAGAAGAACTTAATGCCTCTTTGGATGATGATGCAGAAGTATATAATGTGGCATTAAACCTACTGGATGAAGCCATTGATAATTTAGCTCTGGCACCTGCTACCAGTATTCCGGCAACTGGGGACATCTTCTACTTTGGGGACACGACCAAATGGGCCACCTTGGCCAAAACACTCAAACTTAGAATATATAACAACACCAGATTGGTAGACCCCAATGCTTCACTTGCAGGTATCAACGCACTTTTGGCAGAGGGGGATTTAATAGATGGCACTAATAGCCTTGATGAACCAAGTAATGAGGATTTCGCCGTTTATTATGGTACTAATGCATCTGCCCCAGATGTTAGGCATCCCCAGTTTATTAACAATTACCAAAACACCCCTAGCGGAGAATATATGAACATGTACTTCATGAACTTGATGGTGAATGGTTTTGCATCTGGCCCAGATCCCAGAACGCGCTATTATTTTTACAGACAAGTAGATGAATTCCCTCCAGAAACTGCTCAAGGCATCTTTGATTTTCCCTGTTTGGCGGAAAGTTTCCCAACCCATTACACCCAAGGTGTGGATGCTTTTTGTACTTCCATTGGAGACGGGTACTGGGGTAGAATACACGGGGATGCGCAAGGGCTCCCTTCAGACTCTGATAAAATTACTACCTGGGGAACTTACCCCATAGGCGGAAAATTTGACAACAATGCGTTTGAGGCCGTGGGCATCTCCTCAGGTATGGGAGGCGCAGGAATAAATCCATTGTTGTTAACCTCCTTTGTGTATTTCATAAGAGCAGAAGCCGCATTGACCTTGGGCACCTCTGACAATGACATAGAAATGCTGAGAGAAGGTATTTGGTCCTCCTTAAACAAAGTAGTGAACTTTGATCCCAATACAGCCGGAAGCACTTTTGCACCAACCGATGAGGATCTTAATATCTACGTTCAAGAAATCTTGACGGATTATGTTGGTGCCGAAAGCGACGAGGAAAGACTAAATATCATCATGACCCAGGCCTATATTGCCAGTTGGGGCAATGTGGTAGAAGCCTACAACAACTATAGAAGAACGGGCATGCCCTTGGATATGACCCCCACCCAATTGGAAAACTCAGGATCTTTTATTAGGTCATTCAAATATCCTTCAGTGGCCATAGACAACAATCCCAATATAGAACCCAAGGCCAACCAAGCGGTTAAAGTCTTTTGGGATTTGGATACTGCAGATTTAGACTTTTAAAAACACAACCATGAAAAATATACATAAGATTTTTGCCTTAGCATTGATGTTCGCAGCACTTGGTGCCTGTGAAGATGAAGATAAAACAACCTATTTGCATGCTCCAGAACTGCAGCATGGCGCATATTTCAGAAACATTGAAAATGGGGGTATTTTTAATAAGAATGATGGCTTTGTAGTTTCCAGTTATTCCATTACCGGAGAGGTAGTCTCTCGAGATATTAGTGAAGTGGCTACTTTGGACTTTAGCATAGCCTTTCAAGACAACTCCACAGATGGTGATCCAGATACCGAAGATGATTTTTCAATTGCTCCAGTGTTGATAGAAACAGTCAATGTTTCATCGCTATCCGTTAATTCCAATGGTTTTCCGGAAAAGACCTATGAATTAACCGCTGATGAAATATTTGCTGCGTTAAATTTAGATGACACTGATATTGAAGGAGGCGATCTGATAATCTTCTCCATTGTCATCACAATGACAGATGGCACTGTTTTCAACTCGTCCAATACCGGGGATAGTGTGCGTGGAGAACTCTTTTTTAGATCCCCTTTAGATTATACCTCATCCATTGTGTGCCTTGATGCGCCAACCCCAGGGGATTGGGTGCTTGACATGCAAGATCTTTATGGCGATGGTTGGAACGGTGGAACCATTACTGTCAATATGGATGGGGTCTTAACCACCTATTCAGTTTCCAGTGAGTCTGGGACTACCCAAACAGAAACCATTACAGTTCCAGAAGGCACCTACGTGTTTACTTGGACATATACCTCTGGAGATTGGGAAGAAGAAAACGTATACACCTTAACAGACCCAAATGACAATGTGGTTTTGGATGAAGGCCCAACACCTACGGTAGGGGAATTACTTAACCAATGTGATTAATGAAATGTCAGGTTTCTGGAGACTTAACTCCAAAGGGTTTTAAATCACAAACAATTTAGGATTCTAGGTAGAATCAAGTTTAAACAAAAAAAGCCTCCCATTGGGAGGCTTTTCAATTTTATGGTCGGTCGTTGACTCTTAATAAAAAATAGCCCGCTTATCTTCTACCTCAGCGCCTTCTTTAAGGGCATTATAAACAGCTCCATTTACCCTATTGGAAGCACCTGTTCTTAGCGTATTGGCGTAAGTACTAAAGTTATCCACGTTCGGCGCATCCTCTTTTTTGGTCACTTTGATCATAAACACCCCTGTTTCCCCTTTGATCAATCCGGAAGTTGCATCCAATGGTAAGGCAAAAGCCGTACCCACAACCAAAGGTTCTCTTCCTGCTCCAGGAAGCGTAGGCGATTTCATGGTCAAGGAAGAGGCATTGGACTTTGCAACATTACTTGCTGAAGCAAAAGCATCCATATCCATATTGGAATGTGCAGCAATAATCTGCTCTGCTTTACGCTCTTTTCTGATTTTAGGCAAAGCCGTGGCCGAAGCATCCTCAGGTGACATTAGACCATCCTTGTATTTTTTGGTCAACTGTACCACAGCATACCCATTATTGATGTTAAATCGCTTAATGTCCCCAACTTTAGTATCTTCATTGAAAGCCCACTGAACAATACCACGTTGTGTGGAAAGTCCAGGTAGGTTTTCATCCATCTCCTTGATCTTGTTCACAGGTCGTACCACATAACTGCTTGCCGTGGCAACATCCCCAAATGCTTCTGGTTCTGCATCAATGGCCGCCATTTCAAACTTAGTGGCGTCGGTAAACAAGGTATTGGTGGTTTCTTCCGAAGGTGCAACCTCCCGAGAAAGTGTGGCTACTTGGATAAGATCCTGTTTGTCATCAATTTTAATGATATGGAAACCAAATGGGGTTTCTACCATTCCTATATCGTTAAGGTCGTTCTCAAAAAGGAAGTTTCTGTAGTTCTCTGCCAAACCTAGGTCTGATTGCCTGAAATAACCAATGTCTCCTGATCGTTGCACCGCAGTTGGGTCGTCTGAATGTTCTCTGGCCAACGCAGCAAAATTGGCATCGGCCTTTTTGGCTTCAACCAACATTTTTTTGGCCTCGGCCTCAGCTTCTTCCTTAGTTCGGGTTATATCGGCACCTGCTCTCTGCGCACCTTCGTAGGCGTAAAGAATGTGACTTGACTTCACAGAGCCCTCGGCTTTCTTGTCCAACACCTTGGTCACTCTAAAGAAGTCCCCATCGCGGTAAGGTCCGTAGATTTCACCAATGGACATTGCCATCAAGGTATCTGCAGCAATGGAAGGTAGTTCGTTTTTAGCTTTAAAAATGCTATCGTATTTAGTATCTGAATTTCTACTTCTGTCCAAAAAGGCAGCGATATCATCCGTGTTTCTGAACTGTTTTTCCACATAGGTGGTATCCGCCGCATTGGTAACCTTATCCTCAATTAAGTTGGTGATATCCTCCTTTACCTGGTTCTCATCCTCCAAGGATGGTTTTTCTTCAAAATAAACAAAACGAATATCCCGTGCTTTCTCTTGTTTAAAATCATTTGGGTGATTGTTGATATACGCTTGGATATCCTCTTTGGAAACTTGGATCGTACTATCGGCAATGGCAGTATAAGGCACCCGAACATACTGAATATCCACTTTTTCATTCGCCAATTTGTAATCGAACTCACCTTCTGCAAGCGTAGCACCAACCCCGCCCTTGATCAGGTTAAAGTAGATGCGTTCCTTGGCAGATTGGATAATGGACTCTTCCCTTTTCAACCACCAGTCAAAACGGATGGGATCGTTTACCTTCCAATCGGCTACGGTATTGATAAATACCTCCTCATTAAAAATCCCATTTTCATCTTGGAATTCGGGCAGCTGGGCAAAGCCGGAAGTTCGGACAAATTCAATGATTTGGTCACTTTCAACGTCAATCCCAAGATCCTCAAATTGTTGGGCCAAAATGGTTTTGCGTACTTGTTGGTCGTATACCTGGTTTACCAATTGATTTGAAGAAATCCCTGATCCATACAGGTTTGCCGCAGCTTCCACTTCTTGTCTAAAATCGTCAATGGAAATACTTTCCCCATTTATCTCAGCCACCGAGGAACCCACTTTAGCACCTCCTGCAAAATCGTTGCTAGTGAAAACTCCTGATATTACAAAGGCGAACAAGGCCATACCGATAATCAAAATCAGTACTGTTGTTCGTTTCCTAATATTCTCTAATATTGCCATTTTACTGCTTGTTTTCTGCGAACTCCTGTAAGCTTTTTCGAATTGGTTAAAAAGTTCAAATGAGTTCAGTAATTTCAGTGGGCGAAAATACCATTTTCTTTTCAAATAGGAAAGCCCAAAAACTGTCGGAAATTGTTAATCTTCAAGCAAAACATGTACGCTCACCAAGTCGATTTTTGTATTGGACACTTCCAAGATCCTAAATGAAAAGTTGTCAATCTTGATCTCGGAGTCCTGCTCAGGAATTTCCCCGGTTCCGTTCATGATAAGTCCACCCAAAGTTTCGTATTCTTCGCTTTCTGGAAGCTCCAGTTTATAGTTCTCATTAATATAGTCCACCTCCAAGCGGGCGGAAAACTTGTAAACGTTCTCGCTGAGTTGTTCTTCGTGCAAATCGGTGCTATCGTGCTCGTCCTCAATTTCCCCGAACAATTCTTCAATAATATCTTCTACCGTCATAATCCCGGAAGTGCCCCCATATTCATCCAATACAACGGCCATACTCTTCCGTTTTTTTGTGAGTACATTTAGGATATCCTGAATGAGCATAGTTTCCGGAACAAACTCTACCGGAAGCAATATGCTCTTTATGGTCTTGGGCTTTTTAAACAACTCATAGGAATGTACATAGCCAATTATTTCATCGATGTGTTCCTTATAGACCAAAATCTTGGAATACCCAGTCTCTGAGAACAACTTCGCGAGGTTTTTAGGGGTCTCATCTAGTTCAACGGCGGTAATCTCGGTACGTGGTACCATAACTTCCCTCGCCTTTACAGCAGAAAACTCAAGCGCGTTTTGAAAGATCTGGATCTCGGAATCCACCTCATCCTCTTCTTCCACAGTTTCCATTTGTTCGGTGATATAATCTCCCAATTCCAATTTGGTAAAGGCCAATTGTACTTCATCGCCTTCAGTTTTGAAAAACACCCTAAGAATAAAATCTGAAACCTTGATCACAAACCATGAAATAAAAGAGAAGATCACGTAAAAAAAGTAGGCCGGAATGGCAAAGAACTTCAACAGGGTGTTAGCGTAAATCTGAAAAAGCACCTTGGGGAGAAATTCGGCAGTGATCAGAATAACAAAGGTGGAAATAATGGTCTGGGATAGTAGCCTAAAATCGGTAAGCATGGCGTTCAAAAAATCGCTCGTGCTGGGTAATAGGGTCTGAAACCATTCCATGAGCAAATCCCCCATGAACAAACCGTAGATCACCAGGGCAATGTTATTGCCAATAAGCATGGTGGCGATAAACTTGGAGGGTTTTTCGGTCAACCAGGTCAGCACCTTGGCAAAAAAGCCCTCTTGCTTTTTCTCAATCTCAATATGAATCCGGTTGGCAGAGACAAAGGCGATTTCCATTCCGGAAAAAAAGGCCGAAAACAGTAAGGAAAGTACTATTATAATCAGCGAAGTATCCAAACAATACTACTGTTGGTTATCCTGTTTTCGCTGTTCGAAACGCTTGCGGTATTTTCTTCTAAAGAGAAACATGGCAATAGAGACCACGGCGAAAAAAATAAAAATATAAGTCTCTTTGGGCTCTTCGGCCCACAAGGTAGCAACCTTATAAACGGAAATTATGGCCACGGCCAAATACAGATATTCGGTATATCTTAGAATCTTAATCATCCAGTTCTTTTTCTTTAATTGTCATTAGACCATAGGTCTTGTGTGCCTTAAAATAGCTGCGATCTCTGTTGAAATCCATCCCCTCCCCATCCATAACGGAACCATCTTCCGGATTGATGTAGGTGAAGGCCTCTTCTGTAAAAATCCAATTGTTGGATCGATCAAAAAACATTTGGGGTGCCTCCAATCTTTTTCCGTCATGACTTTCAACGACCACATTTCCTTGAAGGTCGATCAGGTTGGTCTGGGAATACACGATGCCATAATCGGCCGTGATGACACTTTTTTGGTTTTTATCGTCGAAGAAGTCTACCTGAAGCCCTTTGGGAAAGGTACGAAATTTAAAAATCTGATTATCGAAATCTTCATAGGCCGGGCTAGTGAGGACAGCAATGATCTTTGAATCGGCTTCATCCTCGTTTTTCATCTCCTTTGGGGTTTCCGTATAGGTAAGGGTCAGGTTTTGGGCCACACCTTGTGGAAAGATGGGTTTAACCGCTTCTTCCCCCACCCTTTGGTAGTTATCCTTACAGGATATAAAAAGGATTGCCACGGTAAAAACCGTGGCAAAACACTTTAAAATATTTTCGGATGTTTGTCTCACTCTACAAATTAGGTACTCTTACGCTACCTCCTACCCAACAACTAAATGTTACGGTCTGACCAGCTTTTCCAGAGCTAAAAATCATCTCCTTTGTCGGAGCTTTGGCATTGTAACTAGCCGCAGATTGGCCGGCACGTCCACTCAAGGATGGATCTACACGACCAGCTTTTCTGGCCATTTCGGCTGCCTTCCAGTAAATCGCCCTCTTTTCAAAAGGAGTGCTTCCACAGGCATTTGCACTGGTAGCGTACAAATTGGCGATCAACAAATAAGCCTTACCGTTTGCTGAGTTAGCATTGATGGCCTTTTGAGCATAATTTCTTGCTTGGGACTTGCTACTTCTTCGAACAGTAGTTGCAATCTTGTAGAGGATATTGGATTTTCTATGGGGATCTGTTTCCAACTCAACCGCTTTGTTAAAGTCGGCAATGGCCCCACTGTTATCTCCAGCTTTTTGCTTCAACACACCTCCATACATATAAGCATCAGCAGAAGGATCTAAAGCCAATTGGGCTTCGAATAACTTTCGGAACATTGGGTCGTCCGTACACTCCTTGGCGAACATTCTACCCACAGCGCGCTTCACCCAGTTTACATCGCCCTTCTTGGCATCGTAATTTTTCTCGTAAAGCGGAATTAGGTTCTCGCAGTTTGCCAAATCTCCCAATTTGGTATCGATACTGGAAGCAATTTGACCATAGGATTTGGAATTGGTCTCATAAACCCTTTTCAAGCGACCTTCTTTTGAAGTCAATGCAGTTCCCGCATCTTCTTTTTCCAGAAGTTTACGGAGTGCACTTGTTAATTTTTTATTCTCTTCTTCTACCTTTTCGGTAACATCATCATAAACATCGAAAACTTCCTGAAGTTCTTTGGAACCTGCCTTGTGTAAATCAACCAAAGTAGAGAAGTATAGATAAAGGGCCTTCGGATTTTTAAAGTGATCTTTGTCCCCTTCAAAGGCTTTGCCCAACATATCGTACAATTGTGCATCTGAAGCCATCTTATTGTCATACATCAAGAGGGCTTTGTCGATAGCAACGTCTGCTGGATAAAACTTGGTTGGGAAATATTTTAGACTGTTGTCGTAAAGGGACATCAAATCTTGGATATAGCCATCCTTATCCGCCCCAGTGGAATTTTTAATTTTATGGGAAAGTATCTTTTCACCGTAAGAGAAGTTGGCCTTGTTGATATCTGGGCAACTTTCATACACCATTTTCCAAGGTTCGTAGGCGGCGTCGTAATTTTTAACTTTTGCGTGTTCTGCGTAAATGGAAAGATTGGTCATGCACTCAGGGTTTTGAGCCTGGGCCATACTTAATCCCATCGACATAAGGACCGCTATCATCGTTAAGTAGTGTTTCTTCGTCATCTTACTAATTTTAAAGTGGTTAATGTACAAATTTTCATGAAAAAAATATCTTAAAGCGGAAGATATCCAAGTTAATTTGAAGATATCAGAATAAAATCCCCATCAATCTATTTTTCTTTTAAAGAACCATTTGTCATTTAAGGAAAGTCCGACCTTAATATTAAAGTAGCCTTCCTCGATCAGGTTCTCATCTGTTGTGCCGCGTTTTCCTACTTCAAAACCAAGGTTTAAATTGGAAAAGCTGCTGCTCAACGGTAACCCAAATCCAAAATTTATGCCAAAATCATTGATTTCTTCTCCATTCACCTCCAAACCGCTTACTTCATATCGAAGTCCGGCCCTATAGGTAATCCTTTTATGGTACCCTGATAGGGACCTGTAATCAGGGACCCAATACCCTCCAATAGTGAACGTACTGGCATCCATATAGGACACATTATCTATTCCCAAAAATTCATTTTTGAATTCACTAAAGGGCTGAAAACTGTATTCTCCCCCAATGAACCATTTCTTATTTTCCCCGAAACCAAGGCCCAAAGTAGTTTTGGTGGGTATCTTCAGTTCGGTGTATTTAAGATTGTTCGGATGTAGATTCACATCGATAACCTCAATTTCTTGTCCGTTTACCAAAGAGAACGACCCCAATCTTGCAGAGTTTTCCGAGGCGAGGTTGCCCTGGGTATTTACCAAAACGGAAGCAAATAATGTGTATTTGTCCTTTATGGTTGGAGTGTAGTTTAGTGCATAATTAAAATCCAATCCGTTGATTCGGGAAACCCGTCGGTCCAGGGTTCCAAATTGGACCCCTTCAACACTTTGGATGCGTTGATATTCAAGGGTACCAAAATTAAAGTTCCCGGTAACCCCGATACTTACGTTTTTGATGGGTTCAAATCCTATGGAAATAAATATACGGTTGAGGCCGCCATCGCCGGTGAAAACATTGGTTACATCTTGCTCATCGCTATTGGTCGTCTCATCGGTGAGCTCATAGCCTACAGAGGATAAGGGCATGATCCCGAAACCTACCCCCATTTTTTTGGCAATGGGAAATCCAATCGCCAAATAATCCAAATTGGTGACTTTGGCGTTCTGCTTTTCCTGGCTGTCCTTCAGCGTAAACATGTTATGGGAAATCCCAGCCGTATAGGTTGTAAGTCTTAGTTTGGAATAAGCCGCCGGATTACTTAGGTTAAGATGGATGCTATCGCCGTACAGACTCAACCTCCCCATCATCTGGTTTTCAACCGTACCACTGGTTCTAAGATCTCCTATACCAAAATAAGAATAAGGTGATATGGTGGCGTTCTGCGCAAAAAGGCCGTGTGCGGCCACGCAAAAAAATGCAAT
This sequence comes from Flagellimonas myxillae, assembly GCF_023502235.1. Lineage (GTDB taxonomy): Bacteria > Bacteroidota > Bacteroidia > Flavobacteriales > Flavobacteriaceae > Flagellimonas > Flagellimonas myxillae. Next base: position 357,297 of record NZ_JAMFLY010000003.1, on the reverse strand, counting down.
CAAAAATTTCTTAACCATCTAGCGTTTGTTGTATTCCAGCAAGTAATTTAGCCCCTCCAAGAGAAATTTAGAATTCGCAAATATGGTATTTTTTAGCCGTTTAGCAAAAAAATGGAAGTCACCGCCTGTTAAAATAACTGTTAAATCTTGAAAGCGAGATCTGTACTGGTCGATTACCCCATCAATTTCTTGCGAAACACCATTAATTACCCCGCTGTGCATGCTGGTCTCTGTTGTGTTGCCAATGAAGTCCAAAATCTCCTCAGGTTCCAATAAAGGTAAGGCTGCAGTTTGATTGTTCATGGCCCTGTACCGCATGCCAATTCCAGGGGAAATTGCGCCGCCAACATACTCCCCATTATCGTTGATCATATCGTAGGTAATGCAGGTTCCCGCGTCAATAACCAAAGTATTCCCCCTTGGGTTTTTATAAAAGGCGGCGGTAGCCAGCGCCACTCGGTCCATCCCCAGTGTATGGGGTGTTGCATAGCTGTTCTTAAAAGGTACTTTGGAGTCGGCACTAAGCACATGGACTTTGCAGAACAGGGAAACGATATCCCTTTCTTTATGCTCCAATGTCCCAACAGATGCAATAAGTGCATGGTCTATTTTAGGAAATCGCTCAAAGAGTTCCTTGACTTTGGAAAGAAACATTCCCGCTTCCGAACTTTGATCAAATTGCAGGGTACTATTTTCAAAGACAGCGTATTTGATACGGGTATTGCCAATGTCTATTACCAAGTTCATGATACAAAGATGAAAAATTGAAAAAAAACCACTGCCTTTTTTCCCGTTTTTGTTTGTATATCCTAATTTTGAAATTATATTTGCACCCGCCTTTGCAAAAGGCATGGGAGGTACCTTAGCTCAGTTGGTAGAGCAACGGACTGAAAATCCGTGTGTCCCTGGTTCGATTCCTGGAGGTACCACAAAGTGGTAGATACAGTAAACGTCTTGTGAAAGCAAGGCGTTTTTTATGGGAAAAATTGACCATGACCCTATTATCCTGAATTTGTTAGGTATCAAAAAGCCATTAGCTTTATGGGAAGCCATACAAACGAGCTATGATGTCAATTTTTACCTCATCGCGCGAAAAACGGCTTTGGCTATATGCTTTTGCCGTTCTTGCTGCAATTTTTGCCACGCTTTTTGTTGGAAGACCTCTGGCAAATCAGTTGCGGGACCAAAATGTACAGGCCATTTTTTTTCTGCTAGGAATGCTCTTGGTGGGTTCGGTGCTTGTGGTCTATGGACTGCGGACGCGACCTGGAAAAATCGAGCTCACCGTACTGTTGGGTATAATTGCGGTTTACACCTTGTTTATTTTTAGGTTGGGTGCTCCAGAACGCAGTCATCTTATAGAGTTTAGCGTGCTTGCGGTATTTGTTCACAACGCACTGACCGAAAGGGCCGCCAACGGAAAAAAGGTGCCATGGCCCTTCATTCTTACTTTCATCATTACATTTCTAATAGGGATTTTGGACGAAGGTCTGCAACGATTCCTTCCGAATAGGACTTTTGATATCGAAGACATACTCTTTGACGGCATGGCAATCATTGCAGCCCTAATAACCAAGCTAATATTGGGATGGGTGCGTCAACGAACGCGTAAAACAAAATAGGATAACACTAAGATGCTACTTCCACTTGTTCACATGTTCCACCTTGTCCTCAAACTGAGCGGCCAGGGATTTAACCCTGGACTTTAGAAGAATTCTCCTCCCCTCAAGGGTTCTGGTGAAAATCAAATCGCAAGGCCCAACAAAACGCTGCCATTGACCCCTAAAGTACTCTGCCAACTTTTTGTTTTTACCAAGCTGTTCGGGCACACTGTGAAAGTCCCTTTGTTTAAAATAGGACCATAACATGCTCTTGCGTATAATGACATATCTAGGATTCCCAATGGGGGAAATTACTTCCATAAGGGCATTGATAAAGGTCGATTTTTCAAAGGTCGTCCCCCCTTCCAAATGACAAAAAACACCTCCAAAACGGTCGACCGTGGTAACAACATTCAGTTCGGTATCCCGAATTTTAATTGCCCTGGTCTTTACCAATGCATTTAAGAGCGCATCCCCAATCTGCTGAAGGTCCTTGGTGATATCCCTATATTTAATAAAGAGGCGAAGTGTTCTATATCCAAGACCTCCGAAGATGACCACACCTCCAACCCCTATTGCACCTAAATAAAGGTATAGGTCTTCAATGGTCCTAATGTTTCTTGCTGCACGCCCCAAACCCTCCAATACGCCTTCGAGATAGCCTAGAAGTCCAAACCCCAATGCAGCCAACAAATTACCAATGGTTTTGTTGAAATACATGGACTTCACCATTTTGTAGTTCTGATCTTCGGGGAATGGAATTTTAATTTCCTCCACTAGGGTAACCCCTCCTGCAAGGGCTTCTTCCCATTTCCTTTGTAGATTTTCCCTATCTGCCGCACAGCGGAACATTTTTATGTTGGCTTTCTCCACTTCCTCCGCAGTATGAAGATAATCAGGCAAATCAAGCCGCTCCATTCCATTTTCTATGGAAGGTTCTTCCTTAAAGGAAACCCCGACAAAACTTCTGAAACGTCGGTGCAACATTAAAAAGTCGTCCCCTCCAATGGCCGATGTTGGGTCAATACAGGCCAAATGCCAAATATTTCCCGTTTTGCCTTCGTTTTCCTCTTGAGTTCTTATTGCCCTGCCCCGCATCTGATTGGACAACACAAATGATCCTACAAAACTTGCCAAGATCAAAGCATTAATGGCCGGAGCATCCCAACCCTCTCCAAGCAGCGATTTGGTTCCGATAAGGACTTCAATCCCACCTTCCTGAAAAACCTGGGTGACAATATGGACAATATCGTGCTTTAGCTGTTCGGTCTGATGCACCAATACATACTTGTCATCAAAAGGAACGGGTGTAGTCCTTATTTGCTCAATTCCAAATTTCGCAGCCTTTTCCTGAAAAGCTACAAGTGAAGGTTTTGGAATTATGATCATGGACCCGGTCAAGACCCCCAATTTCATTTCCTTGCTATTTTCCCTTCTGAGCTTTTCAAAAATTGGCAGTACGCCCATCTTGTTCAGCGCAAGGGTATTTTCTTTGGTGTTGACATAAAATTCTTTGCGGATAAAATCGGAAAGCACCACCATCCGTAGCCCCTTGCCCAATTGGGCATATTCAAAATCCACAATTTCCTTGATACTATTTAGTTTGCTTATACTGGATTTTAATCGGCCCGCCACCCGCCTATTATGGGAAAAACTAATTTTTCTCCGCTCCAACACCCCATTCCTTCTCAGTTTGCTTTCCAACTGGGCCTGGTGCTCCTCAAAGGGAAGAAAATGTTCCTTCTCCTGAAACAAATAAAAATCCAGTAAGATTTCCATCCAGTCGTAATCCAATTTGGGAATCTTTAGTTTTTTATCCCCAATAACCTCAAAATGTAATGGCGAAATCTCTCTTTGGTTGGCATGCAGAAAAATCAAGCAGGCCGAATAGGCCGCCAAATTGTTGTAAATCCAATCCAATTGTTCGGTCGGCGCTTTCCAAATAGGATGCCCCTCAATAGCTTGGATGATTGTCCCTTCATTTTTCAATTCCTCGAACAGCCGCTCAACTTTGTCTCGAAACTCAAAAATGCCTTTGCTTTCCTCCTTGGTTGGCAAGGTCAGGTGAACATAATCTTGATGCGGGCACAGGTCGTTCTCGATTACCAATTCCGGCACGGATATCTCCGTATCCACAGGCCCATTAAGCTCCACGTACCGTTGCCATTCCGTGGGGGTAACATCATAGGGTGGGGTAGCAGTAAGGCCCACAACTGTGGGTTGCAGTCTTTCCTTCACTTCGTTCAACGTATGCCACCAAGCATTTTTAAGATGGTGCGCTTCATCCACAACCACTGTCTTAATACCCTGTGACTTCAGCCCTTCAACTATTTCCGTCAACTTCGGGTTTTCCGGCTCAACATTTCCATTTTCCTCTTCCTCCTCCATTTCGTCCAAATCTTCCTCTTGGACAAGATTATTACAGGCCGCATGCAAGCCCTGGTAGGTAACCACGGTCATAAATCCTGGATTTCGGATATCCCTGGAAATCCAACCTGGACTATTCGAAGTCTGTAAAAATAATTCGCAAAACCGTTGGATCCATTGATTTCGGATGGCCAAAGTCGGTGCCAAGATCAAAGTGGGCTTGTTCAGGCGAGTTGCTACCTCCAGTCCCAATACGGTTTTTCCGGAGCCTGGAGGTGCTATAACATGCAAATGTTCGTCGGATAAATGCTCTTGAAGTTCGTCCAGTACACGTTGTTGGTATTTTCTCCAACCGTACTTGAATTTGGCTTCCTTGGGGTATGTCGTCAATGAGGTTGTTTTAGCTTGGCGTTGCTGCCAATTTTGGTCGTATTTTTATTTGAACTTTGAAAATAACACAAAAACTTCATGTTCTTATGAACCTCAACCAAATAACCATTCCTTCGTTGGATTTGACCCAATCTGTTCCCTTTTACGAGAAACTGGGTCTGAAATTGATTGTGGACGCCCGGCCCCACTATGTCCGGTTTGAATGTCCGGATGGCAACTCCACCTTCTCCATTCACCTAGTTGAAGCTTTGCCCAAGGGCGATGGTATCTATATATATTTTGAATGCGAAGACTTGGACGCCCACGTCAATGAACTGATTCAAAAAGGAATCAATTTCGATCAAGAGCCGGCAGATCAATCTTGGCTATGGCGGGAAGCGCGATTAAAGGATTTGGATGGCAACCAGTTGATCCTGTATTATGCTGGTGAAAATAGGTTGAATCCACCATGGAGAGTGGGCAACCAAAATTAACCAGGTTGTACCTGTCTTTAATTCATTTGCTACCACCTTATGTCCGAGAATAAAAACCTAGAAGCATGGAGAGCCCGCTTTAAGGCTTCGAAAAGAGCAGAACAAAGAAAAAACATCGTTATTCTTTTGTTCACCCTAACCTTGTTGACAACTACCTACTTTTGGTGGACGGGTGATTTAAAATTTGTCGGCAGAAAAACCACTTTGATAAGCGCAGTGGTAGCGGAGGAACAGATGGTTCGTTTTTGGCGAAGCTATTATTATCAGCAAGCCCATTGCACCTATGTGGTAAATGGAAAAAAATACACGGCTACTTTCGACATCTGGAAAAATAGATACTTGGTCCGCACAGGGGATTCGTTAACTTTGAAAATTGCGGTAGGCAATCCCAAAATAGCGCGATTGTATTAAAGCAATGCTTGTAGATTATGGATTTAGTTCCAATACCCTTCTTTCAGGAGGATATAAAATGTTAATAGGGCCGCTAGGATAATTACACCGATTGACCCGTAGATTTGGTTCTTTAGGTTTTTCATTTCTTAGGTTGATTTACGCACAAGGTAAAATTTTTGTGGTAGAATTCGCAGAAAAAAAAGATAACTTACTTACAAAAAGAGCTGTATAACCATCCAAAGACTACGACCGGCATAGCCTTAGGTTAAAATTCCCCGTTTTTTCTATTTCTGTGTAAGATTAGTATATAGATTTTTCATCACCTCGGTTTTGCCTTCATCCTCAGCCACCGAATTGGTTGTGAACATCATTACCCCGGAAGATTCTCCTGCAAGTCCCCCCTCTAGAACTGTCTTAAATTCCTCCTTGGTAATGATTCCGGGATCATCATGCGCCTGTACAATAGGCCACACCTTCGGGAAAGTTCCCTTTTCAATATCCAATCGCTTACTGAACCAACGGATATTTTCGGCCACCCAATTAGGATCTCTTTCCATTCTTCCATGGTAAACCATGGGCGAAAACACATCGATGGTCCCGCTTAATAAATCATAGTCCAGTCCCAGTGCCCGTCGTCGGGCACCCTCGTATTCCTCGTCATCCCAGGGGCAGTGATAAAGCCCCAAAAGCGCCTCGGGTTTAAGTTCTTTGATGATCTTCCTAAATTCCACGGTCCAATCATAGATTACCTTGCATCGCCAATTGCGCCATTCCACATCATGATGGGCTAAAATCCATTGTGCCTTTTCCGTGGTTGTTCCGTCTGGTAATTCCAAACCTGTGTGTGCCGAGAATTCGCTAAGGCAATGTTCGTTAAAACAGGTTTCAGGTAAAATGGGTTCTGGATCCTCAAATTGTGCATGCCAGTGCACATAATCCATCCAAATACCATCAAGGTTATGCTTTGTAAGCAGCTCCCGCAATTGGTTAAATCGATACTCCCGAAAACCAGGTTCCGTTGGGCAAACCCCCATAAACCAGGTCGCGGCCTCCACTTTTTCCCCTTTTTCATCAATCGCCCAGGCTTCGGGATGGTTTTTCACATAGTTTTTACCATTCAAAGTGGCGAATTCCGCAAAAACTTTTGCCCCTTCCGATTTTGCCCGTTCCACCATATGCTGATCAATGGCACCGCTATGTACAAAAATAGCATTGACCCCAAGCTCGTTCAATTTATACCCTTTGTTCCATAGGGGTTTCGGGTTTCCGTATACGCCCCGAATTTCCACTGTTTCTGCAGGTGTTTGGCCACAGGAAACTAAAACGAACAATCCAGTGGCTACAAGTAAAAAGAACCTACAATAATACTTTTTCATTACAATCCAATTTTATCCATTTTTTCCTTTTCATACCTGCTATCCTCCGCAGGATATCGAAGTCGAGCTTCGTAGTTGCCCGATTGTTTGGCCCATGACCAAATCAAGCTTTCACCGGCAAAATTTGAGTCCGGAATTTCCTCAAAGATGGGGTCCTGAAAAGCCTTATCCGCATCCACCACTTTCCAGCCCTTGGCTTTAAACGCTTTGATCAGGTCGCCCAAAAACAGGGCAGATGTAAGGTTATGGTGCAGCAGCAAGGTATGCTGAATGTGCCTTCCGTTCATTTCCATGGATAATTCTTCATAATACCCCGCACGTTCCAAAATATGTTGCACATAAAAGTCCCTAAATGCATCGATTTGGGTATTTGAAATTCCGTTTGCCTTGATTTTTTGGATCAAGCGACTGTTTACATACCAATCGGAGGCATCTATGGTGACGTAGCCATTGCGATATCCATGTTTGGCAAGAATGTTTCGGATGCTATCCACCTTGGCGGCGTTCTGCCCTTCTTTTAAATAGGGAAACCGAAACAATTTTACACTGTTCCCAAATGCCGAAATAATGGAGTCTGTGCGCTGGAGTTGGGTGACAAAAACTTGGGCCGAATTGGCGTCCGCATTAAAATTGGGGTGCGAAAAGGTGTGATTTGCAATCTGATGTCCTTTATCGTTCCAGCTTTTCAGCAAAAACTGCCCATCCTCGTCCAATTTGTTCCGTCCCGTGACAAAAAAAGTTGCCTTCAAGTCCGCGTTTTCAAGATGGGACAACAGCATCTGGTTCCATTCCCGAAAGGGATAGCCAGCAAGATCTGAAGTGATACCATCATCAAAGGTAAAACTTACCATGGGCTGCCCTTTGACATGTTGGGAATCTGCGTTTTCATCCTTTTTTTCGGATGTCGATGGTTTACATCCAATCCAAAGGATGGCCAGTAAACCAAGTGTAATTTGGGTAAATTTCATGAGAGCGTTGTTATTTGTTTTTCTCCGCAGCTTTGGCCTTGGCTATTCTATCGTAACTTCTTAAATACAGATCGCTTAATTCGGGATAATTTTTGGGGATGAACAGTTCAATCTCGGCTTGTTCACAATTGGCAAGGGTTCCGCAGGGCAAACTGTCTTTGTGCAATCTGGTCCTAAACTTAAAATCCCCACTGAGATAACTGTAATTGATATGCAAATCCACATAGTTATCCGAAATGGGATATGCATGTTCCACCACCCCCTCAATTTGGATCGCGCCCCTGAACAGATCATCAACGTCCCAAGGGTTTTTGGTAATCGCTATTTTGCAATTTTTGGGGTTGGACACATCATATTCAACCGGATAAAACCCATGTTTTTTAGGCGCGGCTTCGCGTACATATTCAGGCCATGATGCATCGTCCGGGTCGGATCCTTCAAATAACTTTCCGTCCACATAATACGTAAAGTGAATGTATCCGTACACCCCGAACTTAAAATCGGTGACATTCCCAATGGTGACTTTGCGGTTGTTCTCGAGGGATTGCTCCTTATTATTGGTCCACCAGGCCCCAACAATCAAAAACAGTACAACTGCGGCGAGTACAATTAGCTTTTTTGTGGTTTCTTTTTGCATTAAGGGGTACAATCTGGCCTAGGCGCGGGGGTCAAAATCCGAAGGGACGTAATAGATCGCCGAAATAAGTGAATGCCAACAAAATGGCCAGCACTACAGCCACAACTTTCATCCATCCAGGAAGTGAAGCTGTTGGTATCGACTTTATGGAGTAATCTACATAAAGGTTTTGCCCCTTTTTTTGCATGAGCACATCCGGGATTTGGCAAATCAGCTTTCCTGGATTCGTATCCGATTTAGGTAGTTTAATCTCAGGAGCGAGCCAAAAGAAAAATTTTGAAACCAATAACAATGTGACAAGCAACGCGACCATACCGATTAACACATGCATTGGGTCAAGAAACTCTGTCATGTATTTGGTGGAAACTATATTTAGTGCAATCATTTGTTTGTTGATTTAGTGATTTCGCCAATACTGATGCCTTGTCCTACCAAGTTAAGCAAAGTAATCTTTATAATCCACAAGATTTAACTACGCTGCACTCGACCAGGAAATTTTTCCGTAATGTCGTCGGACATCATAAATGTCTTTTAAAATCCATCATCCCGCCAAGTACCCTAACTACAAGAATTCCAGTTGCGGTTTGCTTGTAGAAAATTACATGTGCCTCAAAACGAAATCTTTTTAAAACAAGTTCGTCACCAAGGAAAAAGGTTATGCCCAATGTTGGATTTCGTGCCAATAGGGTAAACGTTTCAATAAGTCCGTTTCGGTATTTGCGCGCTTGCCCAATACCAAACTTATAAATGGTGTACCCGGCTATTGACGCTATGTCCGATTCGGCGGCCTTGGTCAATCGAAATTCAGGTGTTCTTTTTGGCATGTTGCTCCTCCGCTTCCTTCCATATTTCTTCCACACTTTTGTTGCCCATGCCACTATCCAATCCGGCTTGAAGAGCCGACCTTAGTTCCTCCAATTTTTGCTTGTCCGCCTGGTCTCTCCGCACCAAATCCCGCAAATATTCACTATCGTTGGTATAGTCCCCTTTCTCGATTTGCTGTTTTATCCACAAATCCTGCTGATGCGTAAAGGTGATTGATTTTCGAACGGTTGCCATATTGCAATTTGTAATACTATCGGTGCAATATAGCGTATTATCCGCTCACATGCAATTTCTTAATGGGCTGTAACCCTTGCTATCGTGAACTCTAAATAATATTGGAGATAAGCTTATCCGGAATGGCTACATTCCCTAATCCAAACTATTCCACACTTTTTCTATCAATGCTTTTGTTTGGAGGATGCCCTCATGTTCTGGGCCATCCCCTTCGTACTCTATGCCAATGTGCCCCTTATAACCAAAATCCTTTACAATTTTTAGCATCTTGTGATAATCTATGGAAGGGTGTTCGCCCTCAGCATTAAAGTTGTACGACTTGGCACTGACGCCCTTGGCGAAGGGCAAAAACTCGGATACGCCTTGATAGATATCGTAAGCCGCTTCGCAGTCGCCCTTGGTACTTCCCCATTTTGCAGAAAGGCACCAATTTCCAAAATCGGGCAGGGTGCCAACATTTGGGCTATTGACCTGTTGAATAATCTCGGTGATCAATTTGGCATCCGAGCTATAGAGGCCATGATTTTCAATCACAATATTGATGTTTTCCTTGGCGGCATAGTCGGACAAGCGTCCCAGACCATCTGCCATGGTCGACCTAAAGGTATCCCTGTCGCTGGCCCCAAAGGCATTGACCCTAATGGAATGGCATCCCAATATTTTAGCGGCATTAACCCATTTATAATGATTTTCAACAGCCTTTTTTCTTTCCTTGTCCTTGGCCGCTCCCAGGTCGCCCTCTTCATCCACCATGATCAACAAGCTATTGACCCCAGCTTTGTCTGCCCGTGCTTTCATATTGGCCCAAAAGCGCTCATCGTTCCCGTATTTTTTATAAAATCCGTTTACGTATTCCACGGCGTTTATGCCATAGGTGTCAATGGATATATGGGCAAAATCATCTGCATTGAGGGTCCCATTCTGAAATTGACGATGCAAGGACCACTGCGCCAACGATATTTTTAAATCATTGGGTTGCATTACCGTTGCCACAACCAGTGGGTTGTAACCGTAGGTCATTAAGGGTGAAGCAGCCAAAACACCAGTGCTCCACGCACACTTTTCCAAAAAAACCCTTCTTTTCATACCGTTCTTTTTTTTTAGTGATAAACTCGGCCCAAATACTCCCTACAAGTTAAACAATGTAAACGTAGTACATCACAAAAACTTCAGTTCGGGTGGCCAGAATGAAATTTGGGAGGTATCGAGAACCAGGTGGTTTCCGAAGGAAAATATTTCGAGAACTGGGAGCGCAAGCGCACTTGCAACTCGCCTAACTATGTGAACTTACGCTAGAATTACATTAATACCTTAGCCTCTTCCCTAGTTTCTCGCTTAACTACGCCACAACTGTGCAAAGATGAACTTCGGGTTCTAACAACGTCATCGATTTGAATAAACTCTGGTTCTCCAGTTATGCAAGGACGTAGTTGATCTACAATGAATCTCCAAGCATTCTTGCCATCTTTAAGCGAGAAATGGGGCTCGCTGTCCCAATACAAACTAACTATCCCAGGGTCAAAAAAGTTAAGGGACCTAGATGTATACATTATGTTTTGAAAACCATCATGCCCACAGTGACAAAGCCCCAAATAATGTCCAATTTCATGGGCAAGAATATATTGAAAGGTATCTGTTGGGTATACATCGCGATAAATTACACCAGAGGGAACACCTCTATCAATTGTTATACAGCATTCATCATCCCTGCCTGGAGTCTCACAATCATCGGGAAAGCTATCGCATTCTAGAATATTACGCCCTCCAACTCGACCAAAATTATCCAATTTAAAAGCTCCTAAAGCAATCAAAGTACAATTTATGTTGGGTTCTCTGTTATATTCAGGTTGGCCTAGCAAAGATTCAATCCGATTCGAGTTCATATCGTATTCAGACTCAGTTACCTCTATGCCTGTTTGCCCACCAAACCACGAAAAGTTTTTTCGGTCGTTCCATTCCAATATTACCCCAATATCGTCCAACTTCCTTGCGGAAGTATCCAACATTTGGGAAACCACTCGCTTTGAGATCGCATAAACGCGAAGTCTTTTTTCCCTTCCTTCGCTTTCGAGGTATTTGGAAATTGTCCATCTATTTACTGGCCAAAAGTTCTCTGTTCCGTCATCAGCCACAGATTTCACCACAGTGTTGGGATGTGCGATCCCTATGGCGAAAGAATCAAAACTCAGAAGTCCGGCCATAGCGTAAAGATCAATATCTCCATCATTGTGCATTCTCCACAAAGGTGTGTTTGCTGAATCCAGGTAAAACGTTAGGTGTTTGGAGGGTAGCCTAAACCCAAACCGCTTGCCTTCAAGACCAATATTCTTTCGCACGGTTTCCAACAGTTCTGGATTATCTCCAAAGGTGTCGTCAACCAGTTTTTCTACGAATTTCTTGAGCTGCGATCTCTTGAACTTTTCCACAATACCACCCACTGCATAGCCACCTAGTACAAATCTACCTGCATCTATTCCAAGATCGAAAATATTTTGCACCAAATTCCCCAAGTTTTTGAGCAGTCCGGGTAAATCAAAACGCAGAATGGAACCAAGAATCCCTCCCAAGTCCCGTACTACGTCGAACACCCCGTGCATGATGTCCGAAAACCCCTTGACAGCACCACTGATCAGTCCGCCAATAACATTGCCCACAGCACAACCAACGCTCCCGGTATTATCACATAGCCAATCCGTTGCCGCCTCAACTCCGCTCTCAACCGCATCGGTTACGGTATCCACTACATCCTCTACCGTATCTACAACGGCATCGACAGTATCCTCGACAAAATCTCCAACTGCAGATGCTGCCGAGGAAACAGCATTGCCGATACTACTAAAGAAACCCATGTTCTAGTATGTTACTATGAAAAGTAGAGGGAACAATCTTCCTTTAGAGCAAGTATTGCCCAAAAAGGTAAGTGTCTGATTTACAAAATAGTACATAAAAATTGAATTGACCCAAAAACTGTATGGGATGACCAAATTCTTGTATATAATGCAAATACTATACTAGTTATAGTAAATATCCTTATTTATATAGTTGATTTTTACTACTCCTTAATTTCAATAAATGGTCAAATGAGACTTAAAGCAATCGTCAGGTAATAATTCTATGGTTTTACTATAAATTAAACATTCCAAAAGTGGCAAGCTGCAAGAACGGTGGGTAGTGTAGGAATTATAATGAAAGACACATAACTTTTTCTGTTCTTTCCAATACGTCCATTTGGGGTGGTGACAATTTATCATTAAATCCAAGCTTGTAGTATAGTTTATGAGCTTGTGGCATACTCATCGTGGTTTGTAACCACAATTCCTTAGCATCATTTTCTAAACAACGACTTATGCAACGTTCTATTAGTTTGGTTCCTATTCCTAGTTTTCTATGGTTTGGATCAATGAATAGCTTAGCAAATTCAAAAGTGTCATCATCTAATCGCTTTAGGGCGACACAACCCACTATTTCACTCTTAAACTTTGCATAAAAAAGAAACCCTCCATTTTCCAAATAGGCTTTGTCTGGATTGTTCAAAGTGAATTTGTCCTCTTCTTCTAATTCCCCATTCAAAACGCCCAATAGCCAAGGCCCTGCCAATTCATAGAAGTATTTTTTTAGGCCGGGTTTATAGTCAATGATTTTAACAATTTCGCCCTTGGGTTGATGGATACGCTCATTTATTGGTTTATTATTAATCTCCCAATCAAGTCTATTCAAAATATTGATCATATCTGGATGTCCGATGGAGAAAAGGTCTTTGAGAGTATTTGAAAACGAAAGCCATAGCGGTTCAAGTTCCTTTTGTAGCGCTTTCCCTTTTGTAGTCAGTTCAACTAATTTTGAGCGTTTATCGTTAGGGTTGGGTTTAATACTGACTAGTTCTTCTCTTTTTAGTTCACGTAAAATATTCTTTACCGTAATATGGGAAAAGTCAATTTGATTGGAAATTTCAAGTATAGTTTGCGGGGAATCTGATTTTGCTAAAACGTAATAAACGGAAAACCAACTTGCCTTGAATTGAATATTGGCATCTGAATAAATCTTGTCGCCATCTTGTTGCAGTTTTTCACTAATTCTGCGAAATCTTGAAGCTCCGGCAAGAAACCCTAATTCATTTAAAATATCGGTCATATGTAATTTATGAAAGTACTTGCACAAAAATATGAAAGGTGTTTCATAAAATCAAATTATTCTTTAAAACACATCCTCTTGGCTACCACCAGTTTAAAACTGGTGGGGTCCATCACACCAAATTAATCAAAGTAATCTTGAGATGCTATATAAACGTCAGTTCGAGTATCCCGAATGAAATTCGGGAGGTATCGAGAATAGGAACCCACAAGATGCACTTGCCCCAAGCTTGACTAGGTAATTTTGTTGGAGCGAAGGACCAAAAAACTAAGCCTCAATTAGCCACAGTCTTTTTTGTTTATCCGTTTAGCATTCCTGTTCATTTTTCTTAAATCCCTTTTTTCAAGTCGCATTGCTTTCTTGTCCCTTTTAGCTTGGTCGTTTAATGTTAAAAAATGTATTGCCACAAGAATTTGAACCCCTCTATCTTTTAAATCAATTTTATTGGGGTAGTCACGTACATTGTTCAGAAAATATCTCCAAAAAGGAAAACTTCCAACATTTTCTAAACTCCGTGAGTAAGCTTCAATTAATGGGTTTGATTTTTGAAGGTTGTTGACAAAATCTATAAAGGTATTATTGAAGCTAAAACAAAGTTCTTCGTATTCATATTTTGGCTCAATAGCCCTCCAAGCTTTGCAAATGCTCCAGATTTTTTGAAAAGTTGTATCTGAGATTTTGGAATATAATTTTTTCTGCTTTTTCCAACCAATTTTGTTCTCCAGAAAATTTTGTTCCCAATCCAATAGCTGAGGAATTGAACTTACCAAACAATCACCAAATATTGCCTTGTCCACTTTTCCGCAAAGTTCCATCTGAAAAAAGTCGGCAATCATGTTTAAGTCCTCAATCTCAGTTTTCGAAAAGAAATCATTGAGGTGCGTTTGCTCGTTTTGTCCGAATGTTAAAAGGCAAAAATTTAGGATTATGACTAGAATTATATTTTTTAGCATAAATTTTGGAATATGGCCCCAGCTATAATTTGCAGGCCCACCCTACGGTAGTTTATAAATGGTGGTGCCATCACACTAAAGTAAACATAGAATTCCACAAGATGCGCTTGCACCCAGCTTGACCATGTAATCTTGCGGGAGCAGAGGTAATAATCTATAAATTAAACATCGATTTAGTTTTTTGCCACAATGAACTATAGCCATTGCTGTACTATTATTCCTTGGTTACTTCTATAATGGCCCGCTGATATTCAGGAAAGCACTTTTCAAAACTGGGAAGCAATTTTGTGCTTACAATCTCAGATGATTGCCCACTAATTTCAACGAATTCATTGTATTCATATTGGGCTTGGATATTTTGTACAGAACATTCGCAATATTCTTTGGTTAGAACGGGATGTTTTTCTCCTTGGTTTCTAGAATCTTTCAAACAGCTTTCGATTGGTGCTTCTTTTGCTTCTTTCGGCCATTTGCTTTTATTATTAACTCCTGTGTAAACATTATAACCGAAGATGACAACTACAAGGACAATTATCCAGAATCTATCTTTTATAAATTTCATTCAATACATTTTTCAAGATTGCGTAAAACCCTTGGATAAAGATACTTCAATTCAAATGCTTAGAACGATGTCCAAAAAAACATCTAATTTATGAAAGGGTTGCCAATTGACTTGTAAAAACTTAGCTTACTTGTCAAAAGCCAATAACTCCGAAGTAGTCATCTCAAACGCGTCCGCGATTCTCTTTAACATGGAGATCTTCATTTCCTGTTTGCCTAATTCATATTTACGTAGGTTTTGAGCATCAATCCCGGCTTTAAAAGCAATTTCTTCAATGCTCAAATCTTTCTCAATTCTCAAGGCTCTAAGATGCTTCCCGAAATCTATACAGAATTCTGGTATTTCTTTTTTTCGTTCACGCTTCGACATAACTCAAAGTTGCAAACAAGAAGTTTTATACAACCAATTGTATTCAATGGGTTGTTTACAACCTTTTTTATTATATTTATCATATCAACCCATTTCTAAAAATCCAACAACCTACAAACATGCAAACCACGCCTATTCTACAAACCATTCGAAAATTTCTAAACCAAAGCTCTTATGCAAGTCTGGAGGTCACCTTTGCCGATCATCTGGTACTCCCAGGCCAAAGCCACCTGCCCATGAGGCCCGTGTACAAAAGCAACAGTAGGATCGTGATCAACAAAAGGCCAGAAAAAGGTCTGGTACAAATGGTGGTCGTGGACAATCTGGTGTTCAATTTTTCCTTCGACTTTGTTCCGCCCCAGCATCAAGAATTTTATTTGGCCGCCATGCTGCGCTTGCCAAGTCCTTTGGATCAAGGCCACCTGCATATGGATGCGGACCAGCTTACCCTATCGTTCCGTATCTACGCCAAGGATCCCAAGCTTCGGGTGTATGTTTCGCAGACCTATACCCACATCCATAAATTGGAAAAGTTTAGGGTGCCCTATGTTCTCCCCGAAGACTAGGGCAAATCCAAGTGGTACACCGCCAAATAGTACCGTCCGGTTTGGTGATGGCCCCTGGGTACAAAGAGCATTGCTTTATTGGGTACAAACTGGAGGTCGCCCAAATAATCACCCCCTTGATCCAACAAAATGGATTCGCCTTGGGTATTGAGGTGCCAAAGCGCGGTACCTTCCACCGTGCTCAGCACATACCCGCCTCGGTCATCGGGCCATATGCCATCAATATCTACAATGGGCGGGTTTGTCTGTATTTTTCGGATTTTTTTGGCGGTGAAGTCGATGGAGGTTAACTGGGTACCCCCAACCAAAACGTTCTGATCCAGGGCATAAATACCATTGGCCCATTGTAAAAGTTCCTCGTCTTGGGTCCAAAGCTTAAGGGAATCCCCTTCCACCTTAAACACCGCATGTACAAAGGAAGCGGTAACGAACACCTCGCCATCTGGGTTTATGGCCACATCGTTTAAACCCGAATTTTTAATGGGTTCGGGATAACTTTTTACCACCTTCCCGTTGGTAATATCGATGACTTTGAGTTGGTCAACATCGGCCACCCAAAGTTGTTGGTCCAAGAGGGCCATGCCGGCAGGCCTACTAAGACTATCGGTCCATTTTAGCTGGACCAATTTACCGTTGGCAGTAAACTTGGAGATAAATCCATCCGTTCCCGGTGCAAATTTTTGCCCGTTGGAGACATACAGGCACTGGTTTTGGGCATCAAATACCACGCTTTCGGGCTTAATCAGCCCTGCACTCGCTCCCCATTTTTCCATTTGAAGGGACGAATCATCACTTTTTTTCTCCTGCGCTATGCCCAAGAAACAAAAAGAGAGCATCCAAATGGTCAGTAGGGCTTTAGTACACTTGGATTTTTTCATAAATTCCGGTTTTACCACTAATCATCAGTGGTTACAGAGGTTTTCGAAGTTCTTAATGTAGCATTTATTCCCAAATTAAGCTGTTAAAATGGGCATTTTAACTATCGTGTAATCCCCTTTGCTCTCTTAACAATTTCATAAATATAAAAATCCGATAGTCCTATAGGCAGAAAATATAAAACTAACCCTTATATTTAGCCGATCTAGATTAATTTTAAATAAAAATGACCGAAGACTTATTAGAAAAGGCAAAAGAGTTTATAGGCAGAACTTTGAGTCATATGTCCACTAGTGACAGGGTTGCCGCTTCGCGTGAGGCCAAGGCCCTTATACTTTCCATTAACGAGATCTATAAGGAGACCAAGGACCAGAACCTTATGGATGTGATGAAGGAGCTTACCGAAAAGAAGCGTAAGATAGAAAAGCGTTTGAAGGGTACTCCCCTGGTTTAAGCTTTTTGCACATTTACAGGTTGGAGCCTGTTCCCCCCTTGTTTTTGAATAATGTACCGCCCACGATCAGTGCCGCGGATATGATCATTACGTTTTTTATGATGTACTGCCCCTCCAGTGTAGGTAGCAGGTAGTTGCCATTCTGGAAGGTAATCTCCGGTAAGAACACCAAGGGCATAAAGGTGCCCACCATTTGAAGCAGCAACAGCGCAATGGCAATCTTGGTGGTTTTCTTGAAGAGAAAGGTAATCCCTATCACCACTTCCCACCAACCGATTACCACCAACCATACCTCGGGCGACCCAAAGGGCAACCAGGCAACAGTGGCCTTTAACAGTCCGGTGGCGGCAGAAAGCCCAAAGGGCTTTAGGATACCAAACCAAAAAAAGATAATGGCAAAGGAAATGCGAACGGCCGGAATGCCCCATTTTCGCATTTGTTTGGAGATGGACTGGTCAATTTGGTCGTAGTTCATAGGCATTGGTCTGTTACAAAGTTACACCGCAAACGCCTCGATTACAAGCAATAACACTGGTCTTCCTACAAAAAAATATACGAGGGCCTTCCATTCTTACAAGGCAAAAACACCCCCATTTGCGATCCACAAAATATATGCTACCAATTATGTGCTTTTTTGCCCCACCAATAAAAATGTAACACTATGGGGAAGCTTTCTCCTTAATTTCGGAGAGCAATCAAAAACAACCAAGAATACAAATAACATTACAATGAACACTGTAGAAGAAAAAATGGGATACGTATTTTGGTATGCTGTGTTGGCTTGCTCCATATGTTCGCTGATCACGAGTTTATACCATTATATCTACTAACAGAAAAAGGGCCGTTACCGGCCCTTTTTATTTTCCTTTTCCGAAAGTTTATCCTTTTATTTCCAGTATCTGACGTACCATCTGATTGGTGAATCCCCATTCGTTGTCGTACCAGGTCATTACCTTCAACAAATCGCCATCCACCACTCGGGTCATGCTTAGATCCACTGTAGAGGCATACGGACTTTTAATGATGTCGGAAGACACAATGGGTTCGTCCGTGGTATCCAGCACGTGGGCATAACGCTCGGTCTGTGCCTCTTCCATCAAAATTTGGTTCACCTCCTCTGGGGTCACAGGTCGTTCGGTAACAAAGGTCATATCCGAAATGGAACCCACGGGAACTGGAACCCTAATAGCCACCCCATCAAATTTTCCAGCATATTCCGGTAAGGCCTTGGTAGTTGCAATGGCCGCTCCCGTAGTGGTCGGAATTAGGTTTTGGGCGCCTGCCCGTCCCATCCTAAAGTTTTTGGCCGAAGGGGCATCCACAGTTCCTTGCGACGCGGTATAGGCATGCACCGTGGTCATAATGGCTTTTTTAATCCCGATCCGCCTGCCCAGGACCTCAACCACAGGACTAATGTTGTTGGTGGTACAGCTGGCACAGGAGAACACATTGGTCTTGCCATCCTCCGAATTTACCCCGTGCACCACGGTTGGGGTGTCGGCGCTCTTGGTCGGCGCCGAAATGATCACGGTCTTTGCGCCGGCCTTTAAGTGGCGTTCGGCATCCTCACCTGTGGTGAAGACTCCGGTACTCTCGATCACCAAATCCACTTGGTGCTCACCCCAAGGCAGTTCCTCTGGAGTTCGGATAGAAGTATAATGAATTTTTTGCCCGTCCACGATCAAGGCATTGGCCTCGTTCGAAACTTCTTTTTCATACCTCCCATATACCGTATCATACTTTAATAAATATGCGGTGTTCTCTATGGAAACAATATCGTTAACGGCCACGACCTCCAAACCGGGGGTCTCGTTGATTACTTTAAGAGCGGCCCGTCCAATACGGCCCATTCCGTTGATTCCTATTCTCATTTTTTTAGTGTGCTTTTGTTATTACTTGTTTACTTGCCCTTAGTCAGAAAATTGGGCCAAAAATTACAGTTTGGATGGTTCTGGAAGCGCACGCCAAACGCTCCTTGTGAAGTACGGTTTACATCCAATCTATTTTGGGCCACATACCCTCGTTTTTGCTGCGCAGGCTCTCCATATTTCCAAGGATTTCATCCAGTAGGGCAATGGCCTCATTAATATAGGGTCCTTTGTTGAGCATCACACATTCGGCCCTAACAGAAGAGGAAATATCGGTGATCTCGGAACGGGAGGGCAAGCCTTTTTTGGCAAGACCTTCCAACACCTGCGTGGCCCAGACCACCGGCACATGGGCCGCCCCACAAATGGACAGGATTTCTTCCTGCACCTTCCCCATGTTCTTCCATCCCACTTCGAGGGCCAAATCCCCGCGGGCGATCATTACGCCAATGTGCTGGGTCTTCATGGCGGTCAACAGAATCTTGATCAAGTTTCTATACGCAAATCGGGTCTCGATCTTTAAGATCACACTTACCTTGTCCTTGATTTTTAACCCTTCCATTTCCGTTAGGAGTTCCTCTACATCCTTTTCAGTTTTCACGAACGAAAAATTAACGATGTCGGCGTGTTCGGCAACGAACTCCAAATCCTTGCGGTCTTTGGAAGTCAATCCAGATAGTCCCATATCCAGGGTAGGAAAGTTGATGCCCTTTTCGGCCCTTAATTTAGACCCATTGGCCCTGGCCTTGGTAATCCGGACCACGAAAGAGTCGGGTTGCGTTTTTTCAATAATGCCCTCGATCTTCCCATCATCAAAGAGGATGGGCTCACCCTCTTTGACCCTATCCACCACCGAAGCGGGAATACAGGATATGCTCCCAGGCTGGACCAAATTCCCTACATCATCATATTCGGGGAAGACACCCTGTTCCCCATCACGGGTCACCACAAGTAGATCATTGTTGTGCACGGTGATAAAGGGAGGTATTCTAGGAAGTTCCCCAATGCCAATTCCTTCCATGGGTGAATGTATGGGGTAGAGTTTGGTGCCCGTCTCCACATACATGGTCTTTTTGCATTGAACCGTGACCTGCCCGGGTTGCACGTCCACTACTTTTAGCTTTCGAAGCTTTCCCCGGGTATCTTTTACAGCAAGGGAATCTCCAAGTTTTAGTTCTCCCAGCAAGTTTGAGGGAACAGGAAGCTCGTCGGGTGCCAGGTTTGCTTGGTCTTCTGGGACCAGTTTAATTTCCGCTGGATGTTCCACCCTGCCCAGCGAGGATCTTTTGGGGCTGAATTTTTTCACCTTGGGTCCGGGTTCCAATGGACCCGTCCTTATTTTAGGCCCTGCGAGATCCATGGCAATTTTAACGGGGATACCACATTCCGAACCTGCTTTTCTAACATGATCAACGATGGCCTTCCAAACGGCATTGTCGTCGTGGGCACAATTGATTCGCGCACAGTCCATCCCATTACGGACCATATCCAAGACCAAATTGTAGTCAACAGCTGCCTGTGTGGGTTGGGTGACCATGATTTTCACCCGCCGGTTTTCACGCTTTTCCCCAAAAAGTTGATTGGAGTGTTTTTTGAGCATCTTTTTGCCCCCACCAATTTTTAAATGGCCGTTGGATTCGCTCTTGTTTGTTTTATCGCCAAGTTGACTGATAAGGGCATGGGCATTTTCCAAACTACCCAGGATATTGCCTTCAGCGTTTCCAAAGCGACTTAGTCCCAAGCGCTTTAATTTTTTTTGAAGACCCCGAACATCAAAACTCCGAAAGGTGCCATAATGTATCAGGTTCTGGGCACTTTCTTTATACGTTTCACAGACCTGGTCCAAAAGCTCCTGATTTTCTTGTTCTTGGGTTTTGATGGTTTCGACCATCCCTTTGAGCTGATAGGCAATTTCTTCAAGTTTTTCCAGGTCTATGTCCATAAATTGGTTTTAGTACTAGGTAAAGTTCATAAGTAGAGCGGAATAAAATCCTGACATAAATCAGGTGTGCTCCCAACGGTCAAGACTTACCATACCGATTCCATCTTTTTTATGGTCACGTTTTGTATGGCCTTTTCAGTATCTTCATTTTCTATCGTCAATTGGTTATAGGGTACGGTTGGAAAGATTTGGTCGGTTATTGCAAAAAGTCCGTCGTCCACAAAAACCTCTATGGAACACCAGTCCAAATACAAGGATACATTGAAGTGACCATCCTTCAATTGATTCAAGGGAGCACGGTGTTTTTTGTTCCCAAATTCAGTTTGAAATTGGACCTTACCTGAATTCATTCGGTCCAAAACCAGCGAATTGTCTTTGGGATCCATCTTTAGCACCAAGGTTTCGCCCAATTCGTTGCCCAAGGTAATTTTAAAGTTCTTGGATGCCGTCCCAAATGCAATTTTGGACTGCTGCAATCCCTCAATTTGAAGGTTCTTGGTCTCCCCGCCAGCGACTTCAAAATTTTCTACTAAAACGGAGGTTGCGAGCCCACTTACAGCTTCCAAAGGGGAATTTGCCAACCAATAATCGTCTCCTATTTTTCTAAGCGATAGATTTCGTGGCAGCGTCATAGCACTTCGCCATTTTTCCGTGGGGGTATCCCTAGCATAGTCCCAATTGCTCATCCATCCGATAAAAATCCGCTCTCCATTTGGGGTATTGTTATAGGTTACACCAGCATAATTATCCGTTCCATAATCCAACCATTTGGGTTCTTTTTGGTCGGTCGTGAATTTGACCCCATCAAAATCTCCAATAAAATACTGGGTGCCACTTCCTCCATTGGGTGCGCCTGGGTTGATGCTTATGATCAAGACCCACTGCTGCTCATCGGAACCCTCTACTTGGAGCTGAAACAGGTCTGGGCATTCCCAAACTCCACCATGTGCACCATGGGTTTTCCCAAAATCACTGATATGTGTCCAATCCTTTAAATTTGGTGAGCTGTAAAACTTGGCATGGTCGCCGGCTACCAAGGCCATTATCCAACTTTGGGTGTCTTGGTGCCAAAACACCTTGGGGTCCCTAAAATCCTTGATACCATTATTCCCAATTACGGGGTTACCCTCATATTTGGCCCAAGATTCCCCATTGTCCAAACTATAAGCGATCCCCTGGGTCTGAAAGTCCTTCCTGCCCGCTTTTTCTCCTTCCATTAAATGATAGGTAAAAGCTGCTACCAAGGGAGTTTCCCCATTCTTGGCAAAACCTGAAGTATTACTTTTATCAACCACTGCGCTCCCGGAAAAAATAAGCCCGTGCTCGTCCGGATACAAAGCAATGGGTTTGTGTTCCCAATGTACCATGTCCGTACTCACAGCATGGCCCCAATGCATGGGTCCCCAAACAATGTCGTCGGGATAGTATTGATAGAACAAATGGTAAATCCCTTCGTTAAACACGAGGCCATTGGGATCGTTCATCCATTTCTCTTCTGGTGAAAAATGAAATTGGGGACGATACGCCTCTTGATAATATGCCGAAGTTTTCATGGGTTCCTCTTGAGGTGATTCCTTGGTTTTTTTGCAGGAAACCAGTAAACAAATTCCAAGGAAGAATATAACAATTGTTCGCATATGGTGGATGGATTAATTAGCATATTAAGATACCAATATTCTTCCTTCGCATTCCTAAAAATGTATCTTTGAGTGTAATTTTTGAAGGTCTTATCGAACTTATACATCGTTCTAACAGCCTATTCCCCAAAACAGTTTTCCTTTGCATCAAACCGATTCCTTACTTCTAATTTTCACCCGCAATCCCGAATTGGGCAAATGTAAAACCCGATTAGCGGCCAAGGTCGGGGATTTGGCAGCTTTGGAAATCTATAAGTTCCTATTGTCCCATACTGTTGGGCTAACCAAAGGACTGGCCAGCGATAAGTGGGTCTTCTATTCCGAAGAAATTTGGGAAGACGATGTATGGCCCACGGCGCACTACCAAAAAAAGTTGCAAAAAGGGGACGATTTGGGCCAACGGATGCTGCATGCCTTCCAAGAGGGTTTTGAATCCGGTTATGAAAAAATCATTATTATTGGAAGTGATATGTACGATTTGTCCCAAGGGGATTTGGAATCGGCATTTTCCCATTTGGAGCACCATGATTTTGCATTGGGTCCTGCAGAGGATGGAGGTTATTATCTCTTGGGAATGACCCGCTTGAAAAAGGAACTTTTTCTCCACAAAAGTTGGGGAACGGACACGGTACTCCCATCCACCCTAAAGGATTTGGTTGGTGAAACCTGTGCCGTACTGCCCATCAAAAACGATGTGGACCATTATGAAGACATTAAAGATATTGAGGCTTTCCAGCCTTTTCTAAAACATATTAAGGAATGACCAAAAAACAGCTTGAGGAATCTGTAGAATATTTGAAAAAAAAGGGGTTTGACTCCCCAGAAATTGGGATAGTACTAGGAACCGGTCTCGGACAATTGGTGGGCGAGATCGAGGGGGCCATCGAAGCCCACTACAACCACATTCCCTATTTTCCGTTGGCCACGGTGGAATTCCATTCCGGGAAGCTTATCTACGGGACCATTGCCAACAAAAAAGTGGTGGTGATGCAGGGCAGGTTCCACCTGTACGAAGGGTACGACTTTTTGGATATTACCTATCCTATCCGAGTGATGCGGCTTCTGGGAATCCAAAAGCTGTTTGTCTCCAATGCAGCAGGTGCCATTAATCTCGATTACAAAAAAGGCGATATGATGCTCATTGAAGACCACATTAATCTTCAGGGTGGTTCCCCTTTGGCATTTAAAAATGTGGCCGAATTTGGCGACCGTTTTGTGGATATGGCCGAACCCTATGACTTGGAAATGCGGAACAAACTGGAATCTATTGCTGCCAAAAATGGAATTTCGCTACGAAAAGGAGTGTATGCCTCGGTAGTGGGCCCACAGTTGGAAACCAAAGCGGAATATCGAATGCTCAAGATATTGGGTGCCGATGCCGTGGGAATGAGTACCGTGCCCGAAGTAATTGTTGCCAATCATTTACGACTACCCATTGTGGCCGTATCGGTTTTGACCGATGAATGCGACCCGGACAATTTGCAACCTGTTAATATCCAAGAGATTATTGAGATTGCCGGGAATACAGAACCAAAAATGATACAATTGTTCAAAGAACTAATTCAAGAAATATGAGCTATTTAGATGCTACCCAAGATTTATACAAAGAGGCTGCCTTGACCCCCGATGTTGGGTTGTGCTGTACGACCAATCCTATTTGGCAGTTTCCGGGACTTTCCATTCCCAAGATCATGCAGGAAATGAACTATGGTTGTGGGAGCACCGTTTCCGCACAAGATTTAGTTAATGACCCCAAAGTCCTTTATGTGGGTGTTGGCGGGGGCATGGAGCTGTTGCAATTCTCCTACTTTTCCCGACAAAAAGGGGGTGTAATCGGTGTTGATTCTGTAGATGAGATGTTGGAAGCTTCCCGAAACAACTTCAAAATTGCCGAAGAGGAAAACGACTGGTTTAAAAGTGAATATGTGGATTTGGTAAAGGGAGATGCGCTAAACCTTCCCGTTGCCGATGAAAGCATTGACGTTGCGGCCCAGAATTGCTTGTTCAACATCTTTAAGATGGAAGATTTGAAAAAGGCGGTTTCCGAAATGTACCGGGTACTGAAGCCCCACGGCCGCTTGGTAATGAGCGACCCCACATGCGAACAGCCCATGAACGAGGAGTTACGAAATGACGATAGATTGCGGGCTCTTTGCCTGAGCGGAAGTATTCCTATCAAAGATTACGTTAAGGTGCTGACCGATGCAGGCTTTGGCACCATAGAAATTAGGGGGCGTAGGGCGTATCGTGTATTATCACCGAACCACTACCCAACGGACGAACTGGTTTATATTGAATCCATAGAGATTGCAGCTATTAAAGACCCCATGCCAGAGGACGGACCTTGCATGTTTACTGGCAAAACGGCCATTTATTTTGGGAATGAAGAATACTTTGATGACAACAACGGACATGTATTGCTTC
This sequence comes from Flagellimonas myxillae, assembly GCF_023502235.1. Lineage (GTDB taxonomy): Bacteria > Bacteroidota > Bacteroidia > Flavobacteriales > Flavobacteriaceae > Flagellimonas > Flagellimonas myxillae. The sequence continues at coordinate 332,251 of NZ_JAMFLY010000003.1, read as the reverse complement.
AAAACCAGCCCCTTGCCGTATGCGACAAAACTGCCGCCGCCCTAAAGCAGGCTTCGGATGAGATATTTGTCAGTGAAAGCACCTGGCACTATAACGGGGGAGGGTGTTGTTAAAATTTATTGGGGCTTAAATGCCCCTCTTTTATCGTAAAAAGTTGCTATGGGTCTATCCCTAAATTGGCCATTGATATTTCTTTTGGTGTGGAGTCTTGGTGCGTATCCAAGCTCAGATTCCAAGGTAAAACAGGATAATCCAATTGTCCATCAAATAGATTATCCCAGCCACCAGGCTTGGGGAGATCTCCTCAAAAAATATGTGGATGGTGACGGCAATGTGGACTATCTGGGTTTTAAGGGGGACGTATCCCAACTGGATTCGTATTTATTGGAACTTTCACTAAATCCACCTACCACGCAATGGGATAACAACCAAAAATTGGCCTTTTACATCAATCTGTACAATGCCGCGACCGTAAAACTGATTGTGGACCATTATCCGATAGGGAGCATACGGGATATTCCAAGTCGGTGGAAGAAAAAATGGATAGCTCTTGGAGACCGTAGGGTTTCTTTGGGTTATGTGGAACATCAAATACTTCGAAAAATGGGAGAGCCAAGAATACACTTTGCCATTAATTGTGCGTCCCACTCCTGTCCCAAATTGCTTAATGTCCCGTTTACGGCCCAAAGCATGGAACGGTTACTGTCCAAATCTGCGGTTGATTTCGTCAATGATAAAAAACGAAATCGCTTTGAAGGGAACAGGGCCTATCTCTCCAAAATATTTCGGTGGTTCAAGGGGGATTTCACGGAAGATGAAAGCCTGCTGGGATTTATCAACCAGTATCTCGATAATCCCGCCCCAATAAATGCACAAATTGAATTTTTGGATTACGATTGGAGTTTGAATGAAGTCAAATAAGACCATTAGCGTTATAATTCCTGTTCTAAACGAGGAAAAATTAATTGGGAAAGTCCTGGACCAACTTGCCCAAACTGGGAGTCCCAAAAATATCCAAGAGGTAATCTGTGTGGATGGCGGGAGTCAGGATAAGACCGTAGAGGTTGCTGAAGCCCATGGAGCAAAAGTAATGCAATCTCAGAGGGGCAGGGCAAAGCAAATGAATTATGGCGCAAAAAAGGCGGAGGGCGACATCCTTTACTTTTTACATGCGGACACCTTTACCCCAAAAAACTTTGATGAAAAAATTCTTAAAGCGGTCAACCAAGGGTATGATTCCGGCTGTTTTCGAATGAAATTTGATACCCGGAACCCTTTTTTGCGATTCTTCGCTTATATGTCCCGCGTAAACCATAGACTGTGCAGAGGGGGCGACCAATCCCTCTTTGTGAAAAAGAACGTTTTTAAAAGAACCAATGGTTTTAATGAGGCTTATCTGATCTATGAGGACACCGAATTCATAACCCGGCTCTACCAGCATACCACCTTTAAAATTTTACCTGATGCCGTGGTTACCTCAGCAAGAAAATACAGGGAAAAAGGTTGGGTTAAAATCCAATTCCATTTTGGCATGATCCACCTAAAAAATTATTTGGGGGCCAAGCCCGATGAGTTATATCGCTACTACGCAAAAAACATTCTAGGCTATTGATTGGAACTTGTTTCAAAATCCAATAAAACGCCCTCCGAAATCCATTTTGCCAAAGCTTGTCGGTTGTCAGGATCCAATATCCTACGTTGGTCTTTTTTGCTGCGGATATTCCCTATTTCTATATAGGCAATTGCTGGCAATGTATTTTTGACCAAATAAAGGTTGCTTCTATCTTTAAAGGTACCGGTGTATTGTCTATTCGGCTGAAACTTTTTGTATTTCCTATTGAACGTTTCATGTATACTTTCTGCCAGACGTTTCCCATTTTTACTCTTGTGATGATGGTAAAAGAACACATCAATATTGGTGCCTGAAGCACGGCCATCAACATGGGTCACAATCAATCTCTGGTATTTCCCCCTATTTTGTAAATACAGTCGGTTTACCACGTCTACCCTTTGTTTAAGTCTTTGTTTTTGATTCAAAGGAATGGGTTTGTTCGGATAAACAACTTCATCGGTATCAAGATCAAGAATTCTGTTATCCCTGATGCCATCATTTTCATCACGTACAATTATATGTACCTCAGCACCATGTGACAAAAGCTCACGTGCCAATCGCAATGTAACGTCGTAGGCATATTCATCTTCAGAGATTAATTTGCCTGCATAATTTTCAATTGCTCCGGGATCAGGCCCTCCATGACCCGAGATAAGATAGTACACCGTATTTTCCAATCGGTTGCTCAATGGCTCAACGGTAGCATATGCATCACCAAAAATGGGATACTGCATTTTTTCTATTTCTTCGGAATCGGGTGCTATCCTGTCGTCATTTGCAACAAAAGGGATTCGGTATACATTGCCGGCGTACAACTGATGGTCACTTTTTAGATTTTCTTTATTCAAGTTTAGAAAATCCTTATAATACTTGGTTGGGTCGACCCCGTGTCTTCTCAATAAGGAATATATGCCATCTCCTGTTTGGGCTGTCACCTGTACAATGGAATCCTGGGCCGTACCAAGGAAGGTGCAGCACAAACAAAAAAGCACAAACAGGTATGGAATTCGGTGAATTGACAAGAAAACTGTGTTACTCTTCCAAGGAAAGTTCGGCATAATCCTTTAAAATACCATCCGTGATCCAGTTGGCGAACGCCCTTTTATCGGAACGCACGGGAATGGCATTTTCGGTGCTTTTCTTGGTGTGTTTGTTTACCGTGATCATGCTAACGGCAGGTAAGGTATTCTTGGCCAGAAAGAGGGTGCTCTTGTCCTCGAAGGTCTTACTATTTATTTCTGATTTTTTTACGGCGCTGTTTTTCTTGAAGACATTCTGAAGATTTTCGGCCAATCGCTGTCCTTGTTCACTTTTGTCGTGATGGTAAACCGAAACATCCAAATTTCCGCTCTGTAGTATTCCATTGGCCCTGATAACCAATAAGCGTTGATATTTGCCCTGATGCTGCAGATACCTTTTGTTGATGGCATCAATATAACTGCCCAGTTTTTCCATTTGCGTTTGATCCACTTCGACTTCCTGCTCCTGCTCTTCCGTATTGCCCATTACATAGACCGTGGCTCCTTGCTCCAAGAGTTCCGCGGCCAAGTTCTTGGTGATATCTGCTACAAAGTGGTTTTGTGCTGAAGCACTGTCTTCGGCAATCAGATAATAAACCGCATCTTTTAGCGCTTCACTTTTGTGGTACATTTTCCCTAATTCTGCATCAAAAAGAGGCTTTTCTTCTTGGTCTGTAGTAGAAACTTGCACTCCTTTTGTCTTGTAGGAATCCTCGGATATGGGAATTTTATAATTCCTGCCTATATGCAACAAACTGCCATCCTTAATATCGTCTTTATTCAGGATGATAAATTCCTCATAATGCTTCACGGGATCCAACCCCTGTTTTCTGAGCATTGAGAAGATACCATCGCCTTTTTCGGCGACCACGGTGTAGTAGTTTTCTTGGGCGAATAGCATACATTGCATGCCAACACACAACAAAAATGTTGGTATAAATCTCATTGAATTCACAAGTTGCAGGGGTGCTAGGCAAAGTTCAGAAAAATCAACCGAACAGGAAAGAAATATGGGGGTTTATTTGCTCAAAAATATTGGCCAATGCCAAAAACAATTCCTTTTGCTCCCATATTGGTAATTCCATGGCCATAATCAATCCTAAAAATGGCATTAAAAATACGCTTATGGATAAATCTCACCCCAATACCCGGGTAGATTCTAAGGTTTTGTTCATCACTAAAATCGCTAAAATCCCCACCTGGGTTGCGCCAAGTTCCCCCGTCGATAAACACATTGCTCTGCAACACAAACCAGTCCTTATCTATTAGGGTATGTCGGTACTCGGTATTGAGCACAATAGCGCCGGTTCCCCTATCGATAATATTTCCCACGCCGCGAATGTTCAGGTTATTGTCCACAGCAAAAGGGGCAAAAGGGGTGTCGATGTTACTGGATAGGCCCAAACGTAGGCGATTGGCCCAATTTCCCCTTTTTCCAACACGCTGAAAATAGGTGAAATCGTTAAAACCTATCACAAATTCTGGCAACATGCCACTCGTGCTATGCACGTATTGAAAATTTAAGGAGCTTTTAAAACCGGATAGGTATTGATAGTAGTATTCTATGCCATCGTAGTTATAAATCAGTTTCAACAGATACTTGTCCACTTCCAAATCTTGCGGCACATTGGGGGCCGTTTCCCCAAAGAGGTAGTCGTAATTTTCAGTAAAAAAATTGATGCCAAATTCAAACCTGTTCTGAAAATTGACCTCAAAAAGGCCCAGTACTTCAAAGGCCTTATTGTTATATCGGTAGTCTGCTGTTCCATTATCCAAAAAAACGGGTTCTTGGGTCCTTAAGTTCTGATAACTCACGGCCAGCCCCAACTTGTTGCTAAACAAATAGGGCGCCCGTAAATGGACCCCATAAGAGTTGAAAACATCTCGTTGGTAAAATCCTCCCAGGGTAACATTGTTTCCGAATAAATTGAATTCCTGCAGGCCCAATCGGAACGCAAATTCCCCATCGTTGGAGGTATATACGTTGGCGAAAGGAATTAGGGTGAAATTCTCCTCTACGCCATAATACACGTTATACGTACCCTCTTCCAACGCCGGAAAAACTTGATAGTACGCATGGGAAATGGACGGTAACCGCTTAAGACGGTAGATGTCTTGATCCATGAGGGTAGAATCCAGGGCCATTCCTGGTTTTAGGCGCACTATTTTCTTTATGAAATTGGTAGTGGTCCGCTCATTCCCCTGAACCTTTACATCCGCTACTTTATATTGAGCGTATCCAGACACCGCTATCAATAGAAGCAGTACGGACAGAAAATTTCTCATAGCGGCCATCAAAATTTTGACTTAAATATAGGCCAATACGCCAAAAAGAGTATCACAGAATGAAAAGTATTGGGGCCTATCATGTTATTCCAAGGTAAAATTTACCTCAGCAAAGAGATTTACCCAATTATCCTCACTAACTGCCAACAAAGAAAAATTGTAATTGTTTCCCAATGTTAGGGAAGGCGGTTCGGCAACCGTAATGTTCAGTACCACATTGTCTAAATTGTAATATTGAAACATTTGATCGACCGTATAGGTTCCAGATAACAGATTATCATTTTCATTAGAAACCACTTGAAAGTAAATTACGGTGTCTTCGAATGTTCCATCTTCCCATGAAAAAACAGGCATATCGCTACTATTATCCACGGTTACAATCTGAGGTAAATATTCGGTGGGATTGGTCGTGTGTTTTAACCGGATTGGATTGGAAAGGTGGACTTTTCCATTTTCTTCAAAAGTGACGATTACCCACTTTTCAAGCTCAGGCACAATTTCATATTTTAATAAATAGCCGTTGAATACATCAATAAGTTCTGCAGCACCCTTGGTGTAGCTGGAAAAATTGTTCTCATCCACTTCCAGATTTTCCGTTTCATAAAAATTGATGTTGGATACACCCTCTCTTGGATATAAAAAGACACTGACTACCGAAGGGTCTTCATTGCTCGCCGCGCAAGCAATTACATTTCCCAAAACCATCTCCTTATCTGCTATATCGGCAGCCAAAGTTCCTTCTGGTGGGAGTTCCACACTGTCGGAACTACAGGAAACCAAAATCAATGTAACTGCTAAAAGGCTGGAAATAAGGCTACTTTTGATCATCTATTAGGATATTCTTTACCTAATAGTCGCCATAAAAACTGCGGATTACATTTTCAGCAGGTTTGTTTTGGGGTGTGAACCGATTATCTTCATTACCTCCCGACTTATCATGGTGAATAAACCATTTCCAAACAAAACCACCCGCAAACCAATCTTCTTCCCAAAATTCTTGAAAAATGGCCTCCGTGGCATCGGATTGGGCCTGCAAATTGACATTCATCTGGTTTCTGTCCACCAACCAAGGTTTCTTTGCTGCGTAGTCCATACTTCTATAGCCAAATTCGGTAAACAGAATCGGCTTGTCCACTTCATCGGCCAAGTTGGCCAACTTGTCTTTCCAACGTTTCCACCCAGAACGTAACTGCTCCAAAGTGGGATTTTGTTCTTCGGACAATGGAAAATAAGCGTCCACCCCAATATAGTCCAACTCATTCCAAAAGGGTACTCTAGGATATTCGTCCCAATTGGCGGCATAGGTGAGCTTCCCGCTATAAACTGTCTTGATTTTGGCTATGAGGTCGGTCCAAAATTGGGGCCGGTGTTTTACAAACTCCTCCAATTCGGTACCAATGCAATACACCTCGGCCTTTGTCTCTTCGGCCAGCTGGGCATAGGTCAATGCAAAGTCGGAATAGGTGGCCTCCAGCGTTTCCCAATCTTCCTCGGACTGCATGGCCATATCACCCGTGAACTCCCCCCGCCATATCCATATTTGTGGTTTCAACATGATCTTGATCCCATTTTTCCGCAATAGTTGGATATATTGTTTCGCACCGGTTCTGGTTTCTCCATACCATTGTCGTTCCGTATTAAAGACAATTTGTGGAGAAGAGAGACTTCGGGCAAATCCAAAGGGCATAACCGCCGCAAAATTGGCATTGACAGCGACCACCGGATCTACATGGTTCTGGGTGACCTTCTCTCGGGAGCCAACAAAACTCACCCCATTTATTTTATCCTTTTTTTGTCCATTACAGGACAACTGGATCAAACACAAAAAAAGGAGCCCTAATCTTTTCATAGACAAAAGTTAAGGCTCCTAAAATAAACTTTTAGGCTTTGGTATTAAAAAATAGCCCGCAAACCTATGTTAAATGTTTCTCCCAATCCTGTATTGCTTCCCCTTACAAAGTTGGTGTACAGGGCCTCTACATTCAAAGCGCTGGTCAATTGATATTTTAACCCTCCTCCCAAGGCCGTGAAGTCCTGGGTAAAATTGTTCCCCAAATCGATACGTTGTGAGTGCTGGGCCAGCGCCAATACAGTAAAGGTGGAACTTGGAAAATAGCTTAAGAAAACCCCAGGGGTAAGATTAAGGCTATTGTTGGCAAAGCTTTTATCCTTATCCCCAAAGCTCAATTCCGAATTCAATTCGGTGAAAAGTTGCCATTTACCTCCTGGAAAGGTATGATCATAGAAAAACCTGTTCTGCCAGATATAGCCATTTTGATCTAGAAAGACACCATTGTTCCCGTTAACTGGAAGAAAATCCTCGGTCTCATTGTCCACCAAAGGAATAAAGAATGAACTTTGGATGGAAAAATTGCTCACGGAAGCAATCGGCACAAACTTAACGGAAGGGGCAATAGATGTTAAACCGGAACGGGCCGTTCCTGTTTCCCCATCAAACTGGAAAACTTCCAAGGCTCCGCGGCCGGCCACTACGTTCGATCGTAGTTCCAAAATGGCCCCCACGTTCCAACGCTTGTTGTCCCCCACCCCGGTATATACCTCCAAAGTGGAAGTAAAAAACGTTTGGCGAGGTTCCTTACCTTCAGAAAAAGTGCTCTCGGTCTGAGTGTAAAGGTTGTTGAACCACTTCAAGTCCCACTGCCCTTTACCAATAAGTTTTGAAGGGGTATATTGCTGAATGTTACTTTGACTTGGCGCATCGGGATCCGTTTGGGAAAACCCAAAAAATGCGCTCATTATCATTCCTCCCAAAAGAAGGTACTTTCTTTTCTTTTTCATGCTTAGTTGTTGTTATATTGAATTAATCGGTCTCGTTCAAACTCCAATCATATGGGTAGTATCCCACTTTGGTTTTTGAATCAAATTTTTCTTTTCGATAAAGGTTTACGAAGTCTACCAAGGATTTGCCCCCTTGTGTAAAGTCGCCCTTGTACCATTCAAAAATTTGGGACAAGAGTACTTTTTTACCTTTTAATCTAATAAAGTTGGGATTATTCACGGCCAACTCCGTCTGTTGTTGCAATTGAGCCTCGAGTGTACTTGGCAAATATGCATTGGAGATTATGGGAGGACATCCCAACCCGGCACACACCAATACAAAATGAAAACGCGCTTCTTTCGGAAAATTTGCGCGTAGCAACTTATGTTCCATATCATTTAAGGTGATGTTCTTCCCACCTATATCATAAGTGATTTTATCAAAAAACCCGGCTTTGTTCAATGGCGATTTAATGGGATAATTATCCACTATTCCCTTGATTACGGAAAGATTATACCCATTGATCCAAAAGGCCTGGAAATCCTTGGCATTCGATTTGGAAACCGTAATTCCCTTTGCCAGTTCCAACAATGTATTCAAATCGGATGGATTGTTCTTGATTTCTTGGTACTTGACTCTACCGTCTTTAACATAGGTGCCAAAAAAGGCATCAGACTTGCTAAAAAAGGTATTTAGGTCTTGCGAAAAACCAAATTGTGTAGCAATTATCAGTAACTGTACGGTTAGTATTTTTTTCAATTTCATCTTCAATATTTAGTTGATTGAACTCTGCCTTATGTCGAACAGAATTTTTGTGCCATACAAGTTCAAACTGAATTTAAGAATTATTTAAGATTTTAGAAATCAATTGCTTAGACGTACGAAAATCGCCCCATTTCCTTACCAAAATCCACAATATTTAAATTCTTTCTAAATTAAAACGAGGTATTAAGTTCCTATATTTAAGAACGACACAATAGCAACACCAACACAATTTCATGGAGAATATTGTTATCATCGGAAACGGAATTGCCGGCATCTCGGCCGCCCGTCACATCCGCAAACTTTCGGACAAAAGAATCATCATAATCTCTGGGGAAACGGACTATTTTTTCTCTAGAACAGCCCTTATGTACGTGTATATGGGGCATATGAAGTTCGAGCATATCCAACCCTACGAAAATTGGTTCTGGGAAAAGAATCGAATAGAACTCGTTAGGGGTTTTGTGACCCAGGTAAATCCCGAAACCAAACAGTTATCGATAGATTGGTCAAGGGCAATGCACTACGACAAGCTAATTATTGCCACAGGCTCCAAGCCTAACAAGTTTGGCTGGCCCGGACAAGATTTGCACGGAGTTCAAGGGTTGTATTCCAAGCAAGACTTGGACCTTTTGGAAGTAAATGCTCCCAACAAGGAGGTATGCAAAAGGGCCGTGATCGTCGGTGGTGGTCTAATAGGTATCGAATTGGCCGAAATGCTAAGAAGCAGGGACATCCCTGTAACCTTTTTGGTGAGGGAAGACAGTTTTTGGAATGGTGTTCTCCCTAAGGGGGAATCCCAAATGATCAATGAACACATCCGAGAACACCATATTGACCTGCGGTTAAGTTCCAACCTCAAGGAAATAGTTGCTGACGAAAACGGAAAAGTCAAATCGGTGGTCATTGCAGAAACCGGGGAAGAACTCGCCTGCGACATGGTAGGTCTTACTGCTGGGGTTACCCCAAATATTGAATTTTTAAGGAACTCTGGAATTGAGCTCGGCCGTGGGGTCAAGGTCAATCGTTTTTTGGAAACCAATGTGCCCGATGTTTATGCCATTGGGGATTGTGCCGAACAGCATGAAGCCATTGGCAACCGTCGACCTATTGAAGCGGTATGGTATACGGGCCGGATGATGGGCGAAACCGTTGCACAGACCATTTGTGGGAACAAGATTGAGTACAAGCCAGGGCATTGGTTCAACTCGGCCAAATTTTTGGACATTGAGTACCAAACCTACGGTTGGGTGTTTTCCGAAAGGGGCATGAAAGCACATGAAGCACATTTTCATTGGAGACATCCAGAAGAGAAAATCTGCATCACCGTGGCTTTTCATAAGGAAACAGGTCAATTTTTGGGAATCAACACTTTTGGCATCCGAATGAGGCATCAAATTTTTGACAAATGGCTTACCCAGGAAAAAAGTGTGGATCATGTAATGGAACATTTGATCGATGCCAATTTCGACCCTGAATTTTATAAGCACTACGAAGCGAACATCATCTCCAAATACAATGCGGAATTTGGAAAATCCATCAGTTTAAAAAAGAAAAGTTTAAAAAGAATTTTTGCAATGGGTTACTAGTTGACACCTGATTGATGTTGGTAAACCTTTTGGCACCATCACTTTCCAATTTCAACGTATTAACCTTCAACTAAAAGATATGAGTACATACGACAGAAGCATGGCCCTTACTGGCCAGCCTCCAGCAATACTGAGTAGAAATCAGAAGATAGCCACCTTGATAGGCATGACAGGATTATTGATTCTGCTACTGGCTTCGTTCAATGTAAGCTTCCCCAATAAGGGGCTTTGGCTCACCCTCGCCTTAATGGCCATTTCAGCAGGTACCATTTGGTTCTCGTGGGATGCCTATTCCAAAAAGCTCCCAGGAATCAAGAATGATGGTGTTTGGTTCAAGTCCATTTCAAGTAAGGGATTTTGGGGTTGGATAGCCGGAATCGCACTTACTGGTTTCTATATTGTGCTTTACTTCTACCCCGAATATTTAGGCTTGGTAAAAAATGGGAGCAACAAAGGGGTTATTGCTTTATTCGACCCTTTAAGCAAAGCCTTGAGTGGCAACCCTGCCAGCCAATGGTTTGTATATGGAACTTTGTATACCGTGGCCATTTTGGCCTTTGGCATCAAGTTTATGTGGAAATACCGCCATAACAGATATGAACGTATCCGCACCATGAGCGTTATGTTTTTCCAAACGGCCTTCGCCTTTATTATTCCAGAGCTCATGGCTCGATTAAACGGCGATAAAATCCTTAATGGTGGAAGCCTACCCTACTATGACCTAAAAAATGTTTGGCCCCTAAACTATTACAACTTTGAAGGATATCGGATCAAAGGCTTTTTAAGCTCCGGGGATATTGGTTTTGCCCTATTGATTTTTGGAATTTTATCGGTTTTTGTGATTACGCCCATCCTTACCTATAAATATGGTAAACGATGGTACTGCTCGTGGGTATGCGGATGTGGTGGTTTGGCCGAAACTGCTGGCGATGCCTTTAGGCAATTGAGTGATAAAACTGTTAGCGCTTGGAAAGTGGAACGTTGGGTGGTGCACAGTGTGGTGGTTTTTGTGACCTTGATGACAACCGCAGTGATATACTCCTATCTGGGTACGGACACCAGCAAATACTGGTTGACCAAAAGCACTTTCCTTATTGGTGTTGCAAGCTTGCTTACCCTTGTATTTGCTTGGGTAATGATCTTTAAACGCGACCAGTTCAAGAAGGATGCAATTTACGGGGCCATAGGTTATTTTGTGATCATTATGGCGCTTATTGGGTTCCACTTTTTTAGTGGGGACGGCAATGTGTTCCTGTTTAAATCGGAAACTTTGCGTAAATCCTACAGCTTCTTGATCGGAAGTATCTTTTCCGGAGTTATTGGAACCGGATTTTACCCTATTTTCGGAAATCGGGTTTGGTGTAGGTTTGGATGCCCCATGGCCGCTATGATGGGCTTTCAACAACGCTTGTTTTCCCGGTTTAGAATTACCACAAATGGTGGACAATGCATCTCTTGTGGTAACTGTTCCACCTATTGCGAAATGGGAATCGATGTACGCGCCTATGCCCAAAAGGGTGAAAATATTGTACGCTCTAGTTGTGTGGGCTGCGGTATTTGTTCGGCTGTTTGTCCAAGGGGAGTGCTTAAGCTTGAAAATGGTCCCTTGGAAGGTCGAATAGACAGCAACCAAGTGCTTTTGGGCAACGATGTGGATTTGATGACCTTGGTAAACAAAAAATAAAATGTTACGGTCCAGTTTTCTGTTTTTCCTGATGCTTACATTGGGAGCTGGAAAAATGTACCATCGGGATTTTTATCCCGATGGAGAAATCAAGGAAGAAGGTTGGAAGGAGCGAAATTCCAAAGAGGGCTTTTGGAAGTTTTATTACCCCAATGGCCAAATTGAATCCCAAGGACATTTCAAAAAGAACTTAAGAAACGGATATTGGTATTTCAGGGACGAGAATGGCAAACCTAAAATGGAAGGTCACTTTAAGGCTGGGGAAAAAGCAATGTGGTGGCTTTTTTATGACGAGAATGGAAAGATCAACCACAAATGCCAGCTCAAAAATGGGATAAAGAACGGCTACTGTTTAAAATACACCGATGAGGAACTAAAGTCAGCTGAAAAATATAAAAACGGGAAAAAGATAAAGGAATGGTTTAGCTTTGGAAGCTTTAAAAAAGAGAACAAGCTTTCTGACTTAAAGTAATGGCAGAAATCAAGGTAATAATACCCGCAGTGAATGAAGGCGATTCCATTGGAAAAGTGGTATCGGAATTGCCCAAATCCGTAACCGAAATTATTGTTGTAAACAATGGATCTGTCGACAACACGGTCGAAAATGCTAAAAAAGCCGGGGCCACGGTTCTTACGGAAAACCAACGGGGCTACGGCTTTGCCTGTCTTAAGGGACTGGATTACGTTGCCAAACAATCCAAACAACCCGATATTATCGTATTTATTGACGGAGATTATTCCGATTATCCAGAGGAATTGGACAAAGTTGTCGCCCCAATTTTGGACAAGGATTTGGATTTTGTGGTGGGAGCTCGAACCAAAGCGCTACGTGAGCCAGGTTCCATGACCCCACAACAAGTTTTTGGCAACCAATTGGCCACATTTTTAATGCGGCTGTTGTTTCGGGCAAAATTTACCGATTTGGGGCCTTTTAGGGCCATAAAATACGATAAGCTCGTGGCCTTGGAAATGCAGGACAAAACTTATGGTTGGACAGTGGAAATGCAGCTAAAGGTTCTGAAAAAAAAGATGTCATATACCGAAGTACCAGTGCGTTATAAACGAAGAATTGGTGTTTCAAAAGTGTCCGGTACATTAAAAGGTACTATATTTGCGGGCATAAAAATCTTGGGGTGGATTTTTAAATATAGTTTTAAATAATATGGGACTAACAATTGCTTTAATTATCATCGCCATTTATAGTATGGCATTAATTCTGATTTTTTGCTATAGCTTGGCCCAGTTGAACCTGCTCGTTAACTATCTCGGCAATAAAAAAAGGAACGAGGAGGCACCCAAATTCAATCTATTGGACCCCAAGGAAATTCCGTTTGTCACCATTCAGTTGCCCATCTACAACGAAGAATATGTGATGGAGCGGCTGCTAGAGAACATCTCAAAAATAGAATATCCCAAAAGCAAACTGGAAATCCAGGTTTTGGATGATTCCACCGATGATACCGTTGTGGAGACCTCCCAAAGAATCGAGGAACTTCAGAAAACCGGATTGGATATCCAACACATTCGCAGGGAAAACCGTCAAGGATTTAAGGCAGGAGCCCTAAAAGAAGGTTTGGCAATCGCAAAAGGTGAGTTCATCGCTATTTTTGATGCCGATTTCCTTCCTGAAAGCGATTGGTTAAAAAAGACCGTTCCCTATTTCAAGGATGGGGAAATCGGGGTGGTACAGACCCGTTGGGGACATATCAACCGGGATTATTCCACCCTTACAAAAATTCAGGCTTTTGCTTTGGATGCCCACTTTACTTTGGAGCAAGTTGGGAGAAATTCAAAAGGGCACTTCATTAACTTTAACGGAACTGCCGGAATCTGGAGAAAGGAATGTATCATCGATGCCGGAAACTGGGAGGGAGATACCTTGACCGAAGATTTGGATTTGAGCTACCGTGCCCAATTGAAGAACTGGAAGTTCAAGTATCTGGAAGATGTGGAAACTCCAGCTGAACTACCAGTGGTGATTAGCGCGGCAAGATCCCAGCAATTCCGATGGAATAAGGGAGGGGCCGAGAATTTCAGAAAAACGGTTTGGAGTGTGATTACCGCTAAAAACATCCCCTTTAAAACAAAGTTCCACGGGGTAATGCACCTGCTGAACAGCTCCATGTTCCTATGTATGTTCATCGTTGCCATTTTGAGCATTCCCATGCTGTACATCAAAAATTCTTATGGCCATTTGGCTTGGGTTTTTGATGTGAACAGGTTTTTTATCGTAAGTACCATCATCCTATTCACCTGTTATTGGTTTACCTATAAGAGTATTCAAGGCAGTAGTTTCGACAAGTTTGTGGACTACATTAAGCTGTTCTTTACCTTTTTCTCGGTAGCCCTTGGATTTTCACTGCATAATACGGTAGCTGTCTTGGAAGGACATTTGGGTAAGCGTAGCGAGTTTGTTCGTACCCCAAAATTCAACATCAACAATCTTACCGACAGTTGGAAGGGTAATAAGTATTTGACCAAAAAACTATCCCCCAATATGATCTTGGAATTTGCGTTGATGGTTTACTTCCTATTCGGAATGTATCTAGCGGTCCCATTTAACGATTTTGGATTGTTCCCATTTCATTTAATGTTGTTCATGGGATTTGCCTTTGTATTTTTCAAATCGTTGACCTCCAAGGCCTAGACAATGTTTTCCTATTGGAAATTGCATAGAATTCCTATCCTTTTGGGTATAGGGAGCTTGTTGTTCTATGCAGTTTTTGCCTACGACCTTAACCGCGAGGATTTCCCTAAGCTGCTCTCGCTATTTGTAGCCCTGTTCTTCCTGCACTATAAGCTTATCCAATTTGAGAAATGGAATTTTAAGTTCCTTTTGGTTGTCGGCATTGTTTTTAGATTGGTCTTTATCTGCGCCGAACCTAACTTGTCGCAGGATTTTTATCGGTTTATCTGGGACGGGGAACTCATCAAAAATGGCATCAATCCGTATTTGCACCTTCCCAAAGAGCTTATTCTTCAGGGAAATTTACCCATCGCCAATGCACAAGAGCTTTTTGATGGAATGGGTGGCCTCAGCGCTAGACATTACAGCAACTATCCTCCCGTAAACCAGATAATATTTGCCGCGGCCACCTTTTTGGGAGGCGGAAGTATTTTGGGCTCCATCATTGCGATGAGATTTACCATTATCTTGGCGGATGTGGGTATCCTTTACTTTGGAAGAAAGTTGCTGCAACATCTCAATCGTTCCCCACATCAAGTTTTCTGGTATTTTTTGAATCCTTTGGTCATCGTAGAACTAACCGGAAATCTTCATTTCGAAGGGGTGATGCTCTTTTTCTTTGTCTGGGCCATGTACCTCATTAGTCAGTATAAATGGTTGTGGGCCGCTCCGATTTATGCCGCCTCTATCATGGTGAAATTGGTGCCCATTTTGTTTTTGCCACTATTCCTTAAGTACTTTGGCGTCAAGAAAAGTGCCCTGTTCTATCTTGCGGTGGGACTGGCATGTGCTGGTCTGCTTCTCCCATTTTATTCATCCGAATTTATTGACAACTATTCGCAAACCGTTGGTCTATGGTTTTCCAACTTTGAATTCAATGCGGGTATTTATAACGGGATAAAAAACATCGCGGTCCATTTATTTGATGCAAAACCGTGGGAGTTGGTCAAAATATATGGGAGTTGGGTAGCACGCATTACCATTGTGGGAACCCTTGTACTGGCTTTGGTTCGGAAAAATCAAAATTTCCATACACTCATCATTTCCATGCTCTTTGTGTTATCGGGTTACTATTTCTTGTCTACCACAGTACATCCTTGGTACATCGTTTTCCCACTGCTGCTTTGCACCTTTACCAAATTCCGTTTTGCAATGGTGTGGTCCCTTATGGCCGTGCTCAGTTATTTTGCCTACGCCAACCCAGAGTATACCGAAAACCTCTGGTTACTGTCTGTTGAGTATATTTTTGTTTTTGGCTATCTCATTTATGAAATCATGGGTAAAGGCGGAAAAAAGTTACATTTCTTCAAAAAGTAAATGCCATTTTAGGTCAATTGGATATAATTTGTACTTTTAACCCGTAATGAAAGGACAAACACACATATTATCTACATTCGGCACACTTGCCCCCGTACGTCCATTCGCTCCACGCCGTCGCCCGTAAGGGTGCATATTAGTTATGGAAATAGGTGAGTCCATTTCCGCAAAAAACCAACAGCTTTCAATTTTTTATCAGTTCAAAATTACCTAGCAATGGAAATTGTAATTGCTAACGAATCACATTTTAAATACGCCCAGACCATAAGCGATACCATCACGGAATCCGCTAAGGTACGTGGTACAGGTATTGCCCAGCGTAGCCCGGAGTATATCATGAAAAGGTTGGAAAACGGCAATGCGGTAATAGCCTTGGACGGGGACAAATTTGCCGGATTCTGCTACATCGAGGTTTGGGGGAACAAGAACTTTGTGGCCAATTCCGGCTTAATCGTGCATCCCGATTATCGAAAGCAGGGACTGGCCAAAAAAATCAAGAAGGCCATTTTTGAACTTTCTAGGCAGAAGTTTCCTGAAGCCAAGATATTTGGGATAACCACCGGTTTGGCCGTAATGAAAATGAACTATGAGTTAGGTTATAAACCCGTAACCTTCTCGGAACTTACGGATGACCCTGACTTCTGGAAAGGCTGTCAAACCTGCAAAAACTTTGATATTCTCACCCGAACCGAAAAGAACATGTGCCTTTGCACAGGAATGCTGTACGACCCAGAAACCGAAAAAACACAATCCAAAAAACTGAACGGAAGAGCTTTTCAGCGGCTAAAGCGAATGAAAGAGAATCTTTTCCTTAAAAAGAAATCAAAATGAAAAAACTTGTATTAGCCTATAGTGGTGGATTGGATACCTCCTATTGTGCCAAATATCTTTCCCAAGAAGAGGGATTTGAAGTCCATGCGGTAAGTGTGAACACCGGCGGATTCAGCATAGAGGAAATCGAGGAAATTGAACAAAAGGCCTTGGCGCTCGGGGCTTCAACCTACACCTCTATCGATGCAGTTTCCAATTTTTATGACAAGGTGGTGAAATACCTCATCTATGGAAATGTGCTCCGAAACAACACCTATCCCCTCTCCGTTAGCGCAGAGCGAATTGTTCAGGCCATTGAAATCGTGAACCACGCCAAAAAAATTGGCGCGGAATACATCGCACATGGAAGTACTGGGGCCGGGAATGACCAGGTAAGATTCGATATGATTTTTCAAATCGCGTCGCCAGATATCAATATCATCACCCCGATCAGGGACAACAAACTCTCTAGGGAAGCAGAAATTGAGTACTTGCAAAAAAATGGCATCGATTATTCCTGGGAAAAAGCCAAATATTCCATCAACAGAGGGCTTTGGGGAACTTCTGTGGGAGGGGACGAAACTTTAACCTCCCATCTTTCGCTTCCTGAATCGGCCTACCCCAGCCAATTGCAAAAGGAATTGTCCAAAGAATTGAAATTGACCTTTACCAAAGGTGAGCTCACTGCTGTTGACGGTGTTAGTGGTACTCCGGTGGAAAATATTGAAAAATTGGAGTCCATTGCCTCCCAATATGCCATTGGAAGGGACATCCATGTGGGCGACACCATCATCGGTATCAAAGGAAGAGTTGGTTTTGAGGCCGCTGCGCCTACCATCATTATTAAAGCGCACCACTTGTTGGAAAAGCACACCTTGAGCAAGTGGCAACAATATCAAAAAGAGCAGTTGGGCAATTTTTATGGTATGCTGCTCCACGAGGGTAATTATTTGGACGAAGTGATGCGAAACATTGAGTCCTTTCTTGCAGATACGCAGAAAAATGTGTCGGGCGATGTCTTTGTAACACTACATCCCTATCGATTTGAATTGAATGGAATTTCCTCCAAACACGATCTGATGAATGCGTCATTTGGCAGTTATGGGGAGATGAACAAAGGTTGGACAGCGGATGATGCCAAAGGGTTCATCAAGATACTGTCCAATTCCGGGAAAATTGCGAACCACGTAAACCAAAATCATGATTAAGGTTGGAATAATAGGAGGTTCAGGATATACCGGCGGGGAACTGATCCGGATACTTTTGAACCACCCAGAAACGGAAATTGACTTTGTGTACAGTACCACAAGGGCAGGTAAGCCCGTATCCTCTGCGCACCAAGATCTGTTGGGCCAAACAGAGCTGTTGTTTTCTAGGGAGGTGAATCCAAATGTGGATGTGGTCTTTCTTTGCCTTGGTCATGGCAATTCGACTAAATTTTTGGAGGAAAATACCTTTGCGACCCACACCAAGATCATCGATTTAAGCAACGATTTTAGACTCAAGACCGACTCCATCTGGAACGGAAAAAACTTCGTTTATGGGCTGCCTGAACTCAACAGGACAAGTATCCAAAAGGCGGAAGCCATCGCAAATCCAGGTTGTTTTGCCAGTGCCATCCAATTGGCGCTTTTGCCCCTATCTAAACTGGGGCTGTTAGCAAATGAGGTACATATTAATGCAGTTACTGGTAGCACGGGTGCTGGAGTTGGACTTTCGTCCACTTCACATTTTAGCTGGAGAAACAACAATGTTTCTTGGTACAAACCCTTTACACATCAACATTTGGGTGAAATTGGTGAGAGTCTGGCTTCCTTCGGAAATCCGGTTGGAAAACTACACTTTTTGCCCAATAGGGGCAATTTTACTAGAGGTATCCTAGCTACGGCCTACACCACTTTTGATGGAAGCCTAGAAGACGCACAACAATTGTTCAAAGACTTTTATTCCGATGCTGCGTTTACCTATGTTTCGGAGGAACCCATCCACCTAAAACAAGTAGTGAACACTAATCAATGCCATATTCATTTGCACAAACATGAAAATGTGCTTTTGGTCACTTCGGCCATCGACAATTTATTAAAAGGAGCCTCCGGGCAAGCGGTTCAAAACCTGAATTTGATGTTCGGTTTGGAAGAACAAACCGGATTACAGCTAAAGGCAGGGGTGTTTTAAAATAAAAAATGGATTCCCACGGTCGTGGGATTGAAAAAAAGAATAACATGAAAATAGCGATCATAGGAGCAGGGAATTTGGGCTTGGCCATTGCCAAAGGAATTTTGCATAGTAACGGGGCCACCAGTATGTACCTTACCAAGCGGAACACCAGCGCCATCAAAGAATTTGAAAAATATGGCAACGTTGTGGTCACCTCCGATAACCATGAGGCCGTTAAAAAATCTGATATCCTAATTTTTGCGGTTCAGCCCGGGCATTTTGCCAACATTTTGGACGATGTCAAAGACCTGCTCACAGAAAATCACGTGGTGATCAGTACCATTACCGGGTTTAGTATTTCCAAGATTGAGGAAATCGTGGGAGCTGATAAATTTATAGTTAGGAGCATGCCCAATACGGCCATTTCCGTAGGAAACTCCATGACCTGCATCTGCAGCAATGAACCTGGGAAAAAGCGTATAGAGCTTACCAAGGGAATTTTTAACCGAATGGGACATACCATGGAGATTCCTGAGGATTTGATGCAGGCCGCCACTGTGATTTGTGCCAGCGGAATTGCATTCTGGATGCGGCTGATAAGGGCAACCACCCAAGGAGCCATTCAACTAGGGTTCGATGCTAAAGAGGCCCAGGAACTAGCCATGCATACCTGTAATGGAGCTGCAAGTTTGCTTATCGATTCTGGGAGTCATCCCGAAGAGGAAATTGATCAGGTAACCACACCAAGAGGATGTACCATAGAAGGCCTGAACGAAATGGAACACCAAGGTTTAAGCTCTTCCTTGATCCGCGGAATTGTGACTTCATTTGAGAAAATAAACCAGATAAAAAAAGGATAGAACAAATCTAAGGTTTCAGGTTGAGCCAACGCTTTACGGTAGATAAGCCCTTGCAGGACCTAACCGACAAGACAACAAACCAAAATGAAATTATTTGATGTATACCCGCTGTATGATGTAACTCCGGTTTCGGCTAATGGTATCGAAGTTGTGGATGACAAGGGTCAAAAATATCTGGACTTTTATGGCGGGCACGCGGTAATCTCAATAGGGCATACCCACCCCCATTACGTAAATCGATTAAAGGAGCAACTGGATAAAATAGGTTTCTATAGCAATTCTATACAAAACCCCTTGCAACAAGAGCTTGCAGCAAAACTAGGTGTGTTGTCTGGGTGCGAAGATTTTAATCTTTTTATGTGCAATTCCGGGGCGGAAGCGAATGAAAATGCCTTAAAACTGGCCTCATTCCATACTGGAAAATCCAAGGTGATCGCTTTCAAAAATGGTTTTCATGGAAGAACCTCTGCAGCTGTGGCCACAACAGACAACCCGAGTATCAATGCGCCCCTCAACAAACAGCAGGAAGTAAGCTTTCTTCCATTCAACGACTTCGAGGCATTTGAAAAAACCATTGCCTCCGATGACTACTGCGCGGTTATTTTGGAACCCATTCAGGGGGTTGGTGGTTTGGATGAACCAACAACGGAATTCCTTCAATTTGTCGCAGAAAAATGCAAGGCTGAAAAGGTGGTTTTAATTGCAGACGAAGTGCAATGTGGCTTTGGACGGAGCGGAAAGTTCTTTGCATTCCAGCATCACGATATTCAGCCGGACATTATTACGATTGCCAAAGGGATGGGCAACGGCTTTCCAGTGGCCGGGGTGTTGGTGCATCAATTATTTGAAGCTTCTTACGGCATGCTGGGCACCACATTTGGTGGCAACCATCTGGCCTGTGCGGCTGTTTTGGCCGTTTTGGAAGTTATGGAACAGGAAAATTTAACCCAAAATGCGAAGGATATGGGAGCCTATTTCCTGAATAAATCCCAAGAAATTCCACAGGTAAAAAACGTAAAGGGAAGGGGGCTGATGTTAGGATTGGAATTTGATTTTGAAGTCGCCTCCCTGAGAAAAAATATGATTTACAACCAAAAAGTGTTCACTGGGGGAGCCAAGGACAAATTTGTATTGCGATTCCTGCCCGCCTTGAACATCAATACAAAACAAATTGACCAGTTTTTTGAAGCCTTAAAAGCCGAATTGTCATGAGTCTACTTTTGAATATTGAACAGCGAAATGCCGTTTTGGAGCGAATGGCCATTTTGGTCCAAGAGCAAGCCGGAAAATTAGTTGACGCCAATACCGAGGACCTTAATGCCTATAATGGAGAAGATTTGGCCATGGGGGACCGACTTAAGGTAGATGATGCCAAAGTCCAAGGGATGGTACAGTCTTTAATTGAACTAGCGTCCCAACCTGACCCAATTGGAGTGGAACGTTATGCGTTTGTGCATGACAACAATATGCAGGTAAGCAACAGGACGGCTCCCTTTGGGACCGTGATGATCATTTACGAATCCAGGCCCGATGTCACCATTGAAGCCGCCGGAATTGCTTTTAAATCGGGCAATAAAATACTATTAAAAGGAGGCAAGGAATCGTTGCGAAGCAATCTAGTGCTCGTTGACCTTTGGCATCAAGCTTTGGAAGAAAATGGGTGTTCCAAAGACTGGGTTACCTATTTGAACTATTCAAGACAAGAAACGCAAGCATTTTTGGCCAAGCCCAATCAAAAAATAGATTTGATCGTACCCAGGGGCGGGGAACGCCTGATCCAATTTGTAAAAGAACATGCCAAGTGCCCTGTAATTGTAAGTGGGCGTGGAAACAACTTTCTCTATGTTTCCAAATCGGCGGATACGGAAATGGCTACGGATATTATCTTGAACGCGAAAATTGCGAAAATCTCGGCCTGTAACGCCTTGGACAAGGTGCTGATTGACTCCGAATTGCCCAATAAGGACAACTTTGTTTCTGATTTGGTTGAACAACTGAAAAACAAAAAAGTCACGGTGTATGGGGACACCGTCATCTCAAAGCACGGAAACACCGAGCTAATTGCCGATGAAAATATCTGGGAAGAAGAGTTTTTGGATTATAAAATTGTCTTGGGCGAAACCGGAAGTTTGAATGAGGCCATTGACAAAATAAACACCCACAGTGGGGGGCATTCGGCAACCATAATCACAACAAATCAGGAGGAGGCCGAAACCTTTATGGAATCGGTGGATTCTGCTGCAGTCTACCACAACGCTTCAACCAGGTTTACGGATGGAGGACAATTTGGATTGGCAGGGGAACTGGCAATAAGCACGGATAAATTACATCAAAGAGGACCTATCGGTCTACAGCATTTAGTGACCAACAAATGGTACATAAAAGGCAACGGCCAAACAAGATGATGCAATGAAAAAGAGGGTTCTTATAAAAATCGGCTCCAATACACTCACCAAGGAAACCAATCAAATCTCCAGGGGGAAGATTGAAGACATTGGTAGGCAAATGGCATTATTGAAAGATGAATATGAGTTCATCTTGGTATCCTCTGGAGCCATAGCCACAGCAAAACAATTCGTTAAGCTCGAGCACAACGGTCAAGAAATCGATGTGAAACAAGCCTTGGCCGCTATCGGCCAACCCAGGTTGATGCATATTTTTCAAGAGAGTTTTCGGGAGTTGGGATTGTTTACCTCCCAATGCCTATTTTCCTATTCCGATTTGGAAAACGAAAACGCTAGGCTGAACATCAAGAACACCATCAATGTACTTTTGGCCAACGACGTGATTCCTATCATCAATGAAAATGATACGGTCGCGACTGAGGAGATCAAATTTGGTGACAACGATAAATTGGCCGCATTGACAGCAGCCTTCTTAAAGGTGGATCTATTGCTAATAGCCACCAACACCAATGGTATCTATACAAAAGAATCCTTGGACCAAAAGCAACCCGAGACCATCCACGAAGTGGATTCCATAACCGATTTGGAACAAGAAATCAGTAGCACAAAATCCGCCCATGGTACTGGGGGAATGCAATCTAAAATAGAAGCCGCTACCATTGCGCAACAAGCAGGAATAGAAACATGGATCGTAAACGGCCTGAATGACAATTTCATTATTGATAGTTTTCAGGACAAAATCCATTTTACAAAGATCAAGGCATGAAGCATTATTTGACCATAAACGATATTGGCAACCTTAAAGACAGTGTCTCGGAGGCCATCGAGCTGAAAAAAAACCCAACCCAATTCAAGTCCCTGGGAAAGGACAAAACCCTTTGTCTGCTCTTTTTCAATAACAGTCTGCGTACCCGATTGAGCACCCAGAAAGCTGCCATTAATTTGGGTATGGACGTAATGGTAATGAATTTTGGAAGCGAGGGCTGGCAATTGGAATTCGAGGATGGAACGGTGATGGACCAGGGCAAGGCAGAACACATCAAGGAAGCTGCCCAAGTGGTTTCCCAGTACTGCGATATTGTGGCCATTCGGGCCTTTGCCGGTTTGATGGACAAGGCTCAGGACGAAGCTGAAGTTGTTCTCAATGGCTTTACAAAATATGCCGATATTCCAGTTGTGAATATGGAGAGTTCGGTCGGACATCCCATGCAAGCATTGGCAGATGCCATTACCTTGGCGGAATTTGGCACCAAAGCAAAACCCAAGGTAGTTCTTTCTTGGGCGCCCCACCCTAGGGCACTGCCGCATGCCGTGGCCAACTCATTTGTGGAGATGATGAAACTACAAGAGGCCGAATTCGTAATCACCCATCCAGAAGGATATGAGCTCAATCCGGAAGTTACCCAAGGTTGTTCTATTGAACACGATCAAGAAAAAGCTTTGGAAAATGCTGATTTTGTTTATGTAAAAAATTGGAGCAGCTATACCGATTATGGCAGCGTTTTAAACCTTGATTCAAGCTGGTTGATGACCCAAGGGAAGCTTGGAGATGCCAAATTTATGCATTGCCTACCCGTGCGTAGAAATGTTGTGGTTGAAGATGCGGTACTGGACAGTGACCAATCCCTTGTGATAGAACAGGCCAACAATAGAACATTTTCGGCCCAGATTGTATTGAAAAAAATTCTTGAAAACCTATAGGCACATGGAAGCAAAGCTAAAAAACAAGGTCTGTATTGTAACCGGTGCCACAAGCGGCATGGGCAAGGCCATTGCAGAACTTTACCATGAGCAAGGGGCCAAGCTTGTACTCTCCGGACGGAATTTGGAACGCGGCAACCAACTGGCAAAACAGCTCGTAAACAGCATATTTGTTCCTGGTGATGTTGGTGATGCCACCTATAACCAAACCCTGGTGCAAACAGCGATAACTACATTTGGCCAATTGGATATTGTGGTATTGAACGCTGGCATTCTTGGGCTGGGAAATGTAGTTGACCTCCCTATAGAAACTTGGCATAAGACAATGGAAACCAATGTAAGTTCCATCTTCTACATGGCCAAATTCGCCATTCCGGTTTTGCAGGAACACGGAGGAAATTTACTGATCAATTCGTCGATAGCGGCCTTTAAGAGTTTTCCAAACCATCCTGCATATTGTGCCTCCAAAGCTGCTACCATAGGATTGATGAAACAATTGGCCGTGGAATATGCGCCAAATATCCGGGTAAATGCCATTTGCCCTGGACCGGTGGACACCCCCTTGATTTGGGATTCTGCCAAAGCATTCGATGAACCTGAAGCGGCCGTCGAAAATGCCAAAAACGCCACTTTGTTAAAACGATTGGGCAGCCCGGAAGATGTTGCCAAACTGGCACTTTTCTTGGTTTCGGAAGATGCATCTTGGATTACCGGAACGGCCATGACCATAGATGGAGGAATACTAAACGCTTAAAATGAAACAAAAACTATCCATAGTCAAAATCGGAGGGAACGTAATAGGTGACCCATCCCAACTTTCGCACTTGTTGGCACTTTTTTCCAAACTGGATGGAAACAAAATTTTGGTCCATGGAGGTGGAAAAAAAGCCACCGAAATTGGAAACAAATTGGGCATCGAAACCAAAATGACCAACGGACGTAGAATCACGGACGCAGCCAGTTTGGATGTGGCCATAATGGTCTACGGCGGGTTGGTCAGTAAGAAGATAGTGGCACAACTCCAGGCGCTAGGCACAAACGCCATTGGCATGAGTGGTGCCGATGCGAATGCCATTCTAGCGCATAAAAGACCTGTAAAAGAGGTGGATTTTGGATGGGTCGGGGATGTGGATTCGGTTGCGGCAGATAATCTATTTAAATTGCTTCAGGCAGGTTTTACACCCATTTTTTGTGCCTTGACCCATGATGGAAAAGGACAATTGTTCAACACCAATGCCGATACTATCGCTTCAGAACTTGCCATCGGCCTTTCCCAACAATTTGAAACTACCTTGTACTATTGTTTTGAAAAGAAAGGAGTGTTGCGCGATATTGAAGATGAGGATTCCGTAATACAAACCATCGATTCCAAAGCCTACAAATCTCTGTTGGAGGAAGGGGTAATTGCCGAAGGAATGCTTCCTAAAATGCACAACTGCTTCCATGCACTTCAAAATAGTGTGCAAAAAGTCTGTATTGGAGATAGTTCCATGCTCGAGAAAACCAACTCAAATTTTACGACCTTAACCCTATGAAAATCAATCAAGAGCTATTGACCCAAAAGGCTATTGAGCTATTAAAACAGCTCATCTCCATACAATCGTTTTCAGGCGAGGAGGATCAAACCGGGGATGCCATTGCAGCTTGGCTGCAAGGTTTTGGGGTGAAAACAGAACGGCAATTCAATAATATTTATGCATTCAACAAGCACTTTGATTCGAATAAGCCGACTTTGCTGCTCAATTCCCATCACGACACGGTAAAACCGAATAAAGCCTATACCCGTGACCCTTTTCTTCCTCATATCGAGGATGGTAAAC
This sequence comes from Flagellimonas myxillae, assembly GCF_023502235.1. Classification (GTDB taxonomy): domain Bacteria; phylum Bacteroidota; class Bacteroidia; order Flavobacteriales; family Flavobacteriaceae; genus Flagellimonas; species Flagellimonas myxillae. The sequence continues at coordinate 306,764 of NZ_JAMFLY010000003.1, read as the reverse complement.
TGTATGGATTGGGAAGCAATGATGCCGGGGGTTGCCTGGTTTCTCTTTTGGCCACCTTTGTCCAATTTTATGAGCTGGAGGGGTTAAACCATAATTTAATCATCGCTGCAACGGCGGAAGAAGAAAATGCTGGGGAAAAAAGTTTGCGGTCACTATTGACCATTCTTCCCCCTATTGATGTGGCCATTGTTGGGGAACCTACCTTGCTGGATCTCGCCATTGCGGAAAAAGGACTGGTCGTATTCGATGCCGTGGTGGAGGGCACCCCCTCACATGCCGCACACCCCAATACCAACAACTCCATTTATAATACTATTGATGTCTTAAACTGGTTCAAAGATTATTCTTTTGAAAAGGTTTCCGACGCTTTGGGCGAGGTAAAATTGACCGTGACCCAGATCAATGCGGGAAGCCAACACAATGTGGTGCCGGCCCAGGTGGATTTGGTGGTAGACGTACGGGTAAATGATCGCTATTCCAATCAGGAAATAGCAGCACTATTGGAAAAGGAAGCACCTTGCAAAATGACCCCACGTTCCCTTCGGTTGAATTCATCCGCGATAGATCCAGACCACAATTTGGTAAAAAGTGGCATTGCCCTAGGAAGAAAAACCTACGGTTCTCCGACCCTTTCGGACCAAGCAGCATTGAGTTGCCAATCCGTTAAATTGGGCCCTGGCGATAGTACCCGGTCGCATTCGGCCGATGAATTTATATATGTGAATGAAATTGAGGAGGGAATAGACCTCTATATCAAAATCCTGGAAGGATTTTTACAATAAAATTGAACTGTCTGTTCGAGCGCAGTCGAGAACACAATAATAAGATCCCATATTCATGGGAAGTACAAAAATGAAACTATGAAACTTTGGGACAAAGGATTTAGCACGGATAAAAAGATTGACCATTTTACCGTAGGCAATGACCGAGAATTGGATTTGCTCTTGGCAAAGTACGATGTAATGGCCTCCAAAGCACACGCCCAAATGTTGGGCAAGGTGGGACTGATCTCCAAGGAAGAGTCCGAAGCCTTGGTAAAAGAACTCAATGGTATTGCAAAATCTATCGAGGCTGGGCAATTTACCATTGAAGATGATTTTGAGGACATGCATTCCAAAATTGAGTTTCTACTTACTGAAAAGCTTGGTGACACGGGGAAGAAAATCCATACGGCCCGATCTAGAAACGACCAAGTGCTTGTAGCCATGCAACTTTACCTGAAACATGAGCTTTCCGAAATTTCTGCGGGCGCCAAGGATTTGTTCGATTTGCTGCTCGATTTGGCAAAAAAACACCAATCCGTGTTACTGCCAGGCTATACCCACCTTCAAATTGCCATGCCTTCCTCTTTCGGACTTTGGTTTTCTGCTTATGCGGAGAGTTTGGTCGACGACCTACAGTTTGTACAGGCCGCCTACAAAGTAGCCGACCAAAATCCTTTGGGAAGCGCAGCAGGCTATGGTAGTTCGTTCCCAATTGACCGAAGCTTTACCACCCAGGAAATGGGTTTTGAGACCATGAAATATAATGTGGTTGCCGCTCAAATGGGTCGAGGGAAAGTGGAAAAGGCCACTGCCTTTGGAATTTCAAGCGTAGCTGCCACCCTTTCCAAATTGGCGATGGACATCTGTTTGTACATGAGCCAAAATTTTGATTTTATCTCATTTCCAAATGAACTGACCACGGGCAGCAGCATTATGCCCCATAAGAAAAATCCGGATGTATTTGAGCTCATTCGAGCAAAATGCAATAAAATTCAGGCAGTACCCAACCAGCTCATCTTGATCACCAACAATCTACCGAGCGGCTATCACCGGGACCTGCAGTTGGTCAAAGAAGTAATCGTTCCCGCCATTCAGGATATAAAAGCTTGTCTGGAAATGATAAACTTTAGTCTAAAGGAAATCCAAGTGAACCCAACTATTTTGGATGACTCCAAGTACGATTATCTATTTAGCGTGGATACCTTAAACGAATTGGTCAAAAGTGGCATACCCTTCCGGGATGCCTACAAGACCATGGGACAAGCTATTGAAAATGGAAATTTTAAGCCCAAACGAGACATTGAGCATACCCATGAAGGGAGCTTGGGGAATTTGTGTTTGGAAGATATCCGGGGTAAAATGGAACAGCTGCTTGCCAAGTAGGCTCCCTTACCTTGACTTTATTTTTCTTAAGGTAGAGATAAGGATGTTCAGAAAATAAAACACCTGAACCAATACAAACAATACCAATCCAAAAAAGGACACAGTACTTACCCACATGGTCCATTGATATGTATTCGGGTTTGAATGGGATTCGTACCAATTTAACCCAAAACTTAAGGGGAAAAGCAAGGTAAAAACCAAATGAAGCCAGAACATCCATTTAATAATGGGTATACCCTTGAGCTTTAAAATCCAGTAACCCAAGCCGCAGAGTATAAACCAAGTTCCCAAAACGTTGTAGAGATGAGCATAGGCTATCACAAGGTAGGTGTCGTGGACATTAATGTCCAGGATTGAATCGGGATAAACCACGGTAAACAAGACCTGAAGTGCGATCAGGATAATCCCGAAGGACCAAAAAATCAAATGTGCTTTCTGATGTAATTGTTTGCTAATCACTTTATCTTCTTCGGATTTTTTGTCCTCCCATTTTATCGGATCCCTATGCGCCCGCGACATTACATAAATAAGGAAAATCTATCATTTTCGGAAAAAATACCCCATATCTGAAATTCTTCCAACAACAAAAAAAGGGAGCTGATACCACGGAGTTTCCTTTCTAAAGGAAATTTCCGAACTTCACTTGCCATAAGTCAAAAGGTTGTTACTATGAGATTTAGCTTGATTTTGGCAGTCAAAAAAATGACAATATGAAAGTATTTGCAAAACTGGTTTCAATTGTATGCTTCTGGATGTTGTCCAGTATTAATATAATGGCTCAAGAATCCGATTTGTACATTTTTGCTGGAGGAATGCTGGATGTTGAAACGGAACAAATCGAAAAAAACGTGTTGGTAACCATTAAGGGAAACAAAATTCTTGATGTCAAAACAAATCCCGATTTATCAACGCTAAAGAACTACCTTGACCTTTCCGATTATACACTCCTTCCTGGATTAATAGATTGTCATACCCATCTCGTTGGAAATTGGTATTTGGAAAATGAAGGATTTGATGTTTACACCCTGCCGGCTGCGACTTACGGTATACTCGGAACAGTAAATGCAAAGAAAACCTTGGAAGCAGGCTTTACCACCGTTAGGGATTTACATAGCTACTTTTACGGTGATGTTGCACTGAGGGACGCCATCAATAAAGGTTGGATAATTGGGCCAAGAATGTACGTTAGCGGTCCTGCACTTACCATAACTGGAGGACATGGGGCCTTTGGAAACTGGTTAAGTCCCCAAATTGAGTTTAGTGACAACCTTGTGAGTATTGCCGATGGTGTAGATGAAGTAAGAAAAGAGACACGAAAGCATTTAAAATACAGAGTTGACTGGATAAAGGTTTTTGCCACCGGAGGTTTCGGTTCTTACGGAACAAAACCCGGAGCAGCCTCGTATACCATCGAGGAACTAAAAGCTGCTGTAGATGAAGCCAACAAAAGAGGAATTAAAGTCGCTGCGCATGCCCATGGTGCCGAAGGAATTAAAAATGCCCTTCGAGCTGGGGCTACCTCCATTGAGCATGCGACCTTCTTGGATGACGAAGCCATAGCCCTTTTACTTCAACAAAAGGCTTATTTATCTATGGATTTGTTGTCAGCTTATTTTGAGTTGATTGAGAAAAATGAGGATTTTAGTGGTAAAGATCTTGATGGGAATAACAGTGAAATGTTTGCTTCCATATTGGAAACATTCTCCAAGGCTTACAAAAAGGGTGTAAAAATGGTATTTGCAACAGATGCCGGGATTTATCCCCATGGTAGAAATGCCGAGCAATTTTCTTTTATGAAAAAGGCCGGGATGACCGAAATTGACATTATTAAGAGCGCAACAATTACTGCCGCTGAACTACTTGGTGTGAAAGACCAGCTGGGAAGTATTGATAAGAACAAACTAGCAGATATTATTGCAGTTAAGGGAAATCCATTATCCGATATAAAACTGTTGGAAACTATCCCCTTTGTGATGAAGGATGGTAAAATTTACAAGCATGAAAAATAAGCTTGCCTATCACGAATAAATACTGAAAAAAGCAGGATTACCGTATCATCTTCAAATTCACCACTTCTTGCTCGGTCAAATGGCGCCAGTGCCCACGGGGAAGGTCTTTTTTGGTAAGCCCAGCAAAAATAACCCTGTCCAATTTGGTCACATCATAACCCAAATGTTCAAAAATTCGGCGTACAATCCGGTTACGACCACTATGGATTTGAACTCCAACCTCTCTTTTTGGGGCCCCTTGGATATAGCTCACATCATCAACCTGTACACTTCCATCCTCAAGCTCAAGGCCTTCCTCAATCTTTCGTAAGTCGGCCAATGCAAGATTTTTGTCCAAATGGACGTGGTAAATCTTACGTACCCCGTGGGTAGGATGGGTCAACTTTTTAGTAAGATCTCCATCGTTGGTGAACAACAGCAGACCCGTAGTATTCCTATCCAATCTCCCAACAGGCAACAACCTATTGTTTGATGCACTGGAAATCAATTCCATTACCGTGCGCCTTCCTTTTTCGTCGTTTGTGGTGGTGATAAAGTTTTTGGGCTTGTTCAAAAGGATATACTCTTTTTTCTCTGGGTTGAGTCTTCGCCCATCAAAACGTACATCATCCGTAAGTTTTACTTTGTAACCCATTTCGGTGATGACTTTTCCGTTGACAGAAACGCTACCTGCTGCTATATAGGTGTCGGCCTCCCTTCGCGAACAGATACCAGCATTGGCTATGTAACGGTTCAGCCGAATTTCATCTGGATTGGATCTTTTGGGTGGGGTATTCGCTTTAGGCTTTGAACCATACTTTTTGGGGTATTGCTTTTTCTGGTTTCGCCCAGTATTTTGGGAAGGTTTCCTATTTCGCGGATTGTCTGATTTCGCCATCAGTCGTAAATTTTTTGCAAAAATAGTGTTTTATATCACCTCGAGCGCAGTCGAGAGATCACTAAATGTCCAAATCCTAGAAAAGTCTCGACTGCGCTCGACCTGAAATCTTCAGAAGAAGCATTACTAATTCTTAATCTCAACCGTGGATTGTCGTTCCCGGTTGACGATCAGCTTGGTAACATCGGGTCTGGAATAGTGCCCTACGGGATCAAAGTTTTGCCTTTCTTCATAGACCCGGTTAACATCAAGGATTTCATAAATTATTCCTTCTTTGTCAACAACGGGTTCCACAATCCATTCCCCATCGGGGCCTGCGATACAGCTACCACCATTTGCCAAAACCTTGGGCGCTTTTTTGAGAATTTCTCCCAAATGTGGCGTATGTTCTGGAAAGTCGGAAGTAGTCATCAAGGACGAAACCGAGATGACATAACTCCTGGATTCCCGGGCAATAAATCGTGTAATATCCTTAGTATTATGGAGCCCTCCTGGCCAGACGGCCACATGCAAATTTTCTCCTTGACCGTACAGAGCCGTCCTAGGTAAGGGCATCCAATTCTCCCAACAATTAAGTCCCCCAACCGTGAATTGTTTTAGGGGATGCACCTGCAATCCATTCCCATCACCTGGGGCCCAAGTCAAGCGTTCGTCGTAGGTGGGCTGTAGTTTTCGATGCGCCGATTTAATCACTCCCTTTTGGTCGATATAGACCAGGGAGCAATACAGACTATGTCCACCCCTGTCCTTGGCACGTTCCATCATTCCCAAATACAGAGCCATGTTGTTTTCCTTGGCCAAAGCACAGATGGAATCCAGCTCCCCTGTTTCAATTTGAATAGAATTTCTTGCGTAATGGGCGTGCAATTCCTTATTGACTTTCAAATCCCACGCTGCACCTTCGGTATGGGCCAACCAGAAGGGATATCCCGGAAGAAATGCTTCTCCAAAAACTATCAGTTCAGCCCTTTCTTTGGCCGCTGCTTGTATCGAAGCCTCAATTTTTTGAATGGTCGCTCGCTTGTCCAACCAAACTGGGGCAATTTGGGCCAAGGCCACTTTTAGATGATTCTCCATTACAAAATTCGATTTATCACCAAGTCCACATCAATCAATAAAATGCTAAAAACTCCTGCTACAATGATGAACTTTAAAATGTTGTGCAACCAAACATAATGTTTTTTACCCTTGGCCCTCCACAACAGTAGAATAAATAAACCCAAGAGCACTATGCACGCTATAAAATACAGATACATATAACCCACATCGAAGGTTTTGATCAATAGTAACGCAGGAATCAGGGTAAGTACAATCAGGAACCCGATGAGGACTTTGGACACATTGGGCCCATATAGAATTGGAATGGTCTTGTAGTTCTGCGCCATGTCCCCGGCCATATTTTCAAGGTCCTTGATCATTTCCCGGGCCAAAATCAACAAGAACAGAAAGAGGGCATGTACGAAAATTACAGTCTCAAAATTCCGATAGTACACAAAAACCACAAAGAAGGGTGCAATGGCCAAGGAAGCCGATATCAGGTTGCCCAGAAATGGAACCCGCTTTAGTTTATGGGAGTATAACCAAATTCCAAAAATGTAGCTGGAAAAGAACAAAACTGCCCTAAACGAAATGTAGCTCGCCGCCAACACGGCCAAAAAATTGAGGATAAAATAGGTAGTGAGTTTAAACCGTTGACTCACCAACCTATCGAGCATACTCTTCCTTGGTTTGTTGATCAAGTCCTTTTCCGCATCGTAAAAGTTGTTGATTATATACCCGCTTGCTATGACCAATGCAGAGGCGGTTACGATCAAAAAAAGGTTCAGGTCCAACACAACTTCCGGCAATCGGGTCTGTGGAGAAAGAATAAAAATGGAAGCCAAGTATTGGGCCAGGGTAATGACCAAGATGTTATACCCGCGAACAACAGAAAATAAACTCAATAGCTTAAAAAGCAGGAGTTTGTTTTTTCTACTAAGCATGGTTGTGGTTAGAAGTTGTAAACAACTTCCAGATTGTATCCTTTGAGCGCTTTTTTGGCCTTATCCAAATCTTGGGTAAAGCCCAATATATAACCTCCTCCTCCAGAACCACAAAGCTTAAGATAATAATCGTTGGTTTCTATGCCCTGCTGCCAAAGTTTGTGGAACTTGGCTGGAATCATGGGTTTAAAGTTATCTAGGACCACGTGGGACAACTGCTTGATGTTGCCGAAGAGGGATTTAATATTCCCATTTAGGAAATCTTCCACACAAGCATCGGTATGTTTTACGAACTGATCCTTGATCATACTACGGAATCCTTCCTGCTTCATCTTTTCCATAAAAATCTGGACCATGGGAGCGGTTTCCCCGGTTATTCCACTATCCAATAAAAAAACAGCCCCCTTTCCCTCAGTATTTTGGGAAGGTATACTGGTCGATTCAATATTGTCTTTGGAATTGATCAGAATGGGCAAGCTCAAATAACTGTTCAGTGGGTCAAGCCCAGAGGACTTTCCATGAAAAAATGACTCCATCAAACCAAAAATGGTTTTGAGTTTCAACAACTTTTCACGGGTAAGGTTTTCGAGAACGGTGATTTTATTAGTGGCATACTTATCATAAATAGCGGCGACAAGTGCCCCACTACTTCCAATGCCGTAGCCCTGGGGAATGGAACTGTCAAAATACATCCCATTGGCCACATCCTTGTCCAAGGAATCCAAATCGAAAGAGACCAAGCCTTTTTCATTTTTTTCAAGTTCCCTCAGATAACCCACATAGGCCTTTAAACCTGCATTCGACTGCTTGGCAGAGGCCGAAAGGTTTTGATCCGTCTTTAGGGCACCTTTGAAAAAATTGTAGGGAATGGAAAGTCCCTTGGAATCTTTGATGATTCCGTACTCCCCAAACAATAAAATCTTAGAATAAAATAATGGTCCTTTCATTAGAATAACTAAAATACTAAATTTTGTTTAATTAAAACTAAATGTCGTTAAACAAAACGTGTGTTTTAGGTTTAATTTCCTTTTTATCAGGATTTTCAAGACAAATAACGCTAAAAATTTCGCTTGATTACCTCTTTGGTGCGATTAATTTTTTGGCTCCTTGTCCTATTCGGTCACAAATATAGTGCCCGTTTTCACAGTGGGCAACCAATTCATCCTGAATGAATTGTATGGCCTGCTCCTTATAAGATTCGGGATAGAGCACATGTACGTTGGCCCCGGCATCCAAAGTAAAACAGATGGGAACTCCTGATTCTTCCCGGAATCGCCAAATTTTGTTGATAATCTCCATGGTATCGGGTTTCATCAGCATAAAATAGGGTAGACTTGTCATCATCATGGCATGTAGGGTCAACGCTTCACTTTCCACAAGCTTTACAAAACCATCTAAATCCCCGGATGCAAAAATGCCTTTCAACTTGTCCAAATGGTCATGTGCCTGCGCAAACCGGCTTTCCGCATACGGGTGTCCGTGCATCAGATTGTGACCAACCGAACTGCTTACCTGCTTTTGTCCTTTGTGCACAAGTAAAATGGTATCGTGATACTTTTGGAAAACAGGATGAACGGCAAACGGATATTTGATTCCATACAAATTAGAACTTTCTTCCAATCCCGAATGACTTCCCCACTGAATCAGGTCTCCTTCTATACTTCGGCAGGCACTACCAGAACCCAACCTTGCAAGGAAGGATGCTTTTCTGTTGAAATAGGCATCATCCATCTTCAAATCCATCTGCCTTTCCATGTCCACCAAACACAACGACAGCGCTGCCATACCACTAGCCGATGAGGCAATGCCGCTACTATGTGGAAATGAATTGGAAGTTTCGATGGAAAAATGATACTCTTTTACAAATGGAACATAAGGTGCTACACGCTCCAAGAACGCCTTGATCTTTGGTTTAAAATCTTCCTTTGGCTTTCCGTCCAAGAACAGGTCAAATGAAAAATCGGAAGTGGGCAATCTATTTTGAAAGGAAAGTTTTGTTGTTGTCGCACAAGCATCCAAAGTGAAACTTATGGATGGGTTGGCCGGAATTTGGTTTTCCTTTTTGCCCCAATATTTGACCAAGGCTATATTACTTGGGGCCTTCCAAATTACGCTTCCGGTTTCCGGGAGAACCCCATTTGATTTTGGCAGAAAATCCTTTTCAACCATTTATAAACTTTTGCGCAAAGATAAGGTAGTGTGGGAGGTTCCAAAGTTATGGAGTTAAATAAATTCTTATTTTAGAGGGAACGCACTTGCCATGAAGAAAAGATTGACCTACATATCCATAGCTGTCCTCGTCTGTCTATTTATAGGTTTTTTATCAAGTTTTGCTACGCAAAGTTCTGTTAACGATTGGTATGCCGGGTTGAACAAGCCCAGTTTTAACCCCCCTAATTGGATTTTTTTTCCTGTCTGGACCACCTTGTACATCCTCATGGGCATTGCCGCAGGAATAGTCTGGTCTAAGGGATTCCATCATATTTGGGTCAAGACCGCCTTGTACCATTTTGGGTTCCAGTTGCTGTTCAATGCCCTTTGGAGCATTGTGTTTTTTGGGCTTAAAAATCCTTTTTGGTCCTTTTTGGTGATTCTGGTGCTCCTAACCCTGATCATGCTGACCATAAAGTGGTTTCGTGTGGTGAGCAAATTGGCCTCATTTTTACTCATCCCCTATCTTTTATGGGTATGTTTTGCCACGCTGCTCAATTATAAAATTTGGGAATTGAACTAGGAATCTGCCATTTCCAACAATTTCTTCATGGTCCTTAGATTCCGCGCCGTAGCTTCTACCTTCAATTTTCGTTCAACTAAATTGTTGCTGAGTTTGGCTTTGCCATATCCGGTTTTACAACACAAATAAACGCACCGGTCCGTAATATGGAAATCCTCATTTTCAAACTTTTCTTGATTGAAACTTTCCACCCTTTCAGATTCCGGCGGATTTTTAAGGAGCACAAAATATAGGCTCTTTTCCTCTTCCGATGCAAAGGGATTATTATTTATAATCTCGTCAATTTCATCCGTTGTCAGGGCCAAGGTGGGTACATCAAAACCAAAATCCTTTAATATGGATTGCTGAACCAACTGTTCCACAGACTTGAGATCCAGATGGTCGCTCCTACATATAATATTTCCACTTTGAATATAGGTGTGCACTTCCCCAAATCCCTTTAGGTGGAGGCTCTCCCTCAAATCGGCCATTCGTATCTTCTTTTGACCGCCAACATTGATTCCCCGAAGCAGGACAATAAAAGTTTTCATTTTCTTAGTATTCAATTCGAAACTACACAGATTTATTTTAGTAAATTCAGGGACATCAAAAAAAACCAAATGAGCCAATACATTCTTGCCCTGGATCAGGGGACTACCAGTTCACGGGCAGTGGTGGTCAATCACAAAGGATCCATTGTTGCAGTGTCCCAAAAGGAGTTCACCCAAATTTTTCCGAAACCCGGCTGGGTAGAGCACGACCCCAAGGAAATTTGGGCCACGCAAGCGGGAATGGCAGCAGAAGCCGTAAGTCAAAAAGGGTTAAAAGCCGAGCAAATCTCAGCTATTGGTATTACCAACCAACGGGAAACCGTGGTGGTATGGGACAAAAACACAGGCGAACCGGTGTACAATGCCATTGTTTGGCAGGATAAACGAACCGCAGGTTATTGTGACGAACTGAAGTCCCAAGGTAGGTCCGATACGATTCGGGAAAAAACAGGCCTGGTCATAGACGCTTATTTTTCGGGCACCAAAGTAAAATGGATTTTGGATAACGTTGAGGGCGCTCGGGACAAGGCCGAAGCTGGTGATCTTTTGATGGGCACCATTGACACTTGGCTCATCTGGAAAATGACCGAAGGGAACCTTCATATCACCGATGTGACCAACGCTTCCCGAACCTTGTTGTTCAATATTAATAGTATGGATTGGGACCAAGAGCTTCTGGATTTGCTCACTATTCCAAAATCCATGCTTCCCGAAGTAAAACAATCCTGCGAAATCTATGGGCATACCAGCCCCAATTTTTTCGCTTCCAAGATTCCCATTGCGGGTATTGCAGGTGATCAGCAGGCCGCCCTATTTGGGCAAATGTGCACCAAACAAGGGATGGTAAAAAACACCTACGGTACAGGTTGTTTTATGCTGATGAACATTGGCAGTAAACCCATTGTCTCCAAAAACAATTTGCTCACAACGGTAGCTTGGAAAATGAACGGGGAAACCACATACGCATTGGAAGGCAGCGTGTTTATAGCCGGGGCAGTGGTTCAATGGCTACGGGACAGTCTAAAAATCATAAAAACGTCTTCCGAGGTTGAAAAACTGGCTGCATCTGTCAATAGCTCCGAGGGCGTGTATTTGGTTCCTGCCTTTGCGGGCTTGGGAGCACCTTATTGGAACCAGCATGCCCAAGGCACTGTTTTTGGGCTCACACGGGGAAGCACCGATGCCCATATCGCAAGAGCTGCGTTGGAATCCATTGCTTTTCAGACCATGGACATCCTTAGGGCCATGGAAGCCGATTCGGGGATTACCATTAATGAACTACGCGTCGACGGTGGCGCAACCGTGAACAATTTGCTCATGCAGTTCCAAGCTGATGTGTTGGATACTGTAACGGTAAGACCAGAGGTGGTAGAAACCACTGTAATGGGAGCCGCATATTTGGCAGGTTTGGCTGTCGGATATTGGAAAAACCCTGAGGAAATCCAAGGTATTTGGCAGGCCGATGTTCATTTTCAACCTACAACGGAACGCGAAACCATCAATACAAAAATCAAAGGCTGGTATAAGGCCATAAAGGCCTTGGAATTTTGGGCCAATGAATCTTAAATTGCAAACCTAATTTTTAACCGACCAACTACATTATGACTCCTTTCATCTCTGAAATTGTAGGAACTTTTATTTTAATTTTATTGGGATGTGGCGTTAATGCCAACGTTTCCCTTCAGAAAACTTACGGAAATGCTTCTGGGTGGATTGTGATTACCACCGGATGGGCCTTGGCCGTATATACCGGCGTGGTTATAGCGGGCCCACACAGTGGAGCGCACCTCAACCCTGCCGTTACGGTAGGTCTGGCCCTGGCAGGGGAGTTCTCTATTTATGATGTCCCCAGTTATGTGATTGCCCAGTTTATTGGAGCCATGTTGGGGGCCTTTTGTGTTTGGTTGCTGAACAAGAAGCATTTTGATGCCACTGAGGAAGGAGCGACCAAAAGAGGGGTCTTCTGTACAGCTCCGGCCATTCCCAACACTTTTCTTAACCTCTTCAGTGAGATTATGGGCACTTTTGTGTTGATTTTTGCTGTACTCTACTTTACCGATGCCGTCAACACAGCAGACAACACCATCATAGGCTTGGGCTCCTTGGGTGCACTCCCAGTAGCTTTGATTGTTTGGGCCATTGGCCTGTCCTTGGGAGGTACCACCGGATATGCGATCAATCCTGCTCGGGATTTGGGACCTCGTATCATACACGCCTTGGTTCCCATTAAAAACAAGGGTTCCAATGGATGGGGGTACTCCTGGGTTCCGGTAATTGGGCCTATCATAGGCGCTGTATTGGCGGTAGGGGTCTCAATGCTCGTTCAATAAAACTAGGTGTCGTTGGCAATAGCCTGGGCAGCAATATATGCCCCGGTCCACGCATTCTGAAAATTAAATCCGCCAGTAATGGCGTCCACATTGATTATCTCTCCGGCAAAATAAAGGTTGGGGTGGATTTTGCTTTCGAAGGTTTTAAAATTGATTTCTTTTAAATCTATTCCCCCGGCGGTTACAAATTCCTCCTTAAAAGTGCTTTTGCCCTCTACGCGAAAGGAACTTGCGGTTAGTTCCAATGCCAGATTTTGGAGCATTTCCCGGGTTAAATCCGCCCAACGCACCTCGTTGTCGATGCCCGCAGCATGTACTAGTTTAATCCAAAGTCTTTTTGGAAGAGGCAAGGCCTTGGTACGAACGACAGTCTTTTTGGCTTCCACCTCCTTGATTTCCCGGAGCAAACCTTCCATGGAACCTGTGGTGTAGTCGGGTGTCCAATTGACCCGGATTCGAAAATGATATTGATACTCATTTAATATGTTGGCGCCCCAGGCAGATAACTTTAGAATGGCAGGACCGCTCAACCCCCAATGGGTGACCAGCACGGCTCCTTCGGACTGAAGCACGGGTTCTTCTTTTGGTGCACTTTTTAAATTCAGGGAAACCTTGGAGGAAAAAATCTTTTTGGGTGGGATTTCCACCATGGCCTGGGTGCTTACCCCTTGAATTCCATTAAGGCGAGTATCCTTTATATTAAACGTAAACAAGGATGGGACGGGAGGAACGATGTTATGTCCCAGATTTTTGGTGAAGTCCCAAATTTTTGGATTGCTACCTGTGGCCAACAATAGTTTTTTGCCCAGATAATGTTTGTTCATGGTGGTCACCTGCCACCCCGCATCGTTTTCAAGTTTGGTAATCTGCTTTACGCCACTGTTCTTGAGAACTTGAACCCCCAATCGCTTCGCTTCGCCGACCAAACAATCTATAATGGATTGGGAACTGTCGCTTTCGGGAAACACACGCCCATCTTCCTCAATTTTTAGGCGAACTCCCCTAGTCTCAAAAAACTCCATTACATCCCCAGGTCCATGAATGTGGAATGGACCCAATAATTCTTTTTGTCCCCTTGGGTAACTCAACACCAATTCTTTAGGGAGAAACTCGCCATGGGTCACGTTACATCTCCCACCCCCAGAAACCTTCACTTTGGAGAGCACGCTTTTTCCCCTTTCAAAAATTGCAATTTTTAAACCAGGTGCTTGTTCCGCAACATGAATTGCAGCGTAGAATCCTGCAGCACCACCCCCAACAATAATTACGTCCAGCATTAATTTACCCGCTCCGGATAATTTGTGATGATTCCGTCCACGCCAAACTCCTTCATGGCCTCAATATCTTGCGGTTCATTCACCGTCCAAGTGTAGACCTTAAGTCCTTCGTCTTGCATTTTGGAGGTGTTTTCAGCGGTTAATTTTTTAAAGTGTGGGTTGATTGCCATGGCATTCAATTCCTTGGCAACTTCTAGAGCATCGAGAGGATCCTCCTCTGTTAGGATGGCGATATTGGCCTCGGGGTTTAAGTCCCGATAATCCCTAAGCTCGTCCCATTTGAAACTGGAAATAATGATGTTCTCTGCGGCCCATCCTCTTTCCTTGATGTAGTAGTTTGTTATAAAATTGACACGGTCGGCGGTGTTGCTCCCCTTCAACTCAATGTTAAGCGCTACCTGGTTATTGATCAACTTTAGCACATCCTGAAGCATGGGAATGCGGTGATTGCCATCCAAAATAAGCTGATGCAAATCCACAATATTATACTCCTCAATCTTACCTCCCCCATTGGAAAGCCTTTCGACCCTTTCATCATGAAAGACCACTATTTCACCACTGTCAATTTTGAACACGTCAATTTCAATCATGTCCACACCTAAATCCATCGCTTTTTGGACGGATGCCAGGGTATTCTCGGTTTCATGCCCCATGGCGCCTCTATGACCTATGACCAAAGGATTGCTATCCTTCATACCACAACCATTGATTAACAGAGCGATACAGGATAATCGTAGTAAAGCTTTTTTCATTCAGACTCATTTTAACACTAAAAATACGATTTGCAATTGACAATACACAAGCCTTAATCTTGATGGCAAAGCCAATAAAACTCAGTCTTACTTGCGTATTTCTCATTTTTGGCAACCTTTTTTTATCAATTTGTTAAAGTTTATTTAATATTTTTATCGTGTTTCTAACCAAAAAAAACTGACATGTTTTCAAAATCTAATTTACTAGCGACCCTCGCCGCCTTTCTAACCATGTTCCTCCTCGGATATTCAATTTGGGAACATTTATTGGCGGATTTTTTTGCGCAACACACCCTTAAAAGCTTCCTAAACGAAGATATGAACATGGCACTTATTGGCGTAAGCAATGTAATTGCCGCCTTTGCCCTGTCCTCCGTTTATGGTAAATGGGCAAGGGGACAACATAGTGCAAAGGAAGGTTTTCAATATGGGGTTTGGATCGGAATATTCATGGGGTTTGGCAATGGCCTATTGAACCATGCCGTAATGGGATTGATGGATACCACAGGAGCTTTGGTAAATGGAGTGGTAGAGGTATTATTCTATGGTATTATCGGAACCGTGATTGCCTTGGTATATCAAAAAACAGCTACGAAGGAATAAAGGTAATTAACCAACCTTAAATGTTGCGGACCGCTATGCGGTCCGCTTTTTTTTACTGTACACTCAAAATGTACGATTCCAAGGGCGGTAAAGTCAACTGGACATGACCCACACCATTTTCAATGTTCAAAGAAACATCGACTTTTCCGTAGAGCTCTTCTTGTAACTTATAGCTCGGATGTTCCAGTTGCCATTTCTCAATTACATCACCAGGAATCTTTACATCAAGTTCGTATGTTGCTTGGTCATCAAAATTGGAAATGATGATCAGCTTTTCTCGTTCATTCCAACGAACGTAGGAGAGCACCTTATGGTCATATCCCGGGGTGTTATCTTTATTGTAAAAATGGATATCTTGGTATTCCCCCATCAAAGCTTCACTTGTAATGGTGAAATTGAGCAATCGCTGGTAGAAATCCCTTAAGCTTTTTTCATCTTGGCTCAACTGTCCGCCATCAAAGTGCTTGTTGTTTACCCATCGTTGGTGATGCGGCACTCCAACGTAATCAAAAATTGAAGTACGTGTTGGTTTACCAAAGCCTGCGTCTTCGGCCCCTGGTTCACCCACTTCCTGTCCGAAGTAGATCATGGTGGGGGAAGTGCTCAAGGTTGCGGAAACCACCATGGCCGGTTTGCCCAAAAGCGCATTTCCGGCAAAATCGGGACTGGCAATCCGTTGCTCATCATGGTTTTCCAAAAAATGCAGCATATGGTGTTCAATATCCTCCATTCTCTTTTGGACCACGGGAATATGATCCGTCCAACCATAACCTTTCATGATGTGCTTGATACTATCGTAAAGTTCAACTTTATCGTAGAGGTAATCCATTTTGCCCTTTCTGATGTAATCGCGGTACAAGTCGGGATTGTAAACTTCGGCCAACAAAAAAGCCTCTGGATTCTTCATCTTGATGTTGGAATTGAGGTAGCTCCAAAATTCCACGGGCACCATTTCCGCCATGTCATACCGGAAACCATCCACCCCAAAATGCAACCAGAACAAGGCTATATCCTTAAACTTGTTCCAGGAATCGGGAACGGTTTTGTCCTTCCAGAAGTTATAATGAGCCTTATAGTCCTCAGATTCCATCCCATCTGGAAGCTCCACAAAATCCTTGGTTCCATCAGGACGAACCCCATAGTTCACCTTAACGGTTTCATACCAATCATTAAAATCGGGCTGGGGCAATCGTGAGCCATTACCGGTCCACTTAGCTGGATTCTCCTCGAATTTTCCATCCGACAAGGGGTTATCCGCTCCTCCCAATGGCAAATAACCATTTTGCCATTCGGGAACCTTGAATTCCGTTTCCGGAACATAATAGAAGTTGTTATCAACTGCGTATGCCTTCGAGACATCATCATCGGCCCCAAAATCCGCTACCCCTTCAGGATTTGACAATCCCTTATAGTTACGAGCCACATGATTGGGCACAATATCAATGATCACCTTCATCCCGGCCTTATGTGTCCTGTCCACCAGTGCTCTAAACTCCTCCAACCTATTTGCTGGATCCAAGGCTAGATCCGGGTTTACATTGTAGTAGTCCTTCACTGCATAGGGAGAGCCGGCCCGGCCCTTTACTACATCAGGGTCGTCGTTGGATATTCCGTAGGCTGTGTAATCGTTGATCAAAGCATGGTGGGGCACTCCGGTATACCAGATATGCGTCACTCCCAAATCCTTAATCTCGGTCAGTGCCTTTTCCGAAAAATCGGCAAATTTTCCAACCCCATTTTCTTCCAAGGTGCCCCAAGGTTTATTGTTGGTGTTGGTATTGCCAAAAAGTCGAGTGAAAACTTGATAGACAACGGCTTTTTTCTTCATGCTGGGTTCTAGATTGGTCTTGGCGGGTTTTTGTTGGCAAGAAATCAATAGTCCTACCAAGGTAAATATCACAATATGAAGCTTTAGCTTCATGCCTCAATGTTTTTTCCGGGAACAAGGGTCACGGAATTTCCATTTACTTTAATCTCCAAGCCTCCATCTCCCGTTATTTCAAAACTCGTGTTCTTTTCTGAAACCGTAACCGTAACAATCTGGTTCCTGAAGTTGACCTTAAAGGAATACGACCCCCATTGTTTTGGAATCTGTGGGGTAAAGCTAAGCTGCCCGTCCACAACGCGCATACCTCCAAATCCCTCTACAATGCTCATCCAGGTTCCTGCCATGGAAGTGATATGAAGTCCTTCTTCCACTTCCTTGTTATAATCGTCCAAATCCAAACGGGAAGTCCTTAAATAAAAGGTATAGGCCTGTTCCATCCTGCCCAATTTTGCAGCTTGTATACTATGCACACAAGGCGACAAGGAAGATTCGTGAACGGTGAAAGGTTCGTAAAAGTCGAAATGTTTTTCCAGTGCACCTTGGCTGAAGTGATCCTCGAAGAAATAAAATCCTTGCAGCACATCGGCCTGTTTAATGTATGGGGAACGTAAGATTCTGTCCCAACTCCATTTTTGGTTGATGGGGCGTTCGGATTTGTCCAAATCCTGCACTTTTATCATTTCCTTGTCCAAAAATCCATCTTGCTGCAGGAACACTTCGTGCTTTTCGGAAAACGGGAAATACATATTGTTGGCTACTTTGGCCCAATCTGCTGTTTCTTCCGGAGTAATTTTGGTTTTTGCCTTTATTCGTCCGTAATCATCCGGGTAATTTTTTTCAACGACCTCAAGTTGTTCCAAGGTATAGTCTATACACCACTTAGCCAAGTAATTGGTATACCAATTATTGTTGATGTTGTTCTCGTACTCGTTGGGGCCGGTTACCCCCAACATTACATATTGTTGCTTGTCTTCCGAAAAATTCACCCTCTGATGCCAGAATCGGGCAATACCTATCAACACTTCCAGTCCCATTTTGGGTATGTAGCTATAGTCGCCCGTAAATCGGTGGTAATTGAAAATGGCAAAACTGATGGCACCGTTCCTATGGATTTCCTCAAAGGTAATTTCCCATTCGTTATGGCATTCCTCCCCGTTCATGGTCACCATTGGATAGAGTGCCGCCCCATTGGAAAAACCTAGTTTCTCTGCATTTTCTATGGCTTTGTCCAAATGGTTGTATCGATATTCCAAAAGACTCCAGGCAACTTCCTGGTTTTTGGTCGCCATATAAAAGGGTAGGCAATAGGCCTCCGTGTCCCAATAGGTACTTCCCCCATATTTTTCACCTGTAAACCCTTTTGGGCCAATGTTCAACCGTGAATCCTTGCCCAAATATGTTTGGTTCAACTGAAAAATGTTGAACCGAATCCCCTGTTGGGCCTTTACATCGCCTTCGATGGAAATATCACTCATCTCCCAAATTTTGCCCCAGGCCACTTTTTGCTTTTCCAGCAACGTCTCAAATCCCATCGCACTAGCCTGTTTTAGCACAGTCTTGGCGGCATTGACCAGCTGGGAAGCTTCATGGTTTTGCGAAACGGTGTATCCGCCAAGCTTGATCAAAGTGAATGTTTCACCTTTGGAAACGTTTTGTTCAAATTCAATGGAGGCTTCAAGTTCATTTGTAGTCTCTTGTTTGCGCTCCACTTCATTGCCATTGTATTTCGCATCGGCCTGCATAAACGTACAGGTGGCAAAATTGGTCTTCATGGTATGGGACTCAATAAATGCCTGGTTCCCTTGAATCTGCACTTTGGTGGTGTTCCAAAATTTGTCGTCCCAATTGCTGTCTTCATTGGTAATCCCACTGTCCAAATATGGCATAAAGCAAATTTTGGCATTTTGGTTCTGGGGTGTAATTTCATATTGTATAGCTCCCAATTCGTCCAAATCCAAGCTTAAAAATCGGGTAACTTTGACCGCCAGCTCTATCCCATTCTCCATTTGGGCCTTGAAACTCCTTTGGTACCATCCTTCCTTCATGTTTAGTTCACGTCTAAATGCGTTTACCGATTTGCATGAATTTAAATCCAATTGTTCACCATCCACTAGGACGTCAATTCCAATCCAATTGGGCGCATTGAGTACTTTGGCAAAGTATTCGGGATAACCATTTTTCCACCATCCCACACGGGTTTTATCTGGGTAGTAGACCCCCGCTATATAACTTCCTTGAAATGTTGCCCCTGAATAGTGTTCTTCAAAATTGGCCCGCTGACCCATGGCGCCATTTCCAATACTAAAGAGACTCTCGGAAGATTTGATTCGTTCTTTGTTAAACCCTTCTTCTATAATGGACCAAGGGTCTGCCTTTATATAATCTTGATTCATAATCTACAATGATTCGTTGTTGGTAAGTATAAGTTAGCTGTATGCCCTAGAGCAAGGGTGCAAACTTAGTTAATTGTGGAATCTCTTACCACTAAGGTAGGTTCCAAAATTTTGGTCTGATAGGTCTCTTCCTCGGCTTCGCTCTCCACCTTTTCTATGAGCATCTGCGCTGAGACCTCCCCCATTTTTTGTCCGTGTTGAGCGATTACCGTTAAGCTGGGATTGGCATATTGGGAAAGAAAGCCATCTGTGAACCCTATAAACGATATATCCTCAGGAATCCTGAGCCCCTTCTTTTGGGCCAAACGCATGGTATACACGGCGAAAATTTCATTGACACAAAGTACCGCATCAATATCGGTGGATTCAAAAAATTTTTGAATTAACTCCTCATCCATCTCCATGCTGGACAATTTCAAGATCCGGGATTCATCAACATCCAAATTGTGCTCCACCAAAGCCTTCCTGTACCCTTGGGTACGCGCCTTGCTTACGCTTAAATAATCCGCTGTGGTTATAAGCCCTATTTTTTTTCTTCCTTGATCGATCATTTTTTTGGCAGCCATATAGGCCCCCAATTGGTCATCAATAATCACTTTATCGCATTCCACTTCATTGGTGATCCTATCAAAGAGCACTACCGGAATACCCTGTTCGGTTACCTCCTTGAGGTGGTTATAATCGTTTTTTTGTTGGGTTTCTGAGGAGAGGGACATGATAAACCCATCAATACTACCATTGGCCAACATTTCCATATTGATGACCTCTCTATCAAAAGATTCATCGGATGAACACACAATTACGTTGTAACCCCTTGCATTGGCATACTTTTCTATACCCCTGATTACGGTGGTAAAAAAGTGATGGACAATATCCGGAATTACAACCCCAATATTCTTGGTTCGCTTGTTTTTAAGGCTGATGGCAATATTGTTTGGCCGATAGTTATAAAGCTTGGCGAAAGCTTGAATTTTTTCTTTGGTATCCCTGCTTATTTCCTCGCTGTTTTTCAGGGCCTTGGAAACGGTTGATATGGAGACTTCCAGTTCCCTTGCTATATCCTTTAATGTAATCTTTGATTTCAATACTAGCGAAGTTTTATTTGAGGTAGCCTTTTGCGGTTACCTAATATACATTAGATCCTTGTCCCAGTCCAACTTTTTAACAGAATCAAAGCTAGGGTTAAAACCCTAATTTTAATTCGATAAATGCACAAATTTCGGTAAAAAAATAAAAATAGTATATTAGCAATAAGATTGTGTATCCTTCCAATTCTTAGAAGGAAAATTGTGATATAGCCAAAATAAGGGACAAAGGCTTAACAAACCCACAAAATTCTAAAGTTATCAACACGAAACCGTTTTCGTTGCGAAACACACTCCTCTTAACTACCGATTAACCTTTTTTTTATATATGTTTAACAATTGAAATTAACTAAACTCAAAATTAATTATTTATGAAGATTACGCTACTAAAAAGCATTTTGCTTTCTGGGGCATTTTTATGCTTTGGATTGGCAAAAGCCCAGACGGTATCTGGTACTGTTTCAGATGTGAACGGACCTTTACCGGGAGCAAGTGTTCTAGTACAGGGCACGACCAATGGTACGCAGACCGATTTTGATGGTAATTATACCCTCAGCGATGTCGGTGCTTCTGCCGTCATGGTGTTTAGCTACATTGGTTACACTACGCAGACCATTCCTGTGAATGGGCAGACCACGATCAATGTTGTACTTCAGGAAGATGCGCAGGCATTGGACGAAGTTGTTATTATTGGTTATGGTACCACTACAGTGAAGGATGCAACTGGATCGGTCACCGCAGTTACCGCGGAAGACTTTAACGGGGGGGTTATTGCATCTCCTGAACAATTGATCCAAGGTAAGACTGCTGGTGTTAACATCTCGGCGTCGAGTGGTGAGCCAGGAGCTGCCATCCAGGTGAACATCAGGGGTTCCAATTCTGTTCGCTCCAACAACAACCCTTTATTTGTTGTGGACGGTATTCCATTGGCAGGGGGTAACACCTCTCCAGCAGGTGATACTGGTTTTGGACAAACTGCAGTAAGAAACCCATTGAACTTCCTTAACCCGAACGACATTGAGAGCATCAGTATCTTAAAGGATGCTTCTGCGACAGCTATCTACGGTTCTCGTGGTGCTAACGGTGTTGTGATCATTACTACAAAAAGTGGTAAAACAGGGCAAGGCGGAGTGATTGAGTTTTCTTCCAACATGAGTTTTTCCAATCCTATTAGGGAGTATGACCTTTTGAACAGAAATCAATTCTTGTCAGCTGTTACCCAATATGGTGGAAACGCATCGGATGTGGATTTTGGTGCCAATACAGACTGGCAAGATTTCATTACCAGAAATGCCGCTTCCACAAACAACAACATTTCTTATTCACATAATTATGGACAGGGAAATGTAAGGGCAACCTTTAGTTATGGAAAGCAATTCGGTATTGTTAAGAAAACAGATTTGGAGCGTATTACAGGACGTATCAACGCTGTTCATCGTTTCTTTGATGATAAATTGACTTTGGGGATGAATGCCACAATTTCAAGAACCAATGATGAAACTGCACCTTTTAGTGCAACCGCTGGTTTCCGAGGTGATGTATTGGGAGCTGTGTATTCAGCAAATCCAACTTGGCCAACCAATCCTGATTTTACAGATGGTGGAACGCAAATATTGCCTGCCAACTTGTTGGAGTATACACAGCTACAGACCTTTACAGATAGAGTACTGATCAATGGTTCCATTGATTACAAATTCACTCCGGAACTTACAGCCAAAATCAACTTGGGTTACGACAAATCTGAAAGTGAGTCCATTTCAGCAATCTCTTCTAACGTTCAGAACTTGACCGGGATAGAAGAGACTGGTGCTGCTTTCTACAACACCTTGAACAAGGAAAATAGATTGATCGAGGCCACATTGAACTATAGAAAGGACTTTGACAATTCCTCTATCGACATTTTAGCGGGTTACTCCTATCAAGATTTCCAAGAGTTTGGATTGAGTTCCAACGGCCGTGGTTTCTCTACTACGGATTTGAATGAAATGGGAAATGATCTTATTACCACGGTTCAAAGCAATAAAGCAAGCATCAATGGGAGCTTCCAGCAGTTCTACTTTAACGATTCAACTGGTGGAATTGTAGTGAACCGATTGTTCCCGAATGTAGTTGCAGGCGAAGTTGTTGGTTTTGGTGGAGACAGAAGGGTAACTGCAGTTGTTGCCGATCTATTTAATTTCACCGATGAACTTCAGTCGTTCTTTGGTCGTATTAACTATACGTTGCAAGACAAATATTTGTTTACAGCGACTTTAAGGGCTGATGGATCTTCCCGTTTTGGTCCGGAAAACCAATATGGATACTTCCCTTCCGGTGCTTTCGCATGGAAAATGTCTGAAGAAGATTTTATAGGGGATTCCGTATCCACATTGAAACTTAGATTGAGTGCCGGTATCACTGGTAACCAAGACGGTTTGGGATACGGTAATTTTGTTGCTAGACAGCGATTTGGCGGTTTAGGTATCCAAAACGACCTTACTATCAATCCAACTGGTCTTGCCATCGTAGCAACCGATGTTCCCGATTTGCAGTGGGAGCCTACTTTGAACTTGAACGTTGGTTTGGATTTTGGATTTAACAACGATCGATTCAGTGGTAGCATTGATGTCTACAAGAATGAAACAACCGATGTACTATTACAGACTCCTCCCGCAGCTCCTGCAGTAGACCCGTTCCAGTTTGGTAACCAAGATGCCACGATCATTAACCAAGGTATCGAATTTGCCGCTAGCTACGATTGGGTTCAAACGGATGACGTAAACTTTACTACTTCCTTTAACATTGCATACAATGAGAACGAGGTTCAGGATTTTGCTAGTTCAGTAAATACAGGTGAAATTAATGGACAAGGTCTTTCCGGAGCTTTTGCCCAGCGTTTTGAAGCAGGACAATCGTTGTTCTCTTACTACATGGCAATCTTCGAAGGATTCGATTCTGATGGATTCCCTATTTACCAAGATGTTGATGGAAATGGTGTTGGTGATCCTATTGGTGACCAAACCTTTATAGGAGAGGATGCTTTACCAGATATCACTTCCGGTCTTTCTCTTAACCTAAGGGTTAAGAATTGGGATGCCTCTGCCTACTTTGCAGGACAGTTTGGATTCCATGTGTACAATAACTCAGCCAACGGATTCTTTACCGCAGGTTCCATCAACAACGCCAGAAACGTAACCCAAGAAGTGGTTACCAGTGGAGAGGCAGGTGGAGCTTCGGCGGATGTTTCCACACGCTTTTTGGAAAAAGGTGATTTTGTAAGACTACAGAATGCTTCCTTGGGCTACAACTGGCCCGTGAGCGGAGATGGATTATTTAAGTCCTTACGTATTTCATTAACAGGTCAGAACCTGCTATTGATTACGGATTATAGCGGAATTGACCCTGAGGTAACTGTTCAAACAGGAGACTTAGGTTCTGGAATTCCTACAAGAGGGATAGACTGGGCAGCATTCCCAGCAGCTAGAACTTTCACATTAGGAATTAGCGCATCATTTTAATTAAAAAATTGTTTATCATGAAAAGAAACCAAATAAAATTTTATTTGTTATCCTTACTCTCAGTAGGAGCTTTTGTTTCCTGTACTGATTTGGAAATTGAGGAGACTGATTCTATCATCAGTGAGGGTTTCCAAGGCTTGGCTGATCCGGCCTCAGGTGTTGAAGGATTATACAGCACCGTTGCAGGACAGTATGCTGATCAAGCAGCCAAGTTTGCCCTTGACGAAGTAACCACAGACGCCGCCCTGGTACCAACTCGGGGTACGGACTGGGGTGATAACGGTAGATGGAGAAATCTGCATGCACACGAATGGAATGCAGAAGCCACCGATATCGTGACCCCATTTAACCAATGGAACGCTAACCAGTTAGTAGCTTCCCAGATCTTGGATTCAAGAAGTAACCCTTCCCAACAAGATATAGGGGATGCTAGCTTTTTGAGAGCGTATTCCATGTATGTAATTCTGGATTTATTCGGACAGGTTCCGTTTAGGGATACTAGCTTGCCATCGTCTTCTATACCAGAAGTATTGTCAGGTCAAGCTGCAGTTGATTTTATCCTTGCTGATTTGGACGTAGCGATCAACAACCTTCCGTCTGTTGCGGCTGGAAGCGGAGCTGATAACCAAACTGGTAGCAAGGCTGCAGCCAGGTACCTTAAAGCAAAACTACTTTTGAACAAGCACATTTTTGTGAACCAATTGACCGGTGGTGGCGGAAGTCCTGAAGCAGGAGATATGTCACAAGTAATTTCTCTTGTAGATGAAATTGCCGCAGAAGGTTATGCTTTGCAATCAGGTTACTTTGATTTGTTCAGGGATTCCCCTGATACAGAAACTATCTGGTGGTTGGCCGCAGGTACAGGAAACAGAATCTACAACGGCTTGCACTACAACTCTACCTCCAACGGTGGTGGTGGATGGAATGGATTTAGCACCTTGGCTGAATACTATGACCTTTTTGAAGGAGACGCCAACAACAACAGATTGGACAGCGACGGTAATGCAATCGACGGTCAAGAAGAGCGTAGAGGTGGTGTACCTCCTGGAGGAACTCCATTTACAGGTGCCGATCAAACCGAAGAAAGTGATGATGGCTTCGAGCTAGGTTCCAACGTTGGTTTTGGATTCCTTGTAGGTCAACAATACGACTTGGATGGAACTCCATTGAACGACCGTCCTGGAAATCCTTTGGTATTCTCAAGGGAGTTCGTTGATGGAAATGGTGCAAATAGCTTGATCAACAACAGTGAGAGAACTGGTATTCGAGTTCAAAAATACGGTGCCCGTTACAATGGCGGTTTCACCAACCACGAGATTATTTTCCGTTATGCCGATGCACACCTTATGAAGGCTGAAGCGATGATGCGAAGTGGTGGTGACCCAACGGCCATGGTAAATGAGCTTAGGGTACTTAGAGGTGCAACAGCCCTTGGTTCTGTTAGCGAATCTGATCTTTTGGATGAAAGAGCTCGTGAGCTATATGCAGAAACCTGGAGAAGAAACGATATGATTCGTTTTGGTCAATACACCAGACAATGGGAGTTTAAAGCTGCTAACTCTGTTGGAAACGATAAATACAAATTGTTCCCAATACCTAATCCTCAGCTTTTGGCCAATCCAAACTTGGTTCAAAACCCAGGGTACTAGAATCTTAAAAAAGAATAAAAAAGGTTGTCAAAATTTTTGGCGACCTTTTTTATTTAAATTAGCAACAGGGAATGCCCTCAACCTAACAACCAAACAACCAAACAACCAATTTAAGTTATGAGTTCTTCTTTCAGTTCTTGGGATTATCTGGTATTTGCACTATATGCCATTCTTATCTTAGGTGTGGGCCTTTGGGTCTCTCGGGATAAAAAAGGGCATCAAAAAAATGCAGAAGATTATTTCCTTGCAAGTAAGTCCTTGCCATGGTGGGCGATTGGTGCATCATTGATAGCCGCCAACATTTCCGCTGAACAGTTCATTGGAATGTCTGGTTCTGGTTTTGCGGTGGGACTGGCCATTGCTTCCTACGAATGGATGGCTGCACTTACCCTACTTATAGTGGGGAAGTACTTTCTCCCCATATTTATTGAGAAGGGTCTTTATACCATTCCCGAGTTTGTTGAAAAAAGATACTCTACTACATTAAAAACAATTCTTGCACTTTTTTGGATAGCATTATACGTCTTTGTTAATCTCGCCTCTGTTCTCTATTTGGGCTCTTTGGCCATGGAAACCATAATGGGAATTCCCATGATGTATAGCGTAATCGGATTGGCGTTGTTTGCAGCGGCCTACTCCCTTTATGGGGGTCTTTCCGCAGTAGCCTGGACCGATGTGATTCAAGTGGTTTTTCTTGTATTGGGCGGATTGGTCACAACCTATCTTGCATTAAATACGGTATCAGGAGGAGAAGGTGTTGTTGAAGGCATGAAGGTCGTTTATAACAATGTACCTGAAAAGTTTGCCATGATTTTGGATAAATCCAATCCGGAGTATAAGAACTTACCAGGGCTTGGTGTTTTGGTAGGTGGACTTTGGGTTGCCAATCTTTACTATTGGGGATTCAACCAGTACATTATCCAACGGACCCTAGCGGCCAAATCGCTCAAGGAATCCCAAAAAGGGATTCTGCTTGCAGCAGGATTGAAGCTCATCATTCCACTAATTGTAGTGATTCCGGGTATAGCAGCCTATATTATGGTCAACGACCCACAAATTATGGCTAGTTTAGGAGATGGGGCATCCAATAATCTACCCAGCTTGGCACAAGCAGATAAAGCGTATCCTTGGTTGTTACAGTTTTTGCCTGTCGGACTTAAAGGTTTGGCATTTGCAGCCTTGGCTGCTGCCATAGTTTCATCTTTGGCCTCCATGCTCAATTCAACCTCTACCATCTTTACAATGGACATTTACCGGCAGTACATCAACAAGGATGCAAACGATAAGAAAACAGTTAATGTTGGCCGCCTATCAGCTGCTGTGGCATTAATCATCGCTTCTATCATGGCACCTCTTTTGGGGGGAATCGATCAAGCGTTCCAATTTATCCAAGAATATACAGGTATTGTAAGTCCAGGTATATTAGCAGTCTTTTTGTTGGGTCTTTTCTGGAAAAAGACAACCAACAAAGCGGCAATCACAGGTGCTTTGGTTTCCATTCCAATTGCGCTCTATTTTAAGGTAGCGCCCAAAGGTTGGTCCACAAGCTCCCTTTTTGTAGACGTACCATTTCTGGACCAAATGGGATACACAGCCCTATTGACCATGCTAATTATTATTTTGGTGAGTTTAAGACAAAATAAAGGACAAGATGATGCCAAGGGAATCCCGTTAACAAAGGGATTGTTCCAAACGAGCCCTACCTTTAACATAGGTTCGTTTGCCGTATTATTGGTGTTGGCTGTACTTTACGCCTTGTTTTGGAATTAATTCCATATTACTTCAAAGAAATTAACACTTCTTCTATTAAGAGTTAGATTTCAGTCACCTATATTATACCACTTTTGTGAAGCCTTCAGGACGAATGGCTTCATACATTCTTACGTACAGTTGGATCAATGAGAAAAGTATGGGGTTACATAATTATTTTGGGTGTATGCTTCGCTTCCTGTAGCAAACAACAACCTACGCTATTTTCTAAGTTGCCGGCAACCCATACGAATATTGATTTCGCCAATACGCTCTCCAATTCCCCTCAACTTAACATCCTAAATTACCTTTACTATTACAATGGAGGTGGGGTGGCAGCCGCAGATTTCAACAATGACGGCTTGGTTGACCTCTATTTTACCGGAAATCAGGTTGCGGACGAGCTTTATCTCAACAAGGGGGACTTTAAATTCGAAAAAATTACCGAAATCTCCGGGATACAAAATGCCGATGGCTGGACAACCGGAGTTACCAGTGTGGACATCAATAACGACGGACTCTTGGATATCTATGTTTGTAAAGTGGGCAACTATAGCATTCTAGAGGGGCACAATCTCTTATACATCAACCAAGGAATGGATGCAAACGGCATCCCCACCTTTAAGGAACAAGCGAAAAAGCACAATCTGGATTTTTCCGGGTTTTCAACGCATACCGCCTTCTTGGACTATGACTTGGATGGCGATTTGGATATGTATTTGATGAATCATTCCGTCTATCCCAACAGGGCCTACGGAAGAGGGTCCCAGCGAAAAAAAGTGGATTCCCTATCCGGAGATCGTTTGTACGAAAATACCGGGGAAACCTTTATTGATATAAGCGCCAAAGCCGGCATCTATCAAGGCAAAAGTGGCTATGGTCTAGGGCTTTCCGTAAGTGATGTGAACAATGACGGATATCCCGATATATATGTCGGGAATGACTTCTTTGAGAACGACTATCTCTACATCAACCAACAAAATGGGACCTTCAAGGAATTGATCTCCTCCGATGATCAAAAACTGGGACACACCTCCCATTTTTCCATGGGCAACGACATTGCCGATATCAACAACGATGGGTTGACCGATATCTTCTCTTTGGACATGCTGCCAGAAAATTTACAGACTTATAAGACATCGGGATTGGAATACAGCTATCCCATCTATCAGCAATACCTAAAAAACGGATATGCACCCCAATACATGCAAAATACCTTGCACTTGAATTTGGGGAACACAAATTTTGCAGAAATTGGAAGTTTGAGCGGCTTGTCAGCTACCGAATGGTCCTGGGGCACCCTTTTAGCAGATTTTGACAACGATGGATTCAAGGATGTGTTTGTCTCCAACGGAATCAAGGGGGCAACCAACGATATGGACTTTATCAATTTCATTTCGAACGAAAATATTCAAAGACGGATTGATCAAGGCATGCTGCAATCAGATATGCCTCTAATCGAAGAAATACCGATAAAGAAAATTTCCAATTATAGCTTTCGAAACCTTGGAAACTTACAATTTGAGAATACCACCAAAGATTGGATAGGCCTTGAAGCTTCGTTCAGCAATGGAAGTGTTTATGCTGACCTGGACAATGATGGCGATTTGGACCTAGTTGTAAACAACGTGGATGAAGAAGCCTATATTATGGAAAATACCGGGAGTCAAGGCAACCATCTAACTTTGGAATTGGATGCCGGTACCCAAAATAGGTTTGGGCTGGGTGCCAAAGTAATCGCCTACTCCAAATCCCATACCCTAACCCAGGAAAATTATACTTCCAAAGGATACCTCTCGTCCGTAGCTCCAAGGGTTCATATGGGAGTGGGTCGGGATTCGCTGATAGATTCCCTTAAAATTATTTGGCCAGGAGGGGAGTTGGAAACCCGCTATAACCTGGCCGTCCCTAACAAGATTCGCATAGAGCGGAAGGGCAGTGCCGATAACTATTATCTAAAGGATTCTATTCCCAAACAGCAGTTATTTGCTAAGCTGGATTCTTTGGTGCCTTTTTTCCATAGGGAAACAAGCTCCTTGGATTTTGACCGGGAACCCTTGATCCCATTCGCCAACTCCAATGAAGGACCGGATATTTCCGTAAGCGATGTTAACCAGGATGGGTTGGATGACTTTTTTATCAGTGGAGCGAAAAAACAAAGCTCCCAGCTTTACGTTCAGGATGCATCGGGCAAATTCGAGGTGCACCAGCCAGAGTTATTTAACGCCCATGCGACCAATGAAGATATCTCCCATACATTTTTTAATGCCAACGGTGATTCGTATCCAGATTTGATCGTAGTCAGCGGAGGCAACGAATACAAAAATGGAGCTCCGCTACAGCCGAGATTGTACATCAATACCAAGGGCACGTTTCATTTGGACAATGACATGCTTCCCACTTTGGAGACCAACGCCTCAAAAGTAATCGCTGCTGATTTTGATAAGGACGGACAACAAGAACTCGTAATTGTATCGGATCAAGTACCTTCAGCCTATGGAAGTACACCCAAACAGTTTTTCCTAAAACAGAACAAACAGGGAAAATTCCAGGAAGTTTCAGAAGAAGTTATTCCTGAACTTCGGGGATTGGGTAACATCAAAGATGTTTTTACAGCGGATGTCGATGCCAATGGGTATTTGGATTTAATCGCGGTTGGACATTGGATGCCCGTCTCCATATTTCTAAATAACGGAAAGACATTTACCCTACAAAAAAACAACGGTTTGGATACTACCCATGGTTGGTGGAACGTAATCAAGGCTGAAGATTTGGACAACGATGGGGATATGGACCTAGTTTGTGGCAATTGGGGATTGAATAGTAAGCTCCAAGCCTCCCAAGACAAGCCCATCAACATGTACCTCAACGATTTTGACGGGAATGGCTCCTTTGAGCCCGTCGTTACCTATTTTCACAAGGACACCGAAACTCCTTTTGCCTCCAAAGACGAGCTTGTAAAGCAAATGCCCTATTTGAACAAGGAATTTTTGAGGTATGAATCCTTTGCCAAGGCCTCCATTGAGGATTTGTTCGGAAAAGAACCTTTGGAAAAGGCAACTACCAAGCAAGTATTCGAATTGGCAAGCTGCTATTTTCTGAATGATGGAAACGGACAGTTTTCCAAGAAAGAACTCCCCACCTTGGCCCAGTCTTCCGCAATTTTTGATATGGCGTGGGAGGATGTGACCAAGGATGGACGTAAAGAACTGATAATCTTAGGCAATAACTATGAAATTAGCACGCAATTGGGCAGGTTGGATGCGTTTCATGGACTAATTTTGCAGCAAAATCCGAACGGCTCATTCGGGTTTTTAAAGCATAATGGTTTCGAGGTTTCCGGAGCTGTAAGAACAATTAAAAAAATCAACATCGATAATAAAACGGTTTTTATTATCGGTAGAAATAATGACTCACCCATTTTTTTGGCAAAAATGTAATAATGATGAAGATGAAAGCACATGTTTTAAAAATAGCTTGTACAGTGATGTTGTTGGTGGCATGCAACTCCAAAGAGGAGAATACTACTTCCCAGGAAAAGGAAACACTGTTTAGCTTGCTTCCGTCCAGTGAGACTGGGGTTAGTTTTGTGAACAAGGTCGAAAACCAGAAAAATTTCAACATTTTCAAGTACCGAAATTTTTACAATGGTGGAGGGGTGGCCATCGGTGATATAAACAATGATGGCCTGTCGGATATATACCTAACCGGGAACATGGTCCCCAATCGACTATATCTGAACAAAGGCAATCTAAAGTTTGAGGATATTTCCGAAAGCGCGGGCATTATGGGAAATAAGCCATGGTCCACCGGTGTGGTTATGGTGGATATAAATCAGGATGGGCTGTTGGATATCTATGTTAGCAACGCTGGTAATTTGGAAGGTAACAATCACGACAATGATCTATACATAAACAATGGCGACCTTACCTTTTCGGAAAAGGCCCACGAATACAATCTGGCCAAAACCGGATTTACCACCCATGCTTCCTTCTTTGATTATGATAAAGATGGAGATCTAGATGCCTATATCTTAAACAATAGTAACATCCCCGTAAGTAGCTTGGGGTATGCAGAGCAAAGAGAAGTGCGTGCCCAGGATTGGGAAGGAGTGCCTCACATTTTTAGAGGTGTGGGCGATATGCTGCTCAGAAACGACAACGGCACCTATGTAGATGTAAGTGAATCGGCCGGGATTTATGGCAGCCTGATTGGATTTGGCCTAGGGGTACTGGTTACCGATTTCAACAACGACTTGTATCCCGACATCTATGTCTCCAACGATTTTTACGAGCGGGACTACCTCTACATCAACCAAAAGGACGGGACATTCAAGGAGGAAATAAAAAATTGGACCTCCCATTTGAGTCTTTCGGCCATGGGAATCGATATTGCCGATATCAACAACGATGGCCACAACGACATTTTTATTACGGACATGCTCCCAGAGCCAGAGGAACGCGTTAAATCCGTAATGGAATTTGAGGGCTATAACGTGTTCGAACTGAAACAGAGCAAAGACTTTTTTCAGCAGTACATTCAGAACACGCTACAATTGAACAATGGCGACGGGACTTTTTCCGAAGTAGCCTACTACAGTGGGGTAGATGCCACAGATTGGAGTTGGGCAGGGCTAATGTTCGATATGGACAATGACGGGCTTAAGGACATCTTCGTGACCAATGGAATCAACCATGATCTAACCGATCTGGATTTCGTGGACTTTTTCGCCAATGAAATCATCCAAAAGATGGCGCTCACGGGCCGGAAGGAATCCATAGATTCCATCATCAATAAAATGCCCATAAAACCTCAGCCCAACTATGCCTATAAGAACAATGGGGACATCACATTTAAAAATGCCAACAAAGAATGGGGATTCGAGTTGCCCACAAGATCTAACGGAGCTGCCTATGGGGATTTGGACAACGATGGGGATTTGGACATGGTGATCAACAATGTAAATACAGAGGCTTTTATTTACCGCAACAATACCGAGACCTTATTGGACCACAATTACGTCCAGCTAAAATTTAAAGGACCTGCTGCCAATCCTTTTGGAATTGGAGCACTGGTCAAATTCTATTTTGATGGAAATGTGGTCAACCAAGAAATGATTCCCTCCCGTGGCTTTCAATCCTCCATGGATTATGGAATGACCTTGGGTCTGGGAAAAACTGAAAAACTGGATTCCATACGGGTGGTTTGGCCCGATGACCAAACACAGTTGTTGAAGGATGTGGTACCCAACCAGGTAGTCACCCTGGATCATGGACAGGCAAACAGCACCTACAGCATACCGAAAATGGAAAACAGTCCAACGTTCTTAAGTGAGTTGAACGTCAATAATCTAGTTTCGCATAAAGAAGACCATTACAACGATTTTGACTACGAGGGATTGATCTACAAAAAGTTGTCCCAAGAAGGCCCTTCCTTGGCAGTTGGCGATGTAAATGGGGATGGGAACGAGGATTTCTATATTGGTGGAGCCCATGGTCAATCTGGTACGCTTTACCTTCATTTAGGAAATGGTAAACTTGCTCCCAAAAAAATCCCTGCCTTTGAAACCGATAAACGCTATGAGGATGTTGTGGCCTCCTTCTTTGATGCTGATGGGGATTCGGACCTGGATTTAATCGTTGGTTCTGGTGGCAACAAAGTAAACGCCCAGAATAACTTCAGGCCAAGATTATATCTGAACGATGGGAATGGAAATTACTCCAAATCGGACCAAGAGCTTCCAACCACCTTTAAAAACATAGCCACTATTGCTCCCCAAGATTTTGACGGGGACGGAGATGTAGATCTCTTCATTGGATCTAGAAGTGTTGTTGGTGTCTATGGATTGACTCCAGACCACTTGTTACTCGAAAACCAAGGTGAGGGCGTTTTCGCAGATGCTACCGAACGCTTTGCCTATGATCTCAAAGATGCAGGAATGATCACGGATTCGAAATGGGCCGATGTGGATGGGGATGGAAAAATGGACTTGGTCGTCACTACGGAATGGGATACCCCTAAAATCTATAAAAATACAGGAAGACGCATCACAAAAATGTCATCTTCCCTAGATAGCCTTTACGGATGGTGGAACACCGTTGAAGCTGCCGATTTGGACAACGACGGGGATTTGGACCTGATTTTGGGGAACCAAGGCCTAAATATCCACTACCGACCCCTTTCCGAAGAGCAACCCATGAAAATGTGGATCAACGATTTCGACAACAATGGAACCATCGAACAAATTGTGACCCAAAACTACAACGGTGGGGATTACCCCATTCATCAAAAAAGGGAACTCACGGATCAATTGGTTTCCCTTAAAAAACAGAACTTGAAAGCATCCGACTATGCCCAAAAGACCATAGACGAGCTTTTTGCAAAGGAAATTCTGGATAAATCCATTGTGAAGCAAGCAACCACTTCCGCCTCGGTAATTGCCATCAATGAAGGCGATGGTAAGTTTACGATCAAACAACTCCCAGCCAGGGCACAGCTTTCGTGCATCTGCGATATTACGTGCACGGATGTCAACAACGACGGTAATCTGGACCTTATCATGGCGGGGAACAATTTTGAGTTCAAACCCCAATTCTCAAGGCTGGATGCCAGCTACGGAAACCTCTTGTTGGGGGACGGAAAACTAGGATACGAATGGCTTAACTACGACCAAAGTGGTTTCAAGATCAAAGAAGAGGTCAAACACCTGAAACCAATCAAGGACAGTCAGGGCAAACGCTACTTGGTTGCCGCCATCAATAATGAAAAACCAAAGTTATTTGCCATCAATGAATAGGCTTATCACTATTATTTTTGGGCTCCTACTTTTGGTGGGCTGCGGTAAGCAAGGGGATTTGTTCAAAAATCCCGACCCATCAGATTTGGGAATCACCTTTACCAACACCCTTACGGAATCGGAAAACCTCAGCATTCTGGATTACCTCTATTTTTATAATGGGGGTGGGGTTTCCATTGGGGATATCAACAACGATGACCTTCCAGATATCTTCTTTTCGGGTAACCAAGTGAAGAACAAACTCTATATCAATAAGGGTGATCTGCGCTTCGAGGACATTTCCCAAAGTGCGGGAATTGAAGGCAACAGTAGTTGGAATACGGGAACGGCCATGGGTGATGTAAACGGAGATGGTTTCTTGGATATTTACGTCTGTGCGGTTGTTGGTATCAACGGTTTTGGGGGCTATAATGAGCTATTTATAAATAATGGGGACAACACCTTTACCGAAAGCGCACAAACCTACGGCCTGGACTTTGACTCCTATAGCTCCAATGCGGCCTTTTTAGACTATGATCTGGATGGTGATTTGGACCTCTATTTGCTCAATCACGCGGTCCATACCCAAAATTCTTATGGAAAATACGACCTGAGGTACGAACGCAACTACCAAACCGGCGATAAACTGCTCAGAAACGACAATGGCAAATTTGTGGATGTCAGTGAGGAAGCCGGCATATACGGTGGAATAAATGCCTATGGATTGGGGTTGGCCATTTCAGATTTTAATTTGGATGGATATCCGGACATCTATGTAGGCAACGACTTTCACGAGGATGACTACTATTACCTCAACAATGGGGATGGCACCTTTACCGACAGTCTAAAAACTTACTTTGGACATACAAGTCGGTTTTCTATGGGAAGCGACGTGGCCGACATCAATGGGGATGGGAGGCCCGACCTTATCTCTTTGGACATGCTGCCCGAAGACGAAGTGGCTCTCAAATCCTCCGAAGGTGATGACAACATCCAAACGCAAAAACTGCGTATAAAGCAATACGGATATCACTATCAGTTTACCCGAAACATGCTCTATGTTAACCAACCGGACGGGAATTATGCGGAAACGGCCCTAATGAGCGGTGTTGCCGCTACAGATTGGAGTTGGAGCGCCCTATTTGGGGATTACAATTTGGACGGACATCAAGATCTTTTTATTGCCAATGGGATTCCGAAAAGACCAAACGACCTCGATTTTATCAAGTTCGTGTCCAATGAACAAATCCAGCAAAAGATAGACAACACCAAGCTGGTTGATCAAGAGGCATTAGAACTTATGCCCTCCGGAAACGTCCACAATTACATATTTGAAGGCAATCCCGATATCACCTTTAAGGATAGATCGTCCCAGTGGATTACTAAGGACACCCTTATGTCCGGAGCCACGGCCATGGGCGATTTAGATGGGGATGGGGACCTAGATCTTGTGACCAACAATATTAATGGATCTCCCTCAATATACCTCAACACATTGGATGGTGATGGTAATTATTTAAAACTGAAATTGCGATTCGGTGGGAAGAACACCTATGGAATTGGAACCAAGGTATATTCCTATCACGATGGTAAACTGCAGTTCAAGGAACTATTTCCTTCCCGCGGATTCCAGGCTTCTTCTGAGCCTGTGATCCATTTTGGTTATGGTGCCGCACAACAGGTGGATTCCCTAAAAATCATTTGGCCAGACAAGTCGTTTCAAATCGTAAAAACACCGGCACTGAACCAGATCCTGACCATTGAGCCCAAGAACACCATACCTTTTGACTATAAAGCGCTTCACCAAGCTCCAGAACCTTTATTTGTTTTGGAACCCAGGAATTTGGGGCTGGATTTCACACATCAAGAAGACAATTACACCGATTTTAATAGGGAAAAACTAATTCCCTACCAAGTGTCCGATAGGGGGCCAGCAATGGCCTATGGAGATTTGGACAATGATGGAAAAAAGGACATTTTCTTTGGCGGTTCCAAGTTCGTCCCGGCCCAGTTATTTGTTCAAAAAGATTCTGTTTTTTCCAGAAAACACATCAACACTTTTGCAACCGATTCATTAAAGGAAAACATATCGGCGCAAATTGCGGATTTTAACCAGAACGGAAAAATGGATTTGATCGTTACCTCCGGTGGTGGAGACTTTTTTGGAAAGTCCGATGCTTTGTTGGATTCTTATTATGTCCAAAACGATTCTACCTTTACCGAACAAACACTTCCTGAATTCTTTCAAAATTCCTCGGTGGTCAAGGCCAATGATTTTGATGGCGATGGTGACCTAGACCTATTTATTGGGGGACATACGCTAACATCTGGGTTTGGTAACCCGACCCAATCATTTATCCTTGAAAACGAAAAGGGTATTTTTTCCCTCTACGACGGGTTTGATCAAGACAACGTTGGCGGGATGGTCACTGACGCGATTTGGGACGATTTTGACAAAGACGGTTCCATGGACCTTATTCTCATAGGCGAATGGATGTCCCCAAAGTTCCTCAAAAATGAAAATGGAGTATTTAAAGAAGTTCAGGGACTAGATGCCAAGGGACTCTGGCAAAGCATTATCGCCTTTGATATTGATGCAGATGGCGATACCGATTACCTGCTAGGCAATTGGGGTACCAATACCAAGTTTAAAGCCTCCCAAGAATTTCCGATGAAGTTGTATTTGGATGATTTTGACTCCAATGGACAAACTGAAACCATCACGGCCCTAGAGAAAAACGGGAAGTACTATCCCTTGGAGACTTTGGACGGATTAACTTCGCAAATGGTATCCCTCAAAAAGCGATTTACCACCTACGAATCCTTTGCAGGGACTACCATGGAAGGATTATTTCCTAAGGAAACACTGGACAAAGCTAAGGTTTTGGAAGTCAACACTCTGTCATCGGGCTATTTACAGAACAATAATGGAATATTTACTTTTGTTCCCTTCGGCATGGACCTTCAGGTTGCCCCTATAATGGATTTTGTTGAGGGTGACTTTGATGGTGACGGAAAAACCGAGGTATTGGCCGGTGGAAACTATTTTGGGGTTAAGCCCTATCACGGCAGATTGGATTCCTTCCCTGGGGCTTTGATAAGAAGCGAAGAGGAAGTAATTTTGGGGAATGAACTGGGATTGGATTTCACCAAAAAATCCATTCGACATTTAGAAACCTTAAGTGTAAACAATAGAAAGTATCTTTTGGCGGTCTTTAACGACGATCGTGCCCAAGTATACAAACTCAATAAACTAACATTGAAACCATGAAAGAGCGATTTGGACTACTGTTGTTGGTAATGTTGCTGATTTCTTCCTGTGCCAAAAAGGAAGAACCCATTACCATTTCACCGGAGGATTACCACAATTCCGTGGATAAGGTAACCGAGGTAATGATCCACGATATATTCTCGCCTCCTGTGGCAAGCCGAATTTTTGCCTACCCCAATGTTGCGGCATATGAAATCTTGGCCCTGGGCAATGAGGAATACCACTCACTTTCAGGTCAGGTTAGGGAGTTTTCCGATATCCCGAAACCTGCGCCCAACGCCACCATAAACTATGAGCTTTCGGCCTTGATAGCGCACATGGACATGAGCAGGAGATTGATTTTTTCGGAAGATAAGATCAAAACGTACCAAGACAGCTTGTACACCATGTGGTCCGAAAAAAATGAAGCGGTCTTCCTAGCTTCAAAGGAATACGGAATTCAAGTGGCGGACCATGTGGAATCCTGGATGAACAAGGATAACTACAAGCAAACCCGTACTATGCCCAAGTTTACGGTCAACTCTGATGACCCTTCCCGCTGGCAGCCTACCCCTCCGGCATATATGAGTGGTATTGAGCCACATTGGAATAAAATCAGGCCTTTTGTCATCGACTCTGCTGGGCAGTTTAAGCCCACACCTCCTCCTCCATTCTCTATGGAAGAAGGTTCAGATTTCTACAAGGAGGTTAAGGAAGTCTACGATATTAGCAAGGAAATTACGGCGAAAGGGGATGAATCCGAGGAAGTGGCCATTGCCCAATTTTGGGATTGCAACCCCTATGTTTCGGTAACTAGGGGGCACTTGATGTTCGCCACCAAAAAAATTACTCCAGGGGCACACTGGATTGGGATTACCAAGATCGCCAGTCGCAAGACCGACTCAGATTTCACTAAAACGGTTTATGCCTATACCAAAACCTCCATCGCCATTGCCGATGCCTTTATAAGCTGCTGGGACGAAAAGTACAGAAGTAACCTCATCCGTCCGGAAACTTTGATCAACGAGCATATTGATGATAGTTGGGAGCCTGTTTTGCAAACTCCCCCATTTCCAGAGTATACCAGTGGGCATAGTGTTGTTTCTGGGGCCGCAGCTGTGGCTCTAACCGATATTTTCGGGGATAACTTTGCCTTTGATGACGACACTGAAATCCCCTATGGGCTACCCGTTCGCACGTTCAATTCGTTTAAGGAGGCAGCCGATGAAGCTGCGATCAGTAGAATGTATGGTGGCATTCACTACCGCGCAGCTGTTGATGTTGGGGTTAAACAAGGAAGGGATCTCGGTAAATTCGTGGTCGATAATCTAAACATGAACTAATCCAGGTTCCAAGTTAATTGAATCGCATGATGAAGAAATTCCTTTGGATCCTTACGGCGACAATTTTAATCGCACTTGCTTGGTATCTATTTATTAAACCCTCGGACTATACGATCCGTTTTGAGTCCAAAATATCTCCAGGGGCCATTAACCAGACCATAAAATTATGGGACCAAACCCTA
The DNA here is from genome assembly GCF_023502235.1 of Flagellimonas myxillae. Taxonomy (GTDB): domain Bacteria; phylum Bacteroidota; class Bacteroidia; order Flavobacteriales; family Flavobacteriaceae; genus Flagellimonas; species Flagellimonas myxillae. Next base: position 267,772 of record NZ_JAMFLY010000003.1, on the reverse strand, counting down.
GACGGGGTAACTCCCGTTACACAGATTGGTGATATTTATAACCTTAGCCAAAAAGTAAAATTCAATGATTCCATTCATTCCTACACTTGGGAAATTAGTCCTATGGAAGATTCCATAACCAAAGTGGTCGTTGGGGTCAGGGATGAAGATCATAGTTTGGCCAATAAACTTAAAATTCCGTTCTCAGACACCGATTTTGAAAAACGCTCTAGGAAAACCGTCCTTGATCTAATGGAGAACATTGCGGATCACGCGAGCAAGTTTAAGGTGACCATAGTGGGAGAAGAGGATATTCCGGAAAAGTACCTGGCCTATGTCCCAATCAAATGCACACAGATCCAAAAAGCGGGCGGGATGATGAAAAACCTGTCCTTTATAAGTCAGGTGTTGTTGGAAAACCAGGTGCAGCTCAATGGCCCCCCAATGATCCAGGTGACCAAATGGGATATGGATACAGACAGCTTGGAATATAATTTTGGGCACCCCATAATTCGCTCCGAAAGATTGCCCATAGATACGGAAATAATGTACAAACGTATTTTTCCAAAACGGGCTTTGAAAGCAATTTATAATGGGAACTATATTACTTCGGACCGAGCTTGGTATGCCTTGCTGGATTATGCCCAAAAAAATAACATCCTTGTAGAAAACAAGCCTGTGGAGGTCTTTTACAACAACCCAAACATGGGAGGCGATGAAATGGAATGGAAGGCGGAGATTTATCTGCCCATTAAGGAATCCAATGAATAGGGTCGCCCTCCTTCTACTTTTGGGTGTTATGAACTCCTGTGCCCAAAAACCCTGGTATGGTGACCTCACTTTTCTTGGAAAACTCCCTTCAAACCTCAATGAAGTATCCGGTATTGCCACCAATAACGGCTCCACCATTTGGGCCATTGAAGACAATGGCAACAAAGACGTTTTGTACGCAATTAATTCCCGGGCAAAACTTGTTAAACGCCTTAAGGTCGGTGATGCGAAAAACCACGATTGGGAAGACCTTGCCCGGGACCCTCAAGGCAATATGTACATTGGGGATTTCGGAAACAACAGCAACGAAAGGGAGAATTTAAGAATTTACAAAGTTCCCAATCCAGATACAGCTTCAGACGGAAAGATCAAAGCAGAAAAAATCAGTTTCCATTATCCCGAACAAAAGAAATTTCCCCCTAAGAAATCCAGGCTCCGTTTTGATTGCGAGGCCTTTTTCTATCACAATAATTTCCTGTATCTGATTACCAAAGACAGGGCAAGACCCTATTTGGGCAAGGCCTACATTTACAAAGTTCCTGCGATGGAAGGGAAACATACGGCTCAATTTCTCGGAGAGTTTATCTCGTGTACCGACAGTCAGTTTTGTTCAATTACAGGAGCGGATATCTCGCCAGATGGTAATAGAGTGGCTTTGTTGGGTTCAGGATTAATCTGGCTCTTTTCTGATTTCGATTCCGAGGATTTCACCAAGGGCAAATTGAGAACCATAGACGTGTTGCACAGAACGCAACAAGAATCCATTTGCTTTAAGGATAACAACACCATCTTGATCGTAGACGAGCAATCCAAGACCAAGGGTAGAAATCTCTACTCCTATACCTTGGACTAAAAACCAAACCCTACCCCGAAGGCAAAGCGCATTCCATCAGAACTGCCGAACAACCCAAAATTGGCGGAAAGCAGACCTGCCCCGTTCACGAAGAATCCGCCGCCATAAGAATTGTGCCATTTGTCCGAATCATCACCTGGGTACCATACCCTTCCATAATCGAACCCACCAAAAATTCCGGGCGTGACCGGAAGCACCCCGGCTTTTCGTTTTCTAAAACTTAGACGGAGGTCCGTATTTTGGAAAAAAGCTGATTTTCCCGTGAACCTTTGGAAACGGAATCCTCTGAGCCCATTGTTGGCCCCGATGCTCGCACCTTGGTAAAATTCAAATTCGTCGCCAAAATTAATATGGCCCTTCACTTTGGTGGCCAAAACAAGGCTTCCGTTAGAACACAGTTTATGGTCCACGGATAAACTGGGGATAAAATAAGAGAATGAGCGCCCAGAATCCTCGAGATTCATGGTATACCCTCCTTCAAGGGAGATGCTCATTCCCAAGGTTGGAAAGGCCTCGCTATCGGTATTGGAATAGCTATAGCCCGCATTTACCCCGAAAAAACTCTGTTCATTTTCCTCTCCGTTGGCCACGTAAAACTGGTTGATAAACCGATCTTCGGTCTCTTCCACCTCGTAATCCTCATAGGAGACCCCCAATTTTACCTTTGAGCCCAATCTGCCCCGCCATACCAAAGAGGGGGCCAGCTTTATCGTACTCAGTTTTACCCGGTTAAAATCCAGCTCAAGAGGATGTTCGTCATCCAAATTCTCTGTCTCATTTCCAAAACCAAAAAAGTTGATGGAAAAATTGGGACTGGTGAACCTAGCGTCCAATTCAAGGTTAACACCCTCCAAGACATTGGCAAACTCGCCGCGATATCCAAAGTCAAAACCATTGGTGGCAAAGTAGAACGCCCCATTTATAGTGTGCTGTTGTGTAAAGGGATTTTGGCGGAACCCATTGTGGGTATAGGTATTGGTGAACCCAATTCTAAAGCCATCATCCGGGTTGAACCCAATGGTAGGCAAAAATTGATTGTTGCTCGCCTTTATCTTTAAAAATTCGTAGGTGTTGGTATCGTAATCGTTGATCCTATGCACATTGCCCCCGAAGGCTTCGTCGTAGGTGTTCTTTTTGCTCTTGAAATCGTAGGTATGAACCAATTTGGATCGGTCCGAAATTTTGTAGACATCATTATTTTGTCCTCCCACAAGTCTCAACTTAATTTTTGAGGATGCCGTGTTAATATCAAAAACATCATCGTCATCCAAACCATAGACCCAGACTTCCTTCGTAAATTGAGGTTGATAGGTTTTTTCGAAAAAGAGATCTTCCCATTTTCCATCTTTGATCCTATAGGCACGCACCTGCAGGTTGCCATTGGCTTCTGAAGTGATATGGAAGTAGTCATCCTTATCAGTTCCTGTGACCACACTGTATTTATTGATGATGGTAAAATACTCCTGTGCCGTTGATACAAGATTGTTTTTTCTCAACAACAATTTGCGCTTGATCTCGGGAATCGTTTCATCCTGCACTTCCTCGGGAAAATGGGACAGCGACTCATCAATTACTGTTTCGGTGATATGTTGTTGAATGTATTTGGCCTGATTTACCCATTGCTCCATGGTCGATTCTGAAAGGAGCGCCATATCCAGAGCAAAGGTTCTAGGGGACGAGGTAAACCCCTTGAGATTCCTAATTTCTTCATTGAAGCCCTCAAAAATCTGAAGGCTGGGAACCGTTCTGGAAGCCAATCCCATGAAAAATCCATCGCCCCAAATGGAATACGCCTGGTCTCTATCCCTTGGAATGGGTTTATAAACTTTTTTCCCATCTTCACCATCAAATTCGGCCCATCGCCATTGGTCCACATGCCTATCCCAATCTCCGATGAGCATATCGAACAACCGCGCTTTTACATAGGCTTCAGTGTCCAGCGTGTATTTTTCGTCTTTTCTCAGCTTCTGGATCAAATCGTACGTACTCTCTATGGATTGGGTCTTGCCAAAACTATCCAAATCGTGACCCTCGGAAACATGTTCCTCGATCATAACCAATTCATTACCAAAATCACTATTGAAATCCCCAAGGGCATTTTGCTTTGGTACATAGTATAATATTGGATTGGTATGATAAAGTCCAACGGCATCCGATAGTGGTCCCATGGTAAATGGGGCGTACGGGTGTGCTCCTGTATAAAGGTCCAATAACAATCTTTCGGGATAGGAATCCTCGAATTTGCCAATTATATAGGTTTCTTGGAAGGCAATGGCCTGTAAATAACGTTCTGCACTTTTGCGCAGCGCACGCATCACAAATTGGCGCCCATCCTTATGCTGGAGCCTAAGGGAATTGGATTGGTTACCGCCCCCTTTCCTTACCACGGTTAAACCACCCATCAAGGTATCCAACAACACTGTTGGTGCCTTTACAGGAGTTGCATAATATTTTCGATACCGGTCTCCCCAGATCCATCTATGGAACCCACTTTTATCAACTTCCTGCTCCGTATATACGGATGCCGTTCCATGGGCTGGAAAATCGTTGCCATAGTTGTGCTTTTTTTCAGTTTTGTTCGGCGGTAGCACCTCGGTCTGGTACAAGAAATCCTCTTCCGAGTCCGTACCGTGGAAATCCACATGGGACGAACCATCGGCGAAAACCTTTAAAACGGCATACCCCATTTTTCCTGTGGAGAATTTACTGCCGTTCAGTAATTTGGTCGCTCCCTTTTTTGCACCGGAACCACTCACAATTTGAGGTATCCCTTCTTCCACGATATATTGAAGGGTGTGCTCGTGTCCGGATACGAAAATCACCTTGTTCGAAAACTGGGAAAGGGTTACAATTCTATTTCTCAACCGATTGTAAAGTTTGTTGGATTGATCTTCCACAGTGGCCCCAGAGGTCCTGCGCAACAAGTTTATGGCAGAACCTAAAATAGGAAGGGGAATATTTCCATCTGGCGACATATGCTGTTTAAATGAAAAATATCCTCCGTGTGGCCCATAGGTAAACATGGGGTGGTGCATGGCGATAATAGTGGTCTTGTCAAGATTTTTTTTGATAAGACCTTCGAGTTCCTCAAAGAAACGGGTACGGTCCTTGATCTCACAATCGTCGTTCATGGTTGGGTGTTTGTCCCAATCAGCCAGGTACCATTCAGTGTCTATGGCGATAACGATAATATCATCACTGACCTCAATTTTCTCCAAGGGGCAACCATTGTCCGGAAGAAATACCTTTTTACTGTCCAACGCTTTCTGGATATATTTTTCTTCTCTTTCCAGCCCTTTCAATCCATTGCTGTACCAATCGTGATTACCCGGGATAAAAACTGTTCTTCCTTTAAAATCCTCCAAGGTCTTCAACTGTGCATCCAAATGGTTTTTGGCCAGTTCGTGTCCTTCGGGGTCATCTTTTTTTGCGGGAAACCCAGCCGGGTAAATATTGTCTCCCAAGAAAATGGCGGTACTGTTTTTCGGTGCCCTGTCCAATTGGGACTTAAATTTTTTAAGTGCCGGATTTAAATCCCCCATTGGTGATTTCCCTGCATCACCAATAAGAAAAAAGGTGTGCTCAACTTCCTTTTCTGGTCCGGAGGTGGGCACAAATGGTGTAGCATATTTTGCCTCATAGGTGGCACAACTTGACAAAAGGAATAATACTAGAATGAGTAGGTAATGTTGTTTCATATCAATGAGGTTGATACCAAAATTTTGTATTTTGGATTGTTCAATGTACTGTTATGTCGGAAATTGTAGAAAAAGCTGAAAACTTTGTTACCGAAATATTGGAAAACCAACTGGATTCCAAGTTTCTTTATCACAATCTGAAACATACGCAGCGTGTAGTTAAAAGTACTAAAGAATTGCTCAATTTCTACAATCTTGCGCCCGAGGAGGAGGAAAAGCTCTTGCTCACTGCCTGGTTCCACGATACGGGCTATACGCGCGGTGTAGACAACCATGAGGAGGCAAGTTGCAAAATCGCCAAGGATTTTCTCGTAGGGGAGCAATACAATACCGAAGGTATTGAACAAATCTGTGCTTCTATTTTGGCTACCAAAAGGTACCATGAACCCACTAATCTTAACGAGGAAATTATCCGGGATGCCGACGCTTCGCATTTTTCGCAAAAGAGTTATTGGGAAACCACTGATTTTTTAAAGGAAGAGCTCGAAGAACTTGGAATTGCTAGGTACTCAAACAAGGAATGGCGGGACATCAACATAAAAATGTTCCGTAACGAACACGAGTTCTATACGGATTATGCCAAGGAAAATTGGGAAGAAGGGAAAGAAAAAAACCTAAAACAACTGGTCAAGGAAAAGAAAACGGAAAAGGAAATTGCCAAGAAAGAGGCCTTAAAGGCAAAATACAAAAGTGAAAGTCCCGACCGGGGGATTCAAACCCTGTTTCGGGTTACCTTAAAGAACCACCTTACGTTAAGTGATATTGCGGATACGAAGGCAAACATCCTGCTATCGGTGAACGCGATCATTATTTCTTTGGCCTTGTCCAACCTTATACCAAAACTGGATAATCCATCCAATAAATATTTGCTTTACCCCACCTTAATTTTTATCGTTTTTAGTGTGGTTTCCATGATTTTGGCCGTATTGGCCACACGACCCAATGTCACCAGCGGAAAGTTTACCAAGGACGACGTAAAACAGAAAAAGGTAAATCTCCTATTCTTTGGAAATTTTCATAAGATGAAACTGGATGATTATGAATGGGCCATTCAGGAATTGGTAAAGGACAAAGAATATATCTATTCTTCCCTGACGAAGGACCTGTACTTTCTAGGGCTTGTGCTCAATAGAAAGTACAAAATTCTACGATGGACCTATACCATATTTATGATAGGTACCATTGTTTCCGTTATTGCATTCGGTATTGCATTCCGGTATTTTGGTCCAGAACGATTCGAATTTTAATCCGTCCAATTTAGGATTTGAGTTCTTCCAGAAGATCTTCGTAGGTATAGGTTCTTTCAGATTGTTGATCCTTCTCCCCGGTATATAAAATCTCAGCGCGAATGGCTTTTAATCCGGTCACCCCTTGGAGGCCTTCCAACTCCACAATTTCTATATTGTTGGTAAAATAGCCCTTGGCCTTTAGGAATTTAATGTACCGCATATACTCCTTTTCGTCCTTGCGTTGGCTATAAACAATGGCCAGTTTTCCTTTTTGGGTCAACCGCTCGTTGGTTCCTTTAATATAAGATTTATCAATGCGCTTTTTAATGATTTCATATCGCGCATTATAGGTGCCATCCACATCAAAACGCTTTTCATCCATTCTAAATCGAATGGCCAAAGATGTGCTGTAAACCAATATCAAGGAAGCAACATCCAACTTAACGGGCAATTTGGGTTTTAGCGCATAGTATTTGTTTTCCATGTCGCACATAACCTGTAGTTGCCAAAGTCTAAGGTTGCTCAGGTAGAGTTCGTCAAACTTTCTATCGTTGGCTATGGAACTACCAATGTACATATTGTGCTCCACCCCATCGGTTTTGTACCGCTCAAAATAGTGCGGGAACATTTCCTGGGCCTCGAGCTGTTTTTTATCCAAAAGGGCCGCCAATTCCATGTTGGCTTCCATCACACTCTCATCGTAATTGCGACGATGGTCGTAATACGATTCGGTTTCTTCATCAATATTGGACTCATAGTGCTCAATATGAGGGCCCAATTTCTTGTCTGTTTCCTTCAAATGTTTGAACACAGGGTTGATTTCTTCTTGAACGAAATCAAAAATAGCCTGCTCTGTATGGGTATACAGTGCCTCTCTAACCTCATTCAAATAGGTATTCACCCGAAACATCAACTCCTCATAAATTGGAAGTTTATATGCTTTGAACGCCACTTCCAACACTTTGTTGACCTCGGATAGTTGGATCATCAAATCCTTTTGGATGGATAGATTACGCTCCTTGGAAGATTCTTTGATGTCCACTTGGCCATATAGTGGGTACACATCCTTAAAGACAATCTCTTTGAACACCGCCTGGTTTCCAACCATTTCATCGGCCATAAACCGCTTGGCCTCTTCCTGGAACTTCCAATATACAGATGAATGCACCGTAGTACATTCGTGCTGGATAATGGCATCGACCAAATTCTCCTCTTCCTCAATAGAACGGACCACCGCCGAAACAATAAAGGGCATTACGTCGTCCAATTTGGTGGCATTGATACTGTTGAGCTCGTTTACCTTGGTAGATACCAATTCCAATACCCCTAACAGATTACCATCATCCATTATGGGTGCTAAAATGGCACTTTTTATTCCTTGTTTATGAAGATTGGCATACGGTTGTCCGCCATCTGATAATTTATCGAACTTCTCTACATTCGGAATTGCAAAATATCCGATTCGATCTCTTTCTCCTAGCAATTTATCCTTGGAATAGTCGCAAAGTAAGTCGTCGCAAGATTCCATATCCTTGCCTTTTAGAATATAGCTTTCTATTCCTTTTCCATATATTTTGAGGAACTTGTTTTCCTTGGAATCATAGCCTGTAAAGCCAACATTGATTTTCTTCAAATTGAAAAGCGACCTGAAAGTGTCCTGAAAACTATCCATGAAGTCTTCGTTTTCCCGCTTTCGGTTACCGATCAAGGTAGACTTGATCCCAGAAATGGAATGTTCTGCAGTCACATCGAACATATTGGATATCACAAATCCTTTGGAGATGAAACTATTGGGTGGAATCTTTTCCTTCCATAGGTCGATATTATCAAAATTCTCCAAAAGCTCGTCCACATCTTCTTGGGTAAGTTCCTTCGCCTTGTCCGTTGGAATGATTTCCATAAAATCAGCATTGTAGAGAATTCTATAATGCCGCATTACCCCATTGGCATCAGGAATATCATAGAACAATGGCCGTTTAAAATCCAAATTGAAACCAAAATGAAACCCAAGTACCACGGTACATTTCATGATGTAATTAACATCCATGGGCATGTTCCGTATCTCCGGTTCGAAACCTTCTCCTGCTTCCTTCAAAATTTTCTTGAAACGTTCGGAAGAATTAAAGACCAAGTTCTCAAAGGGAGTAGTGGCTGTTTTTATCTCATTTTTGGTAAGTACCGGTGCAAAGGTGTCCTCCAAGATCAAACTGATTACATCCTTGTGTTTTTCCAAAAGGGACATATCGCTAAAACCTTCCCTAAGTTCGGGGAAAGGCGCTTGCGCATCCAAAATGTACTTGGCCCTTTCCGCCAAGTGTTTGTTCTTGCTTTTTAGCTGTTCATCGTAATGCTGCAAAAGCTTGTTAAAGCTCACCAATTGCAGCATTGGGCTATCCGCATTGTAGTTCTGCTTCATACAACTAGTTAGTCGAGTTTCCGTGTGTAAAGTTACAAAAAGAAAAAATGCCCTCTTGTTAAGGGTTTCTTTATGTATTTGTTGGCTTTTTTAGGATATTTAAGGAAAATTGGCCCATGTCCTCAAGAACTCGGCTAGACCGGGCATACAAAAACGCAAAAAGCATTCCTTTTGATGACACCTCAAAGTTCATCTTCTTTAGCGATTGTCATAGGGGAGACAATAGCTTTGCCGACGATTTTGCGAACAACAGGAATATCTATTTCCATGCGCTGAACCACTATTATCGTGAGGGTTTTCAGTACTGTGAGCTGGGCGACGGGGATGAGTTATGGGAAAATCTACATTTCGAATCCATTTTTGAGGCCCATAAAAATGTATTTCAACTCTTGCGGCAATTTCATTTGGAAAACAGGCTACACATGGTCTGGGGCAATCACGATATGGTTTATCGGCATAAAAACTATGTGGACAAGCACCTTTCCAGCTATTTTGAACCTATCGACGATTCCGACAAAGAGCTTTTTGAGGGGATCACCTACCACGAGGCTCTCGTGTTGCAGCACAAAGAAACCCAACAGGAGCTTTTTTGTACCCATGGGCACCAGGCGGATTGGTGGAACTATGTGTGTTGGCGGTTTGGGCGGTTTTTAGTCCGAATTTTATGGAAACCGCTGCAAGTGGTGGGCATCCATGACCCAACAAGTCCCGCCAAGAACTATAAGGAACTTATTCGCATAGAAAAGCGCATCAAAAGATGGATGCTCGAGAACAACCTTAGAATCACCATTGCCGGACATACCCATAGACCCAGGTTTCCGGAACCCGGTCAAATCCCATTTTTTAATGACGGTAGCTGCGTGCACCCAAGGAGCATTACAGGCATTGAAGTAGAGCATGGGCAGATCTCCCTAATCAAATGGCAAATCGCCACCAAACCTGACGGTACACTTCAGATTGTTAGGGTTTTGTTGGAAGGTCCGGAGAAATTGGTGGACTATATGGAGTCTTGACCAAATTCCTAGGCACGCTTGGCCAAAGTTTTCATCGCATTGATAAAGACGTCCAGTTCTTTGGTTGTGGTATAAATGTTTGGCGTAATCCGACAACCATGTACATTGGATTCGTCAATGGCTACGGTCCAAATGTCAAACTCCTTCATCAGGGTTTCTGCCAGTACCTTTGGTTTAAGGTTTGCGATACCCACATTCCCTATTCCGCAGCATCTATCCGCTTCCAACGGTGTATTCACCACAACATTGTGGACGTTTCGCAAAGCATTACTCCAGTACTTTTGCAAATAGCGCAGTCGGAATTCCTTTCGTTGGATTCCTATGGCCTGTATGTAATCCAGAGCGGCATTGATCGCTAAATAGATGTGCACGGGATTGGTCCCGGTATGGTTGAGTCTTAAAATATCCCGAGGTTCTTTGTTGTGTTCTGCCATTAGTGGCCATATCTGGGGAATTTTTTCGGAAGCCACGTATAGTAAGCCCACGCCCAAGGGTGCGCTCAGCCATTTGTGTAGACTGGAACCGTAGTAGTCACAGTTCAACTCCGAAATGTTTACTTCTATGTGACCGACCGCATGGGCACCATCTACCATTACCTCTACCCCGTGACTGTGTGCCATGTCACATATTTTGCGAATGGGCAATACATGACCCGTAATATTGATCATATGGCAAACCATCAACAGCTTTGTCCTTGGTGTAATCTGTGATTCATAAAGGGCAACGATCTCCTCGTCCGATTTTGGATGGTTTGGAACAGATACTTCCTTGCATACAATCCCATAACGATCGCGCACCATATAAAAATGATCCCGCATTGATCCATAATCCTGTACGGCAAAAACGGCTTCGTCTCCTGGCTGCCAAGGAAACCCACCGATGATCAAATCCAAGGATTCTGTTGCATTTCTGGTAATTACCAATGTTTCCGGCGCACAGCCGACGAACTTGGCCAATCTTGCAGTGACTTTTTCCTTATCATCCCATTGGCGGGTTCGCATGTAATAAGATCCCTGATAGTTTACCATTTGGGTGTATTGTTGCAGACTGTCCATTATAGGTTTTGGAGTGATGCAGTAGTAGCCGTTTTCCAAATTGATATAATCCGGTTTTAGTGCATAATCTTGACGAATACGCTCCCAGAAATCTTCGCCATTACCGGATGGATAAGGTGGTAATTCCGGAAAAAGTTCCTGTCCCCTTGCCGCAAAGGGTACCATGGATGTGGCCATTGCAGCTTGACCCAATCGTTTTAGAAATTGTCTTTTTTTCATGGTATCGGGTTAAAAAATTCTCGTAAATCCCTGTTGGTGAATGAATTTACGATTTTTAAGCTTCAAAAAGAAAGCGCTTGGAGGTCGCCATTACAAGACTAACGGTAATTTAGTTTCATTTTAGGATTTAAAATCATTTATTAGAATTATTTAAGGAAGATTTAGATAAAGGAAAGAAGCAACCATTTAACGATTTAACGTCTCTTTATCAGGTGGATGGCAGGGTATTTGTTAACTTTAAAAAAAGTTATCGACCAAGTTGCTATGAAAAAATTGGTTTTTTTCTTTTCTCTTTTTGTCTTTGGGCTGTTTGTCGCAAATGCCCAAGGTGATATTCCTACGACCAAACCCCTTAAAATTGGGGAGCGTAATAACTTGGACATTCTTCCGAGTAATCAGGGGACTTCACTACGAATCCCTTCCGTTTTAGACGAAAATTTGACCTCCAAAAACGAAAAGCCAGGCGTTAAAATGCTGCCTGATCGTGAATTGGTTCAAGCTGGATATGGTCTCAAGATTGACCCCAAAGTGGGTGAAAAAGAGAAAAAGAGTTCCAATAAACACTTTGGAGACCAATATTTAGGGGATATAAAAACCAAGGCCAAGTTTGTGGGCATAGTTTGCCGGGACCATGAATATGTTGATGGCGACCGGGTTAAAATCTTATTGAATGGGGAAGTGGTAGAGTTTAATTTGCTACTCTCCGGCACCTTCAAGGGTGTCAATGTCGATTTGGTCCAAGGGTTTAACCGATTGGACTTTATTGCCCTCAACCAAGGTTCTTCGGGGCCCAATACCGCCCAAGTTGTGGTTGCCGATGAAAAAGGCCAAGTCATTCACAACAATCGTTGGAACCTTTCTACAGGGTCCGTGGCCAGTCTTATTGTTATCAAAGAAGCGGAGTGAGTTTACGTTCAAACTCAAGTTTCAAGTTCAAACTCAAATGAATTTACGTTCGGTTTTTGGCTAATATGCTATTGATGCTTTTAATTGAAAATTGAAAAGTCAAAATTGAAAATGGGGATGCTAATTCGTGGGTTCCTGATCACTCCAACAATCCAACAATCGAATTATCCAAGATTCCAGCTAGAAGGATGAAAGGTAAAGGGAGCCTTTAATTGAAAATTGAAAAGTCAAAATTGAAAATGGGGATGCTGATTCATGGGTTCCTGATCACCCCAACAATCCAGCAATCGAATTATCCAATATTCCAGTTAGAAGGGTGAAAGGTAAAGGGAGCTTTTAATTGAAAATTGAAAAGTCAAAATTGAAAATGTCCCCGTGAAATCTTGGCTCTTTGTTCTTGGTTCTTTGGTCGTTTATCCAAATTAGTGTTTTTCACCAGGTTTATAGGTACCCACTGCCCGCTTTAGCACATCTTCTTTGTAATAGGCGGCATCCTTAAATCGCATATCTGCATATCGCCTAGCTTGATCATTAAAGAAAGGGGAATCTGGGTCGCCGCTTTGCCCCCCGGCCAACATGGTCTTGGCCTTTACCTTTTCGCCAAACTCCACAACCGCCACAAAACTATTCCCTCTTGTTCCATAGATTTTTTTGGTATCGTTATCATATCGGGCACCGTAGGCCGCTAATGCTCCCCACCGGCCACTTGCAAAACCAATGGGAATACTGGGTTTGGTATCATCAAAAGCTTGTCGGATATCCCCGTTCAGCCGCTGGTAGCGATTTACCTCTCCCCAAGGTATTTGCCATGTGCCAAAATCGGCTTGAAGCCATTCCACAGTCTCTTTAAACAGCTGTAATTTTTCAGAATCCGGGGAAGCACTCCCCCAATATTGCACCCAAAGCATTGGATATTTTCCCTCGGGCCTTTTGGCTTTCTGATAACTAATGGTCCCATAATAATGTGCTAGGGTCATCGCCACGGATTCTTTAGAAGTCCTAAAATCCCAACTTCTAAGTGCATCGATAGGTTCCCTCAATTCTGAGGTTGGATTGGAGTCATAAGCCTTGATCAATCCTGGAATCAGCGCTTCAAAAGCAGGAAGGTAAGAGTCATGGGCAAGCTCAATCAAGTTGTCCAGGGTGTACCCATCTCGTCCTGTCAGCAAATCAATAGCGTGAACGCCCCTAAAATTTTCTTGGTCCCGGGACATGTATTTGGGATAATCTCCTCGTTTTGGACTGTTTTCCAAAGCAGCGGTGTACGGAGTAGAATTGCAATTTTGAACCCATCCATTATTCGGATTAAGAATCAAAATGTTCTCATCCACAGGATGCAGTCCTTTCCAATCTGTTTTCGGATTGCTCCCATCCACGGGGAGGGTAAAGTCGAAAATGGTGTCCCGTTTTGGAATAAAATTTCCATGGAAATAGGCAATATTGCCCTCGGCATCTGCATAAACGGTATTGTTGGAAGAATTGGTTCGGATATCCATCATTTCCCTAAAACCTTTATATCCGTCCTGCTTGGTTCTGATATAGGACTGTTCCATGGCCTTTACCGGCTCCCACATCATGGCAGAAGCTGTCCAATGACCATCTACGGCATGGGTAATTGGTCCGTGGTGGGTGTGGTACATCGGAAAAGTTTTTTCCCGCAATCGGTTACCTTCCTTATACTTTAGGGTAACTTCCTTTTTTTCAACGGGGCGTAGTTCCTCTCCATACTGATAAAACAGATTTCCATCATTTTCGACAATGGTTTCCTTAAATTCGTCCATCACATCGGTGTAGGTAGAGGTATGCATCCATCCTGTTTTTTCATTGAAGCCTTGATAGACAAAAAACTGTCCCCAGGTTACCGCACCATAGGCATTGAGACCTTCCTCGCTCACCACATGCACTTCTCCCCGAAAATAGAAGGACGTATGCGGATTGATCAACAACATTGCATTTCCAGATTCCGTCAACTCTCCTGAAATGGCAATTCCATTGGAGCCTTGGGGTTCAGCCATTTCTTTCTTTTTTTCAAGTTGAAGTTGCTCCATTTCCGGAAGTTCCATCCCACTTTCGTAGAAGGCCTTTATTTTTTGAATGGAGATACGCTCAATATCCCCACCTATACTTCCTTCACTAAAATACATGGGCATCCAAGGTTCAAAATGCTTGATCAATCTTGGTTTTACCTTCGGGTGGGAATGTAAATAATAATTGATTCCATCGGCAAAGGCATTGCATAAGACTTTGAGCCATTCAGGGCTCTTTTCATAATTCTCAATGGCCTCTTCCTTGGTCATAAACAATCTGGCTCGGAGATCACTGTATAATGCTATCTCGCCCTCAACTTCCGCCAACCGCCCTGTGGCCCAGATATAGTTTTGTTCCACTCGGTTAAAATCATCCTCACATTGGGCATACAACAAGCCAAACACAGCGTCAGCGTCCGTTTTTCCGTAAATATGTGGAACCCCAAAATCATCCCGAATTATGATGACATTTTCGGCCTGTGCCTCCCATCTTTCAACATCTGAGGGTTGTTGTCCGCAGGAAACCAGCAATAGTACCCAACCCAATACTAGTATTCTCATATCTATGTATTTCACCTGAAAAATTTGTTTTACCAATCGTCTTACCAACTTCCACTGGCCCCACCGCCCCCGGAACTTCCGCCACCTCCGGAAAAACTGCTGGAACTACCACCAAAAGACCCGGAACTGGAACCCATGGAGTGGGTGCCTGACGAGGAAAATGTCTTCCTCATATAGGTTTTGTCGTTCTTATATAGGGAAAGCTTAAAATCCTCTTTGCCTTTGATCAAAATCTTTAAAACCGCCAACGCAAAAGTGAGCAGGAAAAAACCTCCTATCGCCCAGTAGATCCATGAAAAATCCTCAAACAAATTTTCCGCATCATCCCAATGGATTCCGAAATTGAAAATCATGGTGGCAAAAAAAAGTGGCATGCCAACAAACACCAAGGAAAAAAAGGTAGGGATCATCCCAAAGCCCACCATAAATATGCCTTGAAGCAGTCCCAATTTACCAATCAGCATTCCTCGGAACATTTCCACAAGACTGGCATAGGTCTTAAAGAACATGAACCCACCGGCCGCAACAAAAATCGAGAGAAACAATGCCATGAACAGCTTTACCCATCCATTCATACTCCCTTCCTCCTCTATTTCTTGCTTAAACTCCTCAAGTGCTTCCGGTTCGGTCAAAAAAGTAATGATCTGATCGGTGGCCCGGTCAATTCCGCCAAAATAGTTTCCCTCCTTGAATTCGGGAATCATGGTATTTCGAATAATCCGGGAAGCTACGGCATCCGTAATATAGGGTTCAAGCCCATAGCCCACCTCAATACGGACCTCTCTGTCGCTTTTGGCGAAAAGAATCAAAATTCCATTGTCCTTGTCCTTTTGGCCCAAGCCATTTTTATTGAAGGTTCCATAAGCGTATTGTTCTATGGTTTCTGAACCCAATTGCTCAATTGTGAGCACCACCAATTGATTTGTGGTCTGTGACTCAAATTCCGTAAGCTTGGTTCGAAGGCCTTCCAATTCCTGCGGACTGAAAATTTCTGCATTGTCCGTAACAATTTGATTCAATACCAAATAATCTTGCTGCGCCGAGATTCCAAAGGAGAATAAGAAAGAAAAAAAGATGGACAACTGTTTAAACGGCATATCTCAAATCTGAAGACCTCTAAATATACTATTTGTTAAGCGGTTATGTCCATCTTCGTTAATTCTTTTTAAACACTATAAAATGCTCCTCGAAATTCAATTAACTTGCATCTTCCTTAATTTTTGAAATGTCGGAAAAGAAAGTAAGTATCCTAACAGCGTTCAAGACCATTATTTGGCCCAAACGCAACTTGGTTTTTATAGGATTGATACTCATTGCCATCAGCAAAGCGGCAAGTTTTGTGGCACCTATTGCATCTAAATACCTAATAGATGATGTGATTGTGAACAAAGACCTTAGCATGCTCAAATACCTTGTGGCCGGGGTAATGCTGGCCATTTTTGTGCAATCGGTCACTTCCTTTTTATTGACCCGTATCTTGAGCGTCCAAGCCCAATACCTGATCAGTGAACTTCGTGCCCAAGTGCAAAAAAAAGTCCTATCCCTGCCCATCCGGTTTTTCGACAATACCAAATCGGGTGCATTGGTCTCCCGAATTATGTCTGATGTGGAAGGGGTACGAAACTTGGTTGGAACTGGATTGGTACAATTGGTCGGCGGCGTTATAACCGCCGTGGTTTCCCTGATTCTCTTACTGGACATTGATGTTCACATGACCCTGTTTACATTTATTCCTCTAATCATTTTTGCGGTAATCGCTTTAAAGGCATTCAAGATCATACGTCCCATTTTTAGGGACCGCGGAAAACTCAATGCGGAGGTAAAGGGGAGACTTACCGAAACTTTGGGTGGCATTCGGGTCATTAAAGGATTTAATGCAGAGCGTCAGGAGCAGGCAGTCTTCGAAGAAGGGGTGGACAAATTGTATCAAAACGTAAAAAAAAGCTTGACCACAACAGCCTTTATGACCAGTTCTTCCACCTTTTTATTGGGCATTGCCACCACTAGTGTCATGGGTTTTGGAGGATATAAGATCATACACGATACCCTAACGATAGGTGAATTTGTGGAGTTTACGGTACTTCTTGGCTTGATGATCGCACCAATTGTACAGATGAGCAATATTGGTAGCCAGCTGACCGAAGCTTTGGCGGGATTGGATCGTACCGAGGAACTCATGAACACGGACGAGGAGTCTGAAATTGGGGAACGGACCATAGAACTGGATTCCATTGTTGGACATATGAACTTTGTTGACGTGTCCTTTTCCTATGAAGAGGATAAGGAAGTTTTGCACCATATCAATTTTGAAGTGAAGCCTGGACAGGTCATAGCCCTTGTGGGCAGTTCGGGGTCTGGAAAGTCCACCATAGCAGGATTGGCGGCCAGTTTCTTAAATCCCGATTCGGGAACGATTACCATTGATGGAAAAGATTTGTCCAAGGTGGATTTACAAAGTTTTAGGCAACACTTGGGAGTTGTGCTCCAAGATGACTTTTTGTTTGAAGGCACCATTCGGGAGAACATTTTATTTCCCCGCCCCGATGCTTCGGAAGAACAACTATTCCAGGCTATTAAAGCAGCTTATGTGGATGAGTTCACGGACCGTTTCGATGAAGGATTGGATACACTGATCGGGGAACGCGGGGTAAAACTTTCAGGAGGTCAGCGACAAAGAATCGCCATTGCCAGGGCCGTACTGGCCGACCCCAGAATATTGATCCTGGATGAGGCCACTTCAAGTTTGGATACAGAGTCTGAAGCTTTGATCCAAAAAAGTTTGGCGGAACTGACCAAGGGAAGAACCACCTTTGTGATTGCCCACCGACTTAGCACCATCCGGAAAGCTGATCAGATATTGGTTATCGAAAATGGGCATATTATGGAACAGGGCACTCACGACGAGCTCATTGCTTCCGAAGGAAGGTATTACAACCTCTTTACCTATCAAGCCAGAATTTGAAATAAGATTTTAGACACTAGACCGCTACGCTTTTAGAAACAAGACTGTATTCAGAAATGCGGGAAGACATTCAGAAATCCACAAAGCAAAAAGGCTATCCTTCCTCTGGGGCAAGCTCTACTTCCAAGCCTTCCAAGTCGGGGGTGATATGGATTTGACATCCCAATCTGCTGTTATCTTCAACAAAAAAAGCTTCAGCCAACATGGCCTCCTCGTCGTCTGATTTTTCGGGGAGCTCATGTTCCGATTTCACATAGCACTGGCAGGAGGCGCACATGGCCATTCCACCACATATTCCTATGGTACCTTCCGGGGCAAGTTCGTAGGAGCGAACTACCTCCATAAGGTTCATGTTCATATCGGTAGGGGCGTCTACTTCATGCAATACGCCTTCTCTATCGGTAATCTTAATCTTTACGTCGGACATGTAATCAGTGAATTAGTAATCGAGTTATTAGTGAGGTAGTGGATCATTTCATCGACTTGATAAAGGCATACAGCATCTTTGAAACCTCATTTGTGACCTTTATAAGTTCATTTGATTCGTCTTTGTCGGTATATTCCAGTCTTCTTGACAAATACAACATGGATCTCACCTCACTATTGGAACCCAGAGCGAAGTAAAGAAATCTTTTGAAATCCGCATTACTACTTCTATCAAATCCTTCAGCAATATTGTTAGAAATAGAAATCGATGCCTTCGTAATCTGACTCTTGAAACCCAAATCTTTTATCTTGGAAAATGCCTTGTAAACTTTGATTGCCAAATCTTGGGACTTTTGCCACACCTTCAAATCTTCAAAACGCTGAACCGTCATCTCTCACACTATTTCTCTAGCCCACCATTCAACTTAAGATATTATTCGATACTTTTTACAACGGCCTTTGGTGCCTCTTTTTTGCTTCCATCAAATCCTGTGACTCCCCCAACAGTGGTATATTTCATCACATACTTTTTATCTGGAAATATTCTTTGATATGCACTCTGACACATCAGGGTAGCCTCATGGAAACCGCATAATATCAGTTTTAACTTTCCTGGGTAGGTATTGATATCGCCAATGGCATAAATCCCAGGAATATTGGTTTGATAATCCAAGGTATTGTCAACCTTTATGGCATTTTTTTCAATCTCCAATCCCCATTCGGAAATCGGGCCCAATTTAGGGGAAAGTCCAAAAAGGGGAATAAAATTGTCCACTTCCAAGTCAATTTCATCAGGATTATCGGTTTTTCTAACAATTACCTTTTCCAATTTTTCCTTGCCTTGCAAAGCAACCACTTCTGCGGGGGTAATCAAATTGATTTTTCCCTGGTTTTTTAACTGTTGTACTTTTTCTACGGAATCCAAGGCTCCACGAAATTCATTCCTTCTGTGAACCAAGGTAACCTCAGAAGCCACGTCGGCCAAAAAAATGGACCAATCCAAGGCCGAGTCACCTCCCCCGGCAATCAATACCTTTTTTTCCCTATATATTTCGGGTTCCTTGATGATATAAGCGATGCCCTTATCCTCAAACCGGGACAGGTTTTCCAGTTGCGGCTTTCGGGGTTCAAAACTTCCCAATCCCCCAGCTATGGCAACCACAGGAGCGTTGTGTTTGGTTCCTTTGTTAGTGGTCACCACAAATGTTCCATCCTCCAGTTTATCAATGGTATCGGCTCTTTCTCCCAGGGTGAATCCTGGTTGGAATGGCTTGATCTGCTCCATTAAATTGTCCACCAATTGCCCGGCCAATACCTCGGGAAAGCCTGGAATATCGTAAATCGGTTTTTTGGGATATATCTCCGCACATTGTCCGCCAGGTTGCGGAAGGGCGTCGATCAAATGACATTTTAACTGCAAAAGGCCTGCTTCAAAAACAGTAAAAAGACCCGTAGGTCCTGCCCCTATGATCAATATATCGGTTTTAATCATGCGGTAAAGGTGTTTGTAAATCCGTGCAACTTAGGGTTTAGGAAAGTAACGAAATATGATTTCTGTCAGGCTAGCCCACATTGACAACTTCCTCAATCTGCGGGGCATACTTTTTTATGGTCATTTCCACTCCGCTCTTCAGTGTCATCTGATTCACACTGCAACCAATGCAATTCCCCTCTAGTTTCACCTTCACCAGACTATCGTTATCTATGGAAATCAATGAAATATCACCTCCATCACTTTGTAGAAACGGTCTAATCTCGGCCAAGGCCTTTTCAACATTGCTTCTAATTTCTTCTGATGTCATGCTCATTTCTTTTTAACGGCAGCACAACCTGCCATGGTCGTAATTTTTATGGCCTCGGTAGGAGGCAAATCTGTATTTCTTTTCACCAGTTCCTGAACTATGTTCTTGGTCAAGTCCTCAAACGATTCTTCGATGGGCGTGGCCGTTTGCATAGCTGCTGGCCTTCCCACATCCCCGGCTTCACGGATGCTCTGTACCAATGGAATTTCACCTAAAAAGGGAACATCCAAATCTTCTGCCAAATTCTTGGCACCATCCTTACCAAAGATATGGTATTTGTTGTTAGGCAGCTCTGCCGGTGTAAAGTAAGCCATGTTCTCCACGATTCCCAGTACAGGTACATTAATGGCTTCCTGTTGGAACATGGCCACCCCTTTTCTGGCGTCGGCCAATGCAATCTCCTGAGGGGTGCTCACCACCACGGCCCCTGTTACGGGCAAGGATTGCATAATGCTCAAATGTATGTCCCCTGTTCCTGGGGGCAAGTCCAAAAGCAAAAAGTCCAATTCTCCCCAATGTGCGTCAAATATCATCTGATTCAACGCCTTGGACGCCATGGGTCCTCGCCAGATTACAGCTTGGTTGGGTTGGGTAAAAAAGCCGATGGACAAGAGTTTTACCCCATAATTCTCAATGGGTTTCATCTTGTTTTTCCCGTCTATGTTCACGGAAAGGGGTTTCTCCAAGGCCACATCGAACATAATGGGCATGGATGGCCCGTAGATATCGGTATCCAAAAGCCCTACTTTAAAGCCCATTTTAGCCAAGGTCACCGCTAAGTTCGCCGTTACCGTGGATTTACCAACTCCACCTTTTCCAGAGGCTACGGCAATAATATTCTGGATTCCAGGAATTGGGTTTCCCTTAATTTGGTTTATCGCAGGTTTTGCAGGGGCATCAACCGAAAGATTGATCTTGATCTTGGCCTTTTGATAAACTTCCTTATGGATGATCTTTAGTATTTCAACTTCGGTTTTCTTTCTGGCCTGAAGGCTCGGATTCTTGATGGTCACGTCCACTTCTACCTCATCACCAAATACCTGGACATTGGTCACCGCACCACTTTCCACCAAATTCTGTCCTTCGCTAGGTGCCGAAATAAGTTCCAAAGCTTTTAATATGTCTGCTTTCTTCAGCTTCATTTATCTTATTTTGATTGCAGTCGCTTAAACTGATTCTAAATTACAAAGATACGCCATGCCCCTTAGAATAAGAAGTTTGGGGATTGAAAATGGAAATAGCAGGATAGAATTGGGTGATGGGGTTTGATGTTGGGTGTTGGAATTTTGGCCAATATCCAAACCTCGACAATAAAGGAAATCAAAATTGACCGGCAACCTAAGACAGTTCCTTGGCTGGGTCCCAAAAATGTTTTTGAAATTCAACAATTTGATTGTCCTCGACCTTGACCCCTTCGTTTTCCAGAAGCTGTTGCATTAAATTGGTGCCATCAAAATGTTGTTTTCCGGTGAGCATACCCACCCGATTTACCACCCGATGCGCCGGAACGTCCTTCGCGCCTGAACCGTTCATGGCCCATCCCACCATTCTGGCACTTCTTGCAGTTCCCAGATATTTGGCTATTGCCCCATAGGAGGTTACCCTTCCGTAGGGTATTTGCCGGGCAACTTGGTATACTTTCTCAAAAAAGTTGTCTTCCTTCATATTACTTGTAAAAAATCCGGAATAAGGTAATCACCAACAAAACCAGCATCAAAGCGCTTAAAATATAATTGGAATTCCTGGAAAATCGGTTGGTTTTTCGCTCCAACTTGTTAAAATAAAAGGTATACAAATAGAGCACGGCAAAAGTGCCAGCTCCCGCAGCAAAAACAAAGGTTATAATATCTGCGGCCTCAAATTTAATCCACCCTGCCTCATTCCACATGGCATTAAGGCCACTGTAATACGGAATGGTGAGAAGGTTAAGGGCCGCAAGCAAAGTTCCCTTAAAAAAACTGTTTTTTTTGCTCAGATTGACATCGGTGAGTTGCTGTTCCTTTTTTCTTTTGGCCACAATAAAAAAATAAATCGCAAAAAAGGCAAAAACCAATATTGCGATCTTCAACAACATATCGATAACCTCCGGATTTCGGTACAGAAATTTAGAGATCAATACCGCAATATAAGCCTGCACCATAATCATGGAAGAGACCCCAAGGCTAAAAATGACCCCGTTGAGTTTTCCTTTTTCAACACTGGTCTTGGCCGCGTTCATGTTAAGCAGACCAGGAGGGACCGTGGCCATGAATGCCGCCGAAAAAGTGGCAAAGAAAAGGATAAGTATATGCGTCATTGGTTAGTTGATCCTAAATTGGATGTAGGTTATTGGCTTTCCTTTTTCAAGATACTGATTTTCGTAGAAAGTCTGAATTTTCAAAACCTCATCCGGGCTTCCAGCATTTTTGTACACATCGTGGTTGGAGTACACAATTTCATGTCCCAATCCCTGTAAAAGACCCAAGGTATATCCATGCATAAACTCACTATCCGTTTTTAAGTTTAGTGTGCCCCCAGGACGGAGAATCTTCTTGTATTTCTTCAAAAATTCCGGGTTGGTCATGCGGTGTTTGGTTCGCTTGTATTTGATTTGCGGGTCTGGAAATGTAATCCAAATTTCGGCTACTTCCTGAGCTTCGAAAAGTTGGTCCACTAGCTCAATTTGGGTGCGTAAAAAAGCTACGTTTGGCATGTCCTCCTGCAATGCGGTTTTGGCCCCTCTCCAAAAGCGCGCACCTTTAATATCTATACCGATATAGTTCCGCTTTGGATTTCTACTAGCCAAGCCAAGCGTATACTCACCTTTCCCACATCCCAATTCCAAAACGATAGGGTTATCATTTTGGAAAAAGGAAGCCCATTTTCCCTTTAGACCAAACCCCGTCAAGATTTCGTCCCGAGTTGGCTGGATCACATTGGAAAACGACTCATTTTCCTTAAACCGTTTTAGCTTATTCTTACTTCCCACTTGCTAGTTTTGAGCAAAATTTAATGTTTTGCAAAACTAAGGAAATCCCAAAGCAATTTGGACTTAATCCATTTTGTGCTTTTAGGATTTTTCGTTCCTGCTTGAAGTTTTTTCCAAGGTAAAGGAAAACTCGGAGCCTATTCCCACTTCACTCTCTACATAGATTTTTTCGTCATGGGCCTCGATGATGTGCTTTACAATAGAGAGACCTAATCCAGAACCTCCTTCGCTTCTACTCCCGCTTTGGTCTACTCGATAAAAGCGCTCAAATAATCTTGGAATATGTTGTTTGGGAATCCCCTCACCATTGTCCGTGACCCTCACAATGACCTTATTTTTTATCAAGTTTTCCACACTGACTTCAGTGGTTCCGTTGGAATGGCCATATTTAATGGAGTTCACCAACAGGTTGCTGATTACCTGTTGAATCTTCTCTTTATCGGCATTAACGTAAATGGGCTGATCGTATTCCATATCGAATGTAAGGACAATCTCTTTTTGGGCAGCCTTCATCTCCAAAAGGTCAAACACGTTTTGGATAAGTTCGATAATATCAAAATCCTGGAGTTCCAGCTTTAAATCTCCTACCTCAAGCTTAGTTATAAGATCTAGATCCTTCACAATATAGATTAGCCGCTCCACTCCCTTATTGGCACGGTTCAAGTACTTTTCGCGAATCTTCTTGTCGTTCATAGCCCCATCCAAGAGGGTAAGTATATATCCTTGAACGGTAAACAATGGGGTCTTAAGCTCGTGGGAAACGTTTCCCAAAAAGTCCCTACGATACTCCTCCCTGATTTTAAGGGTATCTATTTCAATTTTTTTGTCCTTGGCGAATTTTTCAATCTCCTGGGTCAGGGTCTTCATGTCGTTGGTTACCAACTTCGAAGAAAAGGATGTGGACTCCAGGAGGGATACATCATCATAGATCTTTTTGATTCTTCTGTAGATAAATCGTTCCACCCGAATCTGCACTATGGAAAAGCAGACAATAAAGCAAAGGAGGGCAAATAGTATTGTAGACAACCAGTTAAACTGGTCGGAGAAAAGAAGAGCACCAACAAAAACAGCGGTGAGAACCGGGGTTATGAGTAAGGAGGATTGTATGGCAAAAGTAAAGGACTTTTTAAATCGTACAGCCATTATAGGACAAACTTATAGCCTACGCCCTTAACGGTTTTAAAATGATCGTCCCCAATTTTTCCACGTAGTTTTCTTATGTGTACATCAATGGTTCTTCCTCCAACAACCACTTCATTGCCCCAAACTTTGTCCAAAATAACCTCACGTTTGAATACCTTGCTGGGCTTGGAGGTGAGCAGGGACAAAAGCTCAAATTCCTTTCTTGGGAGTACAATCTCTTCCCCATTATTAATGATCTTATACTCTTCGCGATTGATGATGATGTTTCCGACCTTAACAATATCCTCGGTTTCCTTCTTTTCTTCTTTCAACCTTCTAAGCAAGGCTTTTACTTTACTAACCAACACCTTCGGCTTAATGGGTTTTGTAATATAGTCATCGGCACCGGCATCAAACCCGGCTACTTGGGAATAGTCCTCCCCCCTTGCCGTCAAAAAAGTTATGATGCTATCCTCCAGTTCCGGGGTATTTCGCAATATCTCACAAGCTTCAATTCCGTCCATTTCGGGCATCATTACATCCAAAATGATCAAATGGGGTTTCTTTTTCTTGGCTTTGGCAACACCTTCAACCCCATTTTTTGCCGTAAAAACAGTATACCCTTCAGAAGACAGATTATAGCTTACAATCTCAAGAATATCCGGTTCATCATCTACAAGCAAAATCCTTATGTCCTTTGTCTTCATAGTGCCGTAGTTTACAAGTTGATAACCCAAAAATAAAGATAATTCCACAACCCTTGGAGCGCTTAACATTCATTTAATGTGATAACATTATTGTAACAGTTTTCAAATAAACACTTAACCCGTGCATAACATCGACTTTACAGCACGGGTCTTTCTTTGCGCCATCGATATTTAGAACCAAATGAAATATAGATTACTGATTTTCACCCTATTTATAGTGCTTCAGATGAGTGCTCAAGAAGACACCGGAAGCATCGTTGGTAAACTAACCGACAAAGAATTCAACAATGAGCCCTTGGCTTTCGCCAACCTCCTGATCAAGGGAACCACCAAGGGTACAACCTCAGATTTCGATGGCCTTTTTGAAATTGCCAATGTTGATCCCGGGACCTATACCCTTGTTATTAGTTTTTTGGGGTATGAAACCCTAGAAGTTCCCAATGTAGTTGTTGAGGTAGGAAAAATTACGGAGATAAATGCCGCTTTGGGTGCAAGTAGTGTAGGATTGGACGAAGTGGTGGTGACCACCTCTGCCCGTAAAGATTCTGAAATAGCCCTATTGCTTCAGCAAAAAAGAGCTTTGGTAATGCAAGAAGCCATTAGCGCGGAGGCCTTAACACTAAAAGGTATTGATGATGCAGCCGCTGCGGTTGCTCAAATATCCGGAATCTCCAAACAACAGGGTTCCAGCAATGTTTATGTAAGGGGATTGGGGGATCGCTACCAAAACACAACCATGAACGGACTGTCGTTGCCTTCCAACGATGTAAGCAAGAAAAACATAGACCTTGATTTGTTTTCTTCCAGCATTATCGAGAACGTATCAGTAAGCAAAGCCTACAATCCAACCTTTTATGGGGATTTTTCCGCGGGTAATGTCAATATAGATTCCAAGGAATATACAGGTGATGGTTACGTTGAAATCTCATTGGGAAGTGGATTTAACAGCAATGCCACTGGCGAGGGTTTTGTCAGAAGTGAAGGCCCGAGCAATTTTGGCTTTTACAACCGATACGACAATGATCCCTTTGCTGTGGTTCTTTCCCACGGGGTAGATCCACAAGAAGCTTGGAACACCATTAATATCTCTGGTGCGATTGAAGGCGGTTATTCATTTGATTTCAACAATGACAATTCTAGACTAAGCTTTTTTGGTGCAGCCAGCTTCAACAACGGATTTCAGCTTTTGGAAGGACCAGCGCGGGATTTTACAAACGTTCTAAAAGTCGACTTCCCTAATGTTCGGGAATTTGCATACAAAACCACCACAACGGCACTTGGGAATATCATCTATAAGATCAATAACGAGCACAAACTAAAATACAGTTCCCTGTTTATAAACAACGCTACAGACGCAGTTGGTTATTATGGTGTAAACGGTCTAGGGACTAATAGGGATGCCATCATCACTACGGATGAAGGGTTCTACGTAATGAACGTCCAGTTCAATCAAGATATGATTTTTGTGAACCAATTGACCGGGCAACATGTTTTTAACGATAAGTTGTCCTTGGATTGGGGAGCCGGTTTCAACAAAGTGTTTTCGGACGAACCGGACAGAAAGCGTATCACCTTGGAAAATTATCAATTGGCCTTGGACAACGATGCCTCCACAAATCCTGTTTTCTATACCAACATTCCGTTCGACAACCAGCGGTTTTTCCAGAGCATAGAGGATGACGAACTTAACAGTTTTGTGAATCTCGGATATCAAGCTTCCGAAAAGGTCAAATTCAATTTTGGCTACAACGGAAGAAAAAAGGAAAGAAGGTTCAACAGTATTCGTTATGGTTACGAAATCCAAGATCGGGACAACACCCCGGTCACCGATGTGAACAACTTCAATACCATTTTTGATGTGTCCAACATTAATGTCCCCAACGGAGCGGGGTTATGGGACTTGTTGGTATTGAATCCCATCAACAACGAAATTGGAAACCGCAACAGACCTGGACTTCCGGAAAACACCTATAAGGGAAACTTGGACATCCATGCGGTCTATGCCGCTGCAGAAATTGGTTTGGGTGAAAAATTGGGAATTGTTCCCGGTATTCGTGTAGAATCTTACAACCAAAAGGTGGGCTACGAAGTAATAAACATTAGGGCCGATGATCCAGGTTCCAGGAGCGTTTATGAAAACATCTTTTTACCCAGCTTAAACGTTCGCTACGCGCTCAACGACAATTCCAATCTTAGGTTTGGATTTAGTAAAACCGCTTCTTTTCCAGAATTTAAGGAGGTAGCGCCTTTTGTTTACGAATCCGTGACACAACGGATTGGTGGTAACCCCGACCTTTTGGGTGGTCTTGACGGCAATGGCCCTACCTATTCCGATATATTCAACTACGATATTAAATATGAGTGGTTCTTGGAGCGAGGTGAAATTATCTCGGTTGCTGCGTTTGCCAAGACAATCAAAGATCCGATAAACCGGGTTGTGGCTGCCGATGCCACAGGTACCCAACGTTATTTTAGAACCGGGGAAAAGGCAGATATCTATGGCGCTGAATTGGAGGTTAGGAAAAACCTTTATACCGATGCCGATGATAATGCAATTGTATCGGTAGGATTGAACGCTGCCTATACGCATACGGAACAGGATCTTCAGGACATTCCCGGAGGATCCCAAAATACCTTCGGAACAGCTTTTGATCGCGATTCGGATGAATTGGAAGGTGCGTCCCCCTTCATTATCAACACAGACTTAAACTACAGTCCGGTATTTGGGGACTACAAACCAAAGGCAACCATCGCCTTCTCCTATTTCTCCGATCGCATTTTTTCCTTAGGATCAGGAAGCCTTGGAAATATCGTGGAGAAAGCCGTTCCCACATTAAACCTGGTATTGAAAAATTCTTTCGGGGAACATTTCGAAGCTAACCTGTCCGCAAAAAACATTTTGGATTCAGATATCACCTTGGTACGGGAAGGAACTGATTTAGGTGATATCGTAATCAGAGAGTATAACCTTGGGGTTAACGTTGGGCTAACCCTTAAATATAAATTTTAATTTTTTTAAACTAAGAAACGATGAGAAGCAAATTTTTATTTTTAGGTATAGCCGCTGCATTATTCACTGCTTGTGAAAGCGACGACACCTCGGATATTGTCATTAATGACAATAGCGTTACCACTACCAACAACACCAATGGTGGAGGTGGCGAAACACCTACAGAGACAACCGTAAACCTAAACGGTCTTTATACTGAGGACCTTACTTTGGACTTAGAGATTGAGTACATTGTTACAGGGCCTGTTTTAATGGCCGATGGTACTACCTTGACCATCCCTGCCGGTTTGACCATAAAGGCAGAACCTATTGGTGTAAACGCCTACATTGCCATTCAGCAAGGAGCAAGAATCAATGCCGTTGGTTCTGCAGATGAGCCTATTATCTTTACTTCCAATGCCACTACCCCTTCTTCTGGGGATTGGGGAGGTTTGGTAATCTGCGGAAGAGCTCCTATTAACTCCACAGCCGATGGTTCTGATGAAATCGCCACTTCGGAAGTAGGAGCCTTGGCTTTTGGTGGAAACATTCCTACCGACAATTCAGGAAACTTGGAGTATGTAAGAGTTGAGTTTGCAGGTGGCGCTATTGATGGAAATGCCGAGTTGAACGGGGTTTCCGTATACGGAGTTGGTTCTGGAACCACTATTGACTTTGTCCAGGTTTACGAAGGGTCGGACGATGGTTTCGAGTTCTTTGGAGGAACCGTTGATGCTAGCCACTTGGTTGTTGTAAACGCCGAGGACGATTCCATCGATTGGACAGAAGGGTACATCGGATCACTTACCGATGTTTATGTACAGCATGGAGTTTCCCACGACAAGGCCTTTGAGTGTGATGGATTCAACACCGACTTTAGTAATGAGGCAGGTTATTTTTCCGCTCCTACCGTAACCAATGTAACTATTGTAGGTGACGGAGCCGATGACGATGATGAAGCTATCCGACTTAGAGCTGGAACTCGATTTGTTTTCACAAATGTTGTGATCAACAATTTCGCCGAAGGTTTTGATTTGGACGATGCCGATACAGGTGTAGGTGTTGTAGATGATGAATCCAATATCATCGATGTGACCTTTAACAACGTTACAACAACCTTAAAAAATGACACTGGAGCTTCGTTTGACGGATCTGATGTGATTTCCGGTGTAGGTAATGGAACAGGTACCGATATTGCCACTTGGGGGGCAGGATGGGCCAGGGGCATAAACTAAAAAACATACCCTATTTAGGATAAACCCCCGCATTCCGGGGGTTTATTTTTTGCACTTCATCGAAAAGTGTGGGTTTTTTCCGTACTCCTTTCCCAACCGGAGGGCAATTTATTTATATTTGTGGCATAGCCTTTGTAACCAATACTTTATGAAGCAATTTTACCTCGTCTTTTTCTTTTTTGTTTGTACCCTTGGATTCGCACAGAATTCCCAAGCAGGTTCAGACATCGACGGGTTTAAATTGTATCCCAATCCTGTTACCCAAGGCAAGGTTTATATTGAAACCGCCCAGAACGCTCCCAAGAAAATTCTCATATTCGATGTATTGGGCACCCAGGTATTGCAAACCACAATTTTGGGCAGGGAACTCAACTTAGGGGATTTGGACAAAGGTGTCTATATTCTTAGGGTTTTCGAGCACAATAAAGTGGCAACCCGAAAGCTGATTATCAAGTAATTCCGGCTATTTTACCCTGCATTTCGTCGAGCAGACATCAAAATCTGCCTCTTTACCTACACATTTCCCTGTTTCACAACATTTTATAGCCATTTGCCCCCTGTTTATCTACTTTTATAATGCTTATACCCCAAATCAGCATGTATGAAGAAAATCTACTTTGTTCTTATTATGGCTTTACCCCTCTTTACATACGGTCAGGAATTGGTCAGTGTAAACACTGAGCAGGTTCAAGAGCTACAGGGATTTAAAATGTATCCCAACCCGGTTTACGGGGATGAAGTATATGTAACTACCTCAACGAACGGCGTCAAACAAATCAAAATATATGATGTTTTTGGCGATGTGGTGTTAACCGATAGAATTTCAACCAACACCCTAAACGTTTCCAGATTGGTGCCTGGAGTGTATGTGCTCCAAGTAACGGAAGACAAAAAAACCATGACCCGAAAACTGGTCATTAAATAGCCGCAACTTATACCGCCCTTCTTTAGAAGGGCATTTTTTTTGGGTACTTTTATGGCCCAATGGACCACTCTTTATCCCAGCGCATATTTTCCATCACCTCCAAGGAGGAATTTGAGGCTTTGGCCCTGAAAATTTTTGGGCATCAATATCTAAATAACCCCGTCTACAGAACCTATTGCGAGCATTTGGGCAAAACACCGGACAATGTTTCGTCCCATGCTGAAATTCCTTTTTTACCCATCCAGTTTTTCAAATCGCATAGAGTGCTAACAGGAAGCAAATCCCCCGTTGCCATTTTTGAAAGCAGTGGTACAACAGCTGCCGCCACCAGTAAACATTATATAACCGATTTAGGTTTGTACCAACAAAGCTTTGCCAAAGCTTTCCAATCCTTCTATGGCGATGTGGAGTCCTACTGCATTTTGGCCTTGTTACCTTCCTATTTGGAAAGGGAGGGTTCATCCCTGGTTTATATGGTCAACGATTTAGTGTCCCGGTCCAAACACCCCAGCAGTGGATTTTATTTGTACGACTTATCATTGCTAAAGGATAAGTTGATAACCCTTGAAAGTTCGGGAACAAGAACTTTGCTAATTGGGGTTTCCTTTGCCTTATTGGACTTGGCCGAACAGTTTCCGATACCACTAAAGCATACCACAGTCATGGAAACGGGAGGAATGAAGGGTAGGAGAAAGGAACTTATTCGTGCTGAACTGCACAATACCTTAAAGGAAGCTTTTGGAGTCCCGTCCATTCATTCGGAATATGGCATGACCGAATTGCTGTCCCAGGCCTATTCCGAGGGTAATGGCCTTTTTAAAACACCTCCGTGGATGAAAATCCTAGCCCGTGATACGGAAGACCCCTTGACCATCCAATCCCATGAAAAAACCGGTGGAATCAATGTTATCGACCTAGCCAATATAAATTCATGTTCCTTTATTGCCACCCAAGATTTGGGCAAGACTTTTCACAATGGATCATTTGAGGTATTGGGACGTTTTGATCATTCCGATATAAGGGGATGCAACCTAATGGCCCTCTAGTTTTTGGTATAGTAATAGGTGACCTCGTCATCGGCGATCATCGGTTCGTCCACATAGGTAAGCACCAAGGTATTCCCTTCCTCTTCGTAGGTGTATTCGCGACCCTCAATACCAATTACGGAACCATTGTCCGTAAATGGGTAGGTCCCTGCCGGGGCGATAAACTGTGAATCTCCCTCATTCTCTATGGTTACCATCCCTGTATCACTATTAAAGGTTAGGGTATGTGTGCTGAAGTCGAAGTCATCCCCAAAAAAGCAAAAACAAACCACATTGTCCAAAATCCACTGGGCATTGCCCGGATTAATATCATCATCGGAAGTGCAGCCTAGTAAAAACAAGGCGAAAATCGATAAAACAAAATACTTCATTATACCAGAGATTGATTCAATTGTAAGATGTAGGAATTACGGAACGTTGCGCAGGTTATTCCACAACCAAGACAAAATAGTTCTTCCTTCCTCGCTGGAGCAGCACAAATTTGTCATTGATCAAATCGGAACCGGAAATCAAATAATCCTCCTTTACTTTTTGTTTGTTGACCGAAATGGAATTCTGCTTCAACTCCCTTCGCGCCTCCCCGTTGGATCCCAAAAATCCCGTTTTGGCAGCCAAAGCCCCAATCATATCCAAGCCTTGATCCAATTCACTTTTGGAAACTGTGGCCTGTGGTACTCCATCAAAAACATCCAAAAAGGTTTTCTCGTCCAAGGCCTTCAGGTCTTCGGAAGTGGATTTTCCAAATAGAATGTTACTGGCCTTGATCGCATTTTCCAAATCTTCCTTGGAGTGCACCATGGTGGTAATCTCTTCGGCCAACTTCTTTTGTAATGCCCTCAAATGAGGCTCTTGTTTATGGGCTTCCACCAGGGATTCGATTTCCTGTTGGGACAAAAAGGTGAAAATCTTAATGTATTTTTCGGCATCTTCATCCGAGGTGTTCAACCAATACTGGTAAAATTTATAAGGTGAAGTGCGTTCAGCATCCAACCAAACGTTACCGCCTTCGGTCTTTCCAAACTTGGTTCCATCGGCCTTGGTTATCAAAGGACAGGTCAATGCAAAGCCCTTTCCGCCTCCAATTCTTCTGATCAGTTCAGTTCCTGTGGTAATGTTTCCCCACTGATCACTACCTCCCATTTGCAGGGTACAGTTGTGATTTTGGTAGAGGTATAAAAAATCATAGCCTTGAACCAACTGATAGGTAAACTCTGTAAACGACATTCCCTCCTTCGCATCCGAAGACAGCCTTTTTTTAACAGAATCCTTGGCCATCATATAGTTTACGGTAATGTGTTTCCCAACATCCCGGATAAAATCAAGGAAGGAGAAATTCTTCATCCAATCGTAGTTGTTTACAAGGACCGCGGCATTGGGAGCATCACTTTCAAAATCCAGAAATCTGCTCAATTGGGATTTGATCGCTTCCTGATTGTGCCTAAGCGTGGTCTCATCCAATAGGTTGCGCTCTGCAGATTTACCAGAGGGATCGCCGATCATTCCGGTTGCCCCTCCAACCAATGCAAAGGGTTTATGCCCGGCCAACTGGAAATGACGTAACATCATTACGCTCACCAAATGTCCAATATGTAAAGAATCCGCAGTTGGGTCTATTCCAACATAGGCGGCCTGCATCCTTTCCATCAAATGTTCCTCCGCTCCCGGCATTATGTCGTGGACCATTCCCCTCCACTGTAGCTCTTGCACAAAATTCTTTTCCATTACCATTGCTTTTGCGTAGCTGCAAATATAAAATGAAGATCTTACTTCCTTCAATAAATCCAAAGCAAATAGGTATTTTTACCGAATGATTTTGGTTACCGGAGGTACTGGATTGATTGGTTCCCATTTGCTGTATCATTTGGCGAAAAGTGGAAAACCTGTAAAAGCCATCTATCGAACAAAAAAGTCTCTGGACAAGGTCACCAAAGTTTTCGGCTATTATTCCGATACTCCTGCTTCACTTTTTGATAAAATCACTTGGTTCAAAGCTGACATAACGGACGTAAGTTCTATGGAAGCTGCATTTGAGGATGTTGACCAAGTCTATCATTGTGCCGCATTGATTTCGTTTGACCCCAGGCATCTTGATCAATTGATCCAGACCAACACGGATGCCACGGCAAATTTGGTCAACCTGTGTGTTGCAAACGGTGTGAAAAAGATGTGCTATGTAAGTTCAATTGCCGCCATTGGCCCAAGTGTGGGCGGAAAAATGGCCAACGAAGAAAATGAATGGAACGACGCCCAAGTTTCGGTATACGGCCTAACCAAACACGATGCGGAACTGGAAGTTTGGCGCGGAAGCCAAGAAGGTCTCCAGGTAGTTGTCGTAAATCCAGGAGTGATCTTGGGCCCGGGATTTTGGAGGTCAGGAAGTGGCTCTTTTTTCACTTATGCCAATAAAGGCAAAAAACGCTTTGTTCCAGGTGGAACCGGGTTTGTCTCCGTAAATGATGTGGTCAATTCCATGACCCAGTTAATGGATTCTGACATTGCTGGGGAACGGTTTATTTTGGTGGGTGCAAATCTTGGTTATGGGGATATTTTTGGAAAAATCGCTGCCCGTTTTGGGGTGGACGCTCCCAAAAAACAAGTGCCATTTTGGGTGTTGGAGTTTTTTTGGCGCTGGGATTGGTTGCGTAGCAAGCTCAGGAGAAAAAGACGTAGGCTTACCAAAAATATGACCAAGGGATTATACCAAAGGGAAATTTACGACAACTCCAAGATTAAGAATGCACTGTCCTTTACTTTTGAAAGCTTGGACGATACCCTGGACTTTTGCTGTGAAAAATTCAAGTCTGATTCTCTTTGACCTTCTTTTCGGTTTTCTTTCCGGCCTCTATTTTGCCTTTGGTCTTGGTTGATTTATTGGTAGGTCTAGGCCCTCTGGTGGAATCGCGCATTAGTTTTCTAGTCTTTCTAACGCTATCGTTCTTTTGTTTGGTAGCATTTTCCATGGCTTTGGTCCTACGTTCCAAAATGGCGTTTACCTCTTCATAAATGGCCTGATACTCCAAAGGAACCGAAGCATAATATAAGTCGCTCTGGGTCAATTGCACACTATCTATCCCATGCTTGTCATAGAGATACTCCATTATGGTAATCCCTTTATGTTTCAAAATGGGCTCAATATTCCGTTCAGCCGCCTTTAGGAGGGCCAAATCGTGATAGATTTCAACCATCTTGTCTTTTGAAATCAATTTTTCTGGCGGTTCAATTACCTTTTCCGCGCAGGAAACCATCCAAAGTCCAATACAGAAAAAAACAACTTTCTTCATTTTCACCTACTGAAGGTTAATCGCATTGCCTTGCGTTCGTTGCTAAAATTGCCTTGGTCAAAAGCCAGATGCCCATTAACAAAAGTTCGAACGACCTTTGAGCCAAAGGTAACACCTTCAAAGGGAGACCATCCACATTTGTACAGAATATTGTCTTTTTTAACCTCATTTTGGGAATTGCGGTTTACCTGCACCAGATCAGCGTAGTATCCCTCCTTAATAAAGCCCCTTCGGTCCAAGTCAAAAAGTTTGGCAGGGTTGTGGCACATTTTTTCTACCGCCTTTTCCAAAGTTATTTTACCCTCGCTTTGTTTCTGAAGCATAGCCAAAAGTGCATGCTGCACCAAGGGTCCACCAGAAGGTGCTTTGGTATATGGGTTGGTTTTTTCCGCTAAGGTGTGTGGGGCATGGTCCGTTGCTACTACATCAATTCGGTCGTCCAGAAGCGCCTCCCAGAGTTTTTCCCTGTCCGTACTGGTCTTTACCGCAGGGTTCCATTTGATCAAGGTACCTTTTTCGGTATAATCCTCATCCGAAAACCACAGATGGTGAATACAGACCTCAGAGGTTATTTTCTTTTCCTCCAGAGAGATGGAATTCGTAAACAAATCGGTCTCGATTCCGGTGGAAACATGAAACACGTGCAATCGTGCCCCCGTACTTTTGGCCAAGGCTATCGCCTTTGATGAAGAAAGGTAACAAGCCTCGCTACTTCGAATAAGCGGATGATATTTTATAGGAATATCGTCCCCGAATTTAGCTTGGTATTCGGCCATATTGGCCCTGATGGTCCCTTCGTCCTCGCAATGCGCAGAAATCACCATCTCGGTATTCTTGAAAATCTTTTCCAAGACTTCCTCATTGTCCACCAACATGTTTCCCGTGGAAGACCCCAGAAACAGTTTTACCCCAGAGCATGCATTTTTATCCAATCGCTTGAGCTCTTCAAGGTTGTCATTGGTTCCCCCAAAAAGAAATGAATAATTGGCATAGGAATCTCTTGCTGCAATGGCAAACTTTTCCTCCAACTTTTCCAAGGTAGTGGTCTGAGGATTGGTATTTGGCTGCTCCATAAAAGTGGTAATACCACCGGCAATGGCAGCCCTACTTTCGGTAGCGATGGTTCCCTTATGGGTCAATCCCGGTTCCCGAAAATGGACCTGGTCATCTATAATTCCCGGAAGTAATAGATCTCCGGCCAAATCGATAACCTGGGCATGCTCATCAGAAATATCGCCATCTATTCGGGAGATGAACCCGTCCTGCAGCAGTAGATCGGATTCGAAAACTCTGTTTTCATTGACAATCTTGGCATTCTTTAGTAAGATTTTGGACATCCTAAAAACTCTTTTTGAAAAATACACTTCTGAACTTCATGGCTATCACCCCAAAGATGGCCTCCCGAACAATGGAGGAATTCATCTTGGATTTACCATTTATCCGATCTGTAAATATGATGGAAACTTCTTCTATTTTAAACTTTTTAAGGTATGCCCGGTACTTCATCTCAATCTGAAAGGCATATCCGATAAACCTCACCTTGTCCAAATCGATACTTTCCAAAACCCGGCGATGGTAACAAACAAAGCCCGCCGTGGGGTCGTGCACCTTCATTCCAGTAATGATCTTTACATAAAACGAGGCCCCATAACTGAGTAATATCCGGAACAAGGGCCAATTGACCACGTTCACCCCTTTTTTATAACGGGAGCCCACGGCCACATCGGCACCGTTCAAACAGGCGCGGTGCAGTCGGGAAAGGTCTGCCGGGCGATGGGAGAAATCCGCATCCATCTCAAAAATGTACTCGTAATCCCTTTTTAGGGCCCATTTAAACCCATGGATATAGGCGGTTCCCAAACCTGATTTTTCTTTTCTGACTTCTAGGAATAGGCGTTCTGGGAATTGTTCTTGAAGTGCCTGGACATTTTGCGCTGTCCCGTCGGGAGAATTATCGTCAACGACCAGAACATGGAAATTTTTTTTAAGATCAAATACCGTTTTGATGATAGCCTCAATGTTCTCAATCTCATTGAAGGTGGGTATGATCACAATGCCATCTACCATTTGCGCGTAATTAGAGTGCAAAAATAAGCTTTTCTAATTAGCGTGGCCATGTGGTTTCGGTACCATTTTATTAGGGTAAGTGCCATTATTTGTACCTTTGGGCCATCTAAAATCCAATTGATGACCCAAAAGTTTCCCAGGTTGTTTTACCTGCTTCTGGCCATTCTTTTTCTTCTTAATCTTATTCAGGCGGCTTTTACTGAACTCATCTACGATGAGGCCTACTATTGGTATTATGCCCAAAATCTGGATTGGGGATACTTTGATCACCCTCCCATGGTGGCCTTTCTTATTAGATTAAGTAGTTTCTTTTTTGATGGGGAACTCGGGGTCCGGTTTATGAGCTGTATTCTTTCCACGGGAACGTACCTATTGCTGTGGGAAACAGTGGATCATCCTAAAAAGAAGGATTATGTGGTTCATTTTTTCTTGCTCATATTTTCTATGGTATTGGTGAACGTATACGGTTTCCTTACGTTACCAGACACTCCATTGCTCTTTTTTACTGCCCTATTCCTATTGTTGTACAAGCGATTTATAAAGCAGCCCACAATAGTTCTCTCCTTGGCTCTTGGTATTTCCATGGCTGCCTTGATGTACAGTAAGTACCATGCGGTGTTGGTCATCTTGTTTGTGCTTTTGTCCAACATAAAATTGGTGTTCAACAGATATGCTTGGCTGGCCGTGGTTGTGGCATTATTGTGTTACATACCCCACTTCTTATGGCTTTTCG
The DNA here is from genome assembly GCF_023502235.1 of Flagellimonas myxillae. GTDB lineage: Bacteria > Bacteroidota > Bacteroidia > Flavobacteriales > Flavobacteriaceae > Flagellimonas > Flagellimonas myxillae. The sequence goes on along the minus strand of NZ_JAMFLY010000003.1, from coordinate 230,782 downwards.
AACACGATTTTGTCTCCATAAAATACCATCTTTTTGAAAGGCCAAACCAGGCCTATTCCTTCGAGAAATTTACGCTGGGCTTCTTTCTAAATCTTATCATCGTTTTTGGCCTGCTGTTCTATTGGGTGTATTTGGCCTTGATCAAAAACAAGGAAACGGATAAGTTTTCCAAGGCAGTCAAGTATTTAACCTATGGTGTGATTCTCTTCTTTTTCATATCCAGTTTTAACAGGAGGGTGCAAACGCAATGGATCATTGTGATTTCCATCCCTATGCTAATTATTGCCTTCAATCATTTGCTTGAAAATGCCCAAAGCCGAAAATGGATGTATAGAATGGGATTGGCAAGTTTGGTCATTTTATTATATGGTAGGCTTTGGCTGGTTCATCAACCACTATTACCAATAGTATACGAAACACACGGCAACAAGTCTTGGGTTGAGGATGTGGATTCCAAGGCTGGGGATGCCATGGTTATTTTTGAAAATTCTTATAGACGCGCACCGATGTACGAATTCTATTCGGGGAAGCCGTCCTTTTCGTTGAACAACTGCTTTTACCGAAAAAACCAGTATTCCATTGATGCCTCCGAAGAAATTGCTAGGGGAAAAAAGGTTGTGATGTTTTCCCAATACCGTAAGAGTGGGGATATCTCCTATTTAAGTCCAAAAGGAACTACATTTTTTGGTGTTTTCATGGACGATTTTAATTCGTACCGAAAACTACGCTGCTTTGCTGAAAGATCGCTCGAAGAAACAAATAATTGGAATTTAAAGGTCCACAATCCATATCCCTTTGATATCCCATTGGATAGCTTGAACTATGCTGTAGCCTATACAGATGATTATAAGAAAGTGATAGAACGCGTACCTATTAAAGTGGCACCCTTAAACGCCATGCATAAAATCTTAAAGTCAAAAGATACAGCCTACTTCCAATTTCAACTCCCTAAACCCAGAAAATTGGAAGAACCTGGTTATTTTAGAGTTGGTTTGGGCAACAAGGAGCTTATTCCCGGACTTAATGGAATTCCCATAAAACTTGACGATGGAACCGATTTATAAAACCGTTGAATCGCTGGATTGGATGACCTTGGTGCTATTTTTTAGCCTCTTGATCCTTACCCTGGGCAAGTATCTCTTCCAGAGCAGGTTTCTCAATTTCATGATACTTCCCTTCAACAATAAGTATGTGGTACTCTACAATAAAAAAGGAAGGCTTTTGAACTGGTTCCATATTCTATTGACCGTGTTTCAGTTGATTAATTTGTCCCTGTTCCTTTTTTTGGTCCAAAAAACATTTTTCCCGGTCAGCAGCGAGGATTATCTGTATTACTTCTTTCTGATCACGGGTTGGTTATTGTTGTTCGAACTTGTAAAAATGATGCTTCAATTGGGCAAAGGATTTGTGTTTAACACCCAAGGTTTGGTCTCGGATCTATTGTTCAACAAAACGTCCTATTTAAACCATAGCAGTCTGGTCATGTTTGTTGCCAACATGGTACTCGTATATATCGCAAAAGACTCCCAGATCGTGATATATGCGGCTTTGGTCTTAATTGTTTCCATTAATATCATTGGATTCTTCAGGTTGATGAAGAACCATCAAAAAGTCATAATTTCCCACTTTTTCTATTTTATTTTGTACCTTTGCACACTCGAAATTGCGCCCCTAGTAATAGTTGGAAGCTATCTAAAAGATTGAAAGCTTATGAAAGTAAAGACAATTTTGGTTTCCCAACCAGAACCCAAAATCGAAAATTCCCCCTATTCACGACTCATCGAAAAAGAAAAAGTAAAGGTAGACTTTAGACCCTTTATCCATGTTGAGGGAGTTCAGGCAAAAACAGTAAGGCAGCAGAAAATTGACCTTAACAATTTTACTGCTATTATATTGACAAGTAGGAACTCTGTGGATCACTTTTTTAGAATCGCCGAGGAAATGCGCTTTAAGGTGCCAGACACCATGAAGTACTTTTGCCAGTCGGAAGCTGTGGCCTACTACCTACAGAAGTATGTGGTGTACCGCAAACGAAAAATTTATGTCGGCAAGCGTACCTTCAACGAATTGGTTCCCCTTATTAAAAAATACAAAGACGAGAAGTTCCTTCTTCCCTCATCCGATACATTAAAGGCTATTGTTCCCCAAGCATTGGACGAACTTGGCGTTGATTGGAAAAGAGGTATTTTCTATAAGACCGTTATCAGTGATCTTTCCGATTTAAGGGATGTTTACTATGATGTTTTGGTATTCTTTAGCCCTTCGGGTATTGAATCCCTACTGAAAAACTTCCCGGATTTTGAACAAAACAATACGCGAATAGCTGTATTTGGAAACAGTACGGTTAAAGCCGCCACAGATGCGGGTCTACGAATCGACATTCAAGCCCCGACCCCAGAGACACCCTCGATGACCATGGCGCTTCAAAAGTATATTACCAGCGTAAACAAATAAAGGAAGCTTATCCTTAAACCAATAAAAAAAGCCCCGATAAAATCGGGGCTTTTTTTTTAAAAGGCATATCGCTGTGGTCCTCCACGCCTGATTTCCTCGCTGGCGTAGGACTCGAACTTTTTAAAGTTTTCCCTAAAGGCATTGGTCAATTTAAACGCAGTCTTATAATAAGCATCGTCATTGTTCCAAGTTGCCCTTGGGCTCAATACACTGGTAGGTACACCTGGACATTCCCTCGGCTGGGCTACCCCAAATACGGAATGGATATGGTACTTATCGTAGCTATATAGACCTAATTCTCCGCTTAACGCGGCACTGATCATGGCACGGGTGTATTTTAGTTCCATTCGTTTACCCACTCCATAGGGTCCCCCCGTCCATCCTGTGTTAATCAACCAGACATCCACTCCAGACTCCTGCATCTTTTTGCTTAACATTTCTGCATATACTGCAGGATGCAAGGGCATAAAGGGAGCTCCAAAACAAGCAGAAAATGAAGGTTGTGGCTCAACCACTCCTGCTTCAGTTCCAGCTACTTTTGCGGTATAACCAGAGATAAAATGGTAGGCCGCTTGGGCAGGGGTCAATTTGGAAATTGGAGGTAAAACCCCAAAGGCATCGGCCGTTAGAAAAAAGATGTTTTTCACATTCTTTCCTATTGATGGCTGTTGTATGTTCTCGATATGATATATGGGGTAGCTTACCCTCGTGTTTTGGGTAATGGAGGTGTCGGCAAAATCCACAACGTCTTGGTCATCCAAAATCACATTTTCCAAGATAGCTCCATGCTTTATGGCCCCGTAAATCTCCGGTTCCTTTTCTTGGGATAGGTCAATTACCTTGGCGTAACAACCTCCTTCGAAGTTAAATACAGCATTGTCCGCTGTCCAACCATGCTCATCATCCCCGATTAGCTTACGGTTTGGGTCTGTTGAAAGGGTGGTCTTTCCCGTTCCTGAAAGGCCAAAGAACACAGCGGTATCCCCGTCATTGCCCACATTGGCCGAGCAATGCATGGGTAGTGTATTTTTGAATACCGGAAGGATAAAATTCAGGGCAGAGAAAATTCCCTTTTTAATTTCACCGGTATACCCAGTTCCCCCGATCAATGCAATCTTTCTGGAAAAATTCAGGATGGCAAAATTATGCTGGCGTGTTCCGTCAATTTCTGCATCGGCCATAAAACCAGGTGCATTGACCACCGTCCACTCGGGATCAAATGACTCCAGTTCCTCCACCGTTGGCCTCAAAAACATATTGTAGGCAAACATGTTGGACCAAGGGTATTCATTGATCACCCGAATGTTAAGCTTGTAATCATCCTCGGCGCAGGCATAACAATCTCTTACAAACAGTTCTTTGTCATCCAAATACGCGATGACCTTGTCGTACAATTTGTCAAATTTTTCGGGTTCAAAGGGGATGTTGATATTCCCCCACCAGATTTTCTCTTGGGTGATGTCGTCCTTGACAATAAAACGGTCCATCGGAGACCGTCCAGTAAACTCTCCGGTATTGATCGCCAAAGCCCCGGAAGAGGCTTCTTTTCCCATTTCTTTTTCAAGGGTTACATTATGTAACTCACTGGGAGACAATTGATAGCGCACATTGTTGTGCTGAATTCCATACTGCTTTAACGAAATCGTTTTCGTAGCTGGGGTATAGGTGTCCATTTTGATGTTTTTAAATTGGTACAAAGCTAGAAAAATCTAATTCCTGCCAAACCAATTTTGTGATTAATTGTCCTATTTTTTGGTCAAAATGTTATATCCCAAAAGTCCCCAGGCCAAAATAAGAAGAGTTCCTCCAATTGGGGTTGAAAAAGCAATTCGTTTAAAGTCAAATGTCATCAAATTATCAATGGCCAAAAAGTAAATGGAAAAAGAAAATAAAATGGTTCCAAGAAGTATGAAACCATAAATGATTTTGTTTTGTTTCGGCTCAAGTCCATTCCAGATTCCCAAAATCAAAAGAAGCAAAGCATGGTACATTTGATAGCGAACACCTGTTTCAAAGCTATCTACCGCATCTGGCGACACCACCTTTTCCAGTCCATGTGCACCAAATGCCCCTAATACGATTGCCAATAGCCCCATGATAACCCCAGTCAACATAAATGTTTTGTTCATAACTTTGATTATTGATTTTTTTAGAAATATAACAATTTGATACCTTAGTAGCCGTTTTAATCAAAAGTAACCAAAACGTATGGTCCGTACTATTCTGGTCGTTGGAGCAGGCAAATCAACCTCATATTTGTTGGATTATATCCTTAAAAAATCAAACGACGAGCATCTTAAACTGATTATCGGGGATTTAAAGCCCGATAATATTCCCGCAAACATTGCCGAACACCCCAATTGTGAGGTGGTGCAACTCGATGTGTTTAACGATAAAGCCAGAAAAATAATCGTGGAGGCTTGCGATCTAGTGATTTCGATGCTCCCAGCGAGAATGCATATTAAAATTGCGACGGATTGTATCCAATACAAAAAGCATTTGGTCACGGCTTCTTATGTGAGTAAGGAAATTGAGGCCCTGGACGCCGAAGCCAAAAAAAATGGCCTGGTTTTCATGAACGAAATCGGTCTAGACCCGGGTATTGATCATATGAGCGCCATGGAAGTCATTGACAGGATACGGGATAAGGGCGGAAAAATGTTGTTGTTCGAATCCTTCACCGGTGGTTTGGTGGCCCCCCAAAACGACACCAATCTGTGGAATTACAAATTTACCTGGAACCCACGGAACGTGGTGGTAGCCGCCCAAGGTGGGGCAGCTAAGTTTATCCAGGAAGGAACCTACAAATACATTCCCTACCAAAAAATATTTAGACGTACGGAGCTCGTCGATATTGAGGGCTATGGCTCCTTCGAGGTATATCCCAACCGGGATTCCTTAAAATATCGCGAAGCCTACGGGCTTAAAGATGCCTTGACCCTATATAGAGGTACCATGAGACGGGTGGGCTTTTCCAAGGCTTGGCACATTTTTGTAATGTTGGGAATGACCGACGACACTTATATCGTTGAAAATTCAGAAGGCATGTCATACCGCGAATTCGTGAACCTCTTCCTGCCTTATTCCCCAACAGATTCGGTAGAACTAAAACTGCGTCATTATCTAAAAATTGACCAAGACGATATTCGATGGGGAAAACTTTTGGAACTCAACCTGTTTGACAACAGCAAGATAATTCCCCTCAAAAATGCAACACCCGCTAAAATGCTCCAGTACATTTTGGAGGACAGTTGGACCCTAAACCCAGAAGAGAAGGACATGATCGTGATGTACCACAAATTTGGTTACGAACTGGATGGAAAGAAAAAGCAGCTGGATGCCAATATGGTAGTACTGGGCGAAAACCAAACCTATACGGCCATGGCCAAAACTGTAGGTTTGCCTGTAGCCATGGCAGCCCTGCAAATCCTGAACAACAAAATTGTTACCCCCGGGGTTCAAATCCCCATTGCCAAGGAAGTGTATGGCCCAATCTTGGAGGAGTTAAAGTCCTATGGTATCCATTTTAATGAATTCCAAGTCCCATATTTGGGCTATAATCCCGATTCCATCGGAAATTAAAGGTTTTATGGTTTTTGGGTATCTTTAGTTTCAAATAAGAAGCTATAGATGAAAAACTCGAACAATTCGGTTAAGATTGACGGTATCGACAAAAAAATCCTAAGATTTTTGATGAGCGATGCACGAAAACCAATTCTGGAAATTGCACGAAGCATTGGTATTTCTGGAGCGGCCATTCATCAGCGACTCCGAAAACTGGAGGGGTCGGGACTTCTGTCTGGCTCCAAGTTTGTGATCAATCCAAAGGTTTTGGGTTATACCACCATGGCCTATATTGGAATCTTTTTGGACAAGGCCATGTCCAACCCCCAAGCGGTTAAAGAGCTTGAGAAAATTCCCGAAGTTCTGGAATGCCACTATACCACAGGAAATTGGTCCATTCTCATTAAAGTATTGTGCAAGGACAACGAACATCTTATGCATGTCCTTAATAAAAGGATCCAACAAATTGATGGTGTATCCCGAACAGAAACGTTTATTTCCCTGAATCAACAAATCGACAGACAGATTTCCATTTAACACATTAATGAAGTTCTCCCTTACCCTCCTTTTGTTGGGGCTACTGCCCTATCTAGTCCAATCACAACAAAGTAATGATGCCAAACTCTACAGTCATCAGTTGCAGTTGCGACATGACAATGATTTTTTTGCTTTGACAGATCGCTATTATTCTTCAGGGCTGTTTGTTGCGTATCAAAGAAAACTGGAGAGGGGCGTATTCGGGGCAAAGGAGCAGCTTGGTTATAAAATTGGGCAGGAAGTGTATACGCCATCCCAAACCCAATCTACAAACACCAATGTTTTTGATAGGCCATATGCCGGACTTTCAGGCATTTGGCTAACATGGTCTACAAGTCAGGACAAGCAGCTTTTGGAAGTGGAATCCTTGCTGGGCATAGCAGGGCCAAGTTCTGGTGCCGGAGGTTTACAGCGGTGGTACCATAAGGCCATTGCCATATCGGATTCCCCAATTTGGACCGATGAGTTGGAAGATAGTTTTCATGCCAACTTATATCTCACCTATACCAAGGAATGGAAACTGGCGCCAAATCCGTTTGGTGTACGTTTTGCCGTTCGACCCAAATTTGCCCTTGGCTCTAGGGACATCTATACAGATGCGGAGGCTATTTTTCACTTTGGAAGACGAAACCCCATGGAAAATAGTATCGCATACAATAGATTGGGAAGTGGCAAAAAGGAAATCTATTTTGCTTTGCGATTTGCCTACAGGCAGGTCTTTTATAACGGATTGATAGAAGGCAATCTTTTTGGGGATAATTCTCCAGTCTTAGGCGTCCCCAAAAACTCATTATTGCGCTTAGGATTTGATTTTAACCATCGGTTTGGGGTACACGACTACAGATTTGGAATACGGTACAATTCACCAGAAACACCAAGCTCAAAATCGCATGCCCATATTGTTCTTGCCTATGGAAGAAGTTGGTAGGCAACCAGATGAATGGAAGCTCAGTATTTGTATTCAATCTAAATAAACATTATTTTTGGCCCTTCATGAAGGTCGTATACCAATCCACATATTATACCTTATACCAATCTGAAAAGGAAAGGTGCTTTTATATAGACTTTGTGCAGAAAACCGTGCGTATGTCTTTCTGCCAACTCTTGGCCCTAAGGCACAAGGTGCTTTCCATCCCTATCGAACATCACTTTGATAGCGACCTCAACAAACATGGTTTTGAACTTTTGCAGCTTTGCAACAAGGAACACCTGTTCATTTTAAATACTTTGGAAGTGTTGGATTTGAAATCCCTTGTGGAGCAGGGGTTTGTGCGTTTGGGCATCTCGGTTAATGCGACGGCCCTTCACGTTTAAGCCCTCCCTTATTTTTATTCAATCTAAAACTCCTTATAAATAAGGAACTTACCCGGAATCCAGGGTTAATATTCGTACTTTTATGTTGCCGGTAAACCCGGTAATTCAACTAGTAATACAATCCAATGAAAGATATAGCAAGACAAGCGATGAGCATTAAAGTGGAATCCATGGATATGCTCAACGGTCAGATAAAAATGGAGGCAAATGCCTCTGCCACCTATCTGGCAATGGCCTCATGGTGCGAACAAAATGGCTTTTTTACGAGTGCCAAGTTTTTCTTCAAACAATCGGAGGAAGAACGGGAACACATGATGAAAATATTCAACTTTTTAATTGACGTGGGAGGAAGTCCCCTTTCTCCGGAAGTAACCAATATCAACCACGATTATTCTTCGATTGTGGATGTTTTTGAGCATACATTGGACCATGAGATCGCAGTGACCAAATCCATACACCAAATTGTAATGAAGGCTCGCGAACTGGGCGATTTAACCACCGAGCGCTTTTTGGATTGGTTTGTATTGGAGCAGGTAGAGGAAGAAAACACCATTCGTGACATTCTGGATATGATTTCTGTAACCGGAACCGAGGGAGTTGGCCTTCAGCTTATTGATGACCATGTAGGAAACTGGATCAACTAACTAACAACTAGATAATCCGCCAAGAAAAGAAACGGAGCCAATTGGCTCCGTTTTTTATTTCGTTTATTGGGAAATGCTTAATCCCTTCCTCCAAATACTTGGAAGGCCCAATATACCAAGGATGCCAAGGCACCCAAGGCCGCTACCAAATAAGTTCTTGCCGCCCACTTTAAGGCATCTTCGGCCCCAGCATACTCCTGCTGGCTTACCATGTTCTTTTGTTTTAACCAAGCTAGCGCACGGTTACTGGCATCATATTCCACAGGCAAAGTGATAAAGCTAAAAATGGTGGCCATTCCCATCATTACCAAACCAGCTACGGCTATATAGAATCCGATTCCCTCAGCTGCTCCAGTGGCTGCCATTAGGGCAATTCCACCAAAAACAATCCATGTGGACATTCCTGAGGTCACACTGACCACTGGGACCAATTTGGATCGCATGGTCAACCATTCATACGCCTGTGCATGCTGTACTGCATGTCCCACTTCATGGGCCGCAACAGCAGCGGCCGCTGCATTCCTTTGACTGTAAACCGCTTCACTTAAGTTGACGGTCTTATTTTTTGGGTTATAGTGATCAGTTAGCATTCCGGCTGTGGAAATAACCTTTACATCACGAATACCGTGGTCATCCAACATTTTTTGGGCAATTTCAGCCCCACTCATCCCATTTCGAAGATGTACCTTGGAGTACTGCTTAAACTTGCTTTTTAATCGGCTGCTTACAATCCAACTGACTAAAGCAATTCCACCGATTAATATATAGTATGTCATCATAGTTTTTAGTTTTTATCTATCATAAAGATACCAACTCCAAAGCAAAAACCCGGCCAATATCCCACAAGGGCCGTTTCCTGACAAAATGTACATATCCAGTTGATGCATATAGAGCCCAACTTGCCCTACTTGTGCCTAATTTTCAGTGCCAACATCCACAATACCAAGACACCTGTAATCGCATTGGCCAGAATAATCGCCAGACTTTCGTGGTGGATGCCGTAGTACAACCAAAGCATGGTTCCCACAAAGAATGCGGAATACATGGTGAAGGAAATATCTTTTGTGGACTTGGATTTCCAGGTTTTGTATACTTGCGGCACAAAGGAACTTGTGGTTAGGGTGGCGGCAACCAACCCAACTATTTCAATGGTATTCATAGTTGGTTATTTGAAAATGGGCCGCCCCAAAAGGCTATCCCACTATATTCACAATTTTACCGGGCACCACGATCACTTTTTTGGGCTCGCGACCATTGAGTTGTGCCTGGGTTTTCTCATGGGCCATTACAGCAGCTTCAATTTCATCCTTGCCCATGTCCAAAGGCAGCTCCAGTTTAAACCTCATTTTACCATTAAAGGAAATTGGATATTCCTTGCTGTTTTCCACCAAATATTTCCCTTCAAAAATTGGAAACGTTACCGTGGAGATGGATTCACCATGGCCCAGTTTCTCCCATAGCTCCTCGGCAATGTGCGGGGCATAGGGCGACACCAAGATAGCCAATGGTTCCAATATAGCCTTGCTTTTGCATTTTTGCGCCGTTAGCTCGTTCACACAGATCATGAATGTGGACACTGAAGTATTGAATGAAAAGTTTTCAATATCCTCCTCCACTTTTTTGATGGTCTTATGTAGGGTTTTGAGGTTTTCCGCAGTCGGTTCCACACCATCTTCCATGGACGCATACAGCTTCCAAAGCTTTTTCAAGAAGGAATGAACCCCTGTTATCCCAGCAGTGTTCCAAGGTTTGGACTGTTCCAATGGCCCTAGGAACATTTCGTACAGGCGCAAGGAATCAGCACCGTACTCTTCACAAATATTATCCGGGTTGACAACATTATACTTGGACTTGGACATTTTTTCAATCTCCCGGCCCACAATGTACTTCCCTTCTTCTAGCACAAACTCTGCATCCTTATAATCCGATTGCCATTTTTTGAAGGCTTCGACATCCAGTTCGTCAGACGCATTGACCAAGGAAACATCCGCATGGATTGGAATTACATTTTTCCCTTCCTTTAAACCTTTTGAATAAACCTTATTGGAATCCATGTCTTTATAAACAAAAGCACTTGTCCCAGTAATCATTCCTTGGTTGATGAGCTTTTTGGCATATTCCTTTTTAGGAGCAATCCCTTTATCAAACAAGAACTGCTGCCAAAAACGGGAATACAATAAGTGTCCAGTCGCATGTTCGCTCCCCCCTATATAGAGGTCCACGTCTTGCCAATAGCCAATGGCTTCTTCCGAATAAATGGCTTCGGTATTCCCAGGATCCATATAGCGATTGAAATACTGCGAGCTCCCGGCCCAACCTGGCATGGTATTCAGCTCTAGCGGGAAAATCGTATCATTATTGATCAATTGATTATTGACCACTGCACTTTGCTTTGTATCCCATGCCCAATCCGTAGCATTGCCCAAGGGCGGATCTCCCGTTTCGGTGGGAAGGTATTTTTCCACTTCGGGAAGTTCCAAAGGCAAATGTTCATCTGCAATCATCTGGGGCATCCCATCCACATAGTATACAGGAAATGGCTCTCCCCAATACCGTTGGCGGCTAAACACAGCATCTCGAAGGCGGTAGTTTATTTTTCCCTGGCCTTGTCCAATCTTTTCCAACTCATCGATTACCTTACGGGTGGCCTCTTTAAAATTCAGGCCATTTAAAAAGTCGGAGTTGGCAATTATGGTATTGGCCTTGTCGGCAAACGCCTCTTCCGAAATATCGACTCCCTCAAAAATGTTGGGGATAGGAATATTATAATGCATGGCAAAGTCATAGTCCCTTTGATCTCCGCAAGGTACCGCCATAACAGCCCCTGTCCCATAGGAAGCCAAGACGTAATCCCCTATCCAAATAGGAATGGGGGCTTTGGTAAAAGGGTGTTCAGCGTAAGCTCCGGTGAACACTCCGGAAATGGTTTTTACATCGGCCATTCTGTCCCGCTCGGAACGTTTGGCGGTGGCCTCCACATAGGCTTCCACGGCTTCCTTTTGCTCTGGAGTGGTGATTTTTTCCACCAACTCATGCTCCGGGGCCAGGGTCATAAAACTAGTACCAAAAATAGTATCAGGGCGGGTAGTAAACACAGGGATTTTGAATGCTGAATCCTGGATATTGAACTCAACATGCGCACCTTCCGAACGCCCAATCCAATTGGTCTGGGAATCCTTGAGCGGCTGTGGCCAATCAATAGTATCCAAACCATCCAACAAACGCTGCGCATAGGCTGTTATCCGCATGCTCCATTGGGTCATTTTTTTCCGAATCACCGGATGGCCTCCACGTTCCGAAACCCCATTTACAATTTCATCATTGGCCAAAACCGTCCCTAAGGCAGGGCACCAGTTTACTTCGGTATCCGCCAAATAGGTCAATCTATATTTTAAAAGAATTTCTTGTTTGGTGCGATCGGAAAAACTTGCCCATTCCGCTGCACTAAATGTTGGGGTATCCTCATCGCAGACAGCTTCCACTTCGCTGTTTCCCGCTTTTTCAAAATTGGAAGTCAAGGTAGAAATATCCTCGGCCTTATCCGATTTTTTGTTGTACCAAGAATTGAAGAGCTGGATAAAGACCCACTGTGTCCACTTATAATATTTTGGATTGGAAGTACGTACTTCCCGGCTCCAGTCAAAAGAAAAACCAAGCTGGTCCAATTGCTCCCGGTACCTCTTAATGTTAGCTTCGGTGGTTATGGCCGGATGCTGCCCGGTCTGGATGGCATATTGTTCAGCAGGTAGACCAAAGGAATCGTAGCCCATAGGATGTAGCACGTTAAACCCTTTGTGCCTTTTGTACCGTGCGTAAATATCACTGGCAATATAGCCCAATGGATGTCCAACATGCAATCCAGCCCCAGACGGGTATGGAAACATGTCCAAAACATAAAACTTGGGTTTCTCGGAATTGTTGGTGGCTTTAAACGTTTGGTTTTTGGCCCAGTACTTTTGCCATTTGGCTTCTATCTCCCTGAAATCGTAATTCATGGTCTTTCCGTCATTTTCGAATTGCAAAAATAGCTTTAATCCCCTAATTACGATTTACTTTTCTATTTTTACGTACTGATTTTCCCGTATGAGCCAATATATTGAACGATATCAGCGTAGGAGGCTAATTTCATCTTACTTTTCGGTGGTTTTGAGCATTGCACTTGTGCTTTTCTTGGTAGGGGTTTTGGGCCTTTTGGTCTTGAACACCAAAAAGTTGGCCGACCATTTTAAGGAACAGATCACCATTTCTGTTTTTTTGAAGGACAACGCCAAGCCGGTGGAAATTGAACAGCTCCAAAAAAGTTTGGCTTTGGCCGATTATACCAAAACTGCCAATTATGTATCCAAAGAGGACGCCGCTGAGCAATACAGTGAGGATATCGGGGAGAATTTCGTGGAGTTTTTGGGGTACAATCCATTAAAAAACGCCATAGATGTAAACCTTAAGGCCAATTTTGTTTCGCCCAAGCAAATTGAAGAAATTGCCGCCGACATTACGGCCAAAACCTATGTGGAAGAAGTAAGTTACGATCAACCGTTGATCTCCTTGCTCAATGACAATGCCCGAAAAATCGGATTATGGATTTTGGTGGCCAGTGTGGTGTTTGCTGCAATTGCGGTTTTGTTGATCAACAGTTCCATACGCCTTTCCATTTACTCCAAGCGATTTATTATCAAGACCATGCAAATGGTGGGTGCTACCAAAAAATTTATTCGCAGGCCCTTTATTTGGCAAAACATACGCTTGGGAATGATAGGTGCCACCATCGCCCTAATTGCGCTGGGCGTGGTCCTATACTACGTTAACTCCAATTTCCCTGAGCTTGGAATTTTCCAGGACGTTCTAATTCTTGTTCTTCTGTTCGCCGGTGTTTTTGGATTGGGGGTTGTTATTTCGTGGGGCAGTACCCATATCGCCACCCAAAGATTTTTGAATTTGAGAACAGATGATCTTTATTATTAACTTTACAGCATGAGTAAGAAAAATAAGCAGGTTGCAAACCCGAAAGGACTATTTGTCTTCCAAAGGAAGAACTACATATTCTTATTTATTGGATTGGCCTTCATTGCCCTCGGATTTATTCTGATGAGCGGAGGTGGTAGCGATGACCCCAACGTTTTTAATCCGGATATTTACAGTTTTAGAAGAATTCGATTAGCACCAACTTTAGTGCTCATTGGTCTTGGAATACAGGTCTATGCCATTTTGTTGAACCCTAACAAAAACAAAAATTAGTTTGGAGCTCATTGACGCGATCATCCTTGGAATTATTCAAGGACTCACCGAATTTTTACCTGTATCATCTAGCGGACATTTGGAATTGGGAAAAGCCATTCTCGGAGCGGAGTCGCTTCCCGAAGAAAGCTTGTTGTTTACCGTGGTGCTCCATTTTGCAACTGCTCTAAGTACCATTGTCGTTTTCCGAAAAGATGTTTGGGAAATTTTGAGCGGTCTTTTCCAATTTAAATGGAATGAGGAAACCCAGTTTTCATTAAAAATCATTATTTCGATGATACCCGCGGCCCTTGTAGGGTTCTTTCTGGAGGATTTGTTAGAAGTGTTCTTTGATGGTGCCATCATCATTGTGGGGATTATGCTATTGATCACCGCAATTCTCTTGTATCTGGCAGATTTGGCCAAGACTACGGACAAAGGCGTATCGTATCGAAGCGCATTTGTTATTGGAATGGCCCAGGCCGTAGCTATTTTGCCTGGGATTTCGCGTAGTGGCGCCACGATTTCAGCGGCAGTGCTTTTGGGTGTTGACAAGAGTAAGTCGGCCCGGTTTTCCTTTTTAATGGTCGTTCCCTTGATTTTGGGAAAAATGGCGAAGGACCTTTTAAGCGGGGATATCGATTTTGTCGGGGACCAAGCCATTGCCATGGGCGCTGGTTTTGTGGCCGCCTTTATCGCCGGTCTCGCTGCTTGTACATGGATGATCAAATTGGTCCGACAGAGTAAGCTTACCTATTTTGCCATATACTGTCTGGTTATCGGGCTAGTGGCCATTGCCTGGAGCATTTGGGGGTAGCATTTCGGATGGATTCTTACCTTTAGCACCAAACCCCGCGGGAATTGAAAACGAAAGACGATTTTTTGAACGGTCAAATTTTGCTGATCGACAAACCCTTGGAATGGAGTTCCTTTCAGGCCGTGAATGCATTGAAGTGGGCCATTCGCAAGAAATTTGATCTCAAAAAAATCAAAATTGGCCATGCTGGGACGCTCGATCCCTTGGCCACAGGCTTGCTCATCATCTGCACTGGAAAATTCACCAAAAAAATTCCCGAGCTCCAAGGTCAGGTCAAAGAATATACCGGGACATTTACGCTTGGGGCAACTACCCCTTCCTATGATCTGGAGACCGAAATTGACGAAAACTATCCCACGGAACACCTCAGCGAAGAACTGATCCAGGAGACTAGGTCGCAGTTCAAGGGCAGTATAGAACAGGTTCCCCCTGTTTTTTCAGCCTTAAAAAAAGACGGAAAAAGGCTCTACGAGTTCGCCCGGGAAGGCAAGCAGGTTGAAATAAAATCAAGAAAAGTGGAAATCCACACCTTCGAAATCACCCAAATCAATCTTCCCATAGTGCATTTTAGGGTGGTTTGCAGTAAAGGCACCTATATTCGCTCCTTGGCTCACGATTTTGGTAAAGCCTTGAAGTCCGGAGCCCATTTATCCTCCCTTAGAAGAACCAAAATAGGCGATTTTAACGTAAATAATGCGGTAACGCCAGCGACTTTTAAAGAAAGTCTAGGCAAAATAGGGTAGCATTCCAGGACCAAATCTGGGGCAAAGCCCGCATTTGACGCAAAATAATTTTGGAAAAAAGAGGTTATAATAGCACCATGAACCTAAATAGGAGCCAGTTATCATTTTTAATAACGTTCTTCTCCATGACCATAATTGTGTTGTTGCTCTACAACATACATCTGGGCGGGGTTAAAGAGGAAGAATATGTTATTGAAATGAGTCTGGACGATGAGGATATCGAGGAACTGCTGAAAGAAGAAGAGGAACGCTTGGAGGAGTTGATGAACAACGACCCCATCAAAAGCCACATGGCCCTGAACGAAACTGCAAAACCCACCATTGGCAATCCTGAACCCTTGAAGACTTTGGACGAACTCATGGAAGAAAGGGCCTTAAACAGTGAGGAAGGGGAATTTTCAGAATCCAATAGCGATTATGCGAACCAACTCAAAGAATTGGCTGCCAAAAGGGAAGAGAAAAAGCAACAGTTGGGAGAGCGGGAAGCTCAAAAGGAAGAATTTACAAACTTCTTGAAGGACCGAAGAACGTCCATCTCCTTTTCTTTGGTAGAACGTAATGCCTATTCCTTACCTCCGCCCATTTACACCTGTATTGAAGGGGGAAAAGTGGTCATCAATATCAAAGTGGACAGCAACGGTTACGTGACCGAAGCTGATTTCAACGATAAAAGTTCGGGTACGAACAACTACTGCTTAATTGAAAATGCCATTACATATGCCCTAAAAGCAAGGTTTAGCCCAGACACCAAAAATTCGCAAATAGGTACCATTACCTATCTATTCCAAGGGAAGTAACTCTATAATATCACGAAGGGTGTTTTGCCCTTTGTCCTTGTTGTACCACATCTGAAGGTCCTGCTTGAACTCCGTGGTCAATTTTCCGTGTTCTTTCTTGTAATCCTCCACCATTTGGGTGGCAATACTTGGTCTTGGACCCCACTCCCCAATTAACTGTTGGTTTTCCCTTTCCATCATAATGACCTTCGGAATTGATCGGGATTCGTTGGTCAAGAATAGGTCCATAAGATCCAGATTCTCATCCCTTAGTACAATCTTGAGTTCAAAATTGGGGTTTAGTTCCACAATTTTGTTGATAACCGGCAAGCTTGGAGCGGCATCCCCACACCAACTTTCAGTCAAGACCAAAAAAGTGACCTTGGTTCCAATTTGGGCGATTCGTTCTTGGAGATCGGCAGGAATCTTCAAGGTCTTGTCCCAACGGTTCATACGACGATCATTGAGTTCCGTATAGTTGATCAATGACTCCAATTGCTCGGGACCTGTTGTTTGCCTCTGTTGTGCCAATTGATGCACCATTTCACGGTACTCTTGGTAACTGATTCCTTTCCCAATTCCGTTCATCACCAACGGTAATCTTTCCTCCTGAATTTCGTTCAATACTGTTGCCATTTCCATTTTTTACAAAGCTAGCTTACCTAAGCGGCAATAAATCTGATATTTGTCATTGGTTGGAACTTGCCCCTAAAACTTACAAGGGGACATACAGCGTCATAAAAATCAGAAGAAACGTAGTGTCCATTACGAATTCAGGTATCTCTTCTTGACCATCCCTCCCTTGGTATCATTGATACTGCTCATAACCACAAAGGCCGAACTGTCTATTTTGTCAATTTCGATATGGAGTTTCCGAATTTCCAAGCGCGTGATTACAGTATAGATTACGTCGTATTCATTTTGCTCCCCAAGATTGCCATAGCCCCCTTTGGCTTCATAAATGGTCAATCCTCTTCCCATTTTTTCAACGATCATCCTTCTGATCTCCTCGCTTTTTTTAGAGATGATGGTAACCCCAGTGTATTCCTCAATGCCTTCCACAACAAAATCCAAGGTTTTGGATGCAGCCAGATAGGTAAGCATGGAGTACAGGGCAGATTCTATGGAAAGTAAATAAGCCGCAGCCAAAAATATGAGCCCATTGATGAGAATAATGATATCCCCAATTTTGACGCCCCACTTTTTGCTCAGAAAAATGGCCAGCACCTCGGTCCCGTCCAATACACTTCCCCCTCTTATGGACAATCCTATCCCCGCGCCAAGAAAGAATCCACCAAAAACTGCCACCAATAACTTGTCTTGGGTAACTTCGGGAAATTCGATGATCAACAAGGTAAATGCCAAGCCCAAAATGGCTATGGCCGTTTTTATGGCAAACTGCTTTCCGACAACCTTGTATGCCATGAAAATAAAAGGCAGGTTGATCAATACAATGAATATCCATAGCGGCGTTTTGGTCACTTCAGAAATTAAAAGTGAAATCCCCGTAACACCTCCATCGATAAAGGTGTTGGGCAACAGGAAACTTTCCAAACCAAAAGCAGCTGCAAAAATTCCTATAACAATAAAAAAGGCATCCTTTAGCACCCGCTTTGTATTCGTTTGGACGGCAGTGGGGTTTAATATTCCTTTTGTTTGTGCCATTTGTTTGGGTTAAAGGTTTATTGGATTAATGGCCAAACTCTTAAAAAGTTTAGCCTTTGTATAATAAAACTTATTCTGGACCTCATTTTGTTTCAGTCTGGCATCAATAAGTTTGCTTTCCCTGGAATTGATTAGGAACACGGAGCTTTCGCCTAACGAAAACTTCCTTTCCTCGGCATTGAGAAGGCTTCCATAATTGGTCACAATATCCATGATGAGCTGGTTTTGAACGGCATAGGAATCCAGCTCGCGGTACAAGGCGGTAATTTTGTTGAATATCTCCACTTGGGCATTATCCCTTTCAAACTGCATGTCCTTGAGTTTGAACTTCGCCAATTTTAAATCTCCCCGTTCTTTTCGTAAAAATAAGGGAAGTCTAAAGGTTACCCCTCCTTTAAACTCATCAGTTACAAAGGAATTGATCAATTCCGGCGTTTCTGTTAGAAAATTGTACTCCACATCCAGCTTGGGAAGCAATTTATTGGCCTTCAAACGCTTGTCCACTTTCAGGCCATCAATTTTATAACCAAGCGATTGCATTTTTGGATGATTTTCCAGGATAAGACTGTCCAATCCCTGCCCTTCAATCTGTAGGGTTACATCTATTTTTGATCCAACCTCAATATCGGGAACAACTTCAGGCTGTAATTCTACGGGCACCTCATCGATCCATAAGAAATTGGAGAGATTCAACGAGGATTTCATCAGTCTTACCTTGGCCTGTTCCCTTCCCAAAATTCGATTCTGAAAATTAATCTTGGCCTCGACGGTATCTATTACTGCAATATCCCCGGCATTCGCTCTTTGTTTTATCCCTTCCAGACGAACTTGCGCATTCTGCACAAAATCCTCATATACTTTATAGTCCAAATAGGCTCTCAGCCAATCAAAATAGGCCAAAGATGCCTTGTACAACACTCCGTTTACCAATAAGTCCTGATCCGCCTTGGACTGCTCCCTAAAATACTTTGCCTTTCGTAAGGTGGCCATCCGTTCATTGATCCAAAAACCTTGACCCAAAGACATGGAAACCCCGGCACTATAAAGCCCATCCGTAGGTACGGTCTCCTCTGGATTGATAAAATCACCTTGGTTCTGTGCATAATTTCCTTTGAGTTCCAACCCAAACCAAGTGGGAATTTTGAAGGTGGTGTTTAGACGATCCCAATATTCAGTCCCCTTGAATTGCTTCCGATCATAATCCACTTCAATTTTGGGGTCAAAACCTCCCCTGGCCTTCATCAAATTGGCTTCCCCCATTGCAATATTCAGTTGGGCCTGCCTGGCAATGGGGTGGTACTTTTTTACATATCCAAGATACTCTTGAAAATGGAGCACCATGTTGTTGTCCTGGGCGGGGAGCACAGCACAAAAAACAAAGAAGGCAAAAACACAAAGTACTGTTTTACTTTTTACCAACATCTGCCATTTGGTTTTCAGGTTGATAATAGTTTGGGGGGAACCCATTGAGTTGTCTCCAAAGTTCAAACCATATGGGAACATCGTTTAACAGGGCAATGGTATTGGCGCCGGATCCCACACGAAGCGCTTTGGGCCAAGCCCCATCTTCCTCATCCGGAGCGAGCAAGACCCTATATTTTCCATTGTCACTGATAAAGGTCTCTATGGCCACAACTTTGCCTCCAAAGGTTCCAAAAGAGACATTGGGCCAACCGTTAAATACAATGGCCGGCCAACCATCGAACTGAATTCGCACTTTTTCGCCAACATGGATCAACGGAAGATCAATAGGCTCAACGAATGTCTCCACCGCCATATCATATTTGGCAGGCATAATCCCAACCAATCGGTCACCCTCTTTAAAGGTCTCCCCAATTCCAGATTGCAAGGCCTTGTTGATAAAACCGCTCTGAGGCGCTCGAATGTACATTAGGCTATTGCGGATTTCGTAATTGGTGTATTGGTTTTCGAGCTTGGTCACTTGGGCTTCAGAATCAAATTGGCTGGACTGTGCAGTGAGCATATCACTCCTTGCTTTAGAGATTTTATCCGTGTATTCGGCTTGTACCCTGTTGATTTCCATTTCGGTATTAATGACCTCGTTTTTGCTGGTCAACAGCTTATTTTCCTGTGATACCAATTTGGCCTGGGTCTCTTGCAGTTTCAGCCTTTTTGTCTCTACATCGGTAACGGCTTTCAAGCCTTCTTTTTCCAACTGGGCTGTCCGGTCATATTGGCGCTCCGCAATGGTAATATTGGTCTTGGCCGCTTCTAAATCTATGCTATCGCTCTTCACTTTTAGCTTGGATTGCACCAATTTATTTTTGGCCTGTTTTAGTTTCAATTGTCGCTCCGTTTTAAGGGCCTCGATTTGACGATTGAGCGCCTTGACCTTTTCCTGATAGGAATTTACAGCCATTGTTTTGGCCTGGATTTGTTTGCCGGTCCGTGCAACCAGATTGGGGTCAAAATACTCACTCTTGATTTCTGAAATATGAAGTATGGTGTCCCCTTTTTTTGCAAAGTCCCCTTCCTTTACATACCATTTTTCAATCCGTCCAGGTATGGGCGATTGGATAGTTTGGGGACGTTGATCCGGCTTAAGGGTGGTGAGATATCCCTTGCCGGAAATGGTTTGTGTCCACGGCAGGAACATGGAAATCAAAACGATTATGGAAAAAATCGCCAACAAGCGGTTGAAATGCTTGTTATGCCTTCTTCCAAAAACCTTTTGGGCAGCCTTGTAACTGCTCAAATCCACTTTTTGGTTCAATTTATTGGGCGATATATTTAACACGACTATTCTTCGTTGATTAATTTTCCTTTTTCCATGGTAATGATTCGATTGCAGCGCTCTGCCCATTTTGGGTTTTCACTTACGATCACCAAGGCCCATCCGTTATTAGGGGCTGTTAAAAAGTCCATGATCTGTTCGGCCTCGGCCTCTCCAAACTGGTCCAACGGGTCTTTCAATACCAACAATTTTGGTCTACGGACTACACTTCGTGCCAGTACAATCTTTTTGGAAATGGTATAGGGTATTTGCCTTCCTTCCGGATAAATAACTGTTTTCAAGCCCTGGGGTTGCTCCTTTACAAATTCCGTTAGCCCTGTTTTTTCCAAGGCCCAATACACATCCTCTTGGTCTATGGTTTCATCTCCGAAGGTTATGTTGTTTAAAAGTGTTCCCTCGAATGGGCTTTCCTCGCTTAGGGATTGCCCAAGGTGTGAGCGATAGTGATTGAGGTTCATCCCTTGAAGGGCCACATTGTTCACAAATACCTTTCCTTGATCGGGTTCCAAGATTCCTGCTATTAGGCGCAAGAGCGTAGTCTTCCCAGAGCCACTGGTTCCTTTTAGTAAAATGGTACAAGTGGGGGTAATGGTTAGCGAAACCTCGTCCACTACCTTTTTGTCACGATCGGGAACGTTGTAGGTAACATCCTCTAATTCTACTGTAAAGCCCTGGTTTTTGGCAAATGGCTTTTCCCCGGTTTGGGGCTCCAGCTTTTTGTCCACTACTTGACCCAATTTTTCCAAGGAGGTGAGTAGGTCATAAAATGTTTCAAGACCGAGGATCATTTTTTCCACGGAACTGATTACCAGAATAATGATAATTTCTGCCGCAACAAATTGGCCAATGTTCATTTCCTGATTGAGGACCAGCAACCCCCCTATCAACAATAATCCAGCTGTGACCAAAACCTTAAAGCCGATCATCTGGATAAACTGTAACACCAATACCCTAAAATGCCCCTCCCTGGCATCTAAATAATCCGCTACCAGAGTGTCGTTCTTGTCCACTGCATGACTGGTTTTTCCGGATAGCTTGAAACTCACCAGAGATCGGGCAATCTCCTGAATCCAATGGGCCACCTTGTATTTGTTCTTGGATTCATCCAGGCTCGTTTCGAGCCCTCGCTGGGCCGTGAATTTAAAAACCACATAGATCAACAACACCAGTAAAAGCCCATATAGAATGAAAAAAGGGTGGTAAAAAGAGAGCAACAACAGCCCAAAAACAATCTGCAAAAAGGCAGCGGGAAAATCTATTAGAACTTTAGAAAGTCCTTTTTGAACTGTTAGGGTATCAAAAAATCTATTCGCCAACTCGGGTGGATAATAGTTGCGTAACTCATTCATCTTGATTTTGGGAAATCGGTAGGCAAATTCGAATGAGGAACGCGTAAATATCTTTTGCTGGACATTTTCTATGATCCGCATTTGCATCAACTGCAAAGTACCGGCAAAAGCCACTCCTAAGGTTACCAGGACGACCAAAACTATCCATGAGGTGCTCACCTGTGCACCCTGTATAAGGTTAATAATCGCCTGAATGCCCAGGGGAAGGGACAGATTAACCACCCCGGCAAAAATCGCGTAATAAAATATTTGAAGGATATCTTTCCTATCCAATGCCAGCAAGCCCATAAGACGTTGCCAAGCGGTCATTACCATTTCAGCCATCGTTGTTGTAGGTTAAAGTTCTAAGTACTAAATCAGTAAAGAATTGGGTCGGGCTAACAGATTCATTGCAGTCCGTTAATTTTGGAAAGTGTTCCGTTAAAAAATATTGGTGCAGGGCGCCTTCCAAAACCGAACTGGCCAAACTTGCCGGATATGGATAATCCTTGTTTACGGCCACAATCATTTCTCCAAGTCTATTGACGAGCCTTTTATAAATCTCAAAATATCCTTCTTTGTTTTCTTGATCAACCTCCTTGGTCAAATAGGATTTTGAATATTCGTTAATCACAATTTTGTTGAGAAGCACTTCGTTGACGTGGGAAAAAGAATCGTCTTCCTTTACGGTTTGGGTCAAGACATTGATTGCCGTTTGTAACTTTTCGTTAGGATCGGGTATGGCGTTGGTAGCAAAGACCATTTTATACTCCAACCATCCCCAATACCAAGAGGCAAGGTAGAGCAGTAATTTGTGCTTGTTCTCAAAATATCGATAGATGGAACTTTCGTTGGACCCAATCTGTGCCCCAAGTTTTCTAAAGGTGAAGCTTTCAAATCCCATCTCATCGATCATCAAAATGCTTTGTTTCACAATCCGCTTTCCCAAGTCGGATGAATCTGGGTCCTTCAGAAATATTTTGTCATTGATTCCAATTCTAATTGATTTCATTAGCCTTTCCATAGCTCAATTCAGTTTGATTTCAATTCAAAAATAATAGTATTACTATCAATATATGATAGTTTAACACTCTTTAACGAAAGTGTTTAAGTTATTTTCTGGATTTTTATTACTTTGCAACCAGTAAAAAGCAAGCTTTTTTCCTTGCGGAACCCCATAAACACTAGGTTTTTTCATGAAGTTGCCGTATTTTTAGTACACAACTAATTTTTGACGATAATGAAACAAATGTTTATTGCAATGGTCTGTCTATGCTCCATCGGCTTGATCCAAGCCCAGGACATGGCTGTTGATCGCGTCCAGATAGGCGACCAATTGATTTTGGGAGAACCTTCAGCGGCCCACTACAAGCATGTGGATGTGCCTCGAAAGAATTTTATTATCAAACGAGGTGGAATCGCCAACATGTCCACCTTGATCAATGAAAGCGTTACTGTTACAGACATTACCTATGGAAAAACAACCCAAGTGACCTTTCGAAGAACCAACGGGAAAAAATTCTTTAGGGTGTACAACTCCTTTACCACGGACCTCGATAGGGCAGTGGAAAGCGGGGAGATCAAAATTCCGGATTAGGGCTGCTTACTTAACATCATAGATTAATCCCGAATTCCCCCTTTGCTTTTAAAGGGGAAGCATGGCTTTTGGCTTATCTTTATTCCAAACCTAACAATCCATGAACATACACCGATGTGGCTGGTGCGAGGGGGATTCCCTGTACGAAGCCTATCACGATAACGAATGGGGGGTGCCGGTCAAAGATGATAAGACCCTTTTTGAATTCTTGGTGTTGGAAACTTTTCAGGCCGGATTAAGTTGGATAACCGTTTTACGTAAACGTGAAAATTTCCGAAAGGCCTTCGACCTGTTTAATTATCAAAAGATAGCCGCCTACAATCAAACCAAAATTGACGAATTATTGTCAAACCCCGGAATAATCCGCAACAAACTAAAGGTGCATGCCGCCATTTCCAACGCACAGGCATTCATGGAAATTCAAAAGGAAATGGGAAGTTTTAGTGCCTATATCTGGGGGTTTGTTGATGGAAAACCCATTCGAAACTCCTGGGCGACCCATAAAGATTGTCCGGCGACCACTCCACTTTCCGATCAAATTAGCAAGGATCTAAAAAAACGGGGATTTAAGTTTGTGGGAAGCACGGTAATCTATGCGTTTATGCAGGCCACGGGGATGGTCAATGATCATGAAACAGGCTGTTTTAGGTACGGACAAGTTTAAATCAAGACTTCAATATTTGAATGAACCTCGAACGAGGTATCGGCGTTGCACCAAGGCTTGCCAAATGTTCGGTATATACCTGACAATCTATTAAACGATAGTTTTGCTCCAAACACAACCTTGCCAATTTTATAAAGGCGAATTTGGAGGCATTGGGCTTTAGACTGAACATGCTTTCTCCACAAAATACATGGCCTAAGTCCACACCATAAAGTCCGCCCACAAGTTGCCCCTCTTCCCAAACCTCAAAGGATTTGGCCAATCCCCTATGGAAAAGCTCCTTGTAAGCTTTATTCATCTCGGGGGTAATCCAGGTACCGTCTTGTCCCTTGCGTTCCACTTTGGCACAATGGTCCAAAACTTGGTCAAAACAGGTATTTTGCGTTAGGCTAAATGTATTTTCGCGAAGTATCTTCCGCATGCTTTTGGAAATTTTAATCTCTTTTGGAAACAGTACCATTCTTGGGTCCGGACTCCACCACAGAATCAGGGCATCTTCGTTGAACCAAGGGAATACCCCATTTTTATAAGCGAGTAACAGCCGCTCCGGGGACAAATCGCCGCCTACTGCCAAAAGACCGTCATCGTTGGCCAACTCCACCGGCGGGAACTCCAACTTTTTCCCGAGAAAAGTTAAGGGAAGGTCATTTTTATCCATTTCCACAGTCTTTTTCCCTCAAAAATACGGAAAATGGACTACCACAAGAGCAATCCCAGTATATAGATTATGCTCCCCACGGCCATGAACACCAGGGTATAAGGAAGAATTTCTTTAGCCTTTAGCTTGGTGATACCCAACAAGGGCAAAGCCCAAAAAGGTTGCAACATATTGGTAATTTGGTCCCCATAAGCCAATGCCATGATCGCCTTGGGCAAGGGAACACCCAACTGCAGGGCAGATTCCAAGACCAAAGGTCCTTGAACCGCCCACTGACCTCCACCACTAGGCACAAAAATGTTGACCAACCCTGCACTCAAAAAAGTAAAAATGGGAAGGGTCGTAGCATTGCTGACCGAAACAAAAAAGTCGGAAATTCCATTGATCATGCCGCTGTTGGCCATAATGCCCATGATGCCAAAATACAGCGGGAATTGGATGAGGATTCCAGCTGTATCCCCAATAGCTTCTTCAACTGCGGTTAAAAAACTCTTGAAACTACCGTGCAACACAATAGCGAGGCCCAGCATAAAAAAATTGAGCATATTGGGTGTGATGTTCAAACTTCGAAGGGAAGGCAGGTACTGAATCAAAAATGTTCCCAAAATCAAAATTCCAAATCCTGTGGCAACCCAAGGGGAGTAATCAAGTTTCTCCGCCCCCTCCAGTTTTTTATTTTGAACGGATTGAAACCGATATTCCTTAAGGTCCATGGAGGTGGGTTTTGCACTCCTTCCCAGAAAATGGATGACAAGGGAAATTGCTATCACAACCAAAGTGAACAAAACCAAGTTCCATGGATTAAATACTGTGCTTGAGGTAGAAATCAGCTCGGGTAATTGTTCCAGGATTGTATGGGCGGATACGTTTTGCATTAGGTCGGCCAAGTGCCCAGCTTCGGAAACCTTGATGGGTGCCGAACCACTGATTCCACCATGCCATACCATTAAACCCACATAACCGGATGCCCCAACCAAGGGATAGTTGATGGGAATATTGTTTGCTTGCGCATACTCTCCGACCTTTCGTGCCAAAATAGCGCCAAAAATGAGTCCAAGTCCCCAATTGAAAAAGGAGACCAACATGGTGGGCAAGGCCACCAACACAGCGGCGCTCGAGGTGGTTTTTACCAGCTTTGTTATTCCAAGAATAAGCCTTTCCATGGGTTTACTGAGCACCAAAACATGACCTAAAACCAAGATGAGCATCATTTGGTAGGCAAAAACCAGGAGTCCACTGTTCCAAACCCCAGATTCCCAATAGGAAAGAATGGCCACCAGATGACTTCCTTCCGAAACATTCTCTGTAAAGCAAAGCGCCAGCACCATTGTGACTACCGTCAGCAAGATGGCAATGGCGAACGGTGAGGGCAAATACCGTTTAAAAATGCGCTCTATGACCTGGGTAAGCGCCAAAATGGGTTAGAAAGGCAGATCGTCGTGATCTTCCTCATTAATATCATCGGCAGGTTCAAATGCCTCCATTGGAGGAACAGGTGGCATATCCCCAGCTGGTTGCGAAGCCTCTAGGTTTTCAATTCTCCATCCTTGGATAGAATTAAAATATTTGGTTTCACCTTGTGGGTTTACCCATTCCCTACCTCTAAGGTTGATACTGATTTTGACTTGTTGTCCCACAGCATAGGAGTTCAGTAAATCGCATTTGTCCTGAACAAATTCCACTAAAATGTGCTGTGGATATTGTTCTTCGGTGGTTACCACAATTTCTCTTTTCCTAAAACCGTTATTACCGTAGGTTTTGGTTTCATCTATCATCTTAATTCTTCCCTGAACTTCCATATTTGCTATTTTCAATAAGCTCCAAAAATAAACAAAATGCTTCCGAATAAAAATGAACTGAGGTACCGAACTATCAACAAATTCTCACTTTTCGCCTATCTTTAATCAGAATTCCATCTAAGCATGAACTTCAACCCCAAAAACAAAGCTTCCAACTTCACCTTGCTGATTTCCGCCTTTGTGATTGTGAGCCTTATTCTTTGGAACACCAACAGTTTCTTTAAAAAGTTCAAGGAGGAGGAACGGCTAAAAATGGAGATTTGGGCAACGGCCCAGTTGGAGTTTATACAATCTCCTGTGGATCACGAGTTGGGGAACCTTACCTTAAAGGTAATGGGCAACAATACCTCAACCCCCATGATATTGGTGAATGAAGAGGGGTCTTTCAAAACGCACAACATAGCTCCCGAAAGAGCTTCGGACAGCTTGTATATCCAAAAAAAGATTCGGCAATTTGCAAGTGAAAATGAACCCATCCACATTGTGCAGGAAGGAGAGCTTTTGGAAACCCTGTACTATGGAAATTCGGAAGTACTGAACAAACTCAAATACTATCCATTAGCCCTGCTTCTGATCATTTTCCTATTTGGGGCGGTTATTTTCTTTTTCTTTAGGACCAACAAAGCTTCGGAGCAAAATAAGTTATGGGCCGGAATGGCCAAGGAAACAGCGCATCAAATCGGGACTCCCTTAACCTCCCTATTGGGTTGGAACGAGCTGCTAAAATCGGAGGATATCAATCCAGAAGTTACCAAGGAAATTGAAAAAGACATTACCCGCTTGCAGACCATTACGGAACGCTTTTCCAAAATAGGTTCCATTCCGGAACTGCAGGAACACGATATTGTTTCTGAAACCGAAAAGGCCTATCAGTATCTAAAACGAAGAAGCTCCAAACTTATCCACTTTGATTTCAGTTCGGATATAGATACGCTCCCGGTACTCCTGAACCCCCCATTATATAACTGGAGCATTGAGAATCTGGTAAAAAACGGGATTGACGCCATGAAGGGGAAAGGGAGCATCAGTATCCAAATTGAACACAAAGGTCCCCACGTTAATGTCTTGGTCTCGGATACGGGCCATGGTATATCCAAAAGTGATTTCCAGAACATATTTAACCCAGGGGTGACCTCTAAGAAAAGAGGTTGGGGCCTAGGACTATCCTTGGTCAAAAGAATTGTGGAAGAATACCACAAAGGGAAAATCAAGGTGCTTACTTCCAGCAAGGAAGGAACGATCATGCAAATTTCACTTAAAGCAAATGTTTAACTGCTATGGCAAAACAAAGACAAATTGCGATTAAAGAAGCTGAGATTACCAACAATTGCCCCGAATGTTTTAACCAGGAGCTAAAGCTCACCTTCTATCAGAAACATACGTTCAATCCCTTTTTTCACAGGACCACGGACGTTGTAACCCACGAGATAAAATGCAAAAAATGCTATTCCATTATCTATCCCGTAAATTGGACAGCGGATATAGAACGTGTTTTTGACTACTATAATAAATTGGTGCAACCGGATAGTCCATCTGTGCGGTTTACCACCCTGTTCTTCTTTTTATTGATTTTGCTTTTAGGGTTGGTCGCAGTTGGAATCTATATGAAAATGGAAGGCTTTATTTAAGTGCGCCCCGGATCTGCTCCGCAACTTGCTCAAACGCTTCAGCAGTCAATGACTCCTTATACTGAAAAGTTGCATTTTTCATATCCTGAAGGGGAATCAAATGCACATGTACATGGGGAACTTCCAGGCCAATGACGCTCATCCCCACACGTTTACAAGGAACCGCGGCCTCTATAGCCTGTCCCACCTTTCTTGAAAACGCCATAAGTTTTAGGTAGCTTTCCTCGTCCAGATCCAAGAGTCTGTCCACTTCTTTTTTGGGGACACAAAGCGTATGACCTTTCGCATTGGGATTAATATCCAGGAATGCAAAATTATCCTCGTCCTCGGCGATTTTATAACAGGGGATTTCCCCATTTATAATTTTGGTGAAAATACTGGGCATTAGGTTGGGTTTGTTGGTTTTGAAATAAAAAATCCCGTCAATTGACGGGATTAAAATTAGGCATTTTGAAATATTTTATTCTCGTGTGATTTCCAATATATCAAACTTTAACGTTCCATTCGGCACTTGGATTTCGGCCACATCACCTACGGATTTACCCAGCAATCCCTTCCCAATGGGTGAGGTTACCGAAATTTTTCCGGATTTTAGGTCTGCCTCGCTTTCCGCCACCAAGGTATATTTCATTTCCATACCATTGGTCTGGTTCTTTAGTTTTACTGTGGACAACACTAAAACTTTTGAGGTATCCAATTGGGATTCATCAATCAATCTGGCATTGGCCAAGGTCTCCTCCATCTTGGAAATTTTCATTTCCAATAGACCTTGAGCCTCTTTGGCGGCATCGTATTCCGCGTTTTCCGACAAATCCCCTTTATCCCTTGCTTCCGCAATCGCCTGCGAAGCTTTGGGTCGTTCCACATCCTTTAAATGGTTAAGTTCCTCCCTTAACTTCTTTAATCCCTCAGCTGTATAGTAAGATACTTTGCTCATATCGTCATTTTTTAAAAGCAAAAGAGCATTGGGGAAAATGAAATTATTTTCCCAATGTACTCCATCGCCACAAATACAAAAAATCCTCAACTGCAACTATGTATCGCATAGTTTTTGCGAGGATTTAACGCAAATATAGGCAATTTTTGACCAATTTTGCCGCTGTAATACTATCAAATCCGTGCTATGAAGTACCTCTGGGGCTGCCTTTTGTTATTTTTTCTATTATCCTGTGAATCGGATCCCACCAACCGGAATCCCTATTTGCAGGAGGTTAGTTTTAGGTTCGACCTAAACTTGAATTTGCCCTTGTACAATGGGCTGAGTACCATTGGCAACCCTGTTTATGTGGGAAACAATGGTGTGGGTACTCGGGGAGCTTTTGTAATGCGCACTGGGGGTAACACATTTTTCGCTTTTGAGGCCAGCTGCCCTAACCATGCGCCGAGTAGTTGCTCCACCATGACTTTGGATGGGCAAAATGTTACCTGCGGCTGTGAAGGATTTACCTATAGTCTTTTTACCGGCCAGCAATTGGACCGCCCCAACGATGGTAACCGCTATTATGACCTGCTTTTCTATAGGGCGACACAAAGCGGAAACACAGTGACCATTTCCAACTAGTTGCCCAAGATTTGATCCATTACCCAACTGGTATGTAGTCCCGAGGTACCCAAAGAAGGATGTTGCGAGAGTCCTCTTAGATGGTCATTGATGTATTGGGCATGGTATTGTTGGATATGTTCGGGATTGGGGACATGTAGCTCTTGCCTTTCATTGGCGGTTTCCAAAACCAATGGAGCCTCATCCAGCACCGCAAAGGTGATTTTACCGTTTGAACCCAAAATCTCCACCTGATCTTTTCGGTGATGGGTGCCGAAGTTCCATACGCCGTCCCCGGTAACTCCGGTCTCATGAATCCAACTCCCCACCACGCTATCGTGGGCACTGTACAACCCTTGTTGGTTGGTGGTAAATCCTTGGGCTTTTTTAATATTTCCCAATAGGTAAGCAAACAAATCCAGACCATGACTGGCCAGGTCATCAAAGTAACCTCCTGGGGCAATTTTTGCATCCGTTCTCCAGTTGTAAGCCCCGCTTAAATCCATTTCGGTTGGCGGTTTTGTCTTTGTCCATTGGATATGGCGTACCTGCCCAATCCTTTGTTCATCCAACCATTCCTTGATCTGATTGAACCGTGGCAAAGATCTTCGATAGTAGGCGATAAAAAGCGGTAGTCCCTTTTCTTGAAATGCGTTATGAATTTCCAAGCTCTCTTTGTAAGTGGGTGCCATAGGTTTTTCTATACAGCATGGTTTTCCGGCTTCGGCAACCAAAAGCGCATATTCCCTGTGGGAATCGGGCGGGGTGGCAATATAAATGGCATCAATTTCTGGATTTTGTATCACCTCCAAGGCGTTGGTACTGCAGTGGGCTATACCATGTCGCTCGGCGTAATCCTTTACCTTGTCGGCATCCCTCCGCATTACCATGGCAACTTCAAACCCTGGAACCATTTGATAGGCAGGGACACTTTTCTTCTCGGCAACGCTGCCACATCCAATCACACCCCAGCGGATAGGGGTTTTGTCCAAAAAAGAAAGGGATTCTGTCATAAGCATAAATGTACAGAATCCCTTTTTGAAAAGTATTTGGCTCCTTTAAAAATTCACCGTGGTACCCACCAAAAAGTTGATGCCCGCTTGGGGATAATAACCGGCCCCTTCTATTGTAGTGATGGTACCTGGATTTGTCCAATCATCATCATAGGTGAAGAAATACCCGTTGGAAACAATATCAGCATCAAAAACATTGTTCACCAATCCGGAAAGCACAATGCTCTTCACAAATGAATTGACCTCAATTGCGTATTGGATGTTCAAATCGGTTTGGGAATAGCTTTCCAGGGTAGATGCCTCAGAATCAATATTGCCCATATACTGTTTGCCCACAAACTTGGAAAGCACCGACAATTGTAGGTTTTTATTTGGAGCAAAGGCCAAAATATTACTTGCCACTAGATTAGGCGAGTATGCAATTTTGGTATTGCCCAAATCTTGCAGCACCCCATCCCTTTGGAAGACAAAATCCACATTACGGTTATCGCTAAGGGCAACATTGGGCCTGATGCTCCACTGATCTCCAAGTGAAATGTTCGCATCCAATTCCAAGCCCAATCGGTAGCTGTCACCAACATTTGCCCGTAAAGGGGCCCCCACGTC
Source organism: Flagellimonas myxillae (assembly GCF_023502235.1). Lineage (GTDB taxonomy): Bacteria > Bacteroidota > Bacteroidia > Flavobacteriales > Flavobacteriaceae > Flagellimonas > Flagellimonas myxillae. Next base: position 199,466 of record NZ_JAMFLY010000003.1, on the reverse strand, counting down.
GTTGAGTTCGCCCGTAAGCACCAATTGATCTTTATAGCGCATGTAATAGGCATTGGCATTCAGTTGAAAACTCGAAGAAACATAGCGCCATCCAAGCTCATAATCGTTGAGTTTTTCGGGTTTTGGGCTGCCATTTTCATAATCGTTCCGATTGGGTTCCCGGTTTGCCCTGGCATACGAAAGGTAGAAATTGTTGTTTTGATCCAAATCAAACGTAACCCCGGCCTTGGGGTTGAAAAAATTGAAGGTGTCATCAACCAATCCTGTATCTTCCCCATTGGCTTCGTACCCCACACCACGGTATTGGACATCTCCGAAAATGCTCCACTGATTGTCCAATTTGTAGTTGGCCTTCACATAGATGTTAAAATCTGTTTTGGTGGAATTGTCATCGTAGTAACGGTCCCTAATATCACTATTGCTGGCAAATCTGGCCCAGATGACTTCTCCAAAATGGTCTCCTTTATATACATTGTATCCCCCTCCGATTATCAAGTTTAAATCTTCTTTTGTATGATTTAGGGACACTACGGTTCCGTAAAAATCGTTGTCCAACCACCGACGTCTAATGACATCTGTGGTATTCACGACCTCTCCATCCACAGTGAGGGGCTCAAAGTTGTAGGTGTCAAAATCCTCATCTTCCTTGAACTGCTCAAAATAACCACGGCCACGGGTATAGTGCACAGCAATATTGGAACTCCAATAAGGGTTTAGGGCCTCGTTCCAATGCAATTGAAAATGATCTTGTTTATAGTTGTCCTCTTCCCTTTCATAAAACTGGGTAACACCATTTTCATCTGTGTACATCCCAGCAGTGTTAAAAGTCCTATTGGACCTAAGGGTTTCGGCATCTATTCCGTTCCATGCTTGGTAGGTAACCTCATGTCCGCCAAAAAGCAAGGCCTTTACCAAGGTGTTGTCATCCTTATAGGCACCCTGCAAAAAATAGGAATCAAGTTCCGAGCTGGCCCTATCGATATAGCCATCGGAGGTTATTCTGGACAATCTTCCAGAAAGCTCAAAATGCTCATTAATCAAGCCGGTGCTGAATTTCACATTGTTCCGCAAGGTGTTAAAACTTCCGATGGAGGAAGAAATTCTTCCATAGACTTCTTCAGAAAAGGCATCGGTAAGCATGTTTATACTTGCACCAAAGGCTGCTTCACCGTTGGTAGATGTTCCCACCCCCCGTTGCAACTGAAGGCTTTGCGTGGAAGATGCAAAATCGGGCATGTTTACCCAAAATGTCCCTTGGGATTCCGCATCGTTATAGGGAATTCCATTTATGGTAACATTTACTCGGGTGGCGTCACTCCCCCGCACCCGGATTCCGGTGTATCCCACACCTGCCCCAGCATCTGAGGTTGTCACCACGGCTGGCAGGTAGTTCATTAAAATAGGGATGTCCTGTCCCAAGTTTCTTGGGGCAATCTCCTCCTCATCCAAATTGGAAAAGGTGATGGGAAAATCCTTGGTTACCCTAATGGCCTGTACAAGTACCTCATCAAGTACAATTTTTTTTCCTTCCAAGGAATCTGTTGGGTTTTGTTGTGCGGTCACTGCTTGAGCGAGCCCAAAAACGGCTAATGCCGTCAGCAATGAAGTTTTGATGCGATGCCAACTGTTTATTCTAGGCGTTCGCTTTAGATAAAATGGTTTCATCCGTAAAATAGTTTACGAATAAAAGGGGCCATTATTCTGGTTAAAAATTGATTTTTGTTTCAAAAGAAACATAGAAATTCCAAGATGCGCTTTGCGCCATCCCTTGGCGGCATTACCCGCCCAGGTTCATTGGGTATAATCTCAGCCCAGTTTAGGAGACAATCCCTAAAACAAGCACCCCTTTGAGATGCCGCAAATGTACTACCGTCCTATTATATTTCACAACAAATATTTAAGGAAATAACATTTCTTGGAAAGAATGCACCGAATTTGACAAAAAGAAAAAGCCCCGATTACTCGGAGCTTTTGTTTGCCAAGATACAACTGGCTTAGAGGCAATGGTTGTACCCATCGGCGTTGGATAACGCATGGTTAGTGTTTGCATAGCATTATCCCTTTTTCTTGATTTTTCTTGACTTGTATTCCATTCTTAAATAGGGCACTACAAGCGCCATTGCAATTATGAACGAAATAATACTTATGGCCAAGAATATGGTAAATAGCATGTTTTATTGTTTCTAATTCATTGGACACCCCTTTTGGAATTTGGTCACAAAAAAGGCCGTACTGCGTACGGCCTTTAACCAAATCAACCAACCAAAAAACTAAGCAAACTGCTTAGATGTATTTTTATTTATGGGAACGACCCATGAAATGGGCCTCATTCTATGCCCTTTCAATACATAGGACACGCCATTTTTAGTTAGGTCACATCTAGTCACAAAAAAGCCCCAAAAATGGGGCTATTCCTTATTTTCAATGAAATTGTCCTAGGCTTGGTGGGTTGGCTTCAATAAGTCGTTTACAGTTTTTACTGGATTGAAAGTAACCAGAGGTACTTCCACAAAAAGCGTGTTCCAGAAGGCCATGGCACCATTCCAAAGACCAGGGAGTTCCAAGGCCTTGAGTTCTTTGCCTTCTTTGGTCTTTTCTGTGATGAACCCTTGGTTTTCATCTACGAATTCCAAGAGGTTGTACTTTTCCCCTTTATAATTTCGGACACCGCAGACCAAATCCACTGGATTAAAATGGGTAGAATTTTTTAAGATGGATGCTTGCTCGCTGTTCGACATATCAATTTGCGCAGATTCTATAATCTGAAGGGATACATTCCCCTGATTATCCTTGATCCAAAAAGGCCCTCCTCCGGGTTCTCCCTCGTTTTTTACCATTCCGCAAATGCGAATAGGTCTGTTGATGCTGTTTTTTAGTTGGCTTACTTGATCTTCGGCACCCAAGTTGGCAAAATCTGCATTGAACCTAACGTTGAGTTCTTGTTCCAAAAAGGATTTTATTTCGTTTCTATCAGCGGATGTAACCTCACCCCCATCGAGTTTTGCAGCATAATCGAAAGCTCGGTCTTGGACCTTCTTTAAAACTCCCGCCAACATCTTCTTGCTATTGGCCACCGCTTCCAAGTTTTGGTCGATGACAACGTTATCTATGTTCTTTATAAAGATGATATCGGCATCTTGATCGTTCAAATTCTCTATAAGCGCTCCATGACCTCCAGGCCTAAACAAAATGCTGCCATCATTGTTTTTAAAGGGCTTATTCTCCATATCAACAGCAATGGTATCGGTGGAAGGTTTTTGATTGGAATAGGAAATGTTGAAAGTGGTATCAGTTGCACTTGATACCCTTGGACCTGCAGCTTCGTGTTCCTCTTTGAACATGGTATTGTGCTGCTCGGAAATGGTAAAGTGTAGGTTGGCCTTCCCATCGGTTTTGGCATATAGGGCCGCCTCTTTCAAATGTTCTTCAAACGGTGTGGCCGCAACTTTCCCATATTGGTGGAACGGTAATAGGCCCTTTGGATAAAAACCATAGTTTAATCCCTCAGACACCAACATTTCCTTTACAAAAAGATAAGTTTCCTCATCTTTTGAAGATGCTTTCCCCTTGATTTTGCCCATGATTAGGTCATAAAAGGGTAGATGCTCCATTTCCTCAATAAACTTTTTCATTGCCGAATCTTCTGACCGCTTCAGATAGGTGTCCAAATTTTCTTGGGACGGATTGTACGCATCCAAGAAATTAAAGGTCGCTTTGAACATTCGGGAGGCTGCTCCAGAGGCAGGGACAAATTTTAATAGATCCAGTTTTCCCCGTGAAGCTTCAAAATAAGCGATGTTTTCTTTTTCTTCGGCTTCGGTATACCTTAAAATTCCCTCCGAAACAACCGCAGCCTTTACCAAATCCACAAAGGGAATACCGGCTTTAAAGGTTGCTATTTGCTGGGCTACTTTTTCGTTGGAAATCCCCTTTTTTTTAAGTTGTTCCAGATCTTTTGGGTCAAGGTCGGTCATAGTGCTTAGGAGTTTATCTATTTGTTTGACTGCGGTTGCAAGCCGTGTTGCTTTATCTCCCTTTAAAATAACGAAATTCCGATCATATTTTTTTAAGGTGTCGTGGAAATAATCGAACATCCGTTGCCTTTCATTGGGCTTGTCCCTAAGGTCGTCCGGTTCCCATGGCGTATCGATATAGGTAAGGAAATAAAGGTCGTAGGTATTTTCCAAGGCATACTTTTCCAGTAAAGGGTCGCAATGGCCCAAATAATAGGCTTCCGAGTATACTTTGGTCTCCAGAAGGTCGGTATCGCAGATGAGTACGTCCGTGGCCTTTTGGGTCAAGTCATTTTCCAAACGGATTTGCCCTTCCGCTATGGGCAGCAAGTCCTTGGGCTCGCAAGTCTTGCGTTCGTTGTTCCATTTGTTTTGTAGATATTCTCGTGCATATTCGGGTACCCAGACTGTATTGTATTGCCGGGCCAATTGTTGCGAAAGTGTGGTCTTTCCGGTGGACTCTGGTCCAAATAGGACTACTTTAATAAGGTTTGAGGGCTCTTGCCTAAGTTTTTCTTCCATGCCTTATACCCATAAATGGCAATAATGGTTAACAAAAAATAAAGGAGTGAGCTAAATATAAGTCCCTTGTACGCATACAAAGGTACGGTAATGATGTCTCCTACTATCCAATATACCCAGTTCTCAAGTTTCTTTTTGGCCATAAGCCACATTCCCACAAAAAAGATGGCGGTTGTTAGGGTATCCACATAGGCGGTCCATACATTGAACTTGTCTGCCACTGCATAAACTACGGATACAAATATGATGGTTCCAATAAATAGAAGTACGGACCATTTTTTTTCGCGCTTCGTGGTCTTGGTAATGGGAACAAAATGGGTGTCGTCCACTTTTCGTGTCCACAGATACCATCCCACAATGCTCATGATAAAATAATAGGTGTTGATGAGCATATCGCCCAGCAAGCCCCAATAAAGTAAAATATAGGCCGCAATTCCTGTACCTACGATTCCCGTTGGATACACCAAGATATTCTCGCGCTTGGAATACCAAACGCTCAACAGTGCAAAAACAACGCTTACTAGTTCAAGGACTATGATATGGGTGGGGACCCCTTCGTACTGGGAAAAAATCCAATCAAAAATTTGGCTCATATCCGCTACGGTCAGATTTAACCATTTTCATGCTCAAAACCACATGTTCCAATTTCGAAAAGGTTTCTTTGATCTCATTTTGAAGGAAGCCCATGACCTTATCGTAATCACCATAGACCTGGGTGCTCAAAGGGTTCTCCAGAACCTGGAGTCCAGATGCCCTTAATTTCTTAATAAATTCAATAATGGGGGGTTCAAAATTATCCTGGAGAGGTGTCAAGGTGAGTTCTACAGATACTTCCATGGGTCTAATCAAAATTTAAGCAGCAAAGCTACTAAAAAGACATCAGTATCACTGCCCCATCATCTTGTGGGCAAACACACAGGTGAATCCTTCAAACTCCAAAAATTCTATGCCATAATGGGATTTTTTTCCTTTATGGGTAATTTTGGCCACGGTACGTTTGTCATCAAAGGCAAAGTCCATAACATCGATGTGTCTCAGAAAGCTCAACCCCTGTTGCGCGTATATTTTATAGAGCGATTCCTTGGCCCCCCAAACAATGGTCAACTTGCGGATAATGGCCTCGGTATTGGCCAGGGTCCGATATTCTTCCAAGGGGGTAAACTTATTGGCTATCCTTAGGATTTTTTCACGTTGCATTTCAATGTCAATCCCTACCTCATCGGTCTTGCTTACAATAATGCCAGTGAAATTGTGCGAATGTGTTATGGAGATATGGTTACCATCCTTGAGATGGGGCTTTCCAAAGTCATCGTAAAACAGGTCTTGGTCCACATATCCCGTTTCTGCCATTAAATGTCGGATACTCAAAAAGGCACGCCGATGGAATTCGGATTTCATGCCATCCATCCTATTTTGGCAATGTGGCGTCAACGTTATGCCGTGCGCAAGCTCATCCTCAGGTTCCGTGACCTTCCAAATGTATACCGTAGTAGTAGGTGAGACCGTAATGGTTTTGTATAATGGCACGACTAATAGTTTGGTGATTTCGTATCTTTGCTGACTGTTATAGCTAAGCTACATAAAGTTAATTAAAATTAAAGATGAGCACAAAGACAATTCCGTATGTACCTTTTAAGGTAAAAGATATTTCCCTTGCGGATTGGGGACGAAAAGAGATTGATTTGGCCGAAGCTGAAATGCCAGGTCTTATGGCGCTACGTGAGGAGTATGGAGATCAACAACCCCTGAAGGGGGCACGAATTGCCGGATGTCTTCACATGACCATCCAAACCGCTGTATTGATCGAAACCTTGGTGGCTTTGGGTGCTGATGTAACCTGGAGCTCCTGTAATATTTTCTCTACCCAAGATCACGCCGCTGCTGCCATAGCTGCTGCGGGAATACCAGTGTATGCATGGAAGGGAATGAATGAGGAAGAATTTGATTGGTGTATAGAACAGACCTTATTTTTTGGGGAAGACAGACAGCCTTTGAACATGATTTTGGACGACGGCGGGGATCTAACCAATATGGTGCTGGACCAGTATCCCGAATTGGCTGGTGCAATCAAAGGACTTTCTGAAGAAACCACCACTGGGGTACATCGTTTGTATGAAAGGGTTAAAAATGGAACTCTTCCAATGCCCGCCATCAACGTAAACGATTCAGTGACCAAATCTAAGTTTGACAACAAGTACGGATGCCGCGAAAGCGCAGTAGATGCCATTCGCCGAGCAACGGATACCATGCTTGCCGGAAAACAAGTGGTGGTTGCGGGGTATGGAGATGTTGGAAAAGGTACTGCAGCCTCTTTTAGGGGCGCTGGAGCCATTGTTACGGTTACCGAGATAGATCCTATTTGTGCCTTGCAGGCTTGTATGGACGGTTATGAGGTGAAAAAGCTGGAGACTGTGGTCGGTAAAGCCGATGTTGTGATTACCACAACAGGAAACAAAGATATTATTCGAGAAGAGCACTTTAGGGCGTTGAAGGACAAAGCTATTGTGTGTAACATTGGGCATTTTGACAATGAAATTGACATGGCTTGGTTGAATGGCACCTATGGTAACACCAAGGACGAGATTAAACCTCAAGTGGACAAATACACCATTGAGGGTAAGGATGTAATTGTTTTGGCCGAAGGCCGATTGGTTAATTTAGGCTGTGCCACGGGGCATCCAAGTTTTGTGATGAGTAATTCCTTTACCAACCAGACCTTGGCCCAAATTGAGTTGTGGAACAACAGCGATAAGTACCAAAATGAGGTATATATGCTGCCCAAGCATCTGGATGAAAAAGTAGCTAAACTACACTTGGCCCGTTTGGGAGCTGAGCTCACCGAGTTGAGGGAGGATCAAGCCGAATACATTGGCGTAACGGTTCAAGGTCCTTTTAAGCCAGAGTATTACAGATACTAAACCTTTAAGGTTTGGCTAAAATAAGTCAAAAGGCCGCTGCATAAATGCAGCGGCCTTTTTGTATAAAATCATTCACAAATCCTACCCCTTTAACCAAGCATTTCTCAATGCTTTTTGAGATTCGACAGCGTTAGGGTCTTCCACTAAGGTTTTGGCCTTGGTATACGAAGGTGTGGTTGTGGTTTTTATCAAAATTTCCGTTCCATCCCTGTCCAAAACCACTTCTATTTCCTTGCCCGGTTTCCAAGCAAATACGTCGCCAAAAACCTGGTTTGCATTGGCCAAGCTTACTTCAACCCCATTAATTGATTTGAACAAATCATTGGGTTGTGCTCCATTCTCGGTCCAAAAGCTATTGTTTGATACCAAATCATTAAACTTGATACCCCCCTTTGCAGGGTCGGCACCTACAATTAAGTTACCCGCATTTTGAATATAATTGGTCTCCACCTTTGCTTCTTCAAAATGTAACCCCACTTTCTCAAAGAAGGTGTTGTAATCAATAGGTGTGGTCCCGATTACGTGGGTGTTAAGGAATTCTCCAACTGCCGGATAAGTCATTGCCGCGATTTCTGCAACGAGCTTATCATCAACAAAGGGTTTATTTTTCCCATACTTTACCGATAATTCTGCCATAAGAGAACGAAGGCTTCGCTGGCCATTACTGTTTTCCCGCATTAAAATATCTATGCACATTCCTATTAGGGCACCTTTGAGATAAACATTGGCATAATTTTCTTTGTACGGACTTTCCAAGATGTTTTCACTCATCTGCGTAAAGCTCATGGAATCATCGAAATTGGAACGTGAGCTGTTTATCTTTTGTGTAGTCCTAGAAAAATATTCTGGCTCATCGATTAAGCCTTCGTACACTTGGAAATGCTGCGCAAAATACTCGGTAACCCCTTCATAGAGCCATAAATGCTTGCTAAAAGTAGGGTTGTTGTAATCAAAGTAATGGACATCTTCAGAGTGTACCGACAATGGGGTAACAATATGGAAAAACTCGTGTGCCACAACATCTATCATGGATTCTGCCAAAGCCTCCGGTTGCATGTTTTCAGGTAACACAACCACAGTGGAGGTATGGTGTTCCAAAGCTCCAAAACCTTTGGGAGAATCTGCTTTTTCTGTGTCGGATAGGTACAACAAAATGTCGTAGCGAGGCGTACTGTCCAAATCACCCAAATATTCTTTCTGGGCAAGCATCATTTTGTGGACCGTTTCCTTTATCTCCTTAGCGGAATGCACCCCATTAGGTGAAAAAACGCTCAATACAATCTTAATACCACCCACCATAAATTCTTCCACTTCCGTTTCTCCATACATCATAGGATTATCTGTAACCTCAAAATAGCGATTGGCATAAAAAACCGAAGTGTTGGCTTTACCATCCTCGCTTTTGGCGGTGCTAATTTCTTGTAATGGTGAGGTATAATTGAAAGAACTTGGCGCCGTGATTCCAATCTGATAGGCATTGTTTTTAAGGGAATCAAAATAACCTATAAAGCCGTGCAGGTTGAGCATAACCTGCTTGGGTTCTATATTGGTTCCCGAGGGCGAAAAAGGTACTTCCTCCCCAATTCCGCCTTGGTCTTCCTGGTCAAAGGTATCATTGGCCCAGTACGAAATTTTATCCAGGTTTTGAGCGTTGGTAAACAACCATGTATTGGTATCCGTTTTTGTTGCAGTCATTTCATTGCCATCATAATCCATTCCCTTTAATCCCTCAACATATTTTCCAAAATCTGATACGGCATATGTTCCTTGAACTACCCTTGGCAACCTATAAATCACCGTATCACGGACAAATCTTCCAGGATCAATAGTGACCTCGACCTTATCGTTATCCAGGTTCACCAAATCCAATTGTGCCGCAATGGGATTTGACGTGGCAAGGTCAATTGACAAGTTCTTTGGTTTGCAAGACAGAACAAGTCCTGACAAAATCATCAGTGTAAGATATTTTTTTAGCATTTTGTGTTTTTTAATTAATGATCCGCTAATATAGGTAGAAATGCGCTCCGATGATGATTAGTAAGCAGTAAGGAAGGTTTGTTACATACACAACTTCCATTTAAAGTTGGCGGTCAGTTCGGCAAACGCTAGAATTTGTACCTCTTCCATATGTTGATGCTTTAGGTGTTTATCCCAATATTTCGTTAGAACAATATCAGGGCTTCATGGAATTTCCTAGCTTTAGGAAATCTTTTAATTTTTCCTTTTGTCTAAAGTTAATCTGTCTTCTGATTCTTTTTTGGATTCGGAATTTTCCAAAATTCAAGCTGCCATTTCGCACAGGGATGCCTTGAGTCCCAAGGTGTCTAAGGTAGACGTTGCTTGGCATTTGGACCATATGCTAAAAACCATAATCTTTATTTGCAATGCCTTGGCAAAGTCCAACCCTGCGGAATATAAATCCAGTTTTAATCTTACCCGAGCCATAATCTACACCTTCGGGGGGTTTCCAAGGGGCGTGGCTAAATCCCCAAGGGTAGTCCGTCCACCTGATGTAATTCTTACGGAGGAAATCCAACAGCAAATTGTAACTGCCAAGGAAAGTTTGAAAACCTTGAAACATTTGGATGAAAACGTTCATTTCAATCATCCATATTTCAACATCTTAAACAAAAAACAAAGCATTCGGTTTATAAAAATCCATACAGGGCATCATTTAAAAATTGTTCGGGACATCATAAAAAAAGCATAGAAAACAAGCGAAAAAATGAATGGACGTTGGTTCGAAATAAATAATATCCATACTGTGGATTCACCTTCCATAGTGGTCTACAAATCAAATTTGCAGCACAACATCAGCCAGATGATTAATGGTGTACATGGAGAGATGGAGCGACTCATGCCCCATATTAAAACCAATAAGATGCCCGAGGTTATGAAATTGTTATTGGCCTCAGGTATTTCACATTTTAAAGCATCCACTATAGCCGAAGCGGAAATAGCTGCGGAAGTTGGCGCCCATTCCGTCTTGATTGCCCATCAGCTGGTTGGACCTAAAGTGGACAGGTTTTTGGCGCTGATCCAGCAATTCCCGGATACACAATTTTCAACCATTGTTGATGCCAAGGAGACTGCAAAATTGCTGAACAACAATGCAGCAGCCGCAGGCGTTAAAGCCCGAGTATATATCGATATCAATAATGGAATGAACCGTTCAGGTATTGAACTAGGGGAAGGTTTAAAACAACTGGTGCAAACCATTACCAACTGTGGTTCCCTTCATTTTATGGGGCTGCATGTATATGATGGACATTTAAGAGATGTAGATTTTTTAGTTAGAAACAGGAAAATTGAAGATGGTCTTGTGGACATCACTCTGTTCTTTGAAACCCTTAAAAATGAAAATCCTGACCTTAAAATGGTTTGTGGGGGCACTCCTTCGTTCACCTCCCATTTGCTCAACCAAAATCGGATAACAAGTCCAGGTACCTGCGTACTATGGGATTGGGGGTACTCAGAAAAATTGCAGGAACAAGACTTTAAGTTTGCTGCACTGGTGGTGACCCGAATAATTTCCAAACCTACCGAAGGGATAATAACGGTGGACATGGGACATAAATCCGTTGCCCCGGAAAACCCGGTTGACAAACGCATCAAATTTCTGAATTTGGAACAATACGAACTCCTTTCCCAGAGTGAGGAACATGGTGTAATTAAGGTTCAGCATTGGGACGAATTGCAAATCGGCGATGTGCTTTATGGGGTTCCCTACCACATTTGCCCCACCATCAATCTACACGACGAAGTATCGGTGATCGAGGAAGGGCAAAAAGTAGGGGCTTGGGAAATTACCGCTCGAAAGCGAAAACTTCGTTTCTGAAAATGCAGCTAGTTACTTTTCTGCTAATGAACCATGGGAAATAAAAAACGCCCTACCAAAAGGCAGGGCGTTCCATGTATCAAAAGTTGTTTCCTTTTAGGCCTCGAAAGGTTCAATGGAAACAAAAGATTTTCCTCCAGCTTTCTTTTGGAATCTTACAATACCATCAACTTTGGCATGCAAGGTATGGTCCTTACTGGCATATACGTTTTCACCTGGATTGTGCTTGGTACCACGCTGTCTAACAATAATGTTTCCAGCTATAGCAGCCTGACCTCCGAAAATCTTAACGCCAAGGCGTTTCGATTCCGATTCTCTACCGTTTTTTGAACTACCTACACCTTTCTTATGTGCCATGATATATAAATTTTAGTTCTTTCTTATTTAGATAACGCTTCGATCAACTCGGCTTTTTTCATGGAAGAAATTCCAGAAATGCCTTTGGCTTTTGCCAATTCCTTCAATTCAGCAACTGTTTTGGAGCTTAAGTCCTCAGCTGCTTTTTTTGGAGCTTCTTTCTTCGGAGCTGCTGCTTTTGGTTTTGCCTCCTTTTTGGGCTGGGCCGCTGGCTTTTCAGCTTTGGCTTTAGCAGGAGCCGCTTTTTTGGCACCTTTGGCAACAATACTTTCAACAACTATCTCGGTCAAAGATTGTCTGTGACCATTCTTTACTCGGTAACCTTTACGTCTTTTCTTTTTGAAAACGATTACCTTATCTCCTTTTAGGTGCTTAACAACCTTGGCTTCAACAGCCGCACCTTCTATGACTGGGGCGCCAACGGTTACGTTACCTCCGTCATCCAAAAGAAGAACTTTGTCAAAAGTGACCTTTTTACCTTCTTCGGTCTGTAAACGGTGAACGTACACTTTCTGGTCTTTTGCAACTTTAAATTGCTGCCCTGCCATCTCTACAATTGCGTACATAATGCGTTAATTAGATTATTTTACTTTCGCGTTGCTAAAATTAGCGGGTGCAAATATACTCCTAAATCCTTAATCTACAAGTATTCTTAGGGCATTTCGGCAATTATTTTTTGAGATTGTTGGATGTTTTGAAGAGTTGCATAAAAGACAAGGTCAAAACCAAGGTAGTGGCGAAACCCATAATGGCCACGGTGAAGAATACAATTCCCTCGAAATTGCTGTAATCCTTGGCCCAAACGTCGGAGAGCTCACTTAAAAACGTACTGCTCAACTCTGTAGCGTACAAAGCGAAAAAAATGGTGAATAACAAGGTAGCTATAAAACCAGTGGTCACCCCGGCCATAAACCCCTTGCCATAACTAAACTCCGACCCTTCCCTGAGCTTGGTGTACTTAATGGTCTCATAAATCCCAAAACCCGTGATTACCCCATTAAAAAGGCTATAGAACACATTAGTGTGCTTTCCCATAAGGGCCAAAATGAGGAAGTACGCCATCAGACAAGCACTGGTAACAATTCCAAAGCGAATAGGAAGAGTGAGATTTTTCATTTTGCCAAATTTTCAGGTGAATCCTTAATTTACTGAATGTTGACGAATTATGCCACAAATTCTTGTAAAAGACTCCTTTAAAATTCGATAAATCTCACAAATTTTAACCTATATTTAGTGTAACATCAATCTTAAATTCTGCACTAATTCTATTAATACATCATAAAAATTTTGAATATGAAACAATATGTGCTGTCCGGACTTTTTATGCTTTCCGCGGTAGGAATTACTTCGGCCCAAGAAGTCTCCTTTGAAGAGTACGATCTAGACAATGGCCTGCATGTGATCCTACATCAGGACAATTCGGCCCCGGTGGTGACCACTGCCGTAATGTACCACGTTGGATCCAAGGATGAGGACCCAGAAAAAACGGGTTTTGCCCATTTCTTTGAACATCTTTTGTTTGAGGGGACAAAGAACATTGAGCGGGGTGAATGGGATAAGATAGTTAGCTCTAACGGAGGAAGTGGCAACGCCAATACCTTTTTAGACCGCACTTATTACTACGAAACCTTTCCATCCAACAGTCTGGAAACCGGACTTTGGTTGGAATCGGAACGATTGATGCACCCTATTATTGGTCAGATTGGTGTGGATACCCAAAAAGAAGTGGTGCAGGAAGAACGAAGATTACGGGTAGACAATTCTCCTTACGGAGCCTTTTTTGAAGTGCTCTTAAAAAACCTGTACACCAAACATCCTTATCGATGGGGGGTTATTGGTTCTTTGGACCATCTATCAAGTGCAACTCTTGATGACTTCAAAAACTTCAACCAAACCTTCTATGTTCCCAACAACGCAGTTTTGGTGGTAGCCGGAGATTTTGAGACCCAGAAGACCAAAAAAATGATTTCGGACTATTTTGGGCCAATTCCCAAAGGGGCGGAAATCCAACGCAATGTTGTTACCGAAGACCCCATAGTCAACACCAAAAAAGCGGTTTACCACGACCCAAACATTCAAATCCCTGCCATTTTATTGGCCTACAGAACCCCTGGACAAGCTGAAAGGGAAGCCTATGTGATCAATATGATATCCACCTATCTCAGCGATGGGGAAAGTTCCAAGCTGTACAAGAAACTGGTGGACGAGAAAAAAATCGCACTTCAAATATTCTCGGTCCCTATTGATGCGGAGGATTACAGTTGTTATGTTGTGGGAGGACTGCCCGTGGGCGAAAACTCCATACAGGATATCAAAAATGAGATTGACGCGGAAATCCTAAAAATCCAAACGGAGCTGATTTCAGAGAAGGATTACCAGAAATTGCAGAACAAGTTTGAAAACAATTTTGTAAATGCCAATAGTAGCATTTCTGGTATAGCAAATTCATTGGCCGAAAACTATATGCTGCGCGACAACACAAACTTGATCAATACAGAAATCGATATTTATCGCTCCATAACCCGTGAGGAAATCATGGAGGTTGCCAAAAAGTATTTGAAGGTGAACCAAAGGGTGGAACTAGAGTATTTACCAGAACAAAAAGATGCCAATTAAAATGAAGAAGTACATCATATTTTCCGTTTTATCCTTATGCATGGTAATCTCCCATGCGCAAATTGACCGAAGCAAACAGCCCAAACCAGGGCCTGCTCCGGAAATTAACCTAAAGGAACCTGCCCGTTTTGAACTTAATAACGGTCTTAAAGTAATGGTCGTGGAGAACCACAAATTACCCAGGGTTTCCATACATCTGACCATTGATAATCCTCCAATTCTACAGGGTGACAAAGCCGGGGTTGCGGCGCTTACGTCCAGCTTAATGGGAAAAGGATCAAAAAATATATCCAAGGAGGATTTTTATGAGGAGGTCGATTTTCTTGGGGCAAGTATCGGTATTGGAGATCAAAGTGCCTCGGCGAGTTGCCTGTCCAAGTATTTTCCCAGAATCCTGGAACTTATGGCAGATGCTACTTTGAATCCAAATTTTACACAAGAAGAATTTGACAAGGAAAAGGACCGAATCATAACCGGGATCAAATCAGAGGAAAAAGATGTTTCGGCCATAGCTTCGCGGGTACAATTGGCCCTCGCGTATGGTAAAAGCCACCCCCATGGGGAAATCACTTCAGAAGCCACGGTTAATAATGTCACCTTGGCAGATGTAGATCAGCATTATCGCTCTTATTTTGTTCCTGCCAATGCCTATTTGGTTATTTTGGGCGATGTCGATTTTGAAACGGCCAAAGAGTTGGTGACCACACATTTTACCCCATGGTCCAAGGCCACTCCGCCTTCCTTTAGTTATGCCAAACCCACGGATGTGCAATACAATCAAATCAATTTTGTGGATGTGCCCAATGCAGTACAATCCGAAGTAGCGGTGCAGAACATCACCGAATTGCAAATGAAGGATGAAGACTATTTACCAGCCTTGTTGGCGAATAGGATTTTAGGGGGCGGATCACAAGCTCGATTGTTCAAAAACCTTAGAGAAGACAAAGGATATACCTATGGGTCGTATTCCGGAATCAGGGCCAACAAGTATAGCCCCATGCGGTTCAACGCCTATGCCCAAGTTCGAAATGCTGTTACGGATAGTGCCGTAGTTCAGATTTTAAGTGAGATAGACCGAATGGTGAGCGAACCGGTTACTGCGGAGGAACTAACCAACGCCAAGGCCAAATATGCAGGAAGTTTTGTTATGGCGCTGGAAAGTCCTGAGACCGTGGCCAATTACGCCCTAAATATTGAAACCGAGGGATTATCAAAGGATTTTTACAAAACCTATTTGGAACGGATTGAGGCAGTAACCATAGAGGATGTCCAAAAAGCCGCCCAGAAGTATTTTTCCACCAACAATGCCAGGGTCGTAGTGACCGGGAAGGGCAGCGAAGTGATGGAAAATCTTGAAAAAGTAACCTTTAAAGGCAAGAGCGTTCCCGTTTTATATTACGACAAAAATGCCAGTAAAACAGAGAAACCTGATTACTCCGCTCCCTTACCCGAGGGATTAACGGTGGCTTCCATTCTTGAGAAATACATGGAAGCCGTAGGTGGAAAGTCCAAACTGGAAGGAGTGGAGTCCTACGCCCTTACCGCCGAAGCTGTAATGCAAGGGATGACCTTGGAACTGGAAATGAAGAAGACCACCAGCAGCCAATTCATGCAGGACATCAAGGTTATGGGGAATTCGGTTCAAAAACAGGTTTTGGATGGAGATAAGGGTTACACCATTGCCCAAGGACAACGGAAAGACCTTACGCCTGAAGAAATAGAGCGAATAAAAGAGGAGTCTGCTGCTTTCCCCGAGCTAAATTATTTGTTGGCCGGAGGTATTACCATTGATGGCGTGGAACAAGTCGGGGATAAAAAAGCCTATAAACTCAAAATCACGGACAAAAAATACTGTTTCTATGATACGGAGACGGGTCTAAAACTCCAAGTGGTAAGCATTGAGGATGTCCAGGGTCAAGCCATGAACAACACCTTGGTCTTCGAGGACTATCGGGAAGTTTCCGGCATCAAATTCCCATTTAAAATGGTACAGACCTTTGGGCCGCAGGTTTTTGATTTTGTAGTGAAAGATATCAAAGTAAATGAAGGTGTCGCTCCCTCCGATTTCGAGTAAACCCATTTAAACAATGACTGGAAAGAGGCGTCCCAATTTTGGGGCGTCTTTTTTTTGTTCATTCTGATTAAGCACTACTTTTGCAGTTCTAAACTGACCATTGAGTGAAACGGATTGCCGCACACACTTTTGTTATCCTTTATCTACTGGCCATGGCCAGACCTGTGGTACCCTTGGCAGAATATATTATCTACGAGGATTATATTGCAGAATTCCTCTGTATAAACAAGGAAAATACGGAGCTCCAGTGTAATGGTAAATGTTATCTGATGCAGCGCCTTTCGGAGCAAAACGAGGAAAAAAAGCAAAATCTTCCCAAAATTGCAATGGAAGAATATCCCATTGGGTTTGTTGAATTAACTTCCTTCAACACCCAAAAAAAAGATAAAGCATATCCTCAGGTTTATTTTGACTATCAGAACCATTACACCTATTTGTTCACTCCGAACAACTTTCATCCACCAAGTACCATCATCTAGCTTTTCGGGTACAGTACATTTTATTTAGGGCAGGAACTCACTTGCCCCAACTTCAACATTTTTAAAAAGGATGAAAAACTATTTTTCGGCCCTATTATTAGTGGCCACCACTGCATTATATGCACAACAAAACAATGATCAAAATCAAAAATGGTCCGCCGGACGACCCGATGGACACGCTCCCATCTCAGTTATGGGCGACCATATGCACGGAAAAGGGGAATGGATGTTCTCTTACCGATATATGTATATGAACATGGACGAACTAAAGGCAGGAACAGACGACAGCACTACCGAAAACGCCTTGGCAAATTACATGGTGACCCCTACTACAATGCCTATGAACATGCATATGTTAGGGGCTATGTTCGCTCCAAGCGATAAGCTTACCTTAATGGTCATGCTCAACTACCTGAGTATGGAAATGGACCACCTGACCCGAATGGGAGGGACCTTTACTACCGAATCCAGCGGATTTGGAGATGTAAATCTCTCATTGATGTATCGATTCTTCAACCAGAACCGCCAAAGCCTGCATGGGCAATTGGGCATTTCCATCCCAGCAGGAAGTGTCACCGAAAGTGACGTTACCCCTGCCTCGGCACCGAATGAGATGGAGCTACCCTATCCCATGCAAATTGGTAGCGGAACTTTCGACCCCTCGGTAGCGCTCACCTATTTGGGTCAAGGTGAATCGGTATCCTGGGGAACCCAGCTTAGGGGAATATTCCGTTTCGGGAAAAATGACAGGGATTACCGCTTAGGGAACAAATACAGTCTTAACAATTGGGTAGCGGTAAAGGCCGCGGATTGGATTAGTTTTTCCGCTAGGTTGGAGGGTTTGATCACTGGCAAACTGGAAGGGGCCGACCCCAACCTAAATCCCATGATGGTGATTACTGCGGACACCACAAACTCTGGCGGAACTTTTGTAAACGGAGGCCTTGGTTTCAACATTTATGTGCCATCTGGAGGATTAAAGAACCTCAGATTGGGATTTGAATTTGCCTCTCCCTTACTTCAGGATTTAAATGGCATCCAGTTAAAGACCAAGGAAACCCTCACCCTTGGGGCACAATATTCTTTTTAATACCTTCAATGGGGTGCATTGCACCCCATTTTTCCATTATTTATGACCAAAAGAAAACTTATACAACAAACTCGAAAATGGCACAGATACCTCGGTGTAATCCTTGGCGTCCAGTTTTTACTTTGGACCTTGGGCGGACTCTATTTTAGTTGGACCAACATTGAGGAAATAAGGGGAGAACATCTTAGGGAGAAACCAAAATTCCCGAATATAGCTCAGGGAATGGTCTCGCCCGATGTATTTATCCAATTGGCCTTTGAAGCTACCGATAGCATTGTTTCGCTGGAATTGATAAACGTACTGGACGAACCCATATATAGGGTTGTTTATAATTCAGATACCCGTAAAAAGGCGCGCCTGTTCCATGCTTCCAATGGGGAAACCAAAGCCCCCCTATCTGAAAAAGAGGCCATTTTGGTTGCCAAGGATGGGCTAAAAGAGCAATCGAATGTTACCCATGTGGAGTATCTAACCACTGCAGGAAAGCATCACGAATACCGGGGTAGACCTTTACCTGCTTTTGCGATAGATTTTGCGGAACCCGCGAATACCACGATCTACGTTTCGGCCGAATATGGGGACATCCAAACCTTTAGAAGCAACCAGTGGCGTGCCTTCGATTTTCTATGGATGTTGCACACCATGGATTATGAAGGCAGGGATAATTTCAACAATTATCTGCTACGTGCGTTTGCATTTTTTGGCTTGTTTACCATTCTATCCGGCTTTTCTTTATTTATTTTTACGTCGAGAATTTTCAGAAAAAAGTCAGCAATATGAAAAAATATCTTTGTGCCCTTATATGTGTTTTGGGACTAACCCTTTCTTGCAAGGACGATAAAAAAGCAGTCGATGGCGGTTCGCAAATGGAGCAGGTTATGGCCATCCACGACGAGGTGATGCCCAAAATGAGCACCCTTGGAAAATTAGTGGGAGAGCTTAAGACAAAAGTGGACACGACGGAAATGGGACTAAAGTACGAGGCTTCCATGCGTGACCTTCAAGCTGCGCACACAGCCATGATGGATTGGATGAAAGGTTTTGGAGACCGGTTCAATTCCGATGAAATCTTGAATGGCAAAGAACTCACGGAGCAAAAACAGAAGTGGTTGGACGAAGAAGAGGTCAAGGTAAAGGCCTTGAAAGAACAAATTAATTCGAGCATACAAAATGCCCAGGAACTACTGGGTAAAGAATAGTTCTTATTTCTTCCAGCGGAGGGTTTCCATAATCCTTCGAATGTCCTGTTGCAAATACATGGCCGCCGGAAGGATGGAATCGTAATTGGGCTTGGCATAGAAATAAAGGGACCCGGTCACAAAGTGGTCGGTGCTGTCCGTGACATAGAACTGTGACTGGGAAGCCGCATCGCCACTAACTTCGTAGAACATCCCGTACACCTTGCCCTCTGGATTTATAAAAGGTTGCTCCACAATATTATCCGCCTTTACCACATGCTCGTAAGACAGTTTTTGGGCATCGGTCAAGAGGGTTTTTAGATTATCCTTAACTGGTTTGTAAGTGATGTAAACGGAACCCTTCATGGATGGATAATCCAAGACCAGGGAACAATCCTTGTCTTCCTTGATCACAGACAGGGTATTTTGATCAAATGAAAAACTACATTCATTTAACATGGATTTGTAAGACGCTTCAGGATATTCCAAACGTAACATGGCATGGGGCTTTGGAATTACATCTTCCTTGCATCCGATCAGCACCATAATGCTTAATAAAACCAACGTCTTAATCCTCATGTGGCAGTGTTACTTTAATACGTTTCAACCTTTTTTTGTCCAAGCTCTCCACTAAAAATTGGTAGTTTTTGAATCCCACTTTTTCTCCCCTTTTCGGGAAGCTCCCAGAGATTTCAAGCACAAATCCAGCTATGGTCTCCGATTCTCCCTTTTGGTTCTCAAAATCCTCTTCATCTTCAATTTTCACCACTCTATAAAAATCTTTTAGCGTGGTCTTCCCATCAAATACATAGTTGTAATCGTCCAATTTTGAGAATATGAGGTCCTCATCGTCAAACTCATCGCTTATATCGCCTACAATTTCCTCAATAATGTCTTCCAGGGTAACAATCCCTGATGTTCCCCCATACTCGTCGACCACCACGGCCAAATGATTCTTCTTGTCTTGAAACTCCAACAATAGATCATCCAGTTTTTTGTTCTCTGGAACAAAATAGGGTTCCCGGATCAAGGACATCCAATTGAAGGTTTTTCTATCGATGTACGGCAATAAATCCTTCACATATAGAACGCCCAAAACATTGTCCATATTTTCCGAGAAAACCGGGATGCGGGAGTAACCATTTTTCTTGATTTCCTCCAAGACCTCGGGAAATTTCATTTCCTCGTTCAAAGCGAAAATATCGATGCGGGGCCGCATAACCTGTTTGGTATCGGTATTTCCGAATGTAACAATGCCCTCCAAAATCTTCTGTTCTTCCTTAGTGGTATCCCCTTCGGATGCCAATTCCAGTGCCTGGGATAAATGATCCACGCTTAGGTTGGATTTTTGTCTCCCCAATTTTTCCTGTAAAAACCCACTGGCTGAACTCATGGGGGAGCTAAAAGGAGTAAAAAAGGTATTCAACACACGGATGGGAACGGACATGAACTGAGAAAACTGCACCCGGTTTCGGTTGGCATAGATTTTTGGCAAAATTTCCCCGAACATCAAGATCAAAAAGGTCGCCACGATCACCTCCAATAAAAACCGAACGGAAACCACCCCAAACAATACTTGGTCCACATTAGAAAAAATCACATTTCCTATGGAGCTAAACAGGAGTACAATCCCAATATTTATGGCATTGTTGGTAATCAAAATGGTGGCAAGTAGCTTTTTAGGATTTTTCAGCAAGCGAACAATGAGTTTGTCCCTAGAGCTGTCGGACTCCTCCATTTCGTTCAAATCGGTTTGGGAAAGTCCAAACAGGGCCACTTCAGCCCCCGAAATCAAGGCCGAACAAGCCAAAAGAAACAATAGTACGATCACTTTTGCGGTGAACATACCATTAAAGATAGTTAAGAAAAATGCCAAACAATAGGGCTCGGGATCCAATTTCTATCGGTTTATGCTAAATTCTAGAACGGTAGGTCGTCATCCTGCTCCGCATTTTCAGTTGGGGCAGGGTCACTGCCTTTCACAGGCTCCGTCTGTGGTGGTAGGTTTGGAGATTGCTGTGCATTGGCCATGCTTTCCGATTTGGTCGACAAAAAGGTGAAATCCTGCACATGTACCTCCGTCGTGTAACGGGTATTGCCATCTTCACCTTGCCATTGTCGGTTTTTCAACCTTCCTTCCACATAGACCTTATCGCCCTTGCTCAAGTACTTTTCGCAAATTTCGGCAGCTTTGTTTCGAACCACGATATTGTGC
This sequence comes from Flagellimonas myxillae, assembly GCF_023502235.1. Classification (GTDB taxonomy): domain Bacteria; phylum Bacteroidota; class Bacteroidia; order Flavobacteriales; family Flavobacteriaceae; genus Flagellimonas; species Flagellimonas myxillae. Next base: position 178,166 of record NZ_JAMFLY010000003.1, on the reverse strand, counting down.
CAATCCGTGTTGGTGACTTTTTCACCTGTTGTTCGGTTGGTGTAGGTTTCATTGGTGGCCAACGGAAAACGTCCAACGCTTCCCCCACCTTCAAAATAATGGACTTTTACCTCGTCTCCCAAATGCCCGATCAGCATCACTTTGTTTAATGTTCCGCTCATAATTCTTTAATTGATCAAAAGTACTAAATTTTAAATGTCTTTATAAAATCCGCTATCAAAACAGGAACAGGGAAATTCGGCACTTCCTCCCATGCAATTCCATCGGAATTCACCCCTTCCGTTTCCAAAATCCAAAATTGGGTATACAAATGTTGATGGGACAATTTGTGTACAATCGGCTCCTTATTAAATAAGGTGATGTTTGATGCCGAAGTTTTAGTTTCTCGACCCAATAGTTTGTTCAACGTCTTGGCATCGATCAAGGTGTCCGATTCCAGTAATGGAAATTGATAGAGGTTTTGCCATATACCTTTGCCCTTACGCTGTTCCAATTTAGTTTGATTTTCACTATCCAAGTAAACCAGATAGTTAAAGTACCGTTTCCGGATTTTGGTCTTGTTTATTTTAATGGGCAAGCGAGCCACGGTATCTTCCTTTAGGGCAACACAACTTGCGTTCAGTGGGCATGTCCTACACTTTGGGTTCTTGGGCGCACATTGAATAGCTCCAAACTCCATGATTCCTTGATTGTAATCCCGAATGTTCTTGGTATCCATCACCTCCCGGGCCAATTCCTTATAATATTTGATTCCCTTGGAACTGTTTATGGGCAAATCAATCCCAAAATATCTGGACAGCACCCGGTACACATTCCCGTCGACCACAGGTTCAGGTAAATCAAAGCAAATAGATGCAATGGCACTTGCCGTGTAATCGCCCACACCTTTTAGCGCTTTGAGTTCCTTATAGGTATTTGGAAATTTCCCGCCGTAATTTTCCACCACGGCCTTCGCGGTTGCATGAAGATTTCTCGCCCGCGAGTAATACCCCAGGCCCTGCCATAGTTTAAGCACTTTTTCCTCCGGGGCTTTTGCAAGGTCATGGACTATGGGGAAGGCTTTTAAAAATTTATGGTAATAGGGCATGCCCTGGGCCACCCGGGTCTGTTGGAGCATGATCTCCGAAAGCCAAATTTTATAGGGATCCTTAGTAGACCGCCATGGAAGGTCCCGCTTGTTTAAACCGTACCATTCCAGAATTTTCAGGGAAAAAGTCATGAAAGGAAATACTAAGGGTTAAAAGTAGCAGTTTATATACTTAAAATTAAAGGGTTTAAACGAAAGATTAATTTTAATTTTTATATTTGCAAGCCTAAAAAATTAGAAAACAGTAATACGAAATGACGAAAGCAGATATTGTAACTAGAATCTCAGAAAAACTAGGTATAGAAAAAGGAGACGTACAAGCAACAGTGGAATCTTTTATGGAGGAGGTAAAATCGTCCTTGGAGAATGGAGATAATGTTTATTTAAGAGGTTTTGGAAGCTTTATCATCAAGACCAGAGCGGAAAAAACAGGTAGAAACATTTCAAAGAATACTACCATCAAAATTCCTGCACACAATATTCCTGCCTTCAAACCTGCAAAGGTGTTTGTTGAAGGTGTAAAGAGCAACGTTCAAGTAAAATAAGATAACTAACACAAAAGGAAGAACCCTATGCCTAGCGGTAAAAAAAGAAAAAGACATAAGGTAGCTACCCACAAGCGCAAGAAGCGCAGGAGAGCTAACCGACACAAGAAAAAGTAGTTGTTGCAACTACTTTTTCATTTTACACACATACGTTCTTTGACATAGAGATTCGGGAAAAGAATTTCAATCGGTAATAACCGATTCTACATATTGTTTAATCATTTATTCCATAACTATATAGGAATAAATAAAAATCGATTCAGGTGAATAGAGAATTAATCGTTAGATCTAGTCCTGATGCAGTCGATTTTGCCTTATTAAAGGATGGAAAACTCATTGAATTACACAAAGATGAGGATGACAACAAATTTTCAGTCGGGGATATCTTCCTAGCCAAGATAAGAAAACCCGTTACCGGCCTCAATGCGGCATTCGTAAACGTAGGTTATGAAAAAGATGCGTTCCTGCATTATCACGACCTCGGTCCGCAGTTGTCCTCCATGTTAAAATTCATCAAAAAAGCAAGAACGGGAAGAGTAAAGGACTACTCCCTCAAAGATTTTCCATTTGAAAAAGATATAGACAAGAATGGCAGTATTAACGAAGTTATTAAGGCCAATCAGTCATTATTGGTACAAATTGTAAAAGAACCCATTTCCACCAAGGGACCAAGAATAAGCTCCGAGCTTTCAATAGCCGGTCGCTATTTGGTCATGGTTCCCTTCTCCGATCGCGTTTCAGTTTCACAAAAAATTGGAAGCAAAGAAGAAAAAGATAGGCTAATACGTCTTGTGAAGAGTATTAAGCCCAAGGGATTTGGTGTGATTATACGTACCGTTGCAGAAGGCAAGAAAGTTGCAGAACTGGACAAAGATCTTCAGAATTTGTTTTCCAAATGGATTACAATGAGCAAGAAATTGCACCGAGCAGCACATCCGTCCAAAGTATTAATAGAACTCAATAGAGCCTCTTCCATACTTCGGGATGTATTCAACGATTCCTTTACAGGAATACATGTGGATGATGAAACGCTCTACCATCAAATCAAGGATTATTTGCATGAAATTGCCCCCCAGAAGGAATCCATAGTGAAATTGTACTCTGGTTCGGCCCCCATTTTTGAAAAATTTGGGATAGAGCGCCAAATCAAGACTTCGTTTGGGCGTACCGCCTCGATGAGTAGGGGTGCCTACCTTGTTATAGAACATACCGAAGCGCTTCACGTAATTGATGTGAACAGTGGTAACCGTTCCAACAAGGCCAAAAACCAGGAAGATACCGCTTTGGAGGTAAACCTTCTGGCCGCTACGGAAATTGCACGGCAACTCCGTTTGCGCGACATGGGTGGAATTATTGTGGTCGATTTCATTGATATGACCAAAGGGGATCACAGGCGTAAATTGTTCGATCATTTAAGAGAAGAAATGAAGGACGACCGTGCCAAACACAAGATCCTACCTCCCAGTAAATTTGGTCTGGTGCAGATTACCCGCCAACGGGTTCGCCCAGAGATGAATATCAAGACCAGCGAGGAAAATCCCAACGGATCAGGTGCAGAAGTGGAAGCCCCAATTGTCCTAATTGATAAAATCAACGTGGATTTGGAGCGAATCATGAAGGGTAAGTTTAAGGATAATGGTATTATACTAAATATCCACCCTTTTATAGCTGCCTACCTCAACCAAGGATTTCCGTCACAACGCTTCAAGTGGTTTTTGGAACACAAGAAGTGGATAAAAATCCAACCCAGGGATGCATATACATACCTTGAATATCGTTTTAAGAATAAAGACGGTAAAACAATTAGATAATAAAAAGCGACTTCAGCAATGGGGTCGCTTTTTTTGTTTTATGACCCTTTCATTTCAATCCAATATCATCACACTGAAATAGGTTGCCCTAGTTAAAAAAGTTGATCATTTCAAAGTAAAACGAGCTAAACTCCTCGTTAGACTTGAACTTTGCCTCAAATATGGGGCTTATCTGCAAGGGGTCATTGTTTTCCTTAATAATTGCATTTAGATATTGCTCGTAGTCCAATATTCCATCATAGCGTTCTACTCTCCCCCATTCGATTTTCGGGGTATTGGATTCATAAAACTTTCCAAAACTCCAATTCTTCATTGCATCAGGAAACTCTGGCAAAGTCAATGATTCCTTCGTAGTGCTATTAAAGCAAATATCCCAATGATATAATACCTTCTTGCCTTCCACAATGGGCAGTTCATCAGTCACATTACCAGAGGAAACTGAAAATTTACCCACATAATGGCCGTTACCAACAGCATTAAAGGTGATCTCCTTTCCCGTAATCCCAAAATCCAATTGCCAATCTGGAATAGGATAGTTGGTCAATGGGGTTCCTCTTCTCACGGTAAGGTAATCTTCCAAGAACAAGAAATGCGCATAGCTGTGGAACGTGGTATTCACAACATAGTCTTCTGTGGGCCTAATAAACATGTCGGGAGCTTGTAAGGTATGAAATCCACTCAACCAAATATTGTGGGCAGTGCCATTGCTAAAATCTTCATCACTCAGATATCCGTAGATTCCCAGTCTTCTATCATGACCATTTTCAAAGCCATCAACATATGTGACGTCCACTTCTCCTTCGACAAGATTTTCGCTAATAAAATCAGCGACATCCAAAATGATCCCGTTGTTTAGGTCTTCCTCCGTGATCCACTTATATTTTTGCTCAGATCCATCTCTATGTGAAGATCGAATATAGTAATCTTCCGCAACCGGTATCCCATTGAAATTTTCCCATTTGATGAATGAAAAATCAAAATCCACATGGTCATATCCATATGCATAATCTGGACTATTCCTCCCAATAATCAATATATCTTGATTAAATCCAGAGGTCGGCAAATTCCACTGCTGCCTAATACCGAGTCTTCTTGGGGATTTTGGAGTAAATTTATCTAAGGATGAAATACTTAGATCATCTATGGTTTTAAGTGTAACTATTTCAATATCATTGGTTACAAACCTCGATGCCATATTTAAATAATAAGGGGTGTCCCTACCAATATTTTTGTCCGTAGTCAACGTAATGGTTGCGGGTAAAGTTTCAATAAGCTCGGTGGCCAATAAGGATCCATCAGCTGCAGAAGCAAAAAGGAAAAAATCCTGATAGTCTGTTCTAAAGAAGTTATTGTCCAAGCGTACATCGAGAAGTTTTCTATGTATGGCAATGGGATATTCTTGTGTGATTGTATTCCCTTCGGGTTGAATCACTTCGATTTTCACAACAGCCTCCCCAGGCTCATACAGTTCAGGATCAAAACTAAAATTGAAGCGGGTTGCATTTGTCCGGCTTAAAATAAGCTCATCATCCAAATACACATTAATAGCATCCACGACGGCATCGGTCTTGTCAACTACAATACTTACGTTGATGGGTTCGTACAAGGTTGGATTGTTCAGTAAGTTAGTACTGCTTACATTTTCCACCAAAACTTGATTTTCAATCATATCCTCCTCACAAGCATTGAGGACAAACAAAATCAGCATCAACAAAATTGTTCTTTTCATATTGGGATTTCCGTTGTCAAAATTAGTTTTCCTTCATCCCCCTTAATTCCAACAAGTTTGCGTCATGTTAATAGCTTCTTGGGGATGGAATGTATGGTAATTACCTAATAAATCTTGAATTTAAAAAACTTGCTCGTTAAAAGCACCAAGAACTGGATTGAAAGAAGGAGTTGAGACAAATTCTGTGGACCATTTAGTCGCAATATGGTATTTTTGGATATCACCTGTTACTTTAATGCCATGAAAACCATCTACTCCTTTTGTGTCGTTCTTGTTCTATTTGGATGTGCTACCAACACTCCGGAAACCGTTTCCTCCCTGATGGAGGACTCATCGTCCATAGCTGGGAAATCCAATTACTTGGCATCTCCTTTTGTCACGGCTGGGGACCGGGTCTACATGGTAGGGCATCAAGATGGGAGTTTCCCTCCCCTTGGTTGGCATATCAAAGGTGAAATGGGAGGTATTTGGAACCACCCCATAAAGCTGATGGATGGGTTCGATGCGCAGCTGATCATTGGGAAGGACACCTTGCCACTGGACAAGGCCACTGAATTTGTAAACTATCCCATGGCCAATATGCACAGCTTTAAATGGCCTTCAAAGGGCATTACTGTGGAACGTTGGCAATTTGTGCCGGATGGATTGCAAGGAATGCTGGTTCAATATGTTATAAAATCGGAACAAAACTCCTCAACGGCCAATTTTAAATTTACAGGACATACCGATTTGCTCCCTACCTGGTTGGGAGAAGAAACACAAATGATTGATGCCAAAGATTCAGCAACCTTTGAAACGGACAAGTGGGTGGTTAAGGATGACAATAATCCATGGTTCAATATTTTTGGCGCGGACCAAAATCCAATGGACCATGAATCCTTGGGAGGACAGGGCAATGCCTCGTCGAATGCACTCACTTATGCCCTAAACTTGAATCATCAAAACTCATCGTCGCTTACTTTTGTGATTGCTGGTTCCTACATCTCCCAAGAAGATGCACAGCGCACTTTCGATATTATCCAAAAAGAATACGCATCCCTGGTATTGGCAAAGAAACAGCGATACCAAAAACTCGCTTCGCAGACCCGGCTCACCATTCCGGACAAACAGTTGGAACAAACTTTTGAATGGCTCAAGTACAATTGCGATTGGCTCGTACGGACCGTCCCCGAAATTGGCACTGGCATCGGGGCAGGGATTCCGGACTACCCATGGTGGTTTGGTGTGGATAGTGAATATGCCTTAAAGGGCTATATGGCCATTGGCCAGGATAACATTGTTGACAAGACCATTCGGCTCTTGGATAGCGTTTCCATGGCCGTGAACGAAAATGGCAAAATTCTACATGAAATGTCCACCAACGGCTTTGTCTTTAACAAAGGGAACATAAATGAAACACCGCAGTTTGCCTCCCTAATTTGGAATATCTACACTTGGAACGGGGACCGAAAGTTCCTTGAAAAATACTTTCCCACCATACAAAAGGGACTTGCTTGGTTAATGGAGGAGAACGACAGTAACGGGAATTTATTCCCAGATGGGTTTGGGATGATGGAAATCCATGGTTTGAACAGTGAAATGATCGATGTGGCTGCCTATACCCAACGCGCGTTCGACGACGCCTCCAAAATGGCAAGGGAATTGGGCAAGGATGCTGTGGCAGAGGAGTATCATGATTTAGCGAAACAATTGAAACACAAGATCAATACAGAATTGTGGTCCGAGGAGTTCGGTTCGTATGCCGATTTTCTGGGCACCGATGAACAGGCTATACATTTGATTGAAGATGCCATCGTTAGGGCAGATACCTTGGACAAACCTTGGGCCATTGAAGAGCTCAAAGCGACAAAAAAACAAATCTTGGCTCAGCCATCCCATGAGCTGAAGCCATTTGTACTCCATCACAATTGGGTGGTAAATACCCCTATGGAAATGGGAATTGCAGATAGCGAAAAAGCCATCACTGGTCTAGATACTGCCAAAAAGTTCACCAACCCCTTTGGTGTTTTTGTCACGGGAATAGATCGGGACGATTCCGCAGGCAAGGACTTTGGTTCCTTTGAAGGCAGCAAGGTTTTCTCCTATACCGGTGCAGTTATGACCCTTCCCACAGGGGTGCAGGCAGTGGCCGAAAACAATTATGGCAGACCTAACGAAGCCTTGGACTATCTAATCCGAATGACCCGAACTTTTAGCTACGCATTCCCAGGCAGTATCTATGAAGTCTCACCGGATTACGGCATGATGACCCAGGCTTGGAACATATATTCTTATGCCATTCCCATTGTGCAGCAATTTTTCGGCATCCAACCCATGGCAAGTCAGAAAAAAGTAATCGTAAGACCACAAATGCCCACTGCGTGGGATGAAGGTGCCTCCCTGGAAAATGTAAAAATTGCGGACAATACAATTTCCATTTTTTATCGCAAAGACTTGGATGGGATTCAAATTGAAGTACAGCAGACTAACCCGGAATGGACTGTACAACTGAAATTGCCACAAGACAATTATTCAATTCAAGAAGGTAGTGCCAAGACTTCTTTAGATGCCCAAACTGCCATATTCAGCACTTCCGACCAAAAAATAGTGGTGGCCAAAACCAAATCTTGATGCAGGGTCAATATCCAAGCAGAAAACACGTCTCAGTACAAGAGGCACAAAAAAAAATGGAGCGCTATTGTGCCTACCAGGAACGTTGTCACCAGGAGGTGGTAAACAAGCTCAAGGACATGCGCATGATTCCACAAGCCATTGATGCTATTGTTACGCATTTGATCCAGGAAAATTATTTGAATGAAGAACGCTTCGCAAGAAGTTTTGCCCGGGGAAAATTTAACATCAAAAAATGGGGTAGAAACCGCATTACAAACGAATTGAAGATGCGCCAAATTTCCAGGTTCAATGTACAAAGTGCACTTTCAGAGATTTCCGAAGAGAACTATGATAAAACCTTGGATGAACTTGCCCTTAAAAGATGGGAACAACTACTAGGGGAAAGTCCTCAAAAACGTAAAAAAAAGCTGGTGGACTACCTGCTGTACAGAGGATGGGAAAGTCAACTAGTTTACGATAAGCTTAGGGAGCTTACCCGAGAATAACGCCCTACTTCTGATACAATAGGCTATGGGTCCGAGCGATTGCCCGCTCATTCTTCCAATCAATCCATTTTTGACCTTTTAACCTGCGCATGAGGTTGTCAAAATGTCGCATAAAAAAGATGTTGTACACTGCCTTTCCAAAATTCTTGGGTTTACGGGCTATGGCCCGAAGGCTCATGGAAAAGCCAGGGCTAATGTATTTCATGTGGTGCCAATACCCTTCGGGGATATAGAGCACATTCCCGTGTTCCAACTGGGCGATATGCCCCTTAGCGTGCTGCAATGCCGGCCATTTATCAAGATCTGGATTGGCAAAGTCAATATCTTCCCGAGTAATCAGGGAATGGGGAATCTTGTATAAAAACTTGGTCTCCGATTGTGAAAACAGAATGCACTGCTTCTTTCCCTCAAAATGAAAATGGAAAATATTGGCCAAATCAATATCGTAATGCATGAAGGTGTGCGAATTGCTTCCTCCAAAAAAGAGCATGGGCAACTTTTTCATCAAGCGAAGGCCGAAATCGGGATACGTAAAATCCTTTTGAAGCTCAGGTACTTCCTTAAGTACATTCCAAAGAAAAATCCGGTATTTGGTGGGTTTGCTTTTCAGCAGGTCGATGTAGTCCCGCATTTTCATTTGGGCATGGGGTTCATTGAACCCTTCATCGTGCTTCACGGGCCTGTCGTCATACAAAGGCACCGTTTTCTCCCCTGCTATTTCCTTGATATATTCCAAATTCCACTTGGAATGCGCTGGCCAATCCTCGATAAAACTTTCTATCACCACTGGCTTTTGCGGTTTGAAGTATTTTCGGATGAACTCCTTCTTGGATAAGGTTTTCTCCCTAGGAATTTGGTCAAGGTTAAGCTCCAAAATTTCAGTGATTTTGAAACAGCTAAATTAAGAAAAGGTTTTTAAACGGCTTCTTGTAGGTCTATTCCTCGGTAACCAACTTTGTTTTCTGTTTGGCCTCCTCGTTCCGTTCAATGGTGTGCCCCGGACGTGTCCACTTCGGCTTTTCCCCCTTCGATTCGAATTCGGAGTCTTCGGCTTCCACGGTTTTTGGCTGTGAGATCTTTGTGAACGGCTTCTGGGGATTCAAGCCCAAAAGTTCAAACATTTCCATATCCTCGTTTACATCCGGATTGGGGGTCGTCAACAACTTATCTCCCGCAAAAATGGAATTGGCCCCGGCAAAAAAGCACATGGCCTGACCTTCCCGACTCATCTCCGTTCGTCCGGCAGACAGTCTCACCTGCGTTTCGGGCATTACAATTCGGGTAGTGGCGACCATGCGTACCATTTCCCAGATGGACACCGGTTCCATGTCCTCCATGGGAGTGCCTTCCACAGCTACCAAGGCATTGATTGGAACAGATTCCGGTTGTGGGTTCAAGGAAGCAAGGGCAACCAACATTCCAGCCCTATCCTCCAATTTTTCTCCCATACCAATGATACCGCCGCTACAAACCGTGACATTGCTCTTACGAACATTGTCTATGGTGTCCAACCGATCTTGGAAGGCCCTGGTGGAAATAACGTCTTTATAGTAGTCCTCGGAAGTGTCCAAATTATGGTTGTAGGCATAAAGTCCAGCCTCGGCCAACCTTTTGGCTTGATTCTCGGTAAGCATCCCCAAGGTACAGCACACTTCCATATCCAATTTATTGATGGTCCGGACCATTTCCAATACTTGGTCAAACTCAGGTCCATCTTTTACATTACGCCAAGCCGCACCCATACACACACGTGAACTGCCTGAAGCCTTTGCCCTCAATGCCTGCGCCTTTACATGTTGCACGCTCATTAGATCGTTGCCTTCAATATCGGTGTGGTACCTTGCCGCTTGCGGGCAATATCCACAATCTTCAGGACATCCTCCAGTTTTTATCGAAAGTAGGGTAGAAACCTGAACCGTATTTGGGTCGTGATGTTGTCTGTGGACCGTGGCCGCCTCATAAAGGAGTTCCATCAGGGGCTTGTTGTAAATATCCAATATCTCTTTCTTGGTCCAGTCGTGTCGTGGTGTAATCATGGGTTGAAAGTAATTCAAATTCAAAAATAGCCCTAATTCTTTTAACCGTACAAGGATATAGCGTTAAATGGAACAAGCCCATGATATATGTCATGGGCTTGTTCTTAAAAAATAGGAGTGTTATTCAGGTTTTTCATCAATTCCTTTGGATTCCCCGTCCTTCGGTTTAGCTGAAGGGTCGGCTACATCTTTGCCCTTTAGATATTCGGGCAATTGCATTCCCGCCATATTGAACATCTCCTGCAAGGGTGGAACGGATTTATACATTCCGGAAATAAAATTTGCCGTAGAGTTTTTACCATCTTCGTTCTTGGCTCCAGAATCCCAAACGGTTACTTTGTCAATCTTGATATTCTTAATGGCCTCAGCCTGTTTTTCAACAAGTTCTGGGAGTTTATCAGCAATCAAGAGCAGGACAGCATCTTTGGGATTGTTGCCGGCGGCTTTAACAATTTGATCCAAACCTTCCGCTTGCTTGGTCAATACTTCAAAGATTCCTTTTGCCTCGGCCTCGGCTTTAAATAGGATTGCATCTGCCTCCCCCTTGGCTTTTCTTCGGATCATTTCCGCTTCGGCTTCTGCATCAATCTCCACTTTTTGCTTGTCGATTTCCGCAGGCACCACAATATCTGCCATTTGCGAGCTCCTCTCCCTTTCGGCCCTGGCCATTTCCGCATCTTTTTCGGCTGCATAGGACTCTTCAAGGGCTTTTGCTGCTTGGACTTTTTCCGCAGCAATTGCAGTACGTTCGGCTTCTGCTTCCCTCTGTCGGCGCAAGGAATCAGAGTTAGCAACATCAATTTTGGCCACGTTTTCTCCTTCAACGGCTTTCGCATTTGCAGCCGCTACTTGGGTACGTTCATCTTGAACGGCGTTAGCCTCGCCAATGGAACCATCCCTGTTTTTCTCAGCCACCGACTTACGAGCTGCATTGATTGCGTGGGCAGCAGCTTCCTTACCTAAGGCCTCAATATATCCAGACTCGTCAACAATATCGGTGATGTTTACGTTGATCAGCTTAAGACCCACTTTTTTCAATTCCGATTCCACACTTTGTGAAATGTTGGACAGGAACTTATCCCTATCTGAGTTGATCTCCTCAATATCCATGGAAGCCACAACCAAACGTAACTGTCCAAATATAATTTCCTTGGCCAAATCTTGTACCTCTTGCATTCCCAATCCCAAAAGACGTTCGGCTGCATTTTGCATAATTCCGGGTTCGGTGGAAATACCGATGGTAAATCGGGATGGAACATTTACCCGTATGTTCTGTCTACTCAGGGCATTGGTCAAATCCACTTCGATGGAAATCGGGGTCAGGTCCAAAAATTCATAGTCTTGGATTACGGGCCAAATAAAGGCCGCACCCCCGTGGATACATTTCGCGGAGTTTCCGGAGCCAACTTTTCCGTAGACCACCAGAATTCTATCCGACGGACATCTTTTGTACCTCCGTATGAAGGAGATGATGATAATAAAACCAAAAAGAATGGCAAATCCTATGGTTAAGAGCGAAGCACCTCCGCCCAATTGTAAAGGAAATAAAAGCATATGGTTATTTATTTAGGAGTTTAACAATCAATATTCCGTTATCGGTCACTTCTTTTACTTGGACCACATTGCCCTGTTTCAAATCCACATCCTCATCAGTCAGGGCCTGCAACTCGCGCAAGGTTCCCTGCACGTTGATGCTTACTTTGCCAATACTTGATCGATTGGCACCGATGGTTAGGTACACTTCACCTATTTGGTCCAGAGCGTTCTTGAGTTTTAGGGTTCCACTGCTCTGCATTTTGCTTAAATAATAGAATAGGGATGCCATGATGAACATCATTAACATTCCGCAAACCACGGAAATCAAAATGGTCAGTCCTGTTGAGAGGCCATTTTCCATACATGATATTCCGGACCACCCAAAAATGGTAAAAAAGCCCATTAAATTTTTAAAGGAGAGAAACTGAAAACCTATTCCGCTATCCCCATCAATATCGGCATCAATATCCCCACTCACATCGTCAACATCACCCCCAACAAAGGTTAATACCATCAAAATCAAGAGTATGGCAGAACCTGCAATGGCGGTTATCCAATACACTTTTTCAAATAGGGTCAGAGCGGTATACCATTCTTCCATAATCAATAGTTTTAGGTTGTTTTTTGAGTAAAAAAAGATAAGACTTTATGTAATAAAAATGTCTTATTTGGAAAGTAAAATGGACACGGCATTTCCTCCAAAGCCCACAGCATTGACCATTATGTTTTTAATGGCTTTCGAATTCGGTTCCTGATTAAAAAAAGGAGTTGAGATATAGGTTTGGTGCTGTAACATGAGCAGGGCCAACTCAACGCTCAAAAGTCCCGAGGCACCAAAAGTGTGACCTACTTTCCACTTATTGGTAGTCAAAAAAGGAATTTTGTTACAGAATATTTTTTCGATGGCCTTCAATTCCGATACATCGCCCTTGACCGTTCCGGGGGAATGAAGTATAATAGCATCAATTTTCGAAGGGTCAAGATGTCCCAAGGCCATCTTCATTGAATCTTGAAAACACACCGCATCCGAAGAAATGGAAACGTTATGTTCCAAGGGTTCTGTTGCAAATCCAATTCCAGAAATATAGCCCAACGCATTGTTCTTTTGGCCACTTTCCAAACAGGCAAGTGCAGAACCATCCCCCAAAATCATGGAGTTCTGTTTTTTGCCAAAATCCATGGCTCGGCAAGGGTAGTCGCCATCTTCCTTGCTATAAATCTTAAGGGCCTGCATCTGTGCAATCGTAAATGGTGTAAGGGGCGCTTCGCTACCACCCACTAAAAATTTATCCGAAAGCCCACTTTGGATCCAAGCTACCGCGTTCAAAACAGCATGCAGGGCCGTGGAACAGGTAATGGAATGGGAGATATCCGGTCCCTTGGACTTTAGATCATGGCCTACCCACGAGGAAATGTTGCCCAAAGTTGTGGTAGGACTCGACAAGGTGGAGGACTTCCCCTCTTCCAAAAACTCCTGGTGGAATTTTTCAAACAAGGCGGTCGCCCCTCTTGAAGATCCTATGTTAACCCCAAAATTGGTTTCGCTTTTCCATCCTGCGGCGGCAATAGCTTTTCGTGCCGTATACATCGCAAAGAGCACGGAAGCATCCAAATCCTTGTACTTGGCATCAGAATGCCTTAAATCTTCAATGTTAGATTGTATGGATTCGGGGAGTACGGATGCCCAAACCGTTTGATTACCAATCCTAGTTTTGGAAATATGATGCTTCCCATTCTGATAGGATTCCCAAACTTCTTCGGAAGAGTTTCCCAAGGCGGAAATGGAGGAAAGGGCTGTTATGGCTATGGGTTCTTTGAGCATTTATTGTAGAATTACACGATTTCCAAGGCAGCCTTAACAGCGCTATAAATTTGTTGCATCTGGGTTTTGGAAATGACATAGGGTGCTAAAATATAGATGGTATTCCCCAAAGGTCTTAGAAATACCCCTTGTCCCATAAAATGATTAAATAGTTGGTCCCTTAAATTTCCGTAGCGTTCCGTCTCCACATTTAAATCCAATGCATAGATAACCCCCAATTGCCGGGTACGGGCAACTTTGGGATGGTCTTTAATCTCCGCATCAAAAGCCTTATGCCATTGGATAATATTTTGGATATTCTCCTGAATTTCATCCGTTTGCAGCAATTCAACGGCGGCCAAAGCCGCTGTGCAAGCCAATGGATTTGCTGTATAAGTATGACCATGGAACAAGCCTTTGGTAATCTCATCGCTATAAAAAGCCTGGTAAACCTCTTGTGAACAGGTGGTCAACCCCATGGGAACCAACCCTGCCGTAAGAGCTTTGGACAAACATATAATATCGGGTTGGGTCTTCAGGTGATCCGATGCAAAATGCTTCCCGGTCTTTCCAAATCCAGTCATCACCTCATCGGCAATGGTAAGCACCCCATGTTCCTTCAGCAACGCAAGGATTTGTTCCAATCCCTCGGCATCATGCATTTTCATGGCGGCGGCTCCCTGCACAAGTGGTTCATAAATGAACCCAGCTATGGTATTATCCTCCAACCGACTTCTCAATGTTGCTAAAAGTTCGTCGATGTTCTCGGATGTGGGTACTGGAATTCGCTCTACCTCTATAAAGAAATCCTCGAAAGGCCCATTGTATACCGATAAACCCGATACTGACATAGCACCGAAGGTGTCTCCGTGAAACCCTTCTTCAAAAGCCAAAAGCACATTACGCTTTTGTCCCTTGTTAAAATGGTACTGCAGGGCCATCTTAATTCCAATCTCGGTAGCTGTGGAACCATTGTCGGAAAAGAATAACTTTTGCTGATTTTGGGGCAGTATTCCGATTAGCGCTTCAGACAGTTTTACTGCTGGTTCATGGGTAAAACCACTAAAAACCACTTGATCTAACCGCTGCATTTGCGCACTGACTTTTTCCAGGATATACGGGTTGCAATGCCCATACATGCAGGTATACCAAGAGGAAATCCCATCGACATACCCTTTTCCGTCCTCATCGTAGAGCATTACGCCCTCGGCCCTTGAAATGGCCAACATTTCCGGATGGGTTTTATGTTGGGTAAGCGGGTGCCAAAGGTGTTTTTTGTCCCTTTCAGATAACTTTTCCAATGCAGTGGGATTAGTCAAAAGCTTCAATTTATCTATCTTGCAAAGATGGTAATTAAAACCTAAAAAACGCCAACCCAAAAGTGCCAAAGAGAGTTATTGATTTTTTCACCTTCCAAACCGACAAGCTTAACTGGAGAAGCGTATTTTGGTTCCTGTTCTTTATTGCCCTTTTTGTGCGGTTTCCGTTTTTCTTTCGGGATTATGTGGATCGGGATGAAAGCACCTTCATTATAATGGCACAATCCTGGGTAGATGGCTATTTACCCTACACAAAATTATGGGACCTGAAACCTCCTATTACCTTCTTGGTTTTCGCCGGCATAATTTCCGTATTTGGTAAGAGCTTTTTGGCCATTCGATTGATTGGGACCCTAATGGTGGTCCTCACTTCCTTATTTGCCTATGGTATCGCCTCCCGAATCACGTCTCGAAAAGTGGCGTTTTGGTGTGCGGTTTTTTGTGTATTCTTTCAAAGTCTTTTTGGCAGTTTGCAAGGGGTAATGTCCGAACATATTTGCACCCTCTTTTTTGTAATTGCCGTATACCTTTTACTGTCCAAGGACAAATGGTGGTGGTATATGATCATTGGCCTGCTCTTAGGACTGTCCGTCATGTCTAAATTGAACATGGCCTATCCCCTTTTTACATTGGGGCTCTTTCTATTTTGGAAGGCACTTGTTGGCGGTAAATTTTGGAGCGATATCCGCAATCTGGTGCTCATGGCCATAGGATTTATCTTGCTCGTATTTCTTACAGCATTTCCCTACCACCTTCAAGGTGAACTTCAGGTTTGGTGGGAGTCTATATTTGAAGCCCCCTTGGCTTATTCACAGTCCAAATTTCATTCCATAGGTAAGGCCCTCCCCTTGGTATTGGTAGTCACCGTTCTCATTGCCCTGGGTTCGGTTAAGAAACTGATCGATATTTCCTCCAAAGAAATTCAGATTTTGATCGTGGTCATCGTGGGAGTGTTGGCCTCTTTTTTGCAAACAGGAAAAGTGAACGGACATTACCTGATCCAGTTGTATCCTTTTGTGCTGATACTCGTTGGCATTGCAATCAGTAAGCTACCTCCACTTGGCAAAGGGCTAAAAACTGTGGCCGCCGTGCTACTGGTTCTCATTCCCATGGAGTCCTATCTAGAATACGCCAACATTGTGAAAAACAAAAGTGTTAAAAGTTCCTTTTTTAATGGGGAGGGGATCGATGTGCCCAAATACATCCTCGAAAACCAAATGGACACCCAAAATATTTTCTTTACGGAATACCATATCGGGTACTGGGTTTTGGGAGTGGACCCACCAACGAAAGTAGCCACCCATCCGAGCAATATTACACGAGATAAATTATTTCCCTATATGAACAATCCTCGAACCACTGGAATGGAGGAACTTGAATACATTATGGAAGAAATTCGTCCCAAAGTGGTGGTGGCCCGGAAAGGGAAGAAAATTTTTGACAAAAAACTGTTGGATTACAATACCTACATCGACGCCTATTTGAACCAACACTACAAACTGATAAAAACCATTGATAGAGGTCTCATCTACCAACGGCTAGAATGATTGCAAAGCAGTTCTGAAATCAAGGGCATACTTACGGATAACCTCCTTATCAAATCCCTTTTCCTCATTGATTCTTCCCAAAAAGACAACACCTGTTTTCTTTAGAATTATCGCTTCGGTTGTAGGATGTTCATTACCACTGAAAATTATCCCAATATCCAAATTCTTTTCTTGCAACTTCTGGACAGTTAGCAGGGTATGGTTAATACTTCCCAGATAATGGCGTGACACCACAATCACCTTATCTGTTGGTTGGATTAAATCAAAAATGGTATCTGTGTCATTCAAAGGCACCAATAAGCCTCCTGCGCCTTCAATGACCAATTCATTGTCAGTTATTGGCCTATTGATTTTAGTCAAATCAATCTTGACCTTATCAATATCTGCGGCGGCGTGCGGACTCATAGGAGTGTTTAAGGCGTAGCTGTTACCATGAAACGTCGT
Organism: Flagellimonas myxillae; assembly: GCF_023502235.1. GTDB lineage: Bacteria > Bacteroidota > Bacteroidia > Flavobacteriales > Flavobacteriaceae > Flagellimonas > Flagellimonas myxillae. Next base: position 161,213 of record NZ_JAMFLY010000003.1, on the reverse strand, counting down.
TTTAGCATTGCTGATCATACCTTTTATCTTATCGGTATCGGAAAAATGCAAATCTCCTGCCTGAACAGGCTTCCAATAGTCCGCCTCCAAAGCCTCCACCACAATGGCAGAAACAATGGTTTTGCCCACTTCGGTTGAAATTCCAGTAATAAAATAGTTCATGGCTCGGGTTTGGTGATAAAGTTACAGTTGGTACAGCGGTATTTACGGGTTTCAAAGAAGGGGAAAAGTTTGTAAAAAACGCCCTTTCTAGAATAATAAATTTCAGACTTTTCTGCCTTGCAATTTGGGCATACAATAGGCTTGCCGTCTTGGTCGGCCGCATATCCTTTAATTTCGTTGTAAACCACCAAAGCCTGATCTTTTTGACTTTTGTATACCTGAAGTCGAACCCTAGAGTTGTTAGTTAAGGTATGATAGTTCAAATTTTCCTCCCAGATAAAAGCTGGAATACCTTCGGATTCCAATTTTGATTTGGCAAGTTGGGCATCCGACTCCAAATGAAAATAAGCTAGGGTATAAAACTCCTTCTTCAAATTGATAGCTGGTTTTTAGTTTCCTCTACGAGTTGTACAATTTCTTCTTCTGAATTAAATGCATGCAAGCAAAACCTTAATCGCTCCTGGCCTTCCACAACCGTGGGTGAAAGTATGGGTTTCACATCAAATCCCTTTTGCTGCAATGCCCCTGCCAGGGATTTTACTGTCCCGTTTCCAGGGACCAGTAGGCAATGCACTGCTGAATCGCTTTCAACAAACCGATCAGCAATCCCGAGTTTATTTATTTCAGCCTTAAAAAGGCGAATATTTTGTTCAAGAACATCCAAACTTTCAATTCCTGCATTTTTTAAATGGTGGTACGAGGCCAAAATCGTTGCAACCGAATGGGGTGAAAGGGCGGTGGTATAAATGAAACTTCGGGCAAAGTTTATGAGATACATACGTAGTGCAGCGCTACCCAAAATAGCCGCACCATGGCATCCCATGGCTTTTCCAAAGGTGATAATCCTTGCAAAAACCTGATCTTGGATTCCCAAGGCACAAACCAAATCCCTTCCCTTGCCATATATGCCAGTGGCATGAGCCTCATCAACAATCAGGTGATACCCCTGTTCACTACAAAACTGGGAAAACGCCAGTAAATCCGGAGAATCCCCATCCATAGAGAACACGGATTCGGTCACAATATATACCTCGGGCCTATTATTCGAGGACTGCCCTTGCTTGCCATTCCCGGTGGGGCCATCAAGTGATGCCACTACCTTCTTCTTTACATCCTCCAAATCGTTATGGGCAAATTTGTGGCTTTTCGCATTTCCCATTTTAATACCGTCGCGGATACTCGCATGAATCAATTCATCGTAAAGGACCAAATCCCCGCGTTGGGGAACTGAAGCGAAAAAACCAAGGTTGGCATCATAGCCCGAATTAAAAACCAGGGCGGATTCAGCCTTATGATGTTCGGCGAGAAAGTTCTCCAATTGCGGGTATAGGACATGGTTGCCCGATAGCAATCGGGATCCCGTGGCCCCATTGCCATCACATCCGACGGTCTTTAAAATTTCCAGCGCTTCCAGATGTATAGCCGGTTCTCGGGAAAACCCTAAATAATCATTGGAAGAAAAACCAATCAAATTCTTGGGAACGGGAAGGTTCCGAACTGAATCCTCAGCTCTCCTTTTCGCCAGTTTTGATTCCAATCTTGAAGGTAGTTTCCCCATGCCCCAAATTTAGTGCATACTGTTTTTAAATGTTTAAATTAGTTGCTTTCAAAAGCTTTAAAATGAAGATATCTTCCTTCTTTTTTTTCCTATTAATCACATTTTCATCAGTTGCCCAGGTCACCCAATATGAAATCTCCTTTGAAAATGCAGTACACCATGAAGCTGTTGTCAAGGTTGCCTTTACCGATCTTCCCAACGAGATCCTTTCCGTTAGGATGAGCAGAACTTCTCCCGGACGCTATGCACTGCACGAATTTGCAAAAAACGTCTATGCCCTTAAGGCCATGGACAGCAAAGGAAAAATATTGGAGGTAAAAAGACCCAATCCATACGAGTGGCAAATCTCTGGACATGACGGAACGGTAATACTTCAATACACCCTATATGCCAATCGTGGGGATGGTACGTATGCACAAATTGATGAAACACACGCGCACCTGAACATCCCGGCCACTTTTATGTATGCTCCTTCTTTAGCAAATCGAAAAATAGAAGTGACCTTTAAGGTAAGGCAGGACCTCGGCTGGAAAGTGGCCACCCAGTTGCCATTGGAATCTGGGAATACCTATTCCGCTCCAAATCTGTATTATTTTATGGACAGCCCTACCGAGATAAGCAATTTTACCCTCAAGTCCTTTGAATTGGATGGCCAGATCATACAATTGGCCTTGCATCACAATGGAACAGAGGAAGAAGCGGATACCTATTTTGAAAAGGTTCGCAAGACTGTTTTGGAGCAAAAGGAGGTCTATGGGGAACTTCCCAAATTTGATTATGGCACCTACACCTTTTTGGCCTGTTATGTGCCCAATGCTTCTGGTGATGGTATGGAACATAGAAACTCCACGATATTGACGAGCACCCGAAGCTTGGCCAATGGAGGGCTGGAACGAAATGTAGGAACGGTCTCCCACGAATTTTTTCATGCTTGGAATGTAGAACGCATTCGGCCAAAAAGCTTGGAGCCCTTTAATTTTGAAGCAGCCAACATGAGTGGGGAACTTTGGTTTGCAGAAGGATTTACCAGTTACTATACCAACTTGATCCTTTGCAGGGCAGGCTTAATTACCCCTAAGGAATATGTGGAAGGTTTAACCGGAACATTCAACTATGTTTGGACATCCCCAGCCCGGCAATTTTTCAATCCCATTGAAATGAGCTATCAAGCTCCTTTTGTTGATGCCGCCACTTCGGTGGATCCTGTAAACCGGGAAAATACCTTTATTTCCTATTATTCGTATGGTAGTGTTTTGGGGTTGGCCTTAGACCTTTCGCTTAGAAAGCAGGGTCTAAATTTGGATGACTATATGAAATTGGTCTGGAACACATTCGGTAAAAAAGAAGTGCCCTATACCATAACCGACCTTCATGAAACCCTAAATCAATATGCCGGTAAGGCTTTTGGGGATTATTTTTTTCAGTCCTATATCTATGAAAGCGGTATACCGGATTACACTGCATTGTTTGGTGAGGCTGGAGTGTATTTGGTTCAGGACAAGAGTAAGGTCTTCTTTGGTTCCCGTGTTTCCATATCCCCAGAAGGAGGTAATCTGGCAAGCAATCCCGTTATTGGGTCCCCTGCCTATAAGGCAGGATTGGCCAAGGGAGATGTACTTTTGGCAATCAACAATATTCCTGTTGCCGGGGAACAAGGATTCTCGAGCTATCTGGAACAATATAAGCTTGATGAGCCACTACAGATAACATACTCCCGGCACGGGGCGCAAAAGGAAACAACCTTAGTTTTGAAGCCCAGTCCGTCCTATACCATTGGTCTGATGGAAGATATGGGAGAAACACCAAGCCAAGCTATGTTGGCATTCAGAAAATCTTGGCTTAAGACAAAACAATGATTCGGTGCACCCAAGCGTCTACCAGAACCCAGCTCGAACAAATACTTGAGTTGCAGCGGCAAAACCTGCCAAAAAATCTAACAGAAGAAGAACGGCATAAAGAGGGATTTTTAACTGTGGAGCATTCCTATGAAATCCTGAAGGAAATGAACGAGGTATGTGGTCATATCATAGCCTTGGATAGCGATAAAGTAGTCGCTTATGCCCTTTGCATGCATCCCAAATTTGCCGAAAGCATCGAAGTGCTAAAGCCCATGTTCCACGAAATCAACAAAGTTGTGCAAGGGAAACACAACTATATGGTGATGGGTCAAATTTGTGTCGCCAAAAGCCATAGAGGCCAAGGGGTTTTCCGCCGATTGTACAACACCATGAAGGAGCGATTACCCCAAGGGATTGACACTATAATTACCGAGGTCGATGGTAAAAACCAGCGCTCCATAAATGCCCATGCTGCCATTGGGTTTACCGAACTGAAAAGGTATATGGGAGAACAAGGAAAAGAATGGGTTCTGATCCAATTGCAATAAAAAAAGCCACTTGTAAACAAGCGGCTTTTATAAAGTTTTTCTGAAGAAGTCTCCCTAATCTGCAAGAACAATTACCTTGTTGTCCTTCATTTCGATAGTACCACTGGTGATGGACAATACTGTTTCTCCGTTGGCCCCTTTTGAAAATTTGCTTTCAAATTCCTCTTCAATCTGAATGTCCCCATGAACTTTCACATCGCCTTGTTGTAATAGGGAAACAATTGGTGCGTGGTTCTGCAACATCTGAAATTCACCATTGATACCGGGTACGGTTACCGAAGTTACCTCACCTGCGAACAATGTTGCTTCTGGGGATACTATTTCTAAGTACATATTCTTTGGAATTCTCGCGAAAGCGGGAATCTTATTAAATTAATCTCAATTTATCAAAAGTTTCCTGTTTTCGCAGGAATGAAGCTATGCTTCAGCCAACATTTTTTCTCCTGCCTCGATTGCATCTTGGATGCTACCTTTAAGGTTGAAGGCAGATTCTGGCAAGTGATCCAACTCACCGTCCATGATCATGTTGAATCCTTTAATGGTGTCCTTGATATCTACCAAAACACCAGGGATTCCGGTAAATTGCTCCGCTACGTGGAATGGCTGGGAAAGGAAACGTTGTACCCTCCTTGCTCTACCTACGGCCAATTTATCTTCTTCGGAAAGTTCTTCCATACCCAAAATGGCGATGATATCCTGAAGTTCTTTATAGCGTTGCAACAACTCTTTTACACGTTGCGCACAAGCATAGTGATCATTACCCAAAATTTCAGGGGTCAAAATCCTGGAAGTGGAATCCAATGGATCCACAGCTGGGTAGATACCAAGCTCGGCAATCTTACGGGAAAGTACTGTAGTTGCATCCAAGTGGGCAAAAGTTGTAGCAGGAGCAGGATCCGTCAAGTCATCCGCAGGTACGTAAACCGCCTGTACTGATGTAATGGAACCTCTTTTAGTGGAAGTAATCCTTTCCTGCATGGCACCCATTTCTGTTGCCAATGTAGGTTGGTAACCTACCGCAGAAGGCATACGACCCAATAGGGCGGATACCTCAGAACCAGCTTGTGTAAAACGGAAGATGTTGTCCACGAAGAACAATACGTCCTTTCCTTGCCCATCACCAGCTCCATCACGGAAGTACTCGGCAATGGTTAGACCAGAAAGTGCTACCCTTGCACGTGCACCAGGAGGTTCGTTCATCTGTCCGAACACGAAAGTCGCTTTGGATTCCTTCATGGCTTTTTTATCCACTTTGGATAAATCCCATCCACCTTCTTCCATGGAGTGCAAGAAATCGTCACCATACTTGATAATTCCCGATTCCAACATCTCACGAAGCAAATCGTTTCCTTCACGGGTTCTTTCCCCAACACCAGCAAACACGGATAGACCTCCGTGACCTTTGGCGATGTTGTTGATCAATTCCTGAATCAATACGGTCTTACCTACACCAGCACCACCGAACAAACCAATCTTTCCACCCTTGGCGTAAGGCTCAATAAGGTCGATTACTTTGATTCCTGTAAAAAGAACCTCGGTCGAGGTAGATAAATCTTCGAATTTCGGTGCTTCCCTGTGAATAGGAAGTCCATTATCTCCTTCTTTTGGAAGGTTTTCCAAACCATCAATAGCGTCACCGATTACATTGAAAAGTCGTCCGTAAACATCCTCGCCAATTGGCATTTGGATGGCATTTCCAGTGGCAACCGCATCAACTCCCCTGCTCAATCCATCCGTAGAATCCATAGAAATGGTACGAACTGTATTTTCACCAATATGCGACTGAACCTCCAAAACCAATTTGGATCCATCGGCTTTGTCGATTTCAAGCGAGTCGTAAATTTTTGGGATTTCTGCTCCTGATTCAAACTCTACGTCAATAACGGGGCCAATAATTTGGGCAACCTTTCCTGTAACTTTAGACATTATTGTGTTAATTTTTAATTGAATACGATGGAAAAAACTGCTTTTTTTCCGGCTGCAAAGATATACTATTACATTTTAAACAAAAACTTAAAAACTGCTTTTTTTAGCAACAAAAAGGGCGCTGATTTTACCAGCGCCCTTATTCACTTTTTTAATGCTTTTTGTTATGGATTTATCGTCCAAGAAACGTAGTAAATTGAGCCAATCATTCCAGTACCTATAGCGGTAAAGTATTCATCGCCCAATAAGTTGGAACCACCCACTTTAAAGACAGATTTAATACTGGGAACCGTATAGTTCATCTGTGCATCCACTACTGTAAAGGCAGGCACATCACCGTCAGCAAAGGAAGCCTCCCAGAAGAAACTGTCACTCCACCTGTAGTTTACGTTAAATCCGAAGTTCTTGAAAAGCTCAGTATTTCCAAATGAAGCCTTAACCTTGTGCTTTGGCGTGTTGAAGTTGGTTCTGAAATCAGGGAACTGTGCTTTGTCGAAATCTAACTCTGTGTAGGTATAGTTAACCCCGAGATCAAAATTTCCGAGCTTGGTATCCACACCTACAGTACCTCCATAGGAATTAATGTCCACCGTGGAATTGGTATAGGTCTGATAAGGTTTTCTATCGCCGTTTTGCAAAGCCAACAACGAAAGACCTCCATCACCTGCGGTACCATAATATGGAACCAATACAGTTACGTTGGCAATAAAGTCCTTGTATCTATTGTAGTATCCGCTCAAGTCAATAGTGAACTTTCCGATCTGTCCCCGATAACCAGCTTCAAATGTGGTGATTTCCTCAGGCTTAATCACTGATGTATTAACCGCTTCTGGAGCACCACTTAATACGGAGTTCAAGGAATAGGCATTTTCATAGGCAGCCCTTCCCACTATCTCCACAGTTGATTGACCAATTAGGTTTTGACCATTTTGACTCACATCAAAAGTTCTTACGTCCCTATCTAAATTATCAGGAGCGGACCCTACCAAAATTGCGGCACCCGCATCTAGACCTATAAATAAATCTTGGGTGGTCGGGTTTCTAAAACCTTGCTGAGCAGATATCCTGATATTATGATTTCGGTTTTCACCAGCGGTATATGCCAAGGCCGCCCGGGGAGAAACAAACCCATCAAAAAACTCATTCTTGTCATAACGCGCAGACCCAGTAAATTTGAAGCGATCATCTGCAAATTTCTTTTGCACCTGAACGTAAGCCCCATATTCATTATAGGTAATGGGACCATCTGAATCGGTAAATATAGTTCCTCCTGAATTCAGTTCATATTCTCTAAAGGACCCACCAATTTGAATGTCTGCCCAATCGTCTATTAGATGTGCTAGATTATAATTTCCATTTATATGACGGAATTTGGTATTATCTATAAATTTGGCTCCTGTGGTTAAATCCCCGTCGTTGGTAACCGTGTTGAAAGCACTTTCAAAAGCTGCCGTGCCAGGAATCAATCTTCCAGTATCCGCAGCAGTTCTAGCTGCAGCATGCGCCGCTACCGAAGCTTGTTCTGGGGTAAGTCCGCCTACTTGTATTCCCCCTAGATACGTTGGGATATAGGCCCCCGCATATTCTGTAAACCACTGTGTATCCCCCTTCCAGCTTCTGTTAATATTAATTGCTGCAAACCTGGTATCATATGCATTCCCAGAATTCTCGGATACTAAGTAACCTCTTATAAAGAAGTTGTCATTTTTAAGTTCCAATTTATGTTGTTGCATGGAAAATCCGCTTACCGCATATCTATTTGAACCTTGATAAATGGTCGTACCTCGGCCAATCCGTCCGTTATAAATCAACTCCAAATCATTCCCAAAAGGCCTGTAATGAACAGCAAAATCGGTCTTTACACTTTCGGCATTATAATCGGCTAAATCCCTTTCCTCATAACCTGTTCGGGAGATTGTTGCGGTTCCAACGGTTCCAGTGGGCAGGCCGGCAGCGGCATCAAAATCCAGGGTGGTTGAAACCTCATCCCCATAGATGTTCAAACCGTCATATGCTGGATTTGAACGATCGGCACCTGGGTTGCCAAAGTCCACGATACTATTGGCATGCCAATCCTCACCTTTTAGAATGGAAATGTTTGCTTTTACAGCCAACTTATCGCTAAATACATGGGCCGCTCTTATTCCAAAATCGTAGTAATTATTATCGCCAGCAGCTTCTTGGGAGGTTATCCCTGTTTTCCCATATGCACTGATTCCCTGAAAGTCAAAAGGGTTTTTACTTCTCATAAACAATATACCATTAAAGGCACCTGCTCCATACAGCGCGGAAGACGCACCTGGAAGAATTTCCACACTTTGCACATCCAATTCGGACATCCCGACCAAGTTACCAAGTACAAAGTTCAGTCCTGGAGCGGTATTGTCCATCCCATCCACCAATTGCAGAAACCTGTTGTTTGCAAAGGTGGCAAAACCCCTCGTGTTAATGGATTGGAAGGTCAAACTGTTGGTGTTGATGTCTACCCCTTTAAGGTTTTGTAAGCCTCCATAAAAGGACTCGGCAGTTGTATTCTTTATTTCCTTAAGCCCAAAACGTTCAACCGAAACCGGGGATTCAAAAATCCGTTCTGGGGTTCTGGAAGCAGAAATCACGATTTCGTCCAGAAAGGTAGAGGCCTCCGTCAGTACCACAGATAATGTTTGGTTATTGGAGGTAACATTGGCCACATAATCGGCAAACCCTATGGCTGTAAACTGAAGTTGAAACGGAGGTTGTTCGGAAGTATTAAAGGTAAAATTCCCATCAAAATCCGTAGTCGTTCCTTCTGCTTTACCCACCAAAACCACATTGGTTCCGGGAATGGGATCGTTATTTTCGTCAACTACTGTTCCCTGGACTGTTGTTTGTGCGTAGGTAAGGGAACCAAACAACAATAGGGATAGGATCATTAGTCTTCTCATCTGCTTATAATTTGAGTTAAATTAGTTTTAAAAATGCCGGGGCATTGCAGGCGGAAGATACATTTTTTTTCACATGATTAGGCCAAAATCAAAAAAAATTATGCATGCATAATACTTTTTTGTTAAAAAAAACATGGATTATCTACCGTTTTAACAAAAAAGATGCAAAAATCGAGGGTTTTTTAAGGTATTATCGATTTGTCCAGGTCACTCCACGGTAACCGATTTAGCGAGATTACGAGGTTGGTCAACATTACACCCGCGCATCACTGCAATGTGGTACGACAATAGTTGAAGCGGAATGGTCGTCAACAGCGGCGTAAGACTTTCGGTCGCTTCAGGTACCTCAATTACGTGGTCCGCCAGCTCTTTTACCTGCTCGTCACCCTCTGTTACTACGGCTATGATTCGTCCTTTTCTCGACTTGATCTCCTGAATATTGCTCACCACTTTTTCGTAATGACCTTTTTTAGTGGCGATAACCACCACAGGCATTTGCTCATCGATAAGGGCAATGGGACCATGTTTCATCTCGGCAGCCGGATAACCTTCGGCATGGATGTAACTTATCTCCTTTAATTTAAGAGCCCCTTCCAAGGCAACAGGAAAATTATAGCCTCGGCCCAAATAGAGGCAATTTGAAGAATCCTTATAGATATCGGAAATCTTCTCTACCAGTTTGTTGGTCTCCAAGGTTTTTTCCACTTTGGATGGAATACTCTCCAATTCCGTCAAAATCTCATGGTAGCGAGATTCCGAAAAGACGCCTTTCTCTTGTGCCAATTTTAGGGCAATCAAGGTCAATACTGTAATTTGTGTGGTAAAAGCCTTGGTGGAAGCCACACCAATTTCGGGTCCGGCATGGGTATATGCACCTGCATGGGTTTCCCTTGCAATGGACGAACCAACAACATTACAGACCCCGAACACAAAAGCTCCTTTTTCCTTGGCCAATTTTATGGCTGCCAAGGTATCGGCAGTTTCACCGGATTGTGAGATGGCGATAAGCACATCGTTTTCGGTAATCACCGGATTTCGGTATCTGAACTCCGAGGCATATTCCACCTCCACGGGAATCCGTGCCATATCCTCAAAGATGTATTCAGCCACCAGCCCTGCATGCCATGATGTACCACAAGCCACAATGATGATCCTGTTGGCATTCATAAATTTTTCGAGGTTCTGGTCAATCCCGGCCATTTTTACAATCCCTTGGTCCGCCAACAAACGTCCTCTATAGGTATCTAAAATGGCACGCGGCTGCTCGTAAATTTCCTTTAGCATGAAATGGTCATAACCCCCTTTTTCTATCTCTTCAAGATTCATTTGAAGTTCAAGAATATTTGGATAGGCTATGGCATCGTCCTTAATCTTACGCAGCTTTATTTCCTTCCCAATCCGAACAATGGCCATTTCCTCGTCTTCCAAGTACACAGCATTGTTGGTAAACTCTATAAAGGGAGAAGCATCCGAAGCGATAAAGTATTCGTTTTCCCCAACACCTATGGCCAAGGGACTTCCCAATTTGGCCACCACAATCTCATCGGGTTTGTTTTTATCGAATACGGCAATGGCGTAAGCACCTACTACTTGGTTCAAAGCAATTTGGACAGCTTGTCCCAGTTTAACGCCCTCTTTCTTTTTTACTTCCTCAATTAGGTTGACCAATACTTCGGTATCCGTATCGGATTCGAAGCTATACCCCCGTTCTATCAAAGCCTTCTTTATAGCCTCGTAGTTCTCGATGATTCCATTATGGATAATTACCAAATCTCCAGAATTGGAATAATGAGGGTGGGAGTTTATATCGTTTGGCACACCGTGGGTGGCCCATCGGGTATGACCAAGGCCCAATTTGCCTTTTGTGGCAATGGTCGCCTCACTTTTCTTTTTTAAATCCTCAACCTTGCCTTTTGTCTTTGACAAGTGGGTATTTTCTCCATCAAATAGTACGATACCGGCACTATCATAGCCTCGGTATTCCAAGCGTTGCAGCCCCTTAATTACAATAGGATAGGCATCTCTGTGACCTATATAACCTACAATTCCACACATAAGATTGACTTTTAATTATTTGAGGAACAATTTTAATGGCAAATGTAATTGCAATAGTGGAAACTTCTATAACCACTATGTCATAAAACGAAAAAAGTCTATGAATGGTATGCCTAGTTGGCCTCCGTATAGTAAATTTCGAGCTTAAGTTTTTTGTCCTCATCGTCGCCCTCAACGTCGCTACCGAACAGCACTGTTCCTAATGGGTTGATAGCCGCCATTATGGGCAGGTTGATAACCTCGTCCACAGAACCCATGGATTCAGACACATTGGGCACCCCAATATTGGAAGTTAAAGTAAGCGCCAATCGGGCATTAGTGGAATCCCTTACCACAATATTATTGATGTGGTCCGTAATTCGAAATTTATATTGGGTCCCAAGGTCACCTTCTTTTTGCAGAATCCCATCAAAATCCAAGAAAAGGCCCAGAGGCTCGTTGGTTTCACTGTTCTCGAAAATTGCATTATAAATCGGTTGGTCCGTTTCAGCGTTATAAAGGTATAAGCGTGGTGGTTCCACAATTTCCCCACCAGCCAAGTTCAAGGTTTCCCTATCCACATGAAAAACGAGATTGGCCTCGTTGATAATCCAGTTATTCTGCTTGATCTCGTTGATGATATCCGATCCCCCGTTGATGGTTTCTTCAAACAAGCGTATTTCCGTAAAGGTCCCTGTACCTCCCTTGGCATATATCTTGGATGCATTCTCTCCATTGTCCAGCGCATTGATAATTGCCGGATCAAAGGGTTCATCCTCAAAAACATTTACTGCATTTCCCTGAATTACTCCATTATTATTGACCAATAAGTTGAGTACGAAATCCCGCTCCAAGGTTTCGAGTTCATCTTCCGTGGTATTGAAATTCTGGTATTCGTACGTAATGGTAATATTGGCTTGGGTAAGGTCGAGCAGGAACATTAAATCATTTGTCACTCCCTCACCAGAAATCTGGATTCCCCTAAAATAGTCGTTAAAGTTGGACTGGCTCAATAGTTCAGAGTCCCCTTCCTTGTCCAATATCTCTTGAAAAAATTCAGGTCTTAAAGAGACCCTGATTCCTGGAGGAATCCTATTCGCAACTTGCGTGGTCTCATCAATATCTGTTTCAGGATCGTCCTCATCAGATTCAAACTCTATAATCTCATACTCGTCGATGACTACTTTAGCGTCTTCTGCAGATGCACTGGAATCGTAAAGCACATTTGAAGTAAATGCGGAAAAATCCTGATCGGAAAAGTACATCTGGGCTTCTTCAAAATTACTATTGGGGTCAAGGTCCCTAAGAAAAAAGGTGGAGCGTAACACCTTCAGATCAAATTCGGAGGCGCGGTTCCCAAAAATGCTGTCAAGGTCAAATCTTTTACGGAACGTATTGGCCACAAAATCTTCGCCCGTCCCATCTTCGTTCTCATCAAATGGATCGGAACCGATAATTCGTTCTTCATTATCAGATACGCCATCACCATCCCAATCCGAATTGGGATTAGTGGCATCTTCCCCAGGTTCGAACACATCCTCCACACCGTCGCCGTCGCTATCCAATAAAGAGGCCGGAGGTCGCTGGAACGGAATGTTCAACCATACTTCTTTTACTGTTTCCTCTTCTGGTATCGTCCCTTCCTCACCATCGTCGTCTGCAATATCCTCCACATCTTGGGCAGTATCCCCAAAGGTTGGGTTTCCTTGCCCACTTGGCAATGTAAGTTGTGAAATTATAATGGCATTTCGTCTCCCATAAATAGGGTCATTGAATGCACCTAGTTGATACAGTGGCAGTTTATTGGTCTGTACCGCTTTTATTCCTTTGTTGAAGGCAAATACATCGAACTCGACCTTACCAGTGGTAAAGGGCTCACCTGCAACAACACCCTCTCCAATCGTCCCCAATTCCTCTTCACAAGATGTTGTGATAAGAAATAAAGCTCCAACCCAGGCTGAAAGCCTTATAATCCTAAAAAATTTCATGCAATTTATTTTAAAACTTCTGTCTTATAGAAATTTGTGTACGCCTCCTCGGCTTCCTGAAGGGAAACATAGGGCAGTACGGGTTTGGAAAGGCCTCCAATGTGGTTTTTTAAGTCCTCTGACACCTCCTCCGAGGCTAAAATAATGGCATCGGAATAATCCACTGCAACTTTTAACAAATTATTATAGTCAGGGGTCGAAAGGGAAGATATACGATCCTCTTCAATTCCATCAAAAGCAATTTTATTCTTCATTTCACCGTCAAGCTCTCCCTCATAGCCCCTATCGTAAACCGAAGTCACAATTTTGCTGTCTGCAAATAGAGGTTCATCAGCATAGTATTCCCTAAGATATAGTGGAAGTAAGGAAGCCATCCAACCATGAACATGGATGATGTCTGGAGACCAGTTTAGTTTCTTAACGGTTTCCACTACGCCCTTGGCAAAGAAAATGGCACGTTCGTCATTGTCAGGGAAAAGGTTGCCTTCCGCATCGGCGAAAGTGGCCTTTCTTTTAAAGTACTCGTCGTTGTCAATAAAGTAAACCTGAATCCGCTCTCTTGGAATGGACGCCACCTTAATGATCAGGGGCATATCCATATCATTGATCACCAGGTTCATCCCCGACAATCGGATTACCTCATGCAACTGGTGTCTCCGCTCATTGATATTACCGTACCTTGGCATAAATATGCGAATTTGCCCCCCGTTGCTGTTGACCATCCTGGGTGCTTCATACGACATTAAGGAAACTTGATTCTCTGGGAGGTAGGGTACTAATTCAGAAGATACAAACAATATCTTTTTACCATTCATACACACTTTCTTTTGCTTATCCGAAAAACGTAGCCGCAAAAGTACAAAAATTATGCTGATTAGCAGTATTTATAGTATTTTTGCACGCTTTTGAGTCGCGCTATGCACATATTTGACCGCAAGGGTGAACTTATCGCCCAACTACAATTGGAACGAAACAAAAATCGTACCGTTGGCTTGGTTCCTACCATGGGGGCTTTGCACCAAGGGCATTTGTCCCTGGTAAAAAAGGCCGTTTTGGAAAACGACGTGGTAGTGGTAAGCGTATTTGTGAACCCAACCCAATTTGATCAGAAAGAGGATCTTGAAAAGTACCCAAGAAATTTGGATCAGGATCTAGATCTTTTAAAAAGTGTGGGCCCCAACATTTTAGTCTTCACCCCGAATGCGAATGAAATCTATGGGGAGGACGTGGTTTCCAAATCCTATGATTTTGATGGATTGGATCAGGTAATGGAAGGTGCATTCAGAACCGGACATTTTGACGGGGTAGGTACCGTTGTGGAGCTCTTTCTTACCACAGTGGCTCCGGATAGGGCCTATTTTGGAGAGAAGGATTTTCAACAATTACAGATTATAAAAAAACTGGTGGATACCCGGCAACTCCCTTATACCATAGTGGGTTGCCCCATAGAAAGGGAGGCCCACGGATTGGCCATGAGCTCCCGTAATGAACGACTCTCCCAAACGACTAGGGAAGAAGCGGGATTTATCTATAAAACCCTCAAAACTGCCAAGTTTAAATTTGGCACGGAAAGTGCAAAGGAAATCACGGATTGGGTAAGCTCCCAATTTGCCGAAAACAGTACTTTGGAATTGGAGTATTTTGAAATAGCGGAAGAAGATACGCTGACCCCGATGACTGAAAAGACGGCAAACCAAAAATATCGGGCCTTTATTGCCGTTTATGCGGATGGGGTCCGATTGATAGACAATCTAAGATTGAATTAATTAATTTTGCGCCATGCAAGTTGAAGTAGTAAAATCAAAAATCCATAGGGTAAAGGTCACTGGGGCCGACCTCAATTATATTGGGAGTATTACCATTGATGAAGACCTTATGGATGCTGCAAATATAATCCGGGGCGAAAAGGTCCAAATTGTGAACAACAATAATGGAGAACGCCTGGAGACCTACGCCATTCCTGGACCTAGGGGATCTGGGGAGCTCACCCTTAACGGGGCCGCTGCGCGCAAGGTTGCCGTGGGCGACGTACTTATTTTGATCACCTATGCATGGATGGACATAGAGGAAGCCAAGGCCTTTAATCCCGCATTAGTCTTCCCCAACGAGGAAACCAATATGCTAAACTAGTTTTGGGCACTTCCCTTAAAAAAGTCCTGAAAATTTCCGTTCCGATTCTTATCGGACTCGGGCTTGTTTATTATTCATATGCCTCAACAACCCCCGAGGACAGAAACATTATTCTTGAATCCATAAAAAACGCGGACCCTGTTTGGGTGCTGCTTTCTGTATTCCTAGGTGTTTTAAGCCATATCTCTAGGGCCATCCGCTGGAATTACCTTTTAAGCCCAATGGGCTATAGGCCAAGATTAATCAATAATGTACTAATTATTCTTACGGCATATTTTGCCAATACCCTAATACTCCGTTCCGGGGAATTCCTTAGGGCAACTGCGCTCAACACCTATGAGCATGTGCCGTTTGAAAAGGGTTTTGGCACTATCGTTACTGAGCGTATCATTGACGTGGTTATGCTGTTATTGATCATAACCATCGCCATGCTGGTCCAAACTGATGTGATACTTGGTATTTTGGAGGAGAACGGTATAGGGTTGGTGGGTTCCCTTGTCCTATTATTGGCAGGTGTTGTTGGCCTTTTTATTTCCATTCGGCTCATCAAAAAATCCACCTCCAAATTAGCAGTTAAAATCAAGTCCTTTCTTAGCGGTCTTTTGGATGGTGTACTCAGTATTTTCAAAATGAAACAAAGGGGTGCTTTTATCTTCCACACCATATTTATCTGGGTTTGTTATATCGCAATGTTCTGGGTAATCAAATTCACGGTGCCAGAGACAACAGAACTCCCTTTGGGTGCTTTTTTGGTCGCATTTGTAGCAGGGGCATTCGCAATGGCCACAACCAACGGCGGCTTAGGGTTCTTTCCGATTGCTGTGGCGGCAACCTTAATGGTTTACGGAATAGATGAAAATCCAGGCAAAGCCTACGGCTGGATCATGTGGACGGCCCAGACCTTAATGGTGGTCGTTTTCGGCACAATATCCTTCATCGTCTTACCGTTATTGAATAGAAATCGGTAAACCCCTACCATCAAATACTAATTCCAATGAAAAACTGGCTATTTGTTATGATTGGCCTGCTGTGCTTTTCCGTTGGGGCACAGGTAAAAAAAGAAATCTTTGAATCTTTTAAGCTTCAAGAAAGAAGGGGGGTTTCCTACTACTTCCCGGAAGATTATACCGAAGAAAAAAAATATCCCCTGATTGTGGTTCTCGATGCCGAGTACCTGTTCGATTTGGTGGTGGCCAATGCCAAGTTCTATAGCGAACACCAACGCATGCCCCAATCCATTATCGTGGGAATAGATCAGGCGGAAGGGGACATCCGATGGGAAGATTGCGATTTTGAACAAACCACAGGATTGCCCACCGAAAAAGGTGCCAAATTCTATGAATTTTTGGGCACCGAACTTATTCCCTATTTGGAAACCAGTTATGAAATTGCCCCGTTCAAGATGTTTATTGGGTATGACATAACGGCAAATTTTGGAAACTACTTTCTATTTAAGGACCGCTCCTTGTTCAATTCCTATTTGTCCATATCCCCGGTTTTGGCGACCGAAATGGAAAGTAGGGTGCCTTCTAGGTTGTCAGATCTGAATCAGGAAATTTTCTACAATATAGTTTTGGAAAAAGAAAAAACGGAAGACCGACAGCGAATCCTCCAAATGAACAATTCCATTAAATCCATCGATAAGGAAAGCCTTCATTATTTCTTTGATGAATACGATAACGCTGACCATGTTTCCATTGCCGCTTATGGTATCAGTAAAGCTTTTGACAATGTGTTCAAGATTTTCAGACCCATTAGCCCCAAGGAATATAAAACCGAAATCCTTACTTCGGACGAGCCGGTCTTCAAATACCTGCAAGATCGTTACGATATGATTGAAAATCTGCTTGGTTTCCGAAAACCTGTTGAACTCAACGATATTATGGCCATTTATGCAGCATGTCTTAAAAAGGACGACTTTGAATCCCTAAAACCCTTGTCCGAGATTTGCAAAAAACAATATCCGGACACCATGATGGGTTTCTATTTTGAAGGCGAGTACTACGAGGAGCTCGGCGAACCCAAAAAGGCATTCAAGACCTTTGAAAAAGCTTTTCAAATGGAAGAAATCGACTTCCTGACCAAGGACATGGCCCTTGATAAAATCGATGCCCTGAAGGCAGATTTTGGATATTAGTCTGATGAATAGTTAGTTTATTGGACGGTTGGATTTTTCTAAAAATGGATCCCAAAACCCAATAATCCAACCATCTAAAAATCCGTTGATCATATTCCATATCTTTGGGTTCTTCTTTAACAACAAATGGCCAAGACCAAAACAGCTTTCTTTTGCCAAAATTGCGGCACCCAATACCCCAAATGGACCGGTCAATGTTCCTCCTGCAAACAATGGAACACTATTGTGGAGGAAGTGGTCCAGAAAGAGGAAAAAAGAAGTTGGAAGTCCGATTCAGGTAGCTCGAAGAGGACATCACATCCCTTAAAAATTTCAGAGATTTCCAATGAGAAAGAGCTTAGGATGGATTCCAAGGATTTGGAGTTCAACCGGGTTTTGGGCGGGGGGATAGTTCCGGGGTCTTTGGTGCTTTTAGGTGGCGAACCAGGGATAGGCAAAAGTACCTTGCTGCTTCAAATCGCCCTAAAATTGGATTACAAAACGCTTTATGTTTCCGGGGAAGAAAGCCAGAAACAAATCAAAATGCGGGCAGACCGCATTGATCCCAAAAGCGAAAATTGTTTTGTGCTTACCGAAACCAAGACGCAGCACATTTTTCAACAAATAAGCACCTTGCAACCCGAGTTGGTCATTATAGACTCTATCCAAACCTTGCATACCAACCATATTGAATCGGCGGCGGGAAGTATCTCCCAAATTCGGGAATGTACTGCAGAACTAATCAAATTTGCAAAAGAGAGCAACACCCCCGTAATTCTAGTCGGGCATATAACCAAGGATGGCACCATTGCAGGTCCTAAAATTTTGGAGCACATGGTAGACACGGTACTCCAATTTGAAGGAGATCGAAACTACGTTTATCGAATTCTCCGTTCCCTAAAAAATCGATTCGGTTCCACTGCGGAATTAGGCATTTACGAAATGCAGGGAAGCGGATTGCGGGAAGTCAACAATCCATCAGAAGTATTGATTTCCAAAAACGAGGAAGATCTTAGCGGAACTGCCATCGCAGCTACGGTGGAAGGAATGCGACCCTTACTTATTGAAATTCAGGCCCTAGTGAGCACTGCTGTATATGGCACCCCACAGCGATCGGCCACCGGATTCAATGCCAAACGGCTGAATATGTTATTGGCCGTACTTGAAAAACGCGCAGGATTTAAATTAGGGGCCAAGGATGTTTTTTTGAATATCACTGGAGGAATCTCTGTCGATGACCCCGCTATAGATTTGGCAGTCGTAGCGGCTATTTTGTCCAGTAACGCCGACATCCCTATCGAAAAAGGGGTGTGTTTTGCTGCGGAAATCGGATTGGCAGGGGAAATTAGGCCCGTCATACGGGTAGACCAGCGCATTCTGGAAGCCGAAAAACTGGGGTTTGCAACCATTTATGTCTCCAAAAACAACAAAATCGGATTAAAGAATTCCGCTATTCAGATAAAACGCGTATCCAAAATTGAAGATGTGGTGCGGGAACTCTTTGGCTGATTAAATTTTCGCTAAAGGTGCTTGAAGATAAGCTGGCAACTTGGCTATGGCTTTTTTACGTCCATCGCGATATAGTTCCTTTTTTGGGGAAGCATCCCGATTATAGATCAAATGGTCATAGAGATAGAACATTAGCATCTTATTGTAGTCATCCAAATTCCCATCACTAAAGGCCTGGGTCAATTCCGCCTCGAATTTGGCAACATCCTTGCTTTCCACCACAGCCCTTCCCAATCTTCCAATGTTTCCAAAATAATGTCCCTCGGCCACATTTTGTGCCCTAAATGCTATCCCAAAGATTAAATCGACCACTTGGATATTCAATTCTTCAAGCTCCTTTATATAAGTGTGCCTGTCCTTCCAAGCCCAGCTCCCATCCGAAACCCTACTAACATTGTCGTTGAGCACATTTAAATGGGCTCTTAAAAAAATGTCCCATTGCACCGCCTCTCCGGCCAACTGGGCTATATTCATGGCATGTACCCTTGGGCTGTTGTCCATACTACATTGTCCGACCACAATGCGGTTTCGTTTCAACTCAAGTGCCTTTCCTTTGGATAGGAAGCGTTCCACGTAAAATTCAATTTGGTCATAGGAATTTTTGTTTTCCTTGGCTTCCCGATATGCGTCATCCAATAGTGCTTTGAATTTATCTTCCTTCGAAAGCACTTGTTCCACAAATTCTTCTTTGGCCTTTTCCCATGCCTCATATTTTTCCATTCTAGCAACAAATTCTTCCGTGGTCAGATTTTCATCTGGAGCTGTACTAGGTCTCTCCTTTCCAAATCTTTCGTCAATATAATCCATCAATTTGTTTTGATTCTTTCTCTTTCCTTTATCGGAAACGACCCAATAGTCGCGTTCGGCCCCGGGTTTGAAAATCTGGCTGGTGGTGTCGATCAGGCATTCGGAATATTGGATCATCCTTGCATACTTTTCCGGTATTTCCTGGGTCGAAAATGGGCTTTCAACATAAACCACATCCACGTATTCTTCATTGGAAAAATCCCAAAACCACTTTCCCGATTGGGACGCTTCGAACTTAGAAACCGCGATTTCAAATTTGTTCCCATCCGGCTTTTCCTGAATTGTGATTACCTCCTCGTTATTGTAGGTCTCGTATTCCCGTTGCACCAAGAGCCTTGGTGCGAGATCTTCCGATTTTGCGTAGATGCTTGCAAATTCTTGTAAAGAAATACCATTACGAAGTTCTTGTCCAAGTTTTTTGATGTTGAGGCTGTAAATGGTAAACACGCGACCCTTGGTCTGAGGTAGGGAATGGTAAGTTTTGTTTAGTTCACAAACCCTAAACTCATTGTTCTTTTCCCCTACCAAACCTTTGAGCCTTTCCATGGCAAATGGAGAATAAATCAGCCCATTTTCATAAGTTTCAAACTCTTGGGCGAAGCAAAAAATTCCAACGAAGCAAAATAAAAAGAGGCACCTGACTTTCATGACTATTGGTTTTGTGGTTCAATAATAGAACCTCCTCAATAATCATTCCACCACAATTGAGTGAAAGCGCCAAATGAATGAGTAAATGGGAAAAAGAACTAAGGTGCTGGATTCGGAATTGCGCTATGAATTCCCTCAATGCCCTGGATCACCTCATCGGACAAGTCAACATCAATGCTGCCAATATTCTCCTTCAATTGCTCCATGGTAGTTGCCCCAATAATGTTGCTCGTCACAAAGGGCCTCGTATTGATAAAGGCAAGGGCCATTTGTGCCAGGGTTAGACCATGTGCTGCCGCCAGTTCATTGTACTTTTGGGTTGCCGAGGTGGCTGTTTCCCCGCTATAGCGATCGTAATGCGGAAACAAGGCCAAACGTGATTTTCTTGGTGGTATGGCATCCAAATATTTGCCGCTCAACACTCCAAAAGCCAAGGGTGAGTAGGCCAAAAGACCAATGTCCTCGCGCATGGAAACTTCGGAAAGCCCAACTTCGTAAAGCCTGTTCAACAAGCTATAGGGGTTTTGGATGGTAAGCATTCTTGGCAAATCCTGGTGGACCTTGCTCTCCTCCAAGTACCGCATGGTTCCCCAAGGTGTTTCGTTGGACAATCCCACATGTCTGATCTTTCCTTCAACAATCAAATCCCGAAGGGTCTCCAACACCTGATGGATATTATCTTCCCAAGGATCTATGGAATGTGCATTAAATCCACGTTGTCCGAAAAAATTGGTGTTGCGCTCTGGCCAGTGCAACTGGTACAGATCAATATAATCGGTCTGTAAACGTTTCAAACTCCCTTCTACTGCACTGATAATGGAATCCTTGCTAAAACCTGTGGTCCTGATATACTTTGTAAATTCTGCCCTTCCCGCAATTTTGGTGGCAAGCACCACCTTGTCCCGATTCCCGGTTTTCTTGAACCAGCTCCCAATAATTTCTTCAGTTACCGCGTAAATTTCCTTTTTAGGTGGAATGGGATAAAGTTCGGCGGTATCAAAAAAATTAATGCCCTGGTCAAAGGCGTAATCCATTTGTTCATGTCCCTCTTCCTCTGTATTCTGTCGACCCCAGGTCATGGTTCCCAAACAAATTTTACTGACTTTGATATCGGTATGTGGTAGTCGGGTGTATTTCATTTATAATTGGGTGTTAGACTGGCAAAAATACTCAATCCTCATTTCCGCCTTTTAAGTAAATTGTTATTTTTCCACTTCAAGAAGTATGGGGCAATGATCGCTATGTTTTGCCTCTGAAAGAATCACCGACCGCTTTAACCTGTCCTTTAAAGAATCGTTGACCATACCGTAGTCCAAGCGCCATCCCTTGTTGTTTGCCCTGGCATTGGCACGATAACTCCACCAGGTGTAGTTGTGGGGGTCTTTGTTGAAGTGTCTAAAACTGTCAATAAATCCACTCTTAATGAAATTACCGATCCATTCCCGTTCTACCGGTAAAAATCCGGATACATTTTTATTTCTAACAGGATCATGGATATCTATGGCCTCGTGGCAAATGTTATAATCCCCGCATACAACGAGATTGGGACGCTCCTTTCGAAGCCCGTCGGCATACTTTTGAAAATCGGCCATATACATGAGTTTGTGCTCCAAGCGGGCCATGTTGGTTCCCGAGGGCAAATACATGCTCATGATGGAAAGGTCACCAAAGTCGGCACGGATATTCCTTCCCTCAAAATCCATATAATCTATTCCTGTACCGTATTCAACATGGTCGGGTTTTTCCTTGCAAAGCAAGGCAACCCCACTATATCCTTTTTTTTCGGCACTAAACCAATAATGGTGGCCATATCCCGCAGCTTCAAAAAGGGAGACATCCACCTGCTCCTTCATGGCCTTGGTCTCCTGTATGCAGACCACATCCGGGTCAACCGATGTAAGCCAATCAATAAAGCCTTTGTTCAATGCGGCACGAATTCCATTAACGTTATAGGAAACAATCTTCATGGACGAAATTTTTTCTAAAAATAACCAAAGTGTAGCGCACGGAAAAATAGAATTGGCAAAGCTCCGAAAGCGCCCAAGGAATTTGGAACACTAATTGATTATCTCACTGTGAAATCAAATTTTGGATTATGAAAAAGCTCTTGTTTTTGGGCATTTTGCTCAGCGGATTTTTAATAAACGCCCAAGCTTATCCCAGATATGACAACAACCATGAACTGAAGTTCAATGCCGGAATGTTCTTGGCAACAGGCTCTGCGGAAGGCTCCTACGAATACTACTTTACCGAAGACACCAGTTTTGGTGGCACTGTATACTTTAACAACGATGCCACGGATTATAACGGCGACTTCGGCATTGGTCCCAACCTTAGAGCCTATTTTGGCTATCAACCCCGTAGCGGTGTTTTTGTGGAAGCGTTTGGTCTCTATTACACTTGGGATGAAGTGGATTTGGAAAACAACATTTCCCTAAGAAATGACAAATTCAGTACCGTGGCCCTCGGACTGGGATTGGGAAATAAATGGGTGACCCCCAGTGATAATTTTACTTTGGAAATCTATGGCGGTGTAGGGAGGAATGTAAACCCTGAAGTATTCCAGGACACCTTTATGTTTCGAGGGGCCCTGTCTGTTGGATTTAGGTTTTAAGCCGTATTTTTAAGGCTCAATCCATTCCATGACAGCCTTACTATTGATAGACATCCAATTGGGACTCCAAGAATTTGATTATTATGGCGGAGAGCGGAACAACCCCGAAGCCGAAGCCAATAGCGGCAAAATACTAGCTGCTTTTCGGGAAAGGAAACTGCCCATATTCCATGTGCAGCATTGTTCCGTCAATTCGGAATCCCCATTGCACCCCGATAAACCAGGAAACCATTTTCACCCTTCGGTCCAACCCAAGGCAGGTGAACCCATTTTCCAGAAAACTGTGAACAGCGCCTTTATTGGAACGGACTTGGAATCCCAGCTAAAAGCACAAAATATTTCGGATTTGGTTATTGTGGGTCTTACCACCGAACACTGCGTTTCCACCTCAACGCGAATGGCCGCCAATTTGGGTTTTACGGTAACCTTGATTTCTGATGCTACCGCCGCCTTCAATAAAGTAGGGGTAAATGGGGAGAACTATAGTGCCGAACTTACACATAATATCGAGCTTGCCAACCTAAAGGATGAGTTTGCCACCATACAGGATACCCAAACTTTGTTACGGGAACTTGGCTAATTCCTTCTTATTTTTATACGATATAACATTCAACTCCCATGTTCCGAACCACAATTGCCCTCCTCCTCTGTGCTTTGCTATTTCTGCCATCAGCATTTTCACAGGAAAAACCCCTACGTCTTGGAATTGCCGGCTTGACCCATACCCATGTGCATTGGATTTTGGGCAGGGAAGACCAAGGGGATGTTGAGCTTGTGGGCATGGTGGAGCCTAACAGGGAACTTGCACAACGGTATGCCGACCAATATGGATATTCCATGGACTTGGTTTTTGATACGCTAGACGAAATGATTGCTGCAACTCGACCGGAGGCAGTTGCCGCTTTTGGAACCATTTTTAGCCATTTGGAAGTCGTGGAGGTCTGTGCGCCAAAAGGCATTCATGTGATGGTGGAAAAACCCATGGCCGTAAGCTTTGCCCACGCCAAAAAAATGGCGGCCTTGGCCCAAAAACATAATGTTCAAGTGCTGACCAATTATGAAACCACCTGGCACCCTACCAACCATAAGGCCAAGGAACTCTTGGATCAAGGTAAGGTGGGAGCGCTTCGCAAAGTCATTGTGCGGGATGGGCATCGAGGGCCGGCCAAATTGGGCATCAACCAAGAATTTTTGGATTGGCTGTTCGACCCGGTAGAAAATGGTGGGGGTGCTATCATGGACTTTGGTTGTTACGGGGCCAATTTAATGACCTGGCTCCGCAATGGGGAACGCCCCAATACGGTGACAGCGGTAACCCAACAATTGCAACCGGAAAACAATCCCAAAGTGGATGATGATGCCACTATCATCCTCACCTATAACGATGCCCAAGCTATTCTGGAACCTTCATGGAATTGGCCCATAGGCCGCAAGGACATGGAAATTTACGGGCTTACTGGAGCCATTTATGCCGATAACCGAAATACGCTACGCATACGAATGGCAGAAGGCTATGATGGTTATGATGAAAAGACAATGGTTTTGGAAGAACGTCCGGCACCCTATAACGATCCTTTTGCTTTGTTGGAGGCGGTCATTCGAAACAAAGTCAAGCTTCCTCCCCACAATCTATATTCCATAGAGAACAACCTCGTGGTCATGGAAATCTTGGACGCTGCCCGCAAAAGTGCCAAAAAAGGAAAGACCATCACGCTAAAAAAATAAGATCATCAATCGCTACCATAACTCGACCCATTCATGAAAAAATTTACTTCGTGCCTCTTATGCCTGATGGCATTTTCCGCTGTTGCTCAACAGGCCCAACAAGATACCATTACCCAATTGGATGAGATCATTCTCTTGGAAGATGTGGTCCCAAAAAGAGCAACTGGGATTACCGCTTCCTCCACCTTGGGGCCATCCACTTTTGAAAAATTCAATCCCATTGATATTGCCTCTGCCATAAATCAAGTATCTGGGGTTTATATCCTATCTGGAGCCTTAAATACGAACCGAATTACCATCCGTGGGGTAGGTGCGCGTACACTTTTTGGCACCGATAAGCTTCGCTTGTATTTTAACGGCATCCCTGTGACCAATGGTACAGGGTCCTCAACTATCGAAGCCTTCGATTTTGAAAATTTGGGATCCATGGAGGTCATCAAAGGGCCTAAGGGAACTGCTTTTGGGTCCAATTTGGGTGGGGCCATTTTACTGGACACCAAATCCACTTTTGAAAACGAAACCCGCCTTACCAACAGTTTTACCCTAGGTTCTTATGGCATGGTCAAGGATAATCTCAGCTTTCAACATACAGATGAAAATCTGGAGTTAAGCTTTAGCTATAATCATTTTAAAACTGATGGTTATCGCCAGAACAACAACTTTGAGCGGGACGGATTTTTGTTGGCTTCGGAAATTAATCTTGGTGCCAAAAGCAGTTTGGGCATTTTGGTCAATTATATCGATTATACAGCACAGATTCCCAGTTCCATCAACCAAAGTGATTTTGATGAAGACCCAACACGTGCCGCCGGAAACTGGTTGGCGGCCCAAGGTTTCGAGGCCAATAAGTACTCTTTGATGGGACTATCGTATTCGCATGAGTTTACAGAGAACTTTAGCAACACCACCAGCATCTACTACACCTATTTGGACCATTACGAGCCCCGACCTTTCAATATTCTGGATGAATTTACCAATGGATTTGGTTTGCGAAGCCAGTTCCAAGGTGGGAATTTGTTCACGGGGGAATACAGTTTTGGGCTGGAATTGTACAAAGACGAATATCATTGGGGCACCTTTCAAAATTTGTTTGGGGACAACAATGGAAATGGAAGCCTGCAGGGCGACCGCCTAAGTCGAAATCGGGAGTTCCGGGACCAATTAAACCTATTTGGTACCTTTACCCTCCCTTTGTCCAATGCATTCTATGCCCAAGCAGGCCTTAATCTCAACAGCACCCATTACGATTTTAGGGATCTCTTTAATACGGGAGTGGACAACACTTCTGCCGAAAGGGATTTTGATGCGATTTTGCTTCCCAGTTTGGGGCTAAAATACCAGTTGAAAAAAGGATGGTTGTACGCCAATGTGAGTCGCGGATTTTCCAATCCGAGCTTGGAGGAAACTTTGACCCCAGACGGGGTGATCAATCCCAATATTGCCCAGGAAACTGGCACCAATTATGAGCTGGGTGGTAAACTAACTTTTTTAAAGCCTCGGCTTAATTTCAACTTTGCGCTTTACCGGATGAACATCAACAATCTGTTGGTGGCACAGCGCGTTGGCGACGATCAATTTATTGGAAGGAATGCCGGGGAGACCCGTCACCAAGGATTGGAACTCGATGCCAAATATGTGCTGCCTCTTTGTGAAGGCCTTCAACTATCTCCTTACTTAAGCTATACCTTTAGCGATCATAATTTTGTGGATTTTATGGATGGGGACAACAACTATTCCGGAAATCCACTGACCGGAGTTCCCAAGCACCGCCTTAGTTCAGGCTTGGACTTACAGCATTCCAATGGCCTACAACTGAATCTTACCCATCAATTTGTGGATGAAATCCCTTTAAGGGACAACAACTCACTTAACAGTGAATCCTTTAATGTACTGCATGCTAAATTCGCCTATCAGACTAGTCTGTCCAGCAGCATTTCTTTGGGATTGAATGCAGGTATCAACAATCTGTTCGATACCAATTATGCGCAAAGCGTATTGATCAATGCCTCCAGTTTTGGAGGAGCGCCACCCCGTTATTTTTATCCGGGAAATGGCCGCAACGTCTACGGAGGGGTACGCTTAGGCTATCTTTTCTAATTTTGATGGAAAGCAATCTATGGGCAATTGATGTTAAATGAATCCATCCATAGCATAGAAAAACTAAATAAGGAAGATTACTTTCTGGAGTTCGGAAAGCCCTGTTCCAAAATTGGCAAAATCGAGGAAGGGGTTTTACGAGGTTTTGTTTATGACCAAGACGGGAATGAAGTCACCACCCATTTCTATCAAGAAGGCGATATGGTGGTGGGAAGTTTTCTGCCCAATACTAAAATGAACATGTCCATTCAGGCGATGATGGATTGCCGAATTTCCATTGCCAATTATGCAGAAGTGATGTCGTGGGTGAACAAGGATCCCCAGATAACCGAAATCATAACCCGGGAATTCCAAAAGTTGAACCATCAATTGCAATCCAGATTGGTGTCACTGCTCAATCTCACTTCCTTGGAAAAATACAAACGTTTTCTCGAGGATTATCCCGGCTTGCTCAACAGGATTCCACATTACTACATTGCTAACTATCTGGGTATCACCCCCACGCAATTAAGTAGGGCTCGAAAACAGTTTTCTCAACAAATGTAAACGGGAAAGAGGGCTGTTGTCCGTTGCTTTGTATTCGTTAAAATTGAAACAATGGATACATTAACAGACCGTGAATTTGAACAGGCTTTTCGAGAATGCCTTTTACCAGTAACGCATTTTGATCATGAAGCGCACCTAAGGTTGGCCTGGATACATCTCAAGCAATATGGCCTGGAAATCGCCTTGGAAAACATTTGCACCCAACTTACGGCCTTCGTTGCCCATCATGGAGCAGACGACAAATACAACACCACTTTGACTGTGGCCTCCATACAAATGATCCATCATTTTATGGGTAACTCCAAGGCTGGTCATTTTCCAGGTTTTTTGACGGAATTTCCCCAACTGAAAACCAATTTTAAGGGATTGATCAATTCGCATTATTCCATGGACATCTTTAACTCAGAAGAAGCCAAGGCACGCTATTTGGAGCCTGATATATTGCCCTTTGATTAATTACGTCAACAACTTTGGGGCGACTAATTGCTATATTTGAACATCCAACCTCCTTTATCACATGATGTTCCGATTGAAATGCTTCTTCGCCCTCTTCCTTTTGGTCCTGATTGGGGCCTGCAACCCAAAACCCAAAGAAAAGTCTATTGCCGATACTCCACCACCCAACATTTTGTGGTTGGTGGTTGAAGATATGGGTCCTTATATTCCACCCTTTGGGGATTCCACGGTGGTTACGCCCCACCTTAGGAAATTGGCTTCCGAAGGGGTTCGCTATACCCATCTCTATTCGCCATCCGGGGTTTGCGCGCCGAGCCGGGCGGCCATAGCTACGGGCATGTACCCCACCAGCATTGGGGCCAGCCATATGCGCACGCATTCCTATACTGAGGTAACTGGATTACCAGCCTATGAGGCCATTCCCCCACCCGAGGTAAAAATGCTCAGCGAACAATTGCGAAAGGTGGGCTACTTCTGTACCAACAATGCCAAAAACGATTATCAGTTTAAAGCACCCGTAACGGCTTGGGATCAAAATGGAAAAGACGGCCATTGGAGAAACCGAAAGCCCGGGCAACCGTTTTATTCCATTTTTAATTTTGGGGTTACCCATGAATCCGGGCTTTTTGAACCTTACGAAAGGGAAGAAGTCATCTCCAAGGATACTCCATTTCCCATTCCACCTTATTTGCCAGATACGGAAGTGGTGCGCCGCGACCTTTGGAAAATGTACAATAACATTGCGCTTATGGATCGTCAGGTTGGGGAAATTTTAGGTCAGTTGGAGGAAGACGGGCTAATGGACAACACCATTATCTTTTTCTATGCCGATCATGGCGGGCCCTTGCCACGACAAAAGAGATTGGTATACGATTCCGGGCTAAATGTTCCCATGATCGTACGCTTCCCGGACAAAAAGAAGGCCGGAACCATTGACGACCAACTTATCAGTTTTATTGATTTTGTACCTACGGTACTCACTTTGGCCGGGCAAACCCCACCCGATTATTTACAAGGCCAAACCTTTTTGGAAGATGAGCAGCAAAGGCAATACATCCACGGGGCGGCAGACCGATTTGATGGAGTAACCGATGCCATCCGGGCGGTGCGGGACAACCGCTATAAATATGTTCGAAACTATAGACCCGAACAGGGCAACTATTTAGCCAATACCTATCGGGAGCGCATTCCTACCATGCAGGAACTCTTGCGTATGCGCGACAAGGGAACGCTT
Organism: Flagellimonas myxillae; assembly: GCF_023502235.1. Classification (GTDB taxonomy): domain Bacteria; phylum Bacteroidota; class Bacteroidia; order Flavobacteriales; family Flavobacteriaceae; genus Flagellimonas; species Flagellimonas myxillae. The sequence continues at coordinate 132,353 of NZ_JAMFLY010000003.1, read as the reverse complement.
AACGAAGTGCAGTCTATTTGGTTTAAGCAAAGTAAACCCAAAGAAGAACTCTACGATTGCGTAAACGACCCCCACGAAATAAACAATCTGGCTGGCCAACCCCAATATGCCGAAAAACTCCAGGAGCTAAGTACAGAAATGGACCGTTGGCTCACCGAAATTGGCGATCAGCCCAACCTGCCCGAACGGGAACTGATTGCCCAGCTCTGGCAAGGCGCAGACGAACAACCTGTGACTCAAAAACCTGTGGTGCTCCAAGTGGACAGCGAAATTAGCATGGAATGCCCCACCCAAGGAGCCAGTATTGGCTACCGAACCCTACAAGATAGTATCCCATCTGAATGGCAAGTGTACAGTACTCCCTTTACCGTGGAAAATGAAACCCAACTTGAAATTGTGGCGCATCGGATTGGGTTTAAGGCGAGCGAAGTGGTGGAGTTTCTAGTGTCTTTTTAGCTAAAGAATCCCATTTGATACAGATATCCGTCACCTTCTAGACTGTCTATAACCTATATTTGGAATGTAAAGATGCATCTTACATCGTTACAAACCAGTTACAAATCAACTAATGAGAAGCCTGTACCTCATATTATTTTTAGTGGCAACCATTTTATCCTGTAAAAAAGAAACTAATAAAACGGGGACAATAATTTATGGAAAAATAAATTCCGTTGAATCAGGGACAGTTTATCTAAATGAAATTGATCATTTTGACAACTTGAACGAGAATTTCACCATCGATTCAACGGCAATTTTAAAAAATGGAGCGTTTAAATTCAAAAGACATGATCTAAACTCAAAATTGGTTTCAATTTCAACCGAAAAATTCAAACCATTTACATACCAAATATATAGTACAGCACCACAAACCTATTTTTTTGGAAATTGTGAAAAATTCTTCACATCGATCCCTACTTTTTACATTTCAAATGAGGAGAGCATCAACATAAATTGGACAGAAACAAAAAGTATCGATTCTATAAGTAGCCCGGATAACTCTGGTGCTTTGCAAGTCCAATTGAGGGACTTTTATTTAAACTCAAATAGCATCGGCAAGGGCAAATTGGATTATGATGTAAAATCTGACTATAAGACCTGTTGGGAGCAAATGCTGATTGAGAGGGATTTTGATCTGAAAGCGGTTGATCGGAAAAACATCGAAACAGGGAACAGTTTCGACAATTATGTTTACTCTGAAATTTATCTGGGGCATTTGAACAAATACTTAAACTGGTTCGAGCAAAACTTTCCCGATCAAGTGGAAAGCCTTATTAAAAATCCAGAATCGGATACGTTCTATTCTAATATTTTCCAAGAGTATAATACACACCAATGGAATTCCAAAAGTCTTGAATATTATAAGTTCACTGAACGTTACCTAAATTACCACATGAATATCCGGGCTAAATCTTTTGAGAATTATTACAAGTCGACCCAAGACAAAAGAATGATGGCGGAAACGATTTTGAGTGGAAAAAATAGACAACGCTATTTGAAATTGATTGACGTACGTATAAATAATGATCTATGACAATGGCTATGGTTCAGTGTGGGTTGATTACCTCAAAACCTCTCCCAACGCCCGTAGCAAATCTGCCGAACTTCGAATCTCTCGCGAGGTAAAAACCTATTTCTCCAAATAGTGTAACATAAAAACAAGCTCGTCCAACTTCTGCGCCATACGCTCCGGGGAACCATAACCATCTTTGATCAAATTGTTCAATTGCTCGATTTGGGACTCCTTTGGCATGGGACTAATGTACTAATGTGAGAATTAAATAATTACTACTAATTAGTAGCTTTTCATTTTTATTTCATGGTTTTAATGAGTCCACACTTCTTTTGCTATCTTGTATGAGCCCGTAGCATCCCCAAATCTATTAACCTAATCAAATGGCAACATGAAATCAGAAGTAATCAAATCATTATCCAACAATTTTGAAGGTCATTCCCATACAACGGAGAATGGCATTGAGTTTTGGTTTGCAAGGGACTTGCAACATCTATTGGGGTACACCGAATGGCGTAATTTCCAAAAAGTTATCGTTAAAGGAAAAATAGCGTGCGAAGCATCCGGTAACACTATCTCAGACCATTTTGTTGACGTCAACAAAATGGTAAATCTAGGTTCTGGCAGTGAGCGGGAGATAGACGATATAATGCTAACCCGCTACGCCTGTTATCTTATTGCCCAAAATGGGGATTCCCGTAAGGAACAAATTGCATTCGCACAGAACTACTTTGCCATCCAGACCCGAAAGTTGGAGGTCATTGAGCAACGCATCAAAGATTGGGAGCGTTTGCAGGCCAGGCAAAAACTAAGCCTATCAGAAAAAGAACTATCCGAGCTTATCTATGAATATACCGGAAACAACAAAAACTTTGGAATCATCCGCAGTAAGGGAGATCAAGCATTATTTGGGAAAAGTACCCGGCAAATGAAGGACAAACTCGGTGTTCCAAAAAACAGGGCTTTAACCGATTTTCTACCTACGATAACCATTAAGGCCAAGGACTTTGCTACGGAAATAACGGTATTCAACACCAAAGACAAGAGCCTTGAAACCGAAAAACAAATCTCGGCTGAACACATTACCAACAACCAATCTGTTCGTAAAATCATGCTACAAAGAGGTATTAAGCCAGAAGAACTCCCAGCGGAAGAAGACGTGAAAAAATTGGAACGCAGAGTGGGCTCCGAAACCAAAAAGTTGGACAATAATCCAGACAAGCTAAAATAGCCCCAACATATTTTTAATTGGAGGTTGCCAAGAATATACACTTGGCCTTAAAAGTCAGGTGAATTCGCTAACTTTAAAGAGCATCAAGCAGGTCTACATTCCTCTTGGGCAAACATTCATCAATCAATCTAAACTACCATGAAGTACTGCTTTTCCCTCCTTGCTTTTGCCCTATCCCTTTCTGTTGGGGCCTCCAATCTTAAAGTTTCAACACCCTTGCTTTATATCGAGCCAGGACAGGCCTATACCCTGTTCAACGTAAGCTGGGACAACTCTTGGTACAATACCAACAACCACGATGCGGTCTGGCTGTTTTTTAAGTCCATTTCCGAAGAAGGGGGTTATGCGCATATCAAGGTGGCGCAAGAGGGGCACAAAGTGGTTTCCGTATTTTCCAATGATCCCAAGCTAGAATTTGAGGTTCCCAAAGATGGTACAGGGCTTTTCCTAAAACCTGGTAACACATTTCGAGGCCGTGTGGAAGTCACCTTAAAAATAAATTTGGATAGACCCAGTTTTAGGGATGTAGACCAAAGAGGGTGGTATTTTAATGCCTATGGCATAGAGATGGTCAATATTCCCCAAGGGGGATTTACCTTGGGCGACCCTGACCCAGCAGCCCAAGAATTTGGCAGTTTCTATGCCCCGAACAAAAGAGGGAAGCCTTCGGGCCTGGTCGAAATTACTTCCCAAAACCAAGTGTTGACAGTTTCGGAAACCGGGGACTTGTTTTACAATTCTGGCGAGTACTTATATGAAGGGGACCAACAGGGTCCAATTCCAGCTACCTATCCCAAGGGTGTTTCCCCTTTTTATATGATGAAATATGAACCCACCGAAGGCCAATATGTGGCTTTTTTAAACAGTTTACGGCCGGATCAATCCGCTGCGAGGATCATACATACGGAGAGGCGTTATGCTTCCCAAGGCGGGACCATCACCCCTAAAAATGGGAAATACATCACCCCAAACCCAAATAAACCCTGTTTGTTCTTTGGATGGGACGATGCCATGGCCTTTGCCGATTGGGCCGGATTACGCCCTATGACAGAATTTGAATATACCAAGGCCGCACGAGGGACCTCCCCCCCAAAGGCACATGATTTTCCTTGGGGCACCCATAGCAAGGAAAAAATACAACGCATCCCTAATCCCGACAGAACCTTGGGCATGGTGAACAGTTGGGATGAATCCCATTTGACAGATGAGACCAAAGCCCATTTCGGGGCTTCCTACTATTGGGTTATGGATCTGGCCGGAAGTGTTTGGGAACGGGTAATTACGGTTGGGCATTCAAAGGGAAGAGCTTTTACCGGTGTGCATGGGGATGGTGTTCTGTCCGCTAACGGAACTGCCGATGTACAGGATTGGCCCTATGGTGAGTCTGATGGGGGTATCGGTTTTCGTGGTGGAGGTTTCTATGGGCATAACCAAGAATACCAGGAGTTTAATCCGTTTAGTCCGGTCGCTTATCGCCGTTACGGAGGTTGGCACGGCGCCATGCGCAACAATGCTTATAGCGCGAGATTTGTTAGAAGTATCGATTAAATTGGCGCTATCAAGGCCTGTCGTATCCTTATTTGATGCCTGTTTAGTCTTCGAACAAAACTGTTCACAACGCTTAAACCTTATTTAGTATCTATCCTAAAGGGAAGGATACAAAAAGTGGGGTTTATCATAAAAATTACTCCTGCTATTATAGTATCTTGTAAGGTGAAAAACGAAATGCTTTTTCGTTCTCCTGACTAATACAAAACAGCTACCTATGACCGATTTGGAAATCGCCAAAGGCGTTACCCTACAGCCTATTGAGAACATTGCGAAAAAATTTGGAGTAGATCCAGAATCTATTGAAATGTACGGGAAGTACAAGGCCAAACTGCCTTTACAGGCGATTGATAAGGCAAAAGCAGAACAAAGCAACCTCATTTTGGTCTCTGCCATTTCCCCTACCCCTGCGGGCGAGGGAAAGACCACCATGTCCATTGGTCTTACGGAGGGTTTGAACCGTTTGGGCAAAAAGACCACCGTAGTACTTCGGGAACCTTCTCTGGGCCCTGTTTTTGGGATCAAAGGTGGGGCGACCGGTGGTCGTCACTCCCAGGTATTGCCTATGGAGGACATCAACCTGCACTTTACGGGCGATTTTGCAGCCATAGAAAAGGCACACAACCTCCTCTCTGCTGTCATCGATAATAACATCCAAAGCAAGACCCGTTCGCTTAGGTTAGACCCACGAACCATAGGCTGGAAACGGGTGATGGACATGAACGACCGCTCGCTTCGCCATATCATTGTGGGTTTGGGTGGAACCACATCCGGGATTCCAAGGGAAACCGGATTTGATATTACCGCCGCTTCGGAGATCATGGCCATTCTCTGTTTGGCCGAAGACCTTAACGACCTTAAAAAACGTCTCGGGAACATTTTTGTGGGCTATACGTTTGACAAAGAACCCATCTATGCCAAGGATTTGAAGGCCGAAGGTGCCATGACCGCTTTGCTTAAAGATGCCATCAAGCCCAATTTGGTGCAGACCATAGAAGGGAATCCGGCCATTATCCACGGCGGGCCATTTGCCAATATTGCACAGGGGACCAATTCTGTGATTGCCACCCGAATGGGGATGTCCTACTCTGAATATACCGTTACCGAAGCCGGTTTTGGATTTGACCTTGGGGCTGAAAAATTCTTCGATATCAAATGCCAAAGTGCGGGATTAAAACCTAAAGCTGTGGTGCTTACAGCAACTATCCGGGCCTTAAAATACCATGGGGGAGCCGACCTAAAATCACTGACCGAACCCAATGTGGACGCCCTGAAAAAGGGATTGCCCAACTTGGAGAAACATTTGGAGAACATAGCCAAGTTCAATGTGGTGCCTGTGATTGCTATCAACAAGTTTGTGACCGATACGGACGAAGAGATTGCTGTGATTAAGGAGTTGGCCAAATCCAAGGGTGTCCGGGTGGCTCTGGCCGAAGTTTGGGCCAAAGGTGGAGAGGGCGCCGAAGCACTGGCACAACATATTATTGAGGTGGTGGAATCTAGGAAATCCAACTTTACCCCCTTGTACAACTGGGAATCATCCGTGATGGACAAGATTGCCACCATAGCCACGGAAATTTATGGGGCCGAACACGTGGATTACACCTCCAAGGCCAAAGCACATCTCAGGAAAATTGCCAATTTGGGCTTGGACCATTTGCCTGTTTGCATTGCAAAGACCCAGAAATCCTTGTCGGACAACCCTAAACTTTTAGGAAGGCCCAAAGACTTTATCATTACCGTTAGGGAAATAGAAATTGCCGTGGGTGCGGGCTTTTTGGTCCCGATCACAGGTGATATTATGCGGATGCCTGGCTTACCCGCCCAACCCTCTTCCGAAGGGATAGATGTAAATGATGATGGGGAGATTACAGGTTTGTTCTAGATTTTTTGCAACCAATACCGCATATCCACTTCTTTGGAGATAATCTCCTTAACCTGGGATAGTTTTACGCGTTGTTGTTCCATGGTATCCCTATGGCGGATGGTTACCGTATCGTCTTCCAAAGTTTGGTGATCTACGGTAACACAGAAAGGTGTTCCTGCGGCATCCTGTCTTCGGTACCTACGGCCCACGGCATCTTTTTCGTCATAGATCACATTGAAATCCCATTTAAGTTCATCGATTAACTTGTTGGCAACTTCTGGCAAGCCATCACGCTTTAACAACGGTAGTACTGCCGCTTTTGTTGGAGCCAAAACCGCTGGAATTTTTAGGACGGTTCTGGTAGTTCCATTTTCCAGCTCCTCCTCTTTGAGGGAGTTGGAGAAAACGGCCAAGAACATTCGGTCCAATCCAATGGAAGTTTCCAAAACGTAGGGTACATAGCTCTTGTTTTCCTCTGGATCGAAATATTGGAGTTTTTTCCCGGAATATTCCTCGTGCTGGCTCAAATCAAAATCGGTACGGGAATGGATCCCCTCCAATTCCTTAAAACCAAATGGGAATTTAAATTCGATATCCGCAGCGGCATCGGCATAGTGGGCCAATTTTTCATGATCGTGGAAACGGTAATTGTCCTCGCCCATACCCAAGGAAAGGTGCCACTTCATACGTTTTTCCTTCCATTTTTCATACCACTCCTGTTGGGTACCAGGCTTAATAAAATACTGCATTTCCATCTGTTCAAACTCCCGCATACGAAAGATGAATTGGCGCGCCACGATTTCGTTTCTAAATGCCTTTCCGGTTTGGGCTATTCCAAAAGGAATCTTCATCCGTCCCGTTTTCTGAACATTAAGAAAGTTCACAAAAATCCCCTGGGCAGTTTCCGGTCTTAGGTACAAGTCCATGGCAGAATCCGCGGAGGCACCCAATTTGGTGCCGAACATCAAATTGAATTGCTTTACATCCGTCCAGTTTTTGGAGCCCGACAACGGACAGGCTATTCCCAGTTCTTCAATCAGGGCTTTCACATCGGCCAAATCCTCATTTTCAAGGGATTTTCCCATACGCTTTAGAATGCCATCGGCCTTAGTCTGATAGTCCAGAACGCGCTGGTTGGTTTCCAAAAATTGCTTTTTATCAAAGCTATCCCCAAAACGTTTGGCGGCCTTTGCCACTTCCTTATCAATTTTCGCTTCTATTTTGGCGACATGGTCTTCTATTAGGACATCGGCACGATATCTCTTTTTGGAATCTTTATTGTCGATTAGAGGATCGTTGAAGGCGTCCACGTGTCCAGAAGCTTTCCAGGTAGTGGGGTGCATAAAAATAGCGGCATCGATACCCACAATGTTATCATTGAGCTGCACCATGGCTTGCCACCAATACTCCCGGATGTTCTTTTTTAACTCAACCCCATTTTGTGCGTAGTCATACACTGCACTCAGGCCATCATAAATCTCACTGGATTGGAACACATACCCATACTCCTTGGCATGGGAGATTACCTTCTTAAAAACGTCTTCTTGTTTTGCCATGCGGCAAAAATAGAACTTTACCAAAAAAACAAGGGTTATTTCAACTGAAATTCGGCAGAGGCCAAGAGTCTTTCATCCTCAAAGACATTTAGGGTGTAAATTCCTTCGGAAAGCGAGCCTTCTGGAACCGTAATGGCATCACAGATACTGATCTCTTTTCCAGTATATGGAATCTCTACTTTTTTGCTGTAGGTGTTGCCACTTACCGATATGGTATTGGCATTGTCCTCGATCACGGCCATATTGGGATCCAAAAACTGCAGGTATAATACCCGAACATTGCCTTCTTCGTTGGGGTCGCCCATTACGGTAACGCACCCCCTTAGTTTTTCTATCGTGGAAGCTTTGTTGGTCTTCAACGGTCTTCCTGCTCTTAAACGAAAACCACTGCCCTCTGCATCCTGGAGTTTTAGATAGCTTTTTATCTTGAGTTCCCGTGCCAATTCCCTGTTGGTTTCCCTTAGCAGGGATTCTGCCCTTTCCATATTGCTTGCACGTCCACGAAGTTCATCCAATTGCTTTTGGGTCTCCTCATAACGTTCGGCCAAAAGGCTATTGTTGTATCTAAGGAAGTTGTTTTTGAGCTTAAGGCTATCAAATTTGATTTCCAACATGCGCAGTTCCTTCCGGGTCTCCTTCAGTTTCATGATGCTAAAATTCAACCTTCCCACAGAGTCCAATAGTTGTTGCACCCTAAATCGCGAAGTTTGAAGCTCGATTTCACTCACCTCGTTCAATCCTGACAGGCGATCTACTTCGGCTTTCATCAAGGTAAGGTCCTTCACCAAGAGTGACTTTTCCTGCTCCAAAAAGTTCATTTGGTTCTTGGATTGGGCATAACTGTAGTAAAAAGCTATGAGAATACCCACAATGACTGCTACTAGGGCAGCAAAGATAATCTTGTAGTTGAAATTGTTATCTTGGGCATCCATGAGGTTAATTGGCTACTATAACGCGTATAAGATTTGATCCCTAAAAGGTTGGCTAAGATACTAAACGAGATTCACAACATACTATTGCCAATGGTATGTTTTGGATGTAATGCGCAATTATCCAGAGGAGAAAGCGTATTGTGTACCGTTTGTCGACATGAAGTGCCACTCACCGATTATAACTTCCGTGACGAAAATGCGATAGATCGTATATTTTATGGGAGGATTCCTATAAAAAAAGCGGCATCCTTTGTGTTTTTTGCCAAAAACGGGGTTGTTAAGAACCTTTTGCACCATTTAAAGTACAAAAACCAAGAGCAAATAGGAGGGTTTTTGGGAAATTGGTGCGGTTCTGTCCTCGAGAACGAACCTCATCTCCAGGATGTGGATGCGGTAATTCCAGTTCCCTTGCACCCTAAAAAACAAAGAAAAAGAGGGTATAACCAAGTTGCTCTCTTTGCCCAAAATATTGCTACTTCCATTAGCGCCGAATACAGGGATGATATTTTACTACGAAGTGTCAACACCAAAACCCAAACCAAAAAAGACAGGCAATTGCGTTGGGAAAATACCAAAGATGCTTTTCAACTTGGGCCAAAATTAGGGAGCCTTCCAAAACACCTATTGTTGGTGGATGATGTAATTACCACGGGAGCCACCTTGGAGGCCTGTGCCAAATCACTGCAAGGCCTGGGAGCCATCAAAATCTCAATTTTAAGTATGGCTGTGGTTCCCACGGGTTAAAATTTCTTAAGGCTTGTTTTCCTTTTTTAAATTAGTTGTTTCTTTGTCCCACACAAGTTTTGCATGCGGTACGTTAAAAAACTGTTGAGCTTATTATTTCTCCTAGTGATGGGGCTGGCCCTTTGGCAATGTGCAAGACGGGGCAATCCCACAGGAGGGCCCAAAGACCTTACTCCCCCAGTATTAATCCGTACGGAACCCGAGAATTTCACCACTGAATTTAAGGCCGAGAGAATACGCCTGTACTTTGACGAACTCATTAAACTGGAAGATGTACAGAAACAACTTATTGTTTCCCCCCCCTTAGAATATCCTCCGGAAATAAGACCCCTTGGTGGAGCGAACAAGTATATCGAAATAATTCTAAAGGATACTTTACGGGAAAACACGACTTACACCCTTAATTTTGGGCAAAGCATTGTGGATAACAATGAAGGAAATCCCAACAGCTTTCTCACCTATGTGTTCTCCACAGGAACGTATATTGACTCGCTATCCCTTTCCGGAGCAGTAAAGGATGCTTTTAATCGAAAGGCCGATGAGTTTATCAGTGTAATGCTCTATGAAATAGATACCGCATACACGGATTCCACGGTGTATAAATCGGTTCCCAATTATATCACCAACACCTTGGACAGTTTACCCTTTTTTGAATTGAAAAACTTAAAGGCAGGGACCTATTCTTTGGTGGCCATCAAGGATGTGAACAAAAACAACAAGTTCAACCAACGGCAAGACAAAATTGGTTTTTTGTATGATACCATTACCATTCCCACAGATTCGGTTTATCTGCTGAACTTATTCCAGGAAAAACCGGATTACAGTGCATCGGTACCGAGCTTTGTAGCTAGCAACCATATCTTGTTTGGGTTTCAAGGGGATTATAGGGACATGAAAATTGAGAGCTTGACTGAATTGGCCGATTCTGTAAAAACTACCATCTTAAAAGATCGGGAAAAGGACACCTTGGATTTTTGGTTTACACCAACCGAATTGGATTCCATCATATTTACGGTAAGTAATGAAAAAATGGAAATGGTGGACACTTTTACCGTCAAAACAAGAAAATTGCCCATGGATTCCCTTCGGTTGAGTTCGTCAGCTGGTGGGCAAATCAATTTTGAGGATACTTTCAGCATTTTGGCCACTACCCCAATAGCTACTTTAGATTCCAGTCAAATTGCACTTTTTGTAAGCGATACCATCAATATGCCCTATACCATGGTTTTGGATTCCCTTGAAAACAAGGTGGATTTTGATTTTGAGTTGGAGCCCAACCAAAACTATTCCATGGAAGTTATGCCCGGGGCAATCACAGACTTTTTTGGAATACAGAACGACACCATAAATTATAGGTTTTCAACGGGGAGCTATGCAGATTTTGGAAACCTACGGGTCAATGTAGGGGGAGCGGTAAGCTATCCGCTTATAGCCCAGTTGACCAACGATAGGGGGGAAACTTTACGCGAATTGTATGCGGACCAACCGAAAATTTTCGAATTCAAGCATCTTGAGCCTAGCCAGTACAACCTTCGCGTAATTTTTGATGCTAATGGAAATGGGGTTTGGGACACTGGAAGTTATTTACAGAAAATACAGCCCGAAAAGGTTAGCTACTATCCCGATGTCATTGACGTACGTGCCAATTGGGAATTGGAGCAAACTTTCGTTATTTCAAACTAAAGGAATCCCGGTCGTCCAGAAACTTGAGCTTGTTTCTATAGGTTGCAATGTGCGATTTGTCAAATTCAGCAAATAGAACTTCTTCTTTTTCCGAATACGCCAAGGTGCCTCCTAGCACATCATACACCGCGGAATGTCCAGCGTACTCATGACCTAGATTATCTTCCCCAATCCGGTTGGCTCCAATGCAATATGCCATATTTTCGATGGCCCTTGCCCTTAATAAGGTATCCCAAGCTACAATTCGCGGTTTTGGCCAATTGGCCACATAAATCAAAACATCATAGTCAACCGTATTTCTGGCCCAAACTGGAAAGCGAAGATCATAGCAAATCATAGGACAAATTCGAAATCCCTTAAAATCGACAATCAATCTTTCGTTTCCTGCAGTATACACTCTGTCTTCCCCGGCCAGCGTAAAGGTGTGTTTTTTATCGTACGCCTGGGTTTCCAGATTAGGTGCAACAAAATAAAGCCGATTGAAATTGTTGCCGTTTTCCCGAAATACCATACTTCCGAGTAAGGCTATATCTTGTTCGGCAGCTACCCTTTCCATCCATTCCAATGTTTTGGGTCCTTCGGAGGCAGGAATGTTTTCAGGTTCCATTGTGAACCCAGTGGTGAACATTTCGGGAAGAATGACCAAGTCTACCTTATCTTGGATTCCCTTGATCTTTTCCTCAAACATCGCACGATTCCCTTCAGGGTTCTCCCATAGCAAGGGGGTTTGGACAATCGCAATTTTTAGTTGACCTGCCATACCATCAATCGAAATAAACCTTTGCTTCGGATGATTTTGCCAAATGGAACAAATGTTTCAACTGGCTCTCCAAAATACGTTCTTCAGAAAGTTCGGGTAATTGGTTCAAGGGGAAAAAATTAGCATCGAGCATATCAAACCCAGCTTTGAGTTCGCCCCCGGTAATTCTGCACAAAAACATCAACTTGTAGATATAGTAGGGTTCTGGTGGGTGAGGGTGTACTTGTTTATCATAGACTCCCAAAAACCGAACCACCTCGGTTTGTATTCCTGTTTCTTCCTCGATTTCCTTCACTGCAATTTCTGATGGAGTATTGCCGATATCCGCCCAACCCCCAGGAATGGTCCACTTGCCGTCAATGCCTTCCCGAGCCATCAAAATTTCGTCCTTTTCATTCAGCACAAACCCTCTAACATCCACCTTTGGGGTGGGATAATCTTGTTGGGGCATAAAAAAGTCTTGAATTACAGAGATCGGTTCATCAGCAACAAATGCCATCAATTTTAAACTGATATCCTTGAGCTCCTCATAGCGCTCCTTGTCATAATCGTTTTCTGTATACACCAATCCTGTTTCGGCCAAAGCCTTTATGCGCTTGATAAGATTAAGTTGCTCTTTTGAATCCATATTGTTTATTGAGTTGATGATTCCAATAGGTTTACCAAGTCCTGATTCCCCTGCATTTTAGCTTGTTCCAAAGCGGTATTTCCACGTGCATCCCTAATACCTGAATTCGCACCATGTTGAAGCAACAATTGGGCAATATTTACTCGATTAAAGGTTACTGCATATATGAGTGCAGTGGCTCCCATGGAGTTTATGTGGTCGACATTGGATCCGGATTTGATCAACAGCTCTGCCAATTCTGCATATCCCTTAAAACAAACACCCAACAAAGCCGTATTCCCCGAACCATCGGTGGCATCTATACCTGCTCCCTTTTCCAAAAGCAGTTTTGTAATTTCTTGCTGATTGTAATAGGTAGCCAAAATTAAAGGTGTGGACCCTCTATCGTCCTTAGATTCAAGCAGGGTTTTTTCCGCTTCCAATAGGCTTGAAATGGTTGCTGTATCCCCATTACGTATTGCATTGAAAAAGTCTTCTTTTTTGCTCATTTTAAGTATTGAAAGGTAACAAAAAACTGCCACAACCTTTTCGGTGGTGACAGTCTTTTAACGTTAATTTTCTTTTTCTTTTTAAGCTTTTTACGCTAGGTCAAATCGGTCCAAGTTCATCACCTTGCTCCAAGCGGCAACAAAATCGGAAACAAATTTTCCTTGTGCATCGCTACTGGCGTAAACCTCGGCAATGGCCCTAAGTTCAGTATTGGATCCAAAGATAAGGTCTACCCTTGTCCCGGTCCATTTTACCTCTCCGCTTTTACGATCTCGGCCTTCGAACACCTCTTCGTCATCCGATTGTGCAGACCAGGATGTTCCCATATCCAACAGATTTACAAAGAAATCGTTGGTCAAGGTTTCCGTTCTATGGGTGAACATACCGTTATGGGATTTATCTACGTTGGTATCCAAAACACGCATGCCTCCAACCAAAACCGTCATTTCAGGCACGGTAAGCGTCAACAATTGAGCTTTGTCCACCAACAATTCCTCGGACTTTACCGAATATTTGCTCTTTAGGTAATTTCGGAATCCATCTGCAACCGGTTCAAGAACGTCAAAGGATTCTGCATCCGTTTGTTCTGCAGAAGCATCGGTTCGTCCCGGGGTAAATGGCACTGTAATGTTGTGACCTGCATTCTTTGCAGCTTGTTCAACAGCGGCACATCCTCCTAAAACAATCAAATCGGCAAGGGATACTTTCTTTCCAAATTCATTTTGAATATTTTCCAAAGTCTCCAAAACCCTCGCAAGTTGCGCAGGATTATTCGCTTCCCAATTCTTTTGGGGAGCCAAGCGGATTCGTGCTCCGTTTGCTCCACCTCGGAAATCCGAACCACGGAAAGTGGAGGCAGATGCCCATGCGGTCGATACCAATTGGGAGATTGACAATCCTGAATCCAATATCTTTGACTTCAAAGCCACAACATCATTATCGTTGATCAGCTCATGATCTACCGCAGGTACCGGGTCTTGCCAAATCAATTCCTCTTTCGGAACATCGGAACCCAGATAACGACTCACAGGTCCCATATCCCGATGGGTCAACTTAAACCAGGCACGGGAATAGGCATCAGCAAATTCCTCTGGATTATCTAAGAAATGTTTGGAGATTTTCGCGTATTCCGGGTCCATTCGCAAGGATAAATCCGTAGTCAACATAAATGGTGCATGCTTTTTCTCCGGATCATGGGCATCCGGAATTGTTCCAGCACCTTCCCCGTTTATGGGCTTCCATTGATGTGCACCTGCAGGACTTTTGGTCAATTCCCATTCGTAGGCATACAGGTTTTCCAAAAATTTATGGCTCCATTGCGCAGGGGTATCGGTCCAGGCTCCCTCTATCCCACTGGTAATGGTATCGCTCCCCATTCCGGTGCCAAAGTTGTTCTTCCACCCCATGCTTTGCATTTCTATGGATGCCCCGGCCGGTTCGGCCTCCACATACTCGGCATCACTGGCAGCCCCATGTGTTTTTCCAAAAGTATGTCCCCCTGCAATTAAGGCCACGGTCTCATAATCGTTCATCGCCATACGGCCAAAGGTCTCGCGAATGTCATGTGCTGCAGCAACGGGGTCAGGATTTCCATTCGGCCCTTCAGGGTTTACATAGATCAATCCCATATGAGCCGCACCAATTTGTTTTTCGAGCTCCCCTTTTTCATTGTACCTATCGGCATTGCCGAGCCATTCAGCCTCCGAACCCCAATAAATATCTTCTTCCGGTTGCCAGATATCTTCTCGACCTCCTGCAAACCCGAACATTTTTAATCCCATGGATTCATGGGCAATGTTACCTGCCAGAATCAATAGATCCGCCCAGGAGATTTTTTTGCCATATTTCTGTTTGATGGGCCAAAGTAGTAATCTGGCCTTGTCGAGATTGGCATTATCTGGCCAACTGTTCAAGGGCGCAAAACGCTGGGCACCGGTTCCCCCACCTCCACGACCATCTGCGATTCGGTAGGTTCCTGCTGCGTGCCAAGCCATTCGGATAAAGAAGGGGCCATAATGTCCATAATCCGCGGGCCACCAATCCTGGCTATCGGTCATTAAATCGGTAAGGTCCTTTTTCACAGCGTCCAAATCCAATGACTTAAATTCCTCTGCATAGTCAAAATCTTCATCCATCGGGTCAACCAAATTGGAGTGCTGACGTAAGATGTTTAGGTTGAGTTGGTTGGGCCACCAATCTTTGTTTGAGGTACCTCCACCGGCTCCTTGCTGGAGTGTTCCGTTAAGAAAAGGGCACATGCTCTCATCCATGCCATTTCCCGTTGAATCTGCTAATTCCTTGCTCATGATAGTATGTTGTTTTAATATGATTTTTTAAACCTTTATAAAGTTAAAAAAGCTACTCCGACAATTATAGATAATTTATATTAAAATATTATAAAAACATAAATATTATCTATGATTGAAAACATGGAAGCAAGCACATTGTTTCCCTTATTTTGGCAGATTTACCCCTTTCAGTGGTCAAATTATACACTATCTTTGAAGGTAGCAGGACGGGGGCTTTTCAAAAAAAATTCCCGACCTGTCCAATTGGAGTATCTTTAAACGTCACTCCTATAGATTGATAGAATCCCATAATTAATTCTAATACCTATCACACATGAAAAAATTAATATTGCCATTGGTCGCCCTACTACTTCTTAGTTTTAGTGCAGATACGACCAAATTATCCAAGGATGACCGAAAAATGGTTGTAGATCACCTTACCCAAACGCGTGATCAAATGGCCAAGGTTCTTAAGGGTCTGAGCGAGGAACAATTGAACTTTAAGCCGTGGGAAGATGCCTGGTCTATTGCGGAATGTGTTGAGCATTTGACCATTTCCGAAAATGCCTTTGGCGGATTGATCCAAAAAACGATTGCTGCCGGCCCTAATCCTGCTTTAAAAGATTCCATTAAAATGAACGATGAGCAGCTTATGGGGATAATTAAGGACCGCTCCAACCGGGTTAAAACATCTGAAGCTTTTGAACCTTCCGGCAAATTTGGTTCCCATGATGAAACCATTAAAGCGTTTATGGCCAAAAGGGACGAGCATATTGATTATATGAAAAGTACGGAGGATGATCTAAGAAATTTGTATAACAGTGACCTGCCCTTCGGAACCATCGACGGCGTACAGCTTATCATGTTCATGTCTGGCCATACGGAACGACATACAAACCAAATGAAGGAGGTGATGGCCCACAAGCTATTTCCCACTAATGTAGACTAAGGTTGGTTTAACAATTATTGGCAAACCCTTTCCAAATCGGAAGGGGTTTATTTTTTAATTTTGGTCTGATAAAAAATCACAAGAACATGAGACTAATTAAATCGCTGGTGTTGGTAGGAATAATGCTTTTTGCCTTCACCCTTACTGCCCAAAATAAAAAAGACCGCAAAATCATGAACGATGCCAAACGGGCCAAAAAAACCCTTTTGAAAGCGGATAGTGGACTGGAGCGGTTCTTTGATAAATCTGCCGGTTACGTTCTTTTTCCCAATGTGGGCAAAGGCGGTTTTATTATAGGAGGTGCCTCGGGCAATGGTGTGCTTTATGAAGGGGGAGAAGCAGCTGGGATGGCCGGGCTTAAAAAATTAAATGTAGGACTCCAAGCTGGGGGCCAGGCGATAATCGAAATCATCTTTTTTGAAACTGCTGTGGATTTGGAGCGCTTTAAGGAGGGTAAATTCCAATTTGCGGCCGAAACCAGTGCGGTGGCCCTAAAATCTGGGATTGCTTTTAATGCCAAATACAAGGATGGGGTGGCCGTGTTTGCCCTGCCCAAAGCAGGCTTAATGGCCGATGCCTCAGTAGGGGGGCAAAAATTTAGCTACAGGCCTTTTTAGCAAAATAGATAGTATTGAAAAAGGGGGGCGGTTTTTAACCGCCCCCCTTTTTATTTTCTCTAACTGATACTAGAATTGATAGCGTATCCCCAATCCCAGGTCAAAATCGAACCCGTCGCCATAGAAATCATCATCGGCCAAACCAAATTCCGGCCGAACATCGATCGACAGCAACAAGGGGATTTTAAAATTATATTCTATTCCAACATTTCCGGCCACTAAGGCAAAGGTGTTGGAGCCCCCATTGTCCACACTAACATTTCCCACACCGGGTCCCACACCTGCATACCAATGAAAAGAACGATCCAGGGGCATCACCCATTGGAAGAGTCCAACCAATTTAAAGGCATCGTAATTGTTCCCAGAACGGATTCCCAAATCAAATTCAAGTCGGGTACTGTTTAACAGTCCCAATTGATAGCTGATCTCGGCGCCGAGGGAGTCAAAACCATCATCGTCCCCTATTCGGATTCCCAAGGCGTGTTTGGAAATACGCTGAGCCTCCATTTGGGTAAAAGTTCCCACTACCAATGCTAAAAGCAATACAAGTTTTTTCATATGTCGTTTAATTAGTTACTATTAGAAAATACGAATTATTTGGGTCTTTGGATCAATTGTGGGTGCCGGGGGTGTAATCCGCCGGGGCATTTTGGGGCTGGTTGGTTGTCCCTGCATCTCCTGAATCGTTGTGAATAATCCACTCCCCAAAGGTGTAGGTTGGGTTGCCTTGGACCACTTCTGGATTGCGAAGGGCACGCCCGTCCTCAAATTCGTGATTGGTGCCGGTGCCATCTTCCCCAACCACCCCAAAGACATCTATGATGATCCCAAAGGGGTCCACCAATTCGAGAATGTCATCGCAATTGGAGTCTGGTGTGCTTTTGGCGTAAGCTCGTAAATCTATTGAGAAACGCAGAATCCATTAAATTTCTTTAAAATCATTCAGATAAAACAACAAAGAATTTGTAGAAATTGTGCATTTTTGAAAGAATATTCGCAATTTCCTCGCTAAAGTTCTAATGCCTAAAGCTTTTACTTGCATATCCTGTACTCAAAAACCTTGTAGGAATACTTCTCCGGGCACATTTGAGATTTGTGTGTACGGAGTTTCTTTTTTTAATAGAGATGGTACCGTTGAAACTAAGGAACCCAAAGTTCCACTTTCAACAATATCCAAAAACCTAAGGCATGAAATAAACCCAATTCTTCAAACTATAATTCAACAAGCAGTCAAACTTGATGAATCCCTTAGCACCAGAGAAATTGATTTAAAAAACCCCTTAAGCGTAATAATTGGGTCCACTGTTATTTTAGACAATTTCATTCAGATGATAACTGGTGTTCACGAGTTTCATTCTTCCCCAGCTCTAAAATCAAACAAAAGAATTGGCCTTAAATACCTAATTGAGCATTATTTTACACTTTATACAATTATTCAGGAAGAAGGTAGAGCAAAAAACTTATCCCTGGTAAACAACATTTCTGATAAGCATTACATCAACGAATGTTCTGATTTTGTGGAGTATATCCTAGCCATTTTTATCGATAATGCTTGGAAGTATTCCGAAGATAATTCCCGATTAAATGTTAACTTAAAAACAGTTGGTGAAAAAAAACCCAAATTGATTTTTACTAACGTATCCAAAACTATCCCTAGCAACATAAATATTTTTGAGTCAGGATCAAAAGTCAATAAAGATTCTAAAGGTTTTGGATATGGTCTTAGATGGGCTAAAGATCTTGAAGCGAATTACAATGCTCTTGTGAAAGGAAATGATGAATTCAAGATAAACCATGTTCAAGTCAAGAGCTCATCACCGGGGTTTTCATACCAACATTTCGAACTTGAAAACTTAAAAATTTTAAGTGATGAAAAATAAACTAATCAGTAGCCTTGGTAAAACTTTGATGAGATTGCAACCATTGAAAGTGGTGATTGTAGATGATGTAAAAACCTATTTTAATGAACAAATGCTTAATCTAGCAATGGCAAATGGCAACTTAAAGATTGAACGTTATTATAAATGTGATCAAAATCTGCTGAATAGTTTCGCTAATGTGGAACGAGACATTATCATTTTGGATATCAAAGGTACCATTGACAAAAATCTTGGAAATGACGGCTTTGACATTGCTAGGTATCTTGCAAATAATACTAACACTTTTATTGTAATAACTTCAGCGCATAAATACCATCTAAAGAATCAAAATAACTTTGGAGATTATGTATTGGAGGAGAGATTGTTGACACCAATTGATTTTGTTGAAGAATTAAATCATATTATTAATCTTTACTTAAAAAATAAAATTGGGTTTTATAAAAAAGGAATTTATAGAGTTGGTAAATACGTTTATAAAATTAGTACTTCAACGTAAGATTCCAATTTGGTTATCTTTTTCCTAAATTTCCAATATGACAATAAGATTACCAAAAGACGAGGACAAACATATATCCGGAACAGATGACATTGCTCGTATTATGCTCAAGATTCTATGGCGGCAGAACAAGATTCACAGAAAAAAAGAATATTTCTGGACGGTGGGTCTAAACACAGCCAACGACATAGATTATATTGAATTGGTTACTATAGGAACCAGCAACAGGAACATTGCCGAACCGGTTGACATTCTAAGTCTTCCTGTTTCCAAAAAATGTAAAAAAATTATTCTGTGCCATAACCATCCTTCAGGGAAATTGGAACCCAGTGAACAAGATATTCTGTTCACAGAACGCATCACGAAAGCTGCTGCGATTTTAGGAATAGAAGTTTTGGATCATCTAATTATTACGGAGAACAACTACGTCACCATTGACCTTTAAAACTGTTCTCGTTTAATGGAATAATAAAAAGTATCCCAAGTGTACCTATTCCGGAAAAACCTGTACCGGAGGGTATAGCGACCACTTTCCGGTGTATTTGTTTTTGATTAAGGAGGTGAAATAAATTTTAGGTCAATAGGGCTCCAGTCTAGCGCACCTATAGGTAATAAATGCTTGCCAATGGCATTTTTATTATAAATTTTTGAAGAACTCCATCGAAAACAAAGAAAACCCCTTACCATAAGGTAAAGGGTTTTCACAAGCACAAAAAAGAAAAGAAATTGATCTTGGCCAGTAGAAAGTTCTAGTTAGAACCTCCCACACCCGGAAAATCACTTAATCCCATTTTGCTGAATTTTTCCTTTTTTGACGCCTTCTCAATTCTGTGTTTTTCTTTTTTATATTCCATTTCATCCATGGCTTCCATCAATTTCACCGCTCCTTTTTTATCGAATTCAATTTTTCCATACTTCATCGCCCTTTCATTGGATGCCATGCCTGGATCTATTAGTGGAGTACCCTCAACTACAACATACTCTCTTCCATATAATATGGCCCACCAGCCCTTGCTATAAATTACGCCATCCAGGAGGGCAACACAACCCGGGGTAGTTTCAATCGCCTGATCCACTGCTTCCTTTATGGATACTGAACCCAAAGGAATTGTGATTACATAATGCACCATGTCCTCTCCTTTTACTCTGTTGCTCCCCTTTTTAAAAGAAGCCCCTTGCGACAGATCCACATTTTTGGTGGAGATGACCGTGAAATCCAATATTCTGTGTGAACAACTGGTACAGAATAAAGCTACTACTGCTAAAACTGTTAAATACTTAATATTTTTCATTTCTTTTTGTTTTGACCCTACTCTTAAGGCTTTTCGGATACGCCTCGTTTTTGATGGTTTCTGACTCCATTTAATGAATTCTTGGTTAACCATGTTCTTATGCAAAGGAAGGAGGGTGGGGCTGGAGGCACAATACCTCTTTTTAGGTATTCTTTAATTTTGAGCGGCTGAGGTCTCTTGGTATATCAATGAAAAACCGTTATATTTAAAGTACTGGATATCAGTATAATTAACACTGAATTGATGTCAATTGTAAGGCCTAGACTTAGGGAAATCTTGAACATTTACGACAATAACCCAAGATACTTGGCCAAGGATAAAATTGACGTAGATAAGGAAAAGTTAAATCAGTTAATTGCCAATATTTACTCGCCAGGACCATCTTTCCAGTTCATTTTCGAGTTTGGAACCCAAGGCTTTGCATACGTAAGCCCTTCATGCAAGAATCTTTTTGGTGTAGACCCCAAAACCTTTACCCTTTCCGAATACACCACGTTCATACACCCAAAGGATTTAGAATTGGTAACACAGCACGAACAGTTGGCCGTATTCTTTTTATATGATTTTATCCCTAGGGAGGAAATTCAAAACTATAAGGTTAGCTATCAATTGCGGGTAAAGGATGAAAACGACAACTACAAACTCTTTTTGCACCAAGCTATTTCCTTTGCACTGGACGATAATCACAAGATGTTGGCCTCGCTGGTAAACCATTCAGATATTAGCCATATTACAACCACAAACAACAACAAAGTTTCGTTTATAAATATTAGAGAAGGAAAGTCCTATTACAATATTTCCAGTAAAAATGAACTTGAAAAATACACGACAAGGGTTGACAAAATTAATCCAAGGGAAACAGAAATACTTGGACTAATCTCTGAAGGACTGACATCAAAAGAAATTGCCGATTATCTATACATTTCCGTAGAAACTGTCAAAACCCATCGTAGGAACATTTTGGCCAAAAACGATTTCAAAAACATTTCCCACGCCATTACCTTTTATTTAAAACAAGGTTTGCTTTAACCTTGAATCGAATACATCCAGTTAGCGGATGTATGTCGAATTACCCATTTTGGGGTATTGAATTCCTGTAGATCCAAACCTTTCTTTGCTTAAGATTTCAAAATCATCCTAGGTCGCATTTTGAGAAAACCCAATTGTTTAACTAAAATGAAAGAAATGAAATCGAAAGGTATTATTGGTAGGCTGGTTATTGTTTCATGTATCTTAACAATGCTCAGTTGTGCAAAAGAAGAAGAAGAATACTTTTACCAAAGTGGTAGTATTGACGGAAACTATATTGATTTAAAATCGGTAAGTATAAAAAGTGACTATGAGTCTTTGGATGATAGCTACGGCTATTCCATCAACGTTCAATCTAAATCGGGGAAATATGACTTTGATTTTATTTGTGTTGTGTATGAACCTACACATTGGAAGAATGGTGGCACTTATAAACTTTACGAGGTTGGACAGGACAACAGATGGCTTGGACATGCCATTTACACAACAAAAGTAGGCGACGAATACCGGGTAGAAAGCTTTGAGACCGGGTCGCTCACCGTCTGGGAAATTAATGAATCCATCAATTTCATTGATTTTAGCTTTAGGGGAATCTCAGAGGACGGGAATAGTATTACATTGTCCTATGATGGTTATTATAAGTAAGTAATGTAAGCTTTGGGATTGGTTCCAGTGATTGAAATTTCATTCGAGAGAAGAATTACATCACCCTATAGTCCAAAAATATAAGATTCCCGCTATGCGCTACCGCTAAAGCTTTGGCAGCATGCAGCCGCGGGAATCACTTTTTTTAGCTAAACCACTGCCCCCATGGAATGCGGCTTAGTATAAATAGCAACCCCAATCCGTAAAAGATGGTAATGCTCTTAAACTTGGCACTACTTGCTTCCTTTTTCTTGTGCTTGGACCAGCCAATAGTAATCAGGGCCACTGCCAGAATGTTGATAAAAGGGTGTTCCACAGCCAACAATCTAGCGGCAGAGTTAAGCCCTCCCATGCCCAAGGCTTGTATGGCCTTTAAGCCATTGGCGGACACAAAAAACAGGATTAACCCAATCAACAATTGAATGTGGGTCAAAATCAGGGCAAAAAGACTTACCCTCAGATCTTTATGCATGGTAAATTCCCTCTTCCCCAAAAGTCCTAGAAGGGCATTTACAAAGGCTAAAATTAAAATGGCCAAAACAATATAGGCCAAATACGAATGCAGGTTTTTTATAATTTCCATCGGTTTAGTTTGTGAAATCTAAAAGTACGGATTTTGCAAACAAAAAACCCCCCGCTTACAGCGGAGGGTTCTATTTGGATTTTATTTCTTCAAATTAGAAATCGTACCTCAAGGTAAGGTTCCAGGTTCTTCCCCATCCAAAGTATCCTCGGTTGGAGACATTTATCCCATCGTAGGTTTCGTCACCTGCCTCAACCATATTGGCCGTGGTCAATCTTGAAATGTACTCGGTATCAAATACGTTGTTCATGTTCGTACGAACCTTAAGCTGATTGGCCTTGTTGGCTCCTACAGGTATCGTGAACGTTAAACCGGCATCAACAATGCTGTAAGAAGGAAGCTCCAAGTTTTCCTTGATGGCCCCAACATCGGCATAAAGGTTATCGTAGTATCTGAAATCAGAATCAAAAGAGAACATTTCACAGAATCTAAGATTCATACCCAGACCACCGGAAAGTTGGGCAGCACCACCCACTTTACCTCCGTCAAAGTCGTTGTTCTCCGTGCTAATTACATTACGCTCTTCATCCGTTACCTGGGTAACAGCTTCTCCTTTGTACTGCCAATCTCCAATGGATGCAAAGGCATTGAAGGAAATCACATCATTTGGTCTTACTTTGGCATCAAGCTCAACACCTGTGTGCAATTGCTCTGTTCCAAAGTTGGTGGTGTACTCCACCACATCATTCACTACATCGGAGCTTGTTACCACCCTGTCTTTCCAAGATGTTCTATATAGGTTTACGTTGGCAGAGAAAACGTTGCTTCGGAAACCATATCCACCTTCCAATCCAAAGATTTTTTCGTTCTCTGTTAATGGATTTACCTGATTGGTAAAGTTTAGGTAGATGTTGTCGTGATAAGGCTGACGGTTGTAGTATCCTACGTTTGCATAGAAACTATGCTGCGTGGTAGGCTTGTAGCTAAACCCAGCTTTGGCGTTGAATCCGAAGTTGTTCACTTTTTCAGAATCAACTCCATCTGTAATTCCAGCAGGTAGTGGCTCATCTGTTCCTTGTGGGGATGTTCCATCAATCAACGCTTGATCTGCATACTGGAAAAGGTCAAATCTTTGGTGATACTGATTGGATAGAGAGCCTTGGAAGAAGGTGGAGAAAGTATCCGTTGCATATTCCAACTGGGAGAACAAACCTCCATAGGAGATTCTTTCCTCGTTGTTATAGGCAATCTTCTCGGTCTCGTCATAGCTATTGAACGCAGCAGCCCATCCAGATGGTCTGAAGCTTTCTGTAGCATTCACAAACTTATAAGTTCCAAATCCACCAAAGGTATCATGGTTGTTGTTCTGATCCCTTAGTCTAATGTTCTCTCTCCAAGAATTCAATCCGTGGAAATCGGCAACTACCCTAAAGTGCTTACCATAGTATGTTCTAAGATCAAATCCTACATTCCAAGTTAGGTTATCCGAAAGTTTCTTTTCTAGGTTTGAAATCAATCCGTACCAGCTGTGCAAGTTCATGGAAGCTCTTGTGATGTATGCATCGTCAGCTCCAAAGTACACACCAGCTCCGTTAGGCACCTGGGCATTTTGGGCATAAATAGCATCGTAATCTATTCTTCCCTCAGCAGTTCTGATCCTGTTTCCACGGTTACCGGTTCCCCCACCGTTACCCCAAGAGGCATATAGTACGGTAGACAAGCTGGTAGTGGAATTGATGCTCCAGTCCCAGTTAAGGTTAGATACTGGTTTGTGGTAGAAGTTTCTCCTTTCGGTCATGTACTCCCCATTGTAGGTTCCCCAGTTGTTGTTATAGTTCATCCCATATTCCAAGTAATCGGCAATAGGTTTGGTGAAGTTTTGATCGTGGAACTGGGGTGCACCTGTGATCAAGAAGTTAAAGTTATGGTTGTCGTTTGGTCTAAATCCGATGGATAGGAAATAGGTTTGACCCTCTCCGTAGTTTCCTTCGTTAAAACCATCTCCTTGCCAGTGCGAGAACATGGCACTTAAACCCCATCCTTTTTCAGAGATTCCTGTGTTGTACCCAGCAGAAGTTTTTAGGTAGTTGTTGTTGGCCACCGTAGTGTATCCAAAACCACCTTCGTTCATTTCGGTTGCTTTGGTCACAAAGTTTACGGTACCTCCTACAGAGGAAATCGCAAGCTTGGATGATCCAAGACCTCTTTGAATCTGTACTCCAGAGGCAATGTCGTTAAGACCAGACCAGTTTGACCAATACATCAAACCGTCTTCCATACCGTTTATAGGCTGACCATTTAAAAGGAAAGCTGTATTGTCTTGATCAAAGCCCCTAACCCTCATATTGGTATCACCAAAACCACCGGCTTGTCCAGAAACGTATACCGATGGAGTGTTTACCAAGGTCATGGTCACATCCTGTGTTCCAATTTTCTCCTGAATCACCTTGATCGGCACCGAAGAAACCGCAATTGGGGTTTGTCTGTCGCTTGCCAAGTCAATAATTCCTGTACCAACAACCACAACGCCTTCTAGTTCTTCCGCATCCGGAAGTAGGGAAATTGTTCCAACTCCGCCCGCAGCGCTAAAGGAAACGGTTTTGGATATAAATCCAATATAAGAAATCACCAAAGTCCCTGAACTATCAGAAACTTCCAACGTAAAATTCCCATCAAAATCTGTTGATGTTCCATTGTCTGTGCCCTGAAGCACTACACTGGCCCCGGGAAGTCCACTTCCCAATTCGCCATCCACCACCTTTCCGGTAATAGTAACTTGTGAAAATGCCATTGCCGAAGCGAACATTGCCACAATTGCCAAGTAAATTGTTTTCATTTTCGAGTGTTTAAATAGTTTAAATAGCCATGCAAATGTGCTGCATTTTCTAATCTTCCCCTTTAAGGGAAAGTTAAAAATCAGGCTAAAATATTAATATAAAATTAACATTTAAAATGAGTTGACAAAGAAGTACTTAGCTTTTTTCCCGAAGAATGCTAACCTTCTAATTTACTTCTTAAAATGCTGCAAAAGGTGAAGTGTTGAGCTATCGTGATCGCTAATTGTGGAATTTTCAATATCACCCAAAATATTTTTGGCCAATTGTTTCCCTAATTCCACGCCCCACTGGTCATAACTGAATATGTTCCATACAATTCCCTGCACAAAAATCTTGTGCTCATATAACGCAATCAATGCGCCAAGGCTTTTGGGGGTCAATTTTTGGATGAAGATGGTATTTGTGGGTTTATTTCCTTCGAACACCTTAAATGGCAATAAGGATTCGAGTTGTTCATCGGAGAGGTTTTGACCCTCCAACTCCTTTCGTACCTCATTTTCGGTTTTCCCGTTCATCAAGGCCTCCGTCTGGGCAATGAAATTGGCCATTAGCTTATTGTGATGGTCCCCATCGCCATGAAGGGATTCCTTGAATCCAATAAAATCTGCTGGAATCAACTTGGTTCCTTGATGTATGAGCTGAAAAAAGGCATGTTGGGAATTGGTCCCAGGTTCTCCCCAGATGATGGTTCCGGTTTCATAGCCTGCCCTTTGCCCGGAACGATCCATACTTTTCCCATTACTTTCCATGATTCCCTGTTGTAGGTAGGCAGAAAATCGGCTTAAATATTGGGTATAAGGAATTATGGCTTCCGTTTCAGCACCATAAAAATTATTGTACCATACGCTCAGCATGGCCAAAACTACTGGAATGTTGTCCTGAAAAGGAGTTTCCTTAAAATGCGTGTCCATTTGGTTGGCACCGGACAACAAATCCTCAAAATTGTCGTAACCGACCGCCAAAGCAATGGAAAGTCCTACCGCGCTCCAGAGGGAAAATCTGCCCCCTACCCAATCCCACATGGGGAAAACGTTCTCATGGGAAATGCCAAATTCATCGATTTTTTGGGCATTGGTGGATACAGCTGCAAAGTGAAGTGCAATATCTTGCTCGGATGCATGCTCCAAGAACCATTTTTTAATGGTAAGGGCATTACTTAAGGTCTCTTGGGTTGTGAAAGTCTTGGAAACCACCACAAACAAGGTGGTCTCAGGATTTAAGTTTTTTAGGACTTCATGGACATGATCTCCGTCCACGTTGCTCACAAAATGGGTGTTAAGATGGTTCTTATAGAACTTCAAGGCCTCGGTTACCATGGCAGGACCCAAATCTGAACCCCCTATCCCTATGTTGACGACATCGGTAAACGCTTTCTCCGTAAAGCCTTTCTTTTCACCAGAAATGACCGCTTCTGAAAACGTCTTGATCTTGCCACGAACTTCGTAAACCTCTGGAACAACATTGACCCCATCAACCAAAGCCACATCCTCTTTTTGTGCCCTAAGTGCTGTATGCAGTACGGCCCTACCTTCTGTCTGGTTGATTAAATCCCCAGCAAAATAACCGTTGATGGCATCTTGGAGTCCAACTTCTTGGGCCAATTCCAATAGCAGGTCCATAGTTTCCCCGGTAATCCGATTTTTGGAATAATCCACCAAAAAATCATTCCACTGCAGGGTAAACTTCGGACCACGCCCAGCATCTTCCTTAAAGAGTTTCCGGAGATGTTGGTTTTTGGTTTCGGTAAAGTGTTTTTGAAGTTTATTCCAAGCTTGGGTAGTAGTAGGGTTTATCTGGGGTAATGCCATTTTATGGGTTAAGGGTTAGTTGGTTTTCGTCTAGTTCCACCGGTTCAATTTCAGGTTCTTCTTGGGGCAGCACATATTCGATACAGTCCAGTTGGATTTTCAATGGGTCAACATAGGTTAAATATTCGGTACGCAACGAATCGGCGATAGGTTCAGCAGCCGGCAATTTTTCGCGCAAGGGATCTACCTGTCTGCCATTTTTCCAAAATCTGTAACAAACATGGGGACCTCCTGTATTCCCAGTCATTCCAACCCATCCTATCACATCACCTTGTCGCACAAATTCCCCTCTTTTCACCTTTTGTTTCTTCATGTGAAGGTATTGGGTGCTATAGGTGCCATTGTGCCTGATCTTTACATATCTACCATTCCCTCCTCGTCGCGTGGATTCCGTAACAGTTCCATCCGCCGTGGCAATGATGGGGGTGCCGATAGGTGCGGCATAATCCGTTCCCTTATGTGGCCTTACCTTGTACCCGCAATAGGCTATTCTGCGCTTAAGGTTATATCGGGATGATAGTCGGTACCCAAATTTAATTGGCGCCCGTAAAAAGGTGCTCCGCAGATTGTTCGCATCCTGGTCGTAGTAATCCAAAATGTTCTTAAGGGAATCGGTAACATAGGGAAACGCATAGATAGGAGTGCCCTTATGTTCAAAAAGGGCCGCTTTAATCGCTCCTCTTCCTGCGTAAACCGAATCATTAATAAAATGTTCATCGTAGATAACCTTGAACTTATCCCCCTTCTCCAAACGGAAGAAATCGATGGTCCAAGCATAGATTTCGGACAGGTCTATGGTTACATTATAATCAACACCCAGATTGTCCAAAGTTTCAGAGAGATTGTTCTCTATAACTCCTCCAACTTCACGTTCCACGGATTTGATCTTTCTTCTTCCTTTGTAGGCATTGGCCGTGCTGTCCCTAAAATCAAAAACCGTATAGTTGATCTTATCATTTTGATAAATAAAGACCTGGGCCGCTTCAGCAGTATCCTTGGATTTTAAAAGCACATAGGGTTTTCTATCTATCCGCCGAATGTCAAAAGTATCTTTAAATTCTTCAGCGATATGGATGATCTTGGGATAGTCCACTTTGTTTTTAAGCATAAGCTCTCCGAAGGTCTGCCCCTTTTGAATAGTGTCAAATACCACGTTGAACTCGTCCAAATTGAAACCAAATCTTTTTACAATTGGCTTTTGAATTGGTTCTGCTGGTTCCAGTTGCTGTACCAATTCTTGTTTCTCCTTACAAGATATCAGTACCATCAATGCGAAAATTGCCCCTAAAAATTTCTGCATTTCTATCTTTTATTAGCTGGGTTAAAAATGTGGTCCACCCACTGTTTTCCCCAAGTCTCCAGTTCATTTTCCGAGTACAAAGTTGGGAAAAATATTATTTTCTGAAAACTGGGAGGTAAAAAGTCCTTCCAATTGGTGCCTCCTGTGGCATCCACTTCCTTGTTTTCCTTAGCCAAATACCGGTATGCGGACCCCATGTGCATCAATGGCCAGTTTACATTTGCATTGATGTCCATCTCCTTCAGCGACTTGATCAGTGCTTCATTTTTTCGATGTTCTTCTGGCAGTTGAAGGTATTTGTGATAGATGGTACTGTTTTTTACCTGGTTGGATATCCGCAGCAGGCGTGGTGTATACCTGAATTCAAATTGCTTGAGGGTCAGGGTCTTCTCCCCAGTACTTAAATCCGTTGCACCCTTTTTCCAATAAATGTGTTCAAACAGCTCTTCGATACCGTCTTCTTCTGAATAAGTCCCCCGTTCGGTATGATGCACCAAATTTTCCAAGGGTGTGGCATAGATCTCGATCATTCGGTACTGGGCCGATTGGAAGCCACTCGCAGGAAGCAATGCCATTCGGTAACGTAGAAATTGCTCGCGTTCCATACCTTTGATCATAATGCCAAAAGAAGAAATCAGTGCCTTAAAATAGCTGTTTATCCTATTTGCCTTTTCAATGAAATACTGGACATCCTGTGATCGGTTCTCCACGATCTGTTTCTGCTCATGCAAAATGAGCTTAAAGTACAGCTCGGTTATCTGGTGGTACATTATAAAAATCTCCTCATCGGGAAAATGGGTGCGGGGCACCTGAATGCTCAATAAGGTATCCAAATGGATGTAGTCCCAGTAGGTAAGGTATTTTTGGTATAGGAGCCCGTCCAGGTACGAACTTAAGTCTTGTCCGGAGTTTTTGTACTTCTCTTCAAGCTTATTGATTTGGGACTCAATTCGCTCATCATTCCTCATTAACTGCTATCTCATTATAATTTTAAACTGGTTTCGCAATCCATTGTAACCGTCCAAATCCGCTTTTAGGGAACCTACGGCCAAATCTGCCTTGATGCGCACCGGAATTTTGTTAAGATCATTGGAAACCCAAAGGGTAAGGCTCTCTTTTTCCTTAAAAACACGGCCAGATTGTACAACGGGCCTAAATTTAAGACATTCTACCTTGCCAAACTTTGTACGAATCACTTCTTTTCCCAAATACTTTAGTTTGAACTTATATATCCCTTCATCATCAAAAAGCATGTCCAAATCAATCGATTTTCCAACCTCAAACTCATCCAGGCCATATCTATCCCTTAAATAGTACGAAGCAGAAAGTAGGTCTTGGACATCGGTATGCACCGGAATATCCATGATTTCCCCACTTTTGTTGTCCTTTAATATGGCTTTATCCTGGTCGTATTTAAAGTCGATTTCCACATCCCTGGTATAACCACCTTCGCTGATCTTTCGTATAAAACGGTATGGTTTGCCATCTTTTTTCCCGAAATAACTTTCATACCTATCATCAACCTTAAAGAAAAGGCTTGCAAATCCTGTGGTCTTGCCCA
The DNA here is from genome assembly GCF_023502235.1 of Flagellimonas myxillae. Taxonomy (GTDB): domain Bacteria; phylum Bacteroidota; class Bacteroidia; order Flavobacteriales; family Flavobacteriaceae; genus Flagellimonas; species Flagellimonas myxillae. The sequence continues at coordinate 102,180 of NZ_JAMFLY010000003.1, read as the reverse complement.
ATCCCACCACATGGTAAACGGGTACTTCATCTATTTTATCTGAAGTCAGATGCAGCGTTGCATAGCTCGCATTTAAAATGCCATAATGGATTCGAAACTTTAACCATTCCCCGCTTTTGAAGGCGGGTAATTGGCTTTGTGCCGCAACGGGCATTGTAAGCAGTAGGGCTATAAGGGCAATAAACTTTTTCATGACAAATTTGTTGGTATAAAATTACTAAAATCGCATCTTAAATAAGTTCTTCTCTTATTACTAAACAAAACTTGTTCCAAAATAGTATGTACAAAAAAAGCCCAGTGTAAAAACTGGGCTTTTCCTAAATAACCAACCAAACTTTAAATTATGAAAAACCAATACTTAAAGTTATAAGGGAACCACCCCTTATGTGAAGCAAAGATAAGCTAAGGTTTTAAAGGAAAATAAGTTTTTAACGGACTTTAACTAACTTTCTTTCAATTTGCCCTCCAAGTCCCTATTTTTGACAGTATTTTAAGAGGTTTTGCACCATATTTGGCCCAATTCGCAGGTTAGAACCAATATCCCACACTAAAAAAGAAATTACCTTCCGAAATCTCTGGGCTCCAAGAATAATAGATTTGAATAGGTCCCAAGAACGACTCAAATCCATAACCCAGTCCATAGCCCGAATAAGTGGGCTCGGAAAACCAATCCCCAGTTCTAAATAGATCATCGGCCACATTGGCAAAATTGGCCGTGAGCAACAAATGGTTCTTTGGGGCAAATTCATAATCCAAACGTCCATAAGCTTTAACAAAACTATTCCCAGGCAGGCTAATAAAATCGTATCCCATGAACGGGACAAAATTGTTTACAAAGTCGTTTCCAAACCCTCCAAGAATAAAGTCAAAGGAGGTAACCCCTGAAGTCCCCAACTTAACCCCTCCCTCGGATTCCAAATTCAGGTTCATATTTGGAAATAGGGAAAAGGCTGTACCTATTCTGGCTTTTCCAACAGCAAATTCCCTGAAATTCTCATTAAAATCGGATGATAGCAGATATAGGTGGAAATCACTATCAAAGAATACGCCTTTAGTGGGAAAATATTTGTCATCGTATGTATCCAAAGTTATTTTCCCATAGGTGCTAAAGTAACTCGAGTCGTCAAAAAAAGTGCGCTCCGCGGGTTCGGGCAAAAAAGCCTCGGCCGATTCGTTGGACAGTTGGTTGAGTGTTCTGGTGCTGTACCGTAATAGTTTGTGCTCCACCCCCAAGGTAAACGCAAATTCTTCCCGCAACACGGTCTGTAGGTAAATCTGGTTGGTGAGATCCGTAACATCCAGATTGATTTCCCTAATGTTAGGGTCGTCGGGGACATCAAAGTTGGTACGGATCAGTTCAAAAGGAATTTCCTCGTTAAAATCCGTAAAATTTGAGTTGATCCCAAAACTCCAATAATAACCCTTATCAATATAATATTGCATGTTATATCGAATGTTGTCGCCGACAATAAAATCGAATGAAGCCACATCGTCTTTGAGCAAAAAGTTCTTTTTAGTGAGGTTGATCAAGGCAGAACTTTTGTAGAGATCATCGTAGTGGGCCGACATCTTGATGAACATCTTTGTCGGATTCTCCTTGAGTTTCAATATCAAATCTGTGCCCAAGCCATTGGAAACCAACTCGTACCTGATGGCCTTAAAGTTTCCGGTTGCCGATAAATTATTAATTCCCTGTTTTAGTTTTTCAAAAGACACCTTTTCTGCAAGATTTAATCTTAGCTTTCCTTTGATATAGCCCCGGGTATACCGGTCATTTCCTTTTAAAATAAGCCTATTGATTGTGAGGCTGTCCCTGATCTTGATCTTATTTCTGATGACGGGTTTGGAATCTTGTTTTTTTGCGATTTCTGAAAGTTCCTTTAATAGCGGGTAGGTAGCCTCTTCCCCACTTTCCATAATTTCCAGGCTGCGGTCAAAATCAATCACGGAAAAATCATCAATATCGGGTCTAATATAAATGTCCGTTTGCTGCGCTTTCTTTTTCATGTCCTTCACCGTCCTATAATTGTTGATCTGCAACAATATCTCCGTAGCGGATTCCAAGGACTCCCGGGTCGCCAATCCGTGCTGCACATCAACACCAATTATAATATCAGCTCCCATGGCCCGTATTTCATCAATAGGATAATTGTTTACTACCCCCCCGTCTATAAGAATCTCACCTTCAATTTCCGAGGGCTCAAACAACGATGGAAAAGTACCGCTGGCCATGATGGCTTCCGGCAAATAACCCCTGTTCAACAATACCTCTTCGCCAGTTTCCACATTGGTGGCTACACATAAAAATGGAATGGGCAATCTGTTAAAATCATGAACATCCTTAACATGGAACAGCAGCCGCACCAATTCGTTGTAAATATTCTGCCCTCCGGAGATGGCTTGCGGAAAGGATACATTGAAATTGGTAAAGGGTAAGGCGAGGGCATAGCGTTCGGAGTCCTCCTTTTCGTAAAAAGTCTTGGCCCCCCTGGGAACGTTGTCTTGGATAAGCTCGGTAAAATTGGTGACCCTAAAAATGGAATCCAACGCTTTGGCCGAATACCCCGAAGCGTACAAGGCCCCAACAATGGCTCCCATACTGGTACCCCCTATGTAGTCGATTTTTATCCCAGCTTCGTCAATAACCTTCAGTGCCCCTATATGGGCCAACCCTTTGGCACCCCCACCACTAAGCACCAATCCCACCTTGGGAGGATCCTGATTTGGAGTCTGGGACATTCCAAGGATACCCATAAACATAAAAACAAGTACGATTTGTGGTGTTATCCTCATAAACTATTAATGGAACGATTTATAGATTTTTTTTGCCTTCGCCATACCTACAGATTCCGCAAGGCTCTCAATGGTTGCTTCTTTAACCCTTTTTACCGACTTAAAATGTTTCAACAACTGCTCCGCAGTCTTCTTGCCAATTCCGTGGATGTTTTCCAATTCGGAATCGATAGCGCCTTTGCTTCGCCTGTTCCTGTGATGGGTGATTCCAAATCTATGGGCCTCATTTCTCAACTGTTGGATAATCTTAAGGCTTTCGGATTTCTTGTCCAAATACAGCGGGATTGGGTCATCAGGAAAATAAATCTCCTCCAAGCGCTTGGCAATGCCAATGATTGCAATTTTTCCCCTAAGCCCAAGAACTTCCAAACTTTTTAAAGCCGATGAGAGTTGACCCTTTCCTCCATCGATAACGATTAACTGGGGCAGAGGCTCATCCTCCCCCAATAATCGTTTATAACGACGAAAGACCACTTCTTCCATGCTGGCAAAATCGTCCGGACCCTCCACCGTTTTTATGTTGAAATGCCTGTAGTCCTTCTTTGAAGGTTTGCCATTTTTGAACACCACACAGGCCGCCACAGGATTGCTCCCCTGAATGTTCGAATTGTCGAAACACTCGATGTGCGTAGGTTCCTCGGAAAGGCGAAGATCGGCCTTCATTTGGGCCATGATCCTAGTAACGTGCCTGTCCGGGTCGGTAATTTTTATTTGTTTGAAACGATCCTGTCTGAAGAAGCGGGCGTTGCGCTCGGACAATTCCAATATCCTCCTTTTTTCTCCCAATTTGGGCAAGGTTACCTTAATGTTCTCCTCCACCATAACTGGAAATGGCAAGTAAACTTCACTAGACTGTGAATTGAATCTTTGCCTTAGCTCCGTAATAGCCAATTGGAGCAGTTCTTCATCCGTCTCGTCCAGTCTTTTTTTGATTTCCATGGTGTGCGAACGCACAATGGAGCCATGGGACAGCTGCAGGAAGTTCACATACCCATGGGTCTCATCCGAAATTATCGAGAACACATCCACATTATTGATCTTGGGATTGACCACGGTTGACCGTGCCTGATAGTTTTCCAGTATTTCGATTTTGTCCTTGATCCGCTGTGCTTTCTCAAACTCCATATTTTCGGCCAGCAATTTCATCTGTTTTTTGAAGTGTAGCAGAGAGGCCTTGAAATTACCCCTAATGATCTGACGAATGTTCTCTATCTGCGCATGGTAATCTTCCTCGCTTTGAAGCCCTTCGCAGGGGCCCAAACAATTGCCAAGGTGGTATTCCAAACACACTTTGTACTTGCCGGCTTTTATCTTTTCTTCGGAAAGGTCGTAATTACAGGTACGTAGAGGGTACAGACTCCGAACAAGTTCCAAAAGGGTCCGGACGGTTTTCATGCTGGTATAAGGCCCAAAATATTCAGAGCCGTCCTTTATAAGTTTTCGGGTTGAAAAAACCCTGGGAAATCGTTCCTTTTTAATACAGATCCAGGGATACGATTTATCGTCCTTGAGCAAGACATTGTACCTGGGTAACAATTTTTTTATCAGATTGTTCTCCAACAACAATGCATCCGATTCTGTGGAAACCACAATGTGTTTCACGGAATGGATTTTTTTGACCAATACCCGGGTCTTGCCGTACTCTTGTTTTTTATTGAAATAGGAAGAGACCCTTTTCTTTAGGTTTTTGGCCTTGCCCACATACAGAATCTTCCCCGTGTCATCATAAAATTGATATACTCCGGGATTATTGGGCAGTGCGCTTATTTGAACACTAATAGAAGGTAGGTCGGACATAAACTTCTCAAAAATCGACTCCTTAACAAAAGTAGGTTTAAATACGGGTGGTTTTTTGTTAAAATTGACCAATTCCCTTTCTGGTTTGACGGAACAGCCCGTTGAATACATCGATAGACATATTTATGAAAATACCAAGGTTCCATTTAAGGACTGGACAATGCTTAGAAAAATCTAGAAATTCCAAGACCACTTTTGGATTGAGTTACAGCTAAATACAAATTCGGCTTACAAAAAAAGAAGGTAAAAGCAGGCATCCTGTTAAACAGTTGCTAAAAAACATGCGTTTCATCGATAAAAAGTGCATTTCATGGTGATTTTTTCAATTCTTTTACCTACATTTAACCGTATAAATACAATTCTATGGAGAACTATGTTATCGTTTTGGGAATGTATTTGATTTTGATGTTATTTTTCAAAATCTTTTTTTCGGTTTCGACCAGAGAATAAAATTAGGTTCCCCAAAACACACCTACCCCAAAAAACCTTCAACACTTGATGTTGAAACATGAACTAAGAAAAAAATACAAGGATCTGAGATTGGGAATGCATCCCGACAAAATCTCAGATTTGAGTATTGTTCTAGCGAATCATGTACTAGAAATCCCAATTTGGGATTTTTTTTATTTCCATATTTTTCTAAGTATCGAAGAACACAAGGAGGTAGATACCCTACCCCTCATCACTTTACTTCAAGGAAGGGACAAGAATGTTGTTGTACCGAAAGTGAGCGGAAACGACAGCATGGAAAACTATCTGCTGACCGATAATACCGTCTTCAAAAAAAATAAATGGCATATTCCCGAACCCACGGGTGGGATTGTTGTTCCCGAAAACAAAATTGAGGTGGTGTTCCTGCCCTTGCTTGCTTTCGATCTTAAAGGAAACAGGGTTGGTTACGGCAAAGGGTTTTACGACAATTTTCTAAACAAATGTGGACCAAAAACCGTGAAAATTGGGCTCTCTCTTTTTGAAGCCGAAGCGTATATACAGGACACCCATGCCCACGATGTGGCATTAAACTATTGTGTTACCCCCGAAAAGGTCTATGCATTCTGATTTTCGGCATCTTCCGATTGACGCTTAGGGAAAGCCCTTTTATTGAACACGATCAAAATACCCACTCCAGTACTGATCGCGGTATCGGCAATATTGAACACGGGTTCAAAAAAACGAAAACGATTGCCCCCAATTCCAGGAACCCAATCGGGCCAGTTGCTATCTATCAATGGGAAATAAAGCATGTCCACTACCTTGCCATGAAAAATCCTTCCATACGGTTGATCGGCAAAAAGCGTGGCCACCTGCCCATGGCTATCATTAAAAATAACCCCGTAAAAAACAGAGTCAATGATATTGCCCACCGCCCCGGCAAAAATTAGGGACACGGCCAAAATCAAGGTTTTGGGGGATTGCTTCTTAATAATGTCCCAAAGCCAATAACCAATTCCGGTAATGGCAAACAGTCTAAAAATGGTCAGGATCAGTTTTCCTGTCGAATCAGAAATGGGGAGAAAATCACTGAGTTTGGTTCCCCAAGCAGCTCCCGAGTTTTCAATAAAATAGATTTTGAACCACGAGAAGACCTCATGCGATTGCTCATATACAAAATTGGTCTTGATATAGATCTTACTGATTTGATCCACAATAAGGACCAACACTATGATTATTAGGGACTTTTTTAGATTCATGCCTTTAAAAGAGATTGCGCAAAAGTAGGGATATTATTTTGTTTTCTTAAGCCTGATCGTTCCTTCCACCGAGCTCAAAATGTATTGGTTATCCCCATTTGGGATTTCCTCTTTCTCCACCAGCCCATAGGTGGAAACCGCACTGAAGTTTCCTTGGGATGCCAAAACCAGGATATCGCCATTTTGGGTATCTACTTCCACAGATTCCAATACCTTGTTCAATGTGCATTTGCCACTGCCCAGTTTAACCACCAAATTTTTGTACTCCCCTTCAATATCTACATTGGAGTTGGTTCCGAAGACGGATACAATACTGTATCGGGGCACCGTAACCTTCAAAGCAATGGAGATTACTTTATGGGCACTTAATTTGTCATTTGGATTTATGAAATTGGGTTGAAAGCCCGCACTGATCAGCATTGTTGCTCCCTTTTCTTCCAAATTGACCAACAAATCCTTTGCATATTCTCCTTCCATGTACGCTTCAACATGGACCTCCTTGGTCCTAGCTGTTTGAAGGGTAACTTGATAACAGAATTCTGTATCAATCTGGATAAACTCGGTACGGCTGTCCAGTATGGCCTTTTTGATTTGCTTCTGTCCTTGAAGATTGGAAACCCCCAACAGGCAAACCAAGATGAACAAAGCTTTCATAAACAAAAAACGCCTAAAGGCGTTTTCTTATTTCTGCATGTTCTTGGCCTCTATGCTCAAGGTGGCATGGGGAACGAGCTTTAGGCGCTCTTTATTGATCAATTTGCCGGTGACCCGGCAAATTCCATAGGTCTTATTTTCTATACGGAGCAAGGCATTCTTTAAATCCCGGATAAATTTTTCCTGGCGAATGGCCAATTGTGTATTCGCTTCCTTGCTCATGGTCTCCGAGCCTTCCTCAAAGGCCTTGAAAGTTGGGGAAGTATCATCTGTTCCGTTATTGCCATCGTTCATATAAGAGCTCTTTAAGAGATCCAAATGTTTCTTGGCCTTATCTATCTTTTCCTCGATCAACGCTCTAAATTCCTCTAGGTCCTTATCGGAATATCTTACTTTTAAATCTTGCGCCATTTCTAGTGTTTTTTGATAAACAATTTTGTATTTACTTCATCGAAGGCAATTGCAACGCCTTCATCTAAATTCTCCTCGAAATTAAGTTCGGCCGTGAGGGTTTCCGTTTTAATGTAGTCCTCATTGCTGGAAACCGCATTTTCTACCAAACCGTCTTTCAATATTTTAATATCTATCTTGTCGGTCACCTCAAACCCCGATTCTTTTCTAAGGTTTTGGATTCTATTGACCAACTCCCTTGCAATCCCTTCTTGCTTAAGGTTTTCATCGATGGTTACGTCCAAGGCCACTGTAAGTGCGCCCGAGCTGGCCACCAACCAACCTTCTATATCTTGAGAGCTTATCTCTACATCGGTTAACTGTAAAATAATACTTTTATTTTCCAATGCAAGCATTAATTCGCCCTCGCGCTCAATTTTTTGGATATCTTCTTGATCCAACTGCCCAACTGCAGTGGCAATGGCCTTCATATCCCTACCGAAACGGGGACCCAAAACCTTAAAATTAGGTTTTATTTGCTTAACCAAAATACCAGAGGCATCGTCCAATAGCTCAATTTCCTTAACATTCACCTCGGACTTGATCAATCCAGAAACAGCCTCAATATCCTCTCTTTGGGTAACGTCCAAAACAGGTATCATCACCTTTTGCAAGGGTTGACGCACTTTTATCTTCTCCTTTTGGCGAATGGACAGGACCAAAGATGATATCTTTTGTGCCAGCTGCATCTTTCGTTCCAGTTTTTTGTTGACCATATTGAGGTCGAAAACTGGGAAATTGGCCAAATGAACGCTTTCAAATCCTTCTTTTTGGGTACTGTTGTCCAAATCTTTGTACAATCGCTCCATATAAAATGGGGCCACTGGTGCCGACAACTTTGCCACAATGTTCAAACAAGTATATAAGGTCTGATAGGCTGATATTTTATCCTGTTGGTAATCGCCCTTCCAGAAACGTCTCCTGCTCAATCGAACGTACCAGTTACTTAGATTTTCCTGTACGAAGTCGGAAATCATTCGAGTGGCCTTGGTGCCTTCATAATCCGCATAGGCCTTGTCTACTTTCTTAATCAACGAATGCAATTCGGATAGTATCCATTGATCGATTTCGGGTCTATCCTTTAAAGGAATATCCGCTTCCGAATAGGTAAAACCATCTATATTGGCATACAAGGCCATAAAGGAATAGGTATTGTACAAGGTCCCAAAGAACTTGCGCTTCACCTCAACGATTCCCTCTATATCAAACTTAAGATTGTCCCAAGGATTGGCGTTGGAAATCATGTACCAACGTGTGGCATCTGCCCCATGTTTAGGTAAAACCTCGAATGGGTCAACGGCGTTGCCCAGTCTCTTGGACATTTTTTTGCCTTCCTTGTCCAACACAAGCCCGTTGGATACGACATTCTTATAAGAAATGGTATCAAAAACCATGGTTGCAATGGCGTGCAGGGTATAGAACCACCCTCGGGTCTGATCCACACCTTCTGCGATAAAATTGGCGGGGAAAGCCACGCCGTCATCGACCAACTCTTTATTTTCAAAGGGATAGTGCCATTGGGCATAGGGCATGGAACCACTGTCAAACCAAACATCGATTAGGTCAGACTCCCGTGTCATGGGTTTTCCCGAAGGGGATACCAGCGTAATCTGATCCACAATATTTTTATGCAGGTCGATTTTATCGTAGTTGGCCTCACTCATATCGCCCACCACAAAATCTTCAAAACGGTCGTTTTCCAAAACTCCAGCTTCTACAGCTTTGGCCATTTCCTGTTTCAGTTCTTCCACAGACCCAATCACCATCTCCTCTTGCCCATCTTCTGTACGCCAAATAGGCAAGGGAATTCCCCAATATCTAGATCGGGAAAGGTTCCAATCGTTGGCGTTGGCCAGCCAGTTACCAAAACGGCCTTCTCCGGTCGCCTTGGGCTTCCAGTTTATGGACTGGTTCAACTCGAACATACGGTCCTTTATGTCGGTCACTTTTACGAACCATGAATCCAAGGGATAGTACAATACCGGTTTATCTGTTCGCCAGCAATTGGGATAACTGTGTACATATTTTTCGACCTTAAAGGCCTTGTTCTCTTCCTTTAGTTTGATGGCAATCTCAACATCCACAGATTTGTCCGGTGCCTCACCATCCTCATAGTACTCGTTTTTGACGTATTTGCCTGCGAGTTCCTTCATCTCTGGTCTAAACCTTCCTTGAAGGTCAACCAAGGGAACCGGATTGTTGTTTTCGTCCAAGACCAACATCGGAGGCACAGGGGGTGTGGCTTGTTTGGCCACCAAGGCATCATCCGCTCCAAAGGTCGGAGCCGTGTGCACTATCCCGGTACCATCTTCCGTAGTAACAAAATCCCCACTGATCACCCTAAAGGCGTTCTCTGGATTTTCATACGGAAGGGCATAGTCTATCAGTTGTTCAAATTGGATGCCCACCAAGTCCTTGCCCATAAAGCTTTGTCCAACTTGATAAGGTATCTTTTTGTCACCAGCATTGTAATTTGCAAAGTCCTCTTCGCTTTCAGCTTCAAAAAACTTGCCGGCGAACTGTTTCCCAACCAAAGCTTTTGCCAATACCACATTAATAGGTTCAAAGGTGTATTGGTTGAATGATCTTACCAATACATATTCAATTTTGGGCCCAACGGTCAGAGCCGTATTGGAAGGAAGGGTCCACGGAGTGGTCGTCCACGCCAAAAAGTGAATGTCGCCTTCAATGGAGTCGAGGAAATCTGGAAGCGTGTCTTTTTTTGCCTTGAACTGGGCCGTTACTGTGGTGTCGGTAACATCCTGGTATGTTCCCGGCTGATTCAATTCATGGGAACTTAATCCCGTACCAGCCTTGGGTGAATAAGGTTGAATCGTATATCCTTTATAAAGGAGTCCTTTGTCGTATATCTGCTTCAACAACCACCAAACCGACTCCATATATTTGGGTTTATAGGTGATGTAGGGGTCGTCCATATCTACCCAGTACCCAACTTTTTCTGTCATCTCGTTCCAGACATCCGTATAGCGCATTACCGCTTTTTTACAGGCGGCATTGTATTCTTCAACGGATATCTTTTTCCCTATGTCCTCCTTGGTAATTCCCAATTCCTTTTCCACGCCAATCTCAATCGGAAGTCCATGGGTATCCCATCCCGCTTTACGCTTAACCTGATATCCCTTCATGGTCTTGTACCTTGGAAAGATATCCTTAATGGTCCTTGCCATTACATGGTGGATGCCGGGCATGCCATTAGCAGAGGGTGGGCCTTCATAAAAAACGTAGCTTTCCTTTCCCTCGCGCGTCGAGACACTTTTCTCGAAAATCTGATTGTCCTTCCAAAAATCCAATATCGATTCGGATACTTTGGGTAAATCCAATCCTTTATATTCCGCAAACTTCATATTTACTGCTCCTTCGTCTAGAATTACAAGTTTGCAAAATTAAAAATTTAGATGGAATATCTGTGGTTCGCAAGGGGATTTAAATCCTATTAAGTACCTTGATCTAAATATGATAACTTCCTCACATTCAATTCTTATAAAATTTATATCTTGAGACCATTAACACTAAACCATTTTATATGAAAAAAGTAGTAATTCCTATTATGGTCATGGTTCTTACCTTGTCCGTTATGGTTTCCTGTAAGGAAGCTGCAGACAAGACCAAAGAGGCGACCGAGGAGGCCCAACAATCGTTGGAAGAGGCTGGTGACAATTTGAAAGATGCCGTGGATGCGGTAAAAGATGCCGGCGAAAATGCGAAGGAAGCGGGCGAGCAGGCTTTGGATAGCCTTAAAAAGGCTGGTGAGGAAACTTTGGAGAAAGCCAAGGAAATGGGCGATGAGCTAAAGGACGCCGCCAATCAGACCGCGGAAGACCTGAAAAAGGCTGCAGAAGAAACCAAGGAAGAATTGGAACATTAAATCTTGGTAATCATAAAAATAAAGCCCTGAGAAATCGGGGCTTTTTTTAGAAGTTATACGCCAAGCCCAAAATAAGGTTAATGCCCGGGGCGGTAATTCCAGAGGAATAGGTCCTGTAACGCTGGTCGGTAAAGTTTTCCAAACTCAGGGTGGCTTTTAGTGCATTGCTTATTTGATATTGCGACCTAAAATTTAGGGTGTACCAAGAAGGGCTGTATGGATTTCCATTTTCATCCACTGCGTAGATATAAGATTTGCTGCGTTCGGTCAGTGCCAAATCGTTATAACCAATTTCCCCATTGTAGTTTAGGAACAAATCGGTTTTTAGCTTGCGGTTTTGCCAAACCAAATGTACATCTCCAAAGGTGGGAGCTGCATGACGGGCGGGTGTGTCCTCGCCGGAATCGTCTTCTTCTGTACCTTCTGTAAGGGTAATATTCGAGGCAACGGACCAGTTTTCATCCAAAAAGGCCTCAAGCCCAAATTCCAAACCGTAAACATAAGCCTTGGCGGCATTTTGAATAGCCTGAACCCTGCTTAATTCTCCATTATAAAGTATTTCGGTTTCTCCATCGAACGCAAAATCCCTTCGTACCAGGGCATCGACCAAATAGGTATAGAAGGTCGCTACTTTGACCACTAATTTATCCTTTACATTCTTGCGGATACCCAGTTCGGCATTGTAGGCATATTCAGGTTCCAGGTCCGGGTTGGGCACCACCACGGCACCAGGTTCAGAGTCGAAAATTTTTCCAATATCGTCAATGTTGGGTGCTCTAAAGCCTGTTGACCCGTTTAGGGTAACCTGCAAATCGGCCTTGGGGAACCAGCTAAAACCAACACTTCCTGTAAATGCTCCGGTAATTAGGTCCGCCTCGACAAAAGGAAAGGGATAAAAGGTTTTATCAAACTGGGCATCCACCCAAACCTGGCTGTATCGTGCTCCAGAGAGCAGCGTAAAGTTGGGCATTAATTTGTATTCGCCGTTGATGTACCCTGCAAAGGTCTGCCAAGTGGCCCCATCCGGATATCGGGTTGCAGCATCCATAACCACATTGGTTAGAATATTGGTCTGGCTTCCTTCAGAATGCACTTTGTTAAAGATGTATTCCGCCCCATAGTACAATCTTAGGTCCCCAATTTTCTTGTTCTCAAAATCGAGATTTAGGGAAAGGGCATCCACATGTTCCTTTGTGGTAAATCTATCGGTGGCCTGAAAATCCCGATTGACCCTACTTTCTTCAAAAAACTGATAAGCTGTCGTGAGCTTTACCCCGTCGTAAAACTTATTCTTCCCCTGTTTGGTAATCTGAAAATTGGCCATGAACCACTTTTGGGGACCATAGTTCCATTCGGCAGAACGCAACCCATCTCCGGCTTCGTTGGGCCGAATCAATCTATCGTATCTGGAATAGTCGGAGGTTTCCGAATAGTGCAGGCCTATATCATAATTCCAACTGGTGTTTGGCTTATAGGTGAACTTTTGCAGCACGCTAAGTTGGTCATATCCTGAGGTCACTTGCTTTTCGGGGTCCCCATTTTCCCTCAAGATGTCCACCCCATTTTCCCGAACTACAAAGTTGTTTCGCAAATAGGAATCCGGGCCGTTTTTACCCATGACCAGGTCATCAAAATTATTGTAGGTAATACTGGTGTAAGAGGCCCATTTTTGTTGACCCAAATTGATGTCGAAGTGCGCCGTGTTCTCCTTATTTGCCGATGCAAATCGATAGGAGGCCCTTCCGGAAACGGTCAAACTATCTGTAAAGGAAAAACGGGGGTTTCGCGTGTAAAAGTTCATAACTCCACCAATGGCGTCGCTCCCATAAATAACGGAACCGGGACCAAAGACCACCTCGGTGTTCCGAATGGTAAAGGGGTCCACAGAAATTACATTCTGAATATTTCCCCCTCTAAAAATGGCATTGTTCATCCGTACCCCGTCTACCGAAAGCAACAATCTATTGGTTGCAAATCCGCGGATCATTGGGCTACCTCCCCCTAATTGGCTTTTTTGCACAAACACCATTCCGCTGTTTTGAAGCAAATCGGCAGAAGTTTGGGGACTGGTAAAGGCCACGGTGCGGGCGTCGATGGATTCAATTTTTTGGGGAATGTCCTTTTTTTGCTGTTCCCATTTGGATACCGACATAACAACCTCTTGCAGTTCCTCAGGTTTCAATACCAGATATACCCTGTTTCCCTTTTTTCCAATTTTTGATTTGGTCGTTGCCAATTCTTCATAGCTGATATGTCTAAAAGAAATCCGTTCGTTTCTATCGAACACATCAAGATTGGCCTTTCCGTTCAAATTGGAAACGGAGGTTTTGGATTTGTCCTTGTTAAATATGGCAATATTGGCCACTGGGATGCCCGTATCCGCGTCCAAAACGGTGATTTCCTGTGAAAAAACGTGGAGGGAGGCCATGAAAAAAAAGAGGACAAAACCAATGTTGCGCATACTACTCAAATACTGCATTTAAAACGGCCAGGGACTTCGGTTTTCTAAATCCGTGCAAATGTAATTCAAAATACAGAATAACTTTTTTCAACAATTCCTGTCGTAAGGCTTTGTTTGTCTGTACTGTCTGAAGTGCATCAAAATTTATGCCCAAGAGCTTTTTAAAATGGACAATTTCATCTCCCTGGATCAGGGGGTTTAGCGAAGGGGTCCGGTTAAAGCTCCCTTCCAATAAATCGAAGTATGCCCCACGTTGGTCAGAAATGTCCGGATAAAACCCCAGATACTTTGTGAGATTCAACAAAAACAACAAATGAAAATTGGGTGGGGCCTCATGTTCGTCCAACCAGTGCAAGGTATATTCCAAATAATTGAAAAGCGCCCGGTCCTCCTCTTGCTCCTGAATGCTGTTCCCCAACATTTCGGCCAAAAAAAGCACCAGGCTGTTCTTTACAATATCGGTATGCAGGGATTTATAGGGTAGGGTCACCTTGGCTTCCTTGATGCTCTCCAGTGTTCCCTTGTTTTTATGGTTGGCAACAATCTCCAATTGCATAAGTGGTAAAAAGTAAGCCGCTTTCAATTTCCCCTTTTTGGAAGAAAGCACACCCTTGAGCAGATACGATTTCATCCCATCCGACTCCGTAAACGCCTTGACGATAAGACTGGTATCGCCATATTTTAAAGAAGTTAATACTATGGCCTTAGTGGTAACCTGCATGAGAGTTTTCGGTATGGTCCAATATAAAAAAAGTGGGCGATTGACCAATAACCGCCCACTTTCATTTTATCCTATTTGTATGGGATTTAGATAACCCCTTGGGCCAACATGGCGTCGGCAACCTTCACAAATCCGGCAATATTGGCTCCTTTTACATAGTTGCAATAGCCATCAGCCTCTTTTCCATATTCAATACAGGAATCGTGGATATCCTCCATAATACCTTTCAGTCGCTCATCTACCTCTTCACGTGTCCAACTAATTCGAAGTGAATTTTGGGACATCTCCAATCCAGAGGTAGCAACTCCCCCTGCATTGGAAGCTTTTCCGGGAGCAAACAAAATTTTGGCATCGTGGAAAGCGTGGATCGCCTCTGGAGTAGAAGGCATATTGGCACCCTCGGCCACAGCGATACATCCATTTTTTATCAAGGTTTCGGCATCCGTACCATTAAGTTCGTTCTGCGTTGCACATGGCAAGGCAACATCACAGGAAACCTCCCATGGTGTTTTGCCTTTGTGATATGTGGCTGATGCATATTTATCCGCGAACTCGGAGATACGTCCCCTTCGGTTGTTTTTCAAATCCATCACGAAGGCCAATTTTTCAGCATCAATACCTTCTTTGTCATAAATGTATCCACCAGAGTCTGATAGGGTGAGTACAGTTCCGCCCAATTGGAGCACTTTTTCTGCAGCAAATTGTGCCACATTTCCAGATCCGGAAATCACCACTTTCTTGCCTTCAAAAGATTGGCCATTGGTCTTGAGCATGCTGTCCGCAAAATAAACGGTTCCATATCCTGTGGCTTCAGGTCGGATCAGTGATCCTCCCCAAGAACGACCTTTACCGGTCAATACCCCTGTAAACTCGTTTCTAATTTTTTTATACATCCCGAACAGGAATCCTATTTCACGCGCGCCAACTCCAATATCTCCTGCAGGAACATCGGTATTGGGACCAATATGCCTGTTCAATTCCAACATAAATGCGTGGCAAAAACGCATTACCTCATCATCCGATTTACCTTTGGGGTCAAAATCGGAACCTCCTTTACCACCGCCCATGGGCAAGGTGGTTAAACTGTTCTTGAATACCTGCTCAAAAGCCAAGAATTTTAACACACTGGCGTTTACTGTTGGATGGAAACGAAGTCCCCCTTTATATGGGCCAATGGCCGAGTTCATTTGTATGCGATATCCACGGTTAACATGGATTTCCCCATCATCATCGACCCACGCCACACGAAACGATATCAAACGCTCGGGTTCCACCATACGCAAAAGGATGTTTTTGCCATGGTAAATATCATGTTGGACTATGTACGGGATAACGGTTTCCGCTACCTCTTGTACCGCTTGGATGAACTCAGGTTCGTGCCCATTTCGGGCAATCACCTCATCCATAAATGCTTTGATTTTTGCTTCCATATAACGGATTTCAAGTTTAATTTCCCACGTTTCGATTTATGGGAATTTTATCAAATTAGGAATTAGAGGGCAAAATTATACTATTTACATAATTCAAATGCCCTTTTTCTGAAAATTTTTCAAAAACTGCTATCCTATGGCCTGTTCCAGGTCCGCTATAAGATCGTTGACATCTTCTATACCGACGCTCAGTCTGATCAAGGCATCGACCACTCCACTTTTTTCCCGTTCCTCTTTGGGGATACTGGCATGTGTCATACTTGCTGGATGTCCTGCTAGGCTCTCAACCCCTCCCAAGGATTCGGCGAGGGTGAACACCTGAAGTTTTTCAACAATTTTAATGGCATCTTCATAACTACTTCCCTTGGTTACAAAAGAAATCATCCCCCCGAAACCGTCCATTTGCACCTTGGCCACCTCGTGGTTGGGATGGTCCCCAAATCCAGGCCAATAGACCTTTTCAATTTTAGGGTGATTGGCCAAAAATTCTGCTATGGCCTTCCCATTTTCACAATGGCGTTGCATGCGCACGTGCAAGGTCTTGATTCCGCGAAGGGTTAGAAAGCTGTCCATAGGTCCGCAAACCGCCCCGCTGGCATTTTGAATAAAATAAAGTTGATCCGCAAGCTCCTTCTCTTTGACTACCAAGGCGCCAACAACCACATCGCTATGTCCCCCCAAATATTTGGTGGCGGAATGCATCACAATATCAGCTCCCAAATCCAAGGGCCTTTGTAAATACGGCGTGGCAAAAGTGTTGTCCACGGCTAATAGCAGGTCGTGTTTTTTAGCCAGATCCGACACCGCTTTAATATCGATAATGTTCATCATGGGATTGGTCGGGGTTTCCACCCAAATCAACTTGGTCTTGCCATTGATGCTTGCCTCAATGGCACCAACATCTTGCATCCCTATAAAATGAAACTTGATTCCATATTTTTCAAACACTTGTTTAAACAAGCGATAGCTGCCTCCATATAAGTCGTTGGTGGATACCACCTCATCCCCTGGGTTGAGCAATTTGATCACGGCATCCATGGCCGAAAGTCCGCTGGCAAACGCCAACCCGTAGTTTCCATTTTCTATGCTGGCCAAGGAATTTTCCAAGGCCGTCCGGGTTGGATTGGCACTTCTGGAATATTCAAAACCCTGATGTCCACCGGGAGTGGATTGGGCATAGGTGGATGTTTGGTAAATGGGAGGCATTACAGCACCATAGGCCTTGTCCGGTTGCTGTCCTCCGTGAATCGTCTTGCTATTGAAGCTCAGTTCTTTTTTGCTCATTGTTCCTTGATATACCTACAAATGTATCGTTATCTTTTGGAGTAATCAATGAAGTCTTATTTTTGAAGACATAAACCCCAAATGATGAACAAATCCATTTGCCTGTTGTTGCTATTATTGCTCTCCCTTGGTTGCGAAACCGGACATAAACTTACGTTTGCACCCAACCAGTATCATGGAAAAGCTTGCAAAGATTGCCCAGATATCAAAATTGACCTTATAGAGGCCTTAGATGAGACAAAAGTTGCCGAGGCCATTAATCGCTCCCTCCAAGAAGAGGTAATCGCTCTACTTTCGTTTGATGAAGCCGAGAATGTGGATACCATGAACAAGGCCATTGCGTCCTTCACCAAAAGTTTTCGGGAGTTGAAGGATAAATTTCCAGATGAAACAGTGGGCTGGGAGGCCAAAATAAGTAGTGACGTAGCCTACGAGGACAACGCTATGTTAACTCTGGTAATCAATGCCTATACCTTTACAGGAGGCGCCCATGGATACAGTTCTGTCTCTTTCCTAAACTTTGACAAGGTAAAGGGAACCGAGTTGGAAAATTGGGAGCTTTTTGAGGATGAAGATGGATTTAGGAAGTATACCGAAACCAAGTTCCGTATCCAGGAAGATGTACCCCAAGATGAAAACATCAACAGCACTGGGTTTATGTTTGAGGGAGATCGTTTTCACCTATCTGAAAATCTGGGCTATACCATGGAGGGCATTCAATTGATCTACAACCAATACGAGATTGCTTCTTATGCAGATGGCCCTAAAATCATAACCATTCCTTTTGCAGAAGCCAATAAATACCTGAAGCGACCCACTGCAAAATAGGATCACACTTTTATGACTTTTTGAAGCGCCAAAATGGCCCCAAGGTGAATACCATCGTGAAAAGCCAAAAATGAAATGGCATCTTCCACACTATCCAAACCTATTTTGGGAGTGGTCATGTAAGCCTCGAAATTCTTAAAAGCACCGTTGGAATAATCCTCTTGCATCTGTTCAATGGTACTTGTTAAGTACCCTGATATTTTTTCAATCTCCTCTGCATCAGGTTCCCCCTCCGGAGCAGTGCCCTTTCGATATTTGTTTATGAGCTCTTCCTCAATGGTAAAAGCCAGCCCGCTTAGTTTATAGACCAACAATTGCTGGGTAACCATGGCATGGGCAATGTTCCACCAGATATTGTTTCGAAAGCCGTTGGGAATTTTTAACAGCTCCTCATTTGGAGTGTTTTCCAAAATGCGTTTGAAAATGATTCTGTTCTTCAGGATAATGTCGAATTGTTTGTCCATTGATGCAATGAGCATTTTAACATATCTATAAATATAAATATATAAATATTTTGTATTTTTGTCTCATTCAAAGTAAAGCAAGGTATTACATTTTTGTTTTATAAATCGATATTTATGAATATCTAAATGTGAAATTTATGGAAAACTGTTTGGACTGTTCGTACTTGGGGCAAACTGCTCCAATTCGCTATCGACAAAGTTTGAGGGCAAGGATCACAAATTTTCTCTCTTCCTTTGTTATCGAAGGCGCTGAAGATCTATCAAAAATTAGATAAGATGAAAACAATTGGCTTGATAGGGGGAATGAGTTGGGAATCCTCAAAAATCTATTATCAACATATTAATGAAATGATCAGAGGTACCCTTGGCGGGTCACACTCTGCCAAAAGTGTGCTCACCTCGGTGGATTTTGATGAAATTGAACAACATTCCTTTGCCAACCAATGGGACAAAATTGGGGAGGCTATGGCGCTTCAAGCCCAAAAGTTGGTTGCTGCCGGGGCCGACATGGTGGTTCTGTGTACCAACACCATCCACTTGGTGAGCGATGCCATCACCGAAGCTGTAGATGTCCCGTTTATCCACATAGCCCGGGCAACGGGAGAGGCCATTCAAAAGCAAGGCCTGCAAAAAGTTGCCCTTTTGGGAACCAAATTTACCATGGAAAAGGACTTTTATACCCGAATTCTGGAGGAAGAATTTGGTCTGGAGATTTTGGTGCCCGAGGTATCGGATATGGATGTTTTACAATCCATTATCTATAACGAATTGGTAAAAGGCGTTTTTACCGAGACGTCCAAGCAGCGATGTTTGGACATCATTAAAAAATTGGAGGATCAAGGCGCGGAAGGTGTTATTTTGGGATGTACCGAATTGCCGATTCTTATTCCTTCGGAAGAAGTCGACATCCCCACTTTTGATACTGCCAAAATCCATGCACAGAAAGCGGTTGATCTTGCATTGTTCAAATGACAATCATTTCAACCCCTTTCTTGTTAAAATTCGGTTTCTTTGTTTGGAATTCCATGGACAGTTCATTTTTGTTATGACACGATTCAACTTTAACAATAAAACATTCCTATTGGTAGACAATTCCGAAGCGGGAACCGTCAATACCGAAACAGTTTTTAAGTATCAGCAAAATGAGAACGTAATCACTGGAGAATATGCTGGTGGAGCCATTGTATGTGGCAATATAATTGGCACCCTTAAGGGTGAAAATCTACAGATGGTTTACCAATGTCTTACCAAGGAGGGAGAACTAAAATCTGGAAGAGCCAATGCCGATGTATCCCTTGATAACCAAGGAAAAATCAGATTGAAGTTGGATTGGCAATGGTTGACAGCTACGGGAGAAAAAGGAACCTCAGAATATGTTGAACAATAATAGAACCATATGAAAAAAATATACCATCTAGGAAGTTGCTCTACCTGCCAACGTATTTTAAAGGAATTGGAACCTTTGGACGGGGTTAAACTACAAGAAATTAAATCGGAGCCCATGACCCCAGAACAAGTGGACAAAATGGCATCATTGGCCGGAAGCTACGAAGCCCTGTTCAGCAGGCGGGCCATGTTGTTCCGCCAACGCGGGCTTCATGAGCAACAACTCAACGAAGATGACTACAAAAAGCTCATCCTGGAGCACTATACCTTTTTAAAAAGGCCTGTAGTAATCTTGGGAGACCAAATTTTTGTAGGTAACACCAAAAAAGTGGTGGAAGCTGCGAAAGAAGCCCTGCATTCATGAGCAAACGTACTTTGGCCCTCTTGGCCGCTCTCGGGGCCACAACCATCTATGGCCTCAACCACACCATTGCCAAAGGGGCAATGCCGGATTATGTTGGCCCCTACGGTTTTATCATGCTTCGGTTGGGAGGTGCTGCCCTACTTTTTTGGGCCATTTCGGTTTTTGGGCCCAAACAACGTATTGAGCGCAAGGATTGGTTGCGCATCCTAGCCTGTTCCTTTTTGGGCATGGCCATCAATATGCTTGCTTTTTTTAAAGGTTTGCAATTATCAACCCCCATAAACAGTGCCGTGTTGGTTACCATAACACCCATTATAGTTGTGGTGCTGTCCGCCCTTTTTATTAAAGAAAAGGTGACCTTGAACAAAGGATTGGGAATTTTCCTGGGTTTTGTTGGGGCCTTGGGTCTGATTCTCTTTGGGGCAGAAATACGTCAAGATGCACCCAATATTCCCTTGGGCAATCTACTTTTTGTACTCAATGCAACGGTATATGGATCGTATTTGATCTTGGTGAAAAAATTGATCGAAAAGTATCACCCTTTAGCCTTGATGAAATGGCTCTTTACTATTGGGTTTATACTTGCTTTCCCAGTTACGTATCCCGAGTTCTCCGAAATTCAATGGACGATTTTGCCCACTTGGGTCTATGGGGTAATTGCCTTTGTAGTTATCGGAACCACTTTTTTAACCTACCTGTTCAATGTGTTCGC
This sequence comes from Flagellimonas myxillae, assembly GCF_023502235.1. Taxonomy (GTDB): domain Bacteria; phylum Bacteroidota; class Bacteroidia; order Flavobacteriales; family Flavobacteriaceae; genus Flagellimonas; species Flagellimonas myxillae. The sequence goes on along the minus strand of NZ_JAMFLY010000003.1, from coordinate 81,259 downwards.
CCTCACCCAACTTAGGGCTTCTACCGTAGGGGCCTTTGTTTACCTACAGCCCTTGATTGGAATCATATTTGCCCTGTTTTCGGGAAAGGACCAATTGACCTTGGTAAAGATTGCTGCCACGGTACTGGTACTATTGGGGGTATATTTAGCGAGTAGGAAGCCTAAGCCAAGTCCTTAGGTACTTTAGCATGCCTTCGGGTGTCCTCTTTGGTAAGCATCCTAAAATCCGGAGATTTTTCATGTTGATCAAAAATCTCCTTGGCCTCTTTTGGTAAAGCGACCAATTTTCTAGTTTTCATATCGATCCAAGCGAACATCATTTCGCAATGTGCCAAGTGTTTTCCTTTGGAATCATAAAAGTTATGGTGGAATTCAAAAAACCTACCGTCCGCGCTCATCCCTGTGATTTCCAATGAAACCTTAATAGGTTTACCTGGGAAGACTTCCTTAAAATAATAGATGTGCTCATAAAATACCACGGGGCCTATTTCGTGGGTCTCAAATTCCCTGTGGGCAAACCCCAATTGGGTAAGAAAGGACATTCGGGTATGGCTCATAAAATTGATGTAGGCAGAGTTGGCCAAATGTCTGTTGGCATCCAAATCGTTCCATCTAACTTCAAATTCCTTAAAAAACATAGGTGTATGTTTGTTATGCATGCATAATAGTTGTAAAATTACCATACTTTTAGGAATTGAGCCCGTATCAGGACCTAAATAACCTTAATTTAGAACCTCAAACTATCGCTATGAGTCAAAAAGCCGAGTTTATCCAAGACCTAAGCCTCCCAGTAATAGCCGCACCCCTTTTTTTAATTTCTGGACCCAAGTTGGTCGTGGAGTGCTGCAAAAATGGGGTCGTGGGAACGTTTCCTGCCCTTAACCAACGTACAAGCGAGGGCTTTGAGGAGTGGTTGATCCAGATAAAATCGGAACTCAAACAATTCGAGGAGGAAACCGGGAAAAAGCCGGCACCATTTGGTGTCAATCTTATCGTACACCCCACCAATCCCCGATTGGAGGCCGATGTTAAATTATGCATGAAACACAAAGTGCCCTTGGTAATCACTTCCCTAGGGGCAGTAAGTATGGTGGTGGATGCCATCCACAGTTATGGGGGATTGGTCTTTCACGATATCATCAAAAAAAGGCATGCCGAAAAAGCTGCTGAAGCCGGAGTGGATGGCCTTATTTTGGTTGCCGCAGGAGCAGGCGGACATGGGGGGACCATAAATCCTATGAGTCTGATAGCGGAAGCCAAAAAGGTTTTTGACAAGACCATAATCCTTTCAGGGTGCATTAGCACGGGCAGGGATGTTGCCAGTGCCATGCAAATGGGAGCCGACATGGCCTATATGGGCACGCGCTTTATCAACGCAGCGGAAAGCAAAGCTCCAGAAGAGTATAGAAACATGATCATAGCCTCCGGAGCCAGTGATATTGTTTACACTGCAGCTGTGTCTGGGGTACATGCCAATTTTATGGCCGCAAGCTTAAAGGCCATTGGGATTTCAGAAGAAGACCTGAAGAAAACCCATAAGGTGGATTTCGGCAAGGAACTGGATACCGAAGCCAAAGCATGGAAGAATATTTGGTCCGCTGGGCAAGGGGTAACTACCATTGAAAACGTACTGCCTGTTGCGGAGCTTGTTGCTGGTTTAAAATCCGAATTCAAAGCGGCCATCGAGGAACAATCCAATCTCCTAAACAGCTACCCCAAGGACTAGTTTTATTTCCTACTTTTCTTTGTATTTTGGTAAGTGTTAATCAACTAACCTAACTGCAATGTACATCAAACGGAATATTAGCTGGTCCCTTATTTTAAGGTTTGCTTGGAAAAACCTTCTCTTTTTTACCTTCTATGCTGCCATCATTTTTTATCTCTATCACGTTTGTGGATGGACCCACATCGATATTCCATTTCAGCCCCTTTCCGTTATTGGTATTGCTGTGGCCTTTTATATAGGTTTCAAAAACAGTCAAAGCTATGATCGTTTTTGGGAGGCAAGAAAAATTTGGGGCGGTATTGTGAACTACTCACGTACCTGGGCCAATAATGTGCTGAGTTTTGTGGAAAACGATCGGGCGGCACAAGTGGCACTAATTTACCGACATATTGCGTGGATCAACGCCCTTCGCATCCAACTTAGGCAACCCTCCAGCTTTTCCATTCGGGAAAACAGGGCGGTTGAACGCTTGTTTGACAGGCACGGGGAACGAAATCCGGTCTGCACCGGCATGGACATGTTATTGAGCCCAGCAGAAGTTGATGGTTTGGAAAACAGGAAAAATGTGGCGACCCATCTGATTAAAAAGCAAGGTCAGCATCTGAAGAAATTATTGGCTGAAGGAAAAATAACAGAGTTCGATAAGCAAGTTTTCCATGGAAATCTGGAGGAAATGTACAATCTTCAAGGCAAGTGCGAACGCATCAAGAATACTCCTTTTCCCAGACAATATGCGTATTTCAGCACCGTCTTTACTTGGATTTTTTTGCTTTTGCTTCCCTTTGGATTGTTGAACGTGTTCGAAACCCAACTGAAGGAATTGGATTCTGGAAACAACTGGTGGTACATTGTTTTAATGATCTTCTTTTCCATTTTGATATCCTGGATATTTTCAACCATGGAAAAAGTGGGCAGCAACAGCGAGGATCCTTTTGAAGGGCGGATCAACGACGTGCCCATGACCGCTTTGTGCAGAACCATTGAAATTGATCTGCGGGATATGTTGGATGAAGAAAACCTTCCTCCCAAAATAAAGCCCATGCACAATATCCTATATTAATGCCCATTGTTCCCTCAAGTTATAGTCCGCCCCTCTTTTTCAAGAATGGACATTTGGCAACCATCTATAACGGTCTCTTTAGACAGGTGAAGAACCCTGTCCAATCCAGGGAGCGTATTACCCTTTCTGATGGTGACTTTTTGGACCTGGACTGGAGTTACGCCGCCCCACCCCACCAGAAATTGGTTGTTTTATTGCATGGCCTTGAAGGTGATGCCCAGCGGCCATACATCACTGGAAGTGCCAAACTTTTCAACGAAAATGGATATGATGCCTGTGCGGTGAATTACCGGGGATGCAGTGGGGAACCCAATCTAAGGTATCGTTCCTACCACAGCGGTGCTACCTCCGACTTGCACCAGATCATTGAACATATTCTGAAAACCAAGGTCTATGGGAGCATTTATCTTAAGGGTTTTAGTTTGGGCGGGAATTTGTCCCTTAAATATTTGGGAGAAGGCATTCAAATCCCAACCGAAATTAAGGGTGCGGTGGCTGTTTCTGTTCCTTGTAGCCTACGCGATTCCTGTGAACAACTTTTGACCTTCAAAAATGTGTTGTACGCCCGACGATTTAAAAGACATCTACTCGCAAAACTTCGGGTGAAACAGCAAATGTTTCCAGAATTGATTTCCACATCGGATATAAAATCGATCAAAACCTTAAAGGATTTTGATGATGTGTACACTAGTCGAGCCCACAATTTTGAGGATGCACTGGACTATTATGCCAAGTGTAGTTCCCTTCAGTTTTTAAACAACATTCAAGTGCCCTCGCTTATCATCAACGCTGCGGACGACTCTTTTCTTGGGAAGGATTGTTATCCAATTGCTGAAGCGGAAAAGAGCGAGCTTATTCATTTGGAAGTCCCCAAATATGGTGGCCATGTAGGTTTTTGGGGAAAGCACAACATCTGTTATTCGGAAACCAGGGCATTGCAGTTTTTCGACTCCCTCACCTAAAGGTTCCCTCCGAATGTTACGGGCATCATAATAAATAACAAAAAAGTTTTGACCATTTGGTTATCTTAGTGCCTACAAATTCAACTGACTACAACACAATTTAGCGAAATGAAAAAAATACTAGTGTTCTTAGCATTGGCAGCCTTTGTTGCAAGCTGCGGAGGAAAAAAGGAAGAAAAAAAGGATGGCTTTGAAGTAAGTCGCTCCAAAACAGAAGATAATAAAGCAGATGCCGCCCAAGGTGTGCCTGTGGATTTGGACAACAATGGGGTTGGACCCATCAAAGATCTGACTTTTCCAGATGCTATTGACGAGGAAATGGCTGCTCGGGGAGAAGCTAGTTTCAATTCCATATGTGTGGCCTGCCACATGGTGGACCAACGTATGATCGGTCCTGCAGTCAAAGGGGTTTACGAACGACGTAGTCCAGCGTGGGTCATGAACATGATCCTTAACCCTGATGGTATGTTGCGCGAAGATCCAATTGCCAAGGCGTTGTTGAAAGAGTATAACAATGCCATCATGCTCAACCAAAATCTTTCCGAAGAAGAAGCTCGGGATATTGCAGAGTATTTGCGCACCCTATAATCCTAAATATTTAATTATCAGACTATTTGACTTGGCGAAAGCCAAGTCAATTTTATGTTAAATTGTCTTGGGATTGCCCAAGGTTGGGTATTTTTATGGGTATAGATACGGCCAACCCATGAAAAAATTCGCACTCTCTTTAATCGCTTGCCTTTTTATCAGCTCCCATTACGGTCAAAGTTTATTGGGGGCTTGGGAAAATATCAGCACCAACGAAAATGGTCAATCCGTTCGGATTGTAGTTATTTTTTCTGATGGCTACCAAGTTGCTACTTGGTTCGATGCTAAAAACGGAGCTTTTATAAGCACCAATGGTGGGGCGTGGGAACTCGACGGATCCACCTTGACAGAGACCGTGGAATTCGACACCCAAAAACCGGAAAGGGTCGGAACCAAGGTGGTCTTTGAAATTGAACTGGACGAAAATACCTTGAAAGCGAAGGATCATGATTTGGTTTGGACCCGCATTGATGATGGCTCGCCCGGTGCCTTGGCTGGGGCTTGGTTAATGTCGGGCAGAAAACAAAACGGGGAGCTGAGGTCCAGGGACACCAACCGGCCTCGAAAAACCATGAAAATTCTTTCTGGGACGCGTTTCCAATGGATTGCCTATAACACGGAAACCAAACAGTTTATGGGAACCGGGGGAGGAAACTATACCACCGTCGATGGAAAATATACAGAAAACATAGAGTTTTTCTCTAGGGACAATTCACGCGTCGGGGCCAGCCTTGTTTTTGATTTTGATCTTAAAGAAGGCAATTGGCACCATTCGGGGTTCAGTAGCAAGGGAGCTCCCTTATACGAAATTTGGAGTCTTCGGGAATAAAACAAAATCCTACCATCATGAAAGGTATTCACTTAATCAATATAAAGAAGCTGTTGGTTCTTTTGCCCCTGCTTTGTATTCCCATTCTTTTGTTTTCCCAAGAAACCGAAAAAGCAACATCTTACTTTGTTGCCCTATATACTTTAGGAGAAAGCTGGGATGCTGACAAACAACCCCATGAGCAAGCTTATTTTAAAGAGCACTCCTCATTTCTCTCAAAGCTTCGCAAGGAAAAAAAGATTTCCGTAGGAGCACGCTATAGTGATACCGGAATGCTGATCATTAAAGGAAGCGGTCTGCAGGAAGTGAAAAATATGCTTTATGAAGATGTGGCCATTCAACATAAACTCTTCAAGCTCGAAATCCATCCTTTTGCGCCCTTTTATCAGGGGTGTGTCGAGTAGGGAAACCCATTAACCCAATCTTAAAATCAATCTGAGTTTTTTAGAACCGTGAAAATTCAATTTAAAAAAAGAAGGGGCAAGCCCAGTATTCTTAACTGCATTAGGGAGGATGGCAGTACCACTTGGTCGGAGATACATCCCAATTTTGAAATCCACGACTTCGCCCATTTTGCGGTGGAAACTGTTTTGGGTTTCACCCAAGCATTCTATGGACTATTGGCAAGCGGATTCAATATTGAGGATTTTGAATTGCCAAGAGACCAAAGACCGGAAGAGCTGATTCCTGACAATCTACCTGTCGAGTCCCTTCAAACGGAACACATCGTAAACCTGTTGACGACTGCCATGCAAAACGGCGCAGGGGATTTTGATTTGATAAGTACGCTGAAGGAAATCCTTGCCGAAAACGGACTCCCCTATCCCCCTGATCTTACTTCGGAAACCTTGGGTCGAATCCAAGAAAACCTCAACGACCTCCTTGAACAATGGGATAAATTGGAAGAAGGGTCAACAATGGAATTAAACTTCAGTAGGTAATCCATTATGCTAAATGTTTGTCAAAACACTGGGAGGTCACCTACAAAACGGTTAATTTGACTGCCTATTTAAAAAAGAATATGACAACCAAGAACCCGCTCACCATTGCCAAGATTCTGTTTCTTTCCTTATTTTTAATCAATACCATGAACGCGCAAGAAGAATTGCCATACCACCAAATTCCGGATTACCCGGCTGATTATAGCCCTGGTAATGTGGCAGCCAGAATGATCGATGGTCTTGGGTTCCGGTACCATTGGGCCACCAAAGATTTAACGGAAAAGGACTTGGCCTATAAACCATCAGAGGACGGAAGAACTATTATGGAAACCCTTTTCCATATTTACGGAATGTCCGAGATGATCAAAAACGCACCGCTGGCCAAACCCAATGTGCGCCCTGCCGATTTTTCAAAATTGTCCTATGAAGAGTTGCGAAAAAAAACTTTGGAAAACCTAAAAGCAGCCAGTGTATCCATGGCAGGCAAAAAGGCCGAGGACTTTGAAAACTTTAAGGTCATCTTTCAACGTGGGGACAACCAAAGTGCATTTCCCTATTGGAACATGATCAACGGGATGCTATCGGATTGCATTTACCATGCCGGGCAAATTACCATGATGCGAAGGGCATCGGGTAATCCAATCAATCCAAATATTAGCGTTTTTAATGGCAGGTTAAGAAACAACTGATCCTTGCTTGTTGTAACAAAATCGGATTTTCGCTACCCATAGATAAAGAATAACCCATGGGTTCAGCAAGTCAACCAATGTTAGTCGTAAAAGCGAACCGCGCTTTATTGCGGAAAAGACGCAGTTACAGTGAAATTAGGGAGGCTTATGAAGGTTACACCAATGAAACCCAGCTGCACTTCAAGGAACTTACGCCATTTGAACAAAAGAAAATAAGGGATAAGATTATTGCACAGGCCAAAAGGGATCGTCTTATGGAAATACGTATGTACTTTTTAACCCTTTTTGTATTAGCCTTCTTTGTTTTTGTGGGTTACCTGATTTTTTCCAACTAAGGAAACCCCATTAGTTTATTTTATCCACAACAACCTTATAGGTTGGATCTTCCAGTACATTGACCTCGATAATGTCTTCGGCATTTTTCAGCAATCGAATACAATCCTTGCTCAAATGCCTTAAATGCACCTTTTTGCCTGCTTTGGCATAGCGTTCAGTAATCTTGTTCAGGGCTTCTATCCCCGACATATCGGCAACACGGCTTTCACGAAAATCGATGATTACCTCGGTTGGGTCGTTTTGCACATCAAATTTTTCTGCAAACAAGGTAGTGGACCCAAAGAACAACGGACCATATATTTCATAGTGTTTAACACCGTCCTCATCCACATGTTTTCTAGCTCGGATACGCTTTGCATTTTCCCAAGAATAGGCCAAGGCAGAAATAATTACCCCCAACAAAACCGCTATGGCCAAATTATGGGTTATCGCGGTAATCAATGTCACCAAAACCATCACAATCACATCGGAATTTGGCATTTTTCTAAAGGTCTTGAAACTGGCCCACTCAAAGGTTCCAATGGCCACCATGAACATTAAACCGACCAATGCGGCCATCGGTAGGCGTTCGATAAGATTGCTGCCAAACATAATAAACACCAAAAGCATTACTGCTGCAGTGATTCCTGAAAGTCGCGCCCTCGCCCCAGAGGAGGTGTTGATCAAGCTCTGTCCGATCATGGCGCATCCACCCATCCCGGAAAGGAATCCGGAAAGGATATTTGCAGTCCCTTGGGCAACACATTCCTTGTTGCCGCTTCCTCGTGTTTCGGTAATCTCATCAATAATATTAAGGGTAAGCAAACTTTCAATCAGACCAACCCCAGCAACAATGGCGGCATAGGGAATTACAATCATGAAAGTATCCAGGGTAAAGGGGATTTTAGGAATGGACAATGGAGGAAACCCTCCTTTAATACTTTCACCTTCTTGCATGGTATCGGCCACCGTTAAGGTGTCAACTCCAAATCCAATTACAATGGCCGAAACAACGATTATGGCCAACAAAGAAGATGGTACGGCCTTGGTCAGTTTGGGGAAACCCCAAATGATGATCATGGTCAAAACGGTTAACCCAAGCATGGTATACAATGAAGCCCCAGACAACAATTCTCCGGTTCCTTTATCATAAAAATTTGGAAACTGTGCCATAAAAATGATAATGGCCAACCCATTTACAAATCCAAACATCACCGGATGGGGAACCAGTCGGATGAACTTCCCCAATCGCAATACCCCTGCCAAAATCTGGATGACCCCGGCAATGATTACCGTAGCAAAAACATAGTTTAGAATTGTGGTGGGCTCAATGCCTGGAAACGTTTGTTTGAGTTCCAAAATCAAGCCGACAAAAATAACGGCCACTGCACCAGTTGCCCCAGATATCATACCCGGGCGTCCTCCCAAAATGGAGGTGACCAATGCCAAGACAAAGGCGGCATATAAGCCCGTTAGGGGCGAAAAACCGGGAATCAAGGCAAAGGCAATTGCTTCTGGCACCAAGGCCAAGGCCACGGTCAATCCAGAAAGCACTTCGGTGCGGTAGTTTACTTTTTGGGAAAAGTCGAAAAGGTTGAGGTACTTCTTCATGTCTTTCTACTTGAAGCGGGCAAAAATACCATTATTCCCTAAGCTAGCCATAAATAGCCTCATTTTTAAGGATTTGGTGATCTTACCACTTCTTTAGCCCTAATAATTTTTCTCCCAATGGGCTCAATTTTGCAGTTTCGTATTTCTCTTGCTCCCAATTACGCGGGTCCCCGGGGAAGGCATATCCCTCAGGCGCTATTCGGTGTTTCCATGAATTGATTCGCCATTGTCGCAAAGCCTCATTGTCTTCTTCGGCCGGCATCATGGAGATGTACTGGGCGACCCGTACTTTGTTCCCGGACAGGTTAGGCCGTATACCGTGGGGTTCCAAGCTATTGAAAATCAACAAGTCCCCTGCTTCCATTTTCACTTTTACAATTTTATCCTCCAAACCTTCCAAACTGGGCTGAAAATGATCCCTGTCTTCGGGTTGGGTCAGTTTCCAGGTGTCATAATTCCTATAAAGCCACGGTATACATTGAAATCCACCCATATTTTCATCCGTCTGGTCTGCAAGGGCCAATACACCTTGCACATTTTGGGGTTTGGTTTCGGGGTCATAATCCCAATGGATGAATCCTTTTTTCTTTACTCCCTCTTGCAAGGGAAAATTCAGGTTGGCGCGATCTATGGTCACCCATAATTTTTCGGTGCCCCAAACATCCACAAAGGCATCGTAAACCTTTGGCATTTGCCTGTTGTTCCATAAATGCTGATGGTTATACACCTCCACCATGCCCGTTCCGGTAAGTTCCTTCATCTTCATTTCTGCCCGTGGTGGGGCATACCAGGTTTTGGTATCATTGGGGTTCTTTTCATCAAATTCCCAGATAAAATCCGCCGTGGCCTGGACTTGCTCTTTGGGAATGGCATTCTTGATTACAATGTATCCATTATGCACCCAAAAGTCCCAATCCGCTTCAGATAGTACGCGAAGAGGTTGACCTTTGGAGCGGTCGTTTAGTCTGATTTTGCTACTGGTTGCCGTGGAGGGATTGCCAGGAATTTCTTCATGGGCCTTGTTGGCCATTTCCAATTTTGATTCTTTTCCCATGGTTTCTGATTTTTTTGACTTCCAAATTCGATAGGGTAAAACTAGAAAGGACCTTGTTGTTTCTCAACCTCAATATTGATACAAATTTGAATTATTTTGATATTTACTGTTCATATTTTTAATTTAATGCATAGTAAAGTTAAAATGAAGGTGCAGCTGGAGACCATATCGCCCGATTCCAAAAGTCCTTTTCGACTTTTGCACCACCCTAGGTTGAACCATCTTTTTTACTGGCATTTCCATCCTGAGTATGAGCTTGTCTTCATTGAAGGTGCCAGTGCCACCAGGCACGTGGGGGATAGCATTTCCAATTATTCGGATAGCGATTTGGTTTTTATCGGCTCCAACATTCCCCATTTAAATTTTGATTATGGAGTGCAAACCGAATATGAAAAAGAAGTCTTGCACATTAAGCCCGGCTTTAAGGAGTCCGTGCTTGCCAACATTCCTGAACTAGGGAGCATCAATGCGCTTTTCGAAAAATCAAGACACGGTATTGTCTTTACGGGGGAAACCAAAAATAAGGTGGGGAAGCGATTGAAAAAGCTTCACGCCCTTGCCCCTTTTGAGTTTTTTATGGAATCCATCGGTATCCTTAGGGAACTGGCCCATAGTCAAGATTTCTTTTTGCTTCATGAACAGCCTTACATCAATAAATTTCGGAAAAAGGAACAAGACCGGTTGCGGGGTATTTATGCATTTGTGGACAAGCATTACCAACAGAAAATCGGAATTGTGGATGTAGCGGAGCAATGTAATCTCGGCAAAGAAGCTTTCTGTCGGTATTTCAAGAAAGCCACCGGTAACACCTTTATCAATTTTCTAAACCAATACCGAATCAGTCAGGCCAAAAGATTGTTGCTAATGGGCAAAAATGTGAGTGAAGCTTGTTATGAATGTGGTTTCGAAAGCCTTTCTTATTTCAACAGGACCTTTAAACGCATCAGCGGGGAAAATCCATCGGATTTTAAAAAACAATATTTGGTCCACAACAAAAAGATCGTTAAGGTTGGGGATTAAAAAAAGAACCGCCCCAAGCGGAGAACTTGGAGCGATTCTTAACTAAATAACCAACCAAAAAACTTGTAAACTATGTCGAACACTTTCTTGTTCCCTTACATTTTTCTCTGTTTTGTAACGTTCATTATGGAATTTTTAACTTTTGAACGCTTTTTACCAGCTTTATTTCCCGCTTTCAAATACTGAATATATCCTCTTCCCTTAAACTCATAAACGGTTTCGCTGTCCACATGATAAAGTTCAATAGTGTTATCATCAATAACGTAAAGTTCAAAATAGTCATTGCCCAAAAAGTCATAATCCAGTGTTAAAGTTTTGAGGTCGGGGTCGTTGGCAATATTAAAAATTTGATAGTCCCCTTCGTAATCCCATTGCAAATTCACAACGGGAGTACCGTTTTCATCGACTGATGATCTAAAGAAGTCCCCTTCGGTTCCCGATAAAAACTGTAAAAAGTTCTCATCATCAAATTCATTGATAGCTCCTTCCTCACTGGTAAAGACCTTTTCCCAAGCTTCATATTCTTGCAGGAAATAATGGATATTATCATAGAAAATCTGGTCGTAGTCAAAATTACTGCGCTGGTATCCCCGAACAATATAGGAGGTATCCGAACGGGAATCGTATAATTCCAAAGTACTATTGTTCACGGCAAAAACTTCCAACACCCATAAACCATCCACGTCATGATCTATTTCAACCGCACCGGACAAGGTCCCATAGTTTCCTACGGAAATCCCCATGCCATTCCCGGTCTTTCCAATTCCAACCAGATTGTTATTCGCCCGGAGTACCCCACGATCAAAAGTTAGGGTAAAAGCCCGTTGCAAAAAGGGTACTTCACCACTTCCTTTGGTGGCATTGATGTCCACGTACCACAAATCAAAGGACTCAAGCACCAGGGCCGTATTTATGGGAGATTCTTCAATAAAGTCATCTTCAACAATGACCTCTGTATAACAAGAGCTGGCCAAAATGCCAACCAGCACTATTCCAATAAGTAGTTTTCCATTTCTCATAATCTACATGTTTTTGATTCTACTTGGTATAAACCAAGCACTATGCCAAAATCATAACTATTTGATTATGCACAAATTACAGGTGCTGGGATATATTTTTTAGCTTTGCCCATAAATCGGATGGATGGATAAAAAGCTTCGCTTTGGGGTAATTGGAGGTGGTAGTTGGGGAACTGCCATTGTTAAGATGTTGGTCGAAAACTTGGATCAAGTGGCCTGGTACATGCGTAGCGAACCAGCCATTGACCATATTATGGAGGAGGGCCATAATCCAAACTATCTAAGCTCCGTTGAGTTCGATGTTTCCAAACTATTGTTGAGCAATAACATGAACACTGTAGTGGATGCCTCAGATGTCCTTGTTTTTGCCATTCCTTCAGCTTTTTTGGAATCAGAACTTAAAAAGCTCTTTGCCTCACTGGATCATAAAATCATATTTTCCGCTATTAAGGGAATTGTTCCTGAGAGTGGCTTAATCGTTGGGGAACATTTTCACGATGTTTATCAAATTCCCTTCAAAAACATTGGGGTGATCACAGGGCCCTGCCATGCCGAGGAAGTAGCTTTGGAACGACTTTCCTACCTGACCATTGCTTGTGCGGATGCCCCAAAAGCCGAGATGGTTGCGGAAGCACTGCAAAGCCATTATATCCGTACCAAAATTTCGGACGATATTATAGGCACTGAATATGCCGCCATGCTAAAAAACATTTATGCCATTGCGGCGGGAATTGCGCATGGATTGGGATATGGCGACAACTTCCAGAGCGTGCTTATGAGCAATGCTATTCGGGAAATGAAACGGTTTATTGACAAAGTCTATAAAATGAAACGGAACATCAACAATTCGGCCTATTTGGGGGACCTTTTGGTAACCGGATATTCCACCTTTAGCCGAAACCGCATGTTCGGCAATATGATCGGCAAGGGGTACACCGTAAAAAGTGCCATGATGGAAATGAACATGGTCGCGGAAGGTTATTATGCCACCAAAAGTGCCCACCTCATCAACCAAAACCGAATTAAGAAGACCAAAACACCCATTATCAATGCCGTGTATCAGGTGTTGTACGAAAAGAAAAATCCGAAAAAGGTCTTTAAAAAACTGACGGATAAACTAAACTAGAATTAGTTCAGCAATACATCATCGGCAATACTCTTACCCCGGGGAATCGTAGTGTCCTGCAGGTCGATGGTCAAGGTATCGTAGGATTTAATGTGTTCCTTATTTACAATATAGGATTTGTGCACACGCCTAAAATTGGGCGGTAATTGTGCCAGGGTAGCCTTGATGCTCCCATAACTGGTAATTTTCGATTTATCGGCCAAGTGGTAAGTAACATAGTTCCCCAAGCCCTCCACAAAAAGAATACTGTCCACCGGAACCCGATGCGTTTTTCTGTTGGACCGTATTTCCAAGATTTCGCTTTCCAAGCTCTTGTTTTTCTCCTGTTCAATAGCCCACAATTGAAAAAGTTTTGCGCCAAGCACCAGTAACACAGTGGTGTTGATGAGCACAATGGCCCGCACCAACATCATCACACTAAAAAGCCCGGAAGTGGAATCGTTTAAGAGCAGCTCCTCATAAAATAAGTGGATAAAAACCCTTTGAAGTATACCCCCCAGCAAAAGCGTAAGGCCATAGCCTATAAAGAAACTACGGTACTTTCTTTTCAACAAAAAGCGCGGGAGCAAAAAATAGATGGTGATGTACACGGCCAAAATCCGTGTGGGGAGCAAAATAAATTCCAAATAAAAGGAGGCCAAGTACCCTTCTTCCCCAACCCAAAGCAATCCAAATAGCAGGTAGTACAATACCCAGAAAACGCAGTGGGTCGCGATTCTTGATCCAAATAGGTAAAAATTAGTGGTCGATTTCACTAAACCATGATTTTTTATGTCATGTACAAAAGGGGTTTGGTATAAAAAACCCCCACCTAGACATAAAATGTCCCTTGTCTAAAATTAGGGAATCTACTTTTAAGAAAATCATAAAACATCCGTCATGAAAAACTGTTGTCTATTCATCGCATTCTTTCTTTTGGTCGCTACTTTCCCAATCCAATCCCAAGTGTTGGGAAGACGAAGTTCCTGGGAAGCCAAAATCCAAGGTCCACAAACGGGAAAGCCCGGTGCCAAAATTCTGGAAATAGATACCAATAGTCCTTTGGCGAAGGCTGGGTTTTTAGCCAATGACCTTATTGTTGCGGTTAATGGAACTACCGTAAACTCTGATGAAATCTGGACCGAGATATCCTATGGACTCAGGGCCAATACCCCTACCCAAATTAAAGTGATTCGGAATCATCAATCCATTGAGAAAATGGTAGAGTTCAATCCCTTGGAGAAGGAAAAACATGCTGGGTTGGACACCTATTATGAAGAGGTCACCAGCGCCCATGGCATCACTCAAAGAATCATTATTACCAAGCCTAAAAAAACGGGAAAACAACCCGCGGTTGTGCTTATTGGAGGTCTCAGTTGTTCCAGTATTGAAACCTATCCGGGCCGAAGCGGAAACTGGGTGCAGACTATCAAAGATTTGGTGGAAAAATCGGGGATGGTTGTCATGCGGATTGAAAAGCCTGGAGTTGGTGACAGCGAGGGTGATTGCAGCCAATCAGATTTTGTTACGGATTTGGCGGGTTACCAAGCAGCGATTCAGTATTTCAAAACCAAGCCTTATGTGGATTCTTCCAGAATCGTGGTTTATGGCTCTAGCATGGGGAGCGCCTTGGCTCCCTTATTGGCCAACGAGTTTGACCTGGCAGGGGTTATATCCGACGGCACTTTTTATAAGACTTGGTTTGAGCACATGTTGGAAATTGAACGCCGTATTCTTCAATTCCAAGGCAATACCGAATCCCAGATAACCGAAAAAATGAACAAGTATTACTTCCCACTTTATTATGGAATGATGGTACAGAAAAAATCTTATCAGGATGTGGTGGATGAAAACCCGGCATTGGCCGATTACAATTATCATTCCCCAGCACACATGTATGGCCGTCCCGTAGCCTATTATCAACAATTGCAGGAATTTGATTTGGCAGGGCAGTGGGAAAAAATTAAAGTGCCTGTCCGTATTTTACGGGGAACACACGACTGGATCATGTCTGCGTTTGACAATCACATGATTATGGAAGTCTTAAAACGGAATGGCCATACAGACCATCTTTTGCACGAGTATCCTGGTTTGGATCATTGGAATACCATACATGAAAGTCCGAAAAACTCTTTTGAGGGAAAACCGGGCAAGTGGGACGAAGGCACCATCAATCTTATTATTAATTGGGCCAGGGAAATGGCAGGGTTGGATTCCATTGCTTTCCCCTAGCCCTATGCTTTTTTCAATCCCATTTTTATAGCGTTCAGGTATTTTTCGAGCTCTTTCTTGGCTTTCGGATACAAAAAGAGCAAACCGATCATGTTAGGAAAAACAAGGGCAAGAATCATGGCATCGGAAAATTTAATAACCGCATCCAAGGTGATGGCTGCCCCTAAAACAGTGAACATTAAAAATATTACCTTATAAATTAGGTCTGTCCATTTGCCCCTTCCAAAAAGATACTTCCATGCTTGAAGTCCATAATAGGACCACGAAAGAATCGTGGAAAAAGCAAAGAGGATTACCGCGATTACCAAAACAAAGGACGACCCTTGAATAGCGTGCTCAAAGGCTTGGGAAGTAAGATTGATTCCTCCCAATCGGGACCCATCCAGCATTAAGGCTTTTCCATTGACAACATCCCCATACACAAACATACCGTCCATATTAAAAAGGATCAGGACAATGGCGGTCATGGTACAAATCAACACAGTATCAATAAAGGGTTCCAGCAAGCCAACCAAGCCTTCGGATGCAGCATAAGGGGTGTTCACGGCAGAATGCGCTATCGCGGAAGATCCCGCCCCCGCCTCATTGGAAAATGCCGCCCGACGAAAACCTTGAATCATTACCCCAATAAACCCTCCTGTTACTGTGGCTTTGGGCGTAAAGGCTTCGGTAACTATCAAGGCAAGGGCATCATCCACCAACGAAATGTTGGAAAAAATGATGAAAAGGGCCGCCAAAACATAAAGTAGGGCCATAAAAGGCACCACCTTGCCCGTTACCTTGGCAATCCGTTTAATGCCCCCGATGATCACAATCCCCACGAAAAGGGCGAAAATCAATCCAATAAGGCTCCCGGAAGCCTGGTGCTCTATGTGAAATTGACTTATTATTTGCGCTGCGGCCTGATTGGTCTGAAAGGCGTTGCCCCCACCCAAGGATGCTCCCACGCATAGGACCGCAAAAATACCAGCCAATACTTTTCCAAGGGTCGCAAACCCTTTCCTTTTTAGACCCTTGGACAAATAGTACATGGGGCCGCCAAACACTTTCCCATTTTCATCGATATCGCGGTAGGCCACCCCCAGGGTGCATTCCACAAATTTTGTGGACATGCCAAGGATCCCGGCCAAGATCATCCAAAAGGTTGCTCCCGGACCTCCAATAGAAATGGCAACGGCCACCATGGAGATATTCCCTAATCCGACTGTTCCCGAAACTGCTGTAGCCAAAGCCTGAAAGTGGTTGACCTCTCCTTGGTCTCCCCCATTTGCAGCGCGTTCCAGTTCGTCATATTTGCCTCGAACTACATTGATGGCCATGGGAAAAAGCCGCACATTCACCGCTTTAAAATAAATGGTGAAGAACAGGGCTCCCAAAATCAGTAGCATTAGCACTACTGGAATATTGGCGCCTCCTATAGGTATTGTACCAAGAATAAGCCCTTCCCACCAAACGGCAAATGGCATAAAGGAGTCATTGATTTGCTTGTCCAGTCCTTGTGCTGACACATGAAATGGAAAAAGAGTGACAAGTAATAATAAACATAGCGATGGGAATTTCATGGGTCTTATTTTCAAATTTTCGGGAAATTGAAAAAAGACCATAAAAATCACAGGGGATGTCGGAAAAGCTTATTCCATGTCGGTAAGTCCGAGAGCCGACAATCTATACGTAAGTTGTTGTTTTACAGGAATATGTTTTCAGGAGGGAGTATCATGCGAATCTTTCGATTCCTACTTTCCGACATTTCGAACAAGGTATTCTTTAAAGGAATCAAATGCTGTTCGCGGGTCCAATTGTCTTTTCCGAAGAGACCGTCCAAAAGAGCATTAAGCAGTCTTTTTATTTGATTGTAGTCCCCAATATCATAGGTCTTTTCTGTTACCGAAAAATTCTTAGGCTTGATTTCGAGCCATGGATCTTCTCCATTTTTACATCGCTGGGCAAACTCCAAAAGGAGGGCATGTAAGCGGGGACTCAGGATTAATTTCCGCTCCTTGGTTCCTGGAAACCCGTTTAATAAAACCGTGGACATCCATTTTCCAGCGTTGTCTTTTTCCTTGGAAAACACCAGGCTCAAGTTGGCGGATTTAGGGATGATATTTTCAGCAAGTTCCTTGACCCAACTAAGTGCAAGGGCAAAAAATAGCATGATCAAACTGGTTTTGAAAATGGCAGAAAATAGCAACAGTGTCCCCTCAGATTCCGAGAGTTTAAAAAACTGCGCTACCAGAATAATCAGAATACAAACCAGGGACAACCAGGAAAGCACCTTTAACCTTCTTTTTGCAAAGGACTCCCAAAGCACCCCGCCCAAAAATACCAAGGTGAAAATCGCATAGTAGACATCCAATTCCTGAATGTATCCATATTCCCGGCCAGCTATTAGTTTATGCAGGGTAAATGCCAAACAAAAAAGGAACGGAACCCCTACAATGAATCTCCAGAACCCTCCTTTTATAATGTATGCCAAGGGTTTGGGAAGATATCGGAACCATGGCAGAGCCAATAGGATAAACAGGCTGTTAAAGAGTGATAAAATGCTACGTCCACTTTCCAGATATAGTCCGCTATTGGGAATTCTTACAGCAAAATAAACCTCCAATAAACCCGAAAATGCCCAAGCAAGAATCGACAGGGCCAACCAAACTTGCCCAAAATCATTTTGCTTTTTCCCAATCTGCCACCAAATCGCAATCAAGGCAAAAAAAGCGAAAAGGCAAACAGCAAATTGCCACCAACCATAGAAAAAATAAAGGTTGCCATCCATCGGTTGCCAAGAAATTAATTCGCTCAAATATAGGGAATTCCAATAGCCGATCAATCGGTTGTTCCAAGGTGCCTAAACCCTATCCAAAGAAAAGTTGGAGTGGGCATCCAGCTCATGCAGCAATTGCTCCTTAAAGGATTGTAATTGCGCTTGGTCATAACCAAAAGCCTGTTTGAACTCATCCAACACTGGCTCCATAAACAGGCTAATACTTTCAATGTCAAAATACAGCCGGCCTGTTCTTCGAATAAAGAAATCCATTGGGTTAAGTACCATTTCGTTAGCTATGGAAAACTGGGTTTCAGCCCGGATCATCCGCTCCTGATTGCTTGCTTGGCCAAGCTGGGCATAGTGCTCCAAAATTGTTTCTGTTTGAATGCCATAGGTGGTAACCAGGTACCATGCATCATATTGGGTAAATCCATCTCCTTCAATGCGCTGAAATACCTCTTCTATATATTTCTTCACCTGCTTGAACTTCTTAAATGCACTTCCGCAAAGGGGAATTTTATCTGTTGTGCAATCTGGGACCTCTGTTCCGTGGTCCTCGTTCATTTTTTGCCCGATACGGTTCACGGTACGTTCGGCCATTTTGCGATAGCCTGTCAATTTCCCTCCTGCTATACTGATGAGTCCAGTATCTGAGGTGAAGATCTCGTCCTTTCGGGACAATTCAGATGCCGATTTGCCCTCTTCATGGATCAAGGGGCGGAGTCCTGCCCAAGATGAAACTATATCCTCCATTTCCAATTGGATGTTTGGAAACATATTGTTCACTGCCGATATCAAATAGATTGCATCAGCCAAATCTGTTCGCACATGGTCTTTATCAAGATTAAAGTTGGTATCTGTGGTCCCCACATATGTCACCTTGCCTCTTGGAATGGCAAACATCATACGACCATCCGGCACATCAAAATACACGGATTGTTTTACGGGAAGTTTTTCCTTTGGGAACACCAGATGGACCCCTTTGGTTAAATGAAGGCGCTTTCCCTTTTTGGAATTGTTGATGGTCCGCAGTTCATCGACCCATGGACCTGCTGCGCTTACCACATATTTGGTGTTGATATTTTGTTCTTTCCCCGACACCTCATCCTCAACAGTTACCCCAGTTACCTTCCCATCCGTATACTGGAACCCTGTTACCTTCATGTAGTTCAGGGCCTCGGCTCCAAATTGTAGACTTGTTTTAATGTTTTCCAAGGTTAAACGGGCATCATCCGTGCGATATTCGGCATAGTACCCGGCACCGTTCAAAATCTTTTTAGGCAAAAGTGGCTCCAGCTTCAACGCTTGCTTTTTTTCCAACATTTGACGTTTGTCGTCCCCGCTTACCTGGGCCAAAATATCATATACTTTCAGCCCAATTGAAGTCAGCCATTTACCATAGGACCCGCCCTCGATCAAGGGGAGTAACATTTTTTCGGGCAATACCAAATGGGGGGCCAATTTGTGAACAATGGCCCTTTCTGAACCTACTTCCTTGACTAACCAAAAATCGAACTGTTTTAAATAGCGAAGTCCTCCATGGATCAATTTGGTGGACTTGCTACTTGTCCCGGAGGCAAAATCCCCTTTTTCCAGCAACAAAACTTTTAGCCCTCGAGCGGCAGCATCCAGGGCGATACCCCCTCCTGTGATTCCTCCACCAATGACCACAAGATCAAAGGTTGTTTGAGTTGCTTTCAGGATTCGCTCATCCCTGTCCAGATTCGTAAAAGGTGTTGGTTGGTCCATTTGAAGGATTTCTATTATTGAATGTACTCTTTTTCCAGAAAATAGTGCACCAAGGCCTCTTTCATAAGTATGGCCTGCTCTCCAGGTTTCAAAGGTGGCAGCTGTTCCTTTACTATGTAATGGGGCCATCCATCCTCATCAAAAAAATCAAAATCGTAATACCCATAAGGCTCCAGCAATCTACAGATTGCGATATGCATAAGATTTACTTTTTCATCTTTCTTAAAACTACGGTGAAAATTGCCCAATTCCTGCACCCCCACCAAATAGATGATCCCGTCGAGATCCAAGGGGTCGCCATCCGAAAATTGGGCCGATAGTTTTTCAACCAATTGCTCCCATCGTTCTTTAAGTGTTTCGTCTCTTGCCATACAATTTTTAGGATAATCAAAGGTAGGAATCAATATCCTATATTTGTTAAAATTGATGGGATGAACTTTTTGGATATCGTAATAGGCGGTCTTTTGGCTTGGAGCCTTTATAAGGGATTGAAAAACGGTCTTTTTGTCGAAATTGCCTCCTTGGTCGCCCTAATTGCTGGAATATATGGTTCCATCCACTTTTCTTATCTAACTGCAGATTACCTTTCGGAAAATATGGGCTGGGACGGCCAATATTTAAAGGTGTCCGCGTTTCTTATCACTTTTATTGGGATTGTTGTGCTGATTCATTTCGCTGGAAAATTCCTGACCAAAATTGCGGACTTCGCCATGTTGGGCCTTTTGAATAAAATTGCAGGAGCCATATTTGGAATGTTGAAAACTGCCATTGTTATTGGAGCACTCCTGATTTTTTTTGAACGCCTTACCTCATCCTTCAACTTTATAAATGAGGATACGAAAAAAGAATCCCTTTTCTATACCCCCGTTAAGGAGATAGGGGCTTTGGTTTTTTCCTGGGTCCTAGAGGCCGAGCGGCCCGAAACGGATTCGGACCAAGACCATTCGGATCAGCCGAATAACATCATTATATAAACGGTGCGCTTTTTCCGATGAAATGAACTCACGCTCAGTAAGTTCAGAGACCAATGCTGTTATATGTACCACTTAACGTTGATTTTTGTGCTCCATGGAGTATTTATGGAATTAGGTGACTTCTCCGATAGTTTAGCCTCTTGAACACTTGGGGTTTTAGAACCGCCCCAACGCACACCCCCGAAAATGAAAAAGATATTTTATACCCTTTGGGTCTTTGCATCCGTCGCTGCACTAACGATGTGCAGTAAGTCACCGTCCGTTCAAGAAGAGCTGGAGTTGACTGAGACTTTCCTCGAAAACGAAAAGGCTGTTATTGATCCGGCAAAAATGGAAACGGAATTGCTCAACCTAGTGAACGATCACAGAAAATCTATTGGCGAGAGCTCGCTTCAGTCAAGTCCTTCCTCCTATGTGCATGCCAAGGACCATAACGATTATATGATTTCCAAGAACAAATTGAGTCATGATAATTTCGAGGAAAGGGCAAGCAAGATTGCCACTGAAATCAATGCCGTGAAAGTGAGTGAAAATGTTGCCCGTTTTTACAATACCGCGGAGAAGACCTTGGAAGGTTGGCTCAAGAGTTCCACACATAAAACGACATTGGAGGGGAATTTTACCCATACAACCTTAAGTGTCCAGGTGGACAAACAGGGTAGACCTTATTATACCCAAATATTTATGCGGGTGGACGCAGAATAAACCTTGAGGATACAAAGGAATACGGACCCATGCATAGCATGGGTCTTTTTGTTAAACCCTATGTTGGCAAAAAGGTTTTTTATACCTTTCAAAAAATCTTGGACATGGCGGTACAAGCTCCTTTCAATTTAAATAAGTGGGTCGAGGAAAATCGAGATACCCTTAAGCCTCCGGTTGGCAACCGGAACCTGTACAAAGACGCTGGGGATTATATTGTAATGATCGTGGCCGGTCCCAATGCCCGTAAGGATTATCACTATAACGAAACCGAGGAACTCTTTTATCAGTTGGAAGGAAATATTGAAGTGCATATCCAGGAAGACGGTCAAAAGAAGACCATGCAATTAGGCCCTGGGGATATGTATCTTCATCCAGCAAAAATTCCACATTCCCCGGTGAGACATGAAGGCTCGATTGGTTTGGTGGTGGAACGCAAAAGAAATCACATGAATGTGGACGATGGCCTCCTGTGGTTCTGTGACACCTGTAACCATAAACTTTACGAGGCCTATTTTACACTACACGATATTGAAAAGGACTTTTTGGCCCATTTCGAGCATTTTTACAATTCGGAAGAATTAAGGACTTGTGACAATTGTGGCACTGTCATGCCAACAGATGAACGTTTTACCTCAAAGGAATAGCTATGTTGCTTGCTGCTAAATTAATTATCTGCCTTGTTGCCCTACTACACTTTTATTTTTTATGGCTAGAAATGTTCGCTTGGACCACAAAGGCAAAAAAAGTGTTCCGCAAATTTCCGGAAGAATTGTTTGAGCCCACCAAGACCTTGGCCGCAAATCAAGGTTTATACAATGGCTTTTTGGCCCTAGGGCTTATTTGGTCATTGCTAATTAAAGATCCGGAGTGGCAAGTGTATGTGGCCCTGTTCTTTTTGGGCTGTGTTTCGGTGGCAGGAATATATGGTGCGTTCACGGCCTCCAAGAAGATTTTTACCATCCAAGCACTTCCCGCTTTACTAGGAATAGGATTATTATTAATGCATTTTTTCCTTTAGGAAATCTTCACTATGTTCATCCGGAATATTCGTAATATTGCAAAATATAACAATACACCTATAAAAAGTTATAAATGTCAAAAACCGCAGTTGCATTTGGAATTGATGAGGCCCTAAAAATGTTGGGCTTAAACGAAATAAATGATGGTACTTCCACCGGGTCTGAGAACTTTGGTTCCGGCGAGGCCATAGCTTCCTATTCCCCAGTGGATGGAGCGCTGATTGGAAAGGTTAAAACCACCACCTCCGATGATTACGAGAAGGTAATGCAGTCCGCCACGGAAGCGTTTAAGGAATGGCGATTGGTTCCTGCTCCACAAAGAGGGGAAATTGTACGCCAATTTGGTGAAAAGCTCCGTGAGCTTAAGGAGCCTTTGGGGAAATTGGTGTCCTATGAAATGGGAAAATCCTACCAAGAAGGCTTGGGAGAGGTCCAGGAAATGATAGATATCTGCGATTTTGCAGTTGGCCTTTCAAGACAATTACACGGGCTGACCATGCACTCGGAACGCCCGGGTCACCGAATGTACGAACAGTATCACCCACTAGGGATTGTCGGAATCATTTCCGCCTTTAACTTTCCGGTTGCCGTTTGGGCCTGGAACACTGCCCTTGCCTGGGTATGTGGGGATGTTTGTGTGTGGAAGCCTTCGGAAAAAACACCCATGTGTGGGGTTGCATGTCAAAACATTATTGCGGAGGTATTCCGTGAAAACAATCTGCCAGAAGGTATTTCTTGCCTAATCAATGGAGATTACAAGGTCGGTGAAATGATGACCAATGATAATCGTGTGCCCTTGGTTTCGGCTACAGGATCTATCCGTATGGGGAAAATTGTAGCGCAAGCAGTTGCCGCCCGATTGGGGAAATCGCTATTGGAACTTGGAGGAAACAATGCCATCATCGTAACTCCAGAGGCAGACATTAAAATGACAGTGATCGGTGCAGTGTTTGGTGCTGTTGGAACCGCGGGACAACGTTGTACTTCAACAAGAAGGTTGATCATCCACGATTCCATCTACGATCAAGTAAAAGCAGCAGTTACCGATGCCTATAAACAACTTCGCATTGGAAACCCATTGGATGAAAATAACCACGTTGGTCCATTGATTGACACGGATGCAGTAAAAATGTACCAAGATGCCTTGGAAAAAGGTCAAAAAGAAGGAGGAACCGTATTGGTTGAAGGTGGTGTACTTAGTGGTGAAGGTTACGAAAGTGGATGCTACGTTAAACCTGCCATTGTGGAAGCCGATAATAGCTTTCATATTGTACAGGAAGAAACCTTTGCACCTATCCTTTATCTATTAAAGTATTCCGGTTCCGTGGAAAATGCCATTGCGCAACAAAACGGAGTGGTCCAAGGACTATCTTCGGCCATAATGACCAACAACCTTCGCGAAGCAGAACGATTTTTATCTTCCGCTGGGAGTGATTGTGGAATTGCCAACGTGAACATTGGTACCTCTGGTGCTGAGATCGGGGGCGCTTTTGGTGGTGAAAAAGAAACAGGTGGTGGCCGTGAGAGTGGTTCCGATGCTTGGAAAATCTATATGCGTAGACAGACCAATACCATCAATTACACCACAGAACTTCCGCTGGCACAAGGCATAAAGTTTGATCTATAAAAAAAGAAGCCGATTCTGGATGAACACACAGAATCGGCAATCTTTTAAACCAACTTAACTAACTCAAACTTAAATTAAACCCTATTTCAATGCCGGAACTTCGTCGGGAGAAATAGGGTTCCTTACCTAATATATAACGCAAATTTCCTACTATTCCTTTTCAGATATGACTGAATTCTTATGATTGGTCATGAAAATTGTATGATTGGTATTCTTTGCCCTGTGTCATGTAAAAACGATCATGGAACCCAGAGCAAAATTTCCGCTAAGCACCTCAGATTCTTTAGGTTAAAACCGTTCTTTTTAGCATTTTTTTAATATTTTGTAGAAGTGAACACCAACTTTTTGTTCCTATGTCCAAAAAGAATCTTTATCTATTGGGGATAGTAGCTGTTATCACTTTCGGAACCTTAATGTACCTGAAACTCTGTAGCGGCTGTCTGGGCAATGCAGTTGTTGAAGGGGAAAAACAACGGTCTGTCAATTCAGAGGTTTTCGAATCCAAAGCCCAAACAACCCAACTTCCGTTCACCGTTAGCGATGGACATTTTTCACTGAATATTGAGGATAATTTCAATTTTCAACTTTCCAATCCCTCTTTTGTAATGCCAATTGCACAGAACTTAAAGGAGGGTGTAGCAACCTTAAAAAATCACCTCTTGATAAACGATTCAACCCTTGTGACGATCATTGGACATTATGCGCCACAGGAAGCAAATAACACCTCCTTTTCCAATCTTGGGCTGGCCAGGGCCAATTCGGTAAAAAATCATTTCATCATTTCTGGAATCCCTTCAGACCAAATCAAAGTTTTGGGCAAGTTGAACAGGGACTTTTCCGGGGAAAATGAAATTTTATATGGCGCTGTGTCCTATGCCCTCACACAGATAGGAGAGAGCGAACAACCTTAAACCATTTACTATGAATGCTGAAAATATTAATATTTGGTGCTGGATCATTCCCGCTTTGGTCGGAGTCTTGGCTGGAATCTTGGGATATCTGATTGGAAAAGGTAAGGATGCCACTGTTGTGGATACTTCCACAGAGTTAAAAGCTTTGGAAGCGGAAAACCTTCGACTGAAAACAGAATTGGAAGCCTGCAACCAAAAACAATCTACCAATGTCAATCCTGTTAAAGAAGGCATTGTATCTTCCGCTCAAATCGCTCCTTCCAAAGAAACCCAAAGTTTTGATGCTGCAGCTGCCAAAGCCGCCATGCGAAAACGGATAAAAGAAAACGACTTGAAAATCGTGGAGGGCATAGGTCCGAAAATTGAAGGGCTGTTCCATAATTTTGGCATTAAGACCTGGAAAGATCTTTCCGAAGTTTCTACCGTTAAATGCCAGGAAGTGCTAAACTCCGGTGGTGATCGCTACCGTATTCACGATCCGGCTTCTTGGCCCATGCAAGCCAAGATGGCCCATAAGGGGCAATGGACCGAACTGGCCAAATGGCAAGACAAGCACAAATCGGGAAAATTCTAGTTTAGTTTCGTCCCCTCTCTTCTGGATACAAGGTATGTACAGGGTCGCTCTGCCAAAACTCCTTGGTTTCCACATCCATCATGGTCAAGGCTCCCTTGAATGCAGCCCCGGTATCCACGTTCCAGACGTTTGCTCCTTTTTGCGGCACAGCTTCTCCAGTTTTGGAAAGGGGAGTGTGCCCAATAAATACTTCTTTATAATGTGTTAGTCTTTTTGGAAAATTCCGGTCTTCGGGAGACAGATTTGGGTCAAGGGCCTTGGCAAGCTCCCAAAGTGTTCTGTCCCAATAGAAGAGTTGATCAAAATATTCATAATCCACCCCTTTAAGATTGGTGTATCCGGCATGCAGGTATAATCTGTTGTCCTCGGCCAAATAAAAATTTTGCAATCGGGCATAGAACTCTAGATGCTTTTCCCATTTTTCCTTGTTTGCTCCCAAATAGGACTCCCTAGTAGCTTTTCCTCCATGCGCCAACCATTGTGGGTTTTCCTTTTGGGTAATCAGCCACTCACGGCAAAGCTCGTCATGATTCCCACGGATAAACGTACACTGGTATTGCTTTTCCAATTCCATCAAAAAGTCCACAGTTTCCACAGCAGTACTCCAAGAATCCACGTAGTCTCCTAGAAAAATAAGATGGTCATTTGCTGTTACCTCGGCGCGTTCCAAAAGCTGCTCCAAAGCCCTTAGACCAGAATGCACATCACCAATTACCAAAGTTCTCATGGGTAAATTTTGGGCAATGATACGTAACAAAACCAAACCCGAAGGCAACATAAAGTTATGTTTTGATAAAAGCTTCCCTCATAACCCCTTAAAAACACAGAATAGTCAAATGATTGAGATTCTTCTGACAAATTTGTTTTGCATTTTTTTAACAATTATGCGACTTTTTGTTATATTGAAAGGCTAATTCATTTAATCTCAACTATATGAAAAGACTTTTACGCACTCCACTCTTGTTTTCTATTTTAGCCTTTCTTTCCCTGACCTTTTCAGGTCTCCAGGCTCAAAATCTGAAAAAAACGCATGACGATGCTCCTCAAAAAGGACATAGTCTGTACAAACAAACCAAAATCTATGACAGCAAAAAAGGGCCAGTTGGTGTGGCTCCAAAGCCAGTTGGTGATCGTGCTGTAGACCGAATGACCTATGAGCATAGGCAGGTCCAGGATCCATTCACCAAGAAAATTCCCGAACATATCAAAGAACGGGAAGCTGAGTTTGTTGGTAAAATTGACTCCACCGATATTCAATTACAAATGTCCAAAGCCTATGGTGGTGAAGCTTCCAAAAAGAAGTATTACTACTTTAGGAACAGGGGACCATTTAATGTGGGTGGAAGGACCCGCGCCTTGGCTCTGGATATGAATGACGAGAATACCATTTTTGCCGGTGGTGTTTCCGGTGGTCTTTGGAGGTCTACCAATGCTGGGGATACCTGGCGTCGGGTAACCCGTAAGAGACAATCACCCAGCATCACTGCAATCGTTCAAGATCCCAGAAAAAATCGACAACACATTTGGTACTATGCCTCTGGTGAGCGATTTGGTAATTCAGCCGGTGCACCTGGGGCTTTTTATCAAGGTTCTGGAATCTACAAATCGTATAACAATGGTAGAAGTTGGTTTAGATTGCGCAATACCTCGGACAACGATGTAACCTCCTTTTCCTCTTTTGATTTGATCAATAGTTTGGTGGTTCATCCGCAAACCGGACATGTTTATGCCGCTACGTTTGACGGCTTATTTAAATCCAAAAATGGGGGACGGTCTTTTGATGAAGTACTCCCCAGTGGATTTGATAGCCAAACCGAGGTCATGGTTACCCCAGGGGGAACACTTTATGGTACCGTGGACATTTTTGGTGGGGAAAATGCCGGATTTTACACCTCTGAAGATGGCGACACATGGACCAATATAACACCCGCAGGTCTTTTTCCTTCCTTCGGAAGAACCGTGATGGCTTATGATCCCTCCGATGAGAATAGAATTTATTTCTTCTCCTACGACCTGAGCAATGCCGGGGAGGCGTTCTTATGGAGATATCAAGCCGATGCTGAAACCCCAGAAGAACAATGGGTAGATCTAACAGCAAACTTGCCCATAGGTATTGGGGGCATTGCTAGCGACCTGAACCTGCAAGGGGGTTACAATATGGTGGTAAAGGTACATCCAACCAATTCGGATATCGTATTTCTGGGCGGGACCAACCTATATCGTTCCACATCTGGGTTTACCACGCCGGCAGGCTTTCTCAGTTGGATAGGGGGCTATACCATTTTCAGTGATAGTTTTGGGCTGTATCCCAATCATCACCCGGACCAGCACAATTTGGTTTTTCTACCTTCCAATCCCAACAAGGCTATTTCTGCCAACGATGGTGGAGTACAGGTAACCGAAGACATAACCATTACCACGGAGCCTGTTAGCTGGACATCACTAAACAACGGTTATATCACCACCCAACCTTATGCCATAGCCATAGACCCAGAGGGAAATAGTGAAGATGTGGTGGCAGGATTCCAGGATAACGGTACCTGGTTCACCAATTCTACCAATGGACAGGATCCATGGGAAGAAGATTTTGGGGGAGATGGTTCATTTAATGCCATAGCCGACGGCGGACTGACTCGCTATGTTTCAGCGCAGTTCGGGGTTGTATTCCGATTTAATTTTAATGAAGCTGGGGAATTTATCTCCTTTACAAGGGTACAACCTTCAGGAGCCAGTGGATTCGATTTTGTGGCTCCATTCATCTTGGATGCCAATAACGATAACATCATGTACATGCCCGCTGGCGACCGAATGTGGC
This sequence comes from Flagellimonas myxillae, assembly GCF_023502235.1. Classification (GTDB taxonomy): domain Bacteria; phylum Bacteroidota; class Bacteroidia; order Flavobacteriales; family Flavobacteriaceae; genus Flagellimonas; species Flagellimonas myxillae. Next base: position 52,973 of record NZ_JAMFLY010000003.1, on the reverse strand, counting down.
GAAATAACAACCTGGATGAAATTCCATTGTTCTCCAATGCCCCCACCACGGTAAACTGGGTGCGCCAAGACCAAACGGCAACCCCAGATGGTTCCCTGATCACAGGCCTGGACGTGTCCAAATACCCTGTGGCGAATAGATTGTATTATGGAACCTCAACAGGGATGATCTTTAAAATGGAAAATGCCAATATTGATGACCAACCTCCTGTGGACATCTCCACTGGGAAGGGGCTTCCGGCAGGAAACATCAACCAGATTTATGTGGATCCCAACAACTCGGATAAGGTTTATGCCGTATTCTCCAACTACAATATTGTAAGTCTGTTTATGAGTAGGGATGCAGGGGAAACCTGGGAGAGCATCAGTGGTAATTTGGAACAAAACAAAGATGGAACCGGAAACGGGCCTTCCGTTCGTTGGTTCGCCATTGGAGGAAACAACAACATTTATTATGCAGGTACAAGTACTGGATTGTATGCTTCCTACTACCTCAATGGGGATAAGACAAGATGGTATAGGGAACCCTGCATTGTGGGTAATGTGGTGGTACCACAAATTCGAACTAGGGAAGATGGTTTTGTAGCGGTAGCCGCCCACGGAAATGGTATCTACAATGCCAAGTTCTATGCGTCAAGATCTCCAGAAGCCAAGTTAAGCGTGGCCTACCTGCTACCAGATCTTGTGTTGCCCATTAGCAGTGCTGACAAGGAGGTGAATGTAAAAGATCTCTTTGTGCACTCTAGGGGAAGGGACATTTCCATAGAGTTGACCAATTCCAATCCCGCATTGGTCACTGCTGAGCTGGATGGCGACGTGGTCAAACTCTCGTTTGCCCCAGGAATGGAGGGCAGTTCCGCCATTGGCTTAATTGCCAAATCGGGCAAGGAGCAGGTTTCAGAAGGATTTACGGTTACACTTACAGAACTTCCCATTTATGAACAAAATGAAGCGGCCATTGGAAGTAGGCCCTCGCAATTGTTCCCCGATTTCGGTGGAGCCCTAGCGCAATCCGCCGACGATTTTATTGTACCATCGGATAGTCAATGGACGGTAAACAGTGTTGTGGCATTTGGTGGTGCCAATAACGGACCTTTGCTTACAAGTGCCAATGTGGTGATTTATCAGGACAATGGAGGAGTGCCCGGAGCCGTCGTGTACGATAGCGGTGCTGTTTCACCCTCGTCCGAGCCAACAGATAGCAATATCAACATTGAACTTCCGGAAGCGGTGGTTCTGGAGGCAGGGACATATTGGTTGTCCGTATACGCCAATCTCAACTTTACACCGGATGCCACGCAATGGTTCTGGCTCACCCAAGCCGGTTTAATTGGCAACGAAGCCGTTTTTAGGGATGTCGGTGACCTCTTTGGAACCGGAGCAGTGGATTGGACCGCACAGTCCGCTGCATTTGGAGATGCCATCACCGATCAGGTATTCCAAATTTATGGAACAGTTGATAGTGGGTCTGGAGGAGACACTGCTTTGCAGATTCCTCCTTCGGGACAAGCAGGACAAGATCCCCAAAACCTGGCGACCCTGGATACCGAAGTGATTACGGCGGTATGGCCAAATCCATCCACGAATCAATTCTATTTTGCGCTTAAAAATAGTAGGGACAACAAGGTAAGCGCCCAAATATTTAATATTCTGGGACAAAAGGTATTTGACCAGAAAGATGTGGACAGTTCCAAACCCCTTATTTGGAATGCTTCCAATAGTCCAGATGGTATTTACTTTGTAAAAATTACCGGTTCTTCGACCAAAGAAAATTTCAAAATCATTAAAAAATAGGATTTGAAAGAATTTAAAAAGGGTGCGATCTAATCGCGCCCTTTTTAACATCCAATCCAAAGGTTTTGACGTATATCCTTAAAACTAGAAGATATGAAACCTGCCATCTTACTTTTGCTTTTTGTTCTGGGTCAGTCATGTTCCAAATCGCAAGACGGTCTTTTGACAGAAAATCCGCAGATGCATGAGCAAACCATGGGAGACAATGAAGAAGCTGGAAACAACCTTCCCAATCAAGAAATGTTAGGCCCCAACGAAATTGTTTTTGAAATTAAGGTGATTTCAGAAGTCCAAGAAAACAAGGAATTGTGTGGAATCTCCAAAGAGTATCTCTACAAAATAGAAGTGTTGAACATTAAGGAGTCGGGCGGAAGTGTACAACAAAAAATCTCCAAAAATCAGCAGATTTCGGTGGCATTTCTTTTTGAACCGGAACAGTTGGAAGCCAACACAACCTTGGAGGCCAAAGCGCGGGAGTCACTTTGCCAAGACGCTTCTACAACATATTTTACTGTTATTGCCCACAAAATTTTGGATTAGCCCCTTTTTTCTCCTTACATTGAGTATCCTATTTACTCGTAAGGATGAAAAAAGTTTTCTGCGTTGGTGAACTACTTGTAGATTTTGTTGCTGAAAAACAGGGCAGTGACCTCACTAAGGCCAATATCTTTACTAAAAAAGCCGGCGGAGCTCCCGCAAATGTTGCCTGTGCTATTGCCAAACTGGGTGGGAAAAGTGTTTTTATTGGAGCCGTTGGCGAGGATCCTTTTGGCAAATTTTTATTGAATGTCATCAAAAAAGAAGGGGTCGATATTTCCTTGGTCCAAATTTCCAAGACGTTTACCACCCTTGCCTTTGTCTCCTTGGCCGAGGATGGGGAACGGGACTTCGTTTTCAGCAGAGGTGCGGACAGGGAACTGGTCTATGACCCTTCTCTTCGGAAAGATTTAGCTGGAAACATTTTACATTTAGGTGCTGCCACCGCATTGCTTGGCGGGGAATTGGAAAAGGCCTATGGCAAATACTTGTTCGATGGACTCACCAAAGACATGTTCATCTCTTTTGATCCAAATTTTAGGGGAGATCTTTGGAAGGATAATGAACAGCAGTTTATAAAAAAGTGCATGCCCTTGATTGAAAAATCCCATCTCTGTAAGTTCAGTTTGGAAGAAGCAAAACTCCTTTCCGGGAAGACTGATCTGGATGAGGCCTGCGATTATCTGCATCATGCCGGAACCCCAATTATTACAGTGACGCTTGGCAAGGAAGGAACGCTTTTAAGTATGGGGAAACACAGACAAATGGTGCCCAGTATAAAGGTGAAGCCGATTGATACCACTGGTGCTGGGGATGCTTTTATAGGTTGTCTCTTGAAACAAATTGCAGATATGGATAACTTCAGCCTACTTCTTGAAGACTTTGATTCCCTTCTAAATATGGTGGAGATGGCCAATAAGGCAGGAGCCATCACAACGACCAACTATGGTGCTATTCCCTCATTGCCCACTAAAGCCGAATTAGGTCTCTAACATGAATCAGGCGGCTCTTCATAAACTAGTTGCAAGCAGGGCAAAAGACAAGAGTCCCCAAGCCCTTTTCGAACTTAGGCTGAACACCAACCTAAGTCTCATTCAGCAGTTGTTTTTTTCGTTGTACCCCGTGGAAAAGCACAATAAGGATTTCGATGACCTTCTAAAGCTTTTTCCCAAACTGTTTGCACTAAGGTCTAAGGAACTAAGGCTTCAGGACATTAAAAGGTTGGATGCAGGAACTTGGTACCAAAACGAGGAAATTGTTGGGATGCAACTGTATGTGGAAAACTTCAACACGGATATAAAGGGCCTCCAACAAAAAATACCCTATCTAAAGAACTTAGGAATCAATTTTATCCATGTAATGCCCATTACCACACGCCCAAAAGGAGAAAGCGATGGGGGTTACGCCGTGAATAGTTACCAAAAGGTTGATAAAAAATACGGCACACAGGAGGACCTTTTACATCTAACCGCCGAATTTCGAAAACAAGGTATTTTGCTGATGTTGGATTTTGTTGTGAACCATACTTCAGACGAATATCCTTGGGCAAAAAATGCCAAGAAAGGAAATAAAAAGTATCAAGATTACTACTATACTTTTGAAAACCGAAGTACCCCAGACGCTTTTGAAAAGGTACTTCCAGAGGTATTTCCTGAAACAGCACCTGGGAATTTTACCTATATCCAAGAAATGGATCGCTGGGTGATGACGGTTTTCAACAATTACCAGTGGGACCTCAACTATACCAACCCAAAGGTATTTATGGAAATGTTGACCAATTTGGTTAAAATGGTCAATTTGGGGGTGGATTTGGTCCGTTTCGATGCCTTGGCATTTTTATGGAAAAAAGTCGGCACCATTTCCCAAAACCTCCCCGAAGCCCATAACCTAGTTGCATTGTTCCGAATGTGCTTGCAGGTAGTGGCTCCAGGCACCATTTTCCTTGCCGAAGCCATAGTGGCCCCCAAAGACATCATCAAATATTTTGGAGAAGGGCCAAAACTTGGAAACGAATGTGAACTGGCCTACAATGCTTCGTTGATGGCGCTTTTATGGAATTCCATCGCCACAAAAAAAACAGGTTTGCTCTATAAAAGTCTGGAGCGTGTCCCTGCAAAACCAAAAGAAAGTACCTGGATAAATTACATTCGCTGTCATGACGATATTGGGCTCGGGTACGATGATGGTTTTATTCGTGAAATGGGATGGAACCCCCCTGAGCATCGAAAGTTTTTATTAGACTATTATTGCCAAAGACTGGATTGGTCTCCAGCCACAGGATTGCTTTTTATGTACAATCCCAAAACCGGTGATGGAAGAATTACTGGCAGTGCGGCCTCCTTGTTGGGGTTAGAAAAGGCACTGGCATCCGGAGATGGGGAACAAATTCAGCTTTCGATTTCCAAAATAATCCTATTGCATGCCCTAATCCTTTCCTTTGGCGGAATTCCTATGATTTATGCCGGGGACGAAATTGCCACTTTAAATGAATACTCCTTTGAGGAGGACCCAGCCAAAAGAGGGGACAACAGATGGGTGAACCGGCCCCAACAGAATTGGGCCTTGGTAGAAAAATTGAATGACAAGCAACTGCCCCAAAGCCAAATTTATCATACCCTTAAGCATCTAATTGCGGTCCGAAAAAGCAATCCCATATTTGCAGATTCCAATAATCTGAAACTGCATCACGGTGGGAACGAACATGTGTTGGTATTCGAGCGAACCCACCACTCCAATAACGGACTGCTGGTCATCGGTAATTTTGATGAAAGACCCCAGGTCATTGATTTAGCTTGGGTTATGAAGTTGGGCTATTTTACAAAGGGTGAACCTATGGATTTGGTGTCTGGGGAAAAAATTGTGGTCAAAAGTGGACTGTTGGAGCTCAAACCCTATCAAGTACTTTGGCTGAAAAAAGCTTAGTTATACCTTACTTTCCTTAATATCCTAAGGGATTCCTTTAGGGATTGGTAAATGGCGGAATCATACCGTTGTAATAGAGGCCGGGCCTGCTCCATTTGTTCTTTGGCCTCTTCAAAACCATTGAGATAGCATATAAGATAGGTTGCCGGCAAATGGGCCAAATCCGTATTCTCGGCCTTGTTCAGTCCAATATTCTTTTCCAGTTTTTGTATCAGGGAATTGTTAGTGTTCAATACGTGGTACAGGGTTTTTTTATCGTACTGTGGGGGTTCAAAAACCAATTGGCTATTGATGGTATATTTTCCATTGTCCGAAAAGGTAATAACCATCTCCTCCAAGGGGTAGTATTTTTGCTCCGAGCCCAGTCCTAATTGGACAAACTCAAGAGTGGTAAATGAATCGTCATCATACGCAATGGTGATTTCATCCAAAGCGGAGTAGAACAGCTTTACCTGCTCGTTGATCAGTTCAATATCGACCCGTGAAAAATAGGTCTTGTCGTTGACCTTTTTCTTGTTCCCTGCCCAACAGACAATAAACTGTTCCTTGAAGACCTTGTAATCACTGGTAAGATCAGCATGTCTATTGTTGATAAAGTTGATTACGGCATCCAAGGTGAGTTCAATATTATTTCGGGCGTGTTGCTCTATGGTGGCAACCGCTTCCGAATTAATGTCCTTTAATTCAATATCAAAGGCCTTAGGGAGACTGATACTTCCTTCCCTGAAAAAAACCGCCCCTCCATAATACTTCCATATGTTCTTTCGTAAGGCACATACTTTTCCATTGGATTTAATGGTGACCAATCCCACCACTTTTCCTTCTGGCAAATGCGGGAAGGGGATGTTCTCATAAGATATGATTGGAGGGTTGTCCAAATAGGCGTTGACCAAGTTTTGAATCTTGCTGTCGTCAAAAAAATCAACCCCAACAATTTTGTTGTCCTCATCCTCTACCCCAATTACAATAAAGGAATTGTTTTTTGGATTGCTGTTGGCAAGCGCGCATACATGTTTTAAAAATTTCGCCTTTCCTTCCTTTTCCCCGATAGTGATGAATCGTTTTTTGTCGTAAAAACTATTTTCATCGTTGTGGGCGAGCAGGTTTTTTACAAGGAGACGTTTATTGATCATTTTGCTACGCTTTGGGGCAGGGCAGGGAAGCCCACCATTGGGTCTGTACTCTTAGCCATCCATTTCCTCCCTAACCATTTTTATGGACAATTGTACTGCTGGCTTGAGCCGTGGACATCACAACCAGGTCAGCAATGTTTACATGGTACGGGCGGGTGATCACAAAGTGGATGATGTCTGCAACGTCTTCGGCCACCAAAGGCTGAAAGCCTTTGTACACGGCTTTGGCCCTTTCGGTATCGCCCTTGAATCGTACATCGCTAAATTCGGTCTCCACCAATCCCGGGTTCACGGCACCAACTCGAATTCCATGGGCATTCAAATCAATTCGCATGCCCTGGTTTACGGCATCCACGGCATGTTTGCTTGCACAGTATACGTTTCCCTTGGGGTAAACTTCTTTTCCTGCGGTGGATCCAATGTTGATGATATGTCCAGATTTTCTTTCCACCATTTGCGGTAATATGGCTTTGGACATGTAAAGCAGCCCTTTGACATTGATATCCAGCATGGCATCCCAATCATCGAGACTACCTTGGTCTATAAGGTCCAGACCATGTGCATTGCCGGCATTGTTGATCAATACATCTATTTTGGCAAAGGCCTCCGGCAGACTTTCAACTGCTGAAAATACAGCGTTCCTATCGCGCACATCGAATTTTAAGGTGTGCACTTGGGTTTGCTCACCCAGTGTTTTTTTTAAATCTTCCAATCGTTCTTCACGCCGCCCACACAGCACCAGTTTGAAGCCTTTTCCCGCCAAAAGTTCGGCCGTAGCCTTTCCTATACCACTGGTAGTTCCGGTAATCAATACTGTTTTTACATTCATAATTCTGTTTTTAAAGCACTTCCCGTCCTTGACTTGCTTCCAAAAGGGCAAACCAATCTTGTAGTTCCAGTTCAATATGGATCGCCTTGGCCGAAGCGCTTATTCTTTCTTTGGTTGTAGTTCCTATAACTGGTCTAGGGCAAGCTGGATGTTTTAGCATCCAAGCCAACAGGAGTTGACTATCATCGACCCCATATTTTTTTCCTAACTGCGATAATATTTCCTTGATTCCGCTGGTTTGCGGATTGTCTTCCCGGTATACATTCCCCAAGGGACTCCACGACATTGCTATCCGTTGATTTGCCACACAATCGTCAAAGGTGCCGTCATACATCGGGTGCAAGTGGGTCAGTGAAAATTCCACCTGGTTGGCCTCCACCGAAATAAACTTGTCCAGCATGGCAATCTGCGATGGGGTAAAATTGGAAACCCCAAAGTGCCTGATCTTACCACTTTCCAATAATGAATGGATTGCTTCCGCTACTTCCGCCGGATCCAAAAGAGGGCTAGGGCGATGTAAAAGGAACAAATCCAAGTAATCTGTCTTTAGTTTGCGGAGCGATTCCTCTGCAGACCAAACAATGTACTCCTTTCTATAATCGTAATGCTTCCGACGGTTGTCCCTCCCCGAAGTCATCTGGATTCCGCACTTGGTAATCAGCTGGATTTTGGACCTATCTATATTGCTCTCGGCGAATGCCTTCCCAAATTCAGCTTCAGTAGAATAATCCCCGTAAATATCCGCATGATCAAACGTACAAAGCCCATTATCCAGACAATGCTCCGTCAATGCTATCATCCCATGTTTTGAAAGTTGTTTTCCCCAACTCCCCCATGTCATGGTTCCTACAATAACTTTGGAAAAATATTCCTTACCGGGCATAGCAAGTGAAAGTATAAAATTAAACCCTTAAAACCTTCATAAAACTGGGGTTTCACGGATTTTTTTAACCATTAATTAACAGATGGATTTTAAATTAATTTTCATTTTGCACTTCAAGAAAAAAATTGACATAAATATCTAACAATAAGAGTTTATATGGAAGAAAACACTACTATGGATATTAGTGCTGTGAATGAGAAAATTGCCCAGGAAAGTGCTTTTATTGATTTGCTCACCCAAGAGATGAACAAGGCCATAGTTGGCCAAAAACACATGGTGGAAAGATTGCTTATCGGCCTTTTGGGCCAAGGGCATATCCTACTCGAAGGGGTTCCAGGACTTGCAAAGACCCTGGCTATCAATACACTCTCCAAAGCGGTAAAGGGAAGTTTTAGTAGAATACAGTTTACCCCCGACCTTTTACCTGCCGATGTGGTGGGTACCTTGATCTATAACATCAAGGAAAATGATTTTTCCATTAAAAAAGGTCCCATTTTTGCCAATTTCGTTTTGGCGGATGAGATCAACAGGGCCCCTGCCAAAGTGCAATCAGCCCTACTGGAAGCAATGCAGGAAAAGCAAGTCACCATTGGGGACGAAACCTTTAAATTGGATGCTCCCTTTTTGGTAATGGCTACACAAAACCCGGTTGAGCAAGAGGGAACCTACCCGCTACCTGAAGCACAGGTGGACCGTTTTATGCTAAAGACCGTCATCGATTATCCCAAACTAAACGAGGAGCAGCTGATCATCAGACAAAATCTAAAGGGTTCCACTGAAGAAGTAAAACCTGTGGTTTCCATAAAACAGATTTTGAGTGCACAAAAAGCTGTTAGGGAGGTGTACATGGATGAAAAAATTGAAAAATACATCTTGGATTTAGTGTTCGCCACACGTTATCCGGAAAAATACAATCTTGAAAACCTTAAGCCCCTTATCAGTTTTGGAGCTTCTCCAAGGGGAAGTATCAATTTGGCCAACGCTTCCAAATGCTACGCCTTTATCAAAAGAAGGGGGTATGTAGTACCTGAAGATGTAAGGGCCGTTGTTCACGACGTACTAAGGCATCGTATAGGTATTACCTACGAAGCTGAAGCTGAGAACATCACTTCCGAGGAAATCATTAACAAGATTGTCAACGAGGTAGAAGTTCCTTAAACAGGCACTTTAGTGCAATAAGGCAACTTCAACACAACAACTTACCATCACCTTAACCTGAGAGCTAAACACGGTTTGCTTATAGATGGATACGAAAGAACTACTTAAAAAAGTACGGAAAATTGAGATCAAGACCCGGCGTCTTTCCGACCATATTTTTGGTGGGGAATACCATTCTACCTTTAAAGGTAGGGGGATGACTTTCAGTGAAGTTCGCCAGTATCAATTTGGGGATGATGTAAGGACCATTGATTGGAATGTGACCGCCCGTTACAACGAACCCTATGTAAAGGTGTTCGAGGAAGAAAGGGAACTTACGATGATGCTTATGGTGGATGTAAGCGGCTCCGAACTGTTTGGGACAGCCAACCAGTTTAAAAAGGAAGTTATCACTGAGATTTCCGCAACACTGGCATTCTCTGCCCTACAAAACAATGACAAGGTGGGACTGATCCTATTTTCTGATGATGTGGAACTCTTTATCCCTCCAAAAAAAGGGAAAAGCCATGTGCTCAGGATTATTCGGGAGTTGTTGGAATTTACACCAAAAAGCAGCGAGACCAATATTGCTGAAGCCCTAAAGTTCCTCACTAATGTAATGAAGAAGAAAGCCATTGTTTTTGTACTATCCGACTTTATTGCAGATGCGTACGACAATACGCTTCGCATTGTGGGCAACAAACATGATGTTACCGGAATCCGGGTATATGATGCCAAAGAAGAATCCATACCTAATTTAGGGATGGTGCAAATGCAGGATGCCGAAACTGGAGCACTTCAATTGGTGAACACACGATCAAAAAGGGTTCGTGATGCCTACAGCGTTTTCCACAGAGAGAAGGTGGATTACTTCTTGGACTCCTTTACAAAATCAGGTAGCGGGGTGATCAATTGCCGTGTAGATGAAAGCTATGTGAAAAAGCTCTTGGGCTATTTTAAAAGAAGAGGATAATGCAGGCGAATAGAGGGAAGAACATAGAAAATAGAAATAGGTCGTTGCTAATCCAAGGACTAGGCTACCTTATGATATTTATGGTTCCCATATTTGGGTTTTCACAAGCTACCTCCAAGGTAACCGCCGAAATTGACACCACGGGAATCAAAATTGGGGAACAAATAAAATACACCATTACCGTAGAAACAGATTCCTTGAATGTGGTTCATTTTCCGGAGGGCCAGACTTTTTCACCTTTGGAAAAAGTGGAGGCGATCATGCAGGACACGGTTAAGAATAACAATAGGGTAATCCTTCAACAGATTTATGCGCTCACCCAATTTGATAGTGGCGCCTATACCATTCCTCCCCAGCGTATTGCTATCAACGAACAACCTTTTTTCACCGACTCTTTCAATATTAAGGTGGCCGATGTGGTGGTGGATACCACCAAACAGAAGATGTACGATATTAAGCCACTCATTGAAGTGGAAAAAAGCTATGCCAAATTATGGTTTACAATTCTTGGGATAGTTCTCGCTCTTTTAATTATCGGTGGCCTGGTCTATTGGTTCTATTTTAGAAAAAAACCATTGACCGAAGAGGAAAAAGTGGCCTTATTGCCACCCTACGACAGGGCATTGCTGGAATTAAAGAAACTGGAGAATTCCAGATACCTCATCCAGGATGAATACAAAAAATATTACTCCGAATTAACGGACATTGTTCGCTCGTATCTCGAGGAAGATGTGCATGTTTCCGCTTTGGAAAGCACCACCGCCCAATTGATTTCCAAATTGGAAATGCTTAAGGACGCCGGAGAACTCAACTTGGAGCATGAAACCATCGTCCAATTCCAAAAAATACTCCAAACTGCAGATTTGGTGAAGTTTGCCAAGTCCAAACCGTCCACTTCTGTAGCTGAAGAGGATCGCAAATTGGTAGAACAAATCGTGGTTAAGACCCATGATGCCCTCCCCGAACCCACGGAAGAAGATTTATTGCTCACCGAAGAATATCAGATGGAGCTCGCCAAGAAAAGACAGCGAAAACGCATCTACTTGGCCGCGGCCATATTTGCCGGGCTTATCGTTTTAGGTGGGGCTTTTTCCGTTGCTTATTATGGCTTTAAAGAGGTTAAGGATACCGTATTGGGCCATCCGACCAAGGAACTTTTGGAAGGGGAATGGATTGCAAGTTCGTACGGATACCCGCCCATAGAAATAGAAACCCCAGAAGTACTGATCCGGCAAGAGGTGGAACTCCCCGAAAAGGCCGCCGAGGTCATAAAATCGCATCAAACCTTTATAAACGGAAAGGTCAACGGCCTATTCTCGGTCTCAACCAATTCCACTACCTATAAAGAAGCAATTGACCCTGATTTTGAGGCTGTAATAGAGGCAAATTTGGCCCAGTTCGAAAGCATGGGGGTAAAAAATATGTTGACCAAAACCGATGAGTTCAATACAAAATCCGGAGTAGCGGGCATCAAAACTTATGGTACAGGGTCGTTTGAACATCCTTTGACCAAAAAGTCTTCCAGAATCGATTATACGATTCTGTGTTTTGGAGGAAAGGGCTTTGTTCAACAAGTGATCATATATCACGAAAAGGGAGATTCCTATGCGGAGCAAATTGTAAATCGGATGTTAAACTCCTTAGACGTAAAAACACAGGTATAAATGTTTGATAATATCGAATTCGCGAACCCACAATTTTTCTGGTTGCTACTGGTGCTTCCGGTGGCTTTGCTGTGGTACCTGTTCAAACATAGGGAAGAGGTGGCCTCCCTGAAAATTTCCAGCATTAAAGGGTTCACCATTGGTAGCTTGGCCTCCAAATTAAGGCCGGTGCTCATTGCGCTGCGATTATTGGCTTTGGCTTCCATAATAACGGCCTTGGCCAGGCCCCAAATCGAGGACATCTCCACGAGAACCAAGACCACAAAGGGGATAGACATTGTTATGGCCATAGATGTATCATCAAGTATGTTGGCCCGCGACCTAAAACCCAATAGGCTTACTGCCCTTCGGGAGGTAGCCGGGGAATTCATTAAAAAACGTCCCAACGACCGAATTGGTTTGGTGGGATATGCCGGCGAAAGTTATACCAAAACCCCAATTACTAGCGATAAAACCATTGTGTTGAATGCCCTTAGGGAAATCTCCTATGGCGATTTGGAAGATGGAACCGCCATTGGCATGGGCTTGGCCACTTCAGTAAACCGATTAAAGGAGAGCAAAGCCATTAGCAAGGTTATTATTCTGTTGACGGATGGGGTGAACAATTCTGGTTTTATAGAACCCCAAACCGCTGCCGACCTTGCTGCAGAGTTTGGTATAAAAACGTATACCATAGGTCTGGGAACCAACGGAAATGCCCTTTCACCTGTTTCTTATAACAGGGATGGCACGTTTAGGTACGGTATGCGACAAGTTGAAATTGATGAAGCCTTATTGAAGGAAATTGCCAAGGTTACCGGAGGGGAATATTTCCGTGCTACCGACAACGAAAAGTTGGAAGAGATTTACGACGAAATCAACAAGCTTGAAAAAACCGAGGTAGAGGAGTTCAAGTATTATAAATATGATGAAAGGTACCGCCCCTTGATATTTTTGGCGGGTATTTTATTGCTGTTGGAGTGGGCATTGCGAAACTCCATTTTTAAAAGTTTTATTTAATCCATGATTCAACTTGACGAAAAAGCATATTTCTATCTGTTGGCCATTATTCCGGTAATGGTTGTGGCTTTCTTTTTCCTTCAAGTATGGAAAAAAAGGACCCAGCGCCAATTTGCGGATCCCAGCTTATTACGAAAATTGGCTCCCAATCGCTCAAATTTTAAGTCCGCATTAAAACTGATATTTCTCCTGTTGGGCTTGACTTTTCTGATTCTCGGACTGGTAAACCCTAAAATTGGAACCAAATTAGAAACGGTAAAGCGCGAAGGGGTAGACATTGTCTTTGCTGTCGATGTCTCTAAAAGTATGCTGGCCGAGGATATCGCTCCCAACCGCTTGGAAAAATCAAAAAGGTTGGTTTCCGAGATTATCAACCAATTGGCAAGTGATCGCATCGGAATAATCGCTTATGCCGGACAAGCTTATCCACAATTGCCCATTACTACGGATTATGGTGCCGCCAAAATGTTCCTTCAGAGCATGAACACCAATATGTTGTCCTCGCAAGGAACTGCCATAAATGCTGCCATCGATTTGGCAAGTACCTACTACAACGATGAGGAACAGACCAACAGGGTATTGTTCATTGTCTCGGACGGGGAGGATCACTCCGAACGATCCACTATCGAAGCGGTGGATGAAGCCACACAAAATGGTATTCGCATTTTCACCATTGGAGTAGGAAAACCAAAGGGAGCTCCCATCCCGCTGAAAAGAAATGGCATAATAGAGGGCTTGAAAAAAGACAATAAAGGTGAGGTGGTTATCACCAAATTGAATGAAGCTGTACTTTCCGAAATTGCCCGGGAAGGGAATGGAGAATATATAGATGGTTCCAACACGGAAAATGCCGTGGAATACATTAAGGAACAATTGTACCAAATGGACAAAAAAGAGTTCGAGGCCAAGCAGTTTGCCGAATACAAGGACCAGTTTCAGTGGTTCTTGGGCTTAGGGCTTTTATTTTTATTTTTGGACGTTTTCTTGTTGGACAGAAAAACCAAATGGTTGAAAAAACTAAATCTTTTTAATGAACATGACGATGCATAAGATAAGATTGATGTTTGGTGTCCTGCTCGTTACGGTTTGGGGCCATGGACAGGAAGAGGCTGAAAAAGCTGCCGAAAAAGCCCTTCAAGCATCCACGGATTTAACTTGGGAAGCAAACAAGGAACTTACCACTAACGACTTTATCGCTGCGGAAGGCGAATACAGAAAAGCCATTTCCAAAAGCTCCGATAATACCGTCGCACCATTCAATCTCGGTACCGCATATTACAACCGTGAAAGTTTTGAAGAAGCTTTTGGACGGTTTAAACAAGCTGGGGAAAAGTCCAAGGAAAAGCCAGGAAAACATAAGGCTTTCCATAACATGGGCAATGTGTTCATGAAGAACAAGGAATACCAAAAGGCCGTAGAAGCTTATAAAGAGGCTTTGAGAAATAATCCTAATGACGAAGAAACCCGTTATAATTTGGCCCTTGCCAAAAAAATGATGGAAGACCAGCAAGACGACCAAAACAACGATCAAAACCAGGACAACCAGGACCAACAAGATCAACAAGACCAAAAGGATAAGAACCAAGATCAGAATAACGAGGGGGAGAACGACAAGGACAATGAAGGGGAACAAAATGAGGATGAGAACAAAGATCAAGGGGATGAGGGTGAAAATGGCGAAAACAAGCCTGAAGAAAATGCTGAAGGTGATGGGGACAAAAAGAAGGAACAAGAGCAAAAACCCGATGAAGGGGACGAACCCGAGGAACAAAAGCAACAACCTCGACCCAATCAACTTTCCAAACAGCAGATTCAAAATCTGTTAGAGGCCATGCAAAACGAGGAGAAAAAAGTCCAGGAGAAGATGGAGGCGAAAAAAGTGAAGGGCAAAAAAATCAAAAACGAGAAAGATTGGTGATGAAAAGTAGACGGTGGTCTTTCCTATTGTTTCTCTACATGCCCATATTCTTGGGAGCTTCTCTTATGGCTCAAGAAGAAGTTTCCTTTGCCATGAACCTGAGCAAGGAAAAACTGGGCATCAACGAGCGTTTACGGGTAGAGTTCACCATGAACAAGGATGGCGATAATTTTAACCCTCCGGCCTTTGACGGATTTAAAGTCGTAATGGGACCATCCCAATCCATCAGTTCATCATGGGTGAATGGAAAAAGAAGCTTTTCCAAAACCTATTCCTATGTTTTGGTTCCCACGGCCCGGGGTAGGTTCAATATAAAGCAAGCCACTATAGAAATTGACGGGGAAACCTATAAAACGCTTCCAAAAACGGTAGAGGTCACTGCGGCAGTTGATAAACCCAACGACCAAAAAACCGTGGATGATGTTGCCGACGAGAGCCTACATTTAGTGGCCGAAGTATCCGACGGAAGCCCTTTTCTCAATGAAGCCGTTACCGTTGTATACAAACTTTACGTAGGGCATTCCATAAGGGTGACCAATTACCGTTCCCTGGACAATCCCACCTACAATAACTTCTGGAGTCAGGAAATTGATGTCTCCAAACCCAAACCGAAAAACGCCACCTATAATGGTAAGCCTTACCTATCTGTGGTGCTAAAAAAGGTGGTGCTTTATCCCCAAAAATCAGGGAAATTGGACATTGAGCCCTTGGCTTTGGAAATCTATGTTGACGTACCTACCAACAGAAGGGATTTCTTTGGGGGCCGAATCTATACGCAGACTACAAAAACGGTATCTGCTGGTAGGCGAACCCTTAATGTAAAGTCCCTGCCCGAAGCGGGCAAACCCGCAAATTTTGGCGGAGCTGTTGGGGACTTTGATTTTTCTGTGAGCACCAGCAAACAAGAACTTAATGCCTCGGAATCGCTTCAAGCCCGAGTAGAAGTTTCAGGAAAAGGGAACCTAAAACTCTTCCAACTCCCGGAACCGGAATTGCCAAGTGCCTTGGAGGTGTACGAACCGGAATTTGACGAAAAAGTCAGAACCATAAGCACGGGCATGGAAGGTAAAGTGGCCAATAATTACACCATTGTACCTTCATATCGCGGTAAATATCCAATTCCCAGTATTTCATTCAGTTACTTCAACCCAAAAACGGAAAAGTACGTGACATTGAACTCTGAAGAAATCAATATAGAAGTACTGGAAGGCCCCTTAGGAACAGACAATAACCTGTTGAGCTCTTCTCCCAATAGGCAATTGGTCGTGCCAACGGGCAAGCAGTTTCATTTTATAAAATTGAGTCCCAACCTCAGCAAAATAGGGGCAAATTATTTCTTTGGGTCCAATAGGTTTTACCTCATGCTATTGGGTCCATTATTGCTGATTCCGATTGCAGTCTTCTCCTTTAAGAAAAGGGAGGCGATTGCCAGCGATGTGGTCGGCAACAAAATTAAACAGGCCAACAGATTGGCAAGAAAATATTTGTCCACTGCCAAAAAGGAGTTGGGGAACAAAGAAGCCTTTTATGTTGCCTTGGAAAAAGGCCTGCACAATTATTTAAAGGCCAAATTAAAAATTGAGACTTCCGAATTCAGCAAGGAAAAAATAACGTCCATCCTAACAGAAAAGAGCGTCGACCCAACCTATATAGACGGCTTTATTGGTTTGCTCGGAAATTGTGAAATGGCCCGGTATAGTCCATTTTCCGACGTGCAAATGCAGAACGATTATGAGAAGGCCAGTGAAGTAATTTCCAAAATGGACAAACAGTTATGAGAAATACCCTATTGACCATAGTTTTTGTATTGTCCGCCTTCTTTGGCAAAGCCCAAAATAGTGCTCTTTTCAATCAAGCAACAGAGTTTTACAATAAAGGGGAGTATACTAAAGCCATTGGAAACTACGAGAAAATCCTGGAAAATGGGGAGCATTCCGCAGAGCTTTATTTTAACCTGGGTAACTGTCATTACAAATTGAATGCGATTGGCCCAAGTATCCTGTATTATGAAAAGGCCCTGCTCTTAAAACCAAATGATCGTGAAATCCTGAACAATTTAGGCTATGCCCAGAACATGAGGCTCGATGCCGTAGAAGAAATGCCCAAAACCGAAATTGCACAGATTTACGAAGCTGTGGTTAACTTTTTCTCCTTCGACCAATGGGCCAACATTGCCGTTGCCCTCATGATTGTTTTTGTACTAGCATATTTAGCCTATTTCTTTTTGCGTCCTGCAAGTCAAAAAAGAATCGCTTTTATTTCCAGCATTTTTAGCTTGATTTTGGGAGTATGCTGTGTTTTGCTTGCCTATTTACAATATCAAGAATTCAACAACGACAACCCTGCAATCGTATTTAGTCCAGAAGTAAGGATCAATTCAGAGCCAAACAATACCAGTGAAGCGGTCTTTACACTTCACGAGGGCACTAAGGTGAATGTATTGGACCAACTGAATGAATGGAAGAAAATAAGGATTGCCGATGGGCAGACCGGATGGATTCCCGCAGAAGATTTAAGGTTATTGAAGGATTTTTAAACATTAATTAACAGAAAAATAAGGTCTGAGTTTTATTTTTGCCCAAAAGATCCCAAATGTTGAAGGCCCTAGCGCATCCCTTAATCTGTTTTTTGCTGATATTTTCCATATTGGCGCCTTCAATAGTTCCTTTGATTGATAAAGATTGTCCCATTGCCGTTTTTTTGGATTCATCTGAAGAAGAAAAGAGCAAGGACAAAGAATCGGAAAAAAAGTTGGGTGAAAAGGATTTGTTCTTGAATTCGGAATCACTTACCAACAATTTTTTGGGTCTAAATATCAAGGCCGAAGACACGGAAAATCTGTGTATGCATTCGGATGTAATGACCGAGATACTGCTCCCTCCCCCAGAGAAATTGGTTTAAACTTTCAGCGTTTTATTTATCAATTTCTAACCGCCTCCAACCTAAAAACAAATAGCGGAGGCTATAACTATTGTATTCATGTTTAAACATATTAAAAGCGACTTGCCTGCAAGTATCGTAGTATTTTTTGTTGCATTACCCCTTTGTTTGGGTATTGCACTAGCCAGTGGAGCGCCCTTATTTTCGGGCTTGATTGCTGGTATAATTGGAGGAATCGTTGTAGGTTCCTTGAGTGGCTCCCACGTCGGGGTTAGTGGCCCCGCGGCAGGTTTGGCCGCAATTGTTCTAACGGCCATAGGCACCTTGGGAGGATTTGAGAACTTTTTGGTTGCCGTTGTGCTCGGAGGTTTGATCCAAATCCTTTTCAGTATTCTTAAAGCGGGTGTTATCGCCTATTATTTCCCATCTTCTGTGATCAAGGGAATGCTTACTGGTATCGGTATCATCATTATTCTAAAGCAAATTCCACATTTCTTTGGGTATAGTGAAAACACCGAAGGGAACTTTGCATTCTTTCAGGTAGATGGGGAAAATACCTTTACCGAAATCATCAACTCCCTTAATTACATAAGTCCAGGGGCAACTATCATCGCTCTTGTGGCTTTGGCAATTCTCCTGCTCTGGGATAAAGTACTAAGTAAAAAATCCAAGGTTTTCCAATTGGTTCAAGGGCCATTGGTAGCCGTGGTGCTCGGAATTCTTTATTTCGTTTTTACGAAGGACAATCCAACTTTTGCAATTTCTGATAAGCTTCTGGTAAGCGTTCCTATTCCAGAAAGTGTTGAGTCTTTGGGAACCTTGTTGAGCTTCCCCAATTTCGGAGTGATAGGAAATTCTGAAGTGTGGATTACCGCGTTTACCATCGCCCTGGTAGCGAGTTTGGAAACCCTGCTATGTGTAGAGGCTACCGATAAACTAGACCCACTGAAAAGAACTACACCCACAAACAAGGAACTTATGGCTCAGGGAGTGGGCAACAGTATTTCTGGTCTATTAGGTGGTTTGCCGGTAACCCAGGTAATTGTAAGAAGTTCAGCAAACATCCAGTCGGGTGGTAGATCCAAGGCTTCTGCCATAATTCATGGTTTCTTCCTATTGATTTCGGTAATACTTATTCCTCGATTGTTGAATATGATTCCTTTGTCAGTCTTGGCTGCCATATTGTTCATCGTAGGATATAAGCTGGCGAAACCCGCCTTGTTCAAGAAAATGTACGAGCTTGGCTGGAAACAATTTGTACCCTTTGTGGTTACTGTGTTTGGTATTGTATTTACAGACCTGTTGATTGGAATTGGATTGGGGCTAATGGTAGGAATCGTGGTCATTTTGTTGAAGAGCTACCAAAACTCCCATTTCCTTCACATTGAAGACAAAAGCAATGGGAAGCACAGAATTAAAATGACCCTTGCGGAGGAAGTAACCTTCTTTAACAAAGGGGCCATTCTTAAGGAATTGGACAGTCTTCCAAATGACACCTATTTGGAGTTGAACCTATTGAAGACAAGGTACCTTGACAATGACATCATCGAAATTCTTGAAGATTTTGCCTTTAAGGCCAAGGAACGGAATATCGATATTCAATTGGTATCCAAACGCGGGGTTGAAGAAAACCCCACCAGTTTTATCGAGTTCTTTAGAACCCGCCCAAAATCAAGTTTAAGCTTAAATTAAAAAACATCAATCATGGAAAATAAGAATTACAGAATTTTAGTCCTTTCGGACCTGAAGAAAACATCAGAAAACATTTTGAAGAATACGGCTAGTTTGGCCAAAATGATCGGTGGGGAAATTTCCCTACTGCATGTAAAGCAGCCTTTGGTGGTAGTAAAACAGGACAACCAGTTGTCCGCAGTACGATCAATAAACGAAACATACACCTCAACCAAAAAACGCATTAAGCATTTGGTAGACCCGATTGGGGAGGAGTTTGGAATGACTTTCAATACCGCTTTTAAAGTGGGTAATGTTAAGGAGGAAATCAACAAGCAAATTCAAGAGTTACGCCCAGATATCATTGTCTTGGGCCAGCGAAAATCCACTCCAATAAAATTGTTGAGTAGCAGCATTACAAAACATGTAATGTCAACTTTTGATGGCTTGGTGATGATTGCCTCCCACGAGCAGATGATCTCCAATAACAAGGAGCTTTCGTTGGGTGTACTGAACGGGACAAAGGAATCCGTGAAAATCGGATTGTTGGAGGAACTGCTGAAACAAAGTTCGCAGCCCTTAAAATCCTTTAAAATCGCAAATCGAACAACTGAATCCTCTGAAGAAAAGCAAATCGACCTTCCTGTGGTGGAATACGCTTTTGAGCCTCAGGACAATGCGATCAACAACATGTCCACTTACCTAAGCCGGACAAATGTTGATGTGTTGTTTATGGATTTGGAAGATGCGGCCAAAGCGAACATCAATGTTAAGAATGTAATTGGTAAATTTAATGTACCTTTTCTCTTGGCTGGGAAGCACAAAACGAAATTTAATAACTCATTAAACTAACGATTTATAGTACTATTATGAAAGCACTTACTCAAGAAGCCCAAGCGGCAATAACACCACAGAGCGCCCTAGAACTTTTAAAAGAAGGAAACAAGCGTTTTGTAGATAAGAACCAAGCTAATCGCGATCTAATGGAGCAAGTAGGGCAAACTGCCTCTGGGCAATATCCTTTTGCAACCATCTTAAGCTGCATTGATTCCCGAGTATCAGCAGAGTTGGTATTTGACCAAGGAGTTGGGGATATTTTCAGTGCGCGTGTGGCCGGAAACATTGTAAACGAGGATATTCTCGGTAGCATGGAGTTTGCCTGTAAGTTGGCAGGGACCAAGATCATTGTGGTTTTGGGACATACGGCTTGTGGAGCGGTTAAAGGTGCTTGCGACGATGCCAAAATGGGTAATCTTACCGAGCTTTTAAGCAAGATCAAGCCGGCTGTAAACGCAGTGACCGAACCAGCTGATGCGGCAGAACGAACTTCCAAAAACTTGGATTTTGTAAATTCAGTTGCCGAGACCAATGTACAATTGACCATCGATAACATCAGAAACCAAAGTCCTGTCCTAAAGGAAATGGAGGATAATGGTGAAATTTCGATTGTCGGAGCCATGTACAATATCTCTGATGGAAAAGTGAGTTATATGTAGCATTTGGTTCCATCCAAATAACAAAAGGCCAGTGTTAACATTTCATTGGCCTTTTTTAGTTTTTAAAATTTGCTATCTTAACGAACATAATCAACACCTAATCAATTGTCAGGTATGTTCAAGCATTTTAGAGGTGACCTTTTTGGGGGTATCACCGCAGGTATTGTCGCCCTTCCACTAGCATTGGCTTTTGGTGTGAGTTCCGGGTTAGGCCCGAGCGCCGGTTTATATGGCGCCATCTTCATAAGTTTTTTTGCTGCCCTTTTTGGAGGCACCAACACACAGATATCAGGGCCTACCGCTCCTATGACCGCTGTGAGTATGGTGATTATTGGGGGAATCATGGCCGTTCACGATGGGGATGTGAACAAAGCACTACCCATTATCTTAGCAGTTTTCCTACTAGCAGGTCTCATGCAAATTGGATTGGGACTCATTGGTTTGGGAAAGTATATCAAATACATCCCATATCCTGTGGTCTCAGGATTCATGACAGCGATTGGTGTAATTATTTTGGTGACCCAAATTCTGCCGGCTGTAGGTTACTACCCAAAAGAAGATGAAGAGTATGTAAGCCAGTTTAAGGCTGCCGCCGAAGAGGAAATATTGGAAAACATCCTTAAGGAAGAGGCCGGTGAAGGTATCCTCGTGCTGGAAGATTTCGAGGAAACTATTAAAAGGGCCAATAAGATTACACAGGAAGATATGCAAAAGGAGGCCAAAACACTGGCCGCTAAAGATGCATCTGGGGTTTTGGGAACTATCAAGGTTCTACCCCGTGCCCTTCAGAACGTTAATTGGTTGGAATTAGGGTTGGCCTTGGCAACCATCTTTATCATTTATGGCTTTAAAAGAATCACCACGGCTGTACCTAGTACCTTGGTTGCACTAATTGTGGTCTCTGGGCTTGCCTATGCACTAGGGTGGGGCTATCGCCCTATTGAAAAAATTCCAGAGGGACTACCCATATTGCGAATGGATATCTTTACCCAGTTTAAGTTAGCCTCGTTAACACCATACATTTTCACGGCACTGACCCTATCCCTATTGGGTGCCATAGATTCCTTGCTGACCTCCGTGGTTGCGGATAATATGACACAAACCAAGCACAAACCAAACAAAGAATTGGTGGGACAAGGTATTGGTAACAGTATTGCTGCGATGTTCGGAGGGATTCCAGGAGCTGGTGCTACCATTAGAACTGTAGTGAATATCAACTCTGGAGGTAAGACCCGCTTGTCCGGTATGATTGCTGGATTGCTTTTATTGGTGATTCTCTTGGCCCTTGGGCCGGTGGCATCGCAGATTCCAGCTGCAGTATTGGCGGGGATTTTGGTAACCGTTGGTATCGGTGTAATGGATTACAAAGGTTTAAAGGCCATTCCATATCTGCCAAAGGATATTAAACTCGGTCCGTTAAAACTTAGTTCGGAGGTCATCATCATGTTGGTGGTTCTGATTCTATCTTCCGTATGGAATTTGGTCTATGCCGTGGGTATTGGATTGGTTATCGCTTCCTTGATGTTCATGAAGAAAATTGGGGACCTTACGGCCACACGTTCCGATGTAAAACCTTTGAAGGAAGAAGCTTGGGAGGATGAAAAGGACTTCCCTGCCAAATTAAGGGAAGAAGTATTCATCAAACACATTAAAGGCCCTCTTTTCTTCGGTTCCACAAGTGATTTTCAACAATTGGCGGAACAGATTCCAGATACCGCGAGCAATGTGGTTATACGATTGGATCGCATGCAGTATATGGATCAGTCCGGATTGTATGCCATGGAAGATGTGCTGCAGGATCTTAAGAAAAAGGACATCAACGTCATGTTCGTGGGTATTCTAGATCAGCCAAAATATATGATGGAACGTATTGATATTATCCCAGATTTGATTCCACGGGAAAGTATCTTCGAAGATTTCAAGGAATGCCTTGCCTGGATCAAGGAAAATGTGAAGGATACGGTTAGTTCCTAACATAACCTTCCGGAATGTCTTTGATTCCGTTCATCAAGTTTCCCAACGACTCAGGGCCCATTTATCTGGAAACCGTTCAAGGGCGGTTTCCTGTGGAGCCCTTTAACACCTTCAGCAACCTCATCTTTATCGTTCTTGTGGTCTACTGGGGAATGAAGGTGTACAAAAATCCAAAGGAGCATCTATTTTTGGCCTGGGTACTGCCCATCATTGCTTTTAGCTGGGTTGGCGGCACAATGTTTCATGCCACACGCAGCCACGAGTTTTGGCTTCGACTGGACTGGATGCCCATCATGTTCCTTTGCCTTACTTTGGTGCTCTATTTTGTTTATAAAATAACATCATCCTGGTTGTCAAGGATTCTCCTGGTCATCATTTTCCTTGGAATGTACATGGGGCTTCGTACACTTCCCATTCCCAACGGACTTCGGATTTCATTGGGATATGTGATCACCGCCCTTACCGTGCTATTGCCCTTGCTATGGTACTTATATAAGACTGCTTGGAAAAATGGTATTCTCGTGGTTTTGACATTTCTGATTTTTGGGCTCGCCGTATATTTTAGAACTGTAGATCTCACCCAATCTATTTTGCCAATGGGCACCCATTGGTTATGGCATTTCTTGGGAGGTGTTGCGGTACATTTTCTTATTGCCTATATATTCAAGGACAATTTGTTAAATTTGTCGGCCAATACCGCCGTCAAAGATGATTGAGACCATAAAGGAACATTTGGTGGAAGTGGAAGGTTTCACTTCGACATCAAAAGATGAAATTGAGGCATTTCGAATTAAATACCTTGGGAAAAAGGGCCTTTTAAATTCCTTTTTTGCAGAATTTAAGAATGTCCCGAACGAGCAGAAAAAAGAGTTCGGACAAGTCATCAACCAATTAAAAACCGCTGCTACCGACAAGGTAAACGGCTTAAAGACCGCGCTGGAAAACCAAGCGGAAACTTCGGGCAAGTTCGGAGACCTGACCCGCCCGGGAGAACCTGTCCAACTTGGTGCGCGCCACCCTATTTCCATAGTCAAAAACCAGATTATAGACATCTTCTCCAGAATTGGATTCAATGTTTCTGAGGGACCGGAAATAGAGGACGATTGGCACAACTTTACCGCTTTGAACCTTCCCGAGTACCATCCGGCAAGGGACATGCAGGATACCTTCTTTATTCAAACCGATCCCGATATTTTGCTCCGCACCCACACTTCGAGCGTGCAGGTACGTTATATGGAAAACAACCAACCGCCCATTCGAACCATTTCCCCTGGCAGGGTATACCGAAACGAGGCGATATCGGCCCGTTCGCACTGCTTCTTTCATCAAGTGGAGGGGCTATACGTGGATAAAAATGTTTCCTTCGCGGATTTGAAACAAACCTTGCAATATTTTACCTCGGAAATGTTCGGCAAGTCCAAAATTAGACTTAGACCCTCCTATTTTCCGTTCACCGAACCAAGTGCCGAAGTTGATGTGTATTGGGGCTTGGAAACCGAGACCGATTATCGGATGACCAAGGGTACGGGATGGTTGGAAATTATGGGCTGTGGCATGGTAGATCCCAATGTATTACAGAACTGCAATATAGACCCTGAAGTTTACTCCGGATTTGCCTTTGGAATGGGAATCGACCGAATTGCACTGCTGCTTCATCAAATTTCCGACATTCGCTTATTGAGTGAAAACGACATTCGGTTTTTGGAGCAATTCAAAAGTTCCCTTTAAGCAGAAAAATGGAACCCAAAATCGTGGAATTCCCTGGGAAAAAGCTTGTGGGCATGCATCTAACCATGAGCTTGGCCAATAATAGGACCTTTGAGCTTTGGAGCAAGTTCAAAAAGAAGGCCGATCAAATCAAAGACAGGGTATCTTCGGATTTTATTTCAATGCAGCTTTATGATACGGCCTATTTTGCGAGTTTCAACCCAGCTGCGATATTTGAAAAATGGGCCACTGTAGAGGTGGCAAACCACGACAATATTCCAGCTGAAATGTACCCGTTTGTCCTGCCCAAGGGTTTATATGCCGTTTTTTACTATAAAGGTTCCAGTACCGACAATTCCATATTCCAACATATTTTTACGGAATGGTTACCAAACTCGGGTTACCAATTGGACAACAGACCACATTTTGAAGTTTTGGGAAGTCGGTACAAAAACAATGATCCCAATTCGGAGGAAGAGATTTGGATTCCAATACAAACCAATCCAACCTTAAAGTAACCTTCAATCTTTCAACGACTTAGATTTTTTCGCCGGTTTTATGGTTATATTTAGGTTTCGTAATACTTCGAGCCAAAAGGACTAACCAAAACTGGAAAATTATGCGAGCACTGTCTGCCCTATTCATATTTTGCTGTTTAACTGGCAACCTGCAAGCACAACATAAAAATCCAAGCGTAAACCAAG
Organism: Flagellimonas myxillae; assembly: GCF_023502235.1. GTDB lineage: Bacteria > Bacteroidota > Bacteroidia > Flavobacteriales > Flavobacteriaceae > Flagellimonas > Flagellimonas myxillae. The sequence goes on along the minus strand of NZ_JAMFLY010000003.1, from coordinate 27,753 downwards.
AGCGTCTTGAAAAACGAATCATGGATTTGGCTCAATTCGGGCTTCAGGAAAATGGCGAAACCGAACGTGTGGCTTTTAGTGATGCTGATATTGCATCTCGAAAATGGGTGGTAAAAATCATGGAAGAACTAGGACTTACCGTTTCCATCGACTATGCCGGAAACATCCTGGGACTCAGAAAAGGAAAAGAAAAGGATGCCAAGCCCATTTCTTTTGGCTCCCATACAGATCGGGTACCCAATGGCGGAAATTATGATGGTTGTGTGGGTTCGATGGCTGCCTTGGAAGTTATTGAAGTATTGAATGAAAACAATATCAAAACCAAACATCCATTAGAGGTAATTGTATTTTCGAACGAAGAAGGTGGCGTTATGGGAAGCCGTGCCATGTCTGGACATTTGAGCAAAAAAGCTTTCCAGGTCGTAAATTCCACAGGATATGATATGGGCGAGGGAATCATGCGATTGGGCGGGGATACTTCCCGGATAAAACAGGTAATTCGAAAGAAAAACGCCATGGCGGCCTTTTTGGAACTTCATATAGAACAAGGTGCCATCCTGGAAAAAGAAAATCGGGATATCGGTATTGTGGAAGGTATTGTTGGATTGAAATGGTGGGATGTGGTTTTCACCGGATTTGCCAACCATGCTGGCACTACCCCGATGGATTCCAGACAGGACGCCCTTTTGGCTGCGGCCAAATTCGTGGTTGACGTGAATGAGGTGACCAACAGTTTTGAAGGCGCCCAAGTAGGGACCGTAGGTAGAATAAGGGCCGAACCTGGAGCTCCCAATGTAATTCCTGGAAAAGTTGTGGCCAGTCTTGAAATTCGAGACCTGTCTTCTGCCATAATTGAACAGGTTTTCAATGCCATTCATGCCAAGGCACAGGAGATAAGCACGCAATCTAACGTCAATATCGAGTTTATCCCATTGGATACGACTGCCGACCCAGCCCTTACAGACCCTTCAATTCAAAAAGAAATAGAGGGAGTTGTGCAAAATTAAGGGCTCACTTTTAAGTATATGCCCAGCGGAGCTGGACACGATGCCCAAGATATGGCCCATATTGCACCTACCGGAATGATTTTCGTCCCGAGTAAGGGTGGAATTAGCCACTCCCCTAAGGAATTTACCTCAGCAGAAGATATGGCCAATGGGGCGAATGTTCTGCTTCATGCCATTCTTGCGTTGGACAAAAAACTGGATTGATCAATTCTTAAGTTGTTCCCTCTTCCTTCAATCTTAAAAATGTTCCGTTGGCGATAAGCGCAATGCTCAGCCAATAGGTGCTCAATATTACCAATCCGGACCATTTAAAGGGAGCTTTGAATTTGTTGACCGCAATCATGGTATCGGAAAACATAAATAGCATGACGGCAATTGCAATAAGGGCATATGCATTTTTTTTCTCTTTGAGAAAAAGCCCGGTCCCTTGCCAAGCCATGAAGATGATTACAAAAATGTAAATGGTAACGGGCAGCTCCAGACTCCCCAAGTCGGGTTTTAACCAAAATAGTATGGAAATTCCCAAGCCTAAAAAAGCCAGGAGCGATTTCCAATTGGAGTAAAATCCTTCCAACACCACAAAGCCGTAAGCAAAAAGCAGATGAGCTATTAAGAACGCCCCAAGGCCAAATACGAACCAGTTTTCCTCTAGCAACAAAATGTCGCCCACCAAACAGAAAAACAAGGCAGTGATGACCATAGTCTTGAACTTCGTCAATTTTTGGTTTTGGCCAAAAAACAAAAGGCCTGTCACAAGGATAGTGGTCAATGGTTTAAAAATCTTGAAGAGTGGTTCTTTATCCCAAAAATCTGCAGCAATGGCAATGCAGGCAGAAAAAAATACCAAGATATTGATTGTCCTAGGCACCATTTTGTTTCCCATTTTGCCTTTTTTACTTTATCGTAGTGGAAGGCCCTTGGCCGCCCACCAAGGGTGTACTTCAATGACCAATCTACCTGCTTTGACCATGGGGTCCAAATTGGCCAAGCTGTCGGCCATTTGTAACGTGGGCACATTGTAGATGGTGATCCCCCGTATTTCTCCATCATCCCCGAAAGGTCCGGAGATACTGGCATAGCCATCATCGTACATGCGTTTAAGATGGGCCAAATGCAAGGTTTGAAGACTGTCCGTTACTTTTTTGGACTGCGACCTTACAGGTCCACTCTTTAAAAATGCCATAAAGTACTGTTGCATCAAAATACTGTCCTTGGTTTCCGCATCAACATAATCGAAGGTTTGATAGCCCTCTGCCTTCAATTTTCCCTTGATTTCCTTGAAAGTTGGTTTTTGTGCTACCTCCTCCTGCGATGTCTGCTTTTCCGTTTGTTGCGGTCCACAAGCCAAAAGCAAGATTGAGAATCCACAAAAAAGTAATTTTAATCTTTCCATAAGCTATACGGTTTTTTAGATAGTTGTGAATTGTAATACTTCACCTCTCCGGTTACTTCGGTGCCCAACCATTCGGGCTTCTCAAAAATCTCATCTTCATGTTGCAATTCCACTTCGGCTACTACAAGTCCCCTATTCTCCCCCAAAAATTCATCTACTTCGAAAACGTGGTTTCCAAAATTGATCCGGTACCTGTATTTTTCAAGAATAACCTCCTCGCATAGATCTATCAAATTGGTGGCTTCGGAGACCGTAATTTCGGTCTCCCATTCAAATCGGGTGGTTCCTGAGGTATTACTTGCCCCCTTTACGGTTAAAAAACCCTTATCTCCCTTTATCCGAACCCGTACCGTACGCTCTGGGGCTGTATTTAGGAACCCTTGGACAATCCGTAATTTGGAATTTGCCTGTTGCTTATAATGCGCTGATCTAACTAAAAACTTTCGTTCGATTTCCAAGTGTTCCATCAAACTAAATATAGCCTAAATTTGGGTATGGAGATGGATTTCCCTTTACGAAAAATAATTCATGTGGACATGGATGCTTTCTATGCATCGGTGGAGCAGCGGGACAATCCAGACCTCAAAGGAAAGCCGATTGCTGTGGGTGGAGGCTCCAAGCGCGGCGTGGTTTCAGCAGCGAGTTATGAAGCCAGAAAGTTTGGGGTAAGGAGTGCCATGGCCGGATATATTGCCAAAAAAAATTGCCCTGACCTTATCTTCGTTAGGCCCCGTTTTGACCGCTACCAAGAGGTTTCCAAACAGATAAGGGAAATCTTCTTTGAATACACGGATCTTGTGGAGCCCCTATCGTTGGACGAGGCGTATTTGGATGTTACCGAGAATAAGAAGGGAAATCCGTCCGCAACCCTGATTGCCAAAGAAATCCGTGCAAAAATTTTGGATAAGGTCGGACTAACAGCTTCGGCAGGGATTTCCATTAATAAGTTCATTGCCAAAGTGGCCAGTGATTTCAACAAACCCAATGGACAAAAAACAGTGAATCCAGAAGAGGTTATTCCTTTTTTGGAGGAATTGGACATCAGGAAGTTCTATGGGGTGGGAAAAGTCACAGCGGAAAAAATGTACAAGCTGGGGATTTTTACCGGGAAAGACCTCAAAGATAAAACCCTGGAGTTCTTGGACCTGCAATTTGGAAAAAGTGGCAGGTACTATTACCATGTGGTCCGGGGAGTCCATACCAGTGAGGTCAAGCCACACAGGATTCCGAAATCTGTAGGCGCTGAACGCACTTTCAGTGAAAACTTAAGCAGTGAAATTTTTATGTTGGAAAAGTTGGAGCATATCGCCACCGAGCTCGAACGACGGTTGGAAAAATCGAAAATAGCTGGAAAGACCATCACCCTAAAAATCAAGTACAGTGACTTTACCCTCCAAACAAGAAGCAAGACCCTACCCTATTTTGTGTCGAAAAAGGAACTCATTTTAGAAACCGCCAAGGAATTGTTATATCAAGCCAAGATGGAAAACTCGGTAAGGCTATTGGGTATCTCCTTGGCTAACCTAAATACCGAGAAGAAAAAGGAGCAATCCCCAAAGGAAACTTTTTCCGTTCAATTAAAATTTGAATTTTAAATTTGATGCATACCCCAATTCTTGCTTAATTTGTAACAGTGCAACGTCCTGAATTACATGAACATATTATAACCACTGCTGGTAATCTGTTTTATCTGAATGGATATAACTCCACGGGCATCAATGAAATCGTGGATAAATGTGGTATTGCCAAAGCTACGCTTTACAGCCATTTTAAATCCAAGGAGGACATTTGCATCGCCTATCTGCAACAGCGCCATGATCAACTTTTGGATTCGCTAAAGAGTTTTGTGTCCAAACGCAAAGCAGGGAAAAACCAACTTTTGGCCATTTTTGATTACCTCAGGGACCTTTATCGGGAAGAAAATTTTCAAGGTTGCTGGGGACTAAAAACATTTGGTGAACTCGCTCCCACACAAAAAAAGATCATAGGCGTAATCCAAAAAAACAAGAAAGAGCTTTTGCTCTATTTGGGGGAAGTAGTTGGCGAGAACATTATCAATGTGTCCAAGGCGGAAATAGAAAAAATCTCTGGTGGGATTTACCTCTTGTACGAGAGTGCCATCACGGAAAGTCATTTGTTCAAAAACGATTGGCCCATTTATATGGCCAAGAACATGGCCCCCTCCCTTTTTGCCAATTCCCAGGTAAAATAAAAGCCCCTTCTTTTCAGAAGAGGCTTTCACTCCAAAACATCAAGCCGTCTACTTCACCGTCAAAACGTTGTCTGTTGATGTCGGATTCAATGGGCAGAAATATATATATTCCCCTTTTGTGAGTTTTGTGGGTTTGGAGGTTTGCGAAGCTCCTGTTGCAACCGGTTTGGTCACATAAGCCGTTTGAATATGATTCTCTGGCTTGCTCAGATCTTGTCCTTTTTTGACCAAAACAAAACCTACATCGTGGCCCACTCCGTTATTGGCGATGTCAAAAACATAGGTTCCTTCGGAAACTGTTAGTTGCTTTTGTGTGAACTCGCCGGAAGTTTGCTCCAGAGCGATGGTTTTAACTGATTCGGTTTTGTTCATTTTGTCCTGTGCCTGTACAGAAAATACAGTTACTAGGGCGACTACTAAAATTGAAATTGTCTTTCTCATTGTTATTTGTTGTTTTCTTGTTTTGAATTAAACTGTTGCTTCCAAGGGTTGTGCCACTGGAAAATCAATTGGGGTTTGGGTTGTATTGTTGATGTAATTGGAAATGGTCTTGTCTCCCACCAAAACGATGGTGTCAATCAAATTTTCCTTGCTCCACCCTGCCTCAAAAAAGTTCTCAAGCACGGCAGCATCGGTTGTTCCCCTGTTTTCGGTAATGTTTCTTGCCAATCGGGCCAAAGCATCCAATTTGTTGTCAAAAGAGGCCCTACCAGCTCTCAATTCCAAAATCTGCTCTTCGGTAAAACCGTTCATTTTGCCAATTGCGGTGTGGGCGGACAAACAGTAATCACATCTGTTTACCTCACTTACAGCAAGGTTAACTGCTTCTTTTTCTTTTGCTTTTAAGGAGGTCTTTGCGTTGGCGAAGGTTAAATAATTGCCCAAAGCATTTTCTGAATATGCATAGGTCGCATATAGGTTGGGCACAAAGCCGACCGCTTTTTCAAGATTGTCAAAAATAGCCTGGTTGGCACTGCTTACTTCTTCTCTCTTAGGTACATTAAAATTACTCATGATTATAAATTTTGATACTTGTTATATGGATTAAAAATTCTTTACAAACGGTTTTTCCGCTTCACAATAGAAATCGTGATGATATTTCTGCTCGCAATGGGCGGGTGAAATAATCGACTTGGGCGCTGGTCTTTTGGCAGACCTGAATATCTCTATGAGATTAAAAATTGATTTTTCAAGTGATTTCATCTTTACCTTTCTTTTAATTACGAAGCAAAGATGTGACGAAAAAGAGGGAAGGTGTTAGGAGGGATTTCCCGACCGCTTGCCAATATTTCCCTTAGGCAGTGATAACACTGTTTTCCCGGTATTCGGAAGGGCTCATATTGGTCATTTTTTTGAAAAACCTACTAAAATGGGCGGGGTCGTTGAACCCCAGATCATACGCAATTTCCTGGTTTTGTTTTTCAGTAAAGTGCATTAGGCGTTTTGCTTCCAACATCAATCGGTCCAGAATGATCTGCTGGGGCGTCTTTTGGTTGTAGATGGAAAAAAGATTGGAAAGGGTCTTGGGCGATTTAAACAACATATCGGCATAGTCGCTAACCTTTCGCTTTGTTTTATAATGGATATCCACCAGATAATTGAATTTGCGAATGGTATCTATTTGGGCATTGTCCAAAGTTTTAACTATAAGTTGTTCCTTGGCAAGCCGGGTACTCATAATAATCAGTCTCTTGAGCAACATTTGGAGCATGTCACCCTGGATATTATCTGGTGTGGAAAATTCCTCAACAAATACATCGTACCAAAGATAAAACTTCCTCAATTGGTTCTTAGGAATGGTGATGATCGGCAAATCTTGCGTGCCAAAAAACAAAATGCCATTACAGGATACTTCGGCATCGTGGTCTGCAATACAATAGAATTCTCGATTGAACAGGACGGCAGAAAGCGGTAATTGTGTTTTGGAAAAGGAAACTTCCTGAAGATAAGTCACGGTGACCATTTGATTTGGTTCCAAGGCCAAATCCAATCCGTCCACTTCAATATTTAAAGTTTCCTCGTTGCGATTCCATAAAAACTTGATGGTATTTGCTGTAGAAGAAAAGTGATCGTTGTCTCTTCGGATGTCATTTGTAAGGCCCAATATGGCACCCAATTTTGGGTCTGAATACTCGTATTTCATCGCTTGGTCTGTCCTCTTTTGAAAAGAAAATATGGTAATTTTCAACCCTTTAGTCCTTAAATATTGTTGATACTTACAGCCAAATACCGTCGCAATTTTGGCAAATGTTTAAACAAGAATGTTAATGTTGCCCTAGGATTTTAGCACTACCGTTCCTTTTTATAGTATTGGGTATGGAAAAGATGCGATTTTATGACGAGGCAGCCCATAATTTTTATGGCCAAATGGAGATTAAAGGATATCCATTAAACTCCATGGATTTTTTTGCCCAGTTTTTTGATGCCCTTTCAAAAAATCTAGGTGACATTCAAGGGTTAAGCCAATTGGCTTCCAACGCCAAGTGGCACCTAAGTGCAAATTTCAATGATGAAATTCTAAAAGAGAACCATGTAGTTGTGGTCACCGACCCTCAATTAAATATTGTGTATGCCACTCAAAACATGGTTGAAATGAATGGCTACCAACCCTTTGAGGTTTTGGGAAAAAAGCCCAAAATGTTTCAAGGCGAAGCCACTTGCAGGGACACCACAAAACAAGTCTCCACAGCAATAAAAAAGCAAGAGTCCTTTGAAGTTACCTTGACCAATTACAGGAAGGATGGCTCCCGATATGAATGCCATATCAAAAGCAGCCCTGTATTTGACAGGGCGGGCAAACTGGTAAATTTTATTGCTTTCGAAAAAGAGGTAGCCTAGAAACTACAGGTTTCGATTTCAGTTACACGCAGGGTATTCACCATTCCTTTGTCCTTAATGGGCATGGCAGCCAAACTGATCAGCATATCGCCCACATCCAAATATCCCTTTTTACAAGCAATTTGGTTTACATCCTCGATAGTTTCATCCGTAGAAACATATTTATCATACAAGAATGCTTTCACGCCCCACAAAAGGTTTAATTGGGTCAAGATCCTCCTGTTGGATGTAAAGACCAAAATATGTGCACTTGGCCTCCAAGCAGAAATTTGGAATGCCGTGTAACCACTATTGGTTAGGGTGGATATTGCTTTGGCTTCTATTTCGTTGGCCATGATCGCCGCATGGTAGCAAACGGACTTGGTAATGTATCTTTTGGTTCGAATATGAGGTGGTGTCTGTGGTACGGTTATGAGATTGGAACTTTCAACACTGGTTAGTATACTCGCCATTTTTTCAATAACCTGCACTGGGTAGTTACCCACCGAAGTTTCTCCAGAAAGCATAACAGCATCTGCACCATCCATCACCGAGTTGGCCACGTCGTTGACCTCTGCTCGGGTTGGTGTCAAACTGGTGATCATCGTCTCCATCATTTGTGTGGCAATGATTACAGGGATTCTTGCTTTCTTAGCACGTAAAACCAGTTGTTTTTGAATCAACGGAACTTCATGGGCAGGAATCTCCACCCCCAAATCCCCACGGGCTACCATTAAACCATCACAATAGGCCACAATTTTATCGATATTGTCTACGGCCTCTGGCTTTTCAATTTTGGCAATGATCGGAATCTTGTGTTCTGAATGTTTATTGATAAGGTTTTGCAGATCCATTAGATCCTGGCTATGGCGAACAAACGACAGCGCCATCCAATCCACCTCTTGGGAAATGGCAAATTCCGCATCTTTTACATCCTTTTCGGTAAGGGCCGGAAGTGAAATATCGGTGTTGGGAAGGTTCACCCCTTTTTTGGATTTCAAGGGACCTCCTTGCACAACAACAGCAGTAACCTCATCGTTTCCATTGGTCGATTTTACCTCAAAGATCAATTTCCCATCGTCCAACAAAATACGCTCTCCCGGTTTTACATCACGAGGGAAGTTCGCATAGTTCATATAAACCCTTTTTGCGCTTCCTTCAAAAGGTTCGCCGGTGGCAAAAGTAATCTCGTCGCCTGGAGCAACCACGGCTTCGCCGCCCATTACACCGACCCTTAATTTTGGCCCCTGTAAATCGGCAAGAATAGCCGTATTGGTCTCAAGTTCATCGTTCAATTCCCGGATTAGCCTAATTCGCTCAGCCACATCGTCATGGGAGGCGTGGGAGAAATTTATTCTAAATACGTCCACCCCGGCTTGCATCATTTCCTTCAGTACCTCCTTCTTGCTCGTGGCTGGTCCAAGCGTGGCTACTATTTTTGTTTTCTTAACGGTTGGCATGGTTAAAAAATTAGGTTTCTTTTTGATTTCAAAGTTTGTGTTTCAAGTGGATATGCTGTGACCACTTTGGCAATTGTATTGATGGATTTTATCTGTTGGACCAAGGTAGGGCCATCCACCCCATCAACCTTTAATAGATAATCAACTTCTTTGCGTTCCTTGATCAGATATTCCGTTCTTAACGAAGTTCTATCCTGGAAAAGCCCATCCGAAGGAATGGTTTCTTCAATAGCACATTTGTTGGAAATCAGTGTCCAAAACGTATCGCTCAGTTCATCATCCCAGTCGTACACGGAAAAGGTGATATTCTGACTAAATTTTAGATCGCTTTCCCTTCTACCCAATTTCGTGCCGCAAGCAGCGTTTATGGCATAGCCCAAAGCAAAATCTTCCAGGCCACTGTGAATAGCGATGAGCTGAAAATTGTCGTCATAAAAATCCTCCGATATCCTATGTGTCGTCAACATGTCGATTAAGCGAGCTGTAAATATACTCCTATTCCCTTTGCTAGCCTAGCCTAGGCGATATAATACAGTTTAAAAGACAACGAAAACGTTTGAGATGGCACAATTCGGCATCACCCATTTTCTATTCTGCTCTGCAGTGCAAAATAAGCCCTTTTGGAAGCCTTTTCTTCGGCCTTTTTTTTGGAAGTGGCCCTGGCTTTGGCCATAATTCTGTCGTTAATGGTGAGTTTAACCGCAAAGTGTTTTAGTTCGTCATTCCCTGTATCCTCATACACTTCATAGTGGAAGGTTTTTTTCTGTTTTTGGCACCACTCGATCAACAAGCTTTTATAGCTGATCACCTTGCCTTCCAATTGCTCAATGTCCACATAGGGTTGTATAACCCTGCTGTTGATGAACTTTTCACAATATGCATAACCCCTGTCCAAGTAAATGGCGCCGACCAAAGCTTCGAATACATTACCATGAATATTTTCCCCAAAGTGTGATTTGGGGATTCTGCTCTCAACGTACTTCAGTAGTTTCAGGTCCTTACCGAGTTCGTTCAGGTGCTTTCGGCTTACAATCTTGGAGCGCATTTTTGTGAGATAGCCCTCATCCCCACCGGGAACCTCATTGTACAAATGTTTGGAAATTATGGTTCCCAACATGGCATCGCCGAGAAATTCCAGCCGTTCGTAGTTCATAGGATTGCCCTCTTTGTCCCGCTTATTTACGGAACGATGCAGGAACGCCTTTTTATAGATGTCAAGGTCCCGGGGTTTAAATCCAAGAATTGATTTAATGCCCAAAAAAAAATCCCCATCCGGTTTGGGATGGGAATTGAATATTTTGGAGGGGAATTTCATTGTACTACAAAGCTACCCTATTTTTTTGAACAATACACAGGCATTGTGTCCGCCAAAGCCAAAAGTATTGCTCATGGCAACATTTACCTCCCGCTCCTGCGCCTTGTTAAGGGTCAAGTTAAAGGAAGGGTCGATGTTCTCGTCCACCACACTATGGTTAATGGTCGGGGGAACAATACTATGCTCCATGGCCAGGATGGAAGCAATGGCCTCAATGGCCCCAGCTGCTCCCAACAAATGTCCGGTCATGGACTTTGTGGAATTGATATTGATGTTACTGGCATGTGCTCCAAATACTTTGGAAATTGCCTTCAACTCTGCAACATCCCCCAAAGGTGTTGATGTTCCGTGCGTGTTGATAGCATCCACATCTTCTGGTTTTAACCCAGCATTTTCCAGACAGTTTTCCATTACCCTTACCACACCAACTCCTTCCGGATGCGGCGCAGTCATGTGATGGGCGTCGCTAGACAGGCCTCCACCTACAACCTCGGCATAGATTTTAGCACCTCTCGCCTTGGCGTGCTCATATTCTTCCAGGATAAGGGCACCAGCCCCTTCACCCAATACAAAACCGTCCCTTGTGGCATCAAATGGTCTTGATGCAGATTCTGGGCTGTCGTTTCTTGTGGATAGGGCATGCATGGCATTAAAACCACCCATTCCTGCGATGGTCACTGCAGCCTCACTACCTCCTGTTACAATAACATCACAATGTCCCAATCGAATGTAGTTTAGCGCATCGATCATGGCATTGGCAGAAGAGGCACAGGCAGAAACTGTGGTATAATTAGGGCCCATAAATCCATGCTTAATGGAGATGTTCCCTGGTGCGATATCCGCAATCATTTTAGGAATAAAGAACGGGTTGAACCTAGGGGTACCATCCCCTCCGGCATAACCAATCATCTCATTCTGAAAGGTTTCCAAACCGCCAATACCGGCGCCCCAAACAACCCCGACCCTAAACTTGTCAATGGTTTCCAGGTCAATTCCGGAATCCGCTATGGCTTCGTCGGAGGATACCAGTGCGTATTGCGCAAAACGGTCAAGTTTTCTGGCTTCCTTTCTATCAAAATAATCTGAGGGATCATAGCCTTTAAGTTCGCAGGCAAACTTGGTCTTGAACTTTTCGGTATCGAAATACGTTATGGGAGCACAACCGCTCTTTCCAGTCCTTAGTCCTTCCCAATAAGCCTCCAAATTGTTACCGATGGGCGTCAGCGCACCCATTCCTGTAACCACAACTCGCTTTATCTGCATTGAACTATTTTTTAACCCTTATGAACCTAAATTAAAAAAAAATTATCCATGTGATGATCATCACATGGATAATTTAAAATCTTTAGTAAAATATCATAAAATTACTTCGCTTCTTCTATATAGCTAATGGCTTGACCAACAGTTGCAATGTTTTCTGCCTGGTCATCTGGGATTTGAATGTCAAATTCCTTTTCAAATTCCATGATAAGCTCAACAGTGTCCAAGGAATCTGCGCCCAAATCGTTGGTAAAGCTAGCTTCCGCTACTACTTCATTTTCATCAACTCCTAGTTTATCAACGATGATAGCCTTTACTCTTGATGCAATGTCTGACATAATTATATCGGTTTTAAAAATTTTAATCGGGGCAAAAATATAAAACTTTGGATTAAATACACCATTTGTCGATAAAATGTCCCTCAAATTAAACATATTACACAAGTGTGCAGTAATTTAGCCCAGTAAACAAGTATAGCGATTTGCAGGAGAAACCCTTTGTAAAACAGTTGGTCATTCTAGCATCCGGCAGCGGATCTAATGCCGAAAACATTATCACCTACTTCGAGGAGCGAAAAACCGCCAAGGTTGCTGCGGTATTCACAAATAAAAGGACCGCGCAGGTTTTGGACAGGTGTGAAAGATTGGGGATTCCGGCCTATAGCTTTAACAGGGAAGCCTTCTCCGGAAGCAACAATTTATTGCAGGTCATCCAAGGCCTTGCCCCCGACCTTATAGTTTTGGCTGGATTCCTTTGGAAGATTCCTGAAAGTTTTATCCAGGCATTTCCAAATGAAATTATCAATATTCATCCTGCTTTGCTTCCAAAGTATGGCGGCAAGGGAATGTATGGTTCCAAGGTTCACCAAGCGGTAAGGGAAAATGAAGAGGAAGAGACAGGAATCACCATACACCATGTTAACGCCAATTATGATGAAGGCTCCATTATCTTTCAGGCCAAAACCGCATTGACCGCCAATGATACTCCGGACACCATTGCCCAAAAAGTGCACCAGTTGGAGTACGAACACTTTCCCAAAGTGATTGAAAAATTGTTGCAGCAACATGGCTAAAAAGAAAAAGTTCTATGTGGTCTGGAAAGGCAAACGCCCAGGTATTTACGAGTCTTGGGATGATTGCAAGGCCCAGATTGAGGGGTTCAAAGGGGCACAGTACAAATCCTTTTCCCTGTTTGCAGATGCCAAAAAAGCTTTTAACGGCAACTATTCCGATTATAAAGGAAAGGGGCAAAAGGAAAAAGAACTTTCTCCCGAAGAACTACTGAAGATTGGTGACCCCAATTACAATTCCATCTCCGTGGATGCCGCTTCCAGTGGTAATCCTGGTAAAATGGAATACCAGGGTGTGGACACCAAAACCAAAAAGTTGCTTTTTAAACAAGGGCCATTTGAGCAAGGCACCAATAATATAGGTGAGTTTTTGGCCTTGGTACACGGACTAGCCTTTTTAAAGGAACGAAAAAGTGAACGGATCATCTATTCCGATTCTAGAATTGCCATTGGTTGGGTACGAAAGAAAAAATGTGGCACCAAACTGCAGAAGAACAATAAAAACGCCAAACTTTTTGAACTTATAGAGCGGGCGGAAGTGTGGCTAAAGAAAAATAAGTACAATACCCCCATTGTAAAATGGGAAACCAAGGCTTGGGGCGAAATTCCTGCGGATTTTGGAAGAAAGTAGATGGGCACACCAAGAGTTTTCCCTCATTTTCTTAATTAAATGCCAAGTGCTGGGAAATGGAATATGTAACCGTATATTTGCAGCAAATTTTAGTGAATGGGCAAATTGCTGATTGTTGGCAGTGTGGCTTTTGATGACATTGAAACGCCATTTGGAAAGAGTGACAGGATTTTGGGCGGCGCCGGAACCTTTATCGGCTTGGCCGCGTCCCAATTCAAGGTGGAGTCTGCCGTTGTTTCGGTTGTGGGTGATGATTTTCCACAAGAATACTTGGATTTGTTTACCGATCACAACATCGATATTTCCGGCATTGAAGTGGTCAAAGGGGGTAAAACCTTTTATTGGAAGGGAAAATACCACAATGATCTAAATTCTAGGGATACCTTGGTCACGGAGCTCAATACCATGGCCGACTTTAATCCCATTGTCCCGGATAGTTTTAAAGATGCGGATGTGGTAATGTTGGGAAATCTACATCCCAACATCCAATTGGGTGTAATCGCCCAGATGGAAGAACGACCAAAACTTATTATAGCCGATACCATGAACTATTGGATGAACCATACTTGGGACGAGTTGGTGGAGATGATTGCAAAAATTGATGTGATCACCATTAACGATGAAGAGGCACGGCAGATGACCAATGAGTATTCTTTGGTAAAGGCCGCGGCCAAAATCCATGAAATGGGTCCAAAATATGTGGTGATCAAAAAAGGGGAGCATGGAGCGCTATTGTTCCATAACGAACATGTGTTCTTTGCACCGGCTTTACCCTTAAAAGAGGTATTTGATCCAACAGGAGCTGGTGATACCTTTGCCGGGGGCTTTGCAGGTTACTTGGCCGAAGCGGAGAACATCTCCTTTGAAAGTTTAAAGAACGCCATCATTCACGGATCTAATTTGGCTTCCTTTTGTGTGGAGCGCTTTGGAACGGAACGTATGATCGGCCTGGAAAAGCATGAGGTAAGAAACCGCCTTATGCAGTTTAAGGAATTGACACAGTTCAATATTGAATTAACATAGACATCTGCCCTGAAACGTTTCGGGGCTTTTTTATTTTGGTTTGTTATGAGTGATGCTATTAAGCACGAATGCGGATTATCCATGATCCGATTGCTTAAACCACTGGAGTACTACAAGAAAAAATACGGTACTGCTTTTTATGGGGTAAACAAGATGTACCTCATGATGGAAAAACAGCACAATAGAGGTCAGGATGGCGCAGGGTTTGCCAGTATAAAAATGGATATGAAACCCGGGGAGCGCTATATGAGTCGGGTACGCTCCGCACAGCAACAGCCCATCCAGGACATATTTGCCCAAATTAACGACCGTATCAATACCGCTCTGGAACAAAATCCTGGTTTGGAAAATGATGTGGAGCTGCAGAAAAGTAACATTCCTTATATAGGGGAACTGTTAATGGGGCATGTTCGGTATGGAACTTTTGGGAAGAACAGTATCGAAAGTGTTCACCCGTTTTTAAGGCAAAACAACTGGATGCACCGTAACCTAATTGTTGCGGGGAACTTTAATATGACCAATGTGAACGAATTGTTCGAGAACCTCGTCACCTTGGGCCAGCATCCGAAGGAAATGGCAGATACGGTAACCGTAATGGAAAAAATCGGACATTTTTTGGACGATGCCGTTGCCAAATTGTACAAACAAATCAAGAAGGAAGGATATAACAAAAGGGAAGCTTCACCCCTTATTGCGGAACGGCTTAATGTCGCCAAAATACTGAGAAAGGCCTCCAAAAACTGGGATGGAGGTTATACCATGGGCGGTCTGTTGGGTCATGGTGATGGGTTTGTTGTACGGGATCCCGCTGGGATTCGACCCGCTTATTATTACAAAGACGATGAGGTTGTGGTGGTAGCTTCGGAACGCCCGGCCATACAAACCGTATTCAATGTGCCCTATGATTCGGTCAAGGAACTAGATCCAGGACATGCGTTGATCATCAAAAAAAGAGGTGATGTCCATTTGGAGCAAATCCAGGAACCTACCGAAAGAAAGGCTTGTTCCTTTGAGCGCATTTATTTCTCCAGGGGAAGTGATAAGGAAATCTATCAGGAAAGAAAAATGTTGGGGAAATTGGTCTTCCCACAAATTCTTAAGTCCATAAACAACGATTTGGTCAACACGGTTTTTTCCTATATTCCCAATACTGCGGAAACTTCCTTTTTTGGGATGGTCAAAGAAGCGCAGAACTACCTCAACAAACTTAAGGAAGAACAAATCCTGGCCCTAGGGCCAAATATTTCTGGAGAGGAGCTCCACAAAATTTTGGACGTGCGTCCCCGAATTGAGAAGGTGGCAATCAAAGATGCCAAGCTCAGAACCTTTATTACCCAAGATAGCAGCAGGGACGATTTGGTCGCACACGTTTATGATATCTCTTATGGCTCGGTCGAGAAGGGAGACCACCTGGTCATTATTGATGACAGTATTGTTCGGGGGACCACGTTAAAGAAGAGTATACTTAAAATACTCGACCGTCTCTCTCCAAGGAAAATCATTGTTGTTTCTTCCGCTCCACAGATAAGATATCCAGATTGTTACGGCATAGACATGGCCAAACTGGAGGATTTTGTAGCCTTTAAGGCGGCCCAGGCCTTACATGAAGACCACGGCACTACAGACAAGATCAAGGAGATCTATGAAAAGTGCCTAACACAAACTAAATCTCAAGACAAGGAAGTAGTTAACTACGTAAAAGAGTTTTATGCTCCCTTTACCGCCGATCAGATATCTAAAAAGATTGCAGAAATTCTGAGTCCTCCAGGAATTAAGGCCGAGGTGGACATAATCTACCAAAGTATTGAAGGACTTCACCAAGCTTGTCCCAAAAATTTAGGAGATTGGTATTTCACTGGAAATTATCCTACCCCAGGTGGTAATCGAGTGGTTAATAGGGCCTTTATAAATTTCTATGAAGGGAAGAACCAACGCGCCTATTAAAATTTAAAGGTTGCCGGAAAGATGGTCTGTGCATTTCATCGATGAAACGTGTAGATGAACGGGTTTTTGCCATCTAGGGGGCACACAAACCTACTTTAGTATTGCCATAGCATAAGTAGGTTAAGTTCATGGTAAGATTTGGGGCAAAAAAGGTGGAAGCTATTCCACCTTTTTTATTTTATACTTCCCGCTCCCCCACGTTACCCGTAGTCTTTTTCCACAGGAATTGTATTTCAGCCAAACAACTGGACGTTTATCTAAAAGCTTTTTTCAAAAGAGGGGTGCTGCCTTACATTTGGAGGACCATAGCATAAGTAGGTTAAGTTCATGGTAAGATTTGGGGAAAGCGACCGGGGATCACTCCGGTCGCTTTATTTTTTGGGGGTTTCCACAGATTCCTGTAATCCTTTTCTTTGATTCCGATACCCTCCAACACCCATCTTGTCCGTTCACCCAATTAACTGGGGTTTCATCCAAAAACTTGTTCCAAAACCGCCACCCTGCATTACATTTGGATCACCATAGCATAAGTAGGTTAAGTTCATGGTAAGATTTGGGGAAAGAAGGCGGACATTGTCCGCCTTCTTTATGTTTGACTCCCAACGATTTACCATTTTTCCCCTTTAAATTTTCTTTAATTTTTTCGGTGAAAATCAAAAATTTCCTCAAAAACTTTTGTTATTTCTCACAATACCAGTAATTTAGTTTCGCCATAGCATAAGTAGGTTAAGTTTATGGTAAGATTTGGGACGAAAAGGGTGAGGGCTTCCTCGCCCTTTTCTATTTGGGGTATTTAGGAACCAAAAAAGGGGCCGTGTTAACGGCCCCCAAATGAAAAAAATCCAATTACCCCAAAAAAATATTTTATGAAGATGGGATAAGTCATTCTTACCTAGGGGCTTCATCTTCTTTATTTGAATTTCTATGGCTTTACCATAAAGTCTACCTCACTCTTAGCAATCCTAGTATCTACCTTTACCGAAATTGGCCCCGTGGTTGCATTTGTTGGTACATAAACCACCAATCTTGAGGTACTAGCGGTTAAAATGGAAGCCTGAACGCCATTAAACTTTACTATATTACCTTCCATTCTGTCTCCAAAATCCTTTCCTTCAATAACCACATATTCACCAACAGTTCCACTGGTTGGATCAATACTAAATATTTGGGTTTGTCTTATAGGGTCAGTGCCATCATTGGTACTGCAGCAACTCAGCAACAAAACTGCAACTAAACCTAAACAGAAATCTAGCTTGAAAAGGACTTTCTTCATGGTTACGACCATAAAGGAAAAGGAACAAGGGCTATTTGTACCCCGTAAATTGACAGATACTCCTTTTCAATTGACGGATGGGGGTTTTGCGGCCATACACACCCGCGGCCCCTCTCGAGAGATGGGTTCTCAATACATCCCGAACTTTGTTCGGGACACTCGAACTGACGCAAAAAAAAGGGCCGCTAAAGCGGCCCCCTTATTATCGAATGATAATCTTTAACTATTTATTGCCTGCGTAACCTTCCGAAACCTTGTCCCAGTTGATCACATTAAAAAATGCGGCCACATAATCGGGTCTGCGGTTCTGATAGTTAAGATAGTAGGCGTGTTCCCAAACGTCCAAGCCCAAAATTGGGTGTCCTGCACAACCGGTATCCGGCATCAATGGGTTGTCTTGGTTGGGTGTGGAGCAAATCTCCAACTTCCCTCCTTTGTGCACACAAAGCCATGCCCATCCAGAGCCAAATCGGGTACCGGCGGCAGCGCTGAACTGCTCCTTAAAAGCATCGAAAGAACCAAAGGCATCGTCAATCGCAGCGGCCAAATCCCCACTTGGGGCACCCCCGCCATCGGGAGACATTACCTCCCAGAACAGACAGTGATTGTAGTAGCCACCCCCGTTGTTCCTAACCGCGCCATTGGACATGTCCAACCCGGTTAAAATATCCTCAATGCTCTTTCCTTCCAAATCGGTTCCGGCAATGGCGCCGTTCAATTTAGTGGTATAACCATTGTGGTGTTTGGTATGATGGATTTCCATGGTCCTGGCATCTATATGTGGCTCCAAGGCATCGTATGCATAGGGTAATTTTGGTAAATCAAAAGCCATAATTGTATTGTTTTTAAGTTATTAATGATTCCTGTAAAAATACGGCTTTATGCCATATATTTCATGCTATCCCATATTAAGTTAAGGCTGGTAATCCGTAATTTGCGGGAAAATGGTTTTGGAGACTTCCCAGTTTAAAATATTCAGCGCATCTGCAGGTTCCGGTAAAACCTATTCCTTGACCAAGGAGTATCTTTTATTGCTGCTGAAAGATGCCTCTCCCATAAAATTCCGACAGATTTTAGCCATAACCTTCACCAATAAGGCAGTGGGTGAAATGAAGTCCAGAATCCTTGATAGTCTGTTTGAATTTGGCAAGGATAAGCAGTCCACAGACAGAGGTTCCCTTTTTAATGAAATCTGCCAAGAATTGGGTTTTAGTGAACAGCAGTTACAGCAAAGGGCCAAAATTGTGCTACAGCATATTTTGCACAACTATTCCTTTTTTGAAATCTCCACGATTGACAAGTTCAACCACAAGATCATTAAAACCTTTGCACGGGACTTACAGCTTTCCCAAAATTTTGAAGTGGAACTGGACACCGATCTTTTACTGCACGAGGCTGTCGGACGTTTGCTAGATCGGGCGAGCGGGGACGATGACCTTACCCAAGCCTTGATCGCTTTTTCGTTGGAGAAAATTGATGAGGACAAAAGTTGGGACATTAGCCGAGATCTGGCAGAAATAGGAAAATTACTTTTTCAAGAAGGCCATTCGAACCACCTTGACTCCTTAAAATCTAAAACCCTTGGAGATTTTAAACAGGTCCAACGCCAAATTTCGAAACAGATCAAGGAGCTCGAGGCAAGTGCCATTAAAAAAGCCGATGAGGTCCTTGTCGAAATTGAAAAGCAAGGCTTTCTACATGAAGATTTCCCAAGAAAAACCCTTCCCAACCATTTTAAGAAAGTAGTAAATGGGGAGTTCAACACCAGGGCTTTGTACGCAAACAAATTGGAGGATTCACTTCAAGAGGGGCGTATCTTAAAGACTGCGGACAAGCGGGATACTACACAATTATGCCAGTTTGTATTCGATAAGTTTTCAGGCATCAAAAAAATCCTTTTTCAGCGAAGCTACCTGAAAAACATCTATGGTAATATCGTTCCATTAACGCTGTTGAACGAAATCGCCAGGGAAATAAAAAGCATTGAACTCGACCGGGAAGTTATTCCCATCTCGGCCCTGAACACCCTTTTGTCCAAACAAGTACGAAACCAACCGGTCCCCTTTATCTACGAACGCATGGGCGAAAAGTACCGACATTACTTTATTGACGAATTCCAGGACACCTCCCAGGTACAATGGGAAAATTTAGTGCCGCTGATCGGTAACGCCCTCGAAAGTGTTAACGAGAAAAACGAACATGGTTCCTTATTCTTGGTAGGAGATGTAAAACAGGCCATCTATCGATGGCGGGGAGGTAGGGCCGAACAGCTGCTTGATCTAATCAACCAAAAGGACCAACCATTTTCCATAAGGCCCGAGCTGTTTTCCTTGGACACCAATTGGAGAAGCTATGATGAAATCATCCAGTTCAACAATCGCTTTTTCAATGTTGTTGCCCCATTTTTACAAAATGAGGATTACCGCAAGCTCTTTTTGCAAGGATGCCAGCAAAAACCCACGGCAAAAAAAGGCGGATATGTTCAGCTTTCGTTTTTAGGGGATGAGGTGGAAAACAAAGATGCGGCCTATTGCGAACAAGTACTGCAAACCATCCAAGAGGTTCGCCAAAAGGACTACCGATATTCGGATATCTGTATTCTGGTGCGCAAGAACGACCATGGATCATTGTTGGCCAACTTTCTCTCGGAACACCAGGTTCCCATTATTTCCTCTGAATCCCTATTGCTAAAGGCAAGTCCAACCGTTGCTTTTCTAATTTCCCTGTTAAAGGTTGTGGAAAACCCCAATGACCAAGAATCAGCATACGAACTATTGCTCTATTTATCCCGAAACAAACCGGATGTACATCATTTTATTGCTTCGCACCTAAATCAAATAGAAGAACTCTTGTCTGAAGCCTGTGGTTTCTCCATTCAAGAACTAAAAAGCCGTTCCGTGCTTGCCATTCTAGAGCGTGCCATAGTGCAATTTGATCTTTCACACCAATCCCATGCCTATTTAACTTTTCTGTTGGATGAGGTTTTGATCGTTGAAAAGCGTGAAGGTCCGGGAGTGCATGCTTTTCTTAAGTATTGGGAACAAAAAAAGGACAAATTGTCCATCGCCGCACCAGAACACATTGATGCGATAAAGATCATGACCATTCATAAATCCAAGGGGCTTGAGTTTCCCATTGTGATCTTTCCCTTTGCCAATGCCAGAATAGACACCTCAGGAAGGGGTAAAAAATCATGGTTGCCGGCCACCGATTCAGAAAAAGAGTTGGGTCTAGATGAATTCCTTATCAATACCAAAAAGGAAATGTCGCAATACAATGATGTTGCATCCTCGGTTTTTCTAGAGGAGGAAGAAAAGACCGAGCTCGACGCCATGAAT
This sequence comes from Flagellimonas myxillae, assembly GCF_023502235.1. Taxonomy (GTDB): domain Bacteria; phylum Bacteroidota; class Bacteroidia; order Flavobacteriales; family Flavobacteriaceae; genus Flagellimonas; species Flagellimonas myxillae. Next base: position 7,011 of record NZ_JAMFLY010000003.1, on the reverse strand, counting down.
GTGCTGTATGTTGCCCTTACTCGAGCCGAAAAAGGACTTTTTGTCTTTTCAGAATCCGGTAAGGCCGTTAGCTCGCCGGATCAATGTTCATCGTATGCTGATCTGTTCCGTTACTTTCTTCAACATCAAGGATTGGAACAACAGGATACCTATGCATTTGGGGCGTTGCCTTCAGGTATGGAAAACTCATCTGACGGAAGTTTGAAAAGCTCCCATATTCCATTTGTTTCACGGGGCAAAGGAGATCAAGGGTTTGTAATTTCGACCCGCTTGGGAAGTTTATGGGACGAGGAACAGCAAAAAGCTATGGAGCACGGGAACCTGATCCATCATGTTTTAAGTCAAATCGAAACAGTGGGAGACATCCCAAAAGTGTTGGAACAACTTCAAGAAAATGGGGAACTCCCGAAAGCGTCTTATGAATTTGTTTCCCAAAAAATTAAGGAGGTGGTCCGGCATCCGCAATTAAGTGCATATTTCACATCAGAATTTCAGGTGCTGAACGAACAGGAAATATTAATGGAAGATGGAAAAATCCTGCGACCGGACCGTATTGTTCTGAAGGGAAGTGAAGCCACAATTATGGATTACAAAACGGGAAAACCTTCCCCTTCGCACAAAGCGCAGATCATGGAATATGCGGACGCATTAAAAACCATGGGCTATACCCTTGGACATATTATTATTGTATATATTGACCACGAAATAAAACCCCTTTTCCTTTAAACAAATAACTATGTACGGAAAACTAAAAGAACACTTATCCCAAGAGTTGGACAACATTAAAGAGGCCGGCCTTTTTAAGAAAGAACGGATAATCACTTCCCCGCAAGATGCAGTGATCAAAATATCGACAGGAGAAGAGGTGATCAACTTTTGCGCCAACAATTATTTGGGGCTTTCGTCCCACCCCGATGTTATCCAAGCCGCAAAAGACACCTTGGACACCCATGGTTTTGGAATGTCTTCTGTTCGATTTATTTGTGGCACCCAGGATATCCATAAAACATTGGAGCAAAAAATCGCAGATTTTTATGGTACGGAGGATACCATATTATATGCCGCGGCCTTTGATGCCAATGGCGGTGTTTTTGAACCTTTGCTTACGGCAGAGGACGCCATTATATCTGATTCCCTGAACCATGCTTCCATAATTGATGGGGTTCGCCTATGCAAAGCAAGCCGTTACCGATATGCCAATAATGATATGGAAGAATTGGAAACCCAACTCAAGCAAAGCCATGCGGATGGTTCGCGGTTTAGAATTATTGTCACGGACGGGGTGTTTTCCATGGATGGTTTATTGGCACCTTTGGACAAAATCTGTGATTTGGCGGATAAATACGATGCCCTTGTGATGATTGACGAATGTCATTCCGCTGGGTTTATTGGTGAAACCGGACGGGGTACCCTCGAAGAAAAAGGGGTACTGGACCGCATAGACATTATTACGGGTACCCTTGGAAAAGCTTTGGGTGGAGCTATGGGTGGTTATACCACCGGGAAAAAGGAAATCATAGAAATACTTCGGCAACGCTCTCGCCCATACTTGTTCTCCAACTCGCTTGCACCAGCCATTGTAGGGGCTTCGATTAAGGTTTTTGAGATGTTGGACAAGGATACAACCCTCCGGGACAAACTTCAAAAAAACACCGAATACTTTAAAGAAGGCATGAAAAAAGCTGGGTTCGATATAATTGATGGGGACTCAGCAATCGTACCGGTAATGCTCTACGATGCCAAATTATCGCAGCAAATGGCGGATATGTTGCTCGAAAAAGGAATATATGTCATCGGATTCTTTTATCCGGTGGTCCCCAAAGGAAAGGCCAGAATCCGGGTACAATTATCGGCGGCCCACGAGAAGGAACATTTGGACAAAGCCATCGCTGCCTTTACTGAAGTTGGAAAAGCATTAAAAATCGTTGAAATGCACTAAAAGTTCTATGTAATGCGCCAAAAAAAAAGAAAAATTGATTTTGTTAATAAGTCTTAACAACTTACATTTGCTGCTGATAAACACTTAAACTTAAAATTTTGAGCATGAAACATCTTAGCAAATTATTAGTTGTTGCCCTAGTCTTTTTGGGTTTTAACAACGTACAAGCGCAAGACGAGAATAATCCATGGCAGATCAGTTTTGGGGTAAACGCCATTGACACCTACCCTACAAACGATGAGAACAACCCAGCATCAAGTACTACGTTATTTGATGAGTACTTTAATGTATCTGATCACTGGAACATCTTGCCTTCCGTATCATATGTGGCTGTTTCTAAATATGTAGGAGATGGATTCTCCATTGGAGCACGTGGTTCCTTGAACAGACTTGAGAAAAATGGAGATCAGTCAATTGATGATCTTTCTCACTACGCTGTTGATGGTACCATCAAATACAACTTCCTAAGAAACACTACAATTGATCCTTTTGCAGAGATTGGTGGTGGTTACACTTGGGTTGATGAAATTGGAGCTGGTACAGTTAACGGTGGTATTGGTGTAAACGTATGGTTTTCCGAAAATATCGGTCTTACCCTTCAAACCCAATACAAGCATGCTTTCGAAGATTACCTAGTAAGACACTTCCAGCACATGGCAGGTATCAGCATCAAATTCGGTGGTACCGATACTGATGGTGACGGAATTTACGACAAGGACGATGCTTGTCCAGAAGTAGCTGGTTTGGAAGCTTTCAACGGTTGTCCTGATGCTGACGGTGACGGAATCGAGGATAGCAAAGATAGCTGCCCTAACGAAGCTGGTTCTAAAGAAATGAACGGTTGTCCTGACGCTGATGGTGACGGAATTGCTGACAAAGATGACGCTTGTCCAAGCGAAGCTGGACTTGCTGCTTTGGCCGGTTGTCCTGATGCTGACGGTGACGGTGTAGCTGACAAAGATGATCAGTGTGTTAACGAAGCTGGTCCTGCTGAGAACAACGGATGCCCATGGCCAGATAAAGATGGTGACAGCGTACTTGACAAAGACGATCAGTGTCCTGACGTAGCTGGTACAGTTGCCAACAACGGTTGTCCTGAAGTTACTGAAGAAGTTCAGAAGCAGTTGAACGACTACGCTAGAACTATCTTGTTCGATACTGGTAAATCTTCCATCAAAGCTGAGTCTACTTCAGTTATGGTTGATATCATCCAAATCTTGAACGAGTATCCTAACGCTAAGTTTACCGTTGAAGGTCACACTGATAGTGTAGGTAGTTCTAAATTGAACCAATCCCTATCTGAAAAGAGAGCTAACTCCGTTCGTGATTTCTTGATTGACAAAGGAATTTCTGCAGGTAGATTGACTGCTATCGGATACGGTGAGGACAAGCCTATCGCTACCAACAACACAAGAGCTGGTAGAACGCAAAACAGACGAGTTGAAATCAACTTGATCAAATAATAAAGAGGAACTTAAAGTTTCTTTGAAAAAAGGCTCCCGATAATATCGGGAGCCTTTTTTATTTTTAATCCATGCAAAACAGCTTTCTCGAATATGTATTAAAGGACCTTCATTCAAAGCAGGTCAATATTCCAAATTGCACCTTTGTACTCCCAAGTAAACGGTCTGGTACCTTTCTTAAAAAACATATCTCCAAAGTACTGGGCAAAAGTGTATTTGGTCCTCGAATACTTTCCATTGAAGATTTTATCACGAAAATCTCTGGCCTATCCACAGCATCCAACGTAGATCTTCTTCTGCGCCTGTATGGGGTGTATCGCCAAACAATAGCCCAGGATCCCGACGATTTTGATACGTTTCTTAAATGGGGACAAACCTTGTTACAGGATTTTAACGAAATAGATCGGTATCTTATCCCTCCCAAGGATATTCTCTCCTATATGTCCGCAGTAAAGGAGCTCAACCATTGGTCGCTACAAAATAACACTTCAGAACTGGTTCGTAACTATCTTAAATTTTGGAACAATCTTCATGGCTTGTACAATGCCTTCAGCTCCCAACTTCTGCAGGAGCGAAAAGGGAATCAAGGCCTTATCTACAGAACAGCGGCCGAAAACGTTGCTTCTGGTGCCGTTCTTTTTGAGGAGGCGCCTATCGTATTTATCGGTTTTAATGCGCTCAATACCGCTGAAGAGCAAATAATACAACACTATTTGTCACATCCTAGCAATACCATCTATTGGGATATTGACTCCTATTTTCTGGAAGACACCATTCACGATGCCGGTCTTTTTATTCGAGGCTATAAACAGCACTGGGGGTATTACCAAGACCAGCCACTCCGTGGAATCCAAGACAATTTTTTAGGCCCAAAGAATATTTCCATAACAGGCGTTCCAAAAAGCATAAGCCAAGCTCAATATATTGGAAACCTATTGTCACAAATTCATATGGATTCAACAGTTGGGCTTCAAAACACAGCGTTGGTCCTGGCAGATGAAACATTGTTGAATCCGACACTTCAAGCCATCCCATCAGCTATACAGCAGGTAAACATTACCATGGGGCAACCTTTGAACAAAACGGTGTTGTACTCCTTCTTTTTATCCCATTTGGACCTTCAGTTATCATCCACCGAAAAAGGTTGGTTTTATGCCGATATCCTTTCCTTTTTCTCCAATCCCTTCACCAACACCTTATCACTGTACGAAGAAGTGGATATCGTGTCCATGATAACAAAAGATATCAAACAAAACAATCGGCTCTATCTGCATCAAGGATATTTTCAGAACTATGCGCATCAAACGGAACTTATTTCTCTGATATTCCCCAACAGTAATCCAACTGCAGCGAATTGGATAGATCACTGCCTTTTGCTCATCCAAAAGTTAAAGTCAATCCATCAGCAAAACAAAGCACAGATAGAGCTGGAATATTTATACCGGTTCTACAATCTGTTCAACCAGTTAAAACAGCAAATAGAGAAGGTAACCTTTCTCACCGCCCTCAAGTCCATCAAGGGCTTTTTTAAACAACTGGCCGCATCAGAAACGGCAGATTTTGTAGGTGAACCACTTTCGGGCTTGCAGATTATGGGCATGCTCGAAAGTAGAAACCTTGATTTTGAAACAGTCATCATTGCCTCGGTCAACGAAGGTATTCTGCCCTCGGGAAAATCCAATAATTCCTTCTTCCCATTCGATGTAAAACGGGAATTTGGATTGCCCACATACAAGGAAAAAGACGCTATTTACACTTATCATTTTTACCGTTTGATACAACGAGCCAAAAACGTTCATCTGCTTTACAACACAGAACCGGATGTTTTGGAAGGGGGAGAAAAAAGCAGGTTGATCTCACAACTGTTGGCAGATGGTAATATTGCCAATAACCTTACCCATTCCATTGCCTCTCCGTCCGTCGAAATTGTCCCCACCGATACATGTCGGATTGAAAAAAGTGAAAGTCTCCTCAAGGACATAACCGCTTTTGCCAGTAGAGGGTTTTCACCAACTTCCCTCACTAACTATGTTAGGAACCCAATGGACTTCTACAAAAGGAACATCCTTAAAATATACGATACAGAGGATGTTGAGGAAACTATTGCGGCCAATACCTTCGGAACCATCATTCACGATAGTCTTGAAAAATTATATGATCCGCTAATCAACACAACACTTTCCAAGGAGAACATAGATGGCCTAAGGAATGAGGTAACCGACGTGGTAAAATCCAAGTTCAAGGAAATCCTTCCAGGAGTCGATATTCAAAAAGGAAGATATCTTTTGGTGTTCCAAGTGGTTCTAAAATACCTCAACAACTTTTTAGATCTGGAACTGAAGGAAATTCAAAGGCATGAAATTAAAATCTTGGCCTTGGAAGAGAAATATGAAATCGAGATTGAGGTTCCTGGCCTTGGGTTTCCCATCAAATTAAAGGGGACATTGGACAGAGTGGACCAAATTGATGGCCAATTACGGATTGTAGATTATAAAACCGGAAAGGTTGAACCAAAAAATGTCAAGGTAAAAGATTGGGACGAGCTGATTACCAATTATGATAAGAGCAAGGCTTTTCAGTTGTTGTGCTATGCCTATTTGTACCAAAGAAAATTTGGACAGGATACTATGATTGCCGGTATATACACCTTTAAGAATTTGGGACAAGGGTTTCTTCCATTTTCCTCGGCAACCCAGACCATCGACAAGGAGGTATTGGTCAAATTCGAAAGTTACCTTCAGCAATTAATTCTGGATATCTGCAACCCCAACATCCCTTTTGAGGAAAAGGATACATAACTATTTTAAGTCCGGTCGTGTAGGCCTCACCTCTATTTTACTGGGCAGCGTTCTCGGGTGCATATGCAAAAGGTCGACAACCAGTTTTCCTATATCCGCCGATTGAATTTTCCAAGCATCTTTTTCCGATGGTTCATTGCCATTAAAATGGGTGGATACTGACCCTGGCATGATCGTGGTCACTTTTACATTGTACTTTCTCAAATCCAACATAGCTGCTTGGGTAAATCCTACGACCCCAAATTTTGTAGCATTATAGCCTGCTCCTTGTGCAAAAAAGTTGGTTCCGGCCAAGCTTGCAATGGTCATATAATATCCCTCTGATTTTTTGAGAGCGTCTACGGAAGCCTTTAAGGTAAAAAACGCTCCGGTAAGATTGGTGTCCATCATTTGATGCCACTCTTTTTCTCCCAGTTCGTAGACTGGGGCAAAATGTCCTACTCCTGCATTTGCCACAACCAGGTCCAAACGCCCCCAAAGATCCAAAATGGAATCAACAGCGTTAATTTGATCAGATAGCGTGGATACATCGGACTGAAGCCCAAGCACATTCCCGGAATATCCCAAAGATTTGACCGCTTCATCAACGCCAATGTTATTGCGGCCACTAATGGCCACTTTCATGCCTTCTTTTAATAGACATTCCGCAATGCCATAACCAATACCTTTGGTGCCTCCCGTAATGTAAGCTACTTTTCCTTTTAAATCCATGACTTCTTTTTTTGATTTAGCCCAAGTTCCTCATAAAAGTTTACACCCGAAAGCGAACCCCATAAAAAAAGCACCCCTAGTTGAGGTGCTTGTGATTGTA
>NZ_JAMFLY010000002.1 GCF_023502235.1 Flagellimonas myxillae | reverse complement strand
CTGTCCGTAACCCATGCCAACAAAGGCAAGGGAAAAAACCAAAATCCAGGATTTTCTTCCAAAAAGAATGAAGTCAGATGCTTGTGAGGCTTTTTTTAAGAAGGTTAACATTACCTATTTCAAGATTATCAGCTGGGTTCTTTATTCCATCATAGGTAGGTTATTTGGGAAGAATCAATATTACTAAAAAATTAAGGGAAAGCACCAACTTTGTGGATTAAATCTAGGTTTCTCGGATGAACTACGTTTATCCCATGGTTAACCGCAGACTAAAGCGCTGCAGAAGCAGTTTCCACCCCAGATTCAATCTTCCTTACCAAGCCTTGCAAAACTTTTCCTGGCCCCACTTCGATGAATGAATTTCCTCCATCCTTTACCATTTGCTGAACACTTTGTGTCCATTTAACAGGTGCGGTCAACTGCAGAATTAGGTTTTGCTTGATTTCATCTGCACTTGTCACCGCAGTTGTAGTGACATTCTGATAAATTGGGCAACCAGCTTGATTAAAATTTGTTGCCTCAATTGCGGAGGCCAACTCTTCCCTTGCAGGTTCCATCAATGGGGAGTGAAAAGCTCCACCAACAGGTAATAAAAGCGCCCTTCTTGCGCCAGCATCCTTTAGTTTTTCACAAGCTGCATTTACTGCTTCAACCTCCCCAGAAATAACCAATTGGCCCGGGCAATTATAATTTGCAGGCACCACAATACCTTCTGTGTTACCACATATTTCTTCCACAACCTCATCAGCCAATCCCAGTACGGCTGCCATGGTACTTGGTTTTATTTCGCATGCCTTCTGCATGGCCAAAGCTCTTTGCGAAACCAACTTAAGGCCATCTTCAAAATTTAAGGTGCCATTGGCCACCAAGGCGGAAAACTCTCCTAAGGAATGACCTGCAACCATGTCTGGTTTAAACGCATCTCCCAAAACCTTACTTAGAATTACCGAATGCAAAAATATGGCCGGCTGTGTAACCTTGGTCTGTTTTAAATCTTCGGGAGTACCTTCAAACATAACGTCTGTAATGGAAAAACCCAATATATCGTTGGCTTGTTCAAACAATTCTTGTGCTAGAGCGTGGTTTTCATAAAGATCTAGGCCCATCCCTACAAATTGGGCACCTTGTCCAGGAAAAATATAAGCGTTCATTTTGGTCGAGTTTTGATTTCGCTAAAATAGCGATATTTTAGAATGTTGGGGGTTGGATTTTTGGCTAGGGATTTCGGGTCCTGGGTTTCAGGCTAAATGACACCTATTGCTCCTTGAACCAACTCGAGTAGGTCACATAGGCATTGGCAATTCGATCTATCTCCCCTGAACTTAGTTCTGGACTAATATCCTTGATTTTTTTTGCTGGCATCCCGGCGTAAATACTGCCAGCTTCAACGTGGGTCCCCTGGGTCACCACAGCTCCTGCGGCTATTATGGAGTTGCTTTCGACAACACATCCATCCATAATAATACTTCCCATTCCAATAAGTACATTGTCTTTTACGGTACATCCGTGTACCACCGCATTATGACCGATGGAAACATTGTTTCCTATGGTGGTCGGGGCTTTTTGATAGGTGCCGTGGATTACCGCTCCATCCTGAACATTCACCTTGTTTCCCATTTTGATGTAATTGACATCCCCACGAACCACTGCATTGAACCAAATACTACATTGGTCACCCATTTTGACCTCCCCAACGATGGTGGCATTTTCCGCAATAAAACAATCATTGCCAAATTCTGGGGTAAATCCCCTAACCGATTTTATAACCATTTCTTTTTATTCTATTGAAAATACGATAGCAAAGCTGCTTTTTTTGATGCTGATACGGAAAGTTCTTTTCCATTGGACAAAACCACGCTACCCCCCTTTCCTTTCTTATACTTGACCACCTCGGCCACATTGACCAAATAGGATTTATGGATTCTGGCAAAGGCATAGGAACTCAATGCATCCTCAAAATATTTTAGGGTCTTGCTCACCAGAATTTTCTTGTGCTCCAGGTAGATTTCAGTATAGTTGTCGTCCGCTTTACAAAAATAAATATCCCCGACCTCCAAAACTTGAAATCCATCCTGTTGTGGTAAAGTTATCTTCCCTTCGGCCTTTATTGGTTTTGCCTTTAGGACCTGACCTTCGAGCGCATTCTCCCTTTCCTTTACTTCCCTTACATAGTCCACTCCTTTTATTAACTCATCAATATTGATAGGTTTCATCAGATAGTACGCAGCATGATTGTTCAAAGCATCCATTGCGTAGTGATTGTAGGCAGTCACAAATATGGTTTCGAAAGTTCTTTCCGGGAGTTTATCCAGCAAATCAAAGGCATTGCCGAAAGGCATTTCCACATCCAGAAAAACCAAATCGGGTTGCTTGCTCTTGATCAACTCCACACCTTCGGTGATATTGGAAGCTTCACCCTCCAGTTTCACCCCTTTACAATATTTGGCCAAATAATTCCGAAGTATTTCTCTACTATTGGCTTCATCCTCTACAATTATTGCCCTCATCTCCATTAGTCTTTTCTAAGCTTTAAGGTTACTTTGGTTCCGGTTTCGTCATCATACAAATCGGTAATGGACACATCCACCTTGTTCTTGTACATGTCATTCAGGATTTGAATCCTCTTTTTAATATTGCCCATCCCTTTGGATTTCTGTTTTTTCTGATTTTCCGTTTTTAGTACGGCCGATTTCTTCCTCCCTATCCCATTGTCTTCAATAACGATTTCCAATATGCCCTGGGCCATTTCCTTGACGTTAATCTTCAAAAATCCCTTTTCTTCTTTATATCTAAGGCCATGCCATATAGCATTTTCAATATAAGGTTGTAATAGCATTGGGGGAATTTCATAGGCTTCGATATCGGTTTTTCCATCAATATCAATCTCAAAATCAAACTTATCGGCAAATCGGGAATGTTCCAGTTTCACATAAAGCTCCAAAAGCTCCAACTCCTTGGGCAATGGAATAAAGTCCTCCTCGGAATTTTCCAATACACTCCGCATTAGGACCGAAAAATCACTTAAGAAACGATTTGCGCTGCGTTCATCACTCTTGGCGATGTAGTTGTTCACCGAGTTGAGCGCATTAAAGATAAAATGTGGATTCATCTGCGTGCGCAAAGATTTAAGCGCCAACAGGTTGTTTGCCAACTTTTGTTGTTGATTGTTTCTATAAAACAGGAAAGCGGTCAAAGCCATAAGCACCATTCCAAAAATTAGGGAATAGATGATCCATCCTTGCCGTTTGCTTGTTTCCTCGAACAACTGTTGCTCGGTAACGGCCAGGCTATACTTACTTTGCGATAGCTCCCGTTCTTGCTCCAAGCTCGAAATACGATTCTGTTTGGTAGCAATTTCCCGGTTCAAGCGGGCAGCCCTGGAAATTTCCTGCTCTTTTCTGGCGTACAGACTGTCGACGACGGAAACATAGTCTTGATAGGTCTCAAGAGCTTTGGTAAAATCGCCCTTATACCGGTAGACCTCGGACAACCGTCTTGTGGCATCTTTTTTTACCACCAAATCATCCTCGCTATCCGCCTCGACAATGCTTTTCTGAAGATAGGGAATGGCCTCATCCAGTTTATCCTGGGCAATGTAGGCCCGCCCTATTTTGTAGTTTATTTGCTGTGAAGTAATCGAATCAAGCTGGCCTGTTGCCGAGTTGTCCTTGTTTACTGTTAAACCAGGAAGTTGTTGCAGTTCGTTCAAGCTTTGCTTCCGCAGTTGAATTTCGTCCTCATAACGATTTTTCTCGCTATAGAAGTCCGCCACTTTTTCGTTTTCCTGGATTTTTCGCTCGGGGGCCACGGTTTTTGAAAGGTTGAGGGAATTGGCAAAAAAGCCTTCGGCCTCCACCAACCTATTGTCTCGTGCGTAGGTGTCCGCAATCTTGGAATTTAGGTCAATTATCTTTGGGGAAATCTGATTTTTTTGGGCAACCTGCAAACCTTCCTCGTAGTAGTCCAAGGCCTTTTGGGAAATACCCATTCCCTTATGGGCATCCCCAAGTCCCTCGTAAATTTCGATTCGCTGGTAAGGAACCAATCCGTTTACTTCGATTAATGGTGCCAACATGGATGCCCCCATTTCAAACTCGCTGTTCAAAATATAGGCCTGACCCAACAACAACTCTGTTTTTACGGTTCTTCGAGCAGCAAGGGCATCTTTATAACTACTGATGGCCAAATCGTACTGCTGATGGTAGACATAAATTTCACCTAGGGCGGTCAACGCATTTGACAGTTCGGTTTTATTGCCTCTTTTTCCTAATTGCCCTATGGATTGGGCAATAAAATCTATACTTTTTTCAAGATTGGTCCTTTTATAGTGGTTGGCCGAGTCCAAAAATCGCTGATGATTTACAACCTTGCGGGAATACGGACTGCTACGTTTTTCTTTTCTTGAAACCGCAGAGGACTCATAACCCTTGACCAACACGTCCACATCCTCGTCGGAAGTAATCCGATGGCGAACCGTCTCAAATTCCTCACTCTCAAAAATGAGGTAATCCCCTATTGTTGCCGTAATGCTGAATTCCCCTTGACGGTTTGTGGTGGTAAAGTACCCCTTGTCCGTTGATACCTCCACCCCAGAAATGGGCTCATAGTTCTCCTTGCCCTTTACAGAGCCCTTGATTTCTACTCTTTCGCGGGTACTTTGCTGTTGCGCGGCCCCCACAAGTGAGAAAAAAAGCAAAAGGTGAACTATGAATTTTCTATTCTTCATTTTGGATTAAACTCCCGTAAACTTAATTCATCCAAAGCGTTTTAAAAAATGGCCTTGCGCTCAAAAATGACCATTGATCCGCCATTTTAACCTCCTCACAAAACCAGTTGGCGCAGTCCCTAACTAAAGGGGGGCTTTCACTCATTCCCGATTTTATTTCAAAAAAGTTGGGAATAGTTTTATCCCGTTCATCATTGAAATTGAAGCAAATGACCAAGTATCACAAATTAAGAAAGTCAATTTTACGGTTAAGTTTAGGACTGGTACTACTATTCCTATTTAGGCTTATCTATGGTTATAACGAACCTACCTATAACGATTCCTTCATTTACACTGAAATGTCGATGGAAATTCCCCTTGAAATTGCAGTAAGGAAGAACTATGCGACGACCAAATATCCAGCAACCAATCAAACCGCAATACATGTTGATCAGAAATATGAAAAAATAGCGGACATTGATGCAACTACCCATCAGTTTGACCAGGATGAAAAGCAGCTTAGGGAGCAGATTGAATCTTTAAAAGGTCTTATCCAATTTGAAAACAAAACGGGAAACGATGGGTATCGACACTTGCATCTTGTGATCGGGGTTCCACCTAAAAATTTCGATCAGCTGTACCATAATCTCATTGCCATTGGAAACATTACCTCCAAAGAAATCACCAAAAAGGACAAAACCAACGAATACAACGAACTTAAAGCAAAGAGAGCATCGTTGACCGAAACCAAACGATCCCTAGAGGATCTAAAACTAAAGAGCGGAGAAATAAATGAATACATACTCTTGGAAAACAGAATTCTGGAGATTGAACAGCAACTTCAGGAACTGGGCGTAAGTCTGGGCAGTTTTGATTCGGAAAATGAGTTTTGCACAGTAAAGTTTGAGCTGTCCGAACGTCAGCCCTTACAAATTGAACACCTACAAATTATCAAAAACGCCATGGAATGGAGTATCAGCACTTATTTAAAGATCATGTTGATTTTGACCGTGATCGCCCTGTTCTCGTATCTCCTGGCCCTGATCATCGAAAAAATAAAAAATAATATCTAAATCATTGAACTATGAAAATTTTGAAACAATTATTCGGAATAAGCATCATGATCCTCTCGGCAGGAACGATATACGGATGCAATCTAAATGCACATAAACAGGAAACGGCTTCCTTGTTGACCACCCCAGTGGCCGAAAAACCAGCGGAACAATTTGTAAAAATAGCCTTGTTGCTCGATACCAGTAACAGTATGGACGGGCTTATTAACCAAGCCAAAGCCCAATTATGGGATATTGTAAACGAGTTTACCCATGCCCGCTGCGGGAACGCGACACGACCATCGCTGCAAATTGCCCTATACGAATACGGCAACGACAATTTGGCTTCCAGTGAAGGTTATATCAGGCAGGTTTTGGGATTTAGTGATGACTTGGACGAAATCTCGGAAAAGTTGTTCTCTTTGACCACCAATGGCGGAGAGGAATTCTGTGGGGAAGTCATTCAAACCTCGCTAAAACAATTGGATTGGGGCAAAAATGCCGATGATCTTAAAATGATATTCATCGCGGGGAACGAACCCTTTACCCAAGGAAAACTGAATTATAAGGATGCGGCCCATAATGCCAAGGAAAAGGATGTGGTTGTAAATACCATTTTCTGCGGAAATTATGAGCAAGGTATCTCCACAGCTTGGAAAAACGGTGCCACCTTGACCGGCGGAGATTATATGGCCATTGATCACAATCGTCAAGTAGTACATATTGAAACACCTTATGACGATATCATCATCCAACTCAATGCAAAATTGAACAAAACCTATGTCTCTTACGGGTATTTCGGAGCCCAAAAAGAAGCGGCGCAAGCAGCGGAGGACTCCAAAGCATATTCCGTAAACAAGGGAGTAGCTGTAAAAAGGTCCATTAGCAAAGGTTCAAGGCTATATAAAAACTCTAAATGGGACTTGGTTGATGCCATGGAAGAGGAAGATTTTGAGGTAGCGGAACTAAAAGACCAAGATTTGCCCGCAGAACTGAAGGGAAAATCCGAAAAGGAAATCAAGGATTATGTGTCGGCGAAGAAGCAGGAGCGAATGGAAATCCAAAAGCAAATCCAAGAATTGGACGCGAAACGCAAGGCCTACATTGCCAAAAATCAAAAGGACGAGACCGGAGAACTGGAAAATGCGATGTTGAACGCCATTAAAACCCAGGCAGCAAAGAAAAACTACAAGTGGGATTAGTTTTGTGTTGATTGTAGTTTTAAATGGTCCATCTTAACCGATGGGCCATTTTAGTTGTTGGCAGCGGGGCAATAACAATCATAGCGTTTGCCCTGGTCGTTTTGACCAAACTCATAGCCCAAGGTAATCTGATGGAATCCCCCATTGTCGAAACGGATGTCACCCGATTGATAGGAGTAGTTATAGGAAAATAAAAATTGATTTACGTTGACCCCGATAATAGGTGTGAACAACTGTAATCGTTGCTCCCCAAAGCCACCATTGGTCTGGAATTGGGCTCCATCAAAGCTTCTTCTATACGAAAGTCCGGCCCAAACGGTACCAAAACTTACATCTTTGTACACTTTTGCATTGATATCAACGGTTTTCTCTTTGGTAAAGTCCGTTAGTTGGAACAGTACAGAGGGCTCAATCCTGGTATTTCTTCCAAAAACATAGCCTGCAGATAGCAAATACCGGCGTAAATTGTCAAATTCAGCGGCACTATATAGATCTCGGCCACTACCCAAAACATTCAGAATTGCGGCATGGGCATAAAATTCCATGTAGTTATAGGAAGCTCCCAAATCCACATTAAAGTAGCTTGTGGTATTCTTGGTTCCCGTAATAACCGGGTCTGGAATTATGGACCTAAATTCTGTCTCATCCAAGCTACTCAATATAACACCTGCACTTAGTCCCAAGGAAACTTGGTTCAGGGTCCTAAAGTCCCCGCCTAGCTGCAAATGATGGGCATAAGTTGCCTTAAACCCTGTTTGGGAGTGGTATCCATTGGCATCATTGAATAAAATGGCCCCAATTCCGCTTCGCTCACCTACCCTCGAGTTAAAATTCAAAGTCTGTAAACTAGGTGCCTCGTCAACGTTGAACCATTGCTTTCTTGCCGTAAGTCTAATCTTGGTTCCCTCGGCAATTCCCGCCATAGAGGGATAGACTAGATAGTAGTTATCTGCCAAATAATCAAAATAAACAGGAATGCCCTCTTGGGCCTTGGCAGTAAACCCTAGTGCAAGGAATATGATGAGTGAGGTTAAATAGCGTCTCATGAGGTGTTTGGGCTATAGTTGGGGTTTAAAGGTAATCAAACATTTAAATAACGCCCTTCACCCCACATTATTATATATTTTGCCCCTCATCTTTACTTTGGTATTTTTGTACAAATTTGGGCTATGAAAGAATTTAATATCACAGTTGTACCAACCAACAACGCTAAAATCCTAAAATTTGAGGCAAATCAGTTCCTTGTAAGAGAGAATTATGAGTTCAAAAATATTGATGAAGCCAAGGATTCCCCTTTGGCGCAACAGCTCTTTTACCTACCCTTTGTCAAGACTGTATATATCTCCGGCAACTTTGTTGCCCTGGAGCGATTTGATATTGTGGAATGGGACGATGTGAAGGGCGAAGTAGCTCAGCAATTGGTGGATTACCTCAACGATGGCGGGGCCGTGGTCAACGAGGAAAAGATGCAGAAGAAACAACCCATTACCGTGTACGCGGAAGTGACCCCGAACCCTGCGGTAATGAAATTTGTTTCCAATAAGAGAATTGTACCAGCCACCTACGAGTTTAAGAATATTGATGAAGCAAAGGATAGTCCTCTAGCTCGTGAGCTTTTTCATTTTCCTTTTGTGAAGGAAATATTTTTGGATCACAATTACGTTTCTGTTTCCAAATACGATATGGCCGAATGGGAAGATGTATCCATGGAAGTGCGAGAATTCATAAGGGATTATCTAGCCGCTGGCAAGGAAGTGGTTACTGCGGAAAGTATCCAAAGATCCAATGAAAAAAGCCAACAAAACGACAACCAGGCGGTTTATGACGATACTTCCAAACAGATTATGGACATCTTGGACGAATACGTAAAACCTGCTGTAGCCAGCGATGGCGGGAATATTCTATTCCAATCGTATGAAGCTGATAGCAAAATCGTGAATGTTATCCTTCAAGGCGCATGTAGTGGGTGCCCCTCTTCCACTTTTACTCTAAAAAACGGCATTGAGACCATGCTAAAAAACATGTTGGGTGATAAGATTAACGAGGTCGTGGCTATTAACGGCTGATTTACAAAGTTGGCACTGCCGTTTATGATCAATTTTTGCTAAATTGAATAAATTTAAAATCATTAACTATTATGGCAGTATTAAAAGTAATCGAAGTATTGGCCAACTCGGACGAAAGTTGGGAGCAGGCCGCAAAAAATGCACTGGACCAAGCATCAAAGTCAGTTAAAAACATACGCTCTGTTTACATCAATGAACAAAGTGCTTCTGTTAAAGATGGCAAAATAGATGAATACAGAGTCAATGTAAAGATTACCTTTGAGGTGAAATAATCGAAGGGCAAAGAAAAAGCGCCCTTTTAGGGCGCTTTTTTTATGTCCAAATATGTTGTTATGATCAAGAGAATTATCCTCCTATCGGTGCTGATGCCCCTTTTTTCGGGCTGCACCCAAAAATCCGATAAAGTGACCCATAAACACACCAATGCCCTTATAAACGAGACCAGCCCCTACCTGCTGCAGCATGCGCACAATCCGGTGAATTGGGAAGCTTGGCGGCCAGAGGTACTGGAAAGGGCCAAAAAGGAAGATAAACCTTTGCTCATCAGTATTGGGTATTCGTCCTGCCATTGGTGCCACGTTATGGAAAAGGAATGTTTTGAAGATGAAGAAGTGGCCCAAATGATGAACGAAAATTTCATCAACATCAAAATTGATAGGGAAGAAAGACCGGATGTCGACCAAATATACATGGACGCCATTACGATGATGTCGGGTAATGGAGGTTGGCCCTTGAACATCATCGCTTTACCTGATGGAAGACCCTTTTGGGGCGCTACATATCTTCCCAAAGATAACTGGACGAAATCGCTGAAGCAACTTGTAGAGCTTTATCAAAAAGATAAACCCCGAATTGTAAAATATGCCACGGATATAGCCAATGGCATCAATGCTGTAAATCTTGTTGAGAATAAATCCGATGCCGATATTTTTAACATGGAGCAGTTGGATAATGCGGTCCAAAGTTGGGCAAACCACTTCGATAATTTCCTTGGGGGCTATAAAAGGGCTCCAAAATTTATGATGCCCAATAACTGGGACTTTTTAATGCATTATGCCCAAACCAACAATAAACCCGAATTGATGGAGCAGGTTGATGTGACCTTGACCCGAATCGCATATGGTGGGGTTTTTGATCATGTCGGTGGCGGTTTCTCTAGATATTCGGTGGACAACAAATGGCACGTTCCCCATTTCGAGAAAATGCTTTATGATAACGGCCCCTTGACAAGCTTGTATGCCAAAGCCTATGCCGTAACCAAAAATGAACTGTACAAGGAAGTCGTGGAACAGACCATTGCCTTCGTTCAGGAAGAGCTTTTGGATGAAAATGGAGGGTTCTACTCTTCCTTGGATGCCGATAGCCTAAACGAAAACGGAGAATTGGTCGAAGGTGCCTATTATGTCTGGACCAAAGAGGAGCTTAGTGCATTGTTGGGTGCCGATTTTGAAATTTTCCAAGATTATTACAACATTAACTCGTACGGGCTGTGGGAGCATGAAAATTATGTATTGATCAGGGATAAGGACGATGATGAGATTGCCAAGAAACATGATTTATCGGTTGCAGAACTAAAGACGAAAATGCAGGAGGCACTTAAAGTACTGAAAGCAGAACGTGCCAAACGTTCCAAGCCGCGCCTCGATGATAAGGTACTTACCTCTTGGAACGGGCTTATGCTAACCGGGCTTATTGATGCTTATAGGTATCTGGGCGATGAAAAATATTTGGAGCTCGCCTTAAACAATGCCTCTTTTTTGGAAAGTGCTATGATCAAGGAAGATTATTCCCTATATCGAAACCACAAAGACGGCAATAGTGATATCGATGCGTTTTTGGAGGACTACGCCGTTCTGGGCGAGTCCTTTATTTCGCTATATGAAGTTACTTTTGATGCTAAATGGTTGAACCTTGCCAAGAATTTGGTGGATTATGCGGTAACGCACTTTTCCGATGAAAATTCCGGAATGTTCTTCTACACCTCGGATGCGGATAAGTCGCTGATAAGACGATCTATAGAGACCATCGACAAGGAGATATCCTCTTCCAATTCCATCATGGCCAAAAACTTGTTGAAATTGCACAAATTATATCCGGATGATGGGTATGGGGACAGGGCCAAGCAAATGTTGAAAAATGTACAGGACGATTTTATAGAAAGTGCCCAAGGGTTTGCCAATTGGATGA
The DNA here is from genome assembly GCF_023502235.1 of Flagellimonas myxillae. Lineage (GTDB taxonomy): Bacteria > Bacteroidota > Bacteroidia > Flavobacteriales > Flavobacteriaceae > Flagellimonas > Flagellimonas myxillae. The sequence continues at coordinate 938,454 of NZ_JAMFLY010000002.1, read as the reverse complement.
ATCTCGTGCTTTTTGAAAACCAAAATTTCTACGAGATAGCCGTGGTGGGTGATAATTACAAAGAACTGGGGAGGGAAATAAGTCGGAGCTATTTGCCCAATAGTATCTTGGTAGGTTCCCAAAAAGATGGGCCGGTGGATCTATTAAAAAACCGATATGCAGAGGGGGAGACTTTTGTGTATGTCTGTATTGAAGGAGCTTGTAAACTGCCAGTGCAAACCGCGGAAAAGGCCGTAGCGCTAATCAACAACTAAAAAAATCCATCACTAGCAATGAAACAACTAAGGGATTTTGAGCAACATATTGAGCATGCCTTAGAATGGTTTTGGGATTTTATGCCCGACCTTATTTTGGCGGTGGTCATTTTTATTGTAGGGCTATGGATTGTTCGGTTCATCAATAAAATGGTGCATCGGTTCTTCGAAAAGAAGGACTATGACCCCACTCTTGAGAGTTTTTTACAGAGCTTTATCAGTATTGCGCTTAAAGTGCTTTTGTTTGTTTTGGTGGTCACCCAATTGGGCGTAAAGTCCTCATCCTTGGTTGCGATGATCGGTGCCGCAGGTTTAGCAATTGGCTTGGCCTTGCAAGGGTCTTTGGCCAATTTTGCGGGTGGCGTGCTCATCCTTATTTTCAAACCGTTTAAGGTCGGAGATTGGATTTCGGCCCAAGGGGTTGAAGGAAGCGTAAAACAAATTACCATTTTCAGCACCAAGCTCAACACCTTTGGCAATCAAGTGGCCATTGTTCCCAATGGGCAACTCTCCAACGGAAGCATCATCAACTACAATATGGAAGATACCCGTAGGGACAAATTCGATGTTGGCATTGGGTATGGTTCCAATATTAAGGCAGCCAAGGATATACTACTCCAAATTTGTGCTGAGCATGCCGATATTCTCACGGAACCTGCCCCTGAAGTCTATGTTGGGGAACTTGGGGATAGTTCAGTAAACCTTACCCTTAGATTTTGGGCCAAAAACGAGGTATTCTGGCCGGCACATTTTCATGTAATCGAGGAAACCAAACTCCGGTTTGATAAGGCTGGAATTGAAATACCGTTCCCGCAGCGGGTGGTGCACAATCCCGACTAACTTTTTTTCTTGGTCTGAAGGACGAAGTCCTTTAGGTAATAGGGTTCAAAATAGGCCACATCCTCAAAATCCTTGTTTTGGAATTTGTTAAAGGCAATCGTGGCCATTTCCCTGGCCGATGGTACAATTTGGGTGTTAAACTGAAAATTGTCCCCTTTTAAGACATCTTGGCACTTTTCAGCTCCGCTGCCAATCAGATGGACTTTTCCTTTACTGGAAAACTCCTGAAATGAATTCTCGTCAATAATCTCGGCCCTAGTCTCTCTGATTTCATTTTTATGGACGTTAAAAACTGCGGAGTAGACCTCCATACGCCGCGCATCCAAAACGGGAACGATAAATTCCCCCTCTGTAATAGCGACTTGATAAGCCATACTCTCAAGGGTGGGAATGGAAATCAAGGGTAAATCAAGGGAAAAACAAAGCCCTTTAGCGGCGGAAACCCCAATCCTTAGTCCTGTATAGGAACCGGGGCCCATGCTTACCGCAATGGCATCCAAATCGGAAAAAGAAAGGGAAGCCTCTTCCAAGGCCTCCCGTATAAATATATGCAACTGCTCAGAATGAGAGTAATTTATAGCATTGTTTTCCTTTAAAAAAACAACCTCAGTCCCCTTCGAAATACTTACGGAACAGTTTGTGGTTGCGGTCTCTAAATTAAGTATAATGGCCATAGCGGCCACAAAGATACTAGTTTAGGGAAATTGGAATACCGAAGTAGAACTCTAAAATCTTCAGCCTAAAAATATAGGCGTATTTGGTCCTGATTACATCAGCTTCCGCATTGTCCACCCTAGATTGCGCCTGACTGAAATCAAAGGCGTTCATCAGGCCAACATTAAACCTTTCTTTGGCATAGTCATAAGCCAATCTCCTTGCTTCCAAAGTTTTTTCTGCAGCCTCATAGGCCTTAAAAAAAGTGGTCACATCCACATAAGCTTGCTGAATATTGGTTTCCAAATCCAGTTTGTCCTGCTCATATTGCAATTTGGCCCTTTGTAAATCAATTTGGGAGCGCTTTACATTGTTACGGGTACTCCAACCATTGAAGATGGGGACATTTAATTGGGCTCCATAGGAAATACCATCAAAAATCCACAATTGGTCCGTAAAATTTGGCGTAAAAGGCACCCCGTTTTCATCCGGTATTTGGGTAACATCAGAGTATCTGGTTCCGTACTGGAAAAATGCCGACAGTGTTGGCGAATATGCTCCTTTGGCAATTTTTAAATCCTCTTCGGCAAGCTGAACATTGGATTCGGAAAACTTAATATCGTTCCGAAAGCCCAACGCCTTGTCAAATATAACCTTGGCGGAATTTTCCAATATATCAGAAGGAGGAATTTCGAACTCTTCGTCCGCTACATCAAAGTTTTCATAGTCCGTAATCTGTAGCAACTGGGCCAAGTTGATACGGGAAATCAATACCAGGCTCTCCCCATTTACAATCTGTTGTTCCTGATTGGCGGCAGTGGCCTCAATTTCCAACAAATCGCCTCTAGGAACCACACCGGACTCTACCAACTCCTTGGTACGTTTTAAATCTTGCTCAGTTACGGCATATTGGGCCTTAAAAGTTTGTAATTGCTCCTTATTGGAGATAATATCCAAATAGGCATTGGCAACACTCAAACGGATGTCATCCTTTAAGTCGTCTAGGCGATACTGACTGGCAATAGCTGTTAATTTGGCCCTATTGAGCTGTCGAATGTTCCTTAGACCATCGAACAGGGTTACATTGGAACTTATCCCTCCATTAACGTTAAAGGCCGTACTGTTGGTAGGCAAGTTGTTGGTCGGATTAATGGAAAAACCGGTATTACTGGACAAGGAGGCCGAACCGTTTAGGTTGGGAAGCAAATTTCCCAGGGCATCGGACTTATCGATCTTGGCGGTTTCCAAATCCAGCTCAAACTGTTCTATAGTGAGGTTGTTTTCCACGGCAAAGGTTACGCATTCCAACAAGGTCCACTTTTTCATTTGCCCATGGGACATGAATACGGCACCCAGGGCCACAAGTAATGTGATCTTAAGTTTCATTCGTTTTTTGATTTTCAGATAGAATAAAGGTTGGTCAATTTTAGGAATCCTCATCGCTCTTCTTCTCCAATTTGTTCCATACCTTGATCTTGGCACCTTCCTCCAGACCAGATACGACTTCCACATCAATTCCGTCGCTAACCCCTAGCTCCAGTTCTTTGCGTTCAAATTCGTTCTCTCCCGTTTCTATTTCCACATAGGGTTTTTCTGTTTCCTTATCAAATTGCAACAAGGCTTCCTTGATGGCCAAAACATCTTTTTTCTCCTCAAGTACTATGGAAGCATTGGCGCTATACCCCGCTCTTACGTAAGTACTATCGTTGACCACGAGGTCTCCCTCAATTTTAAATTGCACCGCACCTTCTTCTTCCACACCTTTGGGGGCAATAAACTTTAGTTCGGCATCAAACTTGTTTTTTTCAAGGGCTCCCAAACTAATTTCCAAGGGCATTCCCACGCTGAGTTTTCCTACTTCGGCTTCGTCTACTTCCCCTTCAAAAATCATTTTGGTCATATCTGCAATAGTGGCAATTGTAGTTCCATCGTTGAAATTGTTACTTTCAATTACCTGATCTCCTTCCTCAACAGGAATCTCCAAAATGGTCCCGGATACGGTCGCCCTAATATTGGTATTGGCACTTGATGATCCACCAGCAGAACCTTTGCGAATAATTTGATAATCGGCTCTAGCATTGGAAAGTTCCTGTACGGCTTGGTCGTAAGTTAACTTTTGATTGTTGAAATCCTGGCTTGAAATTACTCCCTTATCAAAAAGCGCTTTGTTTCGGTCGAACTCAATTTTTGCGTTGTTCAGGGAAAGTTCGGCATTTCTAACCCTTCCGCGAGCTTGGTTCAAGGATTGTTCATTGGGAACAACCTTGATTACTGCGATCAAGTCCCCGGCTTTAACATCGACACCTTCTTCCAAATGGATCTTATCGATGATTCCTGAAATTTGTGGCTTTATATTGATTTCATCCTCTGGAATGACCTTGCCCGTCACAATGACCTTATTGACAATGTCTTTTCGTTCCAAAGATTCTGTTTCATAAATCTGGGTTGGGGTGCTGTTCTGTTTTAGAAAATAAACCACGGCTCCCAAAATTGCGATAGCCACTATCGTGATTAACCCGTATTTTACGTATTTGTTCATTATTCCTTTTTTGATTGTTGTTATTTAAATGTTTGTGTTTATCAATTTATTCTTCCCTCAAGGCTTCGATGGGTCTGACCTTTACTGCTTTATTGGCCGGAATCATCCCAATTAAAAGGCTTAAGCCCACCATCAGTATAAATGAGATGACAAATTGGGGGATGCTCACCATCGGTTTTACAAAGGGGAAATCTTCCCCACTGCCCCATAGTGAATCTAAAATAGCCAGGATGCCTACGGAAATGGCAAATCCAATCAACCCCGCAAAGGCCGTAAGTACAATAGCCTCTACGACTATTTGGCGCCTAACCACTTTCGGTGTAGCACCAAGTGCCCTTCGAACACCAATTTCTTTGGTTCGCTCTTTTACCGTTATCAATAGGATATTGCTAATGGCAATTACGCCAGCCAATAAGGTGAAGATTCCAACGAAGAAAGAGAAACCTTTGAGGACGTTGGTAAATGCCGAAATATTGTTAAAGATCTCCGACATGTCGAAACTACCAATGGCCCGCTGATCATCTGGATGGATATCATACTTGTTTTTCAGGATATCCTTGATTTTGCTTTCGACCACTGGAACCTTGGTATTCGGTTCAACGGCAATAGCCATCCAACCCATTCGGTCTCCGGAGTTAAATGCTTTTTGAAATGTTGTGAACGGAATAAACACCGCATTTTCACCATCTATATTGATGTTGTTATTGGGTTTGTAGATACCCACTACCGAGAAAAACACCCCATTTATTCTAATATCCTCTCCAATTGCTTCCTCTCCTTTATCAAACAAAAGTTTATAGGTCTCTTCCCCAATCACACATACCTTTTTGGAATGTTCGATGTCAGTTTTATTCAAAAATCGACCTTCTACCAACCGTTTTTTTGTGATGTTGTCAATCTCGGGATAATCCCCATAGACAGATGAACCACTGGTCTGCCCGTTTCGGTATACCGTAACCACACTCCTATGGCTACCCAACTCTATTCGGGGCGCCAACACTTCAATTTCCGGAATCTCCCGTTTCAGGATTTCGGCATCCTCAATTTTGTACCGTATTCTTCGTCCTCTTTCAAAACCTTTATAAGGTTCGGAGGTAGATTGTCCCCAGACAAATAAGCTATTGGAAGCTGTACCTGCGAATACCTTGTCGAAGCCATTGCTCATCCCATTGGAAGAACCCAAAAGCAGGATTAGAATGATCATCGCGAAAATTACTCCGAGCATGGTCAGGAATGTGCGGAACATATTCTTTCCCAAGGTGTGGAAAACTTCAGTCCATAAATCTCTATCGAACAACCACATAATTATTTATCGCTAAGTGCTACAATGGGTTTTACATTTGCCGCTTTAATTGCGGGTATCAATCCAGCCAACACCCCTGCCACAATTAAAATAATGGTCGCGGTGATTACCGTGGACAAGCTCACAGAGGGGTTGGTAAATGCAGGGGTATTAATCGTAGGTCCGATAACGGAGAGGATGACCCAAGCAAAAATCAAACCTATAAACCCTGATATTGCCGTAATAAAGGTAGACTCCAACAATACCAAATTGATAATCTGTTTGGGTTGTGCTCCCAAGGCTTTCCGCACCCCAATTTCTTTGGTCCGTTCTTTAATGGTAAATACCATAATGTTTCCAATGCCCACAATTCCGGCAATCAGAATGAGAAAACCGACCCCAATGCTAATAGCGTTCAATACTGCCGAAAAACTACTGATATCATCGAAAGCCTCGGCGTAGTTCCATACATAAATTCCAGCTTGATCCTCTGGCGACACTTTATGTCTTCGCTTCATCAAATCCTCCAATCTTCCGGAGAATTCCAACGCTTTGGTTAGATCATAGGTTGGGTTATACGTGAGCAGTACCTGGCTAATGTCGTTGGTATTCCCATAAATTCTTTGGTAAGTAGATACTGGGGCATAGATGATTCTTTCCGCATTATCATCTCCTTCATCTGTAAAGATGCCAATCACTCTAAAGGGGAGGCCGTTGAACTCCGCAAACTTGCCCAAGGGATCTTCATCCTTGAACAAATCCTCGGCCACCTTCCTTCCAAGAACGGCTACTTTTGCCTTATTGATCACATCGGCTTCGTTTAGGAACCTTCCTTTTGTGATCAAGGTCTTTTCTATAATTTGATGGTCCGGGTGTACTCCTTGTACACCGTAGCTACCTGTTTCGCTTTGGTAGCGAGCCGTGGTACGGGAATAGTATCGGGCGCTGATGTACTCAATATCCTTTGGAAAGCTGCTCTTTATATAATCAAAATCGTCATTTTTGAGTTGGATCCGTCTTCCTGCCTCAAATCCCCCATACGCTTTGGAAGTGGTACCAGGGCGAACAAAAATGGAATTGGTGGCATCGTCATTGAACTGACTGGTGAATCCATTTTGCATCCCGTTTACCGAAGCGAGCAGCATTACCAAAATAAAGATGGCCCAACCCACGGAAAATCCTGTCAAGAACGTTCGAAGTTTGTTGTTCTTGAGGGTATGGAAAATTTCTTGCCAAATGTCCCTATCAAACATATTGTTGTGCCCTTACTTGTTCTATTTTTTTGTCCTCCACGATTACACCGTCCTTAAGGTGCACGATCCGTTTGCACATGTGCGCAATATCTTCTTCGTGGGTAACCACCAAAATGGTGTTGCCCTCATCGTTGATTTTTTGGATCAGGTCCATAACCTCGTAAGACGTAGTACTATCCAAGGCTCCGGTAGGCTCATCGGCCAATAGTACCTTGGGTTCCGCCGCCATGGCCCTGGCTATGGCCACACGCTGTTTTTGCCCTCCGGATAGCTCACTGGGCAAATGGGTTGCCCATTCCTTGAGTCCCACCTTTTCCAAATAGCTCAATGCTTTTTCTTGGCGCTCTTTTCTTCCTACTTTTTGATAGTAAAGCGGAAGCGCTACATTTTCCAAGGCTGATTTATAATTAATAAGGTTAAAGGATTGGAAGATGAACCCCAGGAACTTATTCCTGTATTGGGCAGCTTTGGTTTCGCTTAGGTCCTTGATCGGGACATCGTCCAGGGTGTATTCCCCTGAATCTGCCACATCGAGCATTCCAAGGATGTTAAGCAAAGTGGACTTACCGGAACCTGATGAGCCCATTATGGCGACCAGTTCCCCGTCCTCTGCCTTAAAATTGATTCCCTTTAATACGTGAAGGGAATTACTCCCCATTCTATAAGACTTGTGAAGATCTTTTATTTCTATCATGATTGGTTAATCTTAGCTATCTGGGATTGTAACTCTTGTAATAGGACTTACAAGTTGTTAAATTGTTACAAGAATAGTTGAAAATTTTTGTTAAATGACTGATTCAAAGTCTTAACAGCCCTATTTAAACCCAAAAATCCTGAAGTTTTAAAAGAAAAGAAGGCTAACTCCTGAGCTTTTTATAGACAAAATAGAAAAGTACACCGACCAAGACATAGGGAATGGCCATAAGATAAACAATCCCATTGTTGATTCCTTCGGCAGTACTTCCATCCACATCGCTCTCCACAACCGCCCTGCACATGGCACATTGGGCATCGGTAATTGAGGGAAATAGAAAGAAAACCAAAAGAACCAGATACACCCCTTTTGGACCCCATTTAAAAATTGGAACTCTCCTTCTTTGAGAAGAAAGGCCGGATGTAATGAATTTAATGCGCATAATAGGGCGAAATCATAAGATAAACCACCACCCCGGTCACGGCAACATAGAGCCATACCGGAAATGTAAATTTGGCCCATTTTCTATGCTGCTGAAATTGTCCGAGATACCCTTTGGAATAAGTAATCAGTACCAGCGGAATCACCGCAATAGACAGTGCTATATGCGTAATAAGGACGAAAAAGTAGAGATATTGAATGGCGCCTTCCCCACCAAATTTGGTACTATCGGAAGTCATATGGTAGGCCACATACATTACCAAGAATAGGGCGGACAAGACCATGCAGCTCGTCATTAACTTTTGATGCGTTCCCCGTTTGCCATTTTTAATGGCCACGACCGCCCAAACCAACAATATTGCGGTCAACCCATTAATGGATGCATATATGGGTGGCAAAAAGGAAAGGGGCTTGGCATTGGGAATCTTATACCCAAACAGTAGGAACACTACAGCCGGAATAGTAATGGAGATAATTGTAATCCATCGTTTAAATCGTTTTTCGTTTACCGCGGTCTGTTCCATTATTTTTCCAGCAATAGTTTTTTAATATCTTCTTTGAGCATGGTAATCTGCTGTGCCTCCCCATCTTTGTTTACCCCTTGTTCTTCGGTGATGGTTCCCCGATAGTAGATCAAGGGATTCCCAAACTCGTCAACCCTAGAGCGGATATATCCTTCCCGGTCCACCAAGGCAAACATTCCAGAATGCTCAAAACCTCCTGGGGCATCTTCAACCTCATTGGCCAAAATATAGAACCCTTCTTGGGCCAAAGCATAAATGGCATCCCGATCTCCTGTCAAAAAATGCCAATCTGGGTCGGATGCCCCATAACGCTCCGCATACTGCTTCAGTACGGGCGGGGTATCATACCTTGGGTTGATGGTAAAGGAAGCCACGCCAAAATCGGGATGATCTTTAAACGTTTTTTGTAGCTCCACCAGATTCTTGGTCATTACTGGGCAGATGGTGGGGCAAGTGGTAAAGAAAAATTCCACCAAATACACCTTTCCTAAATAATCTTCATTGCTAACCGTAAGACTGTCCTGGTCTATAAATGAAAAGGGAGGAACCTTTCTTTTTTGTCCGTTGCCCACGACAAATCCAAGTTTGGTTTTTGCTTCTCCGATGTTCATCCGGTCCGTTTCCACCACGGTACCATCCTTCAGTTTTTGGGTAATCTCATGGACCGCAAAAATTCCAAAGACCAGGATTACTGCAGAAATCCAAACGTAGTTGTATTTTTTCTTCTTAGTTGCTCCTGTCGGCATTGTTCTTCTTTAAAGCTAGGCGATACTCCGCTAGAATGATCTTAACATCATCCTCCATTTTATTGTTCAATTCCGCAACGGAAATGGTGTTGAACCCATACTTAGTTCCTTCATCCTCATCGTCCGTTCGGCCTCTGAGATTTCGATTTTTATCGATGATGAACACGTAAGGGGTTCCCAAATCCTGATTGAGATTTATATTGGATTGAAGGCTATTGAATATGGACTTGATCTCGGCAGCTTCCCCAAAGGCAAAATGCCATTTTTCAATTTCGGACAACTTGCCCAATTCCTTCTTCAGCGTTTCTACTTTTTCCTCGGACCCCAATGGGGCGACCATCACAATTTGAAAATCCTTGAACTTCCCGAACCGTTTGTAAATCTTTTGGTTCAGGTTAAAGGCGTTTCCCTTTTTTAGGTCGATGTTGTTCCCCAAAAACCCCAAAATGGTGATGCGGTCGTTCAAATCCACGTTGCCCTCCAAATCATTCAAATTTGAAACGTTTTCGGTCAACACGGGCAACCTTCCAAAGTTGTTTACCCCTGAAGCAAAAAACAAATAGGCCACGAGTGGAAAGACAAAGAGTACGATTAAAACAAAGCCCTTTTTCATGATAGTTTTGCTGAGTGCAAAAATAAAAAAAGACGGTCAAGAAACCGCCTTTTGTATCTGTTAATCCTTTCCTAGAAATTCCAAGACAGGTACCCCTCCTTGAACACGGTATAGATATAATCCGCTTCGAACAACAGGATAAAAATCAGGTAGCAAATCAAGAAAATCGGAGTCCAGACGATGGCTCGTCTCAAAGAACTTTTTTCATCGCGTAGGTGCATAAAATCCCAAGCAATATAATAGGCCTTGACCAAGGTAAGGATGATGAATATCCAGTTTAGGAGCTTCATCCCAATAAAGTAGTTTTGGGTTAAGACAGCTGGCTTATAAATACCCAGGATAACCTCAATTGCGGTTACCAAGGACAAAAAGGCCAATACGCCCCAAATTTTTTGAACGTTCGATTTAAACTTCCAAAGCCCTCTAAAAATTTCCAGTTTATGATCGTGTGCCATGTGCGTTTTTATTTTATTGGATTTCCGTCTGTACGAAAATGAATAATCAGTTTAAACTAAGTAGAAGAATGTAAATACAAATACCCATACCAAATCTACAAAGTGCCAGTAGAGTCCTACCTTCTCTACCATTTCGTAGTGCCCCCTTCTTTCGTAGGTACCTAAAATGATGTTGAAGAAGATGATGATGTTGATCACCACCCCGGAAAATACGTGGAACCCGTGGAATCCTGTAATGAAAAAGAAGAAATCTGCAAACAAACGACTTCCATATTCATTATGGATAAGGTTGGCGCCTTCCACCACTTGGGTAGCATTCGCCAACTTGGCCAATGAACCCGAACGGTCCAAAACGGTTTTTTCCCCTTCTTCGTTTATGGTCTCGGTACGTATTAAGATGTTTGGCGAAGCTTTGAATCCTTCCACCACCTCGTTAAGGGAGTAAGAAGTTTTATAACCTTCTTGCATATACCAAACCCCTTCACTTTTTATATGTTTTACGCGATCTTCCGGAAGGGTTTGGGCAAAATCTGCCAAAGCAGCCCTTTCACCGGTATCGGCATGTACAAACTGAAGTATTCTTCCTCCTTTGGTCTCAACCGCTCCAAAATCACCTTTTATAAAAGTTGCCCATTCCCAAGCCTGTGATCCAACAAAGATGGCACCCCCAATAATGGTGGCGAACATGTACCAAATTACACGGTTCTTTTTCATCTTATGTCCAGCATCCACGGCCAATACCATGGTCACGGAAGACATGATCAGTATAAAGGTCATAAAGGCAACATAGATCATGGGATAATTACCATGGAAGAAAGGAACGTGGGTAAACACCTCATCGGCAATGGGCCAAGTTTCGATGAACTTGAACCTTGAAAAACCATAAGACACCAAGAATCCAGAGAAGGTCAAGGCATCCGAGACGATGAAAAACCACATCATCATTTTTCCGTAACTGGCATTTAGTGGACGATTACCGCCTCCCCAAACGCTTTCTTCACTACCGGTAGTTACCGTTGTATCCATATAAAAAGGTCGTTTTAATAAAACTTTAGCAAAAATACATCTTTTGCTGTATTGAAAAAGACAAAGTTGAACGAAAACTGCTTCAACGAAAATTTATTTCACGAAATACATAAAAAGTATGAGATATACCCAAAGGAAATCCAAGAAATGCCAGAAGGTTGCACCCAATTCCAAGCCCAACATATGACCGGGCATATATTTACCACGCAGCTGCTGTACCAATACCACGATCAAGGAAATCATGCCTGCAAGCAAGTGCGCAATATGCACCGCCGCTATTAAAAACACATAAGACATTTTAATGTTGCTCGTTGGTCCTGTAAAATAGTAACCCTTGTCCAACATTTGGGAGAAGCCTATAAATTGTAGGATAATAAACGTGATCCCCAGAACCAGTGTGATCAACAAAAAGGTGGTTGCCTTGTTCTGTGCATTGGTCGCCACCGCCTGCTTAGCCAAAAAATAAGTGATACTACTCAGCACGATCACCGTCGTACTGATGAAAAATGCCTGAGGCAGATCCAAATCGCTGATCCAATCCTCCCGCTTGCTACTTACAATGTACGCACTGGTCCATCCTGCAAATCCCATAATCAGGCTCACAATCCCAAACCAGAGCATCATTTTCTTGGCCCTTCTATTTTTTACTTCAATATCAACCTCGGTCAAATCCATAATATTCCTAACCTATAAACTTATCTGCAACAAAAATTATCTGTATCAACGAAATGTAGGTCACACTGGCCAACATTAATCTTCTGGCCGCGACGTTATCCCGTTTTTCGTACAATTTAAAAGCGAACACCAACATCACTAATCCGGCCAACAGCACTAAAATCGCTGCTGGAATGGACAAATGCAATCTTCCTGTGTAACCAAAAACCGGCATAATGGAGATTACGATCATCCAAATGGTGTACAAAATGATCTGTAGTGCGGTGCCTGTATCTTTTTTTCCTGTGGGCAGCATTTTAAACCCACCTTTTTTATAGTCTTCGTCCAACATCCAGCCCAAGGCCCAAAAATGGGGAAATTGCCAAAAAAACTGGATCATGAACAAGGTTCCCGGCTCAATACCAAAATCGTTGGTGGCCGCCACCCATCCCAACATAAAGGGAATGGCACCTGGTATGGCACCCACAAAAACCGAAAGCGGGGTCTTGGTCTTAAGAGGTGTGTAGGCACTGGTATACAAAAAAATGGAAATGGCCCCGAACATAGCGGTTTTGGGACTTAAAATATAGAGTGCCACTACCCCGAGCAGCGTCATTATAATGGCAATGGTCATGGCCGTAGCGACCGTCATACGTCCTGAAGGAATGGGCCGGTTCTTGGTCCGCTTCATGAGTGCATCCAAGTCCTTTTCGATAACCTGATTGTAGGCGTTGGAAGCCCCGACCATGCAGTATCCGCCAAAAGCAAGGAGCAACAAGGAAACCAATTCAATCTGGGTGGCACCCAAAAAATATCCAGCAATGGATGAAAATACCACGCTTACGGCCAATTTGGCCTTGGTGATTTCCTTAAAATCGGTAAATATCAAGGAAAGGGAAGTACTTTTCACTGAACCCACAGCAGATTTCATCCTCATTTTTTAATGGCAGGCAAAGATAACGCCAGCCTATCTCTTTTCCAACCTATTGACGGTCTTTGTGTTATTTTTGAAGGGACGGTACGTCCAAGAATAGGTAACAACCCTTAAAACCATCACTATGCGTATTCTTTTGTCCTTGCTTTTCGTTTTTCCCGCTTTCCTGAATGCCCAAATGGAGGATGTCACTATTTCGGTGGACACCTTAACCTCCAAAACCTATATGCTCACTGGCCGGGGTGGTAATATTGGTATCTACGTAGGCACGAATCAGGTATTTATGATCGATGATCAGTTTGCCCCATTGAGCGATAAAATCAAAAAGACTATTGGAAAGCTTACGGACAAGCCAGTTTCTTTTTTGGTGAATACCCATATGCATGGTGATCATACGGGAGGAAATGCAAATTTCAATTCTGACGAAACCACAATTGTGGCCCAGGACAATGTGCGCAAAAGACTGCAAGAACGTGGGCAAAAAAATGTGGCCGACAAGAAATTGTCACAATCCGATTATGAAAAAAGCCTACCTGAAATCACCCATGCCGATGGAATGACTTTTTACGAAGGTGATGAGATCATTATGCTCATGCATGTACACAATGCCCATACGGATGGGGATACCCAAGTCTATTTTGTCAACGAAAACGTGCTGCATATGGGCGACACTTATTTTGCTGGTCGCTACCCTTATATTGATATCAACAGCGGGGGAAGCATTGATGGGTATATCGCTGCCAGTAAAAATGCGCTTATGGTGATTGATAACGAAACCCAAATTATCCCGGGCCACGGAAGACCCTCCAATAAAAAGGAACTTCAAGGGTTTGTAGCCATGTTGGAAGACATACGAAACATTATCCAAAAAGAAATTGAAGCGGGCAAAAGTTTGGACGAAGTAAAAAACAACAGCTCGTTATTGGCCAAGTACGATGAAACCCATGGGAAAGCCTATATAAATCCGGAGCGGATGAGGGAGGCGGTGTACAGAAGTTTGAAAATGGAAAATTGAAAATGGAAAATGATAAATGGTGCCAGATGTCCGATGCCAGGTACTAGAGATAAGAAGTCGGAGATTAGATATCTGAAGTCTGAAGTCAGAAATCCGAAGACCCAAGAATCAAGATAAAAGACCCTTCCCTTGAACTTGAGTTTGAACTTGAGTTTGAACTTGAACTTAAACTTAAAGTGGATTACTGAGAAAGTGTAAAAGGTAAAGGGCAATTGTTTTTGAGCTTGAACTTGAGTTTGATCTTGAACTTGAACTTGAACTTAAAAAGCCTATTCGTCAAAAAGAAACAAACTGCTCAACGGGATTTCCAGGGCATCTGCAATGCGGCTTAAGGTGACAATACTGGTATTGCGTTCTGCGCGTTCTATTCTACCAATTTGATTTTTATTTACATCTGCATCAATGCCAAGATAAAATTGGGATAATCCTTTTTCAATCCGAAGTTGTCTGACCCTCTCACCTAATTTTTTAATAATTTGCCTGTCTCTTTCCGTGTAATTAACGTGCATACCCAAAATACATTTGCTCCCAAAACGGGAAAATTAAACTTAGTTTACGGGGTTATGCTGAAGAGATTGAAATGGTTCACTTAGCTGGTAGAATCAAAGTAACAACAAGTCCTTTTGATTTTAGTTTTACTCCAGCAAATCGAGCAATTGTGATTCATTGAGGTTTAAAGCTCTTGCTATTCTAAGAAGTGTAATTACTGTGGTGCTGACCTCACCATTCTCCAATCGACTAATTTGAGTCCTGCTAATATTGGATTGAAGTCCAAGATTATGCTGCGAAAGTCCTGCTTTCAATCGGTAGCTTTTAATTTTTGCACCGAGCCTGTTTTTGAATTCAAATTCCTCCTTTTCAAGTTCCTCTTCTTCGAATTGCATACACCAATATCAAGATATAGCAAAACTAATCTTGACACATTTTTGCACATGTATGGAATAATTCATTATCATTGCAATACAATCCCTAGCATGGCCCAGTTAACCAACACCTTTGGCTATGACACCTATTTCAATTTTGGAGGAAATCCAAAACTTTTGGGAAAGCAACTCCCACACTACCCTAGAACTGACCTTTGAAACTTTGGAAATCACTTTGCTGTACCATGGCAATCCGCTTGACAAACACCTAAGACAAAATGCCAAACTCATCCTTCAAAAATGTGACGATCCATCCCTCCTACAAATGGACGTTGTGGACAATCTGGTATTTCCTTTTCTGTTTGTTTTTGACCCCACACAAGCGCTGGCAGGTAAATCTACTAGCATGAAAAAAATCCCGCGGCCCTTAAACCATGGGAATCTCTGTGTTAAACCTCATTCCCTAGAACTGGAGTTTACTATTGAACCTCCGGATAAAGAACGGGAGTTGCGGGTGAGGCATATTTATAAACTTCCAATTGGGATATTGAAATCATATTAATCTCGGACAAATAGTCATCAATAATTTTTTAATCGCAACATTGGCACAAGAGCTAATTTAAATTTTGTTCTAGTTAGCGTTAACAAGTCAAATAACAAAAAAAGCCCTGACGTTTCCATCAGGGCTTTTTCATTCCTGCCTCGACAGGAATCGTAAATCTTATCTTACTGAAGCTTAAAGGTAATTGGAATACTGAAAGGTACCTTTACAGCTCTACCTCTTTGCTTACCGGGAGTCATTTTAGGAAGCTTTGAGATAATTCGCATCGCTTCTTTCTCCAAGTTTTTATCCGGTCCACGCATTCTGATGTTTCCGATGCTTCCATCCTTTTGGATCACAAAAATCACGTTTACCCTTCCTTGTACTCCCATTTCTTGGGCAATTTCCGGGTAACGGAAGTTTTTACGGATGTGCTTCTGCATCATATCCTGGAAACACTGCTTTTTATTGCTGGCCTTTTCACAACCTGGGAAAACCGGTACGTCTTCAATTACGGCAAATGGAACGGAGATATCTTCATCTATTTCCTCAACCTCTACCTCTTCCACTTCCATTACTTCCTCTTCCTGGCTGGTTTCCGTGGACTCGATTACGGTTTCTTCAACTTCCTCTTCATCCTCTACAACCTCGATTACCTCAGGTGCAGCTGGTGGCGGTGGTGGCGGTGGTGTCTTGATCTGCTCGGTCATCGGAACTTCCTCGTCCAACTGATCTTCAACATTCAAGGCAATGTCGTAATCGTTTGCCTTGTCATATTTTTTCCACTCCATGGCTCCATAAACCAACCCCAAAACAGCGGCCAACCCTATCACAAAATAGAGCGAACTGTTTTTTCCTACATCTGCTTTTGGATTCTTTTTTAGTTCCATCGTTCTGAATTTAGTGTTTGCTAATTTAATTATTAATTGATGAAATAAACAATTAAAATTTCCATTTTAACGGCCTTTCTTTGGAAAAATACCATTTAATTAAGAGAACTCCTGCAAATGCTCCCAAAGTATTGGCAATCACATCCCCCAATTCGGCCATTCTATCTTCCGTTAGTGTGTATTGTAAAACCTCAATAATTATACCATAGGCAATTGCCGTAAAAAGCGACCATTGCACCGCCTTTCCCAAATCCATATTTCCCTTTGTGCGTTCCCGCAGGGCAAGACATCCACCCACCGAAAAAATGAGATAAAATGTAAAATGGGTAATCTTATCCGCATAGGGAATATCCACTGTTCCCGTATCCAGGTCCGAAAAAGAAAATAAGCTGAGCGTTGTTAAAAACAAAACCCAGCCTATAAAAAGTATGGTATAAATATTTCGTTTAAGCACCGATCAATGCTTTGTAATCGGCATCGCTCATTAAATCGTCCACTTCGGAGGCATCACTGATCTTGATCTTGATCATCCAACCTTCACCATAGGGGTCCGAGTTCACTTTTTCCGGCTCATCTTCCAAAGCCTCGTTGAACTCAACAATCTCCCCACTTAGGGGCAAAAACAAATCCGAAACCGTTTTAACGGCCTCCACAGTTCCAAAAACTTCTTCCTTATCCAAAGTTTCATCAACGGTTTCCACTTCCACATAAACGATATCCCCAAGCTCTCCCTGGGCAAAATCCGTAATACCAACGGTGGCTATATCCCCGTCAATTTTAATCCATTCATGATCTTTGGTGTACTTTAATTCTGCTGGTACATTCATTGTCGATTTGTTTTAGTCCAGTGACAAATGTAACGGATCAGATATTGCTTTTCAAAAAATCCATGCAACAAAATTATCCGTTGTTACAAACGATAATTTTTTAGTTGCCAAAGTTATATCGAAGAGTGAATCCGGTATTGATGGTGGTCTGGGGAAACGCAGTGGAAACCGCAAATTTGGAAAAGGAATGATCGTAGAAGAACAGGGCGTTCAAACTCTTGCTAAGGGCATAATCCGCGGTAAATTTTAGTGATGCCAATTTTTGACCGGAAGTAATCTGGTTGTTGTCGATATCCAAATTTCGGATGATGGTGATGTTGTCCCGTAGGGATAGATCCGCCTTCAGGTTCAAATCTCCTTTAAGGCGCGTTCGCTCCCCTCCAATGTTGGTCACAAACTTCACATCCTTGAATCGGTACCCCAAGCCCAAGGTATATTCCTTTCCGTTGATCTCGGTCATCAGATTGTTGTCGAAGCTCAAGGTAAGCACCCTATCCGTCCGTACTTCGGCCAAAAAGCTAAAGGAATTTTTCATTTCAAAATCTACCCTGACCAATGGATTGAACTCATCGTTCAGCACCACATTGCTAATAATATCTTCTGGTAAAAGGTCATCAGTTTCAGGATCGGTAAGAGTGTTTTCCCTCTCTAAGTTTCGTTGGATGGAATTGACGCTATAAGACGCACGATACCCATGACTCAATGAAAAACGCTTGAATTTCTTCTTGAACCAACGGTTCTTCATAAGTCCGGTGTACTTCACATTCCAGTTGGGAATAGGAATTTCCCGATAGGTATCCAGGTTTACCCGGTTCGCATCCTGCCCTGTATAGGCCGCAAAAAAGGCCGGTAGCAAAACCTCCTGTTGGGTTTTACCATAAGGCTGTGGAAAACCATCCGCATCAGGGGTTCCTGGGTTTTTGTTTCTATCGGATACCAACCTATTGGCTATGGTGATTCGATTTGCTTTAAATTGCTCAAATGTCTTGGAATCAAATTCATCGCTCTTGTTAAAAATTGTTCCAATCATCATGGTTGAAATACTAAAGTTCCCTAATGAATTGACTAAACCAGATGCTCCATTAATCCAGTCATCCGGACTATAGTTTTCTTGTGAACTGGTGGTCAACAAACGATCGGCAGACAAGTCTATGGTCAAATCTTGGGTGGGTTGGGCCGTCGCCGTAATGTTAAGTTGACGGTTGGTGTTCCTCATGTATTGGGAATTGAACTCGGAAAAGTTGGTTAACCAACCTCTTCGGGCCGCTTCGAACCGTATATCGGACTGGCTTCCAAAAACAAAGCCCAAAGTCGGCCTTGTGGTACCAATAAAACCTATGGATTGGGTATATCCCGGAAGCACCGTTCCGCTGTTTCTGCCGTAATTTACATTGACCCGCTTTACCATGGTTAGGAAATCCACCAAGGTATTGAAGCCCTTGCCAGTTTTCTTGGGCGGTTTTTCGTCAGTATCCCCAGAAGCGGGATTTCCGGCCTTGTCCCTTCGTTGACGGACCTCGGCAGCCGTAACTTTTCCATCCCGTTTCTTTAGGCCCAAAAAGTCATACAAACGTTGCATGCTCAAATTGGCGGTCAAATTATGGGTACTGGCATTCTGAACCGTGTTGATTTGGGCATTTGGATCATTCAGGGCTTCTTGCGCCACCTCGGCCAAGGCATCCCCTCCCCTTTGCCAATCAAAATTACTCGTATAGCTGTATTGGGCATTGATGAAATTCAGGAACGGAAACTTGTTGAACGGCAGATCATAGTTCAACTGCATGTTTTGCTGATGTCGATTGGGCTCCCCGATATCGAAAAACCCATCCCATAGATCCAAGGTTTCATTAATTCCTGAATCGGGGTCATCATCCATATTGAAATAGTTACGGACAATATTGTTGTTGGACCCCGTAAGGTTCAATCGCAGGGATTTGCTGATACTGTAATTCAAGGTGTACTGCCAGTTGAACAGATAATTTCGTTGTTGCAAAAGCGGTAACGCCAACGCATCTACCCCCGGCTCCAAAACATCCCTAAAGCGCTGCTGGTTGAACGAACGGTTGTAATTGGCATTCACCGATAAACTAGTAGGCAACAGATTAAAATTGAGCTCTTTGAGCCATTGCCAATATTTGCCGACCAACAGGGAATCGTTTTTGGCAAAAGGCGCAAGTGGGGCAGGCTTAAAATTGTGGTTGTACACAAAGCCCGTGGTCACATTTTGATCCCTTAGCTCGGCCACTTCAAAATCCCTATGGTTGGTTTCGTTGTAGGAGTAATTGAAGGTAAAGTTCTCCACATCGAAGAAATTTTCCTTGGCCTCTGGCCCACGGTTCTTGCGAACCCCAATTAAATTGATACTTCTCCTTTTGGTATAGTCCTCGGCCTGTTCCCTTATTTCATCTTTTGTTGGTGTTCCATCTGTGGAAGTTTCTGGGGCTGCTGCGATTCGGTCGTCCAGTTTTAAATCGTCATATACAGGATCAAACTCCGGGGTGATCAGCGTTTCGGATATCCCATAGTTGAAAGGGATTTGCACCCCCCATTTTTGGGGAAGCAGTTGGCCTACGTTCACATTCGTAACCACATCGTAAGAAACAGCATCTTCCCTGGAACGTTCATTGGGCATTTGATCAATTGAACCAAAACCTGAGGTGCTTTTGCTGCCCGTAGCAGTAACATTCGCGAAATCGGCCATGTTGGCGTCCAAGGCGGCAATCGCTGCCCAGCCCCCATTGTTGTCGAGTCCGGCCAATCGAAGTTCGTTGAACCAAACTTCACCTCGTGCCGGGAATTCATCAACGTTCTTAATACCGACCATCATCCCACGGATACTACCCAAGGAAGGATTACCCTTGATTCCGATTCGTAGGGTTCCTAGGTTATGAGTGGCAAACTCGTCCACAGGAACTGCTTCACCATCGACAATTTCGTAGTAGTTGATTTCATTTAAGGTCTGTTCCGCTATTCCCCTGGATTTCACCTTGTTCAAATCACTTAGGGCAATATTAATTTGGTTTACATCTGGCCAAATTTCATCGGCCGATGTAACGTTAAAGGGTGTGAATTGCAGCGGAAGTTCTATCTGGTAAAAGTTTTCCGAAAAGTCCGTTCCAATCCGAAGGAAACCAACTAAGGGGGTATCGGCATCAGAGTAATCCGCATTCAAGATTTTTTCTGCGTGCATGAACATTTTAATACGCTCGTACTGCCTAACATCAATGTTCACGTTTTTAAACACCCCTCTTGAATCCTCTGGCTGTAGGTTTTCCACAACAAACGATAAGGATTGCTCGTTCTGACGGATAATGGTGTTGTTATTGTTCAATTGTTCCCTAACCACCCCAGGAGGCAAGACATAGGGAATGGGCTGTCGGCCAAAATTCTCCTCAATGTTCACCGTGTTCACATCAATTATCGTGTCATCATCGGAAGGGTCATCATTGTTGGATTCCAAAGAGTTGGTATATGTTCTCCAATCCCCGCGGACCAAATCCAAAGTAGCAAAACGAAGTACAATGTCATCCGTAAATCCAGTCATGTACATCCGCATAAAACTCATGGAGCGGAAATCCTGAATCCCTCCAATCCTACAATCATTACAAATATCATTCAAAGGAATCTTATACTGGATCCATCTTCGGTTTAACTGGGTTCCATTTGGAAGATCCGGTGTTGATCCTTGGCGAATATCGGTCACGTACTGATCATTGATTGTAGTATTGGGTCTGATCTGGATTCTATATTCGAAATAACTATTCACCGTGTTCATAGTAAGGTCACGGTCTATATCCTCAACATCTGGAAGTGTGGTGGACCCACGGTTGGTATTGGTTACCGCCACGGGTGAGTTCCCATCTGGATTGTTGAAATCAAAATAGCGTTCCAAAATACTTCCATCCCTATTGAGATAATACTGATAATTGTCCAAGGCAGGGTCTTCACTAGGCCCGTTGTATATTGATACTTCATCCGTATCATTCAGACCATCCAGCCCCACATCTTGTAAGGTTCGATTGTTTTCATCCGCATCAAAGGCATAAACCAAGGATTGCGTTGAAGGTACTTGCCCCCAAATAGTGGTCCTTGGGATTTCATTATTGGTGCTTGCCGGCAGTCCATTTTCATATTGTTTCCGGCCATCCTTCAAGATATCTTCAGAGATATTTCCAAGGTTGATTACCAATTCCCCGACGTTGGCATCCGTGGTTTCCCCATCAAAATAAGGGTCCAGCACCCAGAACTGCACAAACTCCACATTCGATTGCTCAAAGTTGGTACTGCTCAACGGACGCATGATCCCGGCCCATTTATTCCCGGGCGCCTCTGTTTCAAAATTGGGGTTTGCATTGTAAGGCCCCTTGTTGTTGGGATAATAAACCAAATCCAAGGTACCTTGCACCTGTGTCTGCCCTTGGGCGATGTCGGTCTCGGTAAATATTTCGTTGATAAAAACCCTTCTGGTGGTGTTCAAGGAGATATCATTGTCAGAAATTCCAGATGGTCTTTGGTTGGTATAAAATATGGGGTCGATGGTATACCAAGCCATTTTGGCCCTTTCGTAACCAACATCGATATCCGTTCTATCCTGCAAAAATTCCACTGGCGGACTCGCCAAGGTCCAACCCAAGCTGGAGCGTATATCAATTAAAGCTTGCGCGCCTTCAAAATCATCCAAGTAGGTGGTGGTTTCCCCCTGAAAATCTGCATTTTTTGGTGAATTGGGCTTCAAAAAGGCCACCTCTCCCCGTAAGGACAGGTTGGAAGGCACATCAGTGTCAATGTTCGGTAACTTGTTCGCTAATCGGGTCAAGAACGGAAGCTCGGTACTGAAATTTCCATTTAGGCCGAAAATCGTATTGTTCACGGGTTCCACCCCAAAATTGGATTTTTGGGTAAGCGGTCGCTCATTGAGATTGAGAACCGTACCTCCCAATACAAATTTTTCATTGAATTTGTGCTCTACATTTACCCCGGTAAATCTTCTGGTCTGCTGTCCAAAAACGGCATTGTTTTCCACAGATATATTGATGGGAGTATTGGAGGCTGCCAAGCTCGGGTCCAAAATCTGGACCGTACCTGCTTGGTAATTCACTGTATAATCTATGCCCTCCTGAAGCTGTCTTCCTCCTGCTGTTACCCGTACCGAACCTCGAGGCACATTGAACGCCCCAATGGGAATCCCATTGTTTCCTTCAGATTTATATTGACCTTTTATTTGGAACCTATTCTTTTCTGCATCCTGAAGCGAGGCTGCCTTGGTCTTGGCGTACATGTTCCTAAATACATAACGCTGCTGATTTACGTTATATCCTTGGTCGTTTTCCACATCATAGGTACCACCGCCCAATTCGTTGAACAAAAATTGCCCAAAGGGTTCGACCTTGGTAAAAATGATTCGCCCACTCTGGGTATCCACCGTAATTCCAGGGACATAATCGAAGAAACCATCCCCTCCCGGCTGCACATCGTTATAAATGTTCAAACGGTCCAAATTGAACACATCAATAAGGATACGTTCCTCCAAGCCTGTCGGCCAACCCGCATTGGGGTCTACAGGGGTTATGTAGTTTCTCGGTGTAGGGTCCGAATAGAGGATATTTAGTTTAAAATCTTCTTGGCTCAACTGAAATGCACCAGTGGCATAAATGTTCTTCATCATCAAATCCCAAATGGGATCTTCCACGTTGGTGATATTACTCTTGAGTAGTTTTAGTATAAGGGTATTGTTCTCGATAATCGGGTTTACACCTCCGGTTACGGTTGTCGCATCAACTCCACCGTTGGCAAATTCCCCAACTTGGTATACCTGGTCGCCAATGGTGTATTGAAAAGCAACTCCCAACACCTCATCATTGCTCAACCGTTGATTAAGGGAGATATATCCCAATTGTGAATCAAATTGATAGTCCCTAACTGGATCCAACTTTCTTGCATTTTCAAGAATGGCATAATCAAATCCTTGGTTTACTGGATATCCGGGAACATTGAATCCCTGCTCCACAGTAGCAATATCACGGATGGCATCGGTAAGGGCACCGGTTCCAATTTGGTTTGGATCAAAGTCGTTTGCCCCGTTCTGTGGGGGCACATTGTTTCCAAAAAGATTAAAAAAGCCTGCGGGGGCGCCACCTTCCAATCCAATCCTGGTTTTTTCATTCCCGTTTTGGCCCGTTTCCGACTCTCCCAAATCCTGAATCGCCACCACATTCCTTACGTTCAAGGTTTGTTGGTTCCGATTGGTTACCCAGACTTCCAAACGGGTTATTTGTACTTCACTTCTTATAAAGGGGTAGTTGGCGAGTGCGCGATCGTAGTTGTCCCTAAAATACTGGGCCAAGAAAAAGTGCTTGTCCTCATCATAGTCCAAGGCGGTCAACGAAAATTCATTTAGTGTACCTCCACCTTGGGCAACTACGGTGTTGTTCTGGGAGCGTTGTTCGGAGAACACGGCGGTGACCGAGGTTTTTCCAAACTGAAGCTGTGTTTTTACCCCAAAAAGACTTTGGGCACCGGTAATCAGTGAACTATTGAGGGGCATGTTTACATTACCTACTTCAATTTTTCTAAGTATATCGTCCTCAGTTGGCGTATAATCCAGTTTTACCAGGTTCTGAAAATCGAATACAGCTTCCGTATCGTAGTTTGCGGTTACTTGGAGCCGCTCCCCCACCTTACCCAAAAGACTTAAACTGATCCGCTGATCAAAGTCGAACGAGAGATTGGTCCTATTTCTAGGGGAAAGTGCGGGATTGTCGTTCTTCTGCCATAAAATCCCGAGGTCCATGGCCACAGAACCTTGCGGAATCACTTCAATTGTATTTCCGCCAAATATGGATTCAAAGAAATTGCTGTTGACATAGAAATTCGGAAGCAAATTTCGACGGGCTTCTTCAGCTCCCTCCTTTTTTCCTGAAAAGGCGTCTATTTTTTCCTTAAAGTAAGACTTCATCTGCTCCTTTCGGACCAAATCGAAATACTGATCTGGAGTGAGGATGATGGGGTGTGAAATATCAAAATCGCCAACACTCTCCGTATAGATATACCGGTCCAGGTTGGGGTCGTAAGTGTACTTGGCTATAATGCTATTGGGGTTTTCCAATATGAGCCTACCAAGGGCAACACCCGTTTTAACGGAGTCCTGTACCTGCTCGGTAGTTTCCTGGCCCATGGTGGTAGCGGCCATCAGAAAACATATATAAAAGAAAAAGTACTTAAATCTATTCGATCTAAGCATCGGTTTTGCCCCTCTTTTCAAACTAGTTACAAATTTTTCAGCGCCAGTTTAATAATGTCCTCAACGCTTAACGTAGAATCCTCGGCCAGTACCTTGTCGACAACCTTTTCCGATTGCCTTCTGACAAAACCAAGAACCTCTAAAGCAGATAACGCTTCTTCTTTGCTAGTATTGTTCCATTGAAGGGAAACTTCTCCTATATCGTAGACTTTTAAAATCTTGTCTTTTAAATCCAAAATAACCCGTTGGGCAGTTTTGGCCCCTATCCCCTTGATTGCCTGTATGGAAGGGACATCTCCATTGGCTATGGCATCCCGAACTTGGGTAGGGGAAAGAGAGGACAACATCGTCCGTGCAGTGCTTGCCCCAATACCGGAAACAGATATCAAAAGACGAAATATTTCGCGCTCCGCTTTTTCCACAAATCCAAAAAGGGTATGGGAGTCCTCTTTGACCTGCAAATGGGTAAAAAGTCGAATGCTTTCTTCATCCTTTATCAGTGAAAACGTATGAAGGGAAATATTCAAAAAATAACCTACCCCGTTGCATTCAACAATAACATAAGTTGGATTTTTTTCGACCAGTTTTCCGGATAAATGGGTAATCATTCCTAAATAGTTGGATTATTGGATTATTCGACCTTTAGAGTTTGGCTTTGGGAATTTAGGCATTTTATTCTTCCGAATGCATATGGGCCTTTTTTCGTTTTTCACGCTCTTGGGCATCAATTACGGCAACAGCGGCCATATTCACCATCTCATCAACGCTGGCTCCCAGCTGCAAAATATGCGCTGCCCTTCGCAAACCTACCATGATCGGGCCAATGGATTCCGCATTATGAAGTCCCTTTAAAAGCTTGTACGTAATGTTTGCTGAATCGAGGTTTGGAAAAATAAGCGTATTTACCTTTTTCCCGGCCAATTTGGAAAATGGGAAATTGTTATGGCACAATTCCTGATCAAGGGCAAAATCGGTCTGAATCTCGCCATCAACCACTAAGTCAGGATTGTTTTCATGCAAAATTCGAACGGCCTCCCTCACTTTTTGGGCATTGGGGTGGCTGGATGAACCATAGTTGGCATAAGACAACAAAGCGGTCACCGGATTGAAACCAAATGTACTGGCCACATTCGCAGTCATTAGCGCTATTTCTGCCAATTCCTCGGCATTGGGATCCACATTGATGGAGGTATCCGCCAAAAATAAAGGGCCCCGGTCGGTGATCATGATATTGACCGTCGAAGCATTTTTCACTCCTTTAGCGCGTCCCAATACTTCAAACACAGGTTTTAAGACCTTGGGATAGGCCCTGGAATACCCGGATATCATCCCATCGGCATCACCTTCCAAGAGCATCATGGCCCCAAAATAGTTTCGCTTGCCCATATTGATACGGGCACTATATTGGGTCTCGCCTTTTCGCTTTCTGGATTCCCAGAGCTTCATGGCATAGCGCGTTCTTATTTCCTTGGACTCATCAGACCTTGGATCGATGATCTCAACTTCTGCATCAAAATCCAATTCTTTTTTTAATCCTTCGATGATCTCCCTATTCCCTAGCAAAATCGGAATGGCAATACCTTCCTCATGAACGATCTGAGCGGCCTTCATCACATCCAAAAGTTCGGCTTCCGCAAAAACAATGCGTTTTGGGTTAACCCGTGCCCGGTTGTGCATCAATCGCACTGCCTTGTTATCGTTGCCGGAACGTTGGTAAAGTTCCTCCTCGTATTTTTTCCAATCCTGGATTGGGGCCTTGGCAACGCCACTTTCCATTGCCGCCTTGGCAACCGCTGGTGGAATCTTGGTGATCAATCTGGGGTCAAAGGGTTTGGGAATAATGTAATCCTTCCCAAAGGCCAGGCGTGTTGTATCGTAGGCAATGTTCACCTGCTCAGGAACCGGTTCACGTGTTAAATCGGCCAAGGCACGAACCGCTGCCATTTTCATCTCTTCATTTATCTTAGTCGCCCTTACATCCAATGCCCCTCGAAATATAAACGGGAACCCAAGAACATTGTTCACCTGATTGGGATGGTCCGAACGCCCAGTGGCCATAATAATGTCTTTTCTTGTGCTACAGGCAAGACCATACTCTATCTCAGGATCGGGATTTGCCATTGCAAAAACAATGGGGTCTTTCGCCATAGAGCTCAACATTTCGGCGCTAAGGATATTGGCGATGGACAATCCAATAAAGACATCTGCGTCCTTCATGGCCTCTTCCAGCGTGTCAATTTTTCTGGCTGTGGCAAATTCCATCTTTTCCTGGGACAGGTTTTCCCTGTCCTTACGGATAACCCCTTTGCTATCCAACATCACAATGTTTTCCGCACTAGCACCAAAGGCCTTATACAAGCGGGTACAAGATACAGCGGCAGCACCGGCCCCGCTAACTACGATCTTTACCTCGTCAATTTTTTTGTGGGTGATTTCCAGGGCATTCAACAAAGCGGCCGCAGAAATAATAGCAGTGCCATGTTGGTCATCATGCATCACTGGGATATCCAATTCCTCCTTTAGGCGCCTTTCTATTTCAAAGGCCTCCGGAGCTTTGATATCCTCCAAGTTGATACCCCCAAAAGTGGGCGCTATGGTCTTTACGGTTTCGATAAACTTCTCTACATCCTCCGTATCCAATTCAATATCGATACCGTCGATATCAGCAAAAATCTTAAAGAGTAGACTTTTTCCCTCCATTACAGGCTTGGAAGCCTCCGGGCCAATATTTCCCAATCCCAAAACCGCTGTTCCATTGGAAATTACCGCAACAATATTGCCTTTAGCCGTGTAGCGGTAAACGTCATCCTTGTTCTTTTCAATTTCCAAACAGGGTTCGGCCACACCTGGGGAATAGGCCAAGGCCAAATCGCGTTGTGTGGCATAAGGTTTTGTGGGAACAACCTTAATTTTTCCGGGTTGGGGCTTAGCGTGATATAATAGAGCTTCCCTCCTGTGTTTTTTTTTGCTCATACCTAAAGTTTGAAGGGGTAAATTTATGGCATTCCATCAGAAAACCTATATAAAATAGGCCTCCTTTTCCCTGTGGGTGAATTGCGGCAGCGGTTTCTTGAAAAAACTTAGTCCTTCTTGACGTTGAGACGCATTGCCAATATGGCTGCAATTATGAAACAAGTTCCAGCAAATAGCATGGCGTTCACTGAATTTGCGCCCAATAAATTTTTAAAAATGGGGCCAAAGCTCAAGGTCTGTATTCCCATTGGGATTACGATCATCATGTTCAGTATGCCCATATAAACCCCTCTTCGTTCCTGTGGAACTATTTTGGAAACCATGCTATAGGGAATCCCCATCATGGCCGCCCATCCAATTCCAAACAGTATCATTGGGAAGAGTACCGTGACTGGGTCTGTTATATTTGGAATGGCAAAAAGCGCTAGTCCGGTTCCCACTAAACTGATGGCATAAATTTTCTTGCCCCCATATTTTACGGTCAAAGGGACCAAAATAAGTGCCACCACTGCTGTCACAACATTATAAGTTGTACTCATTTTAGCCGCCTGTGCTGCCGCCTGGGAAGTATCGTAGCCCATGGTGGCCCTGAACAATGGTGTTATAAATTGCCAATAAACAAATAGGGCATACCATTGAAAAAGGTATACTGCGGAAAGTCGCCACATAAATTTCGGCATATCCTTCACGGCCTCACTAATTTCCTTAAATGGCATTTTGAACCGTTCAATAAATGGAAGCCCCTTATGCCGGTTTATTTCGTTTAACTCTTCTTCTGAGGGAGGTATTTCCGGGGTTTTTAAAACAGACCATAAGATGGTAGCAATGGATAGAAAAGAACCAATAAAAAACGAATAATACAACCAAGTAGGAATAGACCCTGAAGTTTCTTCTCCTCCTCCAAACCAAGATTGAAATACAAAAATGGAGGCATTTGCCAGTAAAATCCCCGCGCCAACAAACAAACTCTGCATCTGGTACCCAATGCTCAATTGGCTATCGGGCAATTTATCCCCAACAAATGCACGGTAGGGTTCCATGGCCATATTATTGCCCACATCCAGAATCCAGAGCAAACCAACAGCAAACCATAGTGCAGGACTTAATGGGAAGGCAAACAGACACAAACTACCCATTATTGCCCCAATGAGAAAAAAGGGCTTTCTTCTACCCCATCTCGGAGACCAGGTTTTATCGGAAATTGCACCTATTATCGGTTGCACAATCAAACCAGTTACTGGACCTGCAATATTAAGAATGGGCAACATTTCCTCCGCAGCACCCAAAAAAAGGAAAATGGGATTGATTGCCGTTTGTTGAAGACCAAAACTATATTGGATCCCTAGAAATCCAACATTCATATTCCATATCTGCCAAAAACTCAATCGGGGTTTTGTAATCGTGCCCATACCTGAAAAGATTTATTTCAATAGGTGTTTACCTGCTTGTTCAATTCCATGAATATAGCACTTTCCATAGTTGATTGGCAAAATAGCGAGGGTAAAATTGAAAATTTAGGAACGAAAACGTTTGAAATTTTGGAATTCCCTATTTCAAAAACTCAATGTTGCGCTGAAGACCCTGAAACTTAGTGCGTTTTACCGCCGATTTTCTGAATACTTCCCTAAAAACCTCCTCGGTAATTTCCTCCCAATCCTTTTTGGTCATGGACAACAAATCGGGATGTGGGTTGAACAAAGGCTCTTGATGGGGCTTGGAAAAGCGGTTCCAAGGACATACATCCTGACATACATCACAGCCAAACATCCACTCATCAAACTTGCCCTTGAAATCCGTGGGTATCTCATTTTTAAGCTCTATGGTAAAATAGGAAATGCACTTGCTGCCATCCACCACATAGGGTTCCACAATGGCTTCCGTGGGGCAGGCATCAATACAGGCCGTACAGGATCCGCAATGGTCTGTGGTAGGGGCATCGTACTCCAGTTCCAAGTCCAAAATCAATTCGGCAATAAAATAGAAGGAGCCAACTTGCTGGGTCAAAAGATTGCTATGCTTTCCAATCCATCCCAAACCACTCTTGGCGGCCCAGGCCTTATCCAAAACCGGGGCCGAATCCACAAAGGCGCGGCCATGGACATCCCCAATTTCTTCTTGGATAAAATGCAACAAGGCTTTGAGCTTATCCTTTATCACAAAGTGATAATCCATGCCATAGGCATATTTTGAGATTTTGGGAGCCTCCGGATTCTGAGTTTCCGCGGGATAATAATTCAACAAAAGGGAGATAACCGATTTGGAGCCTTCTACCAGTTTTGTGGGATCCAACCGTTTGTCGAAATGGTTTTCCATATAGCCCATTTCCCCATGCATCCCCTGATTGAGCCATTTTTCCAATCTGGGGGCCTCTTCTTCCAAAAAGTCGGCTTTGGAAATGCCACAAGATAAAAAACCGAGGCGCTTGGCTTCGGTCTTGATCAATTCCGTGTATGATTGCTTGGAATTCAAAAGCGGGTGCTTGGTACTTTGCAACAAAACACCAAGATACAAAACGCTTTATATCATTCCTTGGCGGGTGCGGGAATTAGCATGTCAAAATTGGCTGCGGTCTGGAGTACTTTTTGGATTACTTCCGGCTGCACGGATTTTTTAATCGCATGTTCCTCGTTTTCTGGAACGCCAAAAGTTTCAAAAAATTGGGCGAATCCCTTCGGGCTATGGATGTTGATCCACGAACAAGCTTTGTCCGTCTTGTTATTGAAGGTATGCAAGGTTCCCGCGGGAACGTCAATCGATTCTCCGGCGGAACGCGTAATAATTGTACCGTCCACCATAAACTCCATTTGCCCTTCCACAATCAAAAAAGATTCCTCATAGTTTGAATGAATATGGGGCGGTGGTCCTTGTGCCCCGGGAGGAGTTTCACAAAACACAAGATCATAGTTCCCAGAAGTAGGATGTAGAGACACCTTATGCCCCAACACCCATTTGGCTGATTTTTTCATTTTATGAGATTTTTGTCTCACAATAGTAGGGATTAATTTTTTGATATCAAAATTTTATTAGACATTTGTCTCATGAATGATCATTTGCAAACCGGAAGGCACAAACAAAAGCAAGAGACCCGAAATCGAATTTTGAATGCCGCCAACCAATTGATACAGGAAGGGACTTCCATTACCATGGACAATGTGGCCGAAAAAGCCCAAATATCTCGTGCAACGATATACCGATATTATTCCAGCATTGATTCCCTTTCCATGGAGTTGGTCCTGCAACTCAACGTTCCCAATACCGACATTTTGCTGGAAAGATTTAAGGACAAAAGCTTCGATGAGGCTATTTTGGGGATTCAAAAGGCGTATTTGCAATTTATTCTTGACAATGAAAATACATCCCGAAAATTTTTGGGTTCCGTACTTACCTTAACTGACCCAAAATTGAAACGGGGTCAAAACCGGGAAGCCGTTTTACGTAAGATATTTGCCCAAAAAGAGCCCAAACTGGATGTAAAGCAGAAAGAAAAATTCATTAGTATTTGTGTTTTGTTTATGGGAATTGAATCGGTTATTGCCAGCAAGGATGTATGCGGCCTTAACGATGCCCAGACCCGGGCCGCTTTACAATGGGGTATGGAAATGATACTTAAGGGCTATCATTCAAAATAAAAACCAGGACACAAGGCCCTGGTCTTTTTTAATTGAAACTGCTCGTGGGTCCTATTTCACCTCCTTGATATAACCCCACCCTTGTTTTTGTCTCATTACAATTTCATAAATACCATCGGGAACGGTCGTGATTCCAGGAATAAGGTCCTCGACGGTCTTTTCTTGCCGTTTTAGGGTGAAGGAGCAGACCACCACGGATACATTGTCCTTTTTTACCACCTCTTCCAAGGTCTCCCTTGCAACCGAAGTATTCTTGTCCACCATCTTGTAGGCTCCGCTATATATTACCATTTCAAATTCCGAATCTGGGTAAGACTCCGACATCAATTTGAGGTGGCGGGCTGCCGATTTATGGACCTCAGGGTTTTCGCTGGTCACATCAAAAACTATTTTGATGGGCTCTTCCTGCGCCTGAACCGCAATGGACAAACACAGGGCCAAAGCTGCTATAATTACTTTTTTCATGATGCTTTTCTTTTATTCTCCTGCGAATATGTACCCACATCCTTTTTGCTGGGCACGGCCCAAAGCCCACACCCCTGAAGGAACTATTTTAATATCCGGTAACACCGCGGCTACCCATTCGTCGTATGTTGCTTTGGGATCCAATCCCATGGCCTGTGCCGCAAAATTGCTATACACAGATATGGCCAAGTTGCATACGCAGAACATTGCTCCCCTACCAATCATATCTTTTATTCCTTGGATTACCGGTAACGGAAAATCCCCTTCTTGGGGTTCGTACCAAGGATTTCGGTTATATACTGTGCCATCTGCTTTCTTCACATGGAACATTTCGCCCAAGTTGTACTTTTTCCACAAGTCGTCATGTAGCGCAATCGGGATTGCATCATGGCGCAGTACGGTCATCGCAGTGATATCATCATCTGCTGAGCCCGTTTCGTTGTTGGAATGGTAAAAGGCCCAGTTCCAAATAATGGGAAATCCCTTATGGGGATACGACCCATCGTAAACAATCCGGTGTGACCCCTTGATCTTGTCGAACCAAGCTTCGGCGTCGCCCATTTCACCCTCTGTAAAATCCGTCATTGCGGCATAGGCGGGATTGGTTAGAATGGGCAAAGTACTGGCAGTTGCCCCCAGCATCAGGGCGCCCATAAATTTTCTTCGTGTTGTTGAATTTTTAGTTTCCATTGTTGTTTATTTTGATTTATTAAGGTTAAACTCTTTTTTGTAGTATTCCATAATAGGTTGAAAAGGTCCCTTCTGGTGCTGTTCCATTGAAAAGGGATCCGCATAGGGTCCGTAGGGGGTCGATACCGGTTTTTTGGCAAGGTTTGGAAAATCCACCTCGCGATTGGGTTTGGTCGGTCTCAATTTTTGGTTGATGTAACCGGCAACATCATAGGCTTCCTCGTCGGTAAGTACCGGATTATCGTAAGTGGTACCAAAAGGCATATTGCCCTTGATAAAATTGGCTGCCGTGATAACACGCGTCATGCCCGCTCCGTTGTTATAGGAGTCTTGGCCCCAAAGTGGCGGGTACGTATACCGACTTCCATCCAATTGTTTCTGGCCCTGTCCATCCTCGCCATGGCAGAGGACACAATGCAGCTGGAACACTTGTTTTCCGTGTTGCAAATCCACCGCCCTATCCGGAATTTCGATTTTTAGAAAGCCCTGTCCGCCAATTTTACCATTGGAAGGTGTATACCGTCCGAGCCATTCGAGGTAAGCGATCATAGCACGCATCTCCTCGCTATCTTCCGGCATCACATGTCCATTCATACTGCGTTCCATGCAGCCGTTGATTCGTTCTTCTATGGTGCCCATTTTGTCTTCCCGGCCCCTATACTGCGGGAATCTTTTAATAACTCCTATAAGGGGGGCTGCAAACGGTTTTGTTCCGGCATCGAGGTGGCAATTGGCGCATGCCAGGTTATTGCCTGCATATTGTTTGGTACTGTCGGATTGTACTGGACCGATGTATTTTGGGGAATTGACGAAGATGTCATAGCCCAATTTTATTTGCTGGTTGCCGGCTTTTGTATCAAGCCGCTGAACATCATAACTCATAAAATAGATGTCATCAGGAGCGACAACACCCTTTTGGGCATCGAGTGCCATGACCACAACCGTGGCGCAGATGAGCAAAATACCAAGCAAGGAAAGTCCAAGCTGTTTGCAAAGTCTTCGCATTTCGCGAAGTGTATCCAAAGATTGTTTTGAGGAGGAGTTTGTCCCTATCCCTTTAATTCTTCCCATACCTAATTTATCCTATTAAGCATTTAGGGGGAAGTACTGCCGTGACGGATTAATAATGAAAAATTGTCCTTTTTACCAAAGGGGGGACACCGCAAAAGTGCAATTTACCTTCTGATATTTAGTGTGGAATTATACCAATGGTCCATAAGGGTTTATAATTGGTAAAATAAACCGTATAAATACCAGTACCATAAAATGGGGATTAGCTGAAAGGTACAAAAATAATTGATAATCAGATAATTACAGAAATGGACTACAATCTACGCCATCCAATAAGACAGCGTAAATTTGGGTAGTCCCAGGGTTAATCTTGGTTCGCCGTGGAAGGATTTATGACGGTAGCCAATTCTTGAACGGAGTTAACCGGAAACCCTCCTTTTGAAGCATGTTCTTGTATTAGTTTAATGTCTGCTGCTTTGTACAGACAGTAAACCTTGTCATTGGTGACATAACTATGTAACCATTCGATTTTTGGACCCATTTCTTTCAATACTGAACATGATTTTTGGGAAATGCCCTGCAATTGTTCCTGGGTCAATTGCCCAGCATTGGGTATCTCCCTTTCAATTACAAAGGTTTTCATGTGATGGGTTTGCTCCAAGGCAGGAGCCTTCTCCTGTTGGGCCATAGCGGCATTGGAAACAAAGAAAATAATAAGAAATGTGATACTGGGTAAACACAATTTTTTCATGATACTATGATTTAAAGATTAATACTTCAAATCTATCCTAGATCATGCTACAAAGATTTAAGGAATGCACCAAAAAATAGCACATTTGTTTCAGAACAGCGCCTTCTGGTAATTTAAGGGTGAGGTATTGAATCGTTCTTGAAAACACTTGATAAAATAGGAAGGGCTGCTAAATCCTGAATCGAAGGCCGTTTCTGCAATATTGCGATTGGTCCGGAGCAACACCAAAGCGTTTACCAATCGATATTCCCTTAAAAGTTCGTTGGGAGACATACCCAGCAATTCCGTACTCTTCCGATAAAGTTTGGATTTGCTCATGGACATTTTGATACAGAAATCATTTACGCTCCATTTGGCATTTTGGAAATGTCCTGAAAGTGTATCCATTAGCATTTGAAGTATGTTTTCATCTACAGGTTTTAACCATTTAAACAGCGTGCTTGCATATTGGGATTTTGCATCCCCCTTGTATATCTCCTTAATTATCGAAGCCAAGACTATCTGGTTCCCGCTGCCCATCCAACATAAGTAATCTGCCATTTTTACGGTGTCTCCAAATAAATCCTTGCTCTTATCAACAGGCATTCCTGCATTAAGTCCGATACGTAATTCCAAAAGCTCAGCGGCAAAATGGAGTTTTTCCTGAACGCTTACGGCACAGTTCACAGCTTGGGTAACCGACACAAACGAGGCCACAAATCCAAAATCCTCCGTCTCTACCTGTCTTCCCTCAAAGTTCAATAGCTCTTGACGCATGACTTCATGGTAGAGGGAAATCAGTTTTTTTGACTTCTCAAGACCAATCCCATGCTTTAAAAGTTGGATATCACGGGTTTTTGCAACCATAATGATGCGAAAAGCGGGGTCGTTAAAAATCTTTAAGTCTGGGTCCGCCAAGTCCTTATAAGCTTCCGGATCGCTAATTCTTCCCAAGAAGGCCTCCACCACATTGCTGTTGACCTGAATAATATCATGGGGTATGAGACCATGGGCACGGTCATGCATTTGTTTTACGGATTCTATGTCCGGAGCGTCAATCAGGCAAAAGGCACTTCCCCGATCCTCATCCACCCAATAGGTCATGCACCGACAACCATATTCATCCTGAATTCTTAAATCCTCACGATGTGCCTGAGCCGCATGCTTGGCTTCAATACCCGGTACAATATGTCTGTCCATAAAAATTGGCATCCTGAAGTGAAGATTGAAATCCCAATCGCAAAATTGATTCAGTGACGGGAATGGTTACTTAAAGAAAGTACTCTTTACCTACTTAAAATATAAAAAATCAATCAAAAAATATGATAAATGGGTCAGGCAGCACGTTAAAAAAGCTCCCCTTGGGGACCTCCTTTAATCTTGCCGAGGTGTTTATAGGCCAGTTCGGTGACTTCACGCCCCCTTGGGGTCCGCATTATAAACCCTTGTTGGATCAAGAAAGGTTCATACACTTCTTCAATGGTTTCAGCGCTTTCGGAGACTGCCGTGGCTAGTGTGGTAATACCAACAGGTCCGCCCTTAAATTTGTCGATAATGGTGGATAGGATCTTATTGTCCATTTCATCTAAACCATGGGCATCAACATTCAATGCTTTCAACCCAAACTTGGAAATTTCCATATCGATGTTTCCATTGCCCTTGATTTGGGCAAAATCCCGAACCCTTCGAAGCAGGGCATTGCAAATTCTCGGGGTGCCGCGACTACGGCCAGCAATTTCGATGGCGGCTTCGTTAGTAATTGGCACTTTTAAAATATCCGCACTGCGCTGCACAATGGTCGAGAGTAATTCGGTATGGTAATACTGCAAACGACTTTGGATGCCAAAACGGGCTCGCATGGGAGCTGTTAAAAGGCCCGAACGGGTAGTAGCACCCACCAAGGTAAATGGGCTTAAGTTGATTTGGACAGTCCGGGCATTGGGCCCAGTTTCGATCATGATATCAATCTTATAGTCCTCCATGGCCGAATACAGATATTCCTCCACAATGGGGCTCAACCGATGAATCTCGTCTATAAAGAGTACATCACGTTCTTCAAGATTGGTTAACAGACCGGCCAAGTCACCTGGTTTGTCCAACACTGGACCAGAAGTCACTTTTATGCCCACACCCAACTCATTGGCCAAAATATGCGCCAAGGTGGTCTTCCCCAATCCAGGAGGGCCATGAAAAAGTGTATGATCTAAGGCTTCTCCCCTAAGATTTGCCGCTTGCACAAAAACCTTTAGGTTTTCCAATACCTGCTCCTGACCCGTGAAATCATCGAAGGTGATTGGGCGCAAAGCCCTTTCAATATCCAGTTCTTCTTGGGAGTAATTGTCGGATGTCGGATCCAGGTTTTCGTTCATCTTCTTAAGGTTCCTCTTTTTTTAGCAGTTGTGCCGTATTCAAAAATTCCAAAATAGTAATCTTTGGATTTCCATATAAATAGATTCGGGTATTGTCGATGGCGCTCAATTCCAGGTCGCGATAGGCGTACAAACGGGCAACCGCACTGTTTGCCAGTTTTGCCGCAATGGTTGCAGCCTCCATCTTTTCGCCCTTTAATCTCGAATTGCCGGTCAGATTAGCTTCAACCCTATCCGAAGTCCCTTCAAAGGTAAGGGAACCATTTTGTTCCAAGTCTATTAAACTAACCTCGTTCACAGCGTAAACATAGCCTTCCGCCCTATTGTTCACACTAATGTTGAGGGAATCCACATCCACATTAAAATCGGCTCGGCTGTTATCTTCCAAATTAATATCCATCACCGCAGCGCTTGCGTGAATTTCCAATCGGGTGTTGGCAAATGCATCCACAAAAAGTTCATCGCTGCTGATCATGTCCGGGGCCGAAATTCTGCCTTCCTTGGCGGTAATCGCTCGAAGCTCCGTATAGTTAACGGTGATATCCATTTGTTTTTTGGCGGTCACATCGTAGAAAGAACTTATGATCAAGGTACCATCCACCACCTTGAACTTAAGAATGTCAATCAAATTATCATCTGCGATAATTTCATAGCCTGGACCAAAGGATTTTTTAAGAACGATATCCAAATCGTCATTTAACTGTACCGCATTGAACATGGGAAGCTCCCCATTGACCTCCGTAACGATCCTACTGCCCTTAATTTTAGGTTTTCGCTGCCCCCATAAGGTTACTTGGCAAAGCAGCAAGAGGAGTATTGCAAGATTTTTCAAAAGAATTCGCTTTTATGGGTTATTAAAGATATTACAATTAGCGATAACAATTGCTGTACCAAACTCCACAAACAAAAAACCCATCCGTTAGAGATGGGCTTCTTTTTTTCTTTGAACACCTTAATGGTTGAGTTCTTCCTCATTATCTTGTAGCGGCACCGTCTGCGGCACAAAATCCTGTCCTGGCAAGATGTATTCCCCATTCTCATAGGTCTTGCTGTAATCATACGCCCAACGGTGTACATGTGGAATAGCCCCTGGCCAGTTTCCGTGGATGTGCTTTTGAGGTGCGGTCCATTCCAAAGTAGTGGCATTCCAAGGATTCAAGGATCCTTTTTTACCGTAGAATATACTTTGGATAAAGTTGAAGGCAAATACCAACTGGGCCGCTGCCGTGATGAGGGCGAAAACCGTCATCAACACCTGGACATTGGTCAAATCATC
Source organism: Flagellimonas myxillae (assembly GCF_023502235.1). Taxonomy (GTDB): domain Bacteria; phylum Bacteroidota; class Bacteroidia; order Flavobacteriales; family Flavobacteriaceae; genus Flagellimonas; species Flagellimonas myxillae. The sequence goes on along the minus strand of NZ_JAMFLY010000002.1, from coordinate 901,026 downwards.
AAACATGGGGAAGGCTGTATTTTCGTAGTACCTACGGGGTACCCCTGCCATTCCCACAAAGTGCATGGGGAAGAAAATTCCATAAGATCCTATAGCGGTAATCCAGAAATGGACATAACCCAAGTTTTTGTTCATCATTCTACCCTGGAACATTTTAGGGAACCAGTGATATACCCCAGCAAACAATCCGTAAAGGGCAGAAATACCCATTACCAAGTGGAAGTGGGCCACAACAAAATAGGTGTCGTGTACATTAATGTCCAAGGTACTATCTCCCAAAATAATTCCGGTAAGACCACCTGTTATAAAGGTTGATACCATACCTATGGAGAAGAGCATTCCGGGGTTGAGCTGGAGATTGCCTTTCCATAAGGTGGTAATCCAGTTAAAAGCTTTTACTGCGGATGGGATTGCGATCAATAAGGTGGTAAACGTAAATACGGAGCCCAAGAACGGATTCATCCCGGAGATGAACATGTGGTGACCCCATACAATGGTGGATAGGAAGGCAATTGCCAAAATGGAGGCAATCATCGCCCGATATCCAAAAATAGGTTTACGTGCATTTACGGCCATTACTTCGGATACGATACCCATGGCCGGAAGAATTACGATATATACTTCAGGGTGACCCAAGAACCAGAACAAGTGCTCAAAAAGTACGGGGGATCCACCTTGATAGTGCAACACTTCTCCTTGAATAAAGATATCTGAAAGGAAGAAGGAAGTACCAAAACTTCTATCCATGATCAACAGAAGCGCTGCTGACAATAAAACCGGGAACGAAATAACCCCTATTACCGCGGTTACGAAAAACGCCCAAATGGTCAATGGAAGACGTGTCATGGACATTCCCTTGGTTCTAAGGTTCAATACGGTTACAATATAGTTTAGGGAACCTAGTAGTGATGATGCGATGAATATCGCCATGGAAACCAACCAGAGCGTCATCCCTGCACCCGAACCAGGCTGTGCCATTGGCAATGCGCTCAAGGGCGGATAGATGGTCCAACCGGCAGCGGCAGGTCCAGCTTCAACAAACAGGGAGATTACCATAATCACTGCAGACAAGAAGAACATCCAAAATGAAAGCATGTTCAAGAAGCCCGAAGCCATATCACGTGCCCCAATTTGCAATGGAATCAACAGGTTACTAAAGGTACCACTTAGACCAGCGGTTAGTACAAAGAACACCATGATGGTTCCGTGCATGGTAACCAATCCAAGATAAATGTCGGCGTCCATTACGCCATCGGGAGCCCATTTGCCCAAGAATGCCTCAAAGACGGAGAAAGATTCTCCTGGCCATGCCAATTGCATTCTAAACAACAACGACATTGCAATTCCGATGAAGCCCATAATCAAGACACCCGTAATAAGATATTGCTTGGCAATCATCTTATGGTCTTGACTAAAGATATATTTGGTTACAAAGGTCTCTTTATGATGATGTCCGTGATCTTCGTGTCCGTGTTCGTGTCCAGTAGCTGACATAATCTTCTTTAAATTTTGTTTTAGTTTTTTTGCTGGGCTTTATTATTCCGCCGGGGCTATCATTTCTTTGAAGGTTGCTTGTTCAGCAATCCATTTGTTGTATTCCTCTTCTGTCTCTACAATAATCTTCATCTGCATATTGTAGTGGGACTTACCACAAATCTTGTTACAAATCAACACATAGTCGAATTCCCATGGCTCTGAATTGGGTCTCCCTTCAGCAGCCCATTTTGCCCTAATGGCATTTGTTCTTTTAACCTTATCCACCACATCCGGATTCAATCTCATTTCTTCCGTGGTTATGGTCGGAGTGAATGAGAATTGTGTGATCATCCCAGGAACACAGTTCATTTGTGCCCTAAAGTGTGGCATGTATGCTGAATGCAGTACATCTTGCGAACGCATCATAAAGTTGACCTTTCTTCCAACTGGCAGGTGAAGCTCCTTTACGATAACGTCATCTGCACTATTTGGATCAGCTTCATCCAAGCCCAAAACGTTGGCCCGGTCAATATCAATAAGTCTTACACTGGCATCACCAAGTACATTGTCCTCCCCTCCATATCTGGCGGTCCAATTAAATTGTTGTGCATACAGCTCCACGATCAAGGGATCATCCTCGTCATTGATGTCCATAATATTGGTCCAAGTATATAAGCCCCAAAGGATCAATCCGGCCAATACGATAACTGGAATAATGGTCCAGATAAACTCCAAGCGGTCATTGTCTGCGAAGAAGAGGGCTTTTTTCCCTTTTTCACCGCGATACTTGTACGCGAAATAGTGCAACAGGAATTGGGTTATGGTCTGCACAAAGAAAATGATGGCAAAGGAAACCCACATCAACTGGTCGTATCCACCTCCATGCTCGGATGATGCCTCTGGCAAGAGCACTTTGGAATATTTTACAAAGCTGAAGATGGTTATTCCGTAGATAAAGAATAGAAAGCCGAACATCAAGTATCCGTTATACTTGTTGTCCTTATCCGTTGCTACTCCAGTGTTTTCCGCTTTTAGCTGGGACAATTCAAAAATCTTGGCCATTTGCCAGATTGCAATTGCCACCAGTACTAAAACAGTCAATGTTAATAATGCAGTCATTGTATATCTCTCTAAGACTTAATCGTATTAATAATGAAATTGTCTACTTTCTTCCAAAAATGGATTTCGTTTGGGCTGTAAAGGTGCTTTGGTAAGCGCGGTGAACACCCAGAAAACGAACAATCCACCAAAGAACAAAATTCCACCAATTTCAGGTATTCCTATGTGCCATTGGTCCCCAACGGTTGCTGGCATAATCATGTTGAAGACGTCCAAATAATGTCCGGCCAACACCACGATTCCAGCCATCACTACAAACCAGTTTACGCGTTTGTAATCGCTGTTCATCAACACCAACAATGGGAAGATGAAATTCATGACCAACATGCCAAAAAATGGAACTTTATAATCTTGGAACCTCGCTACAAAATAGGTTACCTCTTCAGGGATATTTGCATACCAGATCAACATAAACTGGGCAAACCATAGGTAGGTCCAGAAGATGCTTATGGCAAACATAAATTTCGCCAAATCATGTATATGGCTATCATTTACCTGCTCCAAGTATCCTTTGGACTTCAGATAAATCGAAATCAACGCAATTACGGTGATTCCGGAAACGAACATACTCGCAAATACATACCATCCAAACAAGGTACTGAACCAGTGTGGGTCCACACTCATGATCCAATCCCAAGACATCATGGATTCTGTAACAAGATAGAATACCAAGAATCCGGCAGACCATCTAAAGTTCTTTACAAAGTTGGAGTTGTCCTCAGAAGCATCTTGTGCCAATGACAATTTTCTTGAATATTCCCTATAGAAGATCCATCCTCCCAAAAAGATTGCGGCACGTACCAAGAAGAAAGTCGGATTTAGATATCCCGCTTTTCCCTGCAATAATTTATCGTGTGCCACTACGTCGGCATCCATCCAAACGAACATGTGGTTCATGTGCAATACAGAAAGTACCAAAATCACAAATACAATGATTCCACCGGGCACTAAATACGCGGTAATACCTTCCATGATCCTGAACAGAATGGGCGACCATCCAGCCTGGGCCGCACGTTGAATGGCATAAAACGCCAATACGCCCAACGAAATCATAAAGAAAAAGAAGGCTGCTACATAAAGGGCAGACCATGGTCTGTTCTGAAGTTGATGCAGCAAATGCAAATCATGTGAAGCATCGTGTCCTTCATCGTGCGCAGCTTCCGCCCCATGGGCTTCTTCTGCGCCATGGGAAGCTTCTTCGGCATGTCCGCCTCCATGATGATCATCATGTGAAGCTGCCACAATTGCTCTTGCTTCTTCTGGAGTGCTAGGAGCCGAAACAAAACCGATTGCCAAAAAAATCAGTCCCACTGCCATGGCAATGAAAGATCCTATTCTAAGTCTGTTTGAAAACGTGTACATAGTAAACTTATCCAATTATTTTGTTAGGTCTTCCTTTAATTTCATCACGTACTCGGACACTTGCCACATTTCTTCCTCGTTCGCCATTTGCGCGGCGTAGGATCCCATGGAGTTAAGGCCATAGTAAATGGTGTGGTAAGTACTTCCCACTGTAATGTTTCGTGCCACATCTTCGTAGCTGGGCACACCCAATATTTTTTCTCGCTTCACCAAGGTACCTTGTCCCTTTCCTTTTGGTCCATGGCAAATAGCACAATAGATATCGTACAATTCCTTTCCTTTGGTCAAATTGGCTTCCCTATCCAAAGAATCCAGAGGACTAGGCTCCAAGCGGGCCAAATCCTTACCTTCCAAGGTGTTCTCGAATTTGTAGGGCAAATACCCTCTTGCAACGGTATTTTCTGGCGGAACCAAAGCAGATGAAACACCTTTGAAAATTCCTATACGGACTATTTCGCCATCATTAAAACCTTGATAGGTCTCATATCCAACAGGCTCATACATGTTGGGCATGTACTGATAGTTGGGGCTGTTCTTGTCCGCGCAAGATGCCAAGGAAAGTACCAAGGCCAAAACAACACTTATTTTACCAAAATGCTTCATATTCTTAAGAATCCTTTTCTGTAACTTTAATTTCCACGGCTCCGGTACCCCAAAGCAATGCAGTTAGCTCATCCTCGTTATCATGCACCCCAACTTCCATCAAAAAATGGTCGTCCGTAGTTCTAACATCGGGGTTTTCGGCTTTTTTAAACGGCCACATCCTACTTCTCAGATAAAAAGTAATTACCATCAAGTGAGCTGCAAAGAACACGGTCATCTCAAACATGATCGGCACAAATGCAGGCATGTTGGCCATGTAGCTAAAGCTAGGTTTACCACCAATATCCTGAGGCCAATCGTCAATCATGATATAGTTCATCATGGTGATGGCAACTGCCAGACCCAAACATCCATACATAAAAGATGTAATGGCGATACGGGTATCCTCAAGTCCCATGGCCTTGTCCAAACCGTGCACTGGGAAAGGGGTATATACCTCTTCAATATGATGGTGTTCCGCCCTAACCTTTTTAACGGCATGCATTAACACATCGTCGTCATTATAAAGTGCCTGTATAACTTTTGAAGCCATAACTACTTTTTATCGTTTAATATTTTAGCCTGTCCTGCCCAATCATCGCGCTGTGCCCTTCCAGGGAAGGAACCGGTAATGGAATCCAACAGGTTGTATTCTTTTTCGGTCATCTTGCTCACTTGGGCAAAGGTGAAAATTCCGATCTGGTTCAAAGTTTCCTCCATTTGGGGACCTATTCCCTTAACTTTCTTTAAATCGTCGGCAGAATCCTTATCCGCATCAAAGGTCCCGATGGCATCCAAAAGTGAAGACAGCTGTGCTGGGTCTGCTTCGGCTTGCTCCTCTTTCACTTCCGCTTTTTCAACGCTACCTGCTTTTGACGGTTTCTCGTAAAGGGGTTTTCCTGCTTCACGAAGATTTTTAAAGCGCTCTCCGGAAGATTTCAGGATGGATTTTACCTCTGCCTGGGCAATTACAGGGAAGGTTCTTGAGTACAATAGGAAGAGTACAAAGAAGAATCCAATCGTACCAATGAAAATTCCAATGTCTACAAAAGTTGGAGAGAACATGGTCCAGGAAGATGGCAGATAATCCCTGTGCAAGGAAGTCACAATAATCACAAAACGCTCAAACCACATTCCAATGTTCACCACTATGGAAATAAAGAAGGAGAACATGATACTGGTACGCAATTTCTTGAACCACATAAACTGCGGTGAGAACACGTTACACGTCATCATGGCCCAGTATGCCCACCAGTAAGGTCCGGTAGCCCTGTTCAAGAAGGCGTATTGCTCATACTCCACTCCGGAGTACCAAGCGATAAACAACTCGGTGATATAGGCACATCCCACGATGGAACCTGTAATCATGATCACAATGTTCATCAGTTCGATATGCTGTACAGTAATATAAGCTTCAAGGTTACACACCTTTCGCATTATGATCAAAAGGGTGTTTACCATCGCAAATCCGGAGAAAATCGCACCTGCAACAAAATAAGGCGGGAAGATGGTGGTGTGCCATCCTGGAATTACCGATGTGGCAAAGTCAAAGGATACAATGGTGTGTACGGAAAGTACCAAAGGTGTTGCCAAACCGGCCAATACCAAGGAAACTTCCTCAAAACGCTGCCAATCTTTGGCGCGACCTGTCCAACCAAAGCTCAACAGGCTGTAAATTTTCTTTTGGAAAGGCTTGATAGCCCTATCGCGAATCATGGCGAAATCTGGAAGCAATCCTGTCCACCAGAATACCAAGGAAACGGAAAGGTAGGTAGAGATTGCAAATACGTCCCACAATAATGGGGAGTTAAAGTTCACCCAAAGCGACCCAAATTGGTTTGGAATGGGCAAAACCCAGTATCCCAACCATGGACGACCCATGTGAATGATCGGGAACAATCCTGCCTGGATTACCGAGAAGATGGTCATGGCTTCCGCAGAACGGTTGATCGCCATTCTCCATTTTTGACGGAACAGCAATAATACGGCCGAAATCAGGGTTCCGGCGTGACCAATACCTACCCACCATACAAAGTTGGTGATATCCCAGGCCCAGTTTACCGTTCGGTTTAGACCCCAAACCCCGATACCTGTTGAAATGGTATAGATGATACATCCCAGACCCCAAAGGAATGCCACAAGGGCAATGGTAAACACAATCCACCATTGTTTGTTGGCTCTTCCCTCTACCGGAGCGGCAATATCCACGGTAACATCGTGGTATCCTTTATCTCCAAGTACTAAGGGCTTTCGAATAGGTGCTTCGTAATGCGATGCCATAATTTATCTTCTAGTTACTTCTTATTTATTGATTAAGCCTCGTTGGTGTTTCTAACTTTCACGTGATAGAACACATTGGGTTTTGTTCCCACGTGCTCCAACAAATGGTACATTCTATCATCTTCCTTCAACTCGGCGATCTTGCTATGCTTGTCGTTAACGTCTCCGAATACCATAGCTCCACTGCTACATGCAGCTGAACATGCGGTCTGGAACTCTCCATCCTTAACAACACGTCCGTCCCTTTTCGCATCCAAAATGGTCTTTTGCGTCATTTGAATACACATAGAGCATTTTTCCATAACCCCTCTGGAACGTACATTCACATCTGGGTTGATGACCATTTTACCCAAATCGTTGTTCATGTTAAAATCGAACTCATCATTGTCGTAGTACAGGAACCAGTTGAATCGACGTACTTTGTATGGACAGTTGTTGGCACAATATCTAGTACCCACACAACGGTTATAAGCCATTTGGTTCTGTCCTTGTCTTCCATGTGAAGTTGCCGCAACCGGACAAACCGTTTCACATGGGGCATGGTTACAGTGTTGACACATTACTGGCTGAAACGCTACTTCCGGATTTGCGGAAGCATCCTCCATTTCACCAAATCCACCAAGGGCACCTTTGTCCCCAAACAGACCTTCCAAGCCTTCCTTCTTCTCATTATCCTGCTCGAAGCTCTCTTCGGAAGAGTAATATCTATCGATTCGTAACCAGTGCATATCCCTGGACTTACGAATTTCTTCTTTACCTACAACCGGAACATTATTTTCAGCATGACAAGCAATCACACAAGCCCCACATCCAGTACATGCATTTAAATCGATGGAAAGGTTGAAGTGATGCCCAATGGAACGATCAAACTCCTCCCACAAATCGGCATCAGGAGAGGTCACGGGAATCATTTCATGATTCAAGCTAACATGTGGCATGGGATTCCATTCCTCATGATCCTTTGTATTGAAGATTTCCAAGGTGGTTTCCTTGATGATATCCCCTCTACCCATCAATGTTTTGTGCAACTGAACACAAGCAAACTCGTGATCTCCAGAAACCTTCTCCATAGAAACTGCCTGAACATCAGAAAAGTTTTTATATAAGGAAAACGCATTGACACCAGTAGCCATATCAGCCTTCATGCCTGCCTGTCTTCCATATCCAAAAGAAAGTCCAATGGTATCTTTCGCCTGTCCTGGCTGAATGATCACAGGAACATTCTCAAGTACAGTACCGTCAACCGTAAGGTTTACATAGCTACCGTTCAAGCCCCCATCAGCCACATTGTAATTTTCTAGACCTAAGTCAACCGCATCCGCTTTGGACACAGTAACATAGTTATCCCAGGAAACTCTTGAAATGGGATCAGGGAATTCTTGCAACCAAGGGTTGTTGGCCTGCTTGCCATCCCCCATACCAACTTTGGAGTACAACACCAATTCCTTACCAGAACTTGTGGTGTTCACCAAAGCACGGACTGCAGCATTGATTGAATCAAAACCTGAACTCTCTTCAACTTCTTCAGATACAGCCTGGGCTACCTGCGCCTCTTCTGCCTCCACTGCCGTAGAAGGAACGAATACCCCATCTTGAAGCGTCTGGTTCCAATCAGCTCCTTGAAGAATTGTGGTTTCCCAGTTTTCTTTGATATACTCGTAATAGTTTTGATCCTTGCCCATCCAGCTCAACAAAGAGGTTTGGAACTGTCGCGTATCGAACAATTCGCGGATTACGGGTTGGGCCAAACTAAATTGTCCTTTTTTCAATTGGGCATCTCCCCAAGATTCCAAGTAATGCGAAGCAGCAGCCACAAATTGTGAAGATTGAGCCGTTTCATCATTACTAAAGGAAAAACTTACGGAAACATCCACTTTGCCAAGTCCGGAAACAAACTCATCGGCATTAGGCAAAGAGTAGACCGGATTAACACCATCCATGATCAATACTCCAACCCTACCGGCATTCATATCCGAAATCAACTTGGATACCTTTGCGGCATCTCCTTGGCGCACATATTTAGGGTTTTCAGCATCAAAAGCTTTACTGGCCAACAATTTGTTGATGGCCAAAACCACGGTTTGTGCATTAATATCGTTTAGGCCGGTTACAACAACCGCCTTATTTCCTGCTTTTTTGATTTGTGCCGCAACAGCATCAACAGCGGAATCCACATCGGAGGTTCCCCCACCAACATTACTTCCATTTAGCTTACCATACAATTTGGCCAAGGCAATCTTCTGTTGGGTTGGCGTCATCGGATACCGCTTATCAGCATTGGCACCAGTCAATGACATATTGGACTCCAATTGGATATGCTTGGACATTTTTCCATTTATGGGAACGCGTCCTTTGGCATAAGCGCTATCGTATCCACCTCCTTGCCAATCACCCAAGAAATCCGCACCGAAGGAAACGATCAAATCCGCCTTTCCAAAATCGTAATCGGCCAAAGCACGTTCACCATAAGCAGCTTCAAAAGCATTCAAAGCCGCATCTTCCGAAATTGCGTCGTAAACCACGTGATTTACATTATCCCCGTATTCAGCTTTGAACTCGGCAATCAATTTTTCAGTAGAAGGACTGGCATAGGTCTGGGTCAATAATGCAATTTGCCTATTGGATCCTTTTAAGCTTCCCAATTTGGCCTTTACATTGGCATCAAGGATATTCCATTCCACTGGTTCTCCATTCTGGGATGGCCCTTGTACCCTTTTACTATCGTAAAGAGAAAGCACAGAAGCCTGTACCCTGACATTGGCACTACCGTTTGACTTGGCATCGGTATTGTTCTCAATTTTAATTGGCCTTCCTTCACGGGTCTTCACCAAGATACTGGCGAAGTCAAAACCATCGGCGATAGTTGTAGCATAGTAATTGGCCACACCGGGAACAATATTGTCCGGTTGCACTACGTAAGGAATAGACCTGTGCACTGGCCCTTCACAGGCAGCCACAGTTGCCGCAGCCGTACTAAAGCCAACATATTTTAAGAAATCCCTTCTATTGGTGGTTGTGGCGGATAGATTTTCTTTATCCCCCAAAAACTCCTCCACTGGAATCTCCTCTGCGAATTCGTTGTTTCTTAGCGCCTCAACAATGGAATCGTTCGGATTTAACTCCGCTTCGCTCTTCCAATATTTTTTGTTTGATGCCATACGATATATCTGAGATTATCTTCTTTATTTTTTAATAGTGGCACTTACCACACTCCAAACCACCCATCATGGCAGCGGTCAATTCTTCCACCCCATATTTCTTGGAAAGTTCGGCATGGATGGCTTCGTAGTATTCGTTACCCTCCATTTTTACATTGGTTTCCCTATGACAGTTGACACACCATCCCATGGTCAATGGCGCATATTGCTCCATGATTTCCATTTCTTCCACGGGACCGTGACAAGTTTGACACTCGATTCCAGCAACGGAAACGTGCTGCGAGTGATTGAAATATGCAAAATCAGGCAAATTGTGAACCCTTACCCATTCCACAGGCTGGGTTTCACCAGTATACCTTTGCTCTTCCTCATCCCATCCAACAGCTTTGTACAATTTCTTGATTTCAGCTGTATAGAATTCGTTGGTATACCCATTGGCCAAATCTTCAGCACTTGGCCCCTCTGGATTCCCTTTGTATTCGTAAATGGATTTGTGGCAGTTCATACAAACGTTCAACGAAGGAATCCCTGAAGTTTTGGAAACCCTGGCCGAAGAGTGACAATACTTACATTCGATTTTATTATCCCCAGCATGAATCTTGTGCGAATAGTGAATGGGCTGAACAGGAGCGTATCCTTGATCAACACCAAGTTGCATCATCCAGCCATAGGCGAAATAACCACTAGCCAACAAAAGGAAAATTGCTGTGACCAAAACCAAAAACTGGTTTTTAGCAAAAGCTTTCCAGATAGGAAGTCCTTTTTTTCCCTTATCCTTTTCAATATCCACCCCATTGGCCTCTGCAATTCTGCGCAGGGTATTGTTCACCAAAATGAGCATGATGACCAACAAACCAAAAACAAGGGCAAGCGCACCCAAAATCATTTCATTGGATATTCCACCTTCAGTTGGTTGGCTCCCATCAGGTGTGCCGGCTGCAGTAGCCGTAACAGGCGCGGGAGGTGATGCGGCCGTATAGGCCAAAATATCATCAATATCCTGATTGGATAAGGTTGGGAAAGCGGTCATGGCCGCCTGGTTGTACTCCGCATAGATCTTGATGGCATACGCATCTCCAGCTTTGATCATCCCAGGGCTGTTCTTGATCCACGTGTAAAGCCACTCCTTATCCAAACCTTCGTCCTCCGACAACCTACTTTCCACATTGGCCAAAGCAGGACCAGTCATTTTACGATCAAGGGCGTGACATGCAGCACAGTTCTGGTTGAACAACTGCTTTCCTTTCACAGGATCTCCACCTGTGGCAGCTTCGGCCGCAGCCTCTTCTTGTGCATAAAATGAAACGGAAAAAAGTAGGAGAGAAAAACCTAAAACTTTTGAAAATAGATGGCGGTATAAAACCTTTTTCATACTAACAGAATTTCTATCGAAATCTTTGGCACGATTATTCCTATTGATACTGAGAACAATAGCATTTGGGTGGCCTAAAATCGCAGACAAAAGTACGGAATAAGGTCATTTTTCAAAATGTTAAGGGATCTATAATATCTAATTTATAAGGATTCTAAATAAGGTAAAAGCAGATGTGATAACCCCTAAAAATTTACATTTGTACAAGGACAAATTTGATAAGCTCAAAAATAACATGAAAACGTACGCTTTAGCACTGATATTGTTTGGTTTAACTTTTTCACTTTCTGCCCAAGAGGGCCAGGTCACCATTGATCAGGATTCCCGAATCGACGAACTCATGAAACTCTATACCCAGGTCAATTCAAAAGCGGATTATTACCAAATCCAGGTAGGTTTTGGCAGTTATCAAAAAGCCCAAAACCTCAAGTCCAAAATCGATATTGATTTCCCGGGTTGGTATTCCAAAATCGAGTTTGAATCCCCTACGTATCGCGTTCGTTTAGGCCGCTTTAAAACCAAATTGGAAGCTGAGCGAAAATATTTGGAGGTACGCAGAAAATATCCCGAAGCCATGTTGCTGAAACCGGAGAGTAGTTCTAGATAAGCTCAAGACTCAAGACTCAACTTGAGTTTAAAATTCCAAATTATAAGCCCCAAGTTCAAAATTCCAAATACCAAATGCCAAATTCCAAAATCCAAAATCCAAACACCTGCCTGCATCGAGTAAATTTCAGTATATAAGAGCCAAGAATCAAGACAAAAGAATCAAGACTTGAGACTATTGGCATGAGACTAAAATCTTTAGCTCCAAACATCCCGCATCCAGCATCCCGTATCTAACCTTGGTTAAATTCCAAGCTCCAAATTCCAAGTGCGAGCACCAAATTCGTATGGATAGTTAATAACTTACAATTTTTCATTTTCAACTTTCCATTACTTGCCAAGCTCCAAATCCCAAATCCCAAATCCCAAATTCCAAAAACCAAGTGCCGAGCATCCAGCATCCAGCATCCAGCATCCAGCATCCAGCATCCAGCATCTAGCATCTAGCATCTAGCATCTAGCATCTAGCAAAAAAAAATCCCGCCGAAGCGGGAGGGGATATTCTTAATTGATATTAGAGTTTCTTCTTTACAGCAACTTCCTGGAAGGCTTCTACGATATCACCTTCTTTAATGTCGTTGTAGTTTTTGATCTGGAGACCGCAATCGTAACCTTTGGAAACTTCCTTGACATCATCTTTAAATCGCTTTAAGGACGCCAATTCTCCAGTGAAGATAACCACTCCGTCCCTAATCAAACGAATCTGGGAGTTTCTAAATACTTTCCCGCTGGTTACCATACAACCTGCAATGGTTCCAATCTTGGAAATCTTAAAGGTTTCACGGATTTCCGCATTTCCGGTGATTTCCTCCTTCATTTCTGGAGAAAGCATACCTTCCATGGCATCCTTCAGGTCGTTGATAGCATCGTAGATGATGGAGTACATCCTGATATCGATTTCTTCCTTATCGGCAACGGCACGGGCATTGCCCATCGGCCTTACATTAAATCCAATAATAATCGCATCGGAGGCACTGGCCAACAATACATCAGATTCGGTGATGGCACCAACTCCCTTGTGAATGATGTTCACCTGGATTTCATCGGTCGACAATTTTTGGAACGAATCGGTCAACGCTTCTACAGAACCATCCACATCACCTTTAAGGATAATGTTCAATTCCTGGAAATCACCCAATGCAATACGTCTTCCTATTTCATCCAAGGTAATATGACGCTGTGTTCGAACTGATTGCTCACGTTGCAACTGGGAACGCTTGGCCGCAATCTGCTTAGCCTCCCTTTCATCCTGAAGCACGTTGAACTTATCCCCAGCCTGTGGCGCACCATCCAATCCAAGTATGGAAATTGGGGTTGCCGGACCGGCTTTTTCGATATTTTTTCCACGTTCATCCTGCATGGCCTTTACTTTACCACTGCAGGTTCCCGCCAACACATAATCTCCTATTTCCAAGGTTCCGGCCTGTACCAAAATGGTGGATACATATCCTCTACCTTTATCCAAGAAAGCCTCCACAACGGTTCCAGTAGCCAATTTATCTGGATTTGACTTAAGCTCCAGTAACTCAGCTTCCAACAACACCTTCTCCAAAAGCTCTTTTATACCTTGGCCAGTCTTTGCAGAAATATCGTGGGATTGAATCTTTCCACCCCAATCTTCCACCAAAAGGTTCATCCCCGCAAGACCTTCCTTGATCTTGTCCGGGTTGGCCGTTGGTCTATCTATCTTGTTTATGGCAAATACGATAGGTACATTGGCCGCTTGGGCATGGCTAATGGCCTCCTTGGTCTGGGGCATAATATCATCATCCGCAGCAACCACGATAATGGCTATATCGGTTACCTGGGCACCACGGGCACGCATCGCGGTAAACGCTTCGTGACCCGGAGTATCCAAGAAGGTGATTTTTTGACCATCCTCGAGGGTTACCCCATATGCACCAATATGCTGTGTAATTCCACCGCTTTCGCCGGCAATTACGTTTTCTTGGCGGATGTAGTCTAGCAAAGAGGTTTTACCATGATCTACGTGACCCATTACCGTTACGATTGGTGCGCGGGGCTGCAAATCTTCCGGAGCATCAACTTCCTCTTCTATGGATTCTTCGATTTCGGCAGTTACAAATTCCACCTCGAAACCAAATTCTTCTGCTACAATGGAAAGGGTTTCTGCATCCAAACGTTGATTCATGGTCACCATGATTCCCAAGGACATACATGCAGAGATGATCTGGGTGGTGGAAACGTTCATCATGGTCGCCACCTCGTTTACGGTCACAAACTCCGTTACCTTTAGAATCTTGCTTTCCAATTCCTGAAGCTCAAGATCCTTCTCGGTTTGTTGACGGTGTTGGTCCCTTTTCTCCCTTCTATATTTGGCTCCTTTGCCCTTACTGGATTTCCCTTGAAGTTTTTCAAGGGTTTCCCTTACCTGTTTTTGTACTTCTTCCTCCGTAGGCTCAACCTTGGGCACAGAAGAACGTTGTCCTCTTCTCCCCTGAGCATTGTTCCCACGTTGGTTTGGACGTCCATTACCGGATTGCGCACTGTTTTTGCTTACAATACGCTTACGTCTTTTCTTTCTATCTGAACTAGCATCCGCAGCATCACCTGTTTTTGCCTCCTCTTTCTTTTTCTTGGGCTTGTTGAATTGCGAAAGATCTATTTTATCCCCTGTAATTTTAGGCCCTGAAAGTTTCTTATACTGGGTTTGGATGGCCTCTGGCTCCTTGGGTTGTTCCTCCTCGGGCTTCTTGGCCTCCACCGTTTTGGCCGGCTCCTCAACTTTTGGCTCAGCTGGTTTTTCGGCGACTTTTGGCGCTTCAACCGGAGCTGCTTTCTCTTCCTCTTTGGGAGCTTCGGGCTTTTTATCCAGGTCTATCTTCCCCACTGTCTTGGGTCCGGAAAGTTCCGCCTTGGCCTTAATCACCTGATCGGAATTTCTCTTTTCCCTGGCCAACCTGCGCTCTTCCTGCTCCTGTTCCATTTGGATCCTGAGCGCTTCCTTCTCCTTCCTTTTCTCCTCTCCTACTTCCTTGGAAGCAACCTTTTTGCTCTTATCCGTTTGGAATTCATCCAACAGGACCTGATACACCTCATCTGTAATTTTGGTGGTAGGACGCGCCTCTATATCGTGCCCTTCGGACGCAAGATAGTCCACCGCTCTATCCAGTGAAATGTTCAATTCCCTGAGAACTTTGTTAAGCCTTATTGTTGGGTTTCCTGCCATAAATTATTTTTCCTAGCCCTTAAATTTGCTGCTAATATATAGTTTAATCTTCAAATTCCTCCTTAAGGATTCGTACCACATCAGCAACTGTTTCTTCTTCTAAATCGGTACGTTTGACCAAATCGGCCACATCTTGCTCCAAAACGCTTCGTGCCGTGTCCAGTCCAATCTTTTTGAACTCCTCGATGACCCAAGCTTCTATTTCATCTGAGAATTCAGTCAATTCCACATCTTCTTCCACACCTTCTCTGAACACATCAATCTCATAACCAGTTAATTGACCTGCCAGACGAATGTTATGACCCCCTCTACCAATAGCCTTGGAAACCTCCTCCGGCTTAAGGTATACTTGGGCGGTTTTCTTTTCATCGTTCAATTTAACCGAGGAAACCCTTGCAGGACTCAAGGCCCGGGTCACCATCAATTGGGAATTGTTGGTCCAGTTGATCACATCTATATTTTCATTGCCCAATTCGCGGACAATTCCATGAATTCTTGATCCTTTCATTCCAACACAGGCCCCAACCGGGTCAATTCTGTCATCATAAGAATCCACAGCAACCTTTGCCTTTTCTCCTGGAATCCTAACTGCCTTTTTTATGGTAATCAATCCATCGAATACCTCAGGAATTTCTTGGAAGAACAATTGCTCCAAGAAAACTGGCGATGTCCTGGACATGATGATCGCTGGTTTGTTACCCTTAAGTTCCACACTCTCGATCACCCCTCTAACATTGTCTCCCTTGCGGAAGAAATCGGACGGAATCTGTTTTTCCTTTGGCAGGATAATCTCATTTCCTTCGTCATCCAACAAAATGATGGCCTTATGACGAATGTGATGTACCTCTGCGGTATAAATCTCACCCTCCAAATCCTTAAACTGTTTGTAAATAGTGGTATTGTCGTGTTCATGGATCTTGGAAATCAAGTTTTGGCGCAAGGCCAAAATCGCCCTTCTTCCCAAATCCATTAGCTTTACTTCTTCGGACACATCCTCACCTACTTCAAAATCTGGTTCGATTTTTCTAGCCTCTGACAGCGATATTTCCTCGTTGGGCTCTTCAACCTCTCCGTCTTCGACCACAATTCGGTTTCTCCAAATCTCCAAATCCCCTTTATCGGGGTTGATGATAATATCAAAGTTCTCGTCAGAACCAAATTTCTTCTTCAGGGCATTTCGGAACACATCTTCCAAAATGGCCATCAAGGTTACCCTATCTATAAACTTATCGTCCTTAAACTCCGAAAAGGATTCGATGAGCGCTAGGTTTTCCATTTTTGAACTACAATTAAAATTTTAAAATAACTTTTGCTTGTTGGATTTCAGAAAAGGGAACCACTTCCTTCTTCTGAACCGTAACTTTTCCCTTACCTACCGGCTTTGGCTCTCGAGCCTTCCACTCCAAGGTAATATAATCGTCGTTGGCCTGGGTCAGCGTTCCTTCCCATTCATTGTCGCTGGTCCGGACCATTAATTTTCTTCCAATATTTTTTCTGAACTGCCGTGGCAATTGAAGCGGGGAAGTGGCCCCAGCCGAAGTCACCTCCAAGGAAAAATCCTCTTCTTCCCGATCCAGATTGTGCTCTATGGCCCTGCTCACATCCATGCAATCTTGAAGGTTTACCCCCTCATCCCCATCCAGCACTACCCGGATGGTGTTATCGCTTCCCATCGTAAAATCTATCAAGAACAAGGAAGGACGCTCCTCCAAAGCCTCGCCCAACAACGATTCCACTTTCTCCTTAAGCATAAAACAACTTTCCTCTTAACAGATTCTTCCCTTCAACGGCATTGGTTCCACTTGTTGATTTTTATCATCCAAAAGGTTCCAAAAAATTAAAGTATCGCTAATAAAAGAGGGGACTAGAAGTCCCCTCATGAATACAATTATATCCGTTCAGTGGTGCAAAGATACAATAATTATAGAGTCTGCAAAATTGAATGCCAAAGGGTTGTGGGCAATTCCCTTATTCCGCATGCCCCATCCACCAAAGTTGTTTCCACACAGCTTCGTCACCATCATTCATTTGCGCGAGGCCTGGAGTGCTTCTACCCTCTTCAATATATTTAGTGAGCAAACTCTTAAGTTCTTCCACTTTCTCAGGGTTTGATGCCTGTTGGTTGTTCTGCTCCCCTGGATCGTTCTTTAAATCATACAGCTGGATTTCTGGCAAGTTCTCCTGTGCCTCCTTGTCGTTTGGGGTCGGAAAGCTCCAACCTCCAGAACCTGGACACATAATTAGTTTCCATTCCCCTTTTCGAATGGCAAAACTGCCATTGATCGAGTGATGTACCGTAGCTTCCCTGAAATTTCCCTCAATGGTCTCTTGGTTCAACAATGGTAATATGTTGTAACTGTCTTCGGCTTCATTGTCCTTTAATTCATACCCCACGATCGCGGCACAAGTTGCCGTAAAGTCGGTTGTACAAATGGTTTGGTCCATTACCGAGCCCTTTTCTACCTGCTTCGGCCACTTGACTATATAAGGTACCCGATGCCCTCCTTCAAAAATATCGGCCTTGTGACCTCGGAACACATGACTTGGATAATGCCCTTTGGCGGTCATTTCCTCAATTTTGGCAGCTGGGGAACAGCCATTATCACTTGTAAACACTATCATGGTGTTTTCCTCTATCCCAGCTTCCTTGATAGCGGCATTCAATTGACCCATATAGTCATCGATCATCATCATAAAATCACCATAAGGGTTAAGACCGCTCTTCCCTTGCCATTCTTCAGTGGGTAGAATGGGTGTATGTGGTGAAGGTAGTGCCAGGTACAGAAAAAAGGGATCCTCCTTTTTGGCCTGCTCTTTCACATATTGGATACCCCTACGGAAAAAATTAGGAGTCACATCTTCATGGATAAAATCCTTGGATGTGGGGCCTTTTCTCCACCAAGAATATTTTCCCGTATTCACGGTTACAGAGTCTGGAATTTGTGTTGCCATCCCATTTTCCACATACACGTAGGGTGCCATATCCAAAGAGCCACTGTGCCCATAGGCATAATCAAACCCAAGATCATTGGGCGTGTTTTTTACGGGCTTGGTATAGTCGATATTTATAAAGGTGGTATCCTGCCATCCGGTTGTTGGCGGTTGGGTAGAATCTTTTAGCGCCCAATCCCAGCCCAAATGCCATTTCCCAATAAATCCGGTATTATAGCCACTTTTATTTAGGATTGAGGCTACCGTAGTCCTTGAATTTGGAATCAAGGCTTCGGATGCACCGATCAGTACTCCTTGCTTAAGTTCGCTTCTCCAATTGTATCTCCCCGTAAGAATACCATAACGCGTGGGGGTGCACACGGCCGAAGAGGTATGGGCATCGGTAAATCTCATCCCCTCTAGGGCAAGTTGGTCCAAATGCGGTGTTTTTATTTTACTATTTGGATTAAAAGCGGCGATGTCTCCATAGCCCAGATCATCTGCAAGCACAAAAATGATGTTGGGTCTTTCATCCGTTTTTTCATTCTCGGATTTTTTATCGGAACAACTGAAGGTGATACATAGTAGTCCAACATATAAAAATAGGTTTGGTAGTTTTTTCATTACCCTTGGTTTGATTAGGACTTGAAAGTACCCAAATTACTGCAAACAAAAAATCCCAATTTCCTTAGAAATCGGAATCTTCCTTAGTTTTCTGTTGGCCCACTAGAACTTCCTTCATCTGCGCTCAGGATAAACCTCTCGTCTCCCCGGATTAAAATAAAAAACCCAACATCACGAAGATATCGGGTTCTTTTTGCATTCTGTTGGCCCACTAGGACTCGAACCTAGAACGACTGGACCAAAACCAGCTGTGTTGCCAATTACACCATGGGCCACTACCAAACTTGCATTGAAATGCAAATTTTCAAATACATGTTCCAGCATTTGAGCGTGCAAATTTATAACAAACTTTTGTTTGCACAAATAATTTCACAAGAATCCCAACGATTTTTCCAGAGCAGTCCATGTTAAAGCTTTTCCAAAATTCGCCGACCGTCTCTGCGATATTTACTAAATTCGCCCCAACTGGTTAAGACCATCTTTTATGTTTGCAGAAAACTTCAGAAAATGGGACACCATTCTTGGGTGGGTCTCCTTTACCATAGCATTTATCGTATATGCCATTACCGTAGAACCCACAGGAAGTTTTTGGGATGCCGGGGAGTACATTACCACTTCGGCCAAACTGCAGGTAGGTCACCCTCCGGGTGCCCCTCTGCTGCAAATGATCGGGGCCTTTTTTGCCATGTTCGCCTTTGGCGACACCTCCAAAATCGCACTTATGGTCAATGCGGTCTCCATTGTATCCAGCGCCTTTGCTGTATTGTTCACCTTTTGGACCATAACCAACCTCACCCGTAAACTGGTCATAAAAAAGAAGCCGCTCTCCAATAGTAAGGCCATTGCAATTTTTGGTAGCGGGCTTGTTGGGGCACTTGCCTTTACTTTTTCAGATAGTTTTTGGTTCAATGCCGTGGAAACAGAAGTTTATGCGATGGCGAGCTTGATCATGGCGCTATTGATTTGGTTGGGCCTTAAGTGGGTGGACAGTTTGGACGAACCCCGAGGACATCGATGGCTGCTGCTGATATGCTTTGTGATCGGTCTTACTTTCGGAATTCAGTTCATGGGCTTTTTGGCCATCCCCTCTATCGGATTGCTATTCTACTTCAAAAAATACAAGGAAACCAATATCAAGAACTTTTTGCTTGCCAACATTGCAGTGATAGCCTTGTTGATGTTGGTCTACAAATTTTCCCTGACCTACGTGCTAAAACTGTTTGGTTGGAGCGAAGTGTTTTTCATCAACAGTATAGGGTTGCCATTCAATTCCGGAACCATAATTATGGGATTGCTTTTTGTGGCCGGATTTTATTTTGCGCTTCGCTATACCCGTAAAAACGATTTTAGAACAGGTAACTTGGTAGTACTCTGCCTGATGTTCCTGATTCTTGGTTTTTCCTCTTGGCTGATGTTGCCGATTAGGGCCAATGCAAAAACGGTGGTCAACGAAAATGATCCTTCGGATGCACGTTCCCTTCTGGCCTATTACAACAGGGAACAATATCCTGGAGTGGAAAGTCCATTTTATGGCGCTTATTATTCAGATACGTTTGCTCCCGCTGGGGAAGACAAAGATGATCGTCCCAAGTACGAAAAAGATGAAAAGCTGGGGAAATACATCATAGTAAACAATTACAAAAATGCCATGCAAGGTCCCAACAAAAAACATGTGGGCCTTTTACCCAGACTATGGAGCGATCAGCATGCCGAGAATTATATGCGGTATTTTGGAGCACTTGATTTCCGAATAAAATCCGAATACATTTCCCAAAACGATTTACGAGAAGCCGTTGCCCAATTCAAGACCGCTTACGCCCAAGGGGAACTCGATGCCGAACAATACGTTAGGTTCCTTCGGGAGTTTGGCGAATACATCGAAGTGGAACCGCCAACATTGGGACAGAACATCCAATATATGGTAGAATTCCAATTTGGATATATGTACATGAGGTACTTTATGTGGAATTTTGTCGGCCGGCAAAATGACATTCAAGGCAGGTATGATGAAAATGGCAACTGGTTAAGTGGTATTGGCTTTATGGACAGTCTGCGACTTGGGAGTCAGGATAATCTGCCGAGTGACTGGGAAAACAACAAAGGCCGAAACACCTACTTCTTCTTGCCCTTGCTTTTGGGCATTATCGGTATCGTATTCCAGATTTCCAAGGATCCCAAGCAGTTCTGGGTGCTGTTTGTGTTTTTCATGTTCACAGGATTAGCCATTCAGTTCTACACCAATCCCTATATTTTTCAACCAAGGGAAAGGGATTATTCCCTAGTCGGCTCTTTCTACGTTTTCTGCATGTGGATAGGATTGGGGGTTTATGGGCTTTTCGATGAATTCAGAAAGTTTTTGTCCGCTAAAATTGCGGCCCCGGCAATAACAACCCTATGTCTACTGGCGGTTCCCTTGCTCATGGCCTTCCAGAACTGGGACGATCACGACCGATCCAATCGGTATACCGCCAATTCCACCGCTAAGGCTTATTTGGACTCCTGCCAAGAGGATGCAGGGGCCATCTTGTTCACCATTGGGGACAACGACACCTTCCCGTTATGGTACGCCCAGGAAATAGAGGGACACAGGACCGATGTTCGGATAGTGAACACCAGCCTCTTCGCTACGGATTGGTACATAGACCAAATGAAAAGAAAAGCTTATGAAAGTGAGCCCATTCCCTCACAATTGACACATGACAAATATCGATATGGTTCCAGGGATGCAGTCTACTTCCAAGGAATTACAGACAGCAGATGGGACATCAAAGATTTCATGAATTGGATTGGAAGTGACAAACCCCAGACCAAGTACCGATATCTATTGGAAAAGCAAGGAGCAGATATTAGTGAGGTACCCGAGGGCACTTTGAACATAATCTATTATCCCACCAATAAAATTAGGATTCCGGTCAACAAACAAAATGTCTTGGACAGTGGTCTGGTAAAACCAGAAGATGCAGATTTGATTTTGGATTACATCGATATTGACCTACCCCAAGGCGCCCTGCCCAAAAACCGTATTCTAATGTTAGATCTTTTGGCCAACAACGATTGGAAAAGGCCCATTTATTTCTCAGGAGGGAGTTTTGACCGTGCCGAGTATCTCTGGATGAAGGACTATCTTCAATTGGATGGGCTGGTTTATAAATTGGTTCCTATAAAGACCAAAAACGAAAGTTCGTTTGAAATGGGGCGAATTGACACCGACATTATGTACGGTATCGTTAAAAAATGGGATTGGGGAAATGCCGGGGACACCGGAATTTACCATGATCCACAAACACGTTCCCAAGGGTTATCGTTTAGAAGCAACCTAGCGCGGCTTATGGAGAAACTGCTGGAAGAAGACAAAATAGACAAGGCCAAGGATGTTATTGACATAGCCATAACCAACATGCCCGTAGAGCAATTCGGATTTTACGCCTTTGTGGAGCCTTTTATGGATGGGTATTTTAAAGTTGGGGAAACCGAAAAAGCCCATGCACTGTTTGAAAAATTGAAAAAGGTGTACCAAGAGCGATTGGAGTACTACGCTGGAATTCCTTTGGATGAGCAGTATGAAAAAATTGACGACATCCTTGCGGACATGCAGGCGTACCGCCGAAACATTGATATCCTTATTGAAAATCGGGACTTGGACAAGGCAGAGTCAGAAACCGTGATTTTTAACGAGTACATCGACAAGTTCTCCCAATTTGTGGGCAGTGATGAGGAAATGTTCGAAGACCCCATTCCAGATCCAGATATGGGAGATTCTATTCCGTTGGATACCATAGGTGAGTTAACGGATTCCCTTTAAATCTCTAAAAATCTGGTAAAAGAATTTAAATATACTCGTTGAGAATTCCAATGAGGGTATTGGCATCTTGCTCCCCACTTTGTCGCCAGACCATTTCACCCTTTTTATAGATCATCAGGGTGGGCAACCCCTTAATTCGGAGCGCCTGTGAAAGCTCCTTGTTTTTATCAACATCTATCTTGATTACTTTTCCTTTATCGCCCAAGGCTGCAGCTACATCGCGCAACACAGGGTGCATAGAAGTGGATTGTTCATTCCATTCCGCATAAAAGTCCAACAGCACTGGCACTTTTAAATCGATAAGTTCACCGAATTTAGACATGTGTTATCAAGGTTTACCAACCAAATGTAAGAAAATTTGTTAAAATTTTGATGAGGCCCTTATACAACTCGGAAAAGACAACGTTAATTTCACGTTAAACCTTTCTTTTTTAAGGTTATTACTGTGATTTCAGGCCAGATTCCAACACGTCCAGGATATCCAATAAACCCGAACCCACGATTTACGTTTATAAACTGATTGAGTTCTTCATAAACGCCTGCCCAGTATTTGTATCTCCACTTGACAGGACTCCATTTTATCCAACCTGGAATTTCGACACCAAATTGCATCCCATGGGTATGTCCGCTTAAAGTAAGGTGAAAATGATAATCATCATGGATCACCACATCTTCCCAATGGGAGGGATCGTGGCTCATTAAAATCTTAAAGTCGTCTTTGGATATACCTGCCTTGGCCTTTTCCAAATCACCGGCTTTTTTAAAACCGCCCCTGCCCCAGTTTTCAACACCCAACAATGCAATGCGCTGTCCATCTTTTTCCAAATAGTGATGGGTATCCAATAAGAGGTCGAAGCCCATATCCTTTTGAAGATCTTTCAAGTCTTGAAGATTTTTCTTCTTATCATCGTCCGAGGGCCAGGAAGTATAGTCCCCATAATCGTGATTGCCCAACACCGAAAACTTGCCGTCCTTGGCATCCAAAGTGGAGAAAAGATCGGCCCAAGGCTCCATTTCTACAGCTTTATCGTTGACCATATCCCCCGTAAAAAGAATCACATCACTCTGCTGTTTGTTGATCAAGTCAATCCCATAGGCAACCTTATCTCGATTGTCAAAACTTCCACTGTGCACATCCGAGATTTGTGTTATTTGATACCCATCAAACGCCTCTGGCAAATCGGCAAACTCCAGCTCATACTTAAGAACTTTATAGTTGTATTTGCCTTTGAACATGCCATAGAGCACAGCTCCAAATGGCAATGCCGCTACGCCAAGGGCAATCTTGCTAATAAATTCCCTTCGTGATGGAAAAAATTGGGTCATTGATCCGGAGGGATTTGACATTTTATTATATGCGAATACGAACAAGCGCACAATATCCTCAAGTAGCAAAAGCACCGTGAACACTAAAGCCAGAAAAATAAACGCCATGAAAATACCTGCTGCATTGGCTATTTGTCCCCGAACACCATCACCTGGCGTGTAGGCAAGGACCCGAATAATTAAATTGGCCAATGCTGCTAAAAACAACAATGCATAACCCCACTGGAGCCAGATGTTCTTAAATATGGTTTTAAAGCCTTGAAATCCATAAATGGCCAAAACAATGTAGATAATGGATATAATTATCAGGAATCTAGGCATGTAAAATTTTTTGTAAAGATATTTCTCTTAGGCGTGGAACATTAGGTTTTTGCGTTTATTTAACGCTCCGAACAATTTGACGAACCTTGTCCATATTTGTTACAGCGACCTCATTTTCCGCTACATGGACGCTCGAATTCATGCTTAGTTTGCCATCAATCGACACAGCGTTTCCAAACGAAGTTCCGGATAAATGAATGGCTGTTAACCCAGCTTTCCGAAATTTTAGGGCATTGTCCGGATTCACCCCTCCTCCTGCCATGATCGCTATTTTTTTTGAGCTGCCATTTAGTTCATTCAATAGCCCCAATCCAGCTTCGGCCGAGGTTTGCTGCCCAGAGGTCAGCACACAATCTACCCCTAGGGTTTCAAGTAAGTCCAAAGTTTCCATCGGATTTGGAACCCAATCAAAGGCTCGGTGAAAAACAAATTTTAGCGGCGCCGATAGTTCCACCAATTCCTTAGTTCGGTGTTTGTCCAATTGACAATTGCTATCCAGCACCCCGGCGACAATTCCTTCCACCCCCAACTCCTTGCATGCCTCAATGTCTTTTTTAATGGTTTCGAACTCCGATTTGGAATATGTAAAATGTCCGCTTCTAGGTCTGATCAGTACGTGCACGGGTATGTGCAAATGCTCCTTGACCAATTTTATCAACCCAAAAGAGGGCGTTACCCCTCCTACTCCAAGTTCAGAGCAAAGCTCAATCCTATCTGCCCCAGCCTGTTGGGCATTCAAGGCAGATTCCAAGGAATTGGCACAAACTTCTACAAGCATATTCCTATATTTAGGAATTCAATATAGCAACAAAATTATTCACCATCCCAATAGTGAAATCCAACCCATGAAAAGAAGAAAATTCCTCAAAAAATCCAGTTTGTCCACCGCCGGAATATTATCCGCTCCTGTTTTGGCATCTTGCAAGTCCGAGCCCAAGACTGAGACCGCAATATCCCCTACTAAAACAATCAAACCCATCGTAATTTGTACGTGGAACTTTCTAAATGCATCTGCAAAAGCTTGGGAGGTTCTGAGCAACTCGGGGAGCTCCCTCGATGCCGTGGAAGCCGGGGTAATGGTGGAAGAGGCAGATGTAAACAACCAAACCGTGGGGGTTGGCGGTAGACCTGATCGCGAAGGAAGGGTGACCTTGGATGCCTGTATTATGGACAAGGATGCCAATTGCGGAGCCGTTTTATGTATGGAGAATATTGCCCACCCAATTTCCGTGGCAAGAAAGGTCATGGAGGAAACACCCCATGTAATCTTGGCCGGAAAGGGAGCCGAACTCTTTGCCTACCAGCAAGGATTTGAGAAAACCAACCTATTGACTGAACAGTCCAAAAAAGAATGGGAGGAATGGAAAAAAACTTCCAAATATGAAACCATCATCAATATTGAAAATCACGACACCATTGGTATGCTGGCCATAGACGAAAATGGCGACATTGCAGGTGCCTGTACCACAAGTGGTATGGGATATAAAATGGCAGGCCGGGTTGGCGACTCCCCCATTATTGGTGCAGGACTCTTTGTTGACAATGAAGTAGGTGGCGCCACCGCAACCGGGGTCGGGGAAGAAGTGGTGAGGACTGTGGGCAGTTTTCTGATTGTGGAACTAATGCGACAAGGAAAATCCCCGCAAGAAGCTTGTGAAGAAGGGGTTAGGCGCATTATGAAAAAGAACGAGGGCCGCGAAGATTTTCAGATTGGTTTTATCGCCGTGAATAAAAAAGGGGAAACCGGGGGATACTGCGTACATCCCGGATTCACGTATAGGGAATATTCCGAAAAGGGCCACGAAAACAAATCGGTGGAAAGCTTTTATCAAAGTTAGAAAGAGATAAAGGATCGCTGCGCTTTTAGATAACAGACATTAGATTTCTTTAATCTTGTCTCTTGTCTCCCGGATTCTTTATTCTTTTTTCCAACTTCTTTTTCTACCTTTAAAAACTGTGCGATAACTATGCGAAAACAAGCTTCGCATTTTTAATTTCATACATCTAACCCAACAATATGTCCGACCAAAAAAGACTCTTTCTTCTAGATGCCTACGCTTTGATATTTAGGGGCTATTACGCTTTGCTCAAAAATCCCAGGATCAATTCCAAGGGCATGGACACCTCGGCGATCATGGGTTTTGTAAATTCTCTTTTTGACGTGATCAAACGTGAAAAACCGGATCATCTCGCCGTGTGTTTTGATAAAGGGGGAAGTGTGGAACGCACGGAGCTTTTTGAAGATTACAAGGCCAACAGGGACGAAACCCCCGATGCCATCCGAATTGCTGTGCCCTATATCCAGGACATATTGAAAGCAATGAACATACCCGTGGTGGTGCTTGAAGGGTATGAGGCGGATGATATCATTGGCACCTTGGCCAAACAGGCCGAAAAAGAGAACTACAAGGTGTTTATGGTAACCCCCGATAAGGATTTCGGGCAATTGGTCTCGGAAAATATCTTTATGTACCGACCCGCCAGAATGGGTAATGGTATTGAAATCTGGGGGATTCCAGAGGTGCAAAACCGGTTTGGTGTGGAGCGCCCAGAGCAGGTAATCGATTATCTGGGTATGATGGGTGACGCCAGCGACAACATTCCGGGACTCCCAGGGGTTGGTGATAAAACCGCAAAAAAGTTTCTTGCCGAATTTGGCTCCCTGGAGGAGCTATTGGCCAACACGGACAAGCTAAAGGGCAAGATGAAGGAGAAGGTTGAAGCCAATGCAGATTTGGGAAGACTGTCCCGAAAATTGGCCGAAATAAAAATAGATTGCGATGTACGTTTTAATGCTGACGACTACGAAATGTCCGAGCCGGATGCAGGACAAGTTCAGCAGATTTTTGACGAGCTTGAATTCCGAAGATTGAAGGACCAATTCGTCAAAATTTTCTCAGGGGAGGCCCAAGCAGCAGCTCCAACATCCACGGATACGGGAAAACCGGTTGCACAAAAGCCACAAGTGGCGGGAAGTGGCCAGTTCAGCCTTTTCGGAGCGGACCCCTCAAGTTCGCCCGCTACCATAAAGGATGAGAACAGTAGAAAAACTGTATCTGATGTTGCACACTTATACCAAAGCATTAAGCCTGGACTTGGTTTGAATTTATTTGTCGAAAAACTGATGCACCAAACGTCGGTTTGTTTTGATACCGAAACCACCTCCATCAATCCCTTGGAAGCCGAGCTTGTTGGAATAGCCTTTAGTTGGGAGGCAAAAAAAGGGTTTTACGTTCCAATTCCTGAGTCTAGGGATGAAGCAATGGAGATCTTGGAAGTTTTGCGACCCTTCTTCGAGTCGGAAGCCATCGAAAAAATTGGCCAAAACCTCAAATACGACATCAAGGTGATGAAAAACTATGGGGTCGAGGTCAAAGGCAAGCTCTTTGATACCATGCTGGCCCATTACCTCATCAATCCGGATATGCGCCACAATATGGACGTACTGGCCGAGACTTACCTGAACTACACCCCGGTTTCCATTACCGAACTCATCGGAAAAAAAGGAAAAAACCAGTTGAGCATGCGACAGGTTCCTTTGGACAAACAAACGGAATACGCAGCAGAAGATGCGGATATCACCCTGCAATTGGCCCAACAGTTTAGACCGGAACTGGCCGAGGCAAAAACGGATGAGCTTTTTGAAAAAATTGAGGTTCCGTTGCTCAGGGTACTTGCCGATATGGAAACAGAAGGCATCAACTTGGACAAGGATTTTTTAAATGGTCTTTCCACAGACCTGGATACCGATATCAAATCATTGGAACAAAAAATTTATGAGGCTGCTGGGGAACAATTCAACATTGCCTCACCAAAACAATTGGGCGAAATCCTTTTTGAAAAAATGAAATTGGTGGACAAGCCAAAGAAAACCAAAACTGGACAATATTCCACAGCGGAAGATGTGCTCTCCTACTTGGCCAAAGATCATGAGATTATTCAGAACGTATTGGATTTTAGGGGTCTCACCAAACTCAAAAGCACCTATGTGGATGCCCTGCCCAATGAAGTGCAGGAGCACAGTGGACGCGTACACACGGATTATATGCAAACCGTTGCCGCAACGGGTAGGTTAAGCAGCAACAATCCGAACTTGCAGAACATTCCCATTCGTACCGAAAGGGGGAGACAAGTACGTAAAGCCTTTATCCCAAGAGATGAAAATTACACCCTGCTTGCCGCGGATTACTCCCAAATTGAACTGCGCATCATTGCCGCACTAAGCGAGGAGGATACCATGATCGAAGCTTTTAAAAATGGGGAGGATATTCATTCATCCACAGCATCGCGGGTCTTCAACGTTCCTATTGAAGAAGTGACCCGGGAACAACGGGGCAATGCCAAAACGGTCAACTTTGGTATCATTTATGGCGTTTCGGCATTTGGGCTAAGCAATCAAACCGATTTGAGTAGAACCGAGGCCAAGGAACTTATCGAGACCTATTACAAGACGTATCCCAAGCTTCGAAATTATATGGGTGATCAAGTGGATTTTGCCCGGGACAATGGTTATGTGCAAACCGTGTTGGGCCGAAGAAGATATTTAAAGGACATCAATGCAGGTAACCAGGTGGTGCGCGGCGCCGCTGAAAGAAATGCGGTAAATGCCCCTATCCAAGGAAGCGCGGCCGACATCATTAAGATTGCAATGATCAATATCCATAAAAAGCTAACAGAAGGCGGTTTTAAAACCAAGATGCTTTTACAGGTTCATGATGAATTGGTATTTGATGCCTATAAACCCGAGCTTGAAGAAGTCAAAACCTTGATCAAGACCGAAATGGAAAATGCCTATGAACTTGCAGTTCCCTTGGATGTGGAAATGGGCCTGGGCAATAATTGGTTAGAAGCACATTAAATTCTTATACATCACCATGTCAAAACTTTTTCAGATCCCATTGCTTTTACTGGCAATTTTGTTCTTTGTTTCTTGTTCGGAAACCCAACAACCCGAAAAAAAACCCAACATCATCTACTTTTTGGCGGATGATCTGGGTTATGGGGAAGTAGGTGCCTATGGGCAAGAAAAAATAAAAACCCCGAACATTGACGCCCTGGTACAGGCAGGAATGAAATTCACCCAACATTATACCGGAGCTCCGGTTTGTGCCCCGGCACGGTATATTTTGATGACCGGAAAACATGCCGGTCATGCCTACATTCGCGGCAATGACGAATGGAGGGAACGTGGAGAGGTTTGGGACTACAAGAAAGCATTTACGAACACAAATTTGGAAGGGCAGCGTCCCATTCCGGAAAACACGGTCACCCTTGCTAAAAAACTTCAAGAAGCAGACTATGTAACGGGCATTTTTGGTAAGTGGGGCTTGGGTGCGCCAAATACCGAAGGGGTGCCTACCAAACAGGGGTTTGATTCCTTCTATGGGTATAATTGTCAACGTCAGGCACATAATCTGTATCCAAGCCATTTATGGGAAAATGAGACCAAGGTTTACTTAAAAAATGAACTCATTGCACCGCATGCCAGATTGGACGATTCAGAAGACCCGATGGACGAAAAGAGTTACGCTCAATTTTACCAACCGGAATATGCTCCCGAACTGATCCACAACAAAGCACTGTCCTTTATGGAGCAGAACCAAGACAGTACCTTCTTCCTTTATTACGCTTCCCCTCTACCGCATCTGCCCCTTCAGGTTCCGAAAGAATATACAGAGCCGTATCGGGAAGAGTTTGGGGAGGAAGCACCCTATGTGGGAAACAAGGGTTATTTTCCCAACCAATATCCACGTGCGAGCTATGCGGCTATGATTACCTATATGGACCAACAGCTTGGTGAATTGATAGCCAAGTTGAAGGAACTCGGAATTTATGAAAACACTTTAATCCTATTCTGTAGCGATAATGGCCCTACCTATACCGGTGGGGTGGATTTTGATTATTTCGAAAGCTCCAAACCCTTCACCAACGGTGCCGGCAGAACCAAGGGCCATGTATACGAAGGGGGCATTCGTGTTCCGTTTGTGGCGAGTTGGCCAGGGCATATTAAACAAGGAAGCGAATCCGACCATATCTCTGTATTCTATGATGTTTACCCTACCCTTTGCGACATCGCCGGGGTTGATTATTCGGATACGGATGGGGTTAGCTTTAAACCCACCCTTCTAGGGCAGGAACAAAAAAAGCACGAATTCCTGTATTGGGAATTTCCAAGTTACAAGGGACAACAGGCAGTTAGAATGGGAAAATGGAAGGCAGTCCGAAAAAACATATTTGAGGGCAACCTGAAGATTGAGCTCTACGATTTGGAAACCGACCTTGAGGAAATGAACGATCTTGCCGATGAGCACCCCGAAATTGTGGAAAAAATTGCCGCAATTATGGAACAGGAGCACGAGCCAGCGGAGAACGACAGATTCAAGTTTAAAGAGCTAGGTGACCTTTGACCTCCGAAATGAAGTAAAAAATAACATCAAAGTAAGGCTAGCATGGCCCAACAGGCGGAAAAATTGGCAAGGGAATGGTTCAGGCTTTGGGAAACAGGGGAGTTCTTGGATTTACCCATTACGGAAGACTTTGTCCATATCAGTCCTTATGGAACCATTCAAGGGAAAAAGGCTTATTTGGACCTGGTAGAGGCTAACAAGGATAAATTTCTTGGTCACTCTTTTGAGATTCACGACCTGATATCGAATCAAGACAAGGTATGCATCCGGTATACTGCGCTAAAGTCCGATTTTACACTGGAAGTTACGGAGTGGCACTACGTGCGGGACAATCTTATCCACAAAATTGTGGCCTACTATAATATTGAAGGGGAAATTAAAGAAGACAGAAAACTTTCAATACCCGAGTAGGTACATCCTTAGCATAGCATCTGGGACCAATACCTTTAAACCTTGTTGGCGTAGTAGTTATAACCTATTTGATCCAAAACTTTTAAAAACACCTCAAAATCCTCGCTTTCTAAATCTCTGATGGCTAGTTTACGAAGATTGACGGCATGGGGCAACACCAATTTGATGACTTTCTTGCCCTTTCGGGTGAGTTCCAGTTTGTAGCGCTTTTGATCTCCTTCAAACCGGGTTTTACTGATCCACCCTTTTTTTTCCAACTTTCCGATAACCCGTGAGGTTGTCGCCCGATTTCGAAAATTGGAACGTACAATCTCGCGTTGGGAAGCCGTAGCGCCCAATTCTGAAATTCGATGGAGAATCACCCATTGTTCAATGGTCAAATCCACCCCCAACTCCTCGAACTTCTTTAGATAGGCATCCTGCACCCTTCTAAGGACCAAATCCAAATGAAGTCCAATACCGGATATTTCATCAATTTGATTGAGCATCTGCTATACAAGTTGTTGTTTACAACAATGGATATTCCAAACACTAATGTATCCATTTTCCACCGTCGGGGGAAACCCTACCCAATTTTAACAAAAATTATCTTTTCAAGGGTCATAAAATCAATTCAAAATTTATACTTTTGTTGCATTAACAACAATTTTAATTATATACATCAAAATATAGAACCTATGGAAACGACCGCAATCCCTAAAATCCATGATACAGCCCAGGATTTTATGCCAATAAATGGCACCGATTACATTGAACTTTACGTGGGCAACTCCAAACAAGCCGCACATTTTTACAAAACCGCCTTCGGATTTCAGTCCTACGCCTATGCCGGGTTGGAAACTGGACTCAAAGATCGTGAAAGCTATGTGGTGATCCAGGACAAAATTCGACTCGTACTTACGTCCCCATTAAAAAGTGGAACGGATATCGGAAGGCATATCGATCAGCATGGCGACGGT
Source organism: Flagellimonas myxillae (assembly GCF_023502235.1). Lineage (GTDB taxonomy): Bacteria > Bacteroidota > Bacteroidia > Flavobacteriales > Flavobacteriaceae > Flagellimonas > Flagellimonas myxillae. The sequence goes on along the minus strand of NZ_JAMFLY010000002.1, from coordinate 869,100 downwards.
ATCAAGGTTGTTGCCCTTTGGGTGGATGATGCCACCTATGCGCACAACACAGCCGTGGAGCGCGGTGCCAAATCGTATCTGGAACCCGAAGTAATAGAGGATAAAACGGGCAAAATTGTTCGTTCTGGTATTTATACCTATGGCGAGACCGTCCATATTTTTGTGGAGCGGAAAGATTACCACGGTACTTTTATGCCCGGATTCAAGAAATGGGAGACCCCAGACTATAACCCAGAACCGACAGGGCTAAAATTTGTGGATCACATGGTTGGTAATGTGGGTTGGAACAAAATGGACTATTGGGTGGAGTTTTACGAAAAAGTAATGGGCTTTGTGAACATCCTTTCTTTTGACGACAACGATATCTCCACGGAATATACCGCTTTGATGAGCAAGGTGATGAGCAACGGGAATGGCCGTATCAAATTCCCGATCAACGAACCGGCCGAAGGCAAAAAGCGTTCCCAGGTAGAAGAATACCTTGATTTTTACGAAGGTGAAGGGGTACAACATATTGCTGTGGCCACGGATGATATCATTACCACTGTAAAACAACTGAGAAGCCGTGGGGTTGAATTTCTTCGGGTACCTGATACCTACTACGATGCTGTTACCGACCGTGTTGGCAAAATTGATGAGGACATTGCCCCACTTAAGGAACTGGGCATCTTGGTAGATAGGGACGATGAAGGTTACCTACTTCAGATTTTTACCCGTCCGGTGGAACCCAGACCTACCATGTTCTTTGAAATCATTCAAAGAAAGGGCGCACAATCGTTTGGAAAAGGTAACTTTAAGGCACTGTTCGAAGCCATTGAGCGTGAACAGGAAATTAGGGGAACCTTACATTAACAAGTTAGGAGTATAGCATTGTGGGTTGACCGGTATTGTAATTTGATCAGTGCGGTAAACCCATAATTCTAAGCTCATAGCGCTAAACCAGCAACTATGCCGATATATCACAAGCTTGGAAAAATTCCACAGAAAAGGCATACCCAGTTTACCAAACCAGACGGAAGCCTTTATTACGAGCAATTGTTTGGAACCATAGGGTTTGACGGGATGTCCTCCCTGATCTATCACGAGCATCGGCCTACCCAGGTCGCGGCTATAGGTGAAGCCGTGGATGTGAATCCCAAAATTGCAGTGGCCAAAAACATTGCTTCCCGAAAACTCATCGGGTTTGACGTAAAGCCCAAAAACGATTTTTTGGAAGCGCGCGAACCCTTGTTGGTCAACAACGATGTCCACATTGGACTTGCAGCACCTAAACAATCCTTGACATCTTACTTTTATAAGAATTCTGATGCGGATGAAATGCTGTTTATCCACAAAGGAACAGGCACCTTGCGTACCTTTTTGGGGAATATTCCTTTCGAATATGGGGATTACCTCATTATTCCAAGAGGGATGATCTACCAAATAGAATTTGACACTGAGGATAATCGCATTCTATATGCAGAATCCTTCCATCCCATTTATACCCCAAAAAGGTATCGAAACTGGTTTGGACAACTCTTGGAGCATTCCCCATTTTGTGAACGGGACTACAAACTCCCCCAAGACTTAGAGACTTTTGATGAAAAAGGCGAGTTTGTTCTCAAGATAAAAAAACAGGGCATGCTACATAGTTTGGTTTATGCTACACACCCTTTCGATGTCGTAGGTTGGGATGGGTATAACTTCCCCTATGGGTTTTCCATTCACAATTTTGAACCCATTACCGGTCGCGTGCATCAACCACCGCCAGTGCACCAGACCTTTGAGACCAATGCTTTTGTGATCTGCTCTTTCTGTCCAAGATTGTACGACTATCATCCGAAAGCCATACCCGCACCCTACAACCACTCCAATATCGATTCTGATGAAGTGCTCTATTATGTGGATGGGGATTTTATGAGTCGAACTGGAATTGGACCCGGATACATTTCCCTACACCCAGCTGGAATTCCCCATGGCCCCCACCCGGGAACCTACGAGGCCAGTATAGGCAAAAAGGGCACCGAAGAGCTCGCGGTTATGATCGATACGTTCAAACCCCTTCAAGTCACGGAAAATGCACTTAAGATTGATGATGGAACTTATTATAAATCTTGGGTTGAGTAATAAGAAGTTAGACGTTAGAATTTAGATTTGAGTGTTTTTTCTGATTCAACAAACTCCTCTAACATCTAATGTCTCAAATCAATATCTAGAAAAATGATAATTAACATACCTGAAAATTCAGATTTTTCAATACACAACCTCCCGTTTGGGATTTTTTCAACCGAATATAGAAGTCCACGAGCTGGAATCGCCGTAGGCGAACATATTTTGGATCTCGCTGCATTGGCCGAATTGGATGTTTTCGATTTTAACTCCGCCGTACTGGAAAAAGATACCCTGAACGATTTCATCGCTTTGGGAAAATCCATTACCAAAAAAGTTAGGATTGATATTCAACATTGGCTAAAAGATGAAGGTTCAATTTTAGCCGGTAAACCCGAGCTTTTTGTCTTACAATCCGAAGCGCAAATGCACATGCCTGTCTCAATAGGCGATTATACGGATTTCTATTCCAGTATTGAGCATGCCACCAATGTGGGGAAAATGTTTCGCGACCCAGAAAATGCGCTATTACCCAATTGGAAGCACATTCCCGTGGGATACCATGGGAGGGCTTCTTCCATAATTTTAAGTGGCGAACCTATCCACAGACCCAAGGGTCAAATATTGCCCAAAGATGCCACTACTCCTGTATTCCAAGCTTCCGCACGCTTGGATTTCGAACTTGAAATGGCATTTATTACCGGAAAAAATACTGCGTTGGGAGAAACGGTTTCCACCACAGAGGCCGAGGACCACATTTTTGGTATGGTACTTTTCAACGATTGGTCGGCGAGGGACATCCAAAAATGGGAGTACGTTCCCCTGGGGCCTTTCCTGGCCAAGAACTTTGCTTCATCCATTTCGCCATGGGTCGTTACCCTTGAAGCCTTGGAACCCTTTAGGGTTGCCGGACCTGTTCAGGAACCAAAGGTGCACCCCTATCTGGAATTTGAAGGCGATAAAAACTACGACATCCAGTTGGAAGTTGCCCTGCAACCTGATGGAGCAGCAGCACAGACCATTTGCAACTCCAATTACCAATACATGTACTGGAACATGGCCCAGCAATTGGCGCACCATACCGTTAACGGTTGCAACATCAATGTGGGGGATCTGTATGGTTCTGGGACAATCTCTGGAAAAGATGAGAACTCCTATGGATCTATGTTGGAATTGGCCTGGATGGGCACCAAACCCCTTCAAATGAAGGATGGCACTGAACGGAAGTTCATACAGGACGGGGATACCGTAATTATGCGAGGACATGCCGAAAAGGATGGTATTCGTGTCGGTTTTGGAGAGGTTACCACCAAGGTGCTTCCGGCAAAATAGATTTATCTTAGTACCATATAAATCCAACCCATGTCGAGCATAAAGACCATTGATCCCAACTCCATATCACAACCAGAGCTGCACTCCTATCTGCTTACAGCGGTAGCTCCAAGACCCATCGGTTTTGTGAGCACTGTTGATTCCAAAGGAAACGTGAACCTATCCCCTTTCAGCTTTTTCAATGTATTCAGTTCCAATCCACCAATAATGATATTTTCCCCGGCTAGGGGTCGGGAGGGGGTACCCAAACACTCCCATCAAAATGTAAAGGAGGTTCCAGAAGCCGTGATCAACATTGTAGATTTTCCTATGGTCGAGCAAATGTCCTTATCCAGCACCGCTTATGATAGAGGGATAAACGAGTTTATTAAATCCGGATTGACCCAGGTTCCCAGTGAAAAGGTGAAGCCTCCAAGGGTTGCCGAATCTCCGGTTTCGTTCGAATGTTCCATAGATCAAATCATTGAATTGGCCGATTCTCCCGGAGGTGGAAATTTAATCATCGCCAAGGTGGAATTAATTCATATTCAAAAACAATTTTTGGATGAAAATGGAAAATTGGATCCCTTAAAATTGGATTTGGTCGGCCGAATGGGAGGAAGTTGGTATACCAGGGCAACTGGTGAATCCCTTTTTGAAATCCCCAAACCTATCCGGACCAAGGGTATGGGTGTGGACGGATTGCCCTCGGGCATACGACATAGCCCGGTTTTAACGGGCAACAACTTGGGGAGATTGGGAAATTTGGAGAAATTATCTTCCGCAGACGAAATCAATGCTGTTTCCCAGGAGGATGAAATTAGGATGATGCAGAAAAAATTGAACGGAAATCCGTCAAAGCTGAAAAAAGAACTGCATTGGCTGGCCCAGCGCATTCTAGAAGAACAGCAATCCGAAAAGGCCTTGGCGGTTCTAATGTATGCTGAAAAAGTAGGGGAATGAGCAAGGGAATCGAGTCCAATTTCAAACCGTATTTGCAGCCCAAAAAAGCCTATGAAGGAGGCAAGGGCATCCCAGCAAGTACTGGAAAGAAAATTTACAAACTTTCGTCCAACGAAAATCCCTTGGGTCAATCCCCCAAAGCAACCGAGGCATTGATAAAAGCCGCACAAAACGTGCATATATACCCTGATCAGACCGATATTCGATTGCGTAAGGCCCTAGTCAGGGATTTTGACGGCCAATTGGATGAAGACCAATTTATTTGCGGTAACAGCGGTTCCGAGGTCATCGATATGATTTTAAGGGCGTTTATCAACGAGGGGGATGAAGTTATCTTTTCCAATCCCTGTTTTCTACCCTACGCTGTTTTTTCCAGATGGTATGGGGCCGTACAGGTAGATATCCCATTGTTGGAACCCGACTATTCCTTGGATCGGGAAGGCATTTTAAAAGCAATTACGGCCAAGACAAAAATTATTTTTTTGACAAGCCCCAACAATCCTACTGGAACCCATATCCCAAAATCTGTACTGGATGATTTTCTACATCAAATTCCCAAAGATGTATTGGTGGTTTTTGACGAAGTGTACCGACATTTTGCGGATGCCCCGGATTATGTAACTGCGCTACCTTATGTCAAGGCTGGCCACAACCTCATCGGAATCAATAGTTTTTCCAAAACCTATGGCTTGGCCGGACAACGCATCGGTTATGGGTATACCACGGAAAAAATTGCGACCTACCTGAGACAGATCCACAAACCATTTCTTCTTCCCATCACGTCTCTTGAAGCAGGGATGGGCGCCTTGGAAGACGCAGAATTTATCCAAAAAACAGTACGGACGGTTCACGAAGGTCGTGAGTTTCTTTCCCAGGCGTTTGACCGTTTGGGAATAACCTACTGGCCTACCCAAGCCAACTTTTTTCTGATAGACCCTCCGTTACCTGAACTGGAATTTACGGAGCTATTGATGGAACAAGGCATCATGGTTCGACCTGTGTCCCAATTTGGCGCACCGGGAAAAGTACGGATCACAATCGGTGGTGCAGAAGCCAATGAAGCCTTGGTAGAAGCACTACAGCTACTACAAAAACAGGTTTAAACAACGGTTTTTGAATTTTATTCCTCTACCTCTTCCTCAACCCTTGTGAAGACCGCCTCAGCGCCATCATAATTGTTTTCGTCCACTTCAGCTCCATCAATGATTAGGGTGTTATCACCTTCCATGACAATGGTAATGGTCCGTTCTTCCATTTCTTCGTCCGTTAGGGTAAGTTGATCATCCTCCAAACTCCAAGTTGTGGATTCCTCATCACTTTCTGCTGGACATGGGATTTCCAATCCTCCCACGCCAACGTTGATGGACAAATGGTTCATTTTACTATTTGAAACCGAGGTGCCATCGTCATCAAAAGTCATGGTGATAAGATTGCACTCATTTTCCGTGAGGTATTCGAGAATTTGTTTGGCAAAATTTAATTGATCATCATTCAGGGTTTCATCAAACCGTAAATCGGACAACAGCCATTCCCCTATAAGGTTATCATAAGAGACCACACCGTCCTCATCATCGTTTTCACCTTCTTCCCCATCTTGAGCATCATCATCTTCGTTATCGGCATCATCGGAGTCATCTGAGGAGTCATCCTCGTCGGAACCATCCTCTGAATCATCGTCCGAACCTTGCTCCATATTTGGGTCTAAATCTGTATCATCGGTACTTTCTACAGTACATGAAAAAACGAATGCAAATGCCAAGAAAAGCAATAGGTAAGTTCTTTTCATCGTAATTAGTTTGTGGGGTTTACATTTCAGATAACGCAAAATCCCTACGATTAGTACTGAAAAGTCGCTGTGAATCAGAGCACAAACCTATAGGTCGCCTTCAACAAAAAAATGTTTTGTGGTTTCTGCCCAAAAATATTGTCTCCTAAACTGGGCAACAATCCGGCTGTTGGATCTCCGGATTGTGACACGTCTTGGGACCAGACCAGGAAAATCTCAGAACCTGGTATGTACTCCCATCGCACCACCAAATTGGAACGAAATTGGACAAAGGAGAAATCAGGGTCATCAAAAGTAAAATCAACGTCACCGTCCAAATCGTCATCCACAGAAAAGGTATCTTCCGAGAAGCTCAGGTGATTCTGGTTGTAGGAAATAAACCGGTCTTCAAAAACCTTGGCGCTCGGCGTATTAATATGTTTGAAATTGGAATAACGTCCTCGGGAAATAAAGGGCTGTCCCCAATACTGTACGGTCAAATTCGGATTTATCGTGTAGTTCAACCTAAATGACATGCTCAAAGTACGTTGATCAATCTCTCCATTGAGGTACCTAACGGAACCATTGATATCATCAAAATTATCTATGAACTGAAGCTTGTTTTGGTTGAGGGTAAGTGAAGGAAAAGCCGAAATTCTCAAGGCATTCACGGGTTGGTAGGTAAATCCAGCCTCGATGGAATAAAAACTGAAAGAATTATCCACCGCCCTTCTTCCATTTTGGAAGGCGCTAAATCGAAGTTTTTTTCTGTTGTCCGTATTTATACTGTTCCAAAAGCTCAACCAAGGGGACTGTCGTAATCTGGGGCCTCCGCGTAGCGCAAAATTATCGTAATCCACTAGGGCATAATTAATGCCCAAGTTGGTAAACCAATTGTTTTTCCAGTTTTGCCAACTGTTGGTATTGAACTGTAGATAGTTATGGTTTCCGCCAAAATCCCAAGCGGTCCAATGATTGTAATTGATCCCGACCCTTCTGAACGTATTATCCGGTTTTAAGGTTTGGTAGCCTACCCAAGTATAATGTCTAATGTCATCGGACAATCGCTGAAAGCCTAGGTCGTTCAACTCGAGCTCTGGAGATCGCCAGGTTCCTCCAGATTCAAATTTCCAATGCCCGTTTCCCACCTTTCCAATTTGGATGTTGCCCCCCGTACCTGTTAGGGAAGTCCTGTTTTCATCCACTGCTACATGATCCGCCCCCACTCTTTGGAACAAATGCGTGATGGATTCCTGGGTGTTTTGAATGGCTTCGGCACTCCCTTTAACATTGCTAAAAATGAGATTGCCCTCCACATACCAATCCCTGTTGTTCCATTGGTGCTTAAAATCCAGTCCCCCTGTGAATGCTGATTTATGCAAAAAATCCAAGGCCTGGGTTAGATTATCCCGGTTGGTGGCCGTAAAAATTCCACCGATGTAGGAGTTTCTATCATTAAAATCCTTCTGGAGTCGACCCACAAAATAATTGGTCAAAGGTTCTACCATTTCCCTACGTTCTTCACCATTCTCATTTCTAATGGCTGCATATCTCTTTGCGGTAACACTTTCCAACACTCCAATAGCCCATCCATCCTTGGTCTTCCCACTAAACTTAGCCGCACCAACAATAGGGGTATTATCGGGTTGATCCACAAATTCATTGTCACCCGCACTTACAGAGCCTTGGGGGCTTCTACCAATTCTGCGGGAATAAAACAGATTGTCGAACCCGAAAGTATTCCCGGCCTCGGACTCCGACAATCTAAAATCGAAGATATTCTTGTTTTCCACAAAAAAGGGTCTTTGCTCCCTAAAAAAGATTTGAAAGCCATCCAAGGCAATAGCGGATGGATCTGCTTCGACTTGTCCAAAATCTGGATTCACGGTCAAGTCCATCGTGAGATCGTTCGTTATACCAATTTTAGCATCCAGACCCACGGTAAAATCGCTTTCATTGCCATCCCTAAACGGATTGTTCTCCTCGGCCTCATAGGTTTCTCCACTGGTAACCGTATAGGGTTGTATTTCCAATTGCTTTTGGGGCTCAATGTTCTTTAGACCATGAAGCTCCCCAAACTCGCTTACCCAACCGGGTTGGTCCACTGGCTTGCGTTGCCAAACCGAACGTTCCTCATCCCTAAAAATCCGACGCGTTGCCTGCAATCCCCATACCTGGTTTGCTGCCGACCCAAATTTTAATTGGCTCAGCGGTATTTTGAACTCCACCGTCCAACCTTCTTCATCCACATTGCTTTTGGTGTACCAGATGGGATTCCAGCTTTCATCCCAATTGGTTCCGTTGTTGGAAACAAATTCATCCCCCTTGACCCCAGCTACGGTGGCCGTAAACGAGAATGCGGTTCTTTTATCGTGATAACTATCAATATTGAATTCCACAAAATCCCCTTCAAACCCATCCCTACGGGACAAGCGTTTCACAATTTTATCCGGTTCAGAATCATAACATCGAACACCTATATATAGGTTTTTGTTGTCGTAAACGATCTTAAATTTGGTTTGCTGACTTGGAGCCGTATTCTCGTCTGGTTGGAATTCAATGAAATCGCCTGCCCATTCCACCAGGTCCCAGACCGGGTCGTTCAGTAGCCCATCGATTGCAGGGGGTTCTTGTTGACCAATGGAGGCGGTTACATAAACTTTCTTGGGAACAGTGGTAGTTGAATCCTGGGCGTTTAGGCCAACGTACAATAAGAGTAGCGGAAATAAGATGATTAGTCTTGGCACTTTGTTCGTTTTTAGGTTGATGGTTGCCTTAAAGACCTAACAAATTGGCAACAGTTACACCTACCCCGATTTTTATTCCCATTTTAACAGAATTATAGCATAGTTTTGCAGCTTGTTCGGATTATTTGGGTTGCTTCGGGAAAAAGTCAAAAATATTCCCAATCAACCATTTGTAATTCAATCTAATAATTGTACATTTGCAGCCCGTTATTCGGGATAGGTTTTTAAATCAATAATATTCTAGAAGTGGACACATTAAGTTATAAGACTATTTCTGCCAATAAATCGACCGTTGACAAACAATGGTTATTGGTTGATGCTGAAGGAGAGACATTAGGTAGATTGGCATCTAAGGTAGCCAAGTTGCTAAGGGGAAAACACAAGACAAATTTTACCCCCCATGTTGACTGTGGTGATAATGTTGTTGTGATCAACGCTGAAAAAATCAACTTGAGCGGAAACAAATGGACTGACAAGGAATACCAAAGGTATACTGGATATCCAGGAGGTCAGCGTTCCACTACTGCACAAGAATTGTTGGAAAAACAGCCTGAAAAAATTATTGAAAAATCTGTTAAGGGAATGCTTCCCAAGAACAGACTGGGTGCCGACTTGTTTAGAAACCTAAAAGTCTATGCAGGACCTGAGCACGAACATGAGGCCCAGAAACCAAAAGCGATAAACTTAAACGACTACAAATAATGGAAGTGGTTCATAAGATTGGCAGAAGAAAAACTGCTGTAGCAAGAGTATATGTTTCTGAAGGAAAAGGAAACATCACCATTAACAAAAAAGACTTAAAGGACTACTTTACAACTGCTCCATTGCAATACAAGGTAAAGCAACCTTTTGCCTTGACCGAGACCGAAGACACTTACGATGTTAAAGTAAATGTTTACGGTGGCGGAATCACTGGGCAAGCAGAAGCCGTTCGTTTGGCTTTGTCCAGGGCATTGTGTGAAATAAATGAGGAGAACAGAACCGTTCTTAAGCCTGAAGGTCTATTGACCAGGGATCCAAGAATGGTGGAAAGAAAGAAATTCGGTCAGAAGAAAGCCCGTAAAAAATTCCAGTTCTCCAAGCGTTAGGATTTTCAGCGCATTATTGCGCTATTTTATAAGTTCATTGAAAACCCTGATGTATTTCAGGGTTATATTTTTAACCAAGTTGTCGTTGTTCCAAAAAGGAAAAAACGAACTTTTTGGAATTTAGTTTAGCATCTAAATGGATTGGGCGCGCCTTAAGCAACCACCAATTCATTGCTACTACAACGGAACGTAAACTAAGTACAAAAAATGGCAAGTAACGTCGAAGTTAAAGACTTATTGGAAGCAGGTGTGCATTTTGGACACCTAACCAGAAAGTGGAACCCAAACATGTCTCCTTACATCTATATGGAGCGTAACGGGATTCACGTAATCAATCTCTACAAAACAGTTGCAAAACTGGATGAGGCCAACGAGGCCCTTAAGAAAATTGCCGCTTCTGGTAGAAAAATTCTTTTTGTAGCCACAAAAAAACAAGCTAAGGATATTGTCGCGGACAAAGTATCCAAAATCAACATGCCCTACATCACCGAAAGATGGCCAGGTGGTATGTTGACCAACTTTGTAACTATCCGTAAGGCCGTTAAGAAGATGGCCGCTATCGATAGGATGAAAAAGGACGGTACCTTCAACACTCTATCCAAAAAGGAAAGATTGCAAGTTGATCGTTTGAGAGCCAAATTGGAGAAGAACTTGGGCTCCATTGCTGATATGACCCGTCTTCCAGGTGCCATCTTTATTGTAGATACAATGAGGGAGCACATTGCGGTAAAAGAAGCCCAAAAGTTGAACATCCCCATTTTTGCTATGGTGGATACCAACTCCGACCCAAGGCCCATCGATTTCGTAATCCCTGCTAATGATGACGCTGGTAAATCCATCGAAGTTATTATGGGACGAGTAACCGAAGCGGTTGCCGAAGGTTTGGCAGAACGCAAGAATGACAAACAAGAAGAAAAAGCAGAAGCCCCAGCCGCCGAAGCAGCTGCTCCAGTAAAAGCTGAAGCTCCTGTTGTTGAGGAAAAAACTCCTGCAAAAGAAGAAGTAAAAGAAGCTCCCGTAGCTGAAGCTAAGGAAGAAAAAGCTGCGGAACCCAAAGAAGAGCCAAAAGCCAAGAAGGTAAAAAGCGATAAGGCCGATGACCTGACGAAAATTGAAGGTGCAGGACCCAAAGCTGCTGAAGCCCTTGTGAACAGTGGAATAGACACATTTGCAAAATTGGCAAAGGCCGATCCTGAAAAAATCAAGGAAATCCTTACCGAGGCAAGCTCAAGAATGGCCCATTTGGACCCAACTTCTTGGCCAAAACAAGCCCAATTGGCTGCCGATGGAAAATGGGATGAATTAAAGGAATGGCAGGATAACGCCAAAGGAGGCGTTGAGTAACCATTCATTTAATCTTGCGCCAAAATCAGGCGTACATAGTGTTTTACTTTACATAAATTTTAAATAAAAAAGAAAATGGCAAAGATTACCGCCGCAGAAGTAAATAAATTAAGAAAGGCCACCGGAGCAGGAATGATGGATTGTAAAAATGCTTTGGTTGAGGCTGATGGTGATTTTGACAAAGCAATTGAGATCCTTCGTAAAAAAGGACAGAAAGTAGCTGCTAAAAGAGCCGACAGGGATTCCTCTGAAGGTGCTGCCATCGCCAAAGTGAATGATGACAATTCAACTGGGGTGATCATCTCCTTGAACTGTGAGACCGATTTCGTGGCCAAGAATGAAAGTTTTATCACGCTTGCCAATAGCTTGGCAGACGTTGCCCTTGGCTTCGACAACAAGGACGCTTTCCTTGCAGCTCCTTACAACGGAATGACCGTAGCTGAAAAGTTGACCGAACAAACCGGTGTAATTGGTGAGAAAATTGAGATCGGTAGCTTTGAAAAGTTGGATGCTCCTTTCGTTGGTTCTTATATCCATGCAGGTAACAAAATTGCCACTTTGGTTGGTTTGTCCGCATCCGTGGACGGTGCCGCTGAAGCTGCCAAGGACGTTGCCATGCAAGCTGCTGCAATGAATCCTGTTGCCTTGAACGAAGAAGGTGTGGACCAATCTGTTATTGACAAAGAAATTGAAATCGCCAAAGACCAATTGCGTCAAGAAGGGAAGCCTGAAGCCATGTTGGAAAACATCGCCAAAGGAAAACTAAAGCGATTCTTCAAAGACAATACTTTGGTTAACCAAGCCTTCATCAAGGACAGTAAGCAAAGTGTTGACCAATACGTAAAATCTGTGGATTCTTCATTGGAAGTAACAGGTTTCCAACGTGTTGCTTTGGGATAACCCCAGCACAAAACAATTAAAAAAACCGCTCAATTGAGCGGTTTTTTTGTGCTCAAAATTTTGTTGCCACACACCATTTCTTCTTGGCAACCCATAAATATTTTTGATTATTTTTGTCCGGACTTCAACACATCCTGAATGCAATACAAAAGAGTTTTATTAAAACTAAGTGGAGAAGCCCTTATGGGCGAACAACAATACGGCATCGACGCCAAACGACTTTCCGAATATGCAGAAGACATTAAAGCCGTAATTGACAAAGGCGTCGAGGTGGCGATTGTTATCGGTGGCGGTAATATTTTTAGAGGACTTTCGGGTGCCGGCCAGGGCATGGATCGTGTTCAAGGAGACCATATGGGGATGTTGGCTACGGTTATTAATGGTTTGGCATTGCAAAGCGCCCTGGAGATACAAGGGGTGGAAACACGTTTACAATCGGCCATAAAAATAAATGAGGTTGCGGAACCTTTCATCCGAAGAAGAGCAATGCGCCATTTGGAAAAAGGCAGAGTGGTCATTTTTGGGGGAGGAACAGGAAACCCCTACTTCACTACGGATTCTGCCGCTGTTTTGAGGGCCATAGAGATCAAGGCCGATGTAATCCTTAAAGGGACGCGTGTGGATGGAATCTATACTTCCGACCCAGAAAAGGATAAAACAGCCACCAAATTTGACTCCATTTCCTTTAACGATGTCCTGTCCAAAGGATTGAAAGTAATGGACACCACGGCCTTTACCTTAAGCCAGGAAAACGAGCTACCTATTGTAGTCTTTGATATGAACACAAGGGGTAACCTTATGCGAATAGTCTCTGGGGAGAACATTGGAACCGTTGTCAATTTATAGATTGGTACAAGGTTTGATGCCAGAAGTTAAAATTTAAGATTATGAACGAAGAAGTAACTTTTATTCTTGACACCACCAAGGAAAGTATGGAAGGGAGTATATCCCACTTGGAAAAAGCTTTGGTTAAAATTCGAGCGGGAAAAGCAAGCCCAGTAATGCTTTCTACCGTTATGGTAGAATACTATGGGTCCCCTACCCCACTTTCACAGGTTTCCAACATCAATACCCCGGATGCACGAACCATTTCGGTACAGCCTTGGGAAAAGTCGCTTCTTCAAGAAATCGAAACTGCCATCATGAATGCCAATTTAGGCTTCAACCCAATGAATAATGGGGAAATGGTAATCATTAATGTACCACCCCTCACGGAAGAACGCAGAATTCAGTTGGTAAAACAGGCAAAATCCGAAGCCGAAGATGCAAAAGTGAGCATCAGAAATGCTCGGCAGGATGCCAACAAGGAACTTAAAAAGCTGGAGATCTCCGAAGATCTATTGAGCAACGCAGAGGTTGATGTCCAAGAGCTTACCGATACCTTTAGTAAAAAAGTTGATGCTATCCTTACTGTAAAGGAAGGAGAGATCATGAAAGTCTAGTTTCCTGAAACAAGCCCTCGCTTTCCTTAGGAACACAACCAATCATTTTCTACCTTTGCGCCCAATTAAAATCAAATGGTAGCAAAGCTTACAAGAGGATTCTGGCCCACGGTCGCACGTCTAATTCTACGCAATAGAATTCTTATCCTTCTTGCTGTTGCTGCATTCACTGTTTTTCTGGCCATGCAATGGAAAAACATGCAGTTTTCCAATACCGAGGCCAATATTCTACCGGATGATCATCCTGCAACGGTCCAATACAATGCGTTTAAGAGCATTTTTGGCGAGGAAGGGAATGCAATCGTTCTGGCCGTCAGGGATTCCTCCCTGTTCACTCCAAGTAATTTTAATCGTTGGAACAAGCTTAGCAAACAGCTGGATGCCTTTCCGGAAATTGACTATGTGGTTTCCACAGATAATCTAAAAGTCTTAAAAAAGGACAACGAAGAACAGGTATTTGTCATGGAGCCCTTGATTGAAGAGGCCCCTGAGACCAAAGAAGCCATAGACTCCCTGAAAAACCACCTTTTTAAGGAGCTTCCGTTTTTCGATAACCTGATCTATAATGCGGAAAGCGGAACCATCCAGACCATCGCCTATTTGGATAAGGATATCATGAACACCGCTGTTCGGAACGAGTTTATCCTAAACGACCTGGGCGATTTGGTAAATAACTTTGAGCAAGAGACCAACTTGGATGTTCGTGTTTCGGGTATGCCCTATATCAGAACTTGGAACACCAAATCCATAGTGGACGAGATTGGAATCTTTATTGGCGCCGCGCTGTTGGTCACATCCATTATTTTCTTTTTCTTCTTTAGAAGTTTCAGGGCCACCTTTATCTCTATGTTTGTGGTAATCATTGGGGTGATGTGGGCCTTTGGTATTTTGGGTCTTTTCCAATATGAAATCACCATACTTACCGCGCTCATTCCACCGTTGATCATTGTTATTGGAATCCCGAATTGTATCTTCCTTATCAACAAATATCAGCAAGAAGTAAAAAAACACGGGAACCAAGCGCTTTCATTGCAAAGGGTGATTTCCAAGATTGGGAATGCTACATTGATGACCAACATTACCACCGCTTCTGGTTTTGCCACCTTTATCATTTTGGACAGTGATCTGCTTAAGGAATTTGGTATTGTGGCCTCCATCAACATCGTCGGAATATTTATTCTATCCTTATTGATCATTCCGATTGTTTATAGCTTTATGCCGCTTCCCAAAACGAAGCACCTTAAACACCTCAACAAACGCTGGATTGACTTTTTCGTCAACAAGATGGAGCATATTGTCCGAAACCACCGGATTGGGGTCTATATCACTTCAGTGATTGTTTTGGTATTGAGTATCGTTGGGATTTATCAAATCAAGATTACTGGAAGTAGGATCGAAGATCTCCCCAAAAACACGCATTATTTTAAGGACATTCGATTTTTTGAAGAGGAGTTTGACGGTATCATGCCCATGGAAATTGTAGTGGATACCAAACGGAAAAATGGGGTTACCAAACCGGCCACCCTACGCCGAATGGATCAATTGGGAACCGTTATCGAGGAAATTCCGGAACTTTCCAAACCCTTGTCCGTGGTCAATTTGGTCAAATATTCCAAACAGGCTTTTTACAACGGTATTCCAAAATATTATCAACTACCAACTTCCCAAGAGAACACTTTCATCATGGATGTGGCACGAAAATCCTCAAGTGATGGGGACCTCTTGGAAAGTTTTGTGGACAGTACCGGGCAGACCGCCAGGTTGACCACTTTTATGCAGGACGTAAAAATTGACCGCATGGAGGAGATAGAGGAAGATGTACAAGAATCGATAACCAAGTTTTTCCCCGCGGAAAGGTTCAATGTATATATGACCGGTAAGGCATTGCTATTCCTGAAAGGGACCAAATATTTGGTAAAAAACCTGTTGCTTTCCCTAGCATTGGCCATTGGGCTTATCTCCTTGTTCATGGCCTATTTGTTCCGGTCGTTTCGGATGATCATAATTTCCCTTGTGCCCAACTTACTCCCCTTGGTAATCACTGCGGGGGTCATGGGCTATCTTGGGGTTCCAATTAAACCATCGACTATTTTGGTGTTTAGCATCGCATTTGGTATTTCGGTGGACGACACCATTCACTTTTTGGCCAAATACCGACAGGAATTGACAGCCAACCGATGGCACATTAAAAAATCGGTTTATGGTGCCCTGCGCGAAACCGGAGTGAGCATGTTCTATACATCCATCGTACTGTTTTTTGGATTTTCAGTGTTCATCATATCCAGCTTTGGAGGTACCAAGGCTTTGGGAGGATTGGTATCAGCAACCCTTCTTTTCGCCATGCTCGCCAACTTGGTTTTGTTACCTTCCCTACTCCTCTCCTTAGAGCGCAGTATCGCGAACAAACAGGTACTTAAAAAGCCGCAGATAGACATCCTTCCACAAGAGGAGGTCAATCTCAAGGACAAATAGCGCAAAGGGGGTTCTTTTATTGCCACTTGCATTGCTATCTTTTTTGACCAAAAACCTATCTTTACCGCTTAATTTACCTAAGATCATAATGAAACCTTATTCTGTAAAAGAACTTCTTGCAAAGCAACCCATAGGAGAGCGGGTTGAAGTAAACGGATGGGTAAGAACCTTTAGAAGCAACCGATTTGTGGCTTTGAACGATGGATCTACCATTCACAACCTTCAATGTGTAGTTGATTTTGAAAATTTTGACGAGAATTTGCTCAAGCAGATATCCTCTGGAGCCGCATTAAAGGTTACAGGGACTTTGGTAGAAAGCCAAGGGAGGGGACAAAGTGTGGAGGTACAAGCTTCTGATGTATTTATTCATGGAACTGCAGACCCTGACACCTATCCCATTCAACCTAAAAAACACTCCTTGGAGTTTCTTAGGGAGAAAGCACACTTGCGCGTTCGTACCAGCACTTTTTCTGCTGTTATGCGGGTAAGGTCGGCCCTAGCGTTTGCAGTACATCAGTATTTTCAGCAACAAGGGTTTTATTATATGCACCCACCTATAATTACCGGGTCGGATGCAGAGGGAGCCGGCGAAATGTTCCGAGTTACCACTTTGGACCCCAAAAACAGTCCGGTCGATGAAAAAGGAGAAGTGGATTACTCCCAAGATTTCTTTGGGAAGGAAACCAACCTTACGGTTTCCGGACAATTAGAGGCGGAGACTTATGCCATGGGATTGGGGAATGTATATACATTTGGCCCCACTTTTAGGGCGGAAAATTCCAATACATCGCGTCACTTGGCTGAATTTTGGATGATTGAACCCGAGATGGCTTTCTACGATTTGGATGCCAATATGGATTTGGCCGAGGACTTTATCCAGTCCATCCTAAGATATGTATTGGAAAACTGTAAGGATGATCTAGAGTTTTTGGAAAAGCGACTTTTGGATGAAGAGAAAACCAAGCCCCAAAACGAGCGTTCGGAAATGTCACTGCTAGAAAAATTAAAGTTTGTTGTGGACAACAACTTTAAGCGTGTTACCTATACAGAAGCCATTGACATCTTGAGAAATAGCAAGCCCAACAAGAAAAAGAAATTCCAGTTTCCGATTGATGAGTGGGGTGCCGACCTACAGAGCGAGCACGAACGCTATTTGGTTGAAAAACATTTTAAGTGTCCCGTGATCTTGTTCGATTACCCGGCCAACATCAAGGCGTTCTATATGCGATTGAACGAAGATGGAAAAACCGTTCGCGCCATGGACGTCCTGTTCCCCGGTATCGGAGAAATTGTGGGGGGATCCCAAAGAGAGGAGCGTTTGGAAGTGCTTCAACAAAAGATAAAAGACCTGGACATTGATGAAAAGGAACTGTGGTGGTATTTGGATCTAAGACGATTTGGTACTGCTG
Source organism: Flagellimonas myxillae (assembly GCF_023502235.1). Taxonomy (GTDB): domain Bacteria; phylum Bacteroidota; class Bacteroidia; order Flavobacteriales; family Flavobacteriaceae; genus Flagellimonas; species Flagellimonas myxillae. Next base: position 851,571 of record NZ_JAMFLY010000002.1, on the reverse strand, counting down.
TTCATAGTGGGTTTGGATTAGGGTTTGAACGCATGGTTCAGTTTACCACGGGAATGGGAAATATCCGGGATGTGATCCCCTACCCCAGATTCCCCCAAAATGCCGAGTTTTAATCGGATTGCGTAATTTTATAGAAGAGGTATACGGTAATTTCTTATGCTAAAACAACACCTTCAATTCAAGCTTTCCCAGAAACTGTCCCCACAGCAGATTCAGCTTATGAAATTGATTCAATTGCCCACCCAGGCTTTTGAACAACGATTAAAACAGGAGCTCGAGGAAAATCCTGCCCTGGAGAGCGGAAAAGAGGAAAAGGAAGGCATGGATGACGCGTATGAGGATGCCTATGATGATTCAGCGGACAGTGAAACAATAACAGCTGACGAAATCAACATCGATGATTACCTCAGCGATGATGAGATTCCGGATTACCGCACCCAAACCAGTAATTACAGCGCAGACGATGACGAGAAAAGTGTACCCTACGCCTCCGGCATTTCCTTTAATCAATATTTGATCAACCAGCTCAACACCACGTATCTGGATGACGAAGAGTGGGCCATTGCCGAATTTTTGGTGGGTAGCGTGGATGAAAGTGGATATATAAGAAGGCCGCTTTCGGATATTATGGACGATTTGGCCTTTACGCAGAACATCTATGTGGAGGAAACCAATATTGAAGCGGTGCTAAAAACGGTCCAGGAGTTGGACCCTCCGGGGGTAGCTGCACGATCGTTGGGAGAGTGTTTGATCATCCAACTGAAACGAAAGGAAAGGACACCAGCGATAGAATTGGCTATTACCATATTGGAAAAGTCCTTTGATCAGTTTACCAAAAAACACTACTCCAAACTTTTACAAAAACACCACATTTCGGAAGAAGAACTCAAAGATGCCATTGCCGAAATCGAGAAACTGAATCCCAAACCTGGAGGTTCTTATGCTGGCAGTACCCGGATTATCGAGCATATTGTCCCGGATTTCTCCATCAGGATCGTAGAAGGGGAACTGGAACTAACATTAAATGGCAGGAATGCCCCAGAACTTCACGTAAGCCGTGACTATAGCAATATGCTGGAAGGCTACAAAAATTCCAAGGAAAAGTCCAAAGCGCAAAAAGATACCGTCCTGTTCATTAAACAGAAATTGGATGCTGCCAAATGGTTCATCGATGCGATCAAACAGCGGCAGCAAACCCTGTACGTCACCATGAGTGCTATCATGAACTATCAGCGGGAATATTTTTTGAGCGGGGATGAGCGCAAGTTGCGCCCCATGATCTTGAAAGATATCGCAGACCAAATCGGCATGGACGTTTCTACCGTCTCTAGGGTGGCCAACAGCAAATATGTGGATACCCCTTATGGCACCAAACTCATTAAGGAATATTTCTCCGAGGCCATGAAAAATGAGCAAGGGGAGGATGTTTCTACCAAAGAGATCAAGAAGATTTTGGAGACTGTTATACGAGATGAAGAGAAAAAGAAACCCTTGACAGATGATAAATTAGCCAAAATATTGAAGGATAGGGGCTATCCCATAGCGCGAAGAACCGTGGCCAAGTACCGGGAGCAACTTGGAATTCCAGTGGCCCGGTTAAGAAAACAAATCTAATGGGCCATTTCCTGAGTATTATCTCCTATGTTTTTCATCCGCTTTTTGTTCCTATCGGAGGGACCTTGCTGTTTTTCCTGCTCACCCCCTACAGCAGTTTGGAAGTGCAAAGCGGCAATATCCTACCCATCTTTATCCTTACCGTTATCATACCCATTATTTTCTTTCTGATTCTAAAGAATTTAGGGGTAATCAATTCCATCTTCCTCCCCACCTTACAAGAACGCAAGTACCCGCTGTACATTAGCTGTGTTTTATTCTTGATGATCTTGTACAAGGTAATCCCAAACAACTATGTTAACGAACTTTTCTTTTATTTTACTGGCTTGCTGACTGCCACCGGCGCGGCATTGATATTGTTGTTTTTTAGGGTAAAAACCAGCATGCACTTATTGGGTATGGGCAGTCTGCTCATGTTTATGATCGGGCTTAGCATCCATTTTGAGAAAAACATTACGCTGGGCATAAGTCTATTTACCCTCCTAACGGGATTGGTAGCCACTTCCAGGCTCTACCTAAAGGCACATAGCAAAGCTGAATTATTGGTAGGGTTCATTGTTGGAATGGTTTCCCAACTGCTTATTCTGAAATACTGGCTATAAAATATAGAAAATGACCCCAATCCGTAGTACACGCATATCTATGGATTCGCCACTCCCAATGATTTGGGCATTCTCCAACAAAGGGTTTAGGGCGTAATAGGCGTGGATATTCCAAGTGTTATATCCAAAGTTCAACGTTAACCCATATTGCCATTTCTGGATATCGGAATTTGCAAAACCTTCTGTCCCTTCATCCAAAACCAGTCTAGATCGTCCTGAAAAAACATAGCCCAACTTGGCTCCTGCATAAATGCGCCAGAACTTAAATTCCGATGGGGTCGATGTTCGCCACCGTAGTTCTAGGGGAAGCTCAAGCGCATGGGTTTCCAACTTGCTTCGAACAATAGCATCTGTCCCTACCACCTCATAAGTTATGGCTTCACCAGCTTCGTCCGCCCTTATGTTGGTATAGTATGAATTTGTAGCATACCCCAGGCCCAAACCAAGACCGAAATTTCTGCGAACATTCAAGGGTATATCTTTTATAAACCCACCTTGAAGATTATACGAAAGACTTCTTTGGACAGCGCCGTCTGGCCGTTCCAACAAAAAATTAAAACCCATTCCAATATAAAATTGGTCTTCGAGATACCGGTCATCCACCGCTTGATCAGTCTGTGCAAAAACAGCCGATACGCTAAAGCATCCAAGCATTGAAAGAAGAAGAAGTTTTCTCATGTCAGGTGGAAATAAAAAACAATCCAAAATACACAATTGGATTGTTTTTTACTCAAATTTATGGGCCTTATTGCAATTGCGAAAGTTGGTTCCCCTCGAAAGTCGTATAGTTTACCTTGAGCAGGTTTACCTTACGGAGTTCTTCCTTAATATCGGAAACAATGCCCATTTTAACTTTCTTATCCACTTTTAAGGAGACTGTCATCGTATTCCGGATAGCATCCGGGCGTTTGGCAATTTCGGAAAGTACATAAGGAGCCACTTCATTTACATGGGCCAATCTATCGTCCAATTGAATTTTAGGTTCGGATCCCAAGACCTTGGACAATTCCTCCGTGGGTTTGCCCACATAGATTTCTATCACCCGCTCCTTCATTTCCAGTTTCTTTATTTGATCGGCCTTAGGCAAATTGTTATCAACCAAAATTGGGGTGTTCTTTATGGTTGTCACCGTCATAAAAAAGAACAATAACATAAATACAATATCCGGCAAGGATGCTGTTGAAATGGCCGGCAATTTCTTTTTATTTCTTCTAAAATTTCCCATAGTCGTCGATTTATTGGATTTGTTTGGTTTCCGCTTCGGATAATTGCATTGGGAATAGTTCCCGTATCGCCAGGATGTTCTCCATTAGCTTCTTTTTGGCAGCTTTGTCCGTTTGAGGGTCAAAATACTGTCTTTCCATTTCAACAAAATCTTGATGAAAAAGCCGCTGTGCCTCCCTATTTCTAAGGGTATTATAGGCAGCTGTTAGCTCATTTTGCACCATTACATAGGTACCATAGGTAGCTTCCCGATCACTGCTTAGGGAGATTATTGCCCTACTTGGGTTATCTGAAGAAGCAGGGTCGTTTGTCCCTTTACAATAGTTACAGGGCTCTTGGGCTCTTTGGGCAGCACCTCCGTTGTCCAAAAAGGAAATTGCGGTGGCGCGCAGCTCATCAATACCCATAATTTCACTTTCTACCATGAGCTGATCATTCTTGTTCAACACAATCCGTAAAATGTTCCGTTCATTGACGAGAATAGGTGGTGTGGGCTCTTTGGAGGGAAGTTTCCGATTCAGGCCCATATCAGTCTGGATGGTCGCGGTCACTAAGAAAAAAATGAGCAGTAAAAAGGCAATATCAGCCATGGAACCGGCATTTACCTCCGGTATTTCATTGTTTCTAGCCATAATAAAAATGTTTAGTTGGACTTCGGATTAAATGGCCCAATGGGCCTTACCAATCCATCACAAGAATTATTCCAATTCTTGGAAGTTCCAATTAACCGTAAGGACAGAAACTGCTTAATGGCAATAAAAAAACGCTCCAAGTTTACAACCTGGAGCGTTTTCCACTAAATCTAAGTTATTGTCTACTGCAAATTGTTGAAAGCATTTCCTTCATAGGTCGTATAGTTGACCTTTAGGGCGTTAACTTCTCTCAACTGTTGCTTGATATCTGCGATAAGACCCATATTTGCATTCTTATCGACCTTCAATGCGGTAGTCAATACATTTTGTAATTCTTGTGGTTTTTTGGCACGCTCGGCCAAAATATAGGAGCCTACTTCATCGACATTGGCAAACTTATCGTTCAATTGAATCTTTGGCTCAGTTCCAAAGACCTTTTGATACTCTTGTGTTGGCTTCCCAACATAGATGTAGATTACCCTGTCTTTCTTCTCCAATTTTTTGATTTCCGTAGCATTCGGAAGCGTATTCTCAACCAACAAGGAACTATCTTTCATAGTGGTCACCGTCATAAAGAAAAACAGTAACATAAAGACGATATCGGGTAATGATGCAGTGGATACCGCAGGCAAATCCCCGTCCTTTTTTTTTGCAAATTTTGCCATTCTATATTACTTTAATTGGTTGATGTTTCCGCTTCAGACAGCTTCTGTGGAAACATATCCTGTACGCGCTTAACTTTGTCTTTCAAATCATCTCTTACACTTGAAGGTGTTTCCGGATTAAGGTATTCCGCCTCCATATCTGTAAAATCACGACCATACAGCTTGCTGGCCTCTCGGTTTCGCAAGTCGTTGTAGGCACCTACCAACTCGTTTTGAACGGTAATGTATGTGCTATACTTGGTTTCGCGATCGTTTTTTAAAGAGATAATTGCCTTTGAAGGATTATCGGACGAAGCTGGGTCTTTTCTTCCCTGGCAATAGTTGCAGGAACCATCAGCCCCATTTTCAAGAAAATCCATCGCGGCTTTTCTTAAACCCTTCAAATCCATCAATTCGTCTTCGACCAACAATTGACCATTTTTATTGATGTTAACCGTAAAAATGTTCTTTTGTTTGATCACCACATCCTCCTCTGGCGGCTCCATAGGTGGCAACATACGATCTAATCCCGCATCTGTTTCAATGGTTGTGGTAACCAAGAAAAAGATAAGTAACAAGAAAGCAATGTCTGCCATAGAACCGGCATTCACTTCTGGTGCTCCTTTTCTTCTAGGCATAACTTTTAATTTTTACTTAACGAACATTTTTTTCAAGCCTGGGAAAACCATTAAAACAACGGCTACAGCGGTAAGGATAAAGAAAACGTTCAATCCCATACCGATGTTTTTAACCGTGCTTTCGGTTGCACCTTTATCAGCCATAGCTTCGGCCACTTCCTGCGCTTCAGCTCCAGAAGAAAGTCCGTAAGAAATCGCTACTACAATCGCCAATCCACCCAAAGCAAACAAAGTCTTTTTAAGGCTACCTGGCGTTGAAAGCAATTTTTTAAATCCAAAGAATACTGTTGATACCACAGCAATGGCCAACAGAAGATACATGATGATAAACATGAAGTTCATTGAACCGCTGTTTATGGCATCTGGATCATCACTTGACGGCATACCAAACCATAGAACGGTTGCAACCAATCCTATGACGATAAGCACTATTTTAATTATTTTATTCATGTCTCTCGATAGTTTTTAGTTTCGTAATTATTTCTTGTGTGCTGCCAACATATCTATCAAAGATATAGAGGAGTCTTCCATGTCATTTACGATACTATCGATTTTTGCAATGATATAGTTATAGAAAATTTGAAGGATAATCGCAGTGATCAAACCAAATACGGTAGTCAATAACGCTACCTGGATATCACCAGCAATCAAGGAGGCACTCAAGTTACCTACAGCCGCAATTTTCTGGAAGGCCGCAATCATACCGATTACCGTACCCATAAACCCAAGCATGGGCGCAATGGCGATAAACAGTGATAACCAAGATACATTTTTCTCCAATTGTCCCATTTGAACCCCACCATAGGCCACAACAGCTTTCTCGGCAGACTCCAGTCCTTCACCTGCTCTGTCCAATCCTTGGTAAAAGATGGAAGCAACAGGTCCTTTTGTGTTTCTGCACACCTCTTTGGCCGCTTCAACACCACCGGAAGCCAATGCATCTTCCACTTGCTGCTTAAGCTTGGAAGAATTTGTACTGGCTAGGTTCAAATAAATTATTCTCTCAATGGCAACCGCCAATCCCAAGATCAAACATAAAAGTACGATACCCATGAAAGCAGGACCCCCTTGGATAAATTGTTCTTTCAATACTTGGGTGAAACCTTTGCTGGCTTCGGCCGCGGCTTCATCTTGAAACATCGCCGCTGATGCAGTTGTAGTTCCCATCACAAACATTCCGGCAGCAGCCAGAGTAAAGGATAATTTTTTCATTTTTCTAAAACTTAAATTTAGTTAGTTAATAATGTTAAAGATATAAAAATTTTAATACCAAAAAATTTTAATACCTAGCAGAGAGGAAGGGATTCGAACCCTCGATACACTTTTGGTGTATACACACTTTCCAGGCGTGCGCCTTCGACCACTCGGCCACCTCTCTGTTTAATCACAGTATAGGCCGAGCAATAAACGAAAAAATAATTATTTAACGAAATTTAAGGAGTTAATTTTAGACCATTTCACCCCTTAGTGAAGTCTCAAAAATTGTCTTGAAGAGCTTACCGGAAACCTTGCTTCCCAAGAGGTACATCGCCTTGGCAACGGCAGCTTCAGTCGTAATGTCCTTTCCATTAACCAATTGCATTTCCTTTAGCTGTTCACTGGTCTCATAATGCCCCATGGCTACCGCTCCCCCCGAACATTGGGTCACATTAATAATATGCAATCCTTTTTTCACCGCATTTTTCAATCCATCCAAAAACCATTCGTCCATTGGAGCGTTTCCTGCCCCATAGGTTTCCAACACGAGCGCCTTTAGATTGGGAATACTAAGAACTGAAGTCAGCACCTCTTTGTTTAAACCGGGAAACATTTTAAGCACCGCAACATTGTTGTCCATTGTTTTATGTACTTGCAGGGACTTGGTTTTAGCCGGCCCCTTTAATAAATAGGAATGGTGCACCTTTAGGTGAACCCCGGACTCCACCAAAGGAGGATGGTTCAACGAAGCAAAGGCCTCAAAATGTTCGGCATTGATCTTGGTGGTCCTGTTGGCCCTGTACAATTTATATTCGAAGTAAAGGCCCACTTCCTGAACCACTGGTTTACCCCTTTTCCGCAGCGCCGCTATCTGGATAGATGTAATCAGGTTCTCCTTGGCATCCGTTCTCAGGTCCCCTATTGGGAGTTGCGACCCAGTAAAGATCACCGGCTTGGCCAAATGCTCCAACATAAAGCTCAGCGCCGATGCGGAGTAACTCATGGTATCACTTCCATGCAAAACCACAAAACCATCATAGGCATTGTAATTCTCTTCGATCATGCCCGCTATATCCGACCAGTAACCTGGGTTCATATTAGATGAATCAATAGGGTTTTCAAACGAGAGTCCCTCAATCTTGCAATCCAACTGGTTCAATTCGGGGATATTGTTCACCAACTCCTCAAAATTGAAAGCTTTGAGGGCTCCTGTTTCATAGTCCTTTACCATTCCAATGGTACCTCCCGTATAGATCAGTAGAATATTTGTTTTCATTTCCATGGATTAAATACCGAAAACCTGTTTTGAATTTTCCGTGGTTATTGCAGCAATGGCCTCTTGATCCACTCCGTAAATTTCCGAAAGTTTGTCCAGTACCTTTAAGATATATGAACTTTCGTTGCGCCTTCCCCTAAAAGGTACCGGCGCCAAATAGGGAGCATCGGTCTCCAAAACAATATGTTTTAAATCAATTTGATTCAGGAATTGGTCGATTTTTCCATTCTTAAAGGTGGCTACCCCTCCTATGCCCAATTTCATGTTGAACGAAATGGCCCGATGAGCCTGCTCCAAAGTCCCCGTGAAACAGTGAAAGATTCCAAATAATTTATCATCCTTTTCCTGTTCCAATACGTCAAATATCTCATCAAAAGATTCCCTCGAATGGATTACAATAGGTAAACCATATTTTTTGGCCAATCTAATTTGATATACAAATGCTTGTTGTTGAAGCTTTAAAAAGCTTTTATCCCAATACAAATCGATTCCTATCTCCCCAACTGCATAAAACTTTCGCTCTGACAGCAATTGCTCCACATGGGCCAGTTCCTCCTTATAATTTTCCTTAACATGCGTTGGGTGAAGCCCCATCATCAAAAACACATTGTCCGGGAAGCTCGCTTCCAGTTCAAACATAGCATCAGTGTAGGTGGAATCAATTGCCGGGATAAAGAATCGCTCCACGCCCAAATCCATGGCTTTTTGAATGCTGGTTTCACGATCTTCGTCGAAAGCCTCGCTGTATAAATGGGTATGTGTATCCGTTATAATCATAACTTTCGATAGGATTCTTCTTGGGGATGTGCCTGCTGGTATCTATCAATGGCTTCCTTGAATTTTACTCCCCCTTCCAAACTTTGGTCAAACAAAAAGTTATCAAGTTCTGGATGATTATTGGAGGTCCAAGAAACCAATTCGGCTCTATTTTTAGTCCATAAGCTGTCGTTGAAGACTACATATTCAACAATATCAATACTATGGATGTTGTTCGCATCAAATTTCACCTGTTCTCTAGTGATTATGGGTTCCCCGTTCAAAAAATGGATTCTTTTGCATTGTTTGCTTACCCGCATTTCCACAACACCTTCTTTCAGTTGTATCTCCAGAATTTTATATCGGGGTTTAAAAACTGAATCCCATTGAAATAGATTACCATACTGCTCTTTACTAAATGTACTCTTGTACACCAATTCGTTCAAACGGATACTGTCGGCAAACATTGAAACCACAGCATTGTAGTTTGACTCGTTTAAGGCATCAATATAGCTTTTGACCATTTCAACCTTGCCAACTTCCTTTTGTTCTTCCTTACACGAACCAATCAAAATTGCTAAAAGTGCAATTGCAAATATCTTCCGCATGGGCATTTCTTGTTACCGCAAAAATAGGTTTATCTTTAAGAAAAATTGTGGATGAAATCACTCAAAAAATTCTTGAAATCCAAAAAATATGTCCGCATCCCTTTGGTACTGACGGAAACCAATCATTTTGAGATAGCTGCCAAGATCAATGGGATTTCTGGAAGGTTTATTTTAGACACAGGGGCATCCAATACCTGTGTGGGCATGGATAAAATCGAGTTTTTCGAAATGGTCTCCGAGGTGTCCGATATTAAGGCAGCTGGGGCCGGAGCCACAGAAATGGAAACCCTGGTTTCTTCCAAAAACAAAATCCAGATTGGGGAATGGTCCAAAAAAAAGCAAAAAATTGTCCTCTTCGACCTGGTTCATGTCAACCAAGCCCTAACCTCGCATAACTCACTCCCGGTTGATGGTATTATTGGCGCCGACGTCCTAAAAAAAGGAAAGGCGGTCATCGATTACGATAAAAAGTGTTTGTTCTTAAGAATAAAATAAAACTTCCGTCCCGGTTAACAGGCTGGCACAAAATCACCAATTCGCACATTCGCACATTCGCACATTCGCACATTCGCACATTCGCACATTAAATAAACTCAAGAAATCTCACACCCCACCAAAGAGTGCAAAATAACATTGTACCCTAAAGTAGTTTTATAGCTCCAATGCTTTTTTCACATTGCCGTCCATCAACAATTCTTCCGGACTTTCCAAGGCTTCCTTAACAGCAACCAAGAATCCTACGGATTCCTTACCATCAATTATTCTATGGTCATAAGACAAAGCCACATACATGATTGGCGCTATGACGACCTGTCCATCCTTGGCAATCGGTCTTTCTACAATGTTGTGCATACCCAGAATAGCACTTTGCGGAGGATTAATAATAGGCGTGGACAACATGGAGCCAAACACCCCTCCGTTGGTTATGGTAAAGGTTCCCCCGGTCATTTCGTCCACAGTAATTTCACCTTCCCTGGCCCGAATCGCCAATCTTTTTACCTCTGATTCAACGCCTCTAAAAGTCAAATTCTCCGCATTTCTAATCACAGGAACCATCAACCCTTTTGGTCCGGAAACCGCAATACTAATATCACAAAAATCAAAGGACAACATTTCTTTGCCATCGATCATGGAATTTACCGCGGGATACATTTCCAAGGCTCGGACTACAGCTTTTGTGAAGAAAGACATGAACCCAAGGCTCACCCCGTGTTTTTCTTTAAAGGTTTCCTTGAATTCTTTTCGTAGCGCAAAAATAGGAGACATATCCACCTCGTTGAAGGTCGTCAACATGGCCGTTTCATTTTTGGCAGAAACCAATCTTTCAGCCACTTTTCTTCGAAGCATGGACAGTTTGGAACGGGATTCTCCCCTGTTACCACCCGTAGGCGTTCCCATGGATGGTACCGCTTTTACCGCGTCCTCCTTGGTGATACGCCCATCCCTTCCTGTTCCAGAAACGGAAGCGGCATCCACTCCTTTTTCGTCCAAAATCTTCTTGGCCGCGGGAGAAGGTGTCCCAGAAGCATAGGTTTCTTTTTTAGCCTCCCCTGGCTTGGCAGCCTCAGTTTTTGCTGGCTCTTCTTTGGCCTCCGATTTGGATTCCTCGGCAGGAGCTGCAGCACCCTCGGGCTTGGCAGCACTGGTATCGATCAAACATACCACCTCACCTACGGCCACGGCATCGCCTTCCTCAGCCTTTAAGGTAATCACTCCACTTTCCTCCGCGGGAAGCTCCAAGGTAGCCTTGTCCGAATCGACCTCGGCAATCGCCTGGTCCTTTTCTACATAGTCCCCATCTTGCACCAACCATTCTGCAATTTCTACCTCGGTTATGGATTCCCCTGGCGAGGGAACTTTCATTTCTAAAACCATGTTATTTTAGTTTTATGCTTTTAAATTATCTTCTTACCATGTTGTCCTTGGACTTATCAAAGACATATTCTATTACTTGGGCATGCCTTCTCTGGGAACGCACTGCACTACCTGCAGCTGGTGCCCCATAAAATCTTCGGGAAGCCACTCTAAAGGTCTTGGCTTCTTCAAAATGCATCAACAGGTGCCCCCATGCTCCCATATTCCTGGGCTCTTCCTGGGCCCAAACAATATCAGTGGCATTCTTATATTTTTTGATGATGCTACGCATTTCCTTGGATGGCAACGGAAACAACTGTTCCAAACGTACCAAGGCCACATCGTCCCGTTTCAATTCTTCTTTTTTGTCGAGCAAATCGTAGTAGAATTTCCCTGTACAGAAAACCAAGGTTTTTACCTTGGATGCAGCAGCATCTGGATCATCGATCAATGGTTGGAAACCACCTTTTGCCATTTCCTCCTTGGTCGACAATACCTTTGGGTGCCTTAACAAACTCTTGGGCGTAAACACTACTAAGGGCTTTCTGAACTTAGCCTTCATTTGCCTTCGTAACAAATGGAACATATTGGCGGGCGTTGTAACATCGGCCACATACATATTATCCTTGGCGCAAAGCTGCAGGTATCTTTCCATTCTCGCTGAAGAATGCTCGGCGCCTTGTCCTTCATAACCGTGAGGCAATAGCAGCACCAACCCATTTTGAAGCTTCCATTTATCTTCTGCGGACGATAGGTATTGGTCAATAATGATCTGGGCCCCGTTGCTAAAATCACCAAACTGCGCTTCCCAAATGGTCAAGGTTTTTGGACTTGCCATGGCGTAGCCATAATCAAATCCCATAACCGCGTATTCGGACAGCAAGGAGTTATAGATATGGAATTTGCCATTTTGGTTATCCCCCAACTCATTGAGTAGGGTCACTTCCTCTTCATGCATCTCCGTTTTAATCACGGCGTGGCGATGCGAAAACGTTCCCCGTTCCACATCCTGGCCGGTCATGCGGACATCGTATCCTTCTTCAATCAATGACCCGTATGCCAAGAGTTCCCCCATGGCCCAATCCAACTGATTGTCCTCAAAATACATTTTGCTTCGGGCTGCAACCAAACGTTCAAGTTTACGTAGGAATTTCTTCCCTTCGGGAAGCCCCGTAATACTCTTCGCGATCGCATCCAACTTCTTGATCGGGTACTTTGTGTTGATGTCCTTTAACATGGCATCTTCGGTCACCTGACCAAAACCTTCCCACTCATCCTGCATAAAGGGAGTGATGCGGGTTTTTTCCACCTTGCGTGAATCCAACAGATCCTCCTCCAGGTTTTTCTTGTATTCCGCCTCAAGGCTTTTTACATAATCTTGGTCGATAACCCCTTGGGCAATCAACTTTTCAGCATAGATATCCCTAGGATTCTTATGCTTGGAAATTGACTTGTACAGCAGGGGTTGGGTAAATTTGGGTTCGTCCCCCTCGTTGTGCCCATATTTTCTATATCCTAGTAAATCCAGGAAAATATCGCGTTTATAGCGCATTCTATATTCCAGGGCAAAGGTAGCCGCATGGACCACTGCCTCCGCATCATCGGCATTTACGTGAAGTACCGGAGAAAGCGTTACTTTACCAACATCGGTACAATAAGTGGAGGAACGGGCATCGAGATAATTGGTGGTAAATCCAATTTGATTGTTGACCACAATATGAATGGTTCCACCCGTATGGTATCCGTCCAATCGTGCCATTTGAATAACCTCATATACCACACCCTGACCAGCAAATGCTGCATCCCCATGGACCAATATAGGCAGCACCTCCGAAACCTCGTCCTGATGATAACGATCCTGTTTGGCCCTGGCTATACCTTCAACAATTCCATTCACGGTTTCTAGGTGGGATGGGTTTGGGGCAATGTTCATGTTCACCACTTTTCCGGAATCCGTTTCGCGACGGGAAGTCCATCCCAAGTGGTATTTTACATCACCATCGAAGATGGTCTCCTCGTAGTCTTTACCGTCAAACTCGCTAAAAATATCCTTGGGGGATTTTCCGAAGATATTCGTTAACACACTGAGTCGTCCACGGTGCGCCATCCCCATAACAAACTGCTTGACGCCAGCGTCCGCAGCTTTTTCAATAATCACATCCAAAGCGGGAATAAGGGATTCCCCGCCTTCCAAGGAAAAGCGTTTTTGACCTACGTATTTGGTGTGCAAAAAACTTTCGAATGAAACAGCCTCGTTCAGTTTTCTAAGGATATTCTTTTTTTCCTCTGGGGAAAAATTGGGGTGGTTGTCATTGACGTTCAACCAATCCTGAATCCATTGGATGCGTTCCGGAGTTCGGATATACATATATTCGACCCCAATGGCATCGCAATAAATCCGCTCTAGGTGGTTGACAATATTTTTCAGGGAACTTGGCCCAATTCCTATAATTTTTCCTGCATCAAAGACCGTATCCAAATCTTCATCGGACAAACCAAAGTTGGAAAGTTCCAAGGTGGGTATATACTTTCTTCGTTCGCGGACCGGATTGGTCTGTGTGAACAGATGTCCCCGGGAGCGGTAGCCGTTTATCAACTTAACAACCTGAAATTCCTTTTGGAGGGATTGTGGAATTACCACTTCTTGCCCATTGGCCGTGGTAACAATGCCATTTTCCGAAGTCAGCTCCAATTCGCCCAAGGAGCTTTCCATGCCAAAATCAAAACCTTGGAAAAAAGCCCTCCAACTGGGTTCTACACTATCGGGGCTTGTTAGATACTTATCGTACTGCTCCGCAAAAAATGAAGTGTGCGCAGCATTTAAAAAGGAATATTTATCCATTGATTCTCTCTAGCAAAAGCTATGCAAAAATTTAGTCAAAAATACAACAATTACACTAGTTAGGTCGACAAAATGGGGCTAATTTGACAAAATCCAGTTAGGAGTTATATTTGTGTCGGAACCAAACTTTCTGCCACTCCCTTGCCAAGATTAAAAAACAGACTCGGGAAGAGGCATCCACGGCATCCAAACTTGCCAAATTCTTGATTTCCTGTTCGGGAATATCTACCACATACAAAAGGTTCAAATACAACTCGAACTTTTCCAGAATCAGCACATAGATTTTTTCGTGCAGGGCAGTTTTTAACGCATGCGGTTCCATTTCAGTGGAAAGCTTCAAACCGATATTCGCTCGGATACAATCCTTTTGGAGCTGCAAAACCAACTCCCCGTACAAAAGTTCTTTTTGGGCCTGTTGTAGAATCTCCAAACTGTTGTTGAAACCGGATATCATCTTCGTTTACAAGTAGGCCCAAAAGAGATTATTGGGTCTTATAGACTTTACCTTCCTTCATTACAAAGGTTACATGCTTCAAGGTTTCCACATTGTCCTTTGGATTCTCATCAACCGCAACGATATCTGCCAAATATCCTTCCTTCAATTGTCCTAAATTATCTCCCATGCCCAACAAATTGGCATTGGTGATGGTCGCAGACTTGATCGCCTCCATAATCGGCATTCCTGCTTCGGCCATATACACAAATTCCCTAGCATTCTCTCCATGGGGAAATACACCAGCATCTGTACCAAAGGCAATTGGTACCCCTTTTTTATATGCGCGTTGAAACATTCCTTGGATTTTTGGCCCAATTTCGCTCGCCTTTTTGGCCACAACTGCTGGGAAATACCCCGGAATCTTAGCTTTCTCGGTCACTTGTTTTCCGGCAGTAATTGTGGGAACCAAAAACGAATTGTGCTTTATCATCAAATCCATGGTTTCGTCGCTCATCAAGGTACCATGTTCTATGGTTTTGATTCCGCCGAGAACGGCTCTTTGCATCCCCTCATCGCCATGGGCATGCGCTGCAGTGAGCATTCCATAATCTTTGGCGGTTTCGGTGATGGCTTTGATTTCCTCTAAGGTAAATTGGGGGTTTTGACCACTTTTGGCCACACTCAAAACACCTCCTGTCGCTGTAATTTTGATAACATCCGCACCATCCTTATACCTTTGGCGCACCGCTTTTTTCCCATCTTCTGGGGAATTCACAACACCTTGTTTTGGACCAGGGTCGCCCATTAAATCTTTTTTCATTCCATTGGTCGGGTCTGCATGCCCCCCGGTTGTTCCAATAGCTTTACCTGCGGTAAAAATTCTAGGTCCTACCACAGTGCCTTTGGCAATGGCCTTTCGCAAGGCAATATTAACCCCGCTACCTCCCAGGTCACGGACCGTTGTAAAGCCTGCCATAAGGGTATTCTTGGCATAGACGGTGGATTGGAAAGCCACATCGGCCTCATTGAGTGTAAAGCGTTGAATGTAGGATTGGGCACTGGATTGACCCTCTATGTGTACGTGCATATCTATAAAACCGGGCATCACGGTCTTGTCCTTTAGGTCGATGACCACATCTTCATCTCCCCCCGATTGATAACCATTTTCAATGGCTTTGATGGTATTGCCCGAAACCACAATGGTTTTTTCGGAAAGTACTTTACCGGAATCGACATCTACAATTTTACCGCAATGGAGGTACGTTTCTTGGGCCATTAAAAGGGAACCCAGTAACAATGCTGGAAGGACTAAAAGGTTTTTCATATTTGAGTTAGCTAAAAATTATTCCAATAAATGTAAGCATTGATTCCGTTAAAGCCATAGGCAAGCCCACAACTTTGCATTCAAAGAAAAAAGCCCATCGAATGATGGGCCTTTAGTTATTACTTACATTATGTTTTTAGTTTCGGACCTTTTGCTCCCAATCCCAAGCAGATTTCATGGAATCGTCCAAGGTAGATGCGGCTTTCCAACCCAAAACATTGTTGGCATTTGTAGTATCGGCATAGGCCTGGATAACATCTCCTGGTCTTCTATCCACAATCTTATAATTGAGTTTTTCACCTGAGACCCGTTCAAAACTATGAATCACCTCCAATACGGAACTTCCTTTTCCGGTACCCAAATTAAAGACTTCGAAATTGCTGTCGTTCTTTTGTCCGAGCAAACGTTGCAAGGCCACAACATGTGCCTTGGCAACATCCACCACATGGATATAGTCGCGAATGCAGGTACCATCCTCGGTTGGATAATCATCACCAAATACGGAGAGTTGCTCTCTTAGACCAACTGCTGTTTGGGTAATAAAAGGAACCAAATTTTGGGGTACACCAATCGGTAATTCCCCAATTTCCACAGAGGGGTGCGCACCTATGGGGTTAAAGTAGCGAAGTGCAATAGCCGACAATTGCGAATTTACATGACAGGTGTCCCGGATTATCTCCTCTCCTATCTGTTTTGTATTTCCATAAGGGGATTCTGCCGGTTTAACTGGGGCATCCTCGGTAATCGGAAGCGAGTCCGCCTGACCGTAGACCGTGCAAGAAGAGCTAAAAATGAAATTCGCCTTGTCCATTTTACTGAGCTCTTGAAGCAGGTACACCAAAACCCCAAGATTGTTCTCGTAGTACAAAAGCGGTTTTTCCACACTTTCCCCAACAGCTTTGGAGGCCGCAAAGTGGATAACCCCTTCCAAATCGTGATGTTTCTTGAAAAAATCTTGGACCTTGGATTTCTCCCTTAAGTCCATTTTTTCAAATATGGGGCGTTTGCCTGTGATGGCTTCAATCCCATCCAACACATTTTCAGATGAATTGGACAAGTCATCGATAATGACGACTTCAAAACCTTCATTTTGGAGTTCAACAACGGTATGGGACCCAATAAATCCAAGTCCCCCGGTTACAAGTATCTTCATGGTTGATTATTTACAAAGTCTATGACCAAGTTGGTTATGAATGCGATTTGCTCATCATCCAATTCCGTGTGCATGGGAAGCGAAATCACTTCTTTTACCAACTGATTGGTAACCGGGAAATCGGCCTCATCGTATCGGTCATCCGCATAGGCTTTCTGCAAATGCAACGGAACAGGATAGTACACCCCACATGGAACGCCATTATCATTTAAATGTTGTGCCAATTCGTCTCTTTTTTCGTTCAAAATTCGAAGAGTATACTGATGAAATACATGGCAATCCGTAGAATCCGATTGATCATCACAATTTGGGTTGATCTTGGGAACAACGATTTGCGGATGATCTTTAAACGCAAGGTTGTATTTCTCCGCTGCTTCCCTCCTGCTTTTATTGTAGTCATCAAGTTTGGGAAGCTTGGCCTTTAAGACAGCGGCCTGTACCGAATCCAAACGCGAGTTGACCCCGACCACATCGTGGTAATATCTTTTATACATCCCATGATTCACTATGCCGCGAATAGTATGGGCCAAATCATCATCGTTGGTGAATATTGCACCGCCATCGCCATAACAACCTAAATTTTTGGAAGGAAAAAAGGACGTGGAAGCCACATGCCCTATGGTCCCAGCTTTTTTCTTTGTTCCATTGTTAAAGGTATGGCTTGCCCCAATCGCTTGTGCATTATCTTCAATCACGAACAGATTGTGCTTTTCGGCCAACGCCATGATTGCGTCCATATTGGCACATTGTCCAAACAAATGCACAGGGACAATGGCTTTGGTTTTTGGCGTAATCGCCTTTTCTATGGCCTTGGGGTCAATATTGAACGTATCGGGCTCCACATCGACCAAAACTGGGGTTAGATTAAGTAGTGCAATCACCTCAACGGTCGCCGCAAAAGTAAAATCGGCGGTGATGACCTCATCTCCGGGCTTTAATCCCAATCCCATCATACAAATTTGTAGGGCATCGGTACCATTGGCACACGGGATCACATGTTTTACGTCCAAATAGGTTTCAAGCTCTTTTTGGAACGCATGTACATAAGGACCATTAATAAACGCTGAGGACTCCAGGACTTCGGTGATGGAAGAATTCACTTCATTTTTTATCCCTTCGTATTGACCTTTAAGGTCAACCATTTGTATTTTTTTCATCAAGATAAATTGAATTGCAAAATTAAGAAATTAAGATGCCATAATGCCCTAATGATGAAAGAATGTATTTTAGCGGAAAATGAATCTCTTGCATCTATTTTATGGTCTACTAACCCACCTTGCATGGTGGTGCCTACATCTTGTTGCCTGGTTCAGTCCCAAAATGGCACTCTTCGTCAAAGGGAGGAAAAGAACCAAGGAATTCTTGAAGTCGGCCAATGTTGGGGAAGCCCCTTGGGTCTGGATGCACGTGGCATCTTTGGGAGAGTTTGAACAAGGTCTTCCCATTTTGGAACGCATCCGGTCCGAATACCCGTCCCACAAAGTGGTCCTTACGTTTTTTTCCCCTTCGGGCTACGAAGTGAAAAAGGACACCAAAGTTGCGGACCAAGTGCTTTATTTGCCCATGGATACCCGTGGTAATGCAAAACTTTTCCTGAACACCTTCAATCCCGTGCTTGCCATATTCGTGAAATATGAGATTTGGCCCAACTATTTAATGCAGCTGAAGCAAAGAAAAATACCCACCTTGCTAGTATCGGCCATTTTCTCCAAACGTCAAGTATACTTTAAACCTTGGGGAGGCTTTATGCGAAAGAATCTCCGTGCCTTTTCCCATTTTTTTGTGCAGGAAGAGCAATCCAAATTGCTATTGGAATCTGTGGGTCACGAAAATGTCACTGTTGGTGGGGATACGCGGTTTGATAGGGTTTCTGAAATCCTGAAGCGCAACAACCAACTGGACTTTATGGAGCGTTTTAAGAATGGTAACTTCTGTTTTGTGGCCGGGAGTACTTGGCCGGAGGATGAAGCCATATTAGTGGATTACATCAACAAGGCCCCAAAAGACCTGAAGTTTGTGTTGGCCCCACACACCATAAAACCGGTAAAGATTGAAAAAATCAAAAGCAGCATTTCTAAAAGCACCCTTCGTTATTCGGAAATGGGTAACCAAGATATTTCCAATTATCAAGTGCTTATTGTTGACACCATCGGACTTTTGACCAAAATTTACAGCTACGCCGATGTTGCCTATGTGGGTGGAGCCTTTGCCACGGGGCTGCACAACACCTTGGAACCAGCCGTGTTTGGCATCCCTGTGATCATTGGGCCCGAATTTGAAGGATTTAAGGAAGCCGAAAATTTGGTACACCTAAACGGAATCCAAGTGGTGCACAATTCCGAAGATTTCAATGCGCTGATGCATCGCTTCGTTTCAGAAAACACCTTCCGTAAGGCTATCGGGAAAATCAATTCCGACTACATCCAACAAAACGTAGGTGCCACGGAAAGCGTCCTGGATTACGTGAGGACCATTCTTTAATTTTTTCCTAGTTTTAGGAAAATTCAAACCTCATGAACCAACGCATATTTCGAATTTCCCTTACTGCGGCCCTGGCCGGTTTTTTATTCGGTTTTGATACCGTAGTCATTTCTGGGGCGAATCTTCCCATCAAGGAACTCTGGAACACTTCTCCTATTTTTCATGGTGTCTTTATCATGAGTATGGCTCTTTGGGGAACAGTATTAGGTTCCCTTATGGGCGGTATTCCTTGTGACAAATTGGGACGAAAAAATACACTGATTTGGATAGGGATTCTCTACTTTCTTTCAGCCATTGGCTCGGCGGTTGCCCAAGACCCATATCTCTTTTCCTTTTTCCGCTTTATTGGCGGTGTTGGGGTTGGTGCGTCATCGGTGGCGGCTCCCATTTATATCTCCGAAATTTCCACTCCTGAGAACAGAGGGAAATTGGGTGCCATGTACCAGTTCAATATTGTATTCGGAATTTTTGTGGCCTTTATCTCCAACTATTTACTCAAAGGTTTTGATGGCGCCAACGATTGGCGTTGGATGCTGGGGGTTGAAGCCATCCCCGCTTTGGCCTACACCCTGATGGTATTAACGGTTCCCAAAAGCCCAAGATGGCTAATGTCCAAAAAGCAGGATGAAACAGGGGCCTTGAAAACCTTGGAATACATCACCACTGCGGAACTGGCACAAGCTAGATTGAAACAAATCAAGGAGGCCTTGAGCCAAAGTCTCTCCAAGGAAAGTCTATTTTCCGGCAAGTACAGCAAACAACTGTCTCTTGCTTTTTTGATAGCCTTTTTTAACCAATTGTCCGGAATCAATTTTGTGTTGTATTACGCCCCCGAGATATTGGAACGGGCCGGTTTGGCAGCAAAAGAATCCTTGTTCAGTTCCATTTCAATAGGAATTGTTAATCTTATTTTTACCCTGATTGGCATACGGCTTATAGACCACTTAGGCAGAAGACAATTGATGAAAATAGGCTCTGTGGGCTATATTGTGAGTTTGGCCATGGTGGGTTGGTGTTTTTACTCGGATGCCAGCTCTACCCTATTGCTCACCTTTATCTTGGTATTTATCGCCTCCCATGCCATCGGTCAAGGAGCTGTGATATGGGTCTTCATCTCCGAGATATTTCCCAACAAGGTTCGGGCTTTCGGGCAATCTTGGGGCACCGGTACACATTGGGTCTTTGCCGCACTGATTACCTTGACCACTCCAATTTTTCTGGATGCAGATAAAGGTATTTTCAAGGATAATCCATGGCCCATTTTCTTATTTTTTGCCATTATGATGGTCCTCCAGTTGCTTTGGGTAATTTTTGCAATGCCCGAGACCAAGGGAATTTCCTTAGAGGAATTGGGCAAAAAATTAAGCCGGAAATCTAAAAAAGAATAGCGAAGTTACAACACAGCTTAAAAGCTGTCACTTAGTCGAATATAAGCCTTGATTTTGCGGAAAATCCACGAATAATTCCGTACATTGAAAGGAAATAACACTATTATGACTGATGAAATTTCTTTCGGCAATAAAATGCTAGTAGGCTTTTTGCGCTTTATGGTAATTGTACTTGTCATTATCTTGATTGCCATACCCGTTTGTATTCTTTTGGACTTTTTGGGCATTTTAGGGTAAAAAGAATGCGGTAGATTACCTACCGCATCCCTAACCATTGGAGACCGACCACCTAAAAAATCACATCCTCCTCTTCCATTGCGGTGGTCATTAACCGAATATATGTGTCAATGGTCTTATTCACTTTATTGGGTTCCGTTACCTCGAAGTCGCCTTTCCATATAAGCTCCCGTTCTTTATCCACACAGATACAGTACAAAGCTGTTTCAATATGATATAAATTGAAGGTTTCGTAATACTCCGGGTCGTAGTACATTTCCTGATGCCCAAGATAATCTTGGCTAAAACGGGCGTACAAGTTGTTGAATTTATTCAAACGCTCCTTAAAGGTCCGCCGGTTTTCCGTACCCACCACCTTTGTAAAAAGTATAGCGTCAAAACCCTTGTCCAACAATTGCTGCTCCACAGCGGAAAGTTCCTCCTCGGATTTTTCGGACGAGGTGAACTCCACGTCAAAAAGGTCGATGCTCCGCATCGCTTCCACCCCAGTTTGTTCCAAGCGTTCGACAAGCTCGGTCTCAAAGTCTATGCGGACGGTTTCATCTTGGCTCATCCCCACTACCAACACCTTATAGGCATCAAACAAAACGATTTCGGGATTCTTCCATGTACCTACCAATTGGGTAGATGCACAACCCGTTAACAGTACTAAGGACAAAAGAATCAGTTTCGCTTTCATCTTATGAATTTTTAAGGTTACAAGGGGATTTTTCCATAATCCCTGTCAATGCTTTATAAAGACACCTTGTCTTTTTTCCAATTGTCTTTTGAGTTCATCTATGGTTTCTGACATCGATTTTTCAAAATCGTGTGATCGGGACTTGGCAAACATCCTAGGTCCAGGAGCACTCAATTCAATCTCACAAATGTTATCCTCCCCAGCCTTGTCATGGTCTATCTTAAAAAGTACATTGGCTTTGATTACCCAACTGTACTTCTTTCCTAGACGTTCCAATTTCTTCAACAATAATTTGTTCAAGGATTCACTGGATTTCATTTTCTGATATTGAATGTTGACTACCATAATGCTAATTTTTAAAATCAGTATAAAGCTAGCCACACTATCATCTGTAAAAAATGACAATTATCAGGAATGGACAACGCAAAAATTGGTATCCAAACAATCGGAAAATCCTAAAGTGTGATGTTTGTTAGTTGCGGGGTTATTTCAGCAAAAAGGGTTGGCCAGTACTCTGCAACACCGAAAACCAAAACTCACTTTCCAAATCTATTTTTTTGCGCTTTTTGGTTACTTCGGAAATGGGAATGTAGACGAACTTGTTGTTCACCTTACAAGCCACAAACTTTGTTTTCCCTGCCATGGCACCGTGCACGGCATGGTAGGCCAAACGGCTACAATAAATACTATCGCTGGAATTGGCCGGTGCGCTTCGCACAATATAACTGGGGTCAATATATTTGATAGTGACCGGAATATCCGTAAAGTAGGCCTTGATTTTTTCCTTTAGGAAAACCCCAATATCCGCATGTTTGATATTCCCTGAAGCGTCCTTTGTTCTATTTTGATCTTGAAACAATTGTTGTCCGGCACCTTCTGCTACGACAATCACAGCGTGTTTTTTACGCTCCAATCGCTTTCGAAGTACCCCTAAAAAGCCCAATTCCCCTTCCAGTTGAAAATCCATCTCGGGAATCAGCACAAAGTTCACGACCGGCATGGCCAAAGCCGCCGAAGCTGCAATAAAACCACTATCCCGACCCATGAGCTTTACTATGGAAATACCATTATACGCGCCTGCCGCTTCGTTGTGTGCATCCCTGATGATGGGACTGGCCACATCAAAGGCCGTTTCAAATCCGAAGGATTCGTCAATGAGGTCAATATCGTTATCTATGGTCTTAGGAATACCCACAACACTGATATTGCTGCCTCTTTTCTTGATTTCCTCCCCGATGGCATTTACCCCTTTTAGGGTACCATCGCCCCCTATGGCAAAAAGCATGTTGATGTTGTTGGCCTCCAAAGTATCGACCATCACGGATACATCCTGTCCTCCCCTGGAGGAACCAAGGAACGTTCCACCAAACTGATGGATGTCCTTCACTTTTTCTGGTGTAAGCTCCACAAAACCATGACCCATTTCAGGGTTGAGGCCTTCATATCCGTACGGAATGCCCACAATTCTCTTGATCCCATAAAAATAATGTAGGGCCATGACCACTCCGCGGATCACATTGTTGATTCCAGGGCAAAGACCGCCACAGGTAACAATTGCGGCCGTGGTCTCCTTAGGATCAAAGAAGATATCCTGTCTAGGGCCTGCCTTTTCCAAACAACTCGGCTCCTGCCCTTCCGACAGACAGCGGGTGTACTGGTCCATGGAAAGGTCAAAGACCAATTTATCCGACTCACTGACGAAATTAAAGATATGATCTCCCCTAACAGTGCTTAACTGCAGGGGAGATTTGAAATTTGGCCTTCCAAGTTGTTCTATTTGAAACCTGTTTGCTTCGCTCACGTTGTTCAACGATTAAAAATGATCATCCAAGCTATGGTGTGAATCAATTAGTGGACCGCCGTTAAGGATTTCCTCCGATGCTTCACTAGCAAATTTATCAAAGTTAATATGAAACGAATGCGCCAACTGAATCGATTTGCTCACATAGGCTCCTTTTTGCAGCCAAGTGTTCATGGGATCCAACATTTCTGTAGGTACACCTGGGCAGTATTTGGGCATGTGTAGACCAAAAACAGGGTGTGCATCAAACTCAACCTCATCCAGTTTTCCTTCCAAAATGGCAGAAATCATAGCACGTGTATATTTAAGCTTGATTCTGGAGCCAACGCCATAAGGGCCACCGCTCCACCCGGTATTGATCAACCAAACGTTTACACCGGCTTCCTTCATCTTCTTGCTCAACATTTCGGCATAAACTGCCGGGTGCAAAGGCATAAAAGGCTCTCCAAAACATGCTGAGAAGGAGGGAACTGGTTCGTTTATGCCTGCTTCTGTACCTGCTACCTTGGCCGTATATCCGGAAATAAAGTGGTACGCGGCCTGTCCGGGGGTTAATTTGGAAACCGGGGGCAATACGCCAAAGGCATCGCAGGTAAGAAAGAAAATGTTTTTTGGATTAGCAGCATAGGATGGGGTTTGAATATTATCGATATGATCAATTGGATAACTCACCCTTGTATTTTGGGTAATGCTACTATCAAAGAAATCGACCTCTTTGGTTCCTTCTTTAAAAACAATGTTCTCCAATAAAGCACCAGGTCGAATGGCCCGATATATATCCGGTTCCTTTTCCTCGGTCAAGTCAATTACCTTGGCATAACAACCCCCTTCAAAATTGAAGATGGTGTTATCAGCTGTCCACCCATGTTCATCATCACCGATCAGTTTGCGGTCTGGATCAGCAGAAAGTGTTGTCTTACCAGTTCCAGACAGGCCAAAGTAAATGGCCGTATCCCCGTCTTTTCCAACATTGGCGGAACAGTGCATGGGCAATACATTTTTTTCGACTGGCAACACAAAGTTCAAGGCAGTAAAAATTCCTTTTTTCATTTCACCGGGATATTCAGAGCCACCTACAAGCGCGACCTTTTTGGTCCAGTTTAAAATGGAGAAATTCCCTGCAATTATTCCATACTCCTCAGGATTTGGACATTCATACCCAGGGGCACAAAGCACCAACCATTCTTCTTCAAAATCCTGCAGTTCTGCTTCACCTAAGCGAATGAACATGTTTTTGATGAAATAGCTAGACCATGGATATTCGGCAATGACCCTTACGTTCATTTTATACTTGGGGTCGGCACAAACGGAAGCATCCCTGACATAGAGTTCCTTCCCATCCATATAGTTTACCACCTCAGCTTGTAACTTGTCAAAGTTTTCGGGGGAAATCGGTTTGTTGATCCTACCCCACCATATCTTATCCTTGGTGTAATCATCCTTTACCAAAAAACGGTCTTTGGGAGATCGTCCGGTAAACTTTCCTGTGTTTATGGACAAGGTGCCATTTTCTGACTCCACGCCCATTCCTTTTTCCACAGTAATATTTTGTAGGGTCTCAGCACTTAAATTCCAGTGTGCCGTAGCGTTCTGTAAGCCATATTTGCTTAAATCTTTGGTTGTTTCCATGACTTCGTCCATAATTTTCTGTTTTAAGGTTAAAAGCTCCAAATCAATGGAACCAATACTAGTGTTGCTATAAAGAATAGGAGCAGCAGTGGCCCTCCCACTTTTACATAATCTGTAAATCTGTATCCTCCCGAGGTCATAACCATGGCATTTGTGGTGGTACCAACAGGAGTTAAAAATGCCGTTGATGCACTAATGGCCACAGCAATCAAAAATGGTTTGGGAGATACCCCCATGGTAGTGGAGGCCACAATGGCTATGGGGGCCATCAAAACCGCCGTCGCAGAGTTGTTGATGGTCTGGCTAAAGGTTGTGGTCAACAAAAATATTCCTGCCAGCAGCGCCGTGGGATGAATACTTCCGAGCACATCCACCAAACTATTTGCCGCCCATTGGGCCACTCCAGTTTTCTGAAGCGCCAATCCCATGGGTATCATGGCGGCGATCATCACCACACTCGTCCAACTTATGCCTTTGTAAGCCTTGGAGATGGGAACGCAGCCAGTGAGCATCATAATTCCAGCACATGCCAAGGCAGCAATGGCACCAGGTAGAATGTTAAATACCAATAGGACAATCATCAATGCCAGGGTGCCCAACGCAATGTAACTTTTTGGGGTAAGCACGTCCACATTTTTGGACAAGGCCTCGGGACTCCCCGAGATTACCAAATTCTCGTACATGGATGTCAGTGCCTCGATATTTTCCCATTGCCCACGGATCACAAATGCGTCCCCTGCCTCAATCTTAATCTTACCACTCAGGGGCTTACTATTTCTTGATGCTGCTAGCAATTGCACCCCAGCTTGCCTCAGATAATGACCCAATGGAAGTGTTTTCCCCACAAAAACAGATTTAGGGGTGATGATCATCTCTGCCATACCCACCTCTTGGTTGATGAGCTCTTTTTTGAGCAGGTCGCTTTCCGGTTTCCAAGGAATAACCCCCAAGCCAAATTTCAATACCAACTTGTCCACATCTCCGGCTTCTCCCTTCACCGTGATGATGTCGTGGTACCTCATCTCTGTCTGGGGGTCTGGTAATTCCACAAATTGATGAATTCCTTGCAATGGATTTGGATGTCTTCTTTTTAAGCGCATCAAAGAGACGTTATGGGTTTCCTCGAAATCCCAGTCCTCTACCTTGGTATTGATCAAGGTGGACATAGATCGAATACGCAAACGGTACAGGTTGTCACCTATACTGTAATTCTCGATCCATTTGTGCATTTCTTCATCCAAGGCCATCGGCTTGTTCTTTGTTCTGTTTTTGGGCAATAATCTGTAGCCCACATATCTGAAATAAAGAATGGATATCAACAACAGCGGTAGTCCTATCAATCCAAACTCAAAAAATGAAAATCCTTCATAACCATTTTCAACCAAGGCATTGCTCGCAATAATGTTAGGTGGTGTTCCCGTTAGGGTAAGTAAACCACCTGTGTTGGAACCAAAGGCCACTGGCATCAACAGTTTTGAGGGAAGCGTTCCCGCATTCCAAGCGGCCGTTACGGTAACAGGCAATAGGGCCGCCACCGTTCCGGTATTGCTCACGAATCCTGAGAGCAAACTGGACCCCAGCGTAACAATTACCAATAATTTGGGTACGCTGCTCTTGGCCCATTCCACAAACCGCCGACCTGCCATCGCCGTCCATCCGGTTCGAGAAAGCCCTTCACCAATTATGAACAAGGCCGCAATCATGATCACCGTGGGGTTGCTAAACCCGATCAGGGTTTCCTTTATGTCCAAAATTCCGGTAAGGAACAATGATAACATGGACATCAGGGCCACCACATCCGGTGGAAACTTTCCCCAAACAAACAAGACAATCGTAATACTAAGTATTACCAGTAGTGTAGTCATCAGCTCAAAATTGGGGTCACCATTAATCCAAGGTCAGTACAGGAATTTCCGAGTGAAGGGTCAACAATTTTGTCAATCGCCCTTCGGAAGGTGTGCTTAACCTGGTGTGGTTTCTCGGCAGGATGGCCAGTAAGTCAATATTTTTTTTGTTGATGTATTCCAAAATGCCTTCTTCCACATCCTGATTTTTACTGAAGGCGTGCTCCTCATAAAAATGTTCCAAGTAGTACTCCAACAGATTCTCCGTACTGTCCACAATGGATTCCTCGGCATACACGGAATCTTTATAGATGGTCAGGGCATGTACCCTGGAATCAAATGTCCGGGCCACATCCAGCAAGGTTCTAAGTACGACCTTGTCATCAATCTCTTCCCCGCCCATTACTAGGGCAATATCCTTGGGGGCTTTGATGGGAGTGCCAAAAGGAACCGAGATTACGGGACAATTGGCCTCTAGAACCAAGCGCGATGTATTGGTAATTGCCTCATCAGTCACCTTATCTCCCATGGTGCCCATAAGGATCAAATCTGAATTGTTCTCCTTTTGCCAATCCAAGATGGAACTGATTACCTCTCCGGTTACCGTAGCAAACGCTGGTGCCAATTTTGATTTTCCATTCAAGGAACCCAAGACCTGCCTAAAATCGGTCCTTAACTTATCTTCCTGTGTTTCTGTAACGGGCATGGCCGAAACATACAGGGCCTGAAGTTGCACTTCCCGTGTTGGGCCTGCGAAAACCAGGGCATATTCCAAGGCATTTACAGATGCTTCGGAGAAATCGAACGGGACTACTATTTTCTTGATGCTCATACCTAAAAATTTAAATGGTTAAAATCTTCGATTCAAAATTAGAACCGGGCTGGCACCTAAAACATGATAGAAGTCAGGTTCGGGATTTTATGACTTCCTATTCACATGTTTTTCCCGACCATAATGTTTTTTTTCATGGATGCACCTACCCTGTAACTTGGGAGTCTTCACCAAAAATTGGATTCAAGACCTGACAACTATCATGTTATTCCCAAAACCAAATACCAACCTTTGCGATTCAATTTTTCAAAGCCATTGTAATGGGGCGTGCAAAATGTTTTTTCCTGTTCGCTTTTTTTATTTTTCAAAGTGCGGTTTATTCCCAATCCATAGATGAACAGAGTGCTGGATCTTGGCTTGAGTTTTCAGGAACCAACAAGCTCAGTGAACATTGGAGCATTCCCTTGTCCGGAATACTTAGGCATCACGATTTGTTCGATTCCTATGATTTCTCCTTTATTAGAACCGGGGCTTCCTTTCATTTTAATAAAACGACCACCCTTACAGGTGGAATCGCCCATGTGAATACAAAAACCTATATGGATACCGGGGAAACATCCCACATTTATCAGTATTGGATCTACGAGGAGTTTTCGTTGAAGCAACCTCTAAGAAGAGGGGTCCTTTCCCATCGCTGGAGACTCGAAAATCGATGGATCCGAAATAACAATGAAACCCATTTTAACAACAGGGCGCGGTACAGATTACTATTCCATAGACCTATTCGCGGCAATTACTATATTACCACTTTTAACGAGCTCTTTGTAAACCTAAGTGGGGCGTTCTTCAACCAAAACAGATTTTATATAGGTTTAGGTAGAGCGCTTTCCCCAAACCTTAAAGTGGATATTGGATATCTGAAAAACCACTTCCCCCATTCGTATTTGGGCGCCATCCGAATGGGAATTTCCTTTACGCTAGATGTGCGGTCTAAAACGAATTCCGGGAAAGCGGACGTGACAACATTGCTTCCACCTCCCTGAAAGCTTGTCCACATGACCTTTATCATGTTTTATGACAGCCTTGCCTCCTAACTTTATCTGAGATAAATAAGTTAAGTCATGAGACCAAAAAAGAACCCTAACGCAGACATAGGTCGCAACAGCAGCCTATACTTTATGATAGGTTTGACTTCGGTTTTATTTGTTACCTGGCAATCATTGGAAGTCAAGACCTATGACAAGGAGACCCAATTTTCGGATGTGGTCCATGTTATGGACGACCTTAAGGAAGAAGTTCCTATCACCGAAATGGTCCGTACCACACCTCCTCCCCCTCCACCATCCGCCCCCGATGTAATCGAAATTGTTGAAGATGTGGAAGACATTGAGGAAACGCTTATTGAAAGCACGGAGAGTAACCAAGACGCATATATTGAGGATGTGATCGTTGACATCGACGACGTAAATGTCGGTGAGATCGAGGAAGAGGAAATTGTTCCCTTTGCCGTAATCGAACATGTTCCCGTGTTTCCCGGTTGTGAAGACCTGAGCACAGAACAAGAACGCAAGGAATGCTTCAATCAGAAAGTTCAGGAGCATGTTAGAAACACGTTCCAATATCCAAAGACCGCCCTTGAAATGGGGATTTCAGGAAAAGTGTTTGTGCAGTTCGTCATCGATTCCAACGGTCGTGTCACCAACATTAAACAAAGGGGACCGGATAGATTGCTCGAGGAAGAGGCTATTAGAATCATTTCGTCACTTCCAAAAGTTAAACCAGGCATACAGCGAGGTAAGCCCACAAGGGTAACCTATGCAATTCCTATCAACTTTAAAATGCTTTGATCAATACCCCAAAAAAAGCCCCTGTTGAAATTCAGGGGTTTTTTTATGGCTAAAACCAGCGGGCATCCTTATAGTCAACATTTTTGGAGGCCACTTCCCTGCTTTTGACCACTAAATGGGTCTGGTTCACCTGTCGAGCCCTATACCCCAACAAATGGAAAAACGATTTTACCATAAACTTGGCAATTCGAAGATCTACCAGCAGGGCATCTTTTTTTAGGGATTTCCATTTGATTCCGGGTAATCGCACCAAAATATGGTCCACCTTAAACTTCCGAAGCCCTTTTGAAATCCATAGCAAAACTTTTGGAACAGATCTGATAAAATAGAATCCTTCGCTGCCCAACTCCTGGTATAGTGGCATAAAGATCTGTCTTTTCCGATGTGTAACCAGCCTATTCCCATTGTCCACAGCAAGTTGGGTGCCTTTTGGGATTTTTTGAAAGTTCTCAAAACCGGGCTCCATGATAAACGAACTCCCCGTTTCAATTTCATACTGATAATAGATTTCATAAAACCTATTGGTGACCTCCCCTGCGCTTAAAAGTTCCCGCTTAAAACGGTCCAATTCCTGTACTGAATAGGACACAAGCTCGGTAATCCCCAAGGTAAACCGGATAAAATCGATACAATTTCTAATCGATACTATGTCTTCATGCTTTCCCCCTTCGAAACCCAGGGACACATATCCCAATTCGTTGATATAACTCAATAGGGCGCCCGAAAGGTATTCCTCTATTCCCAAAATAATGGGTAAGGGGTAGTTTGATGCAAATTTCCGATTGAGCAGGCTATCGTTCAGCACCATAAAAGGAGGTGTATCCCCCGAAGTGGTATGCAGATCAATAAAATAATAGGGAGGTTGGTTAAGGGTCAGGATATGGGTCAGCAGCTTATAAAGCTCCCTCATTTCCATTTCATCCGATGAAATTGCATCGTCTTGGGCATCTATCTGGACCAATTCTTCAGCAGACCAAATCCGGTTTAAATCCTTCTCCACAAACCTGACTTTGTTTTTCAAGGCCCCAAGGTTTCCCGCAATACCATAAACCTGGCCGTTTATTTTGGTTTGACGGAGTTTTAGTTCTCTAAACACTTGTTTGAGTGCAAACACCCCTGCTGGTTCGTTGCCATGTATCCCTGCAAAAAACACCACCGTAGGTCCTGGTTCACTCCCTTGAATGTGACCAATGATGCGGTCTATTTCCATAGTTTCTTCAAGGGCATTGCTATATACTTTGACCATAATTATAAATCCACCTTGCTGATGATTCCCACCAAATGCGACCCCACACAAACGGGCAGACTTCCTATCTGGTATTCGTCCATTAGTTTTTTTGCCGTCTTTATTTTGGTTCTTGGCTGTACTGTTACCACTTTTTTAATCATAATATCCGAAACCAAGGCATCGTCTCCATGCATTTCTTTTTCGAGTTCTGATATATGGCTCCAGGTAAGGAGACCGGCCAGTTCTCCTTTTTCGTTTTCCACAGGAATATGATGAATGTTGTTCCATTGCATGATGGATACCGCAAGGTTAGCATAGTCGTTTTCATACAGCTTGATGAGTCTTGTAGACATAATTTGACCTACCCATTGGAGGATTTTCTTTGCCTCGGATTTAGTTTTGACCATTGGCCATTCATGCACAGGTTTATCCGTTTTTTGGTTATCATACATGGCTTCGGTCAATTTCACCAAGACCGAGTCCGTTTTCATTTGGCTCCTAAGGTTCCTAAAATTTTTCACCTGCCATTCGGCGCCTGTACCTATTTTCACCCGGGCTTCAATAACCCCCAATAATCGATCTATGTCGTTTGGTTCAATCCCATATTTCATTAATCCCTGTTGGGCAATGGGCAGAAATTCGTTTAATATGAGTTTTTTAAGGGTAATGGTTTTCCCCATCCAAGAGAGAACCGACTGTCTTCCGGCTATGGCCGTTTTGATAAAGTTGTGCTTGGCCTCTTTAAAGTCCATAATACTAGGCATATCGTCAAACTCAATGGGCCTCCCCACCATAAGCCCTACCCAAAAGGCGAAATTGGCCATTTCATCCAAGACCGAAGGCCCGGAAGGGATATAGCGGTTCTCGATCCGTAAATGGGGTTGCCCATTTCCTAGACCATAGCAGGGTCGGTTCCACCGATAAACAGTGCCGTTGTACAAACTCAGTGCTTCCAGTTTTGGGATGGCCCCATTTTCCAAAAGTTCCAAGGAATTGTTGGCAATGGGCTTGGTCAAGAGGATACGATGTGCAGATATATCTTCCTTGAATATTTCAGCTACTGAATCCTTTTGCCAATGGTTTCCAAACCCAACCCTGGCCACCTGTTCTTTCAGCGCATGGGACCATTTTCGGGTATCCAAACTCTGTTGGAAAAGGGCAATCCGTGTTTCCTTCCAAAGTTCCCTCCCCATGAGCAAAGGTGAATTGCTGCAAACACCCAATACGGGCCCCGCTATAGCCTGTGCCCAATTATAGCTTTTAATAAAGTCTTGCTGGGGAATCTGCAAATGCAATTGAAAACTGGTATTGCACGCTTCGAACAACACGGAGTCGTGCCGTAAGGTAAGTTCATCCACCCCCCGTATTTTTAGGGCAAAATGGTCGCCCCTACATTTCGTAAGCACCTCGTTTAGTTTGTAGTATCTAGGAACTGGGGTCATTGAATCGATCCCCAACTCATTTTTACTGATGGTGGGTAGAATGCCCGTCAAAACAATCTTCACCCCCAACTTTGTAGCTTTGGTTTTTGCCTTTTCCAACAAGTCGGTCAATTGTTCCTCCACTTGGGAAAAACAATCGTCCTGGAGTTGAAAGGGATCTAGATTGATTTCAATGTTATAATTGGCAAGTTCGGTGGTAAAATGGGGGTCATCGATGGCTTCCAATAATTTGATGGACTCCCCAGATGGCCTAAAACCTTCATCCACAAGACATAGCTCTTGTTCGGCGCCAATGCGGACGATATCACTTTCGATAAGGTCTTGATCCAAGATCAATTCCAAGGCTTTGATATCATCAAGAAGATGCTGCACAAAGGCTTTTCGCTCTGTTTGGTCAAACTTGCTTTTGGAAATATGCTCTCCCATATCTATGAACTTGATATTTTTTCGGAACGGTATAAAACTACAAAGGGGGGTCATGTTAAAATATGATACTTATCAGCCCAGGGGGAAGCCATCCTGACAATTATCATGTTTTTTGAAAGGGGCTGGAGGTACTTTTGGTGTATAAATTGAAACGCTATGTGCCTAGTCCAAAAATATAATGTCCCCGGACCCCGATATACCAGTTATCCCACCGTTCCCTATTGGGATTTGGATACATTTTCTGGGAAGAAATGGAAAAACAGTGTACTTCAAGCTTACAAGGAATCTTCGGAAGAGGGCTTAAGTCTATACATCCATCTTCCTTTTTGCGAGAGCATGTGTACGTTCTGCGGTTGCCATAAACGAATAACCAAACGCCACGAATTGGAGCTTCCATATGTTCAAACGGTACTGAAGGAGTGGAAACTGTACTGCGAGCTTTTGGGTTCCAAACCCATCATCAAGGAAATTCATTTAGGCGGCGGGACCCCCACTTTCTTTTCGCCGGAGAATCTAAAGATGCTTGTAAATGGCATTTTGAGATTGGGTAAAAAGGCTTCACATCCGGAATTCAGTTTTGAAGGGCATCCCAACAACACTACCAAAGCCCACCTACAGGCCCTTTTTGATGTGGGGTTCAGAAGGGTCTGTCTTGGTGTACAGGATTACAGTACAACCGTACAAAAAGCGATCAATAGGATACAACCCTTTGAAAACGTAAAAAAAGTGACCGAATGGGCCCGTGAAATTGGTTACACCTCCGTGGGCCACGATATCATTTACGGATTGCCTTTCCAGACCCTAAAGGACGTTAAGGAAACCATAGTCAAAACCAATGCATTAAAGCCGGACCGCATTGCCTTTTATAGCTATGCCCATGTACCCTGGATGAAGGGGAACGGGCAGCGGGGGTATAAAGAGTCCGACCTTCCAACTTCAGATGAGAAAAAACAACAATATGAAATGGGCAAGACCATGTTGGCCGAGTTTGGATACAAAGATGTGGGTATGGACCATTTTGCCCTTCCTACGGACAGTCTGTACCATGCCCTTGAACAAGGGACCCTACACAGAAACTTTATGGGGTACACCCCTTCCAAGACCCAACTTATGATTGGGCTGGGAGTCTCCAGCATCAGTGATAGCTGGTACGGATTTGCACAAAATGTGAAAAGTGTGGAGGAATACCAACATCTTGTCGACCATGGGGTAATCCCCATTTTTAGGGGTCACATCCTTAGTGAAGAGGACCAAATAATACGAAAGCATATTCTAAACCTTATGTGCCGGTTTGAAACAAGCTGGGTACTTGGGGAAATGAGAATCCCGGATTTTCAGAAAATCATTGAGAACCTTGCCGAACTGGAGTCGGACGGATTGGTGGATATTGGCGCCAACCGGATAAAAGTGACTCCTAAAGGAAGACCATTTATCAGGAACATCAGCATGGCTTTTGATCTAAAATTGCATAGAAGAAAGCCGGATACGCGATTGTTTTCCATGACCGTTTAACTTTTAAACCCGAATCAAAATGAAAAGTATTATCGTACCCGTAGATTTTTCGCAACAATCCGAAAAAGCACTAAAAGTGGCCGCTTCGTTGGCCAAAGAACATGGATCCGAACTTTTGGTACTTCACATGCTGGAGCTTTCACCAGCTATCATGTCCGATTCTGGCTATGTGTCCCAAGAACAAATTGTACACTTGATCAAAATTGGTGAAAAACGATTCAGCGAGTTTTTGGACAAGGCCTATTTGAAAGATATCCGCATTACGCCAATAATTAAGCATTACAAAGTATTTAGTGAAGTAAGTGAGGTTGCCGAAAAGCACAATGCCGACCTCATCGTTATGGGGTCTCACGGAACGGATGGGCTCCAGGAAATCTTTATCGGTTCCAATACCGAACGTGTGGTGCGAACCGCAGATATTCCGGTCTTGGTGATAAAGGGTAATGTTGAAAGATTTAGGCCGGAACGTTTTGTATTTGCCTGTGACTTTAAGGAGGAAAATGTCCCATCCTTATTAAAGGCAGTGGAAATGGCCAAAGCTTTTAAGTCACAATTGCACTTGGTGTACATCAACACCCCTGGAGATGAGTTTTTGAGTACCGAAGATGCCTATAACAGGGTTTCCAAGTTCCTAAACCTGGCAAAAGTTGGGTTGGAGGTTCAAATCTATAACGACTATACGGTAGAAAAAGGAGTTCTTAACTATAGTGATTCCGTTGCTGCCGACCTCATAGGTATACCCACCCATGGCAGAAGAGGGCTATCTCACTTCTTCATGGGAAGCATTGGGGAAAATATTGCCAATCATTCCAATACGGCTGTTGTAACCTTTAAAATTTGATTGATTGGTATTTGATTGGGTTTTACGTGATGAAAAGGGAAGCTAAAAGCTTCCCTTTTTTATCCTTGAATGCGAAGTTTACTGATGAAATCTTTCATAGGCAGCCTTTTCCAAAGCTTCCCTATGGTCTGGATGTGCAATGGAAGTTAGGGCCTTTGCCCGTTGTTGAAGGTTTTTGCCATAGAGATTGACCACCCCATATTCCGTTGCCACATAATGAACGTGTGCCCGCGTGGTGGTTACTCCAGCCCCTTCCTTTAGGAAGGGCACAATTTTGGAAACTCCTTTTTTGGTGCTTGCGGACATGGCAAAGATGGGCTTCCCGCCCTCGGACAGGGAAGCGCCCCTTATAAAGTCCATTTGCCCACCTACCCCGGAAAATTGGTAACTACCTATGGTATCGGCACATACCTGTCCGGTCAAGTCTATTTCGATAGCGCTATTGATGGCCGTAACCTTTGGGTTTCTTCGAATTCTTGCCGTGTCGTTGGTGTATCCGGAATCGCGGAAATCACAAATGGGGTTATCATCAATAAAATCATAGAGTTTACGGGATCCCACGGCAAAACAGCTCACAATCTTGCCTCGCTTTACAGCCTTGTCCACGCCAGTGATCACGCCTTGTTCAATCAAAGGCAATACCCCATCCGAGAACATTTCGGTGTGGATGCCCAAGCGTTGGTGGTTATTCAAATTGTCCAGCACGGCGTTCGGAATATTACCTATACCCATCTGTAGGGTGGCACCATCTTCTATCAAGGAAGCCACATTGGTTCCTATTTTATGCTCCAAATCTGAAATTACTCCGGGATTATGCTCATGGATAGGTCGGTCTATCTCGATGGCAAATTCAATTTCATCCACATGCACAATACCGGTCCCGTGGGTTCGCGGCACTGAGGGATTGATCTGTGCAATGATCTTCTTTGCGGTCCTAACCGCAGGTAATGCAACATCCACGGAAACCCCAAGGGAACAATACCCATGCTTGTCCGGCACGGAGACTTGGACAATGGCCACATCCAAAGGCAGTATATTCCGCTTGAACAACCATGGTATCTCACTTAGGAAAATGGGGATATACCCAGCATTGGGTGTATTCACACTTTGTCTGACATTGCCCCCCACAAAGCAGGAGTTCAATGAAAAGGAATTGCAATAAGGTTCTTCCGTATACAAGGCGCTCCCTTCTGTATGGATGGACACAATCTCTACGTTCTCAAGTTCCTTGTGGCGCGCGCATAGGGCATCCACAAGTTCGTTTGGGGTCATGGCCGCTCCTTGTATAAAGACACGGTTTCCCGATTCAACCAAGCCAACGGCTTCTTCTGCTGATGTTATTTTCACTGTATTTTTTTTATTTCTAAGGTTGATGGCACTCCATACTGGTTGTTTCCATTTGGGGACTCATGGGTTTGGGTGATACAAAGGGAATTCCCAATCCCAATCCGCGGACAATGAACAATGCCCCAATAAGTACCACAAATACGGGAACCAACTTTCTGAATTTGGATTTCACCGATGTTGGAAAAATAGAGTGCGAATAGGCTGCTGTGGTCATTAAAGGGATGGTTCCCATGCCAAAAAGTGTCATATAGAGTCCTCCTTGCCATGGATTTCCCAAAGCAATGGCCCCCAAAAGTGCCATATAGACCAGACCACAGGGTAAAAACCCGTTTAAAAATCCAATGGTCAAAAAGGCATCCGGGGTTTTCTTTTTGAGTTCGGCCCCCAGCCTGGACTTTATTTTTCCAAGCAAGGTATATATCGGTCTTGACAATCTATGGGCATTAAAAACCTTGGCCGGAATGAAGACTAATAAGATCATCAGGATTCCCATTCCAATGGACAACTTTTGTTGCATCCCAAATAGGGACAGCCCCTTGCCCAAAAAGCCGAACAAGATTCCAATGGTTCCATAGGCCATGAGCCGTCCTAAATGATAAATGGAAAGTTGGCCTATTTTTTTGGCTTTGTTATCGCGATCCAATGGCAACATAAAGGCAATGGGGCCACACATGCCCAAGCAGTGCAGACTTCCCAAAAAACCCAATGCCAACGCGGATGCCAACATGATTCTAATACGTTAATTTCTCTTTGTGCAAAAAGGTGTTACCTTCATACGACCATTTTATGGCAATGTCCCAGCGACCGCCCACCAAGCTATTGTCAGGTATGAGCAAATGTGCATTGGACAAACTTAATGGAAAGTTATGATCCAAGTGCTTGTTGGACGGTCTGTAAAGGGACACTGTTCCTTTAATTTTTTGGTATTCGAATTGTTTAGGAAAAACAATCCTTAATCCCTCAGGTGTTTTTTCAATGCTGAGTTGGGCGTTCATTTCCGCAGCTGATCTGGAAGCGTCGATTTCCTTCTGATACGCTAGTTCCTGCTTGTAATAGTCATCGGTCACCAAATCGTGGTTGGCCCTGTCATCGGTGCTCATTCGAACCACAAAATATAGGATGAAGGCGATGAAGGCCACAAATGCCAGTACTATACCCGTTCCCCAATTAATTTTCATTTCATTTGGTTTTAGGCGATGAACTATGAGCTAATCGCATTTTTCTCTAAGGCTTCACACAGAGCTCTAATTGTAACTTCTTGGTGCCAAGAACTGGGTTACAGTTGTCTCAATAAGTTTGTCCCCGCTATACACTCCAATTTTAAGCCTATCCTTGTCTCCCGTAAGGGCAGATGCATTGATTTCTATGAACAAAGTGCCTTCGGCCAGTTCCTCGGCGGGCACCGTAAAACTTTCGTGGGAAACCATTTTAATCTCCCCATTATGTGACAATAATTTAAAACTCACATCGGTTACATCGCTTGTGGTTTTATTCACCAATTTATAGGTATACACATTACTGATGATGTTGTTATCCTTTCTTTCATACAACTGTCCGGGTAGCCTAAGAATATTGGCCTCCAATTCGTTTCTAAGGAACAACATTCCAATCAAGATTCCGGTCAGGACAAACAGCACAGCTGTATATCCTTTCATTCGGGCCGTAAACTTGAACTTTTCCTTTTTATTGATCTCGTCCTCACTAGCGTATCTTATCAGCCCAACAGGCTTGTTGATACTTTCCATGATATGGTCACACTCATCAATACAGGCAGTACAATTCACGCATTCGAGCTGGGTGCCATTTCTAATATCGATTCCGGTCGGGCACACATTCACGCACTGAAAACAATCAATGCAATCCCCATGGCCCAGCGCATCCCTATCCTCATTCTTCCTGAACTTTTTGCGTCCTGCTTCTCCTTCGCCCCTTTTATGGTCGTATGCCACCACAATGGATTTGTTATCCAACAATACCCCTTGTAGTCTCCCATACGGACAGGCTATAATACACACCTGTTCCCGGAACCACGCAAAGATGAAATAGAACACCCCTGTAAAAATGAGCAAGGGCACCATGGTTCCCATATGGGCCATAGGGCCATCGGTGATGTAGGCAATAAGTTTGTCACTCCCGATCAGGTATGCCAAAAAAACGTTGGCGATCAAAAAGGAAATAACAAAAAAGATTGTCCATTTCAAGGAACGTTTCCAGATTTTCTTGGCATTCCAGGGTGCCTTGTCCAAACGGGTCTGAGCACCACGGTCACCATCAATCCAGTATTCTATTCTTCGGAAGACCATTTCCATAAAAATGGTCTGAGGGCAAATCCATCCGCAGAAAATACGGCCATATGCCACGGTGAACAAGGCAATAAAAATCACTGCTATGATCATGGAAATCACCACCAGGTGAAAATCCTGTGGCCAAAACGGAAAGCCAAAAATATTGAATCGTCTTTCCACCACATTGAACAACAAAAATTGGTGTCCCTTGATCTTTATAAAAGGAGATGCAAACAAAAAAAGCAACAGGACATAGCTCACATATTTGCGATACTTGTAAAACTGCCCACTGGGTTTTTTGGGATATATCCAAGCCCTTTTTCCTTCTTTGGTAATGGTACCTATGGAATCCCTAAAATTTTCTTCCATTGCAATTTTGATTTACCCCTCTGTCCTTCGGACGTCTCCCCTCGAAAAGGAAGAAATTTAATAGAATTTAATTCATGGCTACATCAGTGGAGTCCGAAGCTTGCTCTATAGGAGCTTCCTCGGTTTCCGTCGGTTCGGGAGCATCGGGATCAATCCAGATATCTCCTTCAGGAGCTTTTGGGTTAGCTGGGGTAGTCCCGCCCATAGTAAGCACGTAACTCGCTACTTGGGCCATTTCCGCTGGTTTCAAACTTTGTTTCCAGGCTACCATTCCCTTACCATCACGACCTCCTTCT
The DNA here is from genome assembly GCF_023502235.1 of Flagellimonas myxillae. Lineage (GTDB taxonomy): Bacteria > Bacteroidota > Bacteroidia > Flavobacteriales > Flavobacteriaceae > Flagellimonas > Flagellimonas myxillae. Next base: position 812,347 of record NZ_JAMFLY010000002.1, on the reverse strand, counting down.
GAGATGGTGTTGAACACATTTTTGATGCCTCCACCCAAAATCCAATATTCGTCAGTTAGGTTAGGTCCGATTCCACCGCCACCATCGGCCATGTGGCAAACCACACAGTTATCGGTGAAGATTTTCTTACCGGCATTCAAGTCGGTAGCATCCGATAGGAACTCAACCGTATTGACGTCTACCAAATCCTTGGCGGTCTTTTTGTATTCCTCTATCGCAATTTTGGCCGCGGCCACTTCTTGTTCATATTCACCAGCCTGATCATAATCCCCAATAACATGGAAACGTACCAAGTAGATCACACTAAAGATAATGGTCCCGTAAAATAGGTATACCCACCAAGGCGGAAGAACATTGTCCAACTCCCGGATTCCGTCGTAATTGTGATCCATGATAATTTCGCTCTCCCTTTCAATCTCCCTACTTTTAGTGAGGCGTTTGTACAGGTTCTTGGCCCATGTCCACTCCCGTTTTTTGCTCTTGGATTCCAAATAATTGGCCTTCGCTTCTTCGGAAAGGGTTTGAAACATCACATTTTCTATGGATTTCAGAATCAGCTCAATAGCAATCAAAATCATCAGGACCAACAATAGGAAAAACTGTGTGATCGGGTATTCGATAATGGCAGGTTTATCACCTGAATCTATAAAGTATTCCATCAATCCGAAGATCAAAAAGAAAATTACAGGGATTCGAATCCACCAGGGTGTTCTTGTGCTCATAATTTTATAGTTTGTTAGGTTGATCGTTATCTAATGGCAGTTCGCCCATTTCTTTGATATGTTCCTTGGTAGCGGTAAATACCCACCAAAACAAGGCCACAAAGAATACAAAGAAGATCATTAGCGATATCATGGGATAATTGGCTACCCCCTCTATCGTTTCCATATGGCTTTTTACGAATTTTAACATGGTTTTTCTAGATTTTGGATGGAAGAGCCAAGATTCAAGACCAGAGTTCTTGTTTCTTGATTCTTATTTCTTGACTCCCTCATCCTGATTCTTTTATTCTTTGTTCTCTGATAGTAATTCCTCTGTCTCCTGTACCTTAATATCGGTACCCAAGCGCTGCAAGTAGGCAATTAGGGAAACAATCTCCCTGTCGCGCATCTCCACAAATTCAAGCCCATTTTCCTGTGCATATTTCTTGTCGGCCTCATAGGTCTTGGCAAATTCAGGATCGGTGTAGAGGTTCTTCTCAATGGCTTCTGCCTGTTCCGCCATGGATTGCTGGGCATTCGCAATGTCCTCCTCGGTATAGGGAACCCCTAATTTTACCATGGCCTCCATTTTGCTTTCAATTCCGCTTCTATCGTGTTCGTCCCGAACCAACCATTGGTAGGCCGGCATTATTGATCCTGCTGATGTGCTCTGTGGGTCGTACATATGGTTCAAGTGCCAGTTGTCCGAATATTTTCCGCCAATCCTGAGTAGATCAGGTCCGGTACGCTTACTACCCCATAAGAAGGGGTGATCGTAGACAAACTCCCCGGCTTTGGCATATTCACCATAGCGTTCCACTTCGCTTCTAAAGGGTCTGATCATTTGGGAGTGACATCCCACACAACCTTCCCGGATATACAGATCACGACCTTCCAATTCCAATGGGGTATAAGGTTTTACACTGGTAATGGTCGGGATATTGGATTTTACCAAGATGGTCGGCACAATCTGGATGATTCCCCCGATCAAGATGGCAATGGTCGCCAAAATGGTCAACTGTACAGGTCTTCTTTCCAACCAGTTATGGAAGGTTTCACCAGCTACACGTTTTTTGGAAACCCTGGCCAAGGCCGGAGCTTCTGCCAATTCGTCCTCTACACTGCTTCCTTTTCTAATGGTGACCACCACATTGTAGATCATAATCAACATCCCCGCGATAAACATGGTTCCTCCGATGGCCCGCATCCAGTACATGGGGATAATCTGGGTAACAGTTTCCAAAAAGTTACCGTACACCAAACTACCATCTGGGTTGAACTCCTTCCACATCAAGGCTTGTGTAAACCCGGCCACGTACATAGGCAAAGCATAAAGGATGATCCCTAAAGTACCAATCCAGAAGTGCAAGTTGGCCAAGCCTTTGGAATGCAAGGTGGTCTTGAACATTTTGGGTACCAACCAGTAGATCATCCCAAAGGTTAGGAAACCGTTCCAAGCCAAGGCCCCTACGTGAACGTGGGCAATGATCCAGTCGCTAAAGTGGGCGATGGCATTTACGTTTTTCAGGGACAACATCGGTCCTTCAAAAGTGGCCATACCGTAACCGGTAATGGCTACTACCATAAATTTCAAGGTGGCATCGGTCCTAACTTTGTCCCAAACACCCCTAAGGGTCAACAATCCGTTGATCATACCTCCCCAAGAAGGCGCAATCAACATAATGGAGAACACAACCCCAAGGTTCTGTGCCCAATCTGGCAAGGAAGAATATAACAAGTGGTGTGGTCCGGCCCAGATATAGATAAAGATCAGGGACCAAAAGTGGACGATGGATAATCGATATGAATAAATGGGTCTATTGGCTGCTTTGGGCACAAAGTAGTACATCAGTCCCAAGAAGGGCGTGGTCAAAAAGAAGGCTACCGCATTGTGCCCGTACCACCATTGCACCAATGCATCCTGAACCCCAGCATATACCGAGTAACTTTTTAAAGCGGACACCGGTAATTCCAAACTATTGAAGATGTGGAGTACCGCAACCGTCACAAAAGTGGCTAGATAAAACCAGATGGCTACATACAAATGGCGCTGTCTACGCTTAAATATGGTAGCGATCAAGTTCCAACCAAAAACCACCCAGATTACGGCAATGGCCAAATCTATGGGCCATTCCAGCTCTGCATATTCCTTGGAAGTGGTATACCCCAATGGAAGGGTTATGGCCGCCGCCACAATGATCAACTGCCATCCCCAGAAGTTAATGTTGCTCAGTGCATCACTGTACATCCGCGTTTTGAGGAGCCGTTGTGTAGAGTAGTATACTCCGGCAAAAATGGCGTTCCCCACGAAGGCAAAAATCACGGCATTGGTGTGCAAGGGGCGAATACGCCCAAAGCTCAACCATGAAATACCATCCGTAATGTTCGGGAACAAAAACATAAATGCCAGTAGGAGCCCCACCAACATTCCAACAACACCCCAAAGCATGGTGGCGTATAAAAACTTTTGTACGATCTTGTTGTCGTAACGAAATTGTTGTAATTCCATATTTATTGGTTTGTTCTTTTAGTTTGTGTGATTTCTTTTTGTTCTATGTCTGATTGGGATTCTTGATCCAATAGTTCATCTTCGAAAAGCATGCGGACGGAAGGAGTATAGGCATCGTCGTATTGCCCATTCTTGACGGACAACACGAATGCTGCGAAAAAGACCAGTGCAACTGCAATGCTTATGGCCAATAACACATAAATGACACTCATACCTACCTGAATTTGGGTGTAAAACTACTGTTAGGGTTCTCGCTAAAAAATGACATATATCAGTTTTTATTTCGTAATCTATTTTTCAACAATCCATAGCCATGTGGCAAGCTTAAAAGGGCCGCCACAATGATCAGGTTCTTTCCAATATATTGTCCCAATAAGGTAGGGATCAAGGGCGGTTGTTGAAATGATTCCAATGGAAACAAAATCAACGGGGCAAAGGTCAGGGCCATGTGGGCAAGGGCAACCCCCACCGTGAACTTTCGCCATAACCCCAGTAACAAAAGCAGACCAATACCAACCTCTAGGATGGCCAATAATATAATGGCCCACGAATCGGGTAAAACTCCCAGGGTGAGTTGATGGATGGTGTTCTTGGCCAGGCTTTCCGCCGGGCTTGCATCTGGAAAGAACTTTAAGCTCCCAAACCATAGATAAACAAATCCAATGCTGATCGCGAGCAGGTTGGGCCTTATTCTTTCCCTTGTTTCATAAATTAATTTTTTGAGCACGTTGTTAGTTTTTAGTTAGTTGAGTTTTCGTCCGAGGACATTGGTCATTACGGTGGTGAACAATACAATGCTTATAGAACTCAAAGGCATTAAAATGGCCGCTATAACCGGTTGTAATTGTCCTGTGACCGCAAAATACAATCCCACCAAATTGTAGCAGAGCGATAGTGCAAAGCTCATTTTGATGATCTGTATTGATTTTTTCGAGAGCTGCAAGAAAGTGGACAAGCGGGTAAATTGTGAAGCGTCCAAAATACCGTCGCAGGCGGGGGAAAACACGTTGATGTCTTCCGAGACCGCAATACCCACATCGCTTTGTGCCAAGGCACCAGCATCATTTAGTCCATCGCCCACCATCAGCACTTGATGTTCCCGCTGTAAATGCTGTATGTGTTCCAGTTTATCCTCTGGTTTTTGATTGAACAACATCCGCGTTTTAGCTGGTAATATTTTTTGAAGTTGCTTGCGTTCCCCATCATTATCCCCAGAAAGAATTCCAATTTGCATGGATTGGCCCAAAGCCCCGAACACCTTGGAAACACCCTCCCGATAGCTGTTCTTGAACACAAATCGCCCTTTAAAATCGTCATCGGAACTTATATAAACCGCCGTATCGGCCGAAGTGGTCGCCAAATCCTTTCCCACATAACCCGGAGAACCAATTTTGATGGAACGCTCGTTGATCCGGCCCTCGATACCTTTCCCGGTATGCTCCTGGAATTCATCCAGGGTCATGATCTCATTGGACTTTAAAATATCGTACAAGGACCTGCTCAATGGATGGTTGGAAGCCCGCAAGGTGGTTTTAAGCAAGGTATTTTCTTCCGGACTCAGTTCCACCCCTTCGTAGAGGATAGTATCCTTGGCCGTGGTGGTCAAGGTTCCGGTCTTGTCGAAGATGGCCGTGTCTATTTTGGCCAATCGTTCAATAACGTTGGTGTTCTTTAAATACAATTTGTGCCTGCCAAAAATGCGGAGCATATTCCCCAGGGTAAAGGGTGCGGCCAAGGCGATGGCACAAGGGCATGCAATGATCAATACAGCCGTAAACACATTAAGGGCCATGCTCGATTCATAGAACAACCAAAAAATAGTGGCTACTGTGGCAATGGTCAGTACAGCGGCGGTAAACCGTTTTCCAATACTATCGGTTAAGGTTTGGAAAGCGCTTGCCTTGTCCTTGGAAAAAACGGAGTTGCCCCAAAGCTGGGTAAGGTAACTCTGGGAAACGGACTTTAGCACTTCCACTTCCAAAAGTCCTGAAAGTTGCTTGCCCCCCGCAAAGAGTTTTTCCCCGGATTCTTTGATTACGGCCTGCGATTCCCCCGTAACAAAACTGTAATCGATTTCGGCCGAGCCCTTGATCAGGATACTGTCCACTGGGATGATCTCATTGCTGCGAATGAGCAGCCTATCCCCTACCTTGACCTTGTAAATCTGAATGTTTTCTTCGGTCTTATCCTGTTTCAAACGTGTAACGGCAATAGGAAAATAGGATTTGTAATCCCTTTCAAAAGAAAGGAAAGCATAGGTGCGTTGTTGGAAAAACTTCCCAAGGAGAAGAAAGAACACAAGGCCCGTTAGGCTATCAAAAAAGCCAGAGCCCAAATCAAAAACAATGTCCGCGGTACTTCGTAAAAACAAGGTGAGGATTCCCAGGGCAATGGGCACATCAATATTCAAAAGTTTGGAGCGCAATCCCTTATAGGCCGAAACAAAATAATCTTGTGATGCATAAAACACCACGGGGAGCGAAAAGGCGAACATCAGCCATCGAAAGACCGGCTTGTACTGTTCCAACCAGAATTCCTCCACTTCAAAATATTCTGGAAAGGACAGCAGCATCACGTTGCCAAAGGCAAACCCGGCAACCCCGAGTTTATAGATCAGGGAGCGGTCTTTTTTCTTTTCCTTTTTTTCGTATTCATCCAACGAAATGTAGGGCTCGTAACCAATGCTGCTCAGCATCAGAACCAAACCCTTTAGGGAAAAATCGGTTGAAGTATAGGTGACCCGAAGGGTCTTCTTTGGAAAATCCACTTGGGAATTACTGACCGCAGGGTGCAACTTGTTCAAGTTTTCCAGCACCCAAATACAGGAACTACAATGAATGGACGGAATGCTCAGGTTGATCACCTGCACCCCTTCCTCATTAAACTCCAAAAGCTTGCCTACGATTTCCTGATTGTCCAGAAAATCATATTTGCTCCGTACTTCTTTTGGGGTATTACCCGCCTTGGCCTCTATCTCATAAAAGTTGGAGAGGCCGTTTGAAGTAAAAATCTCGTACACTGTTTTACAGCCATGACAGCAAAAATCCCTTTCATCAAACCGCACCTTGTCCCTGCCACAGTCATCACCACAGTGATAACATGTCATGTTTGCCATTTACATTTGCTTAACCTGAGGCAAAATTGAAGCACATCTTCCTTTAAAAATATGATATTTATCAGTTTAAGATTAATCCTATTGGATTAATTTTGTATATCAGATAAACCAAAAGACTATGGACAGCAGGTGTGAAAATTGCATTATCAGACAGTTCAACTCCCTGAGGGCCATGAGCAAAGAGGAGCTGAAGCAGGTTTCTGATACCAAAACCACCAAAAAAATCAAAAAGGGGGAACCCATTTTTGAGGAAGGTGATAAACTCAATGGGGTTTATTGCGTTCGCGATGGGGTTTCCAAACTTTCCAAACTCAGCGCCAATGGCAAGGACCAAATTGTAAAACTGGCCACCAAAGGGGAGGTCATTGGTCAACGCTCTGTGATCGCTGAGGAGTCTACCAATCTTTCGGCCGTTGCTGTCAACGACATGGAAGTTTGCTTTATTCCAAAGGAGAGCATTACCCATACCCTTCACAAAAATCCTGATTTTACCTTGGAGGTGCTGCGCCATATGGCCCATGATCTTAAAGAGGCCGATGACGTGATCGTGAATATGTCTCAAAAAACGGTGAAGCAACGTATTGCCGAGGCTATTCTTTATCTGAAAAACAATTTTGGCGAGGACGACGAAGGCTTTTTGGCCCTAACGCTCTCGCGGGAAGATATTTCCAATGTGGTGGGTACCGCCACCGAATCTGCCATCCGAATCATTTCCGAATTCAAGAAAAAGGGGTTGATCCACACTTCGGGCAAACGTATTGGCATCAAGAATGAGCGGAAACTAGTAGAATTGGTTGAGGGCTTCTAGACCGCAAATCCAAAAACTGACAATTGTCATAGTATCCCTTTTTGCGTTACGGTAATTTTACCTTGACTTTATTTTTAGCCGAATGCAGAAGATTTTAATACCTACGGATTTTTCAGACAACGCATGGAACGCCATTGATTATGCCATGCAATTGTTCAGAAACAAGAGCTGCACGTTCTACTTGCTCAACACCTATACCCCCGTTATCCCCAGTGGCCGCTTTATGGCCAAGATGATCGATGGGGTACGCATTGTGGATGCGGTACGGAATGCTTCCGAAGAAGGACTGCAGAAGACCGTGGATAAAATCCAGAGCAAATACCGGAATCCCAAACACAGTTTTGAGACCATTTCCTCCTTCAATCTGTTGACCGAGGAAGTTAAGGATTTGGTGGATAGCTTCGGCATACATTTAATCGTTACGGGTACCAAGGGAGCATCGGGCATTGAAGAAGTTTTTATGGGCAGCAATACCGTGCGCATCATCAAAAACACCAAAAAATGCCCCATTTTGGCCATTCCCCAGCATTTTCAGTTTGTGACACCCACGGAAATTGCCTTTGCCACCGATTTTAACCGTTTTTACACGGCCTCTGAACTAAATCCGTTGTTGGAACTGGCCCAGATGTTCCAGGCCACCATCCGGATCGTGCATGTGCAGTACGGAATAAAGGCCCTTTCGGAACTCCAGCAATTTAACCTGAACATGCTTCGGCGCTACCTAAGTGGCCACGAGCATTATGTGCACACGGTTTCCGAACTCAACTCGGTTTCCCAGACCTTGGAATTGTTCTCCCAAGAATTGAACATCCATTTACTGGCCATGCTGAATTACCAGCACAGTTATTTGGAGCAAATGACCCGGGAACCCATTGTAAAACGTACGGCTTTCCACACGCAAATTCCGCTGTTGGTGATTCCCGAACTGGGCATGGAAGGGGTAGCCGATAACAAGATGGAAGAAGAAGAAGAAGAAGAGACCGTCAGCCGATAACCTTATTTTTCCCGATTTTCTTTTTGATGCAGGGGCCTACCTTGCATTCGGTTCCAATTTGACCTAATTTAGATGGGATGCCCCAAGGATAGCGGGCATTGCAATTTATTTTGCGTCTTTTTATAAAACTGCCGTCCACCTATATAAAAACCCGATGACAGCAACCATATGGAACACCTTTAACCAACAACTCCTGGGATTTATTAAGGCCCGGGTGAACAGCAAGGAAACCGCAGAGGACATCTTGCAGGAGGTATTTATTAAAATCCATAAAGGGGTGGACAAACTCAAGGACAGCAGCAAAATTGAAAGCTGGATCTACCAGATTACCCGAAATTCGATTATAGACCATTACCGCAAACGAAAACTCAGCACCCAAGAATTGAATTTTGACACCGCGCTCCCCGAAGAAATCGATGAGGCGACCCTGGATTTTACCGAATGCCTAAAACCATTTATACAGCAGCTTCCGGAAAAGTACAAGGACATTCTGTGGAAAACCACCTACGGGAACCAATCCCAGACGGATTACGCCCAGAGCAACGGCCTCACCTATTCCACTACCAAATCGCGGATGCAACGCGCCCGCAAACATCTGAACCAGCTGTTTAACCAATGTTGCAGCATAGAGGCGGACAAGTACGGGAACATTATCGATGTAGAAAAAAAGGATTGCAGTTGCTAATTTTTGCATCTTTTTTGCAGGTCCCCGTCTATAAGGGTGAACATAAGTTCAATAACATTTAATATAGATAAGACATGAAAAATCAAGACAACTGTTGTGGTGGACATTGTAGCTGTAAAACCGCTAGTGCCAATTGCCAGAGCGACGGTGGGTGCTGCTAAGGCATCCACAATTCGAAACAAAAAGGGGGAAGCTTTGCTTCTCCCTTTTTTTATTGGACCAAATTCAACCGCCATAAAAATGGCGAATGATGATGTTGAATAACCTGAACCACCCCAACTCCAATCAAAAAGGTTTTGTAGAATAAACCAGTTTTTGGACATTTATAGGTAACTAATTCCTGTAGACCATGTCCAATTCCTTTCTTAGATATACCCTCTTGATCATTTCCGTACTTGCCATTACTTATTTTTTGTGGGAAGGATGGAAATCGAGCCATTCCGAATTTGACACCCTGGTCTGGTCCGATGAATTCGATGGGGAGGGGCCCATAGACACCAACAAATGGTTCCAGCAGACCCAATTGCCACCGGGCGGTAGTTGGTGGGGCGGACTCGTTCAACACTACACGGACCGGGAAGCCAATGCCTATCAAAAAGATGGAAACCTATACATGATGGCCAAAAAAGAGACTTTCGAAGATCAGGGCGAGACCAAACAGTACACCGCTGCCCGATTAAATTCGAAGTTTGCCTTTACCTACGGAAAGGTGGAAGTAAGGGCCAAAGTCCCCAAAGGCGTGGGCACCTGGCCCGCCATTTGGATGCTGAACAAGAACATCAGCGAGGCGGGTGCGTATTGGGAACAACAAGGTTTTGGGACCACAAGTTGGCCGCATTGTGGCGAAATCGACATTATGGAGCACTGGGGCAAGAACCAAGATTTTGTACAAAGTGCGGTACACAATGGGTCAAGTTATGGGCATACCGTGAAAAATTTGGGTGGGCAACACATAAAGACTGCATCCGACCAGTTTCATGTGTATGTTTTGGAATGGACTCCTGAAAAAATGACATTTAGCGTGGACGGCAAAGTACATTATACCTATAACCCAGCCGTGAAGAATGCAGATACCTGGCCCTTTGATATGGACTATTATATACTGTTCAATATTGCCATAGAACCGGATATTGACCCCAACTTTACAGAAAGCCCCATGGTGGTGGACTATATTCGGGTTTACCAGTAACCTCGACAGGTTTTAGGTTTTAATTGAGCCTATGTTCCCTTACAAAAGTCCAATCTCAATTTTATTTAGGATATTTAAGATGTAAAATCAATGCAGATGGCAACTATGGACAACTTAAGAAATGGATTGATCCACAAGATCAAGACCATTAATGACAAGGATTATTTGGAAGCGTTGGATCATCTACTTTCGGCTGGCTCCCAATCCTTGGACGCCGTTAAACTTACCCAAGAACAAAAGGCAATGTTGGAGTTGAGTGAGGACGATATCGAAAATGGAAGGCTTATTTCCCAAGAAGCTATGGACAAACGTAATCTTGAATGGCTCCAAGGCTTGTAGCCTGGACCAAGACAGCAGATATTCAGTTTGTAGGCATTCTAGAATATTGGACAAATAAAAACAAATCCACCCTATACCCACAGAAGCTTGTACAGTTGGTCTCCAAAAGGACCCAGCTGATTTCCACAAACCCATTCATTTTTAAACCCACCCATTTTAAAGGGGTACGCGTAGCTCCATTGGGGCATTTTAATATGTACTACAAAGTCACCAAGGAGCGGATTATCATTACCGCCTTTTGGGACAATCGGCAAGACCCTAGGAAACTTTGGGAAATATTGCGAAAATCAACATAAGTTAAAGGGAGGCATAGCCTCCCTTTTTTTTAACCATTTTGAAAGGTATCCTCAATTAAATCCCAAAGCACCTTTACTTGGTAGAGGGCGCGTTTTTCTTCCCCGTCCAAGATTTCCTCGGAGTGGTATACCACAATATCGTGCACCAATTTTAGGGCCTTTACCCTGTCTGGGCCATCTAAAGGGCTTACATACTCCAGGAGTGCTTGTTGTGCTGGGGAGGGTTGGGAAATTTTGTGTGCGCCTTTGGGCGCAAGTGCCACATTGCAATGCGGGCAGCGGTTTTGTTCATTCTGATTTGCCATAAATAATGTGTTTTGGTTACGTGACCAAACCTGGCGTTGCTTATACTCAGAATGCGTTGACGTGCTAAATATACGGTATAAAAAAAATGGTGGTTGAGCATACTGCTTATGGGAATGGCAGTTGTGGATATCCACCCATAATGGCACAAAATTTAGGATCGGCCAAATATGCGCTTTTAGATAAAAAGTAGGTTATATCCTTTCAAAAGGGAAGGTTATGCGTATAAAATTGGGTACATTGGGGATATAAACGAGTTGTATGCCATTAGAATAAAATGACTGAAATAGATATATATAGCGGTAAGTTTTATCTGAACGGACAGTGTTTTAAAACACAGATTGATTCTGAATCTACTGATAGTCAAACGGTCGGAAAAAATTCATATTCAAACACATCTCTGAATGGAGTAATTTCTAATATACCATTCAAGGCAACTGGATACTACAAAAACAAAAAGCTTAAGAGCATAAGCCTAACTATTGAATCAGAATATTTAAAAGCTAATTATCACCCCCCTAAAGACATTGATTCTAGAGAATATCTAACACCATATGTTGATTTTTGGGAGAACTTGACAGAGGGACTAATGAATGAATTACTGAATACCGTAAAACGTAAGTTTGCATGGGGAAAAGTGCAAGTTCAAGTTGACCCACGCGGACCGACTGTTTATGGTGAAGTCAAGTACCGATAATACATAAATTAAACGGCATACAACATGGTATATAGCAAATAGGGCGGGCTAATAGTGGGCTACCGGAAGATGGTGTTCAAATTCGAGCCAAACCAACGGTTTGGCTTTGTAGCCGCAAGCAAACATTACATGTATCTACTGCCCTACTTGCCATATACTAACCGTTACCCACAATATGAGAAAACCGAATATGACACAAACTTTACTCTTCATTTTAGTAATCGGAATAGGATTATTTTATGCAATTAAATATGGAAATAAAGCCAAAAAAGATATTGCTGACTATCAACAAAAGACTGAAAAACAAACGGAACAAAATCCTTATCCTGATATGCGGAAAATGGCATTTTCAGTTACCCCCGAACAATTGGAATTAAATGGGACTAAAGAAAATGACCTTTACGGAATTATAGCGGAAATGGATATGGGCGGAGCGATTGCCACAGTTGTAACTTTTATTCCTGGAGACACAAGTTTATATTTAAGCACTGGAGTAGGATTTATTGGCGCAGGACAACACGAAGACGTTCGGAAAATTGTAAAAAGATTTGTGGAAAACGGACAACAATATTTGGTTAAAGCAAACAAAATTGAAAAACCTGAATTGCCAAAAAGCGGAATTACAAACTTCAATTTTTTAACTGGAAATGGAATTTATAGCATAGCTAAAAATACAAGTGAACTTGAATCTGGAAAATCGGAATTTTCAAATCTGTTCACTGAATTGAACGAAGTAATAACACAAATTCGAGTGAAAAGCGGTGGATAAAAAATACTGTGGGTAACAATGGCTATAATTCATTGTAGTTTTGTGCCACACCAAAGTAAAAGTATAAATCAAACGGTTGGATTTCGGCGGAATAATCCTGCGGATGATTCCACAACGAAATCATAGCCGAGACCGTTGTGTGCCATTTGAGAAAAATATGAACGAACCAATAATAATTGCTGAATTAGGGAAAATTTGGGGAAGAGATGCAATTTATCTTGACGGAATTGAATTTGACGGAACTCATTCTGTAAAACTGACAGGAGATTTTAATGGTTCATTATGTGAGAATGTTGAAAATGAAAAATGGATTTCTTACGAATTGACATTTAAGGGAATATTGGAATTTAAAATGACCGAATTGGACTTTTTCTCGGATACGGAATATGCTTCCAGCTTTGAAAAAGTTATTGACTCTGATAGAATAAATGATTTTTCTAAAAGTTCGCAGAACTTTAAATTAAAGGACTCACACGAACATTATATCTTTCATACTTATGACGATGTAATTGAAATAATTGCGAGTGAATTTGAATTAAAACTTAAACCAAAAAAAGAATAAAAATGGACACACAACAATGGCTATAAGTAATTGCTTGTTCTCGACTACTTCTGAAAATCCTCGCGGATTTTCAGTTTGGTGTGTACTTGCAAAGTTTAGTGCTAAACCACGCAACTACTCATAGCCGAAGCCGTTGTAGCCAATTTAACCCAAATGCAGAAAACAGAAGAGTTTATTGAAAATAGAATTAGATGGAGAGCTTCAAAACACGATTTACCGAATAAAAATGTTCATTTATTTGAGAATTTAACGACTGGTAAAAAAGCGGAATATTTGACTCATTTCAATGAGAATGATTGTGGGAAAATAATTTTACTATTTACCGATTCAAAAAAGTACTGGACAGCAATTGGAACAAAAAAAATTATTGGTTTTGACGGAACTAATTATAACTCTGTCGAATTGAATTCCATAAAAGATGTTGATTCTAAAAATCGGAAAGAATATTTTGAGCAAGCAGAAGCAGGAGAAACAAAACTGAAGAAAATTAAAAAACGGAATGAACGTGAATTATTGATTACTGAATTCAATGGAAATGAAACTATTTTTATTACAAAAAAGGGAAGTGATTTATTTTCACTTTGGAATATAATGTTAATGATTACACAACTGAATGAAAAAATTCCGACTGACATTAATAACTGAAAATCAAAAATCTCTTGAAAAAGCAAAAAAGTTTGCGGAAATGATTCGTGAAACTTTGAATTGTAAAAATGGATATGAAATTTCAAAATATGAAAAATTTGAAAACTCATATCGAATTGATTTTATTGGCCAAATAACAAGTGGGAAAAACACTGCTGAGGAGTCAATAGAATTGACTGACCGAATTTGCTCACCTTGGACTGCAACTTATGAGCGAACCGAAAATAATGTGGAATTGATGTTTAATAAATCGGACATATCTAACTTTCGGAGAACTGAATTTAATGTGCTAAACTGGGCGGAATTTGGTATTGAAAATGAATAAAAACTGGCTACAACAATGGCTATAAGTAATTGCTTGTTCTCGCCTACTTCTGAAAATCCTCGCGGATTTTCAGTTTGGTGTGTACTTGCAAAGTTAAGTGCTAATCCACGCAACTAATCATAGCCGAGACCGTTAGGTGTAAGTTTTGAAGAGTTATTATCACATAAAACTACTAAATGGATATTCCAATAAATGGAGTATTGGAGAATCTATTCGCACACCTTCAAATGAAAGTAATCATTTCCAAAAATCAATTCTTCGAGGACTCGATAGAATAACAAGTGACAGAAGAAATAATCAACGATTTCTCGATTATGCATCAGATTTTATTGACGAAAATGACTTTAACAAATTTGACTCATCTGAGCTAGATACTGAAATGACTGAATTAATGTTAGAGGAGAAATATAGTGGATTTCAACATTTGGCGTCGGAATTATTGAAGTGTAACTTTCAATATTTAAAATGGATTAGGGAAGAAATTTTTGAAAATATTAGGCTTAAATACTATGAGAAAATTCCATCTAGAAAAAAAGGAATTTGGATTTGCGAAAACGAATATGTCAAGTTTTGGTGGGATGAAATAGGAAAGAATTCTAGAAAAGAAATATATGAAATTAAATTAGCTGACTCAACTAAGCTTCATAAAGCTGATGAGCTGTATGTTAAGTTAACATCTCTTAGCCCTTCTGAACTTGAAAATAATGCTCATCAATATTGGAAAGGAATTATTAATTCCGATTCAAATATTGAAATCTTATACGAAGGAGAATTGATTGTTATCAATAAATTCGAAAGCATAGATGAATGGCAAAAAACCAACACCTAACAATGGCTATAATTCATTGTGGTTTTGTGCCACACCAAAATAAAAGTATAAATCAAATGGCTGGATTTCGGCGGAATAATCCTGCGGATGATTCCACAACGAAATCATAGCCGAGACCGTTGCCATTAATTTGAATGAAACTAACTGACCAAATAAAAATCCGAGAGCTGAAATTCAAACCAAAGGTTGAAATTTTAGAAAATACTGTTGAATTGAACGACATCGGAATTTCGATTCCAATACCCAACGAATTTACAGTTGATGAGGGCGGAATTTTTGAAAGTTTTAAAACAGAATATGTTTTTCCAGAAAACTCGGAATTTTCAAAAAAAGACAGAGAAGACTTTGAAAACCGGATTTTCCCACCTGTTTTTACACTCAAAAAAAATAATGGAAGACCAATAATTGCGTGCTACTTATTTGACATTAGAGCATTGAAAGGTGGAAGCAACCTGAACATTCGGAGCATAAACAAGTTTGAGTTAATGTGGACACCATATTTAGCAAAAAAGACAAACGAAGTTCCAATGAATGCCAAAAGAATTCTGAAAAACGACTTGGCTGGAGCACTTTCGACCGAATACGGATTTGAATATAAAATCAAAAATGGAACGGAACCAATTCCTTCAAGTTTAAGAATATTGACTTACGAAGTTGGGAATTTTGTATTGACTTTTTATTTAGTTTATGACAATGCGAATGACCTGAAACAGAACGAATTGGATTCTTTCATTGACGGAATAAAAACTAATGGCAACAATGGCTATAATTCATTGTGGCAAAAAGCTAAATCGATGTTTAATCTATAAATCTAACGGCAGGATTTCAGCGGAATAATCCTTCGGATGATTCCACAACGAAATCATAGCCGAACCGTTGTGCGTCATTTAAGAAAACCTGTGAAATACAAGAAAATAAGAGGATTAAAACGAAAGGTTGCTAATATTCAGAATTGGATAAATGAATATTTAGACTTAAATGTTGAGCATTTGAATGAACATAAATACGAATACACCAAAGTTTATGTTGACCCCTGGGACAATCTGACTTTGACTGACAGTCTGATTCCTGAACCGAAAGGAAAAGCCAAAAAGGATATTCTAAACGGACTTGAAAAAATCTATGATAGTTGGAAAATTGAATTAGAGAAATTAAACAAACCGTATTATTTAAAAATATGGTTGTACGAACCAAGGATTTCTAAATCTCAAGTCGTTTGTGCAATTGATGAAAAGATTGATTATTACGAAAACATATTTGAAAAAGCAGATTTCAAGCCAAATGACTCGTCATTTACTAATCAATTGAGTTCTGAATTTAAATGGCAACCGAATATTGACGAAGAACCTTATTGGGAAAGTGATTTGCTTTGGCCAATTGACCAGTACCAAAGAATAGAAGACAGTTATTCGGACAGAAGACTTTTGAACAAACTGAAAAAAGGGAATTTTAAGAATAAAGAAATTGACAGTCCAAATGGAAATAAAGACACGATTTATTTCTTACCAAAAGGGAAAATTTGGGTTGGAGAAAAATAAAAAACGAACGCACAACAATGGCTATAAGTAATTGCTTGTTCTCGCCTACTTCTGAAAATCCTTGCGGATTTTCAGCTTGGTGTGTACTTGTAAAGTTAAGTGCTAAATCGCGCAACTACTCATAGCCGAGACCGTTGTAGTGCATTAGAAACGATATGAAAGGAGAATATTATAAGACCAAAGAATCTGTTAAAGAATATATCAAGTTAGCAAAGGATGTTAATGGAAGTAAGTTGATTGAAAGACTTGAAGAAGTTTTACCTCACAATTCAGATTTACTTGAAATTGGCTCTGGTCCTGGAACTGACTGGAATATATTAAACAAATCGTACAATGTTGTAGGTTCAGATAATTCAACTGAATTTTTAAACCATCTGACCCTTGAAAATCCCGATGGTGAATTTCTTGACTTGGATGCCATCACCTTAAGAACCGACAAAAAATTCGATGGAATCTATTCGAACAAAGTACTACATCATCTAAAGGACAATGAACTAATTGATTCAATTAAAAGACAATCTGAAATTTTAAATCCCGATGGCATAATGTGTCATTCTTTTTGGAAAGGAAAAGGCTCTGAAATCTTTAAAGGATTATTTGTTAACTATCACAACGAAACAAGCTTAAACGAAAAATTCAAGGGTTTTTTTAAGATTATTTCAATCGAAAGCTATAAAGAGTTTGAAAACGATGATTCTCTTTTGGTAATCGGAAAAAAAATAACGCACTACAACAATGTATAACCGCAATTTGCTCACTAAAGCTTATTTTTAAAGGGGTTCGTCAGTCGCATTGCTCTTGTCGCGGATTCGACTATCCCGAAACAAGTTCGGGACAGGCTGTCCGAATCCACTCGGAATTGCTAACGTCTTTGCTAAACCGAAAGCTAACGCATTTAAACCCGT
Organism: Flagellimonas myxillae; assembly: GCF_023502235.1. GTDB lineage: Bacteria > Bacteroidota > Bacteroidia > Flavobacteriales > Flavobacteriaceae > Flagellimonas > Flagellimonas myxillae. The sequence continues at coordinate 795,138 of NZ_JAMFLY010000002.1, read as the reverse complement.
AACTGACGGTTATACGAAGCCGTTAGACACAAGTGAAAAACGAAATTGATATTTATTAAACTAATTGTAAATTCAAAATTATGACTGACATTCAAGTAAGTGCAAGACTAAAAATTAAACCAGGTAAAATGGAAGAGTTTAAACAAGTAGCTAACTCTTGTGTGGAGCAGGTTAAGCAAAAAGATAAAGGGACAATTCAATATGATTGGTTTTATAATGACCTAAAGGCCGAATGTATTGTTAAAGAGCGCTATATAGATTCAAGGGCGGTTTTAGATCATATGACTAATGTTGGCGAATTGTTGGGAGGATTAGTTGATCTCTCAACGATTTCTTTGGAAGTCTATGGAAGTCCTTCTGCTGATTTAAAAAATGCACTTGAAGGATGGGACGTCACATATTATGAATTTGGAATTGGGATATAGAAAAAAAAACCAGTGCCTAACAATGGCCATAATTCATTGTTGTTTTGTACCACACCAAAATAAAAGTATTTATCCACGGCTGATTTCTAAGCGGAATTATCCTGCCTTGCCCGCGTGCCAACTCGCTTGCTGCTTCGCAGTCGCCGTCACAACGAAATCATAGCCGAGACCGTTGTAAGCAATATAAAAGTGGAAATGATTGGAAATAAAATTAAAGGCTTAGGAGAAATTGTTCTGCGAGTCAATGATATGGAGTTGATGAAAAATTTCTATAGTAAAACTATAGGATTTGCATTGATGTATGAATCCGATACGTGTACTTTTTTCAAAATTGCAGATGGTGTTGGTGGCCATACCCAAACTTTGGCATTATTTGCAAAGAATAATCCAACTGCGTTTAGCGAAGAGTTAAAAGCTATAAAACCAGAGCATACCACCTTACATCATTTCGCTCTCGAAATTGAAAAATTGGACTATGAAGAAATGCTGAATTTTTGTAAAAAAAATAAAATAGAGTATGTAACCGAGGTCTTTGAATGGGTGAAATGGAGATCCATATTTATTAAAGATCCAGAATCGAATATTGTTGAATTTGTTTGTTATGATCCGGAGATTTAAACTACGTATAACAATGGCTAAAAATAATTGCTAACCACATAACTATTCCCAACCAAAACAGCCCTCAACCACTCACAAAAAATGAAACCAACAAAACTTTCTTTAATCATTCCCTTTACAGCCTTGATCCTTATGTTCGCTTCCTGCGATAAAAAGCCTTATGTGCTCAGCGAGGGGTATATGTATGTTCAAAAAGAAGAACGGCGGAATGATGCCACCGAATGGGAACTGGTATGGGAAGATAACTTTGACCTAGACACCTTGGATACCGATACCTGGAGCCGAATCGGTCTTTTTACTTCTTCGAAATGGAAAGTACCGGTGGAGGAATGGAGGGAAGTGACCAACTGTTTCCGATATATCACGGCCACAGATTCAAGGGTGGTCACCTTTGGCGATAGCAATATTCACCTTAATGGCATCATTAATCCCGATTCCCTTACAGGAGATCCTCGTCCCTATTTAACCGGGGGAATCTATTCCTGGGAGAAATTTGCCTTTCAGTATGGGCGTATAGAAATCAAGGCCAAGCTGGATCAGGCCTATGGGATGTGGCCCGCCATATGGATGCTGTCCGAAAAGGAAATCTACCCGGACCAACATAACGGGGAAATGGACATTATGGAAACTCTAAACCATGATGACTTTGCGTACCAAACCACCCATAACCATTATACCATTACGCTAAAACAGGAGGAACCAAAAAAGTTCGCCACGGCCAAAATAGACACTACGGGTTACAACATCTACAGCGTAAGCTGGTATCCCGATAAATTGGTGTATGCGGTCAATGGGGTAACGTCTTACGAATATCCTAAAGTTGCCGGGGCAGGCACCTACCAATGGCCCTTTGACCAGCCGTTTTATCTGCTTATCGACCAGCAAATGGAACACGCATGGCCCGGGATGATCACACATCCGGAGGAACTCCCTATTAGCATGACCGTGGATTGGGTGCGGTTGTATCAATAAGGAAAATATACTGTATTAAATCGCAGTAGCTATATTTCTTAAATCCACAAAGACTTCATGAATCTCAGCCTCAATATTTTTCAACTAATTTTTATTTTGGGTGGGGTTCATGGCTTGATCAGCAGCGGTATTCTTTTTTACAAAAGGAACAAGTCCATAAATACGATACTGTTCGGCTTGTTCCTCTTTTCCGTATCCCTTGCCTGTATAAAAATTCCCATACAGGAAATTTTCCCCCGGTTTAACTCAAGTTTTCCCATCCCCATACTATATCAATTTACATGGGGACCTTTGTTGTATTTGCTGATATTGAGCAGCCTTTACCATAATTTCAAGCTTAAAAACACGGACTATCTCCTTTTTATACCCTCCTTATTATTTGATGTTGGATTGCGGTTTGTGACCCTTTGGAGCGGGGTCGACAGAGGAACATTAAATAGCGTCAATTTTTTGGTGGACATTATAGCTGCGCTATACTTCCTTTTTTTTCTGGTCCGATCCCTCAATGTGCTTTCGTCCTTCAAAAAAGGATTGGAAGATTTTTATTCAGACATAAACCGAAATACAATATTCTGGATCAGTTCCTTTTTTAAAATATCCTTCCTGTTGATTGTTTGTTGGCTCGTTTATATTGTTAGCACAATTGCCCTATCAAGCTACAGTTTTGGGTCGATCAATACGTATTACCCAGCTTATATCGCTATTTCTGGGATTATTTATTACCTAACTTATTCTTGGGCAAGTGAATTGCGGATCCAGCAGCTTGAGAGTAACTCCAATAACAAACCCCTAAACTTCCCCATTTATGATGCCCAGGAAATTCTGGATAAAGTTCTCGAGAACAAGTATTACCTAAATCCGGAAATTACCATTAAGAGCCTTGCAAATCTGATGCAGCTAAACAGGAACGGCTTATCGCATTCCATCAACAAAGGTTTGGATAAGAATTTCAACGATTTTATAAACGAATTGAGGGTTGATGAAGTAAAAAGAATACTCAATAACCAAACCCATACCCATTTGACCCTCTTGGGAATTGGGCTTGAATCCGGCTTTAACTCCAAGGCGTCGTTCAATAGGGCCTTTAAAAAATTTACGGGTCAAACACCCTCCGAATACCACAAAACCCTGTCCAAAAAATAAGGTCTCAAATGCCAATTTGAATCGACTTGCACTTCAAAATTCATTCTTTTTGAAACAAAAATTAAGAATGAAAAACCACAACTGGAAACTTACCTTATGCAGAGTATTGCTATTCTGTCTTTGTACTGTGCTACTAATGATCCTTAGTTCATCGTTGACCAATGCATTGCCCAAACCATGGTCGGATATTTTACATATTACCATTTCTGCAATAGCTGTTTTAGGAATAAACATCCCCTTCGCCCGCTGGGAAAAACTAAACTTGGCCGAGATTGGCGTTGTTCCAAATGGTAGAACAATCAAGTGCTTTACACTGGGGTTTGCCATCGGCTGTGCCATGGTGACCACATTTACTTTATGGGTCGTTTTCGCAATCAATTCTAAATTGATTGTTGTTCAATCCCCTTCTTTTTCATCAATCTTGATTCCATTTTTACTCTATTTTGTTGTCTCTTTGAGAGAAGAACTAGCCTTTCGTGCTTTTCCCTTGCGCTCACTCAACTACGCCATTGGGTCTTGGAAATCCCAAATTATTATCGCACTCATTTTTGCAATAGAGCATATGGCTGGTGGGATGACTTTTATAGATGCCTTTCTTGGGTCTGGCGTAGGTGCTATCCTTTTCGGAATTGCAGCTTTAACCACAAAAGGCATTGCCCTGCCTGCTGGGATTCATCTTGCTTGGAATTTTGGGCAAAGGTGCTTTGGTTTTAAAAATGAACCTGGGATTGTTTGGGAGCATGTTATTATAGAAGGTAGTGAAGCAAAGAATGAACCTATGGTCTGGATTGCCTATCTTACGGTAATGGGCCTGTCAATTTTGGGCTTCTATCTGTACGGTCGAAAAAAAACCGCTTTGCAGGACGCATAGCAAATCTATAATTCACCTTCCAGTCAGAAAGAAACAACAGCGAATACCATTGGTATGCAAATGGATTCTTTAGGCAAATCGGGTTTGGTTTAAAATTAAACGATAACTTTATTGGTAGCAGATTTACGCTTCAATAAATATGTTCTCCTTGAGTTAAAACCGCCCTATGAAACGCCGATTATTTTTCAATAGAGTTTCTGCCGCCTTTTTGGGGATTGGACTTGCATCCAGTTCGTTTGTAAAACCGACCAAAAAGAAAAATAAGAAAGCCAAAGTATGCGCTACCGTGGATCAAGAAGAGGTCTTCTTTTACGCCGATCTGATTCCCGGACCGGTAAGGGTGGTCCACATTGCCGATACACATCTATTTAAAGATGATGAAAGGGGGATTCCTTTTCAAGAGTTTAGCAATCGCATGGCCACGGCGTATAACCAAACCACCCATTTTAAAACAGGAGAGTCAACGCATCCGGAAGAGGCCTTTGAACAAACCCTGGCATTTGCAAAAGAGGTAAATGCAGATGTGATCACCTTGGTGGGGGATTTGTTTAGTTTTCCGTCTGAAGCTGCCATCGAGTGGGTGCTGTCCAAATTGAAGGCAACGGGCGTTCCCTACATTTATATCGCCGGTAACCACGATTGGCATTATGAAGGTATGGAAGGTAGCTTGGAGGTGTTGCGCGATACATGGATCAAGAAGCGCCTACAACCCTTGTACCAAGGCAATCATCCTTTAATGGCGGCTTACGATATCAAAGGCATCCGCTTTTTGGCCATTGATAATTCCACCTATCAAATTAATGACGAGCAATTGAAATTTTTTACGGAACAGGTTGCCAGTGGCATGCCATTGGTGCTCTTGGTCCATATTCCCCTGTATGCACCTGGTAAGGGCATTTCGTTTGGCTGTGGAAATCCAAATTGGGGAGCGGCCACAGATCGTAACTTTGAATTGGAAAGGCGTCCTAAATGGCCAGAAAGTGGGCATACGGAAACAACGCTAAATTTTCACAAGCAGGTTTTTACAGCCCCTAACTTAATAGGGATTTTTGCAGGGCATATCCACCGAAATTCAATCGAAATTATAAAAGGGAAGCCTCAAATAGTTGCGGATGACAACGCCAGCGGAGGGTATTTGGACATCAACTTTTTACCTTTGAATGAACAACATAAAAAATTGATTTAGTAATTATTGATTTCAATTTCTACCCACTTGCAAGAAACAATCCCAAATTTATTGGCAACATTATCCTTTCTTTTGCCTCAAAAATCACTCATGTAATATGAAGTTTATCAAGGAGGTCTTCAACCATTTTTTTAAAAGCAATACGTTTCAAAAAGGAGCTGCTTTGGCTTACTATGCCGTGTTTTCCCTATTGCCCATGATCATTATCCTGATTTCAGTTTTTGGACTGCTATTTGGAAAACAAGCCGTTTCCGGAGAGATATTCCAACAACTTAAAAGCACGCTGGGTAGCGATGCGGCCATGCAAATCCAAAATATTATCAAAAACCACCATACTACCCACAACAGTGTGATCACCACGATAATTGGTTTTGTCACCTTGGCACTAAGCGCATCGGGAATGTTCAGTCAAATACACAATGCCTTTAATAGCATTTGGAATATTAAGGCGAAACCAAAAAGCAGTATCCTGCAATATTTGTCAAAGCATTTTTTCTCCTTTGTCATACTAATTGTACTGTTTTTTATTCTATTGATCAGCACCTCGGTAAACTCCTTTTTAATACATCACGCCCAAGGTTTATCCAGTGAATACCAGTTTGCTTATCTCTATGAACATATAATATCCTTGATCATAACCAGTATGGCCTTTGCCGTCATGTTTAAATTTTTGGGCGATGTTATCGTTCATTGGAAAGTTGCACTTTTGGGAGGCTTGATCACTGCCTTGCTGTTTATGTTCGGCAAAATCGCCATTGGAATGTACATAGGACATAGCCACCTTAGTTCAACATTTGGCTCGGCAAGTGTTTTGGCCCTATTGATGCTCTGGGTGTATTATACATCCCAGATTATATTTTTGGGAGCTTCCTTTGTTGAAATAATCAGTAATAAGCTTGGCTATGAAATTTTACCCAATAACAATGCGGTAAAAATTAAAAATGTGGAACTGAGCGAATAAACCAGGAAATCACCTTTTAATGACAGTCAACCAGTAGATACGGATTTAAGTATGGGACTATTTTCATTTTTTAGAAAGCGCAAAAAGGAGGAGGGGAAATTGCAACCGGAATCCAAATGGAAGGTAGAATTCAAGGGATCCACGATCACAACCACGGATTATGATGGAAATGAACACTCCATTGCCCTAAGGGTTATTCATCAGATCATCATAGAGACCAACGATTCCGGGCCTTGGGGAACGGATATCTGGTGGAGAATTCTATCTGACGATGGTATTTTATCTGTTCCAGGAGGGGCAACAGGTGAAATGGAAATGCTAAAAAACTTTCAACGTTTTCCGAATTTTGACAATGAACAGTTGATAAATGCAATGGGTTCGACCGAAAATGCCGAATTTGTTGTGTGGAAAAATGAATAGCAAAGAACGATGATGAACCTCGTAGATAAAACCAAAGCTTACGCCATAAAAAAACACAAAAATGCTAATCATAAATACGATCAATACGATTATGATTTTCACCTTAACAAGGTGTATGATATTGCCCAAGAATTTATCCATACCATAGATACTGATGAAAGGGAAAATGTATTGGCCGCCTGCTGGGTTCACGATATCATCGAGGATGCCCGGGAAACCTATAACGATGTAAAAAAAGAAACCAACGAAACCATTGCCGAACTTGCCTACGCGTTGACCAATGAAAAAGGGAGAAACAGAGCGGAACGGGCAAACGAAAAATATTACAAAGGAATCAGGGAGACCAAAAATGCATCCTTCCTTAAATTTTGCGATAGAATTGCCAATGTGACCCATTCCAAAAATAATGGCTCCAGAATGTTCGAAACTTACAAAAAGGAAAACGAGGAGTTTATCTCGAAAATATTTGTTCCTGAATGTGAGGAAATTTCGAAATATCTAAAAAGCTTGTTTGGCAACTAGCACAAAACAGCATGTCCATGAGCTACTAGCAGACATCAATGAGAAAATGGATCATTAAACAAATGGAAAAGTTTGGGCTTGACAGTTCAAATTTAAAAACCCAAACAGCGGTGCAAGGTCATTATCTTCAGCCAGGAGAAATGGAAAGAATTGTGTTCCCAAATGGCCTTGAAAACACCAGTGTGTGGCGAGTCAAGGAATGGTTTTTTAAAGATGGACAGCTGATCCAGCCCGGAAACATCGTTGGGGTTGTCGAAAATGCAAGGCAAATATTGGAATTTGAAACTTATGTGGGCGGAAAATTCTATGCCGTGAAAAAGGAAGGACAAAAAGTTGAAGTGGGCTCCATCCTTTTTGAAGTAAGGGGTTAATCACTTGTTTTGCACTAAAATCATCAGTGCATACATAAGATACGGGTTTCCGCAATGGAGATCTTGGGCAGCAATTATCTTTATGGATGGGACTTTCGTTTGGGCAACTCAGCACACCGGAACTTAGACAAAACAAAAATAGAATTTGACAATCAATCCAAGGGCAGTATCAATAACAATTAAATCCCTTAAAATAAATATGAGCTTGATATACCGACTTTTACCTTTTCTCATCTTCTATTTGGCATCCTATGATCAATCCTTGCATGCACAAAGTTGTCAAGAGCTTGAATCTTGGACTCAGGTTATTGAAAACGAATTTCCTAGTGTTAAAACAAAATCCCCGCGTTCTGGCTCACCGGTTTATAATGCCATTAGATTTAATCTTCTTTCGGATAAGTTCTTTATTCCAATGTTCGGGAAACCTTTTGAGAAATTAGGTAAGTTGAAAAAATTCGCTATAGCGGTCAAAATAACAAAATGTAAAAAGAAACCTAAGTATCCAGTTTCACAAAGACTTGATTGGTACATGTGGGGCGTATTAAATCAAGAGAAGGCCTATAATGATGCGATAAAGGAAGTTGCCACAATTAGAGAACTACGTAAAGAATTCCCGGTTATACTAAACAAAATTAATTCGCCCTTGGTTACTTATGAGGACTTGGAAGGTTTTTCCAATCTGGTGGAAACAGAGTTTCAACGATTACTTCCCTCTGAAATCAATAGGCTAGAACAAGCCATTGAAAAACAATATGCAAAGGCTTCAAAAAATAGCATAGCCCAATCGCTAGATTCAGTAAACAAAGAAGTTGATAGTTTTGAAAAGCTACATAAAATTAGGATTTTCGATTTGGTTCACAAGCAAATGTTGAGTCATTTAAATGATACTGACAAACGGGCATTCAGAGACCAATTATTTACGATTGAAACCAACACAATAAATAACCTGCTAAATCAGGAAGAACTAACGTTTAATGTCATCAGCAAAGTTAAAGTCCAAGACTACCCTAAACTCAATCAAGCAATTTTCACATTTCTTGGTTCATGGAAACCCTACTTACATGTATCCAGCGTTCAGGGGTTTAAAAAGAGATATTTTGAGCTAAAAACAAAAATAATTGGCGACAACGCTAGTTATGCAGGGGGACTAGTAATTGAATCAGAAACTCTTGAAACCTTTAAAATGAATCAAGATGAAGTTTTTAGGTACACCCTTTCTTCCGACCCTAGGATTAGTAAGATGCTAGCTATCGTAAATAGAACTTTTAAACAATTTGAGCTCGTTTATCTTATCGAGGAGATTTCAAAAATAAGGGAGGAAGTTATGGTTTCTAAAATTTTCTCCATGAAATCATTCAGAACACTACAACAAAATTTAAATAAAATTGAAGAAATTCTGACGTATCCAGGGCTTGATGAAGAAACAATAGCGAATACGGATTTCTTCATAAAAAAAGCCTTATCCATTTCAGATATAATCTGCGTTAAAAACATGCAAACTGAACATTTAAAAATCATAGCCGATTTTGAGAACATTCAGCATAAAAAACGTTACCATTTAGACAATTTCAAAAGCCAGATAAGGGCGTATAAAACAAAATACAAAGATTGTGATGGCCATGCCGGTCAGGAGATTTATAAATTGACCATTAAACTTATGGAGACGCATGCAGGTAGATATTTTTAATAAAAATTTGAGGGAAAAGAGTTCTACGATTTATTAAATAGGATTCAGTAAATTATGTACATACACGTTTATTATGAATTTGTTTCGGCTGAAAAAACCGCCGACGGCTACGGTGCCAACCTTCGAAAACATGCCGGCTCCCTTTTATTTGGTTTATTAAGGGACAAAGGCAATATGGTATGGGAAACGGAACAAGGGTGCAGGGAAATCCTTGGTTATGCAGAAACGGACCGCCCGAATGCCACTGGAACAACCCTAAAAATAATCAATTACAACATCAGGGAAATGGGCAAAGCTTTGAGCGCCATCCAAAAAATTAAATCTTGAACCAACATCACTTTGCTTCCAAGGGTTATTCAAAATTTGGGCAATCAATAAGTTCACTAGCACGGAAATCCATGGCGATCAGAATTCATTCATCAACTAAAGCATAATAGCATGGGACTTTTTTCTTCAAGCGGAAACGAGATCAAAATCAGATCTGAAATCAAATCAAATCCAAATGCCTACGAATGTTTAAGGGTTTGGATGAACCAAGGTGCCCCGGAAATCTTTGCCGACACCATTAAAGAAACACCAGACCCCCGGGCTTGGGGCTCTGTTCTTGCCGATGTGGCCGCCTTTACCTCCAGCCATTACCACAACGGAAAAGAAGATGGCCGTATCGAAGCGCTAAAGCAAATCCAAAGTATGTTCAATCATCTTATCGACGGATGGACCACATCCCATTAAAAAATCAAGTATAGCGAACAATTATCACCAAACTGCATTTATTTGTCCGTGACTAAGGATGGATCAATGGATCAACCTAAGAAAATCTCTGGCAAAGGCACTTAGTTTAATTCTGGGTTCCATGATTGGGAACATGAGTGGAATCATCGGGGGCAGATCAAATTTTAAAGAAAAGATTCCCCCAAATTTAAATCGCATTCCCATAATTTTACACCCAAAATCCAATCCATGGACGGCAAAATAACCTACACCTTTACCTCCACCATGTGGAAAGAAGCAGCAGGAAGCTGGTATTTTATTTCCCTCCCCAAGGACATTTCCCAAGAAATCAGGGGCAACCTGCAATGGCAGGAAGAAGGTTGGGGTAGAATGAAGGCCACTGCCCAAATAGGGACTGTAAAATGGGACACCGCTATTTGGTTCGATACCAAAGGAGGCACCTACTATTTACCTGTAAAAGCAGCGATTAGAAAAAAGGCCAAACTTACAACCGATACCAACCTTGACGTCACCCTTTGGGTGTGAATCCAGTTTTATGCGAAGGTTACCTCCGGTGTCCTAGAAAAAGGGCAGCTTAATTGTATGTTTTATTCCATTTTTTTATGATGGACAAGTGCTTATCATCCAACGAATTTGCCGTAAAAAAGCTAATTCCCTTGGCCCCGTTCTTCCGGGCCAATTGGATGGCTTGCTCAAAATCGGAATAGTTATCGCCGTAATGACCTGTTAGGATGCCTGTGATCAAGTCTTGTCCCTTCTCCAAATCACGTACACCTTCCTTAGTCGCAAAACCTACCCAGTTCACATTTCCTTGATGGTCTTTTTTATAGGCCATTGGAAAAAAGGTGTCCAGCTTCCAATGTCCCCAATCTTGGCGCACATATTCCCGGGCCAACTGCGGAAACGGAAAAACAGCAGCCGAAGTGGCCACTCCCTTATCGTGACAAATATCCACACAGTCATCTACCAACGAGGTGATAGCGTTCATTCTAAACTGCTGCCAAGCGGGGTTCTCGGCCCTATCTTCCAAATCTACTGGATCAGTCCCAAAAATTTCCTTGAACTGCTTACGGGCATTGGGGTGATAACCAAAATCATACTCGTCCAGAATACGGTCCTGGATTAGAGGTCCCCCTTTGTGTTTGTACTTTTTTTGAAGGTCGGCCCCAAGAATTATATCCACAAAGCGGATGTAGTCAAAATGCACCGATGCGATTCCGGGTATCTCTGCCTTTTCCTTGACCCTTTTTTTAATGAATTCCCGTGCCCCCTCAGAAAATGGGCTTAGAAATTTATAGTAACTCACGTAGGGATTGTATTCTTTGCAATTCTGTCCCAACACGTTCACCGAAAACCACTCAGGATGTTTTTGGGCCTCCTCCAGTCCCCCGATATTCATCATCCAAAGCCAAGCGTGGACCCTAATTCCATATTCTTTTGCCAAAGGAACAAGTTCCCTTAATCGTTCGGTGCTGGCATTGGGCAACAGATCCGTAATCCCGGCATCGGCCAATCGTTTTAAACGTGCCTTTTGTTCCTCAATAGTGGCCTTGGTTTTGCCTTCACCTTGGTTGATGTCCCCCCAGGCAGCAAAGTAAAATGCCTTTTCGGAGAATCCATTGTCAACCTTTTGGGCATTTAGGCCGGTGGTAATAATTAAAAAGAGTAAAAAGTATAATCGTACTAGGGGTCGCATAAAGATTTTGTTTTAGCAATTCTTAGGGAAAATAGCCTGTTTCCCGTTTTTAAGTCCAACTTTTTATACGAACGTACTTTGTGGCTCCCTGAATGTATATATTTGAGGAAGACTTGGGAATTTTGGGATTCTTTTCTGGTCAAAATCCTCAGAAATAAAACAAAAAAAGGGCATAAAAAAACCCTCAAGAATATTGAGGGTTAATTCTGTGCGGGTGAAGGGAGTCCCTTCGACCAGCTCAGGGTAAACTTCTCCTCCTCAAAATCCAACTGTATCCAAATAAAAAACCCCCAATTATCATTGAGGGTCATTCTGTGCGGGTGAAGGGAGTCGAACCCCCACGCCTCGCGGCACTAGATCCTAAGTCTAGCGTGTCTACCAATTCCACCACACCCGCAAAAAGGTGTGCAAATATAATCCAATTTTCCGATTACAATGCAACCCCTTTTTAAAAACTTGTTTTTTGTACATTTAGTGTCCTTTTAAAACAATTCATGGAACAAATAAACGACTACATAAACACCCACAAAGATCGGTTCATCAACGAGCTGGTCGAACTCTTAAAATTACCTTCCATTAGTGCCGATACCGCTTTTTCCCAAGATGTATTGGAAACTGCAAGACTCGTGGAAAAATCCTTAGTGGAAGCAGGCTGCGACAATACCCAGATCTGCGAAACCAAAGGTTATCCCGTGGTATATGGAGAAAAAATCATTGACTCCAACCTGCCCACCGTACTGGTTTATGGCCATTACGATGTACAACCACCCGACCCCATGGAACTCTGGAACTCCCCTCCCTTTGAGCCGGTTATCAAAGCAACGGATCTACATCCGGATGGTGCCATTTTTGCCAGAGGTGCATGCGACGATAAAGGTCAGTTTTTCATGCATGTAAAAGCGGTGGAATTCATGATTCGAAACAACCAACTCCCCTGCAATGTCAAGTTTATGATCGAAGGAGAAGAGGAAGTGGGAAGTGATAGCTTGGCAGATTTTTTGGAGACGCACAAAGAAATGCTTTCCAATGACATCATCCTGATATCGGACACCGGAATGATGGCCAATGATGTCCCCTCAATTACCACCGGATTAAGAGGGTTGAGCTATGTGGAAGTGGAAGTCACCGGGCCAAACCGCGATTTGCATTCGGGCATTTATGGTGGGGCTGTTCCCAATCCCATTAACGTCCTCAATAAGATGATTGCCTCCCTTCACGATGAAAATAATCATATCACCATTCCCGGATTTTATGATAAAGTAGAAGAAGTATCGGCTGAAGAACGCGCGGAAATGGCCAAAGCCCCTTTTAGCCTGGAGGCCTATAAACAAGCATTGGATATTGACGATGTTCACGGGGAAAAAGGATATACCACCGCAGAACGCTATTCCATTCGCCCAACCCTTGATGTCAATGGGATATGGGGTGGTTACACTGGAGAGGGCGCAAAGACCGTCATCGCCAGCAAGGCATTCGCCAAAATTTCGATGCGTTTGGTACCTGATCAAGATCCGGACGAAATCACGGAACTGTTCACCAAACATTTTGAGGCCATTGCGCCAAAAAGTGTAAAGGTCGAGGTTACACCGCACCATGGAGGCCTACCCTATGTGACCAAAACCGATAGTATTGGGTATAAAGCGGCAGCCATGGCCTATGAGACCACTTTCGCCAAAACCCCAATTCCAGAACGCACCGGTGGAAGTATACCCATCGTTGCACTATTTGAACAAGTCTTGGAAAGTAAGACCATTTTAATGGGCTTTGGACTGGATAGCGATGCCATTCATTCCCCCAACGAGCATTTTGGCGTCTGGAACTACCTTAAGGGCATTGAGACCATTCCATATTTCTATAAATACTTCACGGAACTAACGCAATAAACAGGATGTTGCCCATCGGTTTAAAATTAAACCGATGGGGACGTGCTTTCCGCTACTAGTTTTGGCTCGCTCGCCAAAAGCTAACCACCATTATCGCTAACTCATGAGCAAGCAATACAATAACCATCTTGTTTACCTGCTTTTAGCAACACTTTTTATCAGTACATCGGGTGCATTGGGTAAATTTATAGACTTGCCCATCCCGGTAACGAATTGGTGGCGTTCTTTTATAGCTCTGTTTGTATTGTATGCCTTCTGCAGGTATGAAAAGATACCCTATCAATTAAAATCGAAAAAGAACGTCCTTCCTTTTGTACTAAGTGCCTTGTTCATGGCCGCACATTGGATAACTTACTTCTATGCCTTAAAATGTTCCAATGTCGCTATTGGAATGCTTTCATTGTTTACTTACCCTATCATAACCGCCTTCTTGGAACCTTTGTTCATTAAAACAAAATTTGACCCCATGTACATTGTGCTAGGGGCTTTGGCACTTTTGGGCATTTACATCCTAGCTCCCGAATTTGATTTGGAAAGCACAATGTTCCAGGGTATCTTTTTCGGGCTGATATCAGCATTGTTCTATGCCTTAAGAAACATCATTTCAAAAAATTTGATTTCTGAGCACCACTACAATGCTACGGCCATTATGCTATATCAATTAGGTATTGTGACCCTTGTGCTGGCTCCTACTTTATTGTTTATGGACACTTCGAACATTACAACGCAATATCCCTATGTTATTCTGTTGGCCATTATTACCACGGCTGTGGGCCATACACTGCTCGTAAACAGCTTAAAACATTTTACCGTGAGTACTGCAAGTATCATCAGCAGCGTTCAACCTGTTTTGGGTATTGTAATCGCCTTTATTTTCTTAAGGGAAATCCCTAACTGGAATACGTTTTGGGGCGGAATGATTATTCTATCAACAGTAATAATTGAAAGTGTTCGAAATCAAAATAGACCCAAAACCCATCAAGATCGGATGTAACGACAAGTACCTCATCGAAAATCCAGACAATCATCAGATTTTCAAACAATCCGAAGCTAAATATCAAATTGCCAAACCGAACTCATTTTATTTAGGAAGAAACACCTCTAGAAGCGTTGCTTATCTAGGCATTCACCTATAGAACAATTGGGATTTCAAATTAAATATTTGGTCGTACCCCTATATGGTTGAAGTTATGGTAAGATGATCATTTTACTCTACATTTGTAGAATTCAAAATATTATTCTATGTTTGTAGAGTAAATTCTAATTTCATAGCGCATGTCCTTATCAAAATCCGAAGAAGAACTAATGAACATTATCTGGAAACAGCGGAAAGCGTTCATGAAAGACCTTTTGGATGCCTATCCGGAACCAAAACCTGCCACCACAACCGTGGCCACGCTTTTAAAGCGGATGATCGACAAGGGCTATGTGGCCTACAAAAGTTTTGGAAGGTCCAGGGAGTACTACCCCTTGGTTAAAAAACAAGATTATTTCTCCAAGCAGGTGAAAGGTCTGATTAAGAATTTCTTCAACGACAGCCCGAGTCAGTTTGCCTCATTTTTTACCAAAGAAACCGATTTGAGCAAGGAGGAACTTGAGTCTTTGCGAGCACTTATTGACGACCAAATTAAAAGAAAGTAAGCATGTTGGCCTATAGCTTAAAATCCACGGCGTGTTTGATTGTCCTATTCTTGTTTTACAAGATTTTTCTGGAGAAAGAAAGCATCCACACCTTCAAACGATTTTATCTGATCGGTGCCTTGATCCTTAGCTTGGCCATTCCGTTAATGGTCTTTGTGGAATACGTAACTGTTCCCATGCCACAGGGGTTGGATAGCTTGAACCCCATCCAGGCCGGAGAAGTTTTGGAAGTTAAAGAGGCTCCTGGTTCTCCGATTGATTTCATCGTCATTGCCTGGTGCATTTATGGTTTGGGCGTGCTTTTGTTTGGATTAAAGTTTGCCCAAAACCTAATCCGAATAACCAATCGAATTCGCAAAAATCCCAAGAATAGGCTACCACATTGCACCCACGTGCTGCATCGGGAGAAAATACCCCCGCATACGTTCCTTAAGTTCATTTTTCTGAACAAACAGAAGTTGGAAAACAATGAAATCCCCAAAGAGGTCTTGATCCACGAAGAAACCCACGTGGCCCAAAAGCACAGTTGGGATGTGATTTTTATAGAGTTGGTCCAAGTGCTGCTGTGGTTTAATCCACTGGTTGTTTTCTTTAAACGGGCCATAAAACTGAACCATGAATTTTTGGCAGATCAAGCCGTATTATCCAAAAGTGCCAACACCATAAACTATCAAAATGTTCTTCTGGAATATTCAACCACAAATTTTCAGCCAGCATTGTCCAATGCAATTCATTATTCATCAACCCGCCTGACCGTATTTGGCAAAACCTTCGTGTTTGGAAGTGCGTTCAGGCAAGTCAAAAAACGATTAACAGTCATGAAAACAAAAACATCAAAACAATCGGTTCTAATCAAAAGCCTTCTGTTGCTTCCTATACTCGCATTGCTCCTTTTGGGTTTTAGCGATAAAAAGACCGTATCCCAAGCATCAAACGAAGTCACTCCCATTACCATCAAGGTCAGTGAAAACCACGAACTTTTTATTGAAGGAAAACGAATCCGTTTGAAAAAGCTATCCGACAAGTTGAACAGCATGTCGAAATCCAATGATTTCAGCAACAACTCCAAGCCACAGGTGGAGTTGGAATTCGAGGGTGATTTTAGTATTGAGCTTTTAAAGCAGATAAAAAAGGAGTTGGCAAAAACCCCTGCTACTTTAACTTTGGTATCCGCTGATCGTATCAAATTTTCTGAAAAGGCCTTGGACCAAAGTTTTAAGGGCACCCAGTTTAGGGCTCGGGACACTCTATTAATACAGTTGGTGGATGGGGATACGATATTGGGAACCAGTACACCTCGAACACAAGAAGGTGCTTCCCGTAAACTTATGGTAGAGTACAACAAGCTGGCCAAATATTACAACAGCATGGCCAAAAACAATATGCGCGTATTGCTAAAGGACGTGGAGCGTCTTACCTACATTCGGGGATTGATGTCGGAAAAACAACAGAAGGATGCGGAACCTTTTCCTGACTTTCCAAATCCACCGCCTCCCGTCAAAAAAGTTGGGACAACCGAAATTGAAGAAGTCCCCCCACCTCCTCCGCCAAACCGGGTTGATGAAATCAAAGAGGTTCCACCTACTCCCTCAAATGACAACGAAATCAAAGAGGTGCCTCCACCCACGCCAACATCTGAAATCATAGAAATTCCGGGGTCGGCGGAATGGCCACGAGTTCCAATGATTGCCTATCTTGTTAACAAGGGGCCAATTTCAGCAGAGCTCAAAAAATTGGCGGATAGTTATGCCAAGCAAAAGAAAAGCTATTACGATGGGGTCGTCCGGTTTGTGGAACATGAGCAAGGTAGCAGAGAACAGCTCATGCACCAGTATACACAGATCATGGCCTTACATAAAAGCTATACAAAATTGGCCGTTGCCGAAGGGGTGTACGCTTCCCCCGAACCTAGCATGAGTCGTATGGTCTGGGACCGTCTCCCGCCCCACTCCCAAAAGCTTATCGACCATGTAGTCGGGTTAGCGGAAAAAGGGGCTGTTTTCTATTTGGATGATAAAAAAATTAGCACAGAAAAAGCCATTGAGCAGTTAAAGAACAACCATGAACTTCGCATAAATTCCATGTTTGAAAAGAACAATATTATGGAAGTAAAAATGTCCTCGTCCTAGCTGAAGGCCCATTCGTTGGTTGCTTGAATGGGATCGCGCTGTAACATTTTGTAAAAAACTGCGTTCTAATTACATCGCTTTTGATTTTCATTAGGGTCAACACCTTCCAAACCAACCTTCCGTGGGAGTATTTGACCTAAAAGCGGTATGCAGTCAATTACAAACCTAAACGAGCACTATCATGTTACAACGTTTTTTCATTTTCTGTTCGGGTGCCGACACCCAAATCCTAGAAACCTGTTCCAATGGGGAACGCAACAAATATGCAGGTATTGGAGCCACTGTTTTCTTTACCGCAGTTATGGCCTTTATTGCCAGCGGCTATGCCCTTTACACCGTATTCGACAACATTTACACCGCTATTTTCTTCGGATTTATCTGGGGATTATTGATTTTTAATCTGGACCGATACATCGTGTCAACCATAAAGAAAAGGGATAGTTTTAAAAGTGAATTGTTGCAAGCCACACCTCGAATCATTTTGGCGATGATCATTGCAGTGGTTATTTCCAAACCCTTGGAGATGAAAATATTTCAAAAGGAAATTGACCAAGTCCTTTTGGAGGAAAAAAATGCCCTGACCCTGGCAAATCAAGAGCAAATTGCTTTACAATATTCTCCTAAGGTAGAGGCCCTAAATCAAGAAATTGCTGGATTAAAGAACGAGATTACAAGCAAGGAAGCGGAGACCAATGCGCTTTATGATATCTACATTACCGAAGCCGAAGGTACCGCCGGAACCGGTCTCTTGGGCAAAGGCCCGGTTTACCAAGAAAAAAGGGAGAAACATGATGCCTATTTGGCTGAATTGACCCAGCTCAAAGAAACCAATGGTCAAAAAATTGAGGCACTTGAAGCGGAAATAGCGGCCCTTGGGGTTGACTACAATAGCGCGGTGACCAATTCGCAACCCATTATTGATGGCTTTGATGGGTTGATGGCCCGGATAAATGCCTTGGGCAAACTGCCTTGGTTCCCTTCATTTTTTATTTTTCTATTGTTTTTGGCGATTGAGACCGCTCCTATTATTGCCAAACTTTTGGCTCCGAAAGGAGAGTACGATTATAAGTTGGAGGAACAGGAAAGTGTGGTCGCCACTTGGGTAACCCAAAAAGTAGCCCAACGCAAACTGCTGTTTTCCACGGATGGCGAACTCAACCAAAAGATTTACGAGGATATTAAAAATGAGGAAGAGCTCTACCGTTATAAAAAACAAAAGGCGGAAGAACTTTTACGCCTTCAGGCGGATTCCTTTCACAATGTACAGGTAAAGGGGTTATAGCTAGAAACAACCCATAGTTTATTTCCCAAAAAAAGGGAAAGCTGTCCACTTAAAGTGCACAGATAGTGTAAATCATCCCTTCGTACTTAGTTCTCCTTCCCCTGTCATCCTGAGCCAACCGAAGGAAAAGGAAGGGAGATAAAAATGATGTATTGTGATTTTCGTCAATCCATAACCTACATCCATCAATCGGTTCTTGAAATTTGGGCAGAAAATCCCGTACTTCACTTATCGGACGATATTGCTCATTAAAACGAGCAATATCTTAAACGTTAGCATTAATTAAAAACGAAAAATGCCTTTTAAAGAATATTATTCAAATTTAGAATTAGATAAACTTCTTGAACTATCAGAAGCACCTCACAAAGTTAATATAGAAGGAGTTCCTTTTTTAATAGATGAACTTGATAAAAGAGGAGAAAAAGAAAATAAAAATAAAGTTGAAGAATATTATCAACAAACTGATAAATTCAAATTTGGGCACTTAAAAATTAGTGGTTGGCTTTGGATTATTTTGATAGCGTTGATAATTAATATGATTAGGTCTTCTATAAATATATTTGAATTATTACAAATTGGTTTTGAAAAAATTGAGTCTTCTCCGAACACTCATATGAAATTTGACATTTATTTATATTATGGAATAGAAATTTTTATGGTAATATTTTCAATTGTTTTAATAGCTATGATGTTAAGTTTTAATAAAGGTTTTAGGAAATTTATGGTGTTTCTTTATATAATTTCAGTTGGCTCATCTTTTTATTTCGGATTGAAAAATTCAGAAATTAGTGGATTAATAATTTTTCAAGCAGTTTTTGCCATGATTTGGAGTTATTACTTACTTTTTGCTGAAAAGCCTAAGAAAATATTTATAAAATAACTAATGCTTACAACGGCTATAATTCATTGTGGTTTTGTGCCATACCAAAATAAAAGTATAAATAAAACGGCTGGATTTCGGCGGAATAATCCTGCGGATGATTCCACAACGAAATCATAGCCGAGACCGATAAGTGCAACCCTATTTTTGACAAAATGCTTCTTTCTCTAGAAACACTTGTACAAATTTGTAAAATTCGTGTCAACCCAAATTTAACTTCACGATAAAAAGGACACTTACAAAGTAAAAACCTCTCGACTGCGCTCGAGGTGACAGATAAATCAAATATTAATTTTGGAATATGCCTTTAAGGCAACTTCAAGGCTGTCTTTCCAATGTGGGATGTCCAAATCGAAGGTGCTTTTGATCTTAGATTTGTCCAACACGCTAAATTTGGGTCGCTCCGCAGGGGTAGGAAATTCTTTAGATAGAATGGGTTTGAGGTCAACCGAAATCTTGTAACTGTCAAAAATGGCTTTGGCAAAATCGTACCAACTGGCCACGCCTTCATTACTGTAATTGTACACGCCATAATCTATGCTATGGGCATTGATAATATGCAAAACCACCTTGGCCAGGTCCAAGGCATAAGTGGGTGTGCCCACCTGATCATATACCACGGAAAGTTCCTCTTTTTCGTTCCCTAACCGGATCATGGTCTTCATAAAATTGTGCCCAAACTCGGAGTAGAGCCATGAAGTACGCAAGATAAAATGCTCTTCCAAGTTCCCTACAATAGCCCGCTCCCCTTTGTATTTTGTATCCCCATAAAACCCTATGGGCCTGGCGATATCATCTTCCAAATACGGGGTGTTCAAAAAGCCGTCGAAGACAAAATCCGTTGAAATATGAATGAGGACCGTGTTGCTCTCATTACAGTTCATTGCCAAGTTTCTGGCCCCGGTAACATTTACCTTATACGCCAACTCATTTTCAGATTCGGCTTGGTCCACATGGGTAAAGGCCGCACAATTGATGCAATAGGCATAGTTGGCAGCAAGCAATTCTTCGCGAACCGCCGCAAAATCAGTAATATCCAGATCTGAGGACGATTTGAACACAAAATCCAATCCTTTGGCCTGTCCTACGGACGCCATGGCCTTAAATGTGCTTCCCAACTGTCCGGATGCCCCGGTGACCAATATCTTCATATTATTTTTTGCTTTAATGGGGTACTGCTACCTTAAAAATGGGTAAAACCCTATCCTTTTCCGAAATGATCAGATCATCTTCATTCAAAATCCAATCGATATTAAAAGTGGGGTCGTTATAAATGATCCCTCCCTCTGATTCGGCATGGTAAAAATTGTCACATTTATAGGAAAACTTGGCGGTGTCACTCAAGGTCACAAAACCATGCGCACATCCTCTCGGCACAAACATCTGTTTCTTATTATTGGACGACAACAAGGTAGAGACCACTTGCCCGAAAGTCTTGCTATTGGGACGGATATCGACCGCCACATCCAGAACCTCTCCCTCCAAAACCCTTACCAATTTGGCTTGGGCATGCTCCCCCTTTTGAAAATGGAGACCACGAAGTACCCCTTTTACCGAGAAGGATTCATTATCCTGCACAAAAAAGGGTTTGGCGCCGGTTAGTTTTTCAAATTTTTCTTGATTGTAGCTTTCCATAAAGTAACCCCTCTTGTCCTCAAAGACAGTGGGCTCTATGACAAAACAACCTTCTATTTTAGTCTGATGTACTTGCATGATCTATGATAAAACTTCCAACAACCGTGTGCTGTACCCACTCTTCAAGAAGGGTTCTGTTAACTTTTTAAACTGATTCTTGGTTATAAAGCCCATTTTATAGGCCGAAGATTCTATGGCTCCTATTTTAAGCCCTTGTCTTTCTTCGATCACTTGAACAAACTGGGAGGCTTGCATCAACGATTTGAAGGTTCCCGTGTCCAACCAGGCTGTTCCCCGGTCCATGATGCTTACCTTAAGCTTCCCGCGTCGCAGATATTCCTGGTTAATGTCGGTAATCTCCAGTTCACCACGGGCACTGGGTTCTATGTTTTTTGCAATCTCCACCACGTCGTTGTCGTAAAAATAAATTCCCGGTACGGCATAGTTCGATTTTGGATTTTTTGGTTTTTCCTCAATGGAAATCACCTTATCGTCCTCATCAAATTCCACAACCCCATAGCGCTCGGGATCATTTACGTGATAGGCATAAATGATTCCTCCATCGGGATTGTTATTGGATTGCAACAGCGTTTCCAGACCAGTTCCGTAGAAGATATTATCGCCCAAAATCAGGGCTACTTTATCATCCCCAATAAATTTTTCCCCAATAATAAAAGCCTCGGCCAATCCATTGGGTTGGTCCTGTACTGCATATTCGAACCGGCATCCATATTTTCTTCCATCGCCCAACAAGCGTTGGAACATCGGAAGGTCATGTGGTGTGGAGATGATCAATATTTCCCAAATCCCGGATTCTATCAAAGTAGAAAGTGGGTAGTAGATCATGGGTTTATCGTACACGGGCATCAGTTGCTTGCTCACCGCCAAGGTAATGGGGTGCAATCGTGTTCCTGAGCCTCCTGCTAATATTATTCCTTTCATTGTTTTGGGGTTTTGGGCCTGTGGTTAGGCCAAGCTCTTTGTCTTGTTTCCAGTAAATTTCTTCAAATACCAATCAATGGTCTTGTCAATTCCACTTTCAAAGTTCTCATCGGCTTTCCAACCTAGATTGTTCTCTATCTTGGTCGCATCTATGGCATATCTAAAATCGTGCCCTGCCCTGTCCTTTACATAGGTAATCAAATCCTTGTAGGAGGTATTGTCCTTTTTGGGGTATTTTTTATCCAGGATTTCGCAAACCGTCTTGGCGATATATAGATTGTTTCGCTCGTTCCTTCCGCCAATGTTATAGGTCTCCCCGGAAACTCCATCAAAATAGGCCAAAGCAATGCCCTTACAATGGTCTAAAACGTACAACCAGTCCCTAATATTGGAACCGTCCCCATAAATGGGAATGGCTTCCCCTGCCAAGGCCTTTCGGATGATGGTGGGAATTAGCTTTTCGTCGTGCTGTTTGGGGCCATAATTGTTGGAACAATTGGTGGTGACCACATTCATTCCGTAGGTATGGTGATAGCTTCTTACAATAAAATCCGAGGAAGCCTTTGAAGCACTATACGGACTGTTTGGAGCATAAGGAGTGGTCTCCATAAAAAGTCCCTCCTTGCCCAAAGTGCCATATACCTCATCTGTGCTTACATGATGGAAACGCGAATGCATATACGCCTCTTTATATAACCCAGGACTTACCATCCAATGTTTTTTGGCCACATCAATGAGATTGAATGTGCCCAAAATATTCGTTTGCATAAAGGCATCCGGATTGGTAATGGAATTATCCACATGGGATTCGGCGGCAAAATGTATTACCCCTTTAATATCGTATTTCCCAAATATTTTTTCTAAGAGTTTTCTGTCGCAGATATCCCCTTTTATAAAGGTATAGCGCTCATGACCCTCCACTTCTTTTAAATTGTCGAGATTGCCCGCATAGGTGAGTGCGTCAATATTGACCAAATGGATATCGGGATTTGCTTCCAAAAAGTAAGGGACAAAGTTGGAACCGATAAATCCTGCCCCTCCGGTTACCAAGATATGAGTCATGTAGATTTTATTTTTTTACTTGTTTTGTAAATATAATCCTACTTTTTAATCGTGTTCAATTTATGTTGTGAACGGTCGGTTTTTGTTGGTGGAACACTTCAATATAGGTTTAAAAGTCAATTGAACCCATTTATAGGGCCTTATTGAGCTACTTTGAAAGATATTCCTAACAAGGCTAAAATCTTTTTCCTACTTTCGTATTGGTCTTTATTGATTAAATGGAACACCAAGTTACGGAAAAACCCTATATCCTTGCCGTTGACGATGAACAGCTTAACCTGGAGCTGCTTCGATTTATACTGGAACGGAACGATTATGAGTTTGAAGGTACAAGTGATGACGACTATTTCTTCGAACTCTTGGAAACCAGAAAACCCGACCTCATTTTACTGGATGTGATCATGCCCCGTATTGAAGGCTTTGAGCTCTGTGAAAAAATCAAGGGGTTTGAATCTTATCGCGGCATCCCCATTATTTTTCTAACGGGAAAGGTCAACGTACAGGACAAGGTCAAGGGTTTCGAAGTCGGTGGGGTCGATTATGTGACCAAACCCTTTAACGAGCAGGAGCTCATTGCCCGTATTCAAACCCACGTGGAATTGATCAGGGCCAAAAATCAAATCGAGGAACAGGCCCAGAACCTAAAACAATCCAACGACCTTAAGGACCGTATGTTTTCGATCATCGGGCATGACCTGCGCTCCCCTTTGAGCGCGGCCAAACTGAAAATGGATTTCATCATGCGCGGCATTATCGACCCCAAGGATGAAAAATTTTTGGACGAAACTGTTTATGATCTCCTAAAGACTATGGACGAAGCCTTAAACCTGCTTCAGAACCTTCTGGGGTGGGCCAAGTCCGAAAGTGATCAAATTCAGATGATCCCAGAGAAATTGGATATCAGCGATTTGGTGGAACAGACTTTTAGATTGCTAAAGCTTGGTAGTGATCACAAACACATTGTCATGCAGAACAACGTACCAGAAGAGGTATTTGCTTTTGCGGATAACAATATGATCAAAACGGTATTGCGCAATATTGTCTCCAATGCCATCAAGTTTACCCCTGTTGAGGGCCTCATCAAAATAAACAGCAAACATGCCAAGAATCACCTGGTTATTGAAATCGAGGACAATGGAAATGGAATTCCGAAAGAGGACATTAAAAAAATTCTGAACCCCAACGAGCATTTTAGCAAATTGGGTACGGAAAAGGAACCCGGCACCGGCCTTGGGCTGATCTTATGTCAAAATTTTGTCCGGAAAAACGGAGGAACCCTCAAAATTAGGAGTGAGGTAGGAAAGGGAAGCACCTTTTACTTTGACCTCCCGCTCTATTCCGAGGAAGATTAAGCTACTGCCTCGGCCTGCACCCCGCGTTTGGCCCTTTCCCAATTTACAGATTGGTTTCCTTTCAAATAACGACCGAATCCCAAAAAGACCGAAAGGTTCATAATGAAAAAATAGTAGGGGATAAATAGTAATTTCAAACGGATTTGTCTGTTTTCCAAAAACCAACCCAACAAGGCCGCTGCATAAAACAATACTTGACCCCAGAACAATACACTAAAGAGACCAAAGTTGAACATACCCTCTTGTTGTGCCAAGAAAAAGTTCATGGGAATAATCAAGAGGAGAAGCAAGGGTGTCAGCGTCCAACGTAAAACACGATGGGAAATATACTGGAAGGATAAGGTGCCATATTTGAAGAAATTTAGCAACGAACGCAGCCTTACCACAGACTGTATGCCCCCTGCGGAAATCCTGATTTTGCGTTTCAGCTCCTCCTTAACATTGGCCGAGGCCGTCTCAATGGCATAGGCCTCCGGATTGTACTGAATTGTATAACCCGACATGGCTACCCGGAGCGAAATCATAAAATCGTCCAATAAGGTATCCCGTTCCACTTCTTGCCACAGCTGGGTTCGAATAGCGAACAGCTCACCCGCTGCTCCTACCACGGAGTACAGTTCCGCATCCCATTTTTTGAGTTGCGATTCGTATTTCCAGTACATGCCTTCACCTGCACCAGCGGCATTATCGGCATCTTTGGCATAAATTCGTTTTTCACCTGAAACACAGCCCACTTTGGGATTTCGGAACAAACGAACAATCTCCTTTATCGAGTTCTTGCCCAAATCGGTATTGGCATCGGAAAAGATGACAATGGGCGTTTTCACAAATTGCATTCCCCGATTCATGGCGGCAATTTTTCCGGCCCGTTCTTCCTTGTGATACACTTCAACCTCTTTGTACTTGCGCAGCAAGTCAGGGGTACCATCATCAGAACCATCGGTAACCCAGATTTGGGTCACTTTTTCCGAAGGATAATCCAAACTCATGGAGTTTTTAACCTTTTGGTCCAAAAAGTCCTTTTCGTTAAAAGCCGAAACGAACAAGGTTACTTCGGGTTGGTAATCTTCATTGCCTTCATAAGCTTTGCCCATACCAAATAACCTTCTAAGCTTTATAATGGCAAACAACAGGATGCCATATCCTAGATAGGAGTAAAAAATGATGAACAATGAAATCCAGAATATTACTTTTACAACCTCCATTTTATCTCTTTAGATTAAACTGCAACCAAACTTTTTTTAGCAACTTTTTCCCATTCCCCTGTACTATGATTATAGGTTTTGACAACCCTCGCCGGATTGCCCACCGCCACAGAATATGGGGGTATATTCTTGGTGACGACACTTCCACCTGCAATAATGCAGTGTTTCCCGATGGTCACCCCAGCGACCACTACACTGTTGGCACCTATCCAGGTTTCTTCTTCCACCACAATAGTGGCTGTTGATACCCCTTGGGCGTGGATGGGCTGGGTTACATCTTCGTAGTTATGGTTAAGTCCCGATAGCACAATATTCTGTGCCAAGCGGACGTCATTCCCTATGGTTACAGGGCCGATTATGGTATTTCCCAGGCCTATACGGGTCCGGTCCCCGATTTTAACAGCTCCTACCCCATTGTTTATGGTCGAGAAATCCTCGATGGTGGAATTGGAACCCAATTCGAACGTGTTCCAAGGGAGGACATCCATACGGGTTCTTCTGCAAACGGTTGCTCCTTTTCCCTTTTTATGATAAAACGGATTTACAAACCATCGCACCCAAAGCCGGGGCCTCGCCTGATTTTTGGGAACCAATAACCAGTGCACCATTTTTTTGATTTTTCCACTGTTTTTGATTTTGTCCTTTAGTCCCATAATGCATCTTTTAGGCTGATTTTTTAATAGCGTCGTAAATGGCTTTCACGTTATTTTCCCAAGTGTGGCTTTTGGCAAACTCAATTCTCTCAGCTTGAAGTTTCGGGGAATTTTCGGCCAAGGCCTTTTCCGCCAATTGGATGTATTCTTCTTTGCTACTTGCGAGGTAAACATGATCTTCGAACATTTCCATAGCCTTGGTCTGGGTGGCCAAAGTTGGCTTGCCCATAGCTAGGTATTCGTCAATTTTTCTCGGATAGTTCCCAATGGTCCAATCGTTGACCACTTGGGGGTTCATGGCAATGTCGAACCCCTTTACATAGGCCGGAAGCTCCGAGCCACCTTTGCTTCCCAAAAAAAACACATTGTCCATTTGGTGTAGGGCCGAATTTTTGAAATCGGCATCTTCAGGACCTACCAGTACAATACTCCAGTCCTTTTTGGTCTTGGCCATATATTCCAAGAGGTCTATATCCAATCGCATACTGGTGAGATAGCCGACATATCCAAGAATGGGACCGGGAATTTTATCAAACTCTTCGGGTATTTCTATAGCATTCTTTTCATCGTTGAACAGGGAAACATCGCAACCTTGCCCCACCATATAGCTGTTGGGATTGTACTTGGCCCCATATTCAGCATACAGGGTGGAGTTGTTCACCACAGTATCCGCCAATTGAATCAATTGGGGTTCTATACGCTCCCCGTGTCTTCTCCAATACGGGACTTTAATAAGGTAATCCCGCATGTAATACGTATAGCTTTGGGGCTTCAAAAATTCTTTGAGATGCAGCCCCAAGAACATGGAGCTATCATTAAAGAGCAATACATTCTTAAACTTAAGCTGCTCCATGGCCTTCAAAATATCATTGGAAAAAAGTCGGGCATTTCTTTTATTGAGCCTTTTGAATAGAAAATGCAAGGGAATCCAATTGATGGATTCTGTAAGCGACGTGGGATATAGGTTCCAAAGATTTTCAGATATGGGAACCAACCCGGTTTCTTCTCCTTTGGCAATGCGCAATCGTTTTTGCACCTTTTCGGAATCTTTACCCCTTCGTAGCGTAGCTCTGTCCAAAGGCGGATTTACGTAAAGCACCCTATTGTGTTTGGCAAATTCAGTTGCAATATTCTTGCAGTTGCTGCCAATTTCAATATCCCATGCCTGAATGCCGACAACGATGATGTCCTGTCCTTTGATCATGTTAGTTTTTGTTAAGTTCATCATATACATCCTCGTAAAGTCTGAGCACCTTTCTCGCCATGGTATTCCATGAAAATTCCTTGGCCCGCTGAATGCCTTTTTCCGAAAGTAGTTGGGCCAACATCCTATCCTCTACCAATCGCCGCATCGCCTCCGTGATCTCCAAAGGGCGTGTGGGGTCCACCATCAAGGCCGAACCATCGCCAGCAACTTCGGGCATCGAAGAGGTGTTGGATGTAATTACAGGCACACCGCAAGCCATTCCCTCCAAAATTGGAATTCCAAAGCTTTCACGAAGTGAAGGGTAGAGAAATATGGTCGCCTGGTTGATAATTGCCGGCAAATCCGTATTGGGCACATATCCCGTTAGGTGAATAAGCTCCCTGATTTCTGGGCAATTGTTTGCGAGCAACAATTTTTGCAGTTCTTCCTCATCGTAATCCAACATCACCAAACGGTACTTGCCAGGATATATCGCGTTGAAATCCGCAAATGCCTTGAGCACTCCTTTGGTATTTTTTTTGGGATCTGTATTCCCCAAAAAGAAGAAAAAATTATCCGGTAGTTTATACTGCTCTTTGATGCGATTTAGCCGCACAGGGTTGACCACTTTTTTGAAATGGGAACCTACACCATTGTAAATCGCCGTTAATTTATTGTCCGTAAATCCAAAATGCTTGTTGATTCGTTCTTTCTCATAATTCGAAACGGTAATTACCTTTTTGCTCCTTCGGATCACGGGAGGAACAAAATACCTTCGGTACATATTCCCCAATTTCTGGTACCAGGTGCCTTCTTTTTTGAACAAGCTGATGCTTTCCAAATAAATAATATCGTGTAGGGTGGTGATCAAGGGGACACGCGAAAAAAGCGGACCGGTATTGCTTGTGCAATGCAGCAGATCACAGCCTTCCTTTTTTGCCGCCCTGGGCAAAACCAGTTGCTCCCATCCGGGATAGCCCCAACGGGACTCCAGTTCAACGATCTTAAAATTCTCGACTTTGGGAATGCAACTATCATCGAAATCCGGCCGTACAAAAATCACATACTCATTTTCGTGATCGATTCCCTGCAGACTCTTGATCAATTCCAGGGCCACCATGTCCATGCCATGCTTCTTTTTGCGATAGAGACGTTGTCCTTCTATTCCAATTTTCATCTGAAGTAATTAGGAGTTAACGGTACCGTGCTGGGTGTGGATAAATTTTTTGTTCGCCCCCTTTAACTTAAACAGGGAAAAGAACATCAGTAGAAAGGCCTTGGGTAAGGTAAGTGCTGCCCGAAGGGTGCTTTTACTGTAGAATTTTTTAGGTACGGCAAAGGCAAAGGCTGCTACAGTACATCCGAACACCACATACCATAGAACTGATGGCACGACCAGTAGATTATCGGGCATCAAAAGATTCAACAGTGTATATAGTCCTGTTATAAGAACCACCAATCCCAATAACAGCACCCGAGGAGGAGATATCATCTGGTAGACCTTATCAAAAAAGTCCACATTTCCTTTAGCAAATAGTTCCCTTAGTCCTGGTACAAAATACCTTCCAAAGTAAATGAACTGTGCAGATAGCCAACGTTTACGTTGATTGGCAAAAACTTCTGATTTTTGAACCTTTTCATCCAGCACCAGGGCCTCATCCAAGTACTCTATCTTAATCCGGTTCTTCAGCAATTTCAGCTCCAATTCCTTATCAAATCCACCTACGGCATTAACATTGGCCATGGTATGTTTGAAGAAATAATAGTCGAACGCCATCCCCGAACCGATAAGGGCCGATGAAAGCCCCAAAACGCGATGGCCTTTCCTAAAAATATGATTGTTTATCTCCTCACTTATCGCATCTAAAATGGCAAATGAAGTGTTGGTGTTTTTAGCCACACGATGCCCTTGGACCACCTTATAACCCTGGTTAAAGGCCTCATTGATCTTAACGATGAAGTCCTTTTCCATAATGTTGTCGGCATCCAAGATCAGGGCCACATGATACTGGTCCCCGATGTGCAGCATGGCCCTGTTCAACGCTTTGGACTTGGTACTTTTTTCAAAGGAAACTTCCACCAGTTTTATGGGTAGTACCCGAAGTTTGTCCAAGGTTTGCTGTTGAAAAGAGTCCGCAATGACGACCACGTCATACAAATGGGAGGGATATGTCTGCTGAAGGGCATTTTGGGCCACATCAACAATTACATTGTCTTCTTTATAACCCGGAATTAGCACCGCAAATTTTCGTTGCTTCGCGGACAACATCTTTCGGTTTTTGGCTTTAAAAAGTCCGGCTACCGAAAAGACGAAGACATAAATGGATGCGAATCCAAAATATCCCAATAACAGGTACTCGAGAACATTGATTATGATTCTTACTACATCCATTTGTCCTCCTTATCCTGCTACCAATTCCTTAATGGATTGATCCTTTAATAGATTGTCAAAATATTCAATGGTCTTTCCCAGGCCATCCCTAAGGTCTACGCGCGGTTCCCATCCTGCCAACTTCTCTTGGGCCAAGGAAATATCCGGTTTGCGTTGCATAGGATCATCCGATGGCAATGGCAAATGGACAATCTTGGATTTGGAACCTGTAAGATCAATGATATTTTCGGCAAGTTCCAACATGGTAAATTCCCCTGGATTTCCAATGTTCACCGGGCCTATAAAATCGTCCCCGGTGCCCATCATCTTGATCATCCCGTCTACCAAATCGCTCACATATTGAAAACTCCGGGTCTGGGTTCCATCCCCGAAAACCGTGATATCTTTCCCTTGCAAAGCCTGAATGATAAAGTTGGAGACCACCCGGCCGTCATCCGGTTCCATTCGGGGTCCGTAGGTATTAAAAATCCGAACGATCTTAACCAAAACGTCGTTGGAATTGTGGTAGTTCACAAAAAGGGACTCCGCACACCTTTTTCCCTCGTCATAACATGATCGGATTCCGATGGGGTTCACATGGCCCCAGTACCCTTCCGGCTGTGGGTGCAGTTCGGGATCTCCATAGACCTCACTGGTTGATGCCTGCAGAATTTTTGCCTTGATACGCTTGGCCAATCCCAACATGTTTATGGCCCCCAACACCGAAGTCTTGATGGTTTTGATGGGGTTATGCTGATAATGTACGGGAGATGCCGGACATGCCAGATTATAGATTTCATCCACCTCAAGGAAATAAGGTAGGGTCACATCGTGACGAACGACCTCGAAATATGGATTGTCCATCAAATGAACGATCTTACTCTTTCTTCCCGTGAAGTAATTGTCCATGCTTATGACCTCGTTTCCTTCATTCAAAAGCCTTTCGCAAAGATGGGAGCCTACAAAACCTGCTCCCCCGGTTACCAATATTCGTTTCATCTTGCCCCTTTTTAAATTTTTACGGTTTCTTCTTTGGTACTGACCACGGCATCCCTACCAATACTATAGTAGGTGAAACCGAGTTCTTCCATTTCCTCCGGGTCATAGACATTACGCCCATCGAAAATTGACTTGTTTACCATTAGTTTTTCCAAAATCCTGAAGTTGGGCATCCTAAACTCGGACCATTCGGTGACCACGATCAATGCATCGGCATCAATAATGGCATCGTATTCGTCCTTGGCATATTCTATCTTGTTACCCAAAATGCGTTCGGCCTCTTCCATGGCCACTGGATCATAAGCCCTAATGTTGGCTCCGAGTGCCTTTAGTTCCTCAATGATCACCAAGGCAGGAGCTTCACGCATATCATCTGTTTTTGGCTTGAAGGCAAGGCCCCAAAGTCCAAATTGTTTGCCCTTTAGATTTTCACCAAAATGCTTCTTTATTTTCTGCACCAAAACGGATTTTTGGCGGTAATTGACACTTTCCACTGCCTTTAGGACCTCCAAGGAATGTCCGTACTCATCGGCTGTCCGGACCAAGGCCTGGACATCTTTGGGGAAACAACTTCCTCCATATCCTGTACCTGGATAAATAAACTTGTTTCCGATCCTGGAATCGGAACCAATCCCTTTTCGTACCAAATCCACATTAGCTCCCACAAGCTCGCACAGGTTGGCGATATCGTTCATAAAGCTAATCTTGGTGGCCAACATGGAGTTGGCGGCATATTTGGTCATTTCCGAAGAGAAAATATCCATGAATAATAAGGGGTGCCCATTCATCAAAAAGGGTTTGTACAAACGATTCATCACCTTCTCGGCGCGCTTGCTTTCCACTCCTACCACTATTCTATCGGGTTTAAGAAAATCGTCAACCGCGCTACCCTCCTTCAAAAATTCAGGATTGGAAGCCACGTCAAAAGGAATACGAACATTACGTTTGGCCAATTCTTCCTCCACGGCAGATTTAACCTTAAAAGATGTTCCCACGGGAACGGTACTCTTGGTAATGATTACTTTGTAATCTTCCATGTGCTGGCCAATTTCCCGAGCTACACCAAGTACATATTTTAGATCAGCACTTCCATCTTCATCGGGTGGGGTTCCCACGGCAATAAAAATGGCATCACTGTTCTTGATTCCCTTTTCCAAACTTGTGGTGAAGGAAATTCTTCCTTTGTCCATATTGCGTTCCAAAAGGACATCCAGACCAGGTTCATAAATTGGAATCTCACCCTTGCGGAGCTTTTCCACTTTTTTCTCGTCAATGTCCACGCAGACCACATTGATTCCTGTTTCTGCGAAGCAGGTACCTGTTACCAAGCCTACGTAACCTGTACCTATAACTGTAATGTTCATAATTTGAAGTGTATTAAGGTTTGTTATATGATTTTCTATCGTTCGTACCAATCCAAATCCTGGGTACCTCCGGAATTTGCCCAATTGACAAACTTGGGATACGCGATGGTAATGGGAATGGATTCCTGCGGGGGCTCAAATTCATCAAAGATGTTCAGTGCCCATGGCAGGTTCTTATCTGTTTTATAGTATCTGTTTTGTGCCGGGTCGCTATCGTCATCTTTGGTCCCCAATGAGGCCGCCATACTTGTTGGCGCATAATCCGGCAAGTGGATCTCTTTGGACCGTGTGGCATCCGAAATTAAAAACGGGTTGAAGGGTACCAATCCCAAATCTTCATAGCTGATCGGGGTGTTGAAGTCAATACCGATTTCCACAGTTTCGCCCTGCATTTCAACTACATTGCCAGCCACAAATATTACGGTCTCGTCGGTAGCCGTATTCGCTTCTGTACCATTGACATTTAAGCTGATGTAATTGGCATTTATTTCTTGTCCCTGCACATCGTCCACCAAAGTGGGGTCAATGGGGAAGGCTAAGGCAAATCCATTATGGAGCGCGCCACCAATATTGTCGATGGTAAAAGTTCCCTCAATCCGGGTTATAAGGTTTGAAGCATTGGTGATCAGGTTGTAACTATAGGTCACCACCAGATCGTTAAAGTCGTAATCCCCCTGACTGGGCCATAGATCCTCAAAGGCCAATACCCCAGTAAGGTTGGCTGTTGGCGAAAAATTATTGAAGGCCTTGTTCACGTCAAATGGAAAATCGTCCAACTCATCGTTCACACCATCCCCGTCTTCATCGTTGGCCGGTATAAGGGCAACCACATTGGTCAATTCAATGGACTCCACCGGATTCGCCCGGGCATAAAACACCGCATCGTTAAAATCATCATCGGAACCTTGATCTCTACGAAGGTCCTCAAAGGCCAGGAAATTTATTTCCCGGGCGCTGTCATACAACTGGACCACGTGGGTATTCAAATTTGAATTTTCAGGATTGAAACTGGGCTCGGAATAGTAGATTCCGTTACCATCTGTAACTCCGGAACCGTTCCAACCGTTGGCCACTATAAACCAAGAAATCACGGTATTCGGGGGAAATCTTCCCAAGTACACACGGTCACCAGGTACCAGTCCGCCCGAAGAGCCTACCATGGAGGTATTGGGGAATATAACATTGTGAGCTGCAATCTCATTTGGGTTTGCAGGTTCATTTCCCAGTTCATAGGAATAGTACCCCAAAGCATTTCTATACCCTGCCCCTTCGGAAACAAAGGTGACCCACACATCGGCCAAATCGGTGATAACCATACTGGTTTCACTTGTATTGGATAAAAACTGTGGATTTGCAATCGGCACCCTACTGTATTCCGGTAAGGATGCGTTGATATCGTCCAAAAGGTTTTGCTGGATAACATCGGGGAGCTCCATCTCTGAAGGAACCCCTTGATTATTGAATCCGCTTAAATACGTATATGTTGCTTTGGAAGTGGTAGTTGTAGTCCCTTTTTGTACTATTTCACCGCTTTTGCCCTTGCTGGAAGAAGAACGTTCATAAAGTGGTCGGTAATCAAATGAAACCCCACCGTTGCCGATGGCCAATCGAATATCTTTTGTAAGTCCTAAATAATCAGAATATAGGAGTACACTGTCCGCCTGTGCCTGAATCGCAAAATTTTGCTCAAAATGACCGTTGGAATCAAACATTGCCTTACCAAAAGGAATGCTATCCTGATTTCCTGTTTTACTATACAGTGAGAAAACTGCTCCTCTCAAGAATGAAGGAACGTCTAAAACAACATTCACCTCCTGATTGGTTGCATAATCGAAGGTGGCAGTCACATTCAACGCGGCCAAAGGCCCATCGTCTGTATCAACATCGGGGCTATCTATTGGGGGATCTAGATCCTTTTCACTAACACATCCTGTGATTGTTAAAAAAACAGCTGTCAATAGGATGATACTTCTTAAATTTCTATTCATTATTGTAGGTTACTTAATATTTGTAAATATTATCCTACATTTTAAGAAAGAAAAGTATTTGTTGCGTAAGCAAGGTTTCGTGTTGTAAATGGAAGGCTGGCATATATTTAGCCCGCTTTGCAATAATCGAGTTTACAGATTGTTAGCTGTTCTGCCATGGGTAAGATTCCAGCTAATGGCCCTCCAAAAGGCCCTTAGATGTTCAAACTCCCGTTTGGCTAGGAAGACCAAGCTATTTTTTGGGATGGATACCAAGCCTTGGAACAATAAGCTCACAAAAAGCTGAATGGGTTTGAAGTTCCTTCGGGCAAACAAGATTCGATTGCGCGCTATGTAATAGGTTTTCAAAGGACTGAATTTTCCGGTGGAAACAGATTCCTTGTGTAAAATATGGGATTGGGGCTGGTAATAGATTTTGTACCCTCCACGCTTTACCATCTCGGCCCAATCGTGCTCTTCGTAATAGAGAAAATAAATCTCGGTCATCATCCCCACTTTTTCCACAACGCTTCTTGGCACCATCATGGCGGCCCCATGAATGGATTGGGTCTCTCCAGGAACATCATAAGTACCATCATCCTTTTGGTGGTATCCGATACTATTATTACGTATGGTCCAATGGTTCATTGGGGTATATCCCGCATATTGGATAAGGGTTGGGTCCCAATGAAACTTAATTTTGGGGCTCACCATGCCAATATTATGGTCATTTTCCAAAGTTTCCACCAAGGGTTGGATAAAATCTGGAGGGACAATGGTGTCGTTATTGATGAACAATAAGTATTCGCCCTTTGCCTGTTTTACTCCAAGGTTGTTGCCTCCGGCAAAACCAAGGTTTTCCAAACTTTTAATGAGCGTAACTTCGGGATATTGCTCCTTTATAATATCGGGATTATCATTTGGTGATGCATTGTCCACCACAATAATCTCAACATTGGAATAGGTCAAATCCCGTGTGGATTTCAAAAGATCTAAGGTTACATCCGATTCGTTGTAATTGATGGTTATGATTGAAACTAGTGGTTCCATAATTCGAATTTTATGCGGGTTGCAATTGTAAATCGGCCTCTTTTTCGGCCATGATCTGCCTATCCAATTTTGGGGATATGAAGATGAATACCATCCCTGTATACATTAAAATACAGGTTGGAAATTGTCCAAATACACCATTGCCGTAGGAGGCCAACATAATTCCGGCCATCCCGCAGACCAAAGCTGTGATTTGTCCTTTCAACCAATCGTCCCGTATTTTGAACATGCAGTTATAGGCCCCTGTAACTAGGATAAAGAATAGAATAAAAAGGTGTAGATACAGCCCAACAATACCGGTATCTGCCCAAACGGCCACAAACCAACTGTCCGTTGCTGTATTGGCCAAAAAGGTGTTGGGGGAAAAGCGTTTTCCCCAATTACCTGTGGAGCCGATACCCCCACCCAAAGGTCGGGTTGCCAAATATCCCTTTAGTTTGGCCTGATTGATCCTACGCATTTCCAGGGAAGCATCATTGGGATCAAATGCTGTTCGCATTCTTCGTATCTGATCATTGTCGTTACCAATGGTGGTGTACTTAAAAAAAACGAAAATCCCAATGCCCGCAATTACGCCAAGTACAATACTGGGAATGTGTTTTCTGACCAAAATGAACATGACCCCTCCCATGGCCGGAACCGCAATGGCTCCACGGGTCCCCGAGATCATCATACCCAAGAGGCCTGCCATAGCAACTATGCCACAAAAGATTTGAAATCTTCTGTTCTTTGCAAACAAGGCCAACACGCCAAAGACCACCCCGGTATGTCCCTGGGAAGCTCCAAATTGGCCTGCATCGGAATAAAAGGAGAAAATACGCAGCTTCCCAAACAGGATATGGGTAACATCCCCCCCTGCGTCCAGCCAAGCTTGTTCATAGGAATCTACCCCAAAAATCAGTTGCTGCATGCCCTTCATAGTGGCCAACACGGAAAGGACGCCCCAAATCAAAAAAAACAGATGGAGGTCATTTCGTTTGTTGAACAATATAAAGACCAGAGGCACAAACAACCATTGGTACAGGGCCAATCCCCGCATGGCATAAAACCACGCAGCCACACTGACCGCCTCTGGATTGGCAATTTGCAAAATGGCATAGCCAAACCAAATGGTAACTAAAAGGGTCAGTTGTGAATTGGCACGCTCCCAAGGCACCTTCATGCGAAAGGCCTTAAAAAATAGCGCTAGGTACATCAATACCATTAAGCCATCCATAAGCAGACCCCAGGTCATGGGAATGTATCGCCCTATGCCGAGAACAAAAAAGTTGAAAATTAAAACCGTGATAATGCCTATTCTGGGTTTTACAAAAAGTGCTCCCAAATAAAGAATGGCAAAGGGGAATACCATGATTCCAATTCCTGCCACCAATCCGCGGGTTGCTGTAAGATGGGCCGTACAAAATACCAAGCTTAGCAACACCAAAATTGGCAATGGTTTTCGCAAGTAATCGGAACCGTTTGTTGTTTCAAATGGATTCATTAGCCCAAATGTGTTTTTAGGTTCTTAATGAAATCCACACTTTCGGAAAAAATCTGACGCCCCTGGATCTGCACCTCTTTCTTCAGGTAATAGAATCCAAGGAAAATTCCCATCAATGTAAACAGTACCGTACCCACAGCGACCGCCACCAAGCTTTGAAAGACGAATACCGCAAGCAGGTTTAAAACTATATTGGCCAAAGTCATCACCAAAACCTTATACAGATTGAGTTTGGGCTTGTTGATGCTATCCAGCAATACTCCGGTAAACCGATCTAACGGCAATAGCATAATGTATCCCGTAAATACCCTAAAAATTAAAGTCAATAACGGCAGGGCATCCCTGTATTCATTTCCTCCCAAAAAAAGCACCAGGTATTCTGCAAAAACAAAACTGCCCAAGGCCACTGGAAAAAATAAAAGGGTGATGATACCAACGTAAGAGTAAAATATTTTCTTGGTGCCAAGAATGTCACCTTCCAACGCTTTTTTTGACATTCGCGGATAGGCTGTCATTGAAAAACTGTGAAGGGGAATCCCCAATAAATCAGTCAATTTGAGGGGAATCGCGTACATGGCAATTCCTGCCGAGCCAAGGAAAGGGCTCATCCCAATAATGAAGGTATCAGAGCTCTTCAACAAGCTTGAACTGATCAAGGTGCCCATGGAATATTTGCCAAAATTGATGAGTTCCTTTTCCACTTTTCTTTGGGCATACTTGAGGTACACCAATCCATCCCAGCGCTTTAGTACGCACCAAATTCCCGAGACGGCATTTACGGCAATATTCAGCCAAATAATTTCGATAAGGCCCCAATGCAACCACCATTGATTCAATAGTAAAAAGAGGCAAAAAAGGCCCACATTGGCAATACGCACCACCATCATTCTATTGAAATTCTGTTCAGCCTGGAAGAGGGCCATGGCATTGTTCCAACTGAGGTTGGAGAGTGCCAAAAAAGGATAGTAAATTAGAAACAAACTATAGCCGTTGTTGATTTCAATCGCAAAGGAATTCACCAAGGCCAAAAGGGACCAACATACCAAAGTTAGTACGCCCAACAAGACCAGATTGATTCTAAAACTTGCCCCCAAAATGGTTTTTTGTCCCATTTTATCCGCTCCGGACAGTTGCCGAACGGCAGAGGTTCTGGTAAGGCCAAACCTCAACAGGTCAATAAAGGTGGCCAGGGTGATAAAAAGCACCCATTCTCCAAATAGTTCCCTGCTCAGCTGTCGGGTTAGCAACATAAAACTCACCAAGCCCATAAAGGCCACGCTCACATTGGCCATGAGTGACGACAAGTTTTTCTCTTTGCTTATGTTCTTAAGCTTCCCCAGCATTAGGCAACGGTTTGTTTTGTGAAAAATCTAAACTGGACGATTTTCTTTATCCAACTGCGTATCAGCGACCTCTTTTTAGGAAGATCACCTACCACGGTCTCCATTTCCAGTACTTTTACCCCGTTGAGAATAATGGTCGGTTCCGGACCTGTGGTAGCTTCATTGAAAAGTTCCAAGGCATTTTTATCTGCTTCGCTCCACGCCCTGTTCGCTCGTGTTACCAAGAAAGTATAATCCATGGTCGAGGCCAGTTTCACCGGGAAAGGATTTTTGATGATGCTCGGGATTTCAAGAATCACAAAATCAAAAACATTGAAATCCTCGATGGTATGTTCTTCATCAAATTCGTTCACCTTGGAAATCCTATAGAGCTTGTCGCTAATTTCATATTGCACCTTATGATAGTAATCGCCAGTAAGGCCTAAATCCTCTTCATCGTAGGTAACGTGCAATACTTTATAGTCCAATTCGCAGAGTTTCTCGATCAAATGCTTGCAGATAAATGTTTTCCCCTCATTTTCTTGGGTAGAGAACAACATATTGACCACCGGCACATCCTCTTTTTCCTTTTTGAATTGGTTCAGGATTACATTTCTTGAGATTGCATTAACCGCCTTGTTCTGTAGATAACTGTAATCCAGTTTTTTGTTTTTGGCACTAATCACTGGAAATATGGAGGAAACCTTTAAATCAATTTTATCCTCTGCCCGTTTTGCGGTATTGATATTTCCGTCCAACAATTCCAACACCAGAATGGATGCTGCAACAAGCACGAAGCCAACCATGGCCGCCACTATAACCAGTAACATGCGCTTGCTGGGTTTTGGGCTGATAGGGAAAAAGGGAACTTCAGTAAGTTTTATGTTGGATTTAAGCTCTACATTTTGCTGTCGTAGTTTGGCAAGGCCCAAGCTGTGCAAAAGACTTAAATATTCCCTTTCGGCAATATCTATTTTTCGTTCCAACCGTTTCATGGTAGCGCCCAAA
Source organism: Flagellimonas myxillae (assembly GCF_023502235.1). GTDB lineage: Bacteria > Bacteroidota > Bacteroidia > Flavobacteriales > Flavobacteriaceae > Flagellimonas > Flagellimonas myxillae. The sequence continues at coordinate 756,120 of NZ_JAMFLY010000002.1, read as the reverse complement.
GGGGAAAATTCCTGATAGAGCGATTCAAACTCTTTTCGTTTTTCCTCCATTACCTTCAACTGGGCTCCATAACCCTCATATTCGATGGTCTTTTGTAACCAATCTGCCAACACACTTGTGGAAGCCACACTCTTGGTACTGTAATCCGTTGTGTACAGGGTGTCGATATGGGCCGCCAGTTTCTGTTCCAAGGCTTTTATGCGCTGCATTTTTTTGGCCACATCCTTGGCGTCATCCTCACGTTCCAACGAATCCTTTTTCAATCCCAAGGATTTCATGGACACTTCAAAATTTAAGGTGGAGAGCTCCTTTCTAATCTCCATAATGCTCTGACTGGAAATCCGTTTTCGATCGTGGGTCTCCAATTTGGATTCCAACACGCTCAAAACCGCTTTAGAAGCATGGAAATTTCGCAGGACTTCGAAGAACTTGATTTCAAATTCCTCTTTCTCGGCCGCAATATGCTTGGTCTGTTCGTAGTAATTGATAATGTTGTTGGTCCTATTGAAATCAAGGAGTTCATCTTCCGCTTCGTGCAGATGATCTGTGGATTTGTTCAACTGTCCTTGAAAATACTTTACCACGGCATCCGATTGGTTCACCTTGATGTCGGCATTGAGCTGCACAAAGGTTTCGCAGAGAATCAGAAGTGTATTTTGACAAATGGCCGGATCCTCGGATTCAAAGTCGATATCCACAAAATCACTGTTCGAAATCCTTCGCAACCCGATTCGACCAAGAATTTTTTCAATACTATAATCTGGGTGATCCAGGTTAATGAGTTTATAGATGTAATTGGTGTGATTGGATTCCTTTAAACCGACGAAGTTTTCATAGGTTTTTTGGGTGTCTCCCTTAACCACCAGTTGCTTTACCTCATCTGGGACATCTTGCATCAATTGGGCAAACTTCTCATGGGAGATGATCTTAATATCGGCACTGTCCAATGCCATATGCTGGGCAAACAACTTTAGGCCCACAATTTCTATGGTGGTCCTGGCCTTGATCAAGTTCAACAAGTTATCGTAAGCCGTATTTGTGGCCCTAAAATCGATTTTGGTGTTTTCCAGTTCAATATTGGAACCTGTGGCAATTCCAGTATATACCCTTGCCTTGGAATTATAAATTTTGGGTTCGTCCCTGGTCATATAAAATACAAGGGAAGCCAAGATTATGGGCATAGCGACCAACAGGCCAACATGCCTTACCAAAAGCCTTACAAAAAAGAGAAGGTTAAACTTCATTTCTAAATATTCAGTTCAGCCCCAATAATGTTTTCCAATGCCATTACCGAGGAAATAAAATCCGACCGCTGGAGTTCAAATCCCATGGTCGCTTGGTTCATCATTTGTTGCAAACGGGTGTATTCGGCTATGTTGATTACACCGTTGGCAAAGTCTTTTTCGGCGCGAATCGACTGCACCCTAAAATTGTCCACAATAGACCCGGATATAAAGAAAAGTCGATGCGCTTTGAGAAGATTGTTATAGAGTTCCACCACCTTTTGTTCCAGTTCCACTTCGGCCACTCGGGTCTCGAAGCGAGCTTTTTCGGCTTCGCCCTTTGCGCTCATAATCTTGGCCCTTCGGTTTATAATGGCCGACAAAGGCAAGCGGAGTGACACCCCAACATTGTATCGACTTTGTTCACTCGAAAACAAGGCCTGGCTTTGGGGATCTCCTGATATTTGGGAGTTACTCAGGTTATCAAAAATACCGTAGTTGTATCCGGCTTCAAGATTGACGTACTCCAACCAAGCCCGTTGTTCCGCGGAAACCACACCATCCCTGTATTGCTGTTCGGATACGGTTACCTTAATAAAAGGAGAATACTCCTTGGCCATGGCCACTAACGTATCTATTGGCGGTAGCTTTTTGGCGATATCGTTCTCCTCTAGACTTTTTTCAATAAAATCGTTGATGGATTGACCCATCATCACATTACACAATAGTGTCAAAAACAAAAAAATAAGTGCCCCTTTTTTCATTTTTTATACGTTCTCTTTTTGAAATACCGCTTTGAATGTTCGGAGTACGATCCACATATCGATCAAAAAAGCATATTTGCTGTTTGCGTATTTCACATATTTAATATCCAAGGTTTTACGTTCTTCGGGAGACATTTTTGAACTCCTCCCCCTTGCTTCCACCTGCCATAGACCGGTGATTCCTGCAGGGCCATTAAAGCGGTCAGTCCATTCGTCTGTGGTCAGCATTTCGGCCTCGTACAACGGTAATGGACGATTGCCCACGATGGACATATCCCCTTTTAGGACATTGATCAATTGTGGGAGCTCGTCAATACTCAACTTTCTAATGATGTGCCCCACCTTGGTAATCCTGGGATCGTTGTCAAATTTGACAAAGGCGCTTTTTGCGCTTTCCTTTCTTTTGATATTGTGTTGCACCTCATCAACCTCAGTATCATCCCCGATCAACATGGTACCTTTCTGAATTTCGGGTTGAATGGTTTCATCCTCCGTTTCGGCCACATCGTTCCCCTCCTTATCCACGTATTGGTTTAGGTGTTCAAACTCCTTGAGTCTTTTGTCCGCATCCGGATACATGGAACGCAGCTTATAGAAGTCGAAGATTTTATAGCCGGTTCCCACACGTTTCGAAATGTAGTATACCTTGCCCTTGGACTCTAACCGAATGGCGATAATAAAAAGCAGTAAAAAGGGAGCGGCGCACAATAAGGCCGTCCCAGCAACCACAATATCAAAGCTTCGTTTCCAAAAGCCAATTTTATAATCTTTGTCCTCCCCGTTTGGAGGTGATATTTTCTCCCTATTGAGATTGGCCTTTAGTTCTTTTAGGAATTGGACCCTATCCAATATCCGATCTGTGGACAAGGGCTGGACATAGAAATCGTCGATGCCGCTTTTTACAGCTTCGGACAAATCGTTTTTATCCCTTTCCTTCGCCACTAGAATGAAGGGAATAGCATGATTATTGGCAAATCGTTCCCTCAAGGTTTTATGGAATTCAATACCAGTTTGACCAGGTATTTGCTTTTCACATAAAATGGCATCCACATGCTCGTTTTCCTCCAGCCATTTGATGGCCAAAACCGCATTTTTTGCCACGTGGAAATCTACCTTTTGGGTCTGACCCAAGAACTGGTCCATTACCCCTTGGTCCATTCCCACATAGAGTAGGGATATTTTTTTGTCCAATAGTACTTCCATATGCTAGGCCCTAATGAGTAATTTTTCTACACGAATTAGCAATTCTTCAGGATTAAAGGGTTTCACCAAATAATCATCCGCTCCCAATTTTAGGCATTGGATACGATCCGAACTACTGTCCCTACAGCTGAGAACTATAATGGGAATATTGGAGAAATAGCCGCTTTCCTTTATTTTTTGGATCAGTTCAAAACCGTCCATATTGGGCATTTCCAAGTCGGTTATCACCAAATCTGGAATATTGCCTTCCTGCATCCAAGCCAGGGCTGCCAACCCGTCTTCCATCGTGGTTACCTGATAGGACTGTCCCAAAAACTGGGAAACAAGTTCACTCAGGGATTGTTTGTCGTCAACAACTAGAATTTTCATAGTATCGATTTTAAGTTTGTAGTACTAAACACGAACGAAAAGTAGGATTTATATTACTTTTTATTAATTCTATGTTGTAAAACCAAGGGAGGTTGTTGTAAGTGGGAGTTTATTGGAGGTAAGGTATTTCGGGGATTCATCGATGTAGGACCTTCGACCATGTAACCCACATTTTGCCGGGTCGCAAAAACCCCCAGAAAGTCAACAAAAGTAATGTCTTTGAGAAAAGGTCGGAACTTTAGGCTTAGCTGCCTAATTCCTCTATTTCCAACGCTTTGTATGTTTCTTGAAGTTTGTTTTCAACGGGTAGGAAGCGCTCGTTGCAAAACGGAAAGGGTTTACCTGGTTCCCTTTTTGGAGGAAGGGCCGTATGGATATCCACAGCCACATATTTAAAAGTCCCCGTATTGTGTAAATGCATGGCCAACATGCCATCATCGCATCCAGATACTGCCTTTAGGTCGGTATCGTATCCGATAGGAAGTAGTTTTTCTTTGCGAATGGCCATGCCTACAGCACGGATGTATTTTATTTTTGTGGTAAATCCCTTGGCAAGTTTCCATCGAAAATAGGCCACCTTCAACCGGTTCCGCAACCGCATTTTTAGGGGTAGTTGAAAATCCTCCCTATAGCTTTGGGAGACTGCATAACAAAGCACCAAATCTTGGTCCTTAAAAAAAGGCAGGACCATTTTATCGACGTAGTAGGGATCATAAATGGTGTCAGGATCCAAACTACAGATTATTTGCCCTCTGGCTTCTTCCAAGCCTTTTTGGCGGGCATGGGTAATACCCTGCTTTGGTTCACTTACTACCGTGGCTCCCAATTGCTTTAATATGGACAGGGATTCCCTGTCCGCATTGTTTTCCACAAAAATGAGCTCATAAGGAATTATGGTCTTCAGATTTGCAAGCGACATTATATGGGCTACCAAGGTATCCTTAGCTCGGTATACCGGGGTTACAAGGCTTACCACCGGCTTCTTCACCTCGCGCAACAACGCAAAATAGGTGGTCAACTTGGTAAAGTCAGCATCGTCCAAACTTTGTGGATCCAGCTTGTAGTAAGGTTGGTAAGCAGTGACTTTCATGATTCCCCTAGTTATTTTAATGGTCTAAATACGGTCTGAGCTGAGAATATAATCGGAATTGGTGGTGTTCAGAATTTCCATCAAAGCCCTATTTTGTCTTCCGATTAGGGAAACTACCTTATTTTGTCTTGCGGAGCTCCGGTATAATTTCTCAAAGAATTGAGCTGCAGAAGAGTCCAGTTCTGTAACCCTTTCGAGGCTTACCACAATACTTTCTTCCCGCTCCAAGACGGCATTAAAATAGGAGTTCAAAGCTCCTAAATGTTGAGTGGACACTTTGCCCAAAATCTCCAAAATTCCTCTGTTCTCTCGTATTTCCAATGACATATGCTAAAAATTTAATTAGGTAGTTTCAATCGTATTAACATTTTCAAAAAGTGTCTATCTATCTTAACGCCAAAAATACATTTGTAGTATTTTTCTTTCTTTTTAGAGTAAATTCAAGCGTTGCATCAACTCCGGGCGGTTGGATCGACTTATGGGTATCACATTGCGTTCTATAAGCACACTGTTATCCTGAATATCAACTATTTGTGCAAAGTTGATGATGTAAGATCTGTGTACTTGCAAAAATCTGGATTCCGGTAGTTTTTCCTTTATTTTCTTTAATGTGGAATGCACTCTATATCTTTCATTTTTGGTCTGTATCTCTATATAATCCCCCTTGGCCTCGATCAGTTGGATGTCATGAAATTTCAACTTGATCAGCCTCCTGTCGATGTTGATATAGAGATCATCGTCTTCGGCCAGACTGGATTCCCTTTCGAAATCGGAAGCCGATTTACAAAATACGTTATGCAACTTTATTGCGCATTTATGAAATCTTTCCGCGGATATCGGTTTCACCAAATAATCCAAAATAAATTCATATCCATAGGCTTCAATGGCAAATTCAGTATCGGAGGTGGTGAGTACAATCTTGGGTGGGTTGGTTACGGTTTCAATAAAATCAACTCCTGTAAGTTTGGGCATATGAATGTCCAGAAATATTAAATCTATTTGATTGTACTTCAAAAATTTCAAGGCTTCCAAAGCATTGGGAAACTCCGCAACCACCTCAATTTCTGGAATGGTACGGCAGAGCTCTTTCACGATTGCCCTTGCACTTTGCTCATCATCAACAATTATACATTTCACCTTACGCGATTTTTAGAATAAACTCCTCCACAGATTTTAAAATATCCTGAAATTCCTTCTCTAGCCTGGTATTACCGTATTTCAGGTCCTCTTCATACTTAATGGCTAACTTATATCCACCTGTCAAGCCCAGAATACCCAACTTGTGCTTTATTTTATGAACAATCTTCGCGGATTCTTCCAGATTGTTAGCCGCCAAATTTTCTATATAATCGTTCTTTTCCTTAGGAAATTCCGTTTGGATAATGGTCAGGAATTTCTTTTCAAAATCCTCGTTTCCGCCAGAAATCTCCTTTATATAATTCAAGTTGGGTCGCTCAGTCATTGTTCTTGTTTTTAATCGTAAAAAAGAAGGTCGTTCCTTTGCCCTCCTTCGAGGACAACCAGATATCACCTTTGTAATAGTTTATGATTTTCTTTACTAACGCAAGGCCAATTCCAGTTGCTCCTGAATTGTTCTCCAGCTTTTTGAACATCCCAAAAATTCCATCCTGAAGGTGCTTTGGTATGCCCTTGCCATTATCGGAAACACTGAACAACCATCCATCGTCCTCTTCTTTCACGTCTATCATAATGCACCCATCCTCACAATGTTCTGTTGCCGTAATGGCATTGGTGATCAAGTTTTTGAACAACTGCTCTATTCGATATTTCCCCGTGTAGAGCGTGGGCAATTTGCCACTCTTCTTAATGGTTATGTTTTCGGGAACAAATACCGTATTTTCTATTTCCCCAATAAGGTGGTTTAGATCTATGACCGTTTCACTTTCCTGAATAGAATCGATGGTGGAATGCCTTAGAATCCCATCGATAAGACTATCCATTTTTGCCAAATTCTGAAAAATGAGCTGAACATTTTTTTGGCTTTGTTCCTTGAAACCTTCCTGGCCATCTTCGAACACCCAACTCACCAAAGAATGCACATTGCGAATGGGCGATTTTAAATCGTGCGATACCATGTGTGCATAGTTGTTCAAGGACTCGTTTTGCTGCTCCAGGTTTTTGAGGAGCATGTCTTTTTCGGCGGTGATCTTGACCAACTTTAGAGCCTGCCTTTCTATATCCTCGACCAATTTTTGTGGATTGAAATCCAACGAGCCATTGATACGGTCACTGGTCTTGTCCTGCATTGAAGCCACAGCCCTGCTCAGGGATTCCAATACCTTGCGCTGCCCCTCGGTTTCCTGGTTCAAACGTTGATTGGCCTGATAGAGTTCATCGGAGCTCAAAGAAGTTGCCCTTTGGATCATCTTCAGCTTTTCATCAAAATCCGAATAGGATTTATCCACGGAATCCAAGAATTCCTCCATAGCTGGATGACCCACAAATTCTTTGGGCAAAAACTTCTTTAATTGTCTTCTAAGCAGGGAATGCATTTACTCACTCAATAAGGTTAATGTCATGGTTTGGTTGTGCAATTGGCATTCATTTTTTCCTGCAAAGGGAGCCATTTCACCATAAGAGTAGAACCCTGTGATCTTGGCTTGCTCGCCAATAACTTCTGCCACTTCCTCAATCTCATCCTCGGTACGCTGGTCAAGTACCAATTTTCGGCCCACACAACTGACCAGAATGGCCAGTTCGGGCTTGTTCTTTCTGTTTCTCATTGCCAATTCTGCAGCATTGGAAGCCCCTTCAGCAATATCGTCCATTGTGGACATCATCAACTGCACTTTGGAATTTAAGGGCACATCGCCGGCCAAGATCATGGAACTTTGTTCTTCGTCAATGTTCAGGATTGTCCTGACCAAGGGTTCCGTGTCTTCGTGCTGCTGCACGGTTAGCGGATATAGCAGTGCTGCCTGTGGAAGTTCGTCGGCCTTGTCGCCCAAGTACTTTTTATACAAATCCAAGGCGGGTTTGCCATCAATTTCAAACAGCACGTTTCCTTCGGACTTTGTTATGGTTCTTTCCGGGCCAAACGGGGTCCATCCACCAAAATTGGCATAACTCACCTCCAAGGCTTCGCCATATAATCCAATGGCAATCACCTCTCCCTGCTTGGGATTTTCGTTGTAGGAGGTCAAGGTTTTTTCAAATCGGGCACCATCACCACAAAGACCTCCTGTTATGGATGCCTTAAAACCCTCTACCGATTCCAATCCCTCAATAAGACCACTCCCATTTACAAAACTTCCATCGGAAACGATGAACAAATGGTTGAGTCCCTCCAAATCGAATTGGTTGGATATGGCGGCTCCCATCTTCTCAATATCCACATAGTCCTGGACGTTCTCACTAACTATGGAAAATCGGGTTTTTTCAAACTCTATCGCCGTAATGGTAATACTATCTTCGTACACGCTGGTTTCCATAATCTCACCAGAGGTAGATCCGAAAACAAGATGCCCGTCTGGATACAATTCCTTGATTTCCTGATACAAATCTTTGGACTCCAGTAAGAATCTATCTCCAAATATCAATACCAAAGGTTCCTTCAAAGGTTGATCCTGGGCAAATTCCCATGTACCCCCTTGTGATCGTTTCGCTTGATTTACTTTCATCGCTTTTTGTTTTTAGGTTCTTTTTTTAGGGTGAAGAAAAAGGTAGTCCCTTCTCCTATTTTACTTTTTAACCATACTTTTCCGCTGTACCGGTCAATGATCTTTTTCACGATCGACAATCCAATTCCGGTAGAGCGTTCCTTGTTACCGATGGATTGGAATATTTGAAATATTTTTTCGTGGTATTCCTTCGGAATTCCCACGCCATTGTCTTTGATGCTAAACTCCCAATGGGATGGATGCTCCTCATAATCAATCTCCACCAATCCTTTTTTCTTATCAATGTTTACCACGGCGTTGCTCAAAAAATTCTGGAACAATTGATGGATCTTGGTTTTGTCCGCTTTGATCGTGGGTAATTCCTTTTTGGGCTTGATGGAAACATGGTCCGGGATATAAATGATTTCCTTGATTTCCTGGATTACCTCATTTACATTTACTTCGGTGTTGTCCAGTACATCGTTGTTTACCGTGGAGTATTTTAGGATTCCGGTAATCAGCTTGTCCATCCCCTCGATCTTCTCCTGCATCATTTTAAGGTTATACCTTCCGTTTTCATCCAAGGTGTCCTTGTAATCATCATACAGCCATGTGGACAATGCGCTGATACTTCGGAGGGGAGATTTAAGGTCGTGGGAAACAATATGGGCGTATTCCTGCAATCCTTTGTTGCTTGCTTCCAGTTCGCTCAACAGATTTTCCTTTTGCAATTCCAGATTCTTTTGGGTGGTAATGTCCAAGTGTATCCCAATAGAGCCAATCACGTTTCCCGCATCATCATATCTAGGTGCCCCACTAATGAGCCAGAATCGTTGCTCCCCATTCGACACTTTAACTTCAACTTCATAGGAGTCAGAAATTCCCTGAAGTCTTTTGGAATTGTGTAACTGTAATTTTTCCCTATCCTCATCTATGATATGGATGACTTCCTTCGCGTTTTCACCGATCAATTCCCCAGCGGACATTCCAATCATGTCGCTGAAACTTTGGTTCACCAAAAGAATGTTCTCATCATTGTCTACTTCGACCAATCCCAGGTTCATATTGGCAATGATACTTCCGTATTTCTCTTTTTGGACTTCTAGATTCCTTCTATAATTCTTACGAAGGGTAACATCGTTATAGCTCCATAAATGACCTTGGTATTCGCCGTTGTTGAACAAGGGTATATAATCCCTTTCAAAGGTGCGGCCATCAAGAAGCTCCATTTCATCCGCAGTGACCACCTCTTTTTTATCAATTACATGATTGATCCTATGAAGTGACTCTTCCGGCTCCAAAAACATGTTCTTGTATTTATGGATGGACCTTTCGCTGTTAACTCCCTTGAGGGAATCTGGGGAAACGGCAATTCCGAACAAATCACAGAATTTTTTGTTGGCCAACACAATCTTTCGATCCTGGTCCTCCAATAAGATTCCAGTTTGTAGATTCTTGATCAGGGTGGCCATACGTTCTTCCGAAGCCTTTATTTTTTTTTCAGCATTTTTTTCTTTGGTGATATCCTCGATCATGGCCACGTTGTATTCTATGTTGCCCTCAGCATCCAATACAGAGCTCATGGAGGTTTTACCGTATAATTTTTTTCCGTTCTTTTTATGGAATTTGCGAACTATGGAGAATTTTTTGGAATCGTCCTGCAAACTTTTTTGTAACAGATTGTCGTAGAGGTCGGTGTCCTCCAAGGAAGAAATATCGTTAAGCGAGAGTTTTTGGAGTTCGGATTCCGAGTAGCCCAATAGTTCCACAAAGCTCCGATTGGCCTTGACGATTTTATCATTTACAATTAGTAAAATTCCAAGGGAAGAGTTCTCAACAATTATATCCTGTTGTTTTTTCTGGTCCTCCAATTTCTTCTTGATCTCCACCTCTTCCGTAATGTCCCTGATCACCCCTTGGGCGGCAATAGGTTGGCCAGTATCATTATAGATAAGGCTGGCGTTTATGTTCACATATTTCTCCAACCCCTTTTTGGTGATGATCTTGGCAGAGTAATTCCTGAGGATACCGTTCTCAAGCAAATTCTTAAAAGACTCTGCGGTATATTCATAATAATCTGGGTGCACCAAAGTGGACAGTTGTAATTGCTCCTTGGTATGATCATATCCCAAAAACTCCTTGGCAGAAGCATTCATGTTTACCACATTGGTTAACATGTCCATAACCACGTAGGGATCAATTAGATCCACGAAAGCGTTGTTTATCGGATTTTCCTCATAACTGTGCTTCTTCTTTTTCGAGACCTTTTCAAGCTCGTCCATTTTAAGCACCAACATGTTCTCCGCAGATTCCCGTGCCTTTCTTTCTCGCTCCAATTCCTGTTTTAGCCGCTCAATTTCCGGGTTATCCGTGTTGGACCAATGCAAACTCGATTTACGTTCTGTTTTCATTTTATGCTATGAAATCTGCTATTGCCCAAAAACCCGAAGGGCCATGGAGACGGTTAGTTGTTTTCTTTGAGAAATTTGAGGATTGAATCCCCAGAGTAAGTGAAAGAAAAACTGAAGAAGTATCGGCTTGCTTGCCCACTGGGCAGGCAGGTCCGACATGTTCAAAATAGCTATTGGGCGGTAAGACTCCTGAAGCATTTTTAGAAAAAAATGGAGTCTGTTTTAGACTGGCATCAATGTAGTCGACCTTATATAAAGGTGTCTTCAATGCACAATTTCCGGTAATAACAATTCCTTTCACAATAAGATTATTATGAAATAAATGTAGGAATTGTACTACCTGTTATAAAAATTAATGTTGTGAAAACGGGATTTTTGTTAGCCTTTGATCAATTCGCTAATCTCCCAATAATCAAATACTTTTTTAAGTTTGGATTCGTAATCCTCATATTTTAAAGGCTTTATGATGTAACCTGCGATTCCTATCTCGAAACATTTTAAAAGATCCGTCCGATTTTCAGATGTGGTCAAAATGATAATTGGCAAGTATTTCAATCTTTCATCCGCCTTTACCACAGAAAGAAACTCTATGCCGCTCATACGTGGCATGTTCAGGTCCAATAAGATGATATCGGGCAGACTTCCCCCCTTCAAGATTTCCAAAGCCTCTTCCCCATTCTTTGCTTCGATAATCTTGTGCTTGGATTCAAACTTAGAAATTGCCCTTTGCAACTTCATTGCTTCTATCATATCATCTTCTATGAACAGCACATTCATGATCTAATTCGCTTTAGGATACAAAATTGGGGAATTGCAATCAGAAAAAGACTACAAATTGGTTAAATGAAAAAAAACTATCGACGAACTGTTGTTTTGTATCGATGAAGCAAAAGATCAGAACAAAAACTAATCCGCGACGCCCAATTGGGCCTTAAGCTTTTTGGTAAGTCCGGAAACCACCAGTGCATAGGAATGGTCCACCAGTTCCATGATAAGTTTGGGTGGCAGGTTGTCCAACATTATCGTATTCCAATGCTTCTTGCTCATGTGATATCCGGGAATAATATCCCCATCATGGGTCTCCCGAAGTTCCAATGCCCGCTCTGGGTCGCATTTTAAATTGCATTGTGGCGGCAAGCGCTCCAAAGCGACCAAGGCAAACATTTTGCCCATTACCTTAAATACCAAGGTGCTTTCATCAAAAGGAAATTCTTCTGTAACCCCTTTTTTGGATAAGCAAAGTTCCCGAAGTTCTTCTACGTTCATTCTTTTAGGCCAAAGGAGTCATATACAATCACCTTCTCCCACAAATGTTTGCATTCTTCGATAAAATCCAAGTGGGGCTGTTCCGTTTGATAGCCTTCTTGGGCTTCGGCCGACTCGAAGGTAACAATAAGGGAATAGGTAAACGATCCATCCACCACCTCGCGGGTGGCAACAGGTGGCGTTCCAATAAAATTGGTTTTAGCATAGCTGGAGTTGTCCAGAAACTTTTTTAGCGAAGCTTCAAACATTGCCCTATCGGCTTTGTTTGCTGGGTCCTTGAACCAAAAATATACGGTATGGGCAAAAGTGGGATCAAAGGTTTTCATCTGGTCTTGGGTTTGAGCAATACCGGTACCGAGGGCACCAATAAAAAGTAAAGTTATAATTGTGGTTTTCATATTCAATTTATTCTTCCAAAAAATGTTTTTCCCTATTCGATATTTCCAAAGCGGAGTAATCCAATTTCCATCCTATGGTCTCCACAATCTTTTCAACCAAAAGTACGGCTTGCAGAGCTTCCTTTCTCGCGGTATCCATCAATCCGCTTTCTGGTATTTTTTGTCTGATGTGTTCCTTGGCCTCTTGATTTAAATTGGTTAGATCGTTCGGCGAGAAACTATTGAAGAGTCCATTCTTGATGTCATAAAACTGCATTTCGGGTTCAATGGACAGAACTTCCGGTTCTGGAAAATTGTTCAGGATTATCTTTTTGCGTTCATCATCGGCCCTTAGGTCCAGTTTGGTGAGATCATACCCTATCTGGGCCTTGGCCTTTACAATGATCAAGGCCTTCTTTTTACTGCTCAACAAACTAAAGAACCCCTCCTTGGTGTTCTCGTAGTTATAGATTTCCGCAAAATCCCCTTCCACTGAAACCAACTTGCACACGCTTCTTATCTTATCCAATAAAACGGTGGATTGCTGTTTGGTCAAATCCTTGTTCTTCTTTTTACGGAATAGGGAAAACAGCCAATACATTAGTATGGCGCCAAGAATGAGGCCCAAGATTACTTCCATCAGTTCACCCATTTTCCTTCCCAATTTTACCCAAATGGGTATGGTTGAAACCTCTCCCATATTTTAATCCATAACCAAAAATGCGGTCCATGGAAGCATGGGAGAAAAGAATAATACCCACAAGTTGCAGTAGTGGTTCACTTAAATATACTCCTAATATATAAAGGACAATGGCCAAACCTTTGTGATGGAAAACATTATACACCAATGCTCCCATCTTGTTTCCAGCCAAATATCCAAGCATGCCAATATCGGGTGTTAAGATCAGCGCCAGGAACCACCACCATGAAAAATCCAAGGTGCTAAAAAGAAAGATGCCCAGTCCCAGCATTAGCAGTTCTTCAATTTTTAATAGTGTTCTCATTGCTGAATTATTTTGTATAAAACGGGTCTACTTGGGCTTGCATCATTCTCAAAAGGTGCCACCTGAAGATTTAGGAAATAGCTACCATCAACTATGGAGTTGTCCACATAAATAAATTCGGTGATGGTGGCCTGCAATCGTGGGTTCCCATCCAATCCCCAAAAAGCCTTATGTGCCATCAACGCTCCCCCATCCTTCTCCTTGTCCACCGATGGAAGATCCACCAATAAATGCTCCACTTCTTTCGATACTAAATAATCCATGGCCTCCTTTAAGAAATAAGGTGGATTGGTATTGGAGTATTTAGCTTGCCTCTTGCCGCCAAGGTTCGGGATGGTTCTGATTACCACAGCGTCCCGTTTTTTGTTCCCCAAAGCATATTTGAGTTGTTTATCAGATATTACAAAATCGTCCCCCAATTTTTCCGGGGCCACGGTAATCACTTCGGCCATAAAAAAATAACGTTCCAAGTTGGTGTTGATGGAATGAAACTCCTTGGTAATATGACCCAAGCATTCAGTGTGCGTCACATGGGAATGGGGATTGAACCAAATGTCGTTGAAGTTGGTAGAAGCCCCTTCGATAACCTTCCCTACAAAATCTCCTTCTTTGTGCGGCGTGATTTTAGGTGCTTCCAAATACCAGGCATTGATATTGTCATCTCCCCCTCGGAGCGGAATGGAAATGTCGAGGGGTTCGGACAAATCTATCTTGTGGGTTTTGGAGTTGTGTTTAATAGCGGCAATCATGATTCCAAGTTAACCATAAATAGGTCGGATGCCATCCCATCCACCAAAAACTTTCCCTTGGGTGTCGCCAGCAGTTTGTCATCCTCCAAGCTTAGCAATTTGGAGTCCAAAAATTTCTGGGCGCGCCGTAGGGCATAGTTGGAAAATGAATCGCCAAAATTAGCCTGGATGCTATTCAATGAAACGCCCCAAATGGTTCGTAAGCCCGTCATCACATATTCATTATACCTATCTGTCCGTGTCAATTCTTCAGTTTCTGACGGAAGAATATTGGCTTGTAGGGATTTGATATATTTCGTGTTATTCTTGATGTTCCAGCTGCGATTTTCGCCATCAAAGGAATGGGCGGATGGCCCAATTCCCAAGTATTTTTTGCCCAACCAGTAGGAGGTATTGTTCTTGGAAAAATATCCGGGTTTCCCAAAGTTGGAAATTTCATAATTGACATATCCCTCCTGTTCAAGGGTATTCAATAGTATATGGAATTGTTCCTGCGCTTGTTCCTCGTTTACATTAGGCACCTTTCCCACTTCGATGAATTTTTTAAGAGCTGTCTTAGGTTCTACTGTTAGGGCATAACTGGAAATATGGGGCAAGTCCAAATCCAGCGCTTTTTCAATGTTGGATTTCCAACGATCATGTCCCATTCCTGGAATGCCGTAGATAAGGTCAATGGAGATATTGTCGAAAAAAGGTTTTGCCGATTTAATGCATTGCTCGGCTTCCCCGGCATTGTGCGCTCGGTTCATCAAAGTTAAATCTTCATCGTAAAAGGACTGGATACCGATGCTCAAGCGATTTATTCCAGCTTTGCGATAATCCATAAAAATGGTTCCTGACTGCGCCCCAACCGACACCAAATCGTCCGGGTTGGCCTCTAAAGTAATTTCGGGATCTTCGGAAACCTGGTAATGATCGTAAACGGTTTGAATTAATTTTTCGATTTCAGCCACTTCCAAAACCGAAGGTGTTCCGCCTCCTAAGTAGACGGTCTCCACCTCTATCTGCTGTAATTCTTCCTTGCGCAATGCAAGCTCCATTTGAAGGGCTTCGAGCATTTGCACTTTTTTCCCCATTTGGGTGGAAAAATGAAAATCACAATAATGGCAAGCCTGTTTGCAAAAGGGGATGTGAATGTATACTCCGGACATACCTACGTACAATTACCAATTGCCAATTTACAATGGATTATTTAGCTATCCGAGTGGTCTTTAGAATAGCAAACATTATTCTCGAAAGTTCATCGGCTCCAACAATTAACTTGTTTGCTTCTTTTTGGTCCAGATAATCCGAGTCCTTTAATATTGATAGCCAGTATTTCGCTTCCAAACTCTCCTTGTATGAAATCGATATTTTGGCAGAAAAGTCAGCTTTTGATATGGCCCCATTGGCTTCCGCTATGTTCGCTCCAATTGAGGTTCCTGAACGAAGCAACTGTTTGGATAAAACAAATTCCTTTTTCTCTTTGTGGATTCGTTTGCAAATCTCCACAACTCTTAAGGCAAAGTCATAGGACTTCCTAAACAAGGGGTTTTCTTTTTACATAATAGTAGGTTTAAAAAATTTGGGGTAGCTAACTCAACATTTCATTATTGATAATTGTTCATTGCTAATTGCTCATTGTTAACTGTCCAATGTCAATTAATTTTCTTCGGATTATGTTTTACAAATGCCTCCCAGCCCGTGTAATTTTTCCCAATCTCCATCCTGCCTTCATTGTAGAAGTGGCAAACCGCTGCAGCAAGGCCGTCCGTACTGTCCAAATTCTTGGGCAAGGTTTTCAAATTGAGCATTCCCTGAAGCATTTTGGCCACCTGCTCCTTGCTGGCATTTCCATTTCCTGTGATCGCCATCTTTATTTTTTTGGGCATATACTCCGTTATGGGTATCTGACGGGAAAGTCCAGCTGCCATGGCCACCCCTTGTGCCCTTCCCAATTTTAGCATGGACTGCACATTTTTCCCAAAGAAGGGAGCCTCGATGGCAATTTCATCAGGGTGATAGGTATCGATAAGTTCCAGGGTTCGCTCAAAAATGAGCTTTAGCTTAGTATAGGGGTCGTTGTATTTTTTAAGCAGGAGTTCGTTCATTTGGATAAACTCCATTTTCTTGTTCACCACCTTAATAATACCAAATCCCATTATCGTGGTGCCGGGGTCTATGCCTAAAATGATTTTTTCTGTTGCCAATATTACTGGGTATTTAAAACGATGGGTAATCTTATACGCATATTAACCGGTATTCCTCTGTAGTTGGCGGCCTTTACGGTGGTTAGATCGTTCAATCGTTCGGAAACCAATGCATTGAAGTTCTCAATTTCATTGAGAACGTTTGTGCTTTCTTCAATGTTCGATATCAAAATAAAACCGTGTTGATCAATCTTGAAATCGACGTAAATAGTATCATGGAGGTCCTGTTTCACTTGGAACTGAAGGTCGGCCATGGCTTCGGTGAAATAACGCAATAGCACGGTCTGAAAACACTCTCTTTGAGCATCCTTGGAAGCCATTTCATCGCATTCCCCAACAAATAATGGGTACTTCTCAACATTGTTCCAATCAATGGCCTGAAGTTCGTCGTGCACAATTTTATCCGTCTTTTCCTCCTTGGACAAAAACAATTGGCAAGACGTCAAAACCACCAAAAACAATAATGCAAAACACTTGCGCATACAGCCCCATGAATTTGGCTGAAATTACGATTTTTAGGTCAATTATTTTTTGGCAAAGTGCATTTCCTCTTTGAGCTCCGAAACCCGTTTTTTGACCCTTTGCCTTAAAAAAGATGGAGCCCTATCAAAATCATCCAAGAATTTTTGATAATTGCGAAGCTTTGTTTCTGGGTCTTTATAGTATTCATCGGCCATAATGCAGACTTGGTAATAACTGAAAAAATCCGCCTTGTTTTCCTCCCAAGCCTTGGTGTAATAGTCCAACGATTCCTTTAGTCGGTTCTGTAATCGGGCAATGCGCCCCAAGTTCTTATATTCCTCATCAAAGACATACCTTCTTTCCTCAATGGATTTCTTAAAAAATATCTTGGAGCTATCCAATTGCTTTTCCATCAGGTAAACCTCCCCCAACCCAAAATATGCATCGGCTTCAAAATTTGGGATTTGTTCGAGACTTCTATAGTTCTTTTTGGCCTTATCAAATTCCCAATTCTTAAAATAGGCATAGCCCAACTTTTTAAAGATAAAAGGTTGGAATTCCCCCATTTCCAACAAACGTTCAAACAAGGTGATGGCCTCAACAAAATTGCCATTGTTAAAATAGGTCAACGCCTTTAGATTGATCAGTGCCGGGTCACTAGGGGCGGATCTCAACCCCAAGTCCAATATTTCATGTGCCATGGAAGGCAATTCCGCGCCGACATAAAATTTACCCAAAAGGTAGATGCTCCTCAAATGGGTACTATCCAACTCCACTGCTTTTTTTAAGGCTTCATTTCCATTTTTAGAGTCCCCTTTTTTTTGTAGTGCGCTTCCCAAATAATAGTAGAATTCAGGATTTTCGGTACCGGCGACGGTGAGGTTTTCAAATACTAATTGGGCCTTTTCCCATTTTTTGGTTTTGGCATGGAGCTTTCCCAATTCAAACTTGGCCAAAACTTGATTTGGGTTTTTGTCGATGATATCCAAATACTGGGCAATGGCTTTTTCGTTATTCCCAATAGCGGTATAGGCCCGGGCAATCTGAAGGCTAGACTTTTCATTTCCTTCCTTTGCATACGCGTTTATCGCCTCAACGTAATTTCCCAATTGGTAAAGACTGTCCGCAATGGTAAAAGCCGGAGACTGGGCCCCGGCTTTGATTGCAAACAACCAAAATAATATTACAATACTTGACTTTATCACTATTGCAGTTTAAACGTTATAGGTATACTAAATGGCACTTCTACCGCATGCCCTTTTTGTTTACCGGGTTGCATTTTGGGCAAAAGTCCAATAATCCTTGCTGCTTCATCCTCCAATAGTTTATGAGGACCTCGCATTCGGAGACCAATAATATCTCCCTCTGTACTTATCTTAAAAATAACGTTGACCCTACCTTGAATTCCCTTTTCTTGGGCTTCTTGGGGATATCTAAAGTTTTTGCGGATATGTCGTTGTATACTTTGCATAAAACAATCACTCTTATCCGAAACATTTTCACAACCTGGAAAAATTGGGGTCTCCTCTACCACGGCAAAAGGCACAGCAACATCCTCCTCTATCAGGTTAAGTGTGCTGCCTCCTGGTTGTTTGTTCACCGACATGCTGAAAATCGCGCCTTCTTTGATAGTCAGCTCAATCGAATTCCCAACCTTATCTTTTATATACACGGTCGTAGAAGTATTGGAAGCTGATAATTCAGCCAACAATTTATCCTGTTGGCTTCTTTCTTCCGAGGACATATTATTTAAATCCTCTACATTGAATTCCATAAAACTGGCGCCATCCCCATCTGCAGAATACCCAACAACCACGGCATCATCCAACGTATTTTCTTCCAAAGCGGGAATTTGTTCATCGCCTTCGGTCTCGCACGAAGTGTAAACCAACATGCCCAATACCAAGGGCAGTAACAGCCCATATTTCAATTGATGTATCGCTTTTGATTCTTCCTTTGTTAACATGACTATTCGTTTTTTGATTAATGATTCTTTAAAAAATTGATTGATGAAACTAACTTGCTGTGTCTGAAAAACTTCAGATAACATAGACTGGTATTGTGACCGCCTATCTGCTTTGGCCACAACAGCGTCGGCCATAAATTCGTGCAATTCTGAAATCCTGTTCTGATAGATATAGACCAGCGGGTTGAACCACATGCCAATGCGCATAAGTTCAAAAAACAGAAGATCCAAACTGTGCCGCTGCTTTATATGGACCCGTTCGTGGGCAATGATCTGCTCCTGTTTATCCGGCACTATGTCCTCTCCTATAAAAACCCAGTGAAAAAAGGAGAAAGCGGTTTGGCTCTGGGGCACATCAATTCTTGTATACCCATTTAAAGGGTACTTGCTTCCCGTGCGTTTCAGTTTAAAAATTTGAAAGAGCTTATATCCAAACCAGCAACTCATCGCTAAAACCCCAAGGACATATGCCCACAGTTCCCAAGAAAGCACTCCGAAATATTGAGTGACTCCAGACTCGGCTGTCAGCACTACCTCATCCAATTTCCAGGCAACCAAGGGATAGGCCAGGGATTCCTCAGCCACGGTTGTTTTTAAGGCATCAACCTTAATCCATGGCAAGGTCAAGGACAAAATAAAGGACACAAGGAGATAAATCCTGTTCCATTTAAAAAACGTTTCTTTCTTCAACAAAAGGTCATAGGTCAATAGAAAGACCAACTGATATACTAAACTCTCTAGCACGTACTGAATCATTCTTCCTCTTCTTTAATTTGTTTCATTATACTTTCCAATTCGGTAAGGCCGATATCATTCTTCTTCATAAAAAAAGAAACCATGCTTTTAAAAGATCCTTGGAAATACCCATCCACCAATTTATTGATGCTTTGATTGCTGTAATCCGATTTTTTGATCAAGGGATAATAAAGGTGCCCCTTACCCACCTTTTCATGGTCCACAAACCCTTTGTCCTCCAATATGCGTACGATAGTGGATACCGTATTGTAGGCAGGTTTGGGTTCCGGTAATTTATCAATGATGGCGGCCACATTGCATTTTTCCAATTCCCAAAGCAACTGCATCACCTCCTCTTCTGCTTTTGTCAACTGCTTCATATGATTCAACTAAGTTTTTAGTTCTACTCGAAGCAAATATAACTAAATATTTAGTTTAAACTAATTTTTTAGTTAAAATAAATTGGATTTCACTTCCAACGCTGTAACAATTAGGCGGTATATTTGTCTCATATCCAAAAGACCGTATGGACATCGCGTTGCTTATTTTGGGATTCATTCTAATGCTTGTCGGGATATTGGGAAGCTTTCTCCCCGTGTTACCGGGCCCGCCGATAAGTTGGATTGGATTGTTACTACTATATATGACCAAGGCAGTTCCTGATAATTGGTGGATTTTGGGAGGTACCCTTGTTCTTGCCTTGGGTGTAACCGTAATGGATTACGTTATACCCGCAGCGGGCACCAAAAAATTTGGAGGTAGCAAAGCCGGAATGTGGGGAACCATAGTTGGTTTGCTGGTGGCGATAATTTTTCCCGTATTTGGGCCGTTTGGTATCATCATTTGGCCGTTTGTGGGAGCCTTGGTAGGGGAACTTATCAATAAGGCCGACCAAAAAACAGCCATGAAGGCCGCTTTTGGATCTTTTATTGGGTTTTTGACCGGAACCTTTATGAAGTTTGTACTAACGGCCGGATATCTGGTTTTCTTTATTATTGTTGCCGTAAAGTACGCTGCTGAATTGAATCCTTTTTAATATTGCTTGAATACCATTTTGTGAAATTCGAGCAATTCGTGTCAAACCGAATATGGATTCCAGCCTTTGTTCGAATGGCAAAACAATACTCAATCCAACCACTCCACCTTTTCCCCTATCGGTCTGCGTTTCACCAAGGGCGGTTCCTCATCGTAATGGCCCATATAAAAAAAGCCCAAACACTTTTCACCCTCCTTGAATTCCAAAAATTCGTCCATGTATTTAATGAGGCCCGGAGAACTCCAGTAGCAACCTATTCCCAGTGCTGCGCTGCACAACCACATGTTCTGTACCGCCATAGCCGTAGCAGCCACTTCTTCCCATTCGGGAATGCTCTCATTGGGATCGCGTTGCATACATATGGCGATAACCGCAGCGGAACGTGCTGGGTTTTCCTGTAGTTTTTTAATCTTGACCTGTTTTGGTTTTGGGTCTACTTCCTGATATTTCTCTGAAAGAAACCTACCCAATTCCGCTTGCTTCCCGTTCATAAAAACTTTAAACCGCCACGGTTCTGTTTTTTTATGTGTGGGTGCCCAATTTGCTGCCTCTAAAATTTTTTGGACGGTCTCTTTAGAAATAGGTTTGTCATTGTATTGCGCAGGAAAGATGCTGCGTCTATTTTTTATAATATCAAAAATCATAATACACACTATATGGTTCCAAAGATAAGCCTTGCTCCCTCCGTCACTACATTTTTAAGAGCAATTCCATGCAATTTTGAAGCGCGGGATTTCTGTTGTCCTCTTTCCATACCATGGAAAGTACCGCCCGTTGTTTGATGCGTTTCAACTCGATGAACTTCACCTTCATTTGAAAGCCGTATTGCAAAGCTGTTGGGACAATGGCAATACCCAATTTGTTTTCGACCAACTTAAAAATGGTTTGGGCATGAACCGATTTATGGGAAACCCTCGGTGTAAATCCGGCATCTTCGCAAATACTTAAAACCGTATCATAATACAAAGGACTATAGTCCTGCGAAAACAAGATAAAATCATCTCCGGCCGCTTGTTTCATCCCTTTAAAGGTTTTAGCATCCAATGGGTGGTCCTCAGGAAGAACCAGGGAAAATGTATCCTCAAAAACAGGCTTTAATATGAGCCCCTTGGGAACTCTTGCCAACCGTACAAAGCCCAAGTCAAGTCGGTCGTGCAAAATGGCATTAATTTGGGCACGGTTGGATAACTCTTCCAAACTCGAATGGATCAATGGGTATTTATGTTTGAGGTCCAATAGCAAATTGGGCACCACATTTTGCATCGCAGAACCCAAAAATCCAATGCGTACTTCTCCCAAATGCCCCTTGCCGATAAGTTTCAATTGTTTCTTGGTCTGTTCCAAATGGTTGAGCACAAATTCCACTTCCCCTTTTAAAAATTCCCCTGCTGGCGTCAGGCTTACCTTTTTCTTATCGCGGACAAAAAGTTGGGTCTGTAAAATCTCTTCCATCTGTTTGATTTGGGTACTTAATCCGGGTTGGGAAATAAATAGCTTTTCCGCAGCCTTCCGATAGTGGAGTTCCTCGGCTACCGCCAAAAAATAGATAAAATGTCTGAGTTCAATTTGATAATTCATACTTATTGATTATTACAAAAATAAGTATTGGTAATTATTAAACATGAATTTTACCTTTATCTACTAAAATTATTCGCATGCAACAACCCAAAACATTTCATTTTGGCGAAGACCATCTAACCGCAGGTGTAGCTTTGGACATTGCCAAAGGAGATATCCGAGGTGTGGTCTCCGGGCCCTGCTTTGAAAAAATAAAGGCGAGCAGTCTTCGAGTACAACGTATTGTGGAAAGAGGGGACATTGTTTATGGCATCAATACGGGATTTGGTCCCTTGTGCAACACCAAAATTTCCAAAGAGGATACCAAAATCCTACAATCCAATATCCTACAGAGTCATAGTGTGGGGGTGGGCGAACCCATTTCCAAGAGGTTATCCAAGATTATGCTGATTCTAAAAATCCATGCATTGGCCAAGGGGTTTTCAGGAATTGCGGTCACTACCATTGAACGGATGTTGTGGCATTTGGAAAACGATGCTATTCCTGTTGTACCATCCCAAGGTTCCGTGGGGGCATCTGGGGATTTAGCACCACTCTCCCATCTATTTCTCCCTCTAATCGGATTGGGCAAGGTAGACTTTGAAGGGAAGACCATTGCTACCAAAGAGCTGTTCCAAAAAACCGGATTGCAAGCATTGGAACTTGGCCCAAAAGAAGGTTTGGCCTTGATCAACGGCACCCAGTTTATTGCGGCCCATGCCGTTCTTGTTGTTCAAAAAATGCAGTATGCCCTAAGACAAGCCGATATTATCGGTGCGATGATGCTGGAGGGATTGCAAGGTTCCATAAAACCCTTCTTTGAGGAATTGCATGCCTTGCGTCCGTTTAAGGGCAATCAGCATGTGGCTGCGAGAATACGAACCCTTGTTCAAGGCTCAGAAATTCTCGAAGATCATATCGACTGTGAGCGGGTGCAAGACCCTTACTCGCTCCGATGTATTCCCCAAGTACATGGCGCATCCAGAAATGCCTGGCTCCATTTAAAGGAGCTTTTGGAAACTGAATTAAATTCCGTGACGGACAACCCGGTCATCATAAATGATGAGCTCACCATAAGCGGGGGTAATTTCCACGGTCAACCTTTGGCCATGGCCCTGGATTATGCCGCCTTGGCCTCGTCAGAACTTGGCAATATCTCTGATCGAAGAATATACCTTGCCTTGGAGGGAAACAGCCCAGGGGTGCCCAAATTGTTAATGGAAGACACTGGGATCAACTCGGGTTATATGATCCTCCAATACACTTCGGCCGCCCTGGCTAGTGAGAACAAAAGTTTGTGCTTCCCGGCAAGCGCCGACAGTATTCCAACTTCGTTGGGGCAGGAAGATCATGTGAGCATGGGCTCTATAAGTGGTCGTAAGGCACTTCGCATTATTGAAAATGTGGAAAAAATCCTGTCCATAGAACTTTTGACCGCTGCTCAAGCTTTTGAGTACAGAAAACCTTTAAAATCTGGTGTTTTACTGGATGAAATCTATAAATTCATTCGAACCCAGGTTTCCTTTGCCGATAGCGACCGTGTTTTTGCCGATGATATTGAAAAGGGAATCGAAATGATCCAAAAAGGGGAGATCATTGCCCTGGTCGAACAGGTTATGGCCGATAAAAAATTGCAATGGAACACTCCCCATCAAGTTGAATTTGAAACCTATTGATCCCATGGAGAAATCTATACTAATTGGCCCGTTTGCCCAACTACTCCCTATGAGCAATTTGCCCTTAAAAGGCAGTTTGAAGGATTCGGAACTACCCATT
The DNA here is from genome assembly GCF_023502235.1 of Flagellimonas myxillae. GTDB lineage: Bacteria > Bacteroidota > Bacteroidia > Flavobacteriales > Flavobacteriaceae > Flagellimonas > Flagellimonas myxillae. The sequence continues at coordinate 732,323 of NZ_JAMFLY010000002.1, read as the reverse complement.
ATTGAAAACGGAGGGCTATTGATTTCCGAAGGAAAAATTGAAAAGATCGGCGTTTTTGAAGATCTAATATCTTCGGAAGTCGAGGTTCATCACATTGAAGGGCAGCATGTTTGCTTACCCGGATTTGTGGATGCGCATACCCATATCTGTTTTGGAGGCTCCCGCGCCAGGGACTATGCCTTGCGAAATGCAGGGGTTTCCTATTTGGAAATCGCCAAGGCAGGAGGAGGCATTTGGGACACCGTTACCCAAACCCGAAAAGCATCCCAATCCGAATTGGAAGCAGGGATTATTACGCGAAGTGAAACACACTTGAAAAATGGGATTACCACCATCGAAGTAAAAAGTGGTTATGGACTTTCTGTGGACGAGGAGCTGAAAATGCTTCGGGCCATTAAGAGTGCCAATGATAAAACTTCTGTTGATTTGGTGACTACCTGTTTGGCGGCCCACATAAAACCCAAGGATTGGCAAGGAGAAGGCAGCTACCTAGATGAAATCATCACAAAGCTGTTTCCTGTCCTAAAATCCGAAGGACTCACCAATCGGGTCGATGCCTTTATCGAAGACAGTGCATTTTCCGCAACAGAAATAGAGCCCTATTTTGCAAAAGCCAAGGAAATGGGATTTGATATTACAGTACATGCCGACCAATTTACCACCAGCGGCAGCGAAGTAGCGGTAAAATTTGGTGCCATAAGTGCCGACCATTTGGAAGCCAGTACCGAAAAAGAAATCCAGCTGTTGGCCAATAGCAAGGTGATTGCCACTGCTTTACCAGGGGCTTCATTGGGATTGGGATGCGATTTTACTCCGGCAAGAAAACTCTTGGATGCCGGCGGGGCTTTGGCCATTGCCAGTGACCACAATCCGGGCTCGGCACCAATGGGCGACCTGCTCACCCAGGCAAGTATTTTAGGAACTTTTGAAAAATTGTCCAATACCGAAATCCTGGCGGGAATCACTTTTAGGGCTGCCGCTGCCTTAAATCTTTCGGACCGTGGAAGTCTTTATCCTGGAATGCAGGCCGATTTTGTGCTGTTCCCAACAAACAATTATCAAGAGATCACCTATCATCAAGGACAATTAAAACCAAGCTCGGTCTGGAAAGCCGGTAAAAACGTTTTTGAAAGCAATTAATATGGAACTTCAAGAATTCAAGTCACAGATCCTTCAAGGTATCCCTGCGCAACTTCCTCCAGCTAGGCCCTATCCAACCGGAGGTAACCGCGCACCCAAACGGAAGGATATGCTATCCCTGGAAGAAAAGAAATTGGCAGTTCAAAATGCCTTGCGCTACTTTCCGGTGGCATGGCATAGAGCATTGGCAACGGAATTTTCCGAAGAGCTCAAGACATTCGGTCGGATATATATGCACCGGTTTAAACCGGATTATAAAATGTATGCCCGACCCATTTCGGATTACCCAGCCAAATCCAAACAAGCTGCGGCCATCATGTTAATGATCCAGAACAACCTGGACCCTGCCGTAGCGCAACATCCTGAAGAATTGATCACCTACGGGGGCAATGGGGCCGTTTTCCAAAATTGGGCACAATACCTGTTGACCATGAAGTATTTGGCCGAAATGACCGAGGAACAGACCCTGCACATGTATTCTGGCCACCCCATGGGATTGTTTCCTTCCCCAGCGGAAGCTCCACGGGTGGTGGTGACCAATGGAATGATGATTCCCAACTACTCCCAACCCGATGACTGGGAAAAATTCAACGCCTTGGGGGTCACCCAATATGGGCAAATGACCGCTGGTTCCTATATGTACATCGGTCCGCAGGGCATTGTACACGGAACTGCGATAACCGTGATGAACGCATTTAGGAAAGTACTCCAAAAAGGAGAAAATCCGGAAGGAAAAGTATTCCTTACAGCCGGACTGGGAGGTATGAGCGGTGCCCAACCAAAGGCGGGGAATATTGCCAGCTGTATCACCGTTTGTGCCGAGGTAAACCCCGAAGCCGCAAAAAAGAGACATGAACAAGGTTGGGTCGACGAACTTTGGACCAATATATCAGCGTTGGTCGAACGTACTAAAAAAGCCATTGCCCAAAATGAAGTTGTTTCCCTGGGATATATCGGAAATGTGGTGGACGTCTGGGAGCAATTTCTTGAGGCAGGAATTTTTGTGCATCTCGGATCGGACCAGACTTCCCTGCACAATCCGTGGGCAGGGGGATATTACCCAGCAGGATTATCCTTTGAAGAAGCCAATGCGCTTATGGCAGAAAATCCTTCCGCGTTTAAGGAAAAAGTACAGGAATCCTTACGAAGGCAAATCAATGCCATCAACAAGCACACAAAAAAAGGAACCTATTTTTTCGATTATGGAAATGCCTTTTTATTGGAGGTTTCCCGTGCCGGTGGCGATGTAATGGCCCAAAATAATATTGATTTCAGATATCCTTCCTATGTACAGGATATTTTGGGACCCATGTGTTTTGATTACGGTTTTGGTCCATTCCGATGGGTGTGCACTTCTGGAAATCCATCCGATCTGCAAAAAACGGATGCCATCGCCCTAGAAGTCATGAAACAAATCAAGGCGAAAGCTCCAGAGGAAATCCAACAGCAGATGCAGGACAATATCAAGTGGATTGAAGAAGCAAAGCAAAATAGATTGGTGGTGGGTTCACAAGCGCGAATCTTATATGCGGATGCTGAAGGCAGGGCCAAAATTGCGGAGGCTTTTAACCAAGCCATTGCCAATGGTGATATCACTGCTCCGGTTGTGCTGGGCAGAGATCACCACGATGTAAGTGGTACCGATTCCCCGTTTCGGGAGACCAGCAACATTTACGACGGGAGTAAGTTTACCGCGGATATGGCCATACACAACGTGATTGGCGATAGTTTTCGAGGTGCTACCTGGGTTTCCATCCACAACGGCGGAGGTGTAGGATGGGGCGAAGTAATGAACGGTGGCTTTGGAATGGTGTTGGATGGCTCCAAAGAAGCTTCGAGGAGGCTGCAGAGCATGTTGTTTTATGATGTAAACAATGGAATTTCCCGAAGAAGTTGGGCACGGAACAAGGAAGCCCTTTTTGCCATTAAACGCGAAATGGAACGCACACCTAATTTGAAGGTTACCTTGCCCAATTTGGTAGAAACCGATATTTTGGACCATCTTTTTGATGCCTAATGAGATGATTTAAACTTTTTGAAAAAGTGGTTCTTTATTATGTTCAGACACGAATTTCACGGATTCATACAGCATACCTTGGATTGTTTTGTTGAACTTTATTTAGGGCTTTAAATCCAGCTCTTATTTTGCTAGGCCATTGCTTAAAAAACTTGAATAAATTCGAGAACTTTGGTGAAAATTTGTGTCAAAAATTTAGAAAAACAGGAAGTCTTTAAACGAAGCCAATGATTGTCAACTAGCTATTGCAACCCATGAAACACTACAGTGCACCTAAAAAGGACAATTGGCAGGGGCGTATCAGTAATAAAAGCCTCTATCTTCACGAAAAAGTGAAGTGCGTACCTCTGGATGAAATTCCCGAACCACCTAAAAAGTCCATTGCGCTTTTAGGCTATGCTTGTGACGAGGGCGTAAAGCGAAACCAAGGTCGGGTTGGGGCGGTAAAAGGCCCCGATGTCATAAAAAACAGCTTGGCGAAAATGCCCAACCATCTGCCGAGCACGGTTCAGTTGTACGATGCGGGGAATATCACTTGTTCTGATGGGGATATGGAAGCATCCCAACAAGCGCTAAGTCTGGGGGTAACCTCCCTATTGGATAAAAAACAGTTTCCCATTGTCTTGGGCGGAGGGCACGATGTGGCCTATGGACATTATCATGGAATAAAAACCCATCTTGGTTCGAAAAAAGAAGGGCAAACCATTGGCATCATTAATTTTGACGCGCACTTTGATCTTCGGCAGAACACCCAGAACAACAATTCGGGCACTCCATTTTATCAAATTGCCATGGAGTGCAAAAAGGAAAACATCAAATTCAACTACCTCTGTCTAGGTATCCGAAAAGATGCCAACGACCGCAATCTTTTTCAAACAGCCAAGGAACTTGATGTCAATTTTATACTCTCGGATACATTTCAAATCCAGTTTCTGGATGAAATCAATACATGGATCAATGCCTTTATAAAGACGGTGGATAACGCATATGTAACCATTGATTTAGATGGGTTTTCCTCGGCCTATGCGCCAGGCGTAAGTGCTCCCTCCCCTATGGGCTTTACCCCACAAATTGTGTTGGAGTGCTTAAAGACGATTATTGCATCGGGAAAATTAATCAGTGTGGACTTGGCAGAAATGAACCCAAAATATGATGTGGATGGGCAAACTGCCAAACTTGCCGCTTCGCTGGTGCACCACATTGCCCATTTGTTGTTTCCCTAAACGGTATTTTTCTTTTTGGATTAGAAGGTTTTGCTCGGTTGGCGGTATTAACTCAACTATAGATTACTATACTACCAATACGATTAAAGGGATTCCGCCTTTTTGGCGGAATTAGCTCAGCTAACAATTTCGGATGCGGCACATGACCTTTCCAAAATTGAGCTTCACTAACAAAAAAAGCCTTCCAAATGGAAAGCCTTTCATTGGCGGGCATCACGTTGATACCTCAACCTGATTCCAATCTTATTACAGATTGAAATCCAACACAACACGGCAAAGATAGGAATGATTTTTGAATAACGGCACAGATTTTAATCCCCCTAACGATATATCACTTGTATAGAACAGAAAACAGATGGACTGTATCCACATATATTTTTTATCACTTATATATCATTTGTATATCATAATGATATACATTAGCTTTGTGGCATACCTCAATCCAGGATATAATGAAAACAAAACAGGTTGCCCTCCGCTTTGATGAGGAATTGATTGAACTTGTTCGGGCGAAAGCAAAAGCACAAAGAAGAAGTCTCAATAATTATATTGAGTTTTTATTGTACAATGATGTTGGGAATATACCCAATGAAGAAACCAAATCTGCCATTGAAGAGGCCAGGAACAGTGATAACCTAGCTCCTATTGATGATTTGGGCAAGTTCTTGGACGAGCTTTAACCACCAATATATCCATGTACCAATTAGTCCCTACGACCCAATTTAAAAAGGATTTAAAAAAGGTAAAGAACAACGAAAAGGATTTTAAATTAACTACAGCAGTACTCAAGGCACTACAGCTAAAGGGAGTCAAAGGTATTCCCCAAAAAATTAAACCCCACAAGCTTTCCGGCAGATATAGCGATAATTGGGAATGCCATATTAAACCCGATTTACTAATTATCTGGATACAAATTGAATCCCCCAAGGTTATCAAGCTCGTCCGTATTGGCAGTCATTCGGATCTATTCAAATAAAATAGTTCCCAAAACTTCACATTTCCTTTCCTCACGTTTTTCAAATTGAATTATTTGGATTATTTCCATTTTATAGGAATTATTCCATAATTTAGCCTTCCCTCAACTAAACAATGAAAAAGACCATTTTACACATGGATCTGGATACATTTTATGTGTCCGTAGAGCGTATTATCAATACAGAGCTGAAAAATAAGCCCTTATTGGTAGGCGGCACCAGTGATCGTGGTGTGGTAGCGGCATGTAGTTACGAGACACGCGGATTTGGTGTACACTCCGGTATGCCCATGAAAATGGCCAAAGAACTCTGTCCGGAAGCAACCGTGATCCGGGGCAATGCAGGAACTTACAGTAAATATTCCGATGTGGTTACCGAAATCATTAAGGAACACGTGCCCCTTTTTGAAAAATCGAGCATCGATGAATTCTATGCCGACCTCTCGGGAATGGATCGTTTTTTTGGCTGCTACAAGTACGCTTCGGAAATGCGCAAAAAAATCATACGGGAAACGGGATTGCCCATCTCCTTTGGGCTTTCCGTGAACAAAGTGGTTTCCAAAGTGGCCACCAACGAGGCCAAGCCCAATAACCAGCTTAAAATCGATTTTGGGTTGGAAAAGCCCTTTTTGGCCCCGCTTTCCATCAAAAAAATACCCATGGTGGGCGATAAAACCTACCAAACCTTAAGGAACTTGGGCATTCGGAAAGTAAAGACCGTTCAGGAAATGCCCATGGACATTATGCAACGGGTCCTAGGCGCTAATGGAAGGGTTATTTGGAAACGGGCCAACGGTATGGACAACAGCCCCGTAATTCCTTTTCATGACCGGAAGTCCATTTCCACCGAACGCACTTTTGACCGGGATACCATTAACGTTACCAAACTCAAGGGCATTTTACTCGCCATGACTGAAAATTTGGCTTTTCAATTGCGTCGAGGGGATAAATTGACCGCTTGTATTGCGGTGAAAATCCGCTATTCCGATTTTAACACCTACTCCAAACAACTACGGATTCCCTACACCAGTGCAGACCATATTCTCATCCCCAAGATTTTGGAATTGTTCAACACCCTGTACAATAAAAGAATGCTGGTACGCTTGGTGGGCATTCGGTTTAGCCATTTGGTATCGGGCAATTACCAAATCAATCTTTTTGAGGATACCGAAGAGGCTTTGAATCTATATCAGGCCATGGATTATGTTCGGAAAAGATTTGGAAGTAGAAGTGTGTTGCGGGCCTCCGCCATGGGCGCAAAAACTATCGGCAGCATGCATAACCCCTTCAACGGGGAGCCCCCTGTGGTGTTGGCTCATAGAAAACAGTGAACAATCATCAATGGGCAATGGGCAATGGGCAATGGGCAATGGGCAATGGGCAATGGGCAATGGGCAATGGGCAATGGGCAATGGGCAATAAAAATGAAAAATCGAAAATCGAAAATTTTTCGACAGTTCGATCACTCGATTGTTGGAATTTGGGATTTGGAGCTTGGCAAAAGGTTGAATGTTGGATTCTAAATTTTGAATGAACATCCATCCACAATTCAACATGAAAAACTAAAAATTAAAAACTGATTATTGGTAATTGAACATTGTACTTAAACTGTCATACATATTACAGCATGCGCTACGGTACTTTCTCGGAGTTGGAACTCTTGGAACTTGCCCAACAAAACCATGTCACTCGTTTGGTATTAACGGATATCAACAACACCTCTGCAGGATTGAATTTTGTGAGAAAGGCCCCAGAATATGGAATAACCCCTCTTTTGGGCATCGATTTTAGGAATGGGGTGCAACCCTGTTTTCTGGGAATTGCCCAGAACAATGAAGGCTATTTGGAGCTGAATGACTTTCTATCCCACCATCTCCATAACGAATTGGAAATCCCTGTCAAGGCTCCAGCCTTTAAAAATGTGTTCGTCATTTATCCCTTTGAACAAGTACTGCTTAACGAGCTGGAAAATTTTGTGGAACATGAATTTATTGGGGTCTCCATTCAGGATTTAAGGCGGTTGCCTTTTTCAAGATTGGTCAAACTCAAAAAGAAATTGGTGGTGCAGCAACCCGTTACTTTTAGGAACAAGGCCGATTTTAATGCCCATCGTTTGCTCAGGGCCATCGACAATAATGTACTCTTGAGTAAACTCTCCCAAGAGGAAGAGGCCGACGAAGGGGAAAAAATGTTTCCCATTCAAAACTTGGCAGCCGCCTTTTCCGAATACCCCTTCATTTTGGAAAACACAGAAAAGCTATTGAATCGTTGCAGCATCCATTTTGACTTTTCCAAAGGACGAAAACCCCAAAACCTCAACAGTTATCTGGATAGTGTGGAAGCCGATGAAAAACTCATCGAAAAACTGTGTCTTGAAGGCCTCCCCTATCGCTATGCAAAAGTGAACACCTCCATCCAAAATCGATTGGATAAAGAGCTCCATCTTATTAAAAAAATGGGCTTTGTCTCTTACTTTTTGATCAATTGGGATATCGTCTCCGAAGCCCGTAGCAGAGGATTTTATTACGTGGGTCGGGGTAGCGGCGCCAACAGCATTGTGGCTTATCTCCTTCGGATCACCGATGTGGACCCCATGGAACTAGATCTTTATTTTGAGCGCTTCATCAACTTATATAGAGCCAATCCACCCGATTTTGATATCGATTTTTCTTGGCGGGACAGACCGGCCATGACCCAATATATTTTTGACCGTTTTGACCATGTAGCACTGTTGGGCACCTATGTTACTTTCAAAGAGCGAGGTGTTATCCGGGAATTGGGGAAAGTCTTTGGGTTGCCCAAACAAGAAATCGATTTCTTGGTCACGGGCAGATATAACCCCAACAAGTTGGACAGCATGTCCAAACTTGTTCTAAAATATGGAAGACTCCTAAAAAACAAGCCCAATTATTTGAGTATCCACGCAGGGGGCATCCTGATCAGTGAAAAGCCTTTGCACTGGTTTTCGGCCACCCATTTGCCTCCCAAGGGATTTCCCACTACACAATACGATATGGTTATTGCCGAGGATGTGGGATTGTACAAATTCGACATTTTAGGGCAACGCGGATTGGGCAAGATCAAAGAAGCCTTGGAAATTGTGGCTTACAATCAACCTGAAAAATTTAAAGAGATTGACATCCACGATATCCAAAGTTTTAAAAAGGACCGCACCATAAACAACCTGATTAAGACCGCACAGTGTATGGGGTGTTTTTATGTGGAATCGCCTGCCATGCGTATGCTCCTGAAAAAACTGGAAGTGGACAATTATCTGGGATTGGTGGCCGCCAGTTCCATCATTCGCCCCGGCGTGGCCAAAAGTGGTATGATGCGGGAATACATCCTCCGGCACCGTAATGAGGGGCGGGCGGAAGAAAAAGCACATCCTGTGATGTTGGATATTATGCCGGACACTTATGGGGTAATGGTATATCAAGAAGATGTGATCAAAGTGGCCCACCATTTTGCGGACCTGGATTTGGGTGAGGCCGATGTACTCCGTAGGGGAATGAGTGGGAAATTCCGGTCACGGGAAGAATTTCAGAAAGTAAAGGACAAATTCATTTCCAACTGTAGAAAAAAGGGCTATGCCGACACCATCATCTTTGAGATTTGGAACCAAGTGGCCAGTTTTGCAGGTTATGCTTTTGCCAAGGGGCACTCTGCCTCTTATGCCGTGGAGAGCTATCAAAGTCTTTTTTTACGTGCCTACTATCCCTTGGAATATATGGTGGCCGTGCTCAATAATGGAGGGGGGTTCTATCGTTCCGAATTTTACATCCACGACGCCCGAATGATCGGTGCCACCATCCATGCCCCTTGTATCAACAATAGCGATGCGGTCAACCGTATTTATGACACCCATATTTATTTGGGAATGATGTACCTCCGCGATTTGGAAAGCAGGGTCATGGAACGTATCATCAAGGAGCGAAATGTGGATGGGAATTTTACCTCTTTGGAAGATTTCTTGGATCGGGTCATTATTTCCGTGGAGCAACTTTCCATCCTTATTCGTATTGATGCCTTCCGGTTTACGGGCATCAACAAGCACAAATTGCTCTGGAAAGCCCATTTGATGCTCTCCAAAAACGACCGTTTGGAACATCCAAAACTGTTCCCGCCCCGTCATCAAAAGTTCAAGATTCCCAAACTGTACACCACACACCAGGAAACCGCCTTTGATCAATTGGAACTCTTGGGTTTCTGTCTCTGCAGTCCATTTGATTTGTTGGAAGAAGCACCCAAAAACAACAATGGACAACGGGACCTTTCCCGCTATTTAAACAAGCATATCGATATTTATGGGTATCTCGTCACCGTAAAAAACACCAGTACCCATACTGGCAAACAAATGCACTTCGCGACTTTGGTAGATCAGCATGGGGAGGTGTTCGACACTGTACTGTTCCCACCCGTGGCGGCCAAATATCATTTTAGGGGAAAAGGTATTTATCGCTTTTATGGCAAAGTGGTAAGTGAGTTCGGTTTTTTGAGCATTGAGGTCATTAAAATGCAAAAACAGGATTATATCCCAGACCCGCGCTATGCAGACATGAAAACGAGCAAGAAATTATTGAAGCCTAAAGTGATAAAAGAATAAGTCTATTTAAAAGCAGGGTACCCCGTAATATCCGCTCCTGTGATCAACAGGTGAATATCATGGGTGCCTTCGTAAGTAATCACACTTTCCAAGTTCATCATATGGCGCATAATGCTGTACTCGCCTGTAATACCCATTCCGCCCAATACCTGTCGTGCCTCCCTGGCAATCTTGATGGCCATGTCCACATTGTTTCGCTTGGCCATGGATATCTGGGCCGTGGTGGCCTTACCTTCATTCTTTAATTGCCCCAACCGGAAAGCCAATAATTGGGCCTTGGTGATTTCCGTGATCATCTCGGCCAATTTCTTTTGTTGTAATTGGTAGGCTGCTATAGGCTTCCCAAATTGAACGCGTTCCTTGGCATATCGGAGCGCCGTATCGTAGCAATCCATCGCCGCGCCAATGGCTCCCCAGGCAATACCATAGCGAGCGGAATCCAAGCAACCCAATGGAGCCCCCAAACCATTTTTACCGGGTAAAAGATTTTCCTTCGGTACCTTAACATTATCAAAAATCAACTCTCCTGTGGCAGAAGCACGCAAAGACCATTTATTATGGGTCTCTGGGGTGGAAAACCCTTCCATTCCCCGCTCCACGATCAATCCATGAATCCTCCCTTCCTCATTTTTGGCCCATACAACGGCAACATCTGCAAAAGGTGAATTGGAAATCCAAAGCTTGGCCCCATTCAACAAAAAATGGTCGCCCATATCCTTGAACTTTGTTTCCATCCCTCCAGGATTAGAGCCGTGATTGGGCTCCGTTAATCCAAAACAGCCCATCCATTCCCCGGTGGCCAACTTAGGTAGATACTTCTTTCGCTGCTCTTCCGAGCCATATGCAAAAATGGGATACATCACCAAAGAAGATTGCACCGAAGCGGTTGATCTTACCCCACTGTCACCACGTTCAATTTCTTGCATGATAAGACCATAGCTGATTTGATCCAAACCTGCCCCCCCGTACTCTTCCGGGATATAAGGGCCAAAAGCTCCAATCTCCGCCAAACCTCCAACAATCTCCTTCGGGAATTCCGCTTTTTGTGCGTACTCTTCAATAATTGGTGAAATATCGCGCTTTACCCATTGGCGAGCCGCATCACGTACCAATTTATGCTCTTCCGAAAATAAATCATCTAAATTGTAGTAGTCAGGGGCTTCAAATAAATCAGGTTTCATTCAATACGATTTAATATTATCACGCTTTCTCAAGCAAAAAACGCCTTATTGATGTTGATTTCGACACTTGGACCAAATGACAAGGGTTCCATAAGTATCCTGTCAAATGTACTAACGAATTATAACATTAACCCCGCAAAATTTTACATTTTTAAATAAAATGGACTGGTCAGTTCGATATATTCTTGAGTATATTCATTCCTCCCTTCTTCGATGGTGAGCAGGTCGGTGGAAACCGCCGCTTTGAAAAAAGAGAATTCCAACAAGCTTCGTTTGATTTCCGCATCGCTATTCCCCCGAACTCTAAGTATCCTAATAGGATGGAGGCCAACCTCCAAGGCCAATTCTGTAAACTTTCCTTCCTCTTTAAATGGAAGAATTACAGCAAAAATCCCGTCTTTGGACAACAATTGGGACACCCCTTGCACCAGCTCGTCAAATGGAAGAGATCCTTCCTGTCTTGCCAAATCCCGGGAGTTATTCCCACTGGACACCTGCTCTGCATAAAATGGAGGGTTGGAAACGATTAAATCATATTGTTCGTCCATTTCATCCACGAACTCATCCAGTCCCGCGTGGTAGCAAAAAAGTCTATCGGACCAGGGGGAAGCCTCAAAGTTTTCCACGCATTGTTCGTACGCAGCTTCATCCAATTCGATGGCATCAATTAACTCCGCGCTAGAGCGTTGGGCGAGTTGAATGGCGATTACCCCGGTTCCAGCTCCAATATCAAGAACGGACTGCGGTTGGTTTAGTACAGATGCCCAGGCACCCAAAAGCACCCCATCCGTTCCAATTTTCATGGCGCACCTATCTTGATGGATTGTAAATTGTTTGAATTTAAAGGGTTTCATCACTCTGAAATAACTGACAAGTCCCAAGCACCAAACTCCGTAAGTCTGAAATGCTTGATTTTAGGATTTTAATTTTGAAGTTTTAGTGCAACCTTCCCGGATCTCTTGTCTCCGTTCCTTCAAGTTCCAGTAGTGCATCACCTAATTTTTGTCTCATCCCATTGGCCAAAAACTTGATTTTTTCCACCACCTCCGGATGTTCCGATGCCACATTGTTGGTTTCACTTACGTCATTAACCACATCGTATAACTCAATCTCCTCCATATCCACCATACGATATTCACCAGGTTGCCCATCCTTACCAGGTTCCTGACCATCCATGGTTCTGAATCGGTGTGGAAAATATAGTTTCCATTTGCCATAACGCACTCCGAACATCTCGTTTACCCTGTAGTAAAAGAAGTACGCTTCTTGGGGGCTATCACCACTTTCTCCAGTCAAGAGTTTAAGTGCACTCTTGCCATCGATGGTTTTCACCGGCAACTTTGCACCGGTAAATTCGGCAATTGTGGGCAAAATGTCTATGGCCATTACAGGGGCTTCAATAACTTCACCAGCTTTAAGTTTAGCCGGATATTTAATTATAAAAGGTTCCCGTTGTCCACCTTCCCAAGCCGTACCTTTCCCTTCTCGCAATGGCAGGGCGCTCCCGGCATGGTTCCCATAGGATAGCCATGGCCCATTATCCGAGGTAAAGATCACAATGGTATTTTCTTCCAAACCATTGTCCTTAAGGGCTTCCAATATTTGGCCGACGGACCAATCAATTTCCATGATTACATCGCCATAGAGTCCACGTTCGGATTTGCCCTTGAATTTTTCTGAAACAAAAAGAGGAACATGCGGTTGCGGATGGGGAACGTAAAGAAAAAAGGGATTATCCTTATTTCTATTGATGAAATCCACGCTTCGTTCTGTAATCTGCGAGGTCAATTGCGATTGTTCCGTCAAAGTATCGATGACCACTTCGTTTTCATAGAGGGGTAAATCGGGAAAATTAAAAATTGGTCCCTGTTGTGGGTGATAGGGCCACATATCGTTGGAATATGGGATTCCGAACCATTCGTCAAATCCGTGCCTGGTAGGCAGAAACATAGGATGATGCCCCAGATGCCACTTTCCAAAAATGCCCGTTGCATATCCCAGCTCCTTAAGCATTTCTGCCAAGGTAGTTTCGGAGGCATTAATGCCGTGCGTATTATCTGGGCCCAAAGCATTATGGATCCCAATTCTGTTGGGGTAGCAGCCCGTTAGGATACCGGCCCTTGAAGCCGAGCATACTGCCTGGGCGGAATAGTAATGGGTCAGTTTAACTCCATCAGCCGCCATTTGGTCTAAATGTGGTGTATTAATATTTGGGGACCCAAACACTCCAACATCTTGATATCCCTGATCATCAGTGAAAATCAATACAACATTGGGTTGGGTTTGGGAGCTTTCTTTTTTGTCGCTTTTTTGCCCACAGGAAATGAGGAACAATAGGCCTAGTACGTACGAATATCTGAACATTGTGTTGGTTTAGGCTATAAATATAGCTAAAACCCAAATCTCCAAGCTATGCCAAATAGAGGTCGACCAAGCCTTCAGGCGTTTTCACATGAATGGTCTTCGCCTCCCTATCCACTTTAGAAATTATATCGTCACTGATGGGTATCAGCAATTCCTTCCCGTCCTTTTCGGCCTCGAAGAGTTCTTGCGAAGCACTGTCGTTTATCGCCTTGATGGTTCCAATATTACCATGAGTTTCATCCATTAGGGTGAAACCAATTACTTCATGGAAATAAAATTTGTTTCCGGTCAATGGGGGTAGCATTTTCAAAGGAAGGTACAGTTCGGACCCCATGATTTTGTCAGCAGAAACTTCATCCTTCACTTCTTCAAAATCAACACGAAGTAAGCTGGATTTATGCAGACGACATCGGTCAATAAAAAATGGAACCAGATTGTTTCCAAGAGAAACAAAAACTGATTCCATGTTTTCGTAAATTTCAGGTTCGTCGGTATCGAGTTTTACCAATACCTCCCCCTTGAAACTGTATTTTGAAACGATTTTGCCCAGGTAGAAGCAATCTTCCTTGCGCATCGTTTTAGAGTTTACTCTTCTTCCTTGCTTGCTTCGGCAGCTGGAGCAGCCTCTTCAGCCTTAGCTTCTGGTGCCACAGTTTCTTCTTTTGCCGGTTCTTCAACGGTGGCAGTTTCTTCAGCAACTGCTTCGGTAGTTTCAGCTACTTCTTCCGCAACTTCCTCAACCGCCTCTTCTTCGGCTTCAGGTAAAGCAGCAGCAGCTCTTTTTTCACTTACTTCTTTTTCTGCTTCCAAAGCTTTGGCTTTAGCATCCGCTTGAGCTTTGCTCAAACCATCTTTCTTCGCTTGTACTGCTTTTTCTTTTTCTTCCAACCAAGCGTTGAATTTCTCTTCTACCTGTTCCTCGGTCAAAGCTCCTTTACGAACTCCACCCAACAAGTGGTGCTTTAACAACACACCTTTATAAGATAGAATGGCTCTTGCAGTATCCGTGGGCTGAGCCCCGTTCTGCAACCACTTTACAGAGTTGTCAACATTGATATCGATGGTAGCAGGATTGGTATTGGGGTTATAGATTCCCAATTTTTCCAAAAATTTACCGTCTCTTTTTGCTCTTGAATCTGCGGCTACAACCCAGTAGAAGGGTTTTCCTTTTTTACCGTGTCTCTGAAGTCTAATCTTTACTGGCATATCACATTAATTTGTAGGGTGCCCGACCCTGGTTATTAATTCTTTTAAATCAAAATGTCATTTCCGAGAAGTCGGAAAATCAATCGCTCTTTGTTTAAGCGGGTGCAAATATAATTGATTTCCTTTAATGGACAATGACTTACACGACTTTCTATTCTCTTTCCGCCAATTGATCTTTGCCGGGCACCAAATTGGCTTTATGTCCTTCCACCAAATCTTTGATTTGACCCAAAATCTCACCATTGCCCTCTGCAATATCAAACTGTTCGGATGCATCGTGATTCAAATGGTATAACACTGGTGGATCATGTTCCTCACGCTCTCCAAATTGTCCATAAACTCCTTGGGTTACATAGTGTGCTTTATAATCCCCTAAACGGGCGGCAAACAATTCAGTACCTCGATAGTACAAAATACTCTTCCGAGGGCTTGGTTGACCATTCAACAATGTAGCACTTAAATCATAACTGTCCATAATTCGGTCATTGGGAACCTCCACCTTGGCCATTGCGCTAAAGGTTGCAAACAAATCCATAGTAGAACCCAAATCTGTTATAACCCCTGGCTTAACTTGCCCTGGACCCCAAAAAATTCCAGGTTCCCGCATACCACCTTCCCAAGTAGAGCCTTTCCCTGCTCTCAAAAGACCAGCACTTCCTCCGTTGTTTTTGAAGGGAAGCCAGGGTCCATTATCTGAGGTGAAGACCACAATAGTATTTTTAGCCAATCCTTCTACCTCCAGCGTTTCTAAAATCTGACCTACCCCATGATCAATTTCTTGCACCACGTCGCCATACAATCCCCGTTTGCTCTTGCCCGTTGCCTCTTCCGAAGCGAACAACGGAATATGAGGGAGGTTATGAGCCAAATAAATAAAGAAAGGTTTGTCTTTGTTCTTTTTTATGTAGGAAACGGTCTCTTCGGAGTATCGTTTCGTAATAGTATTCTGATTGGCAGGTCTTTCAATAATTTCAGTTCCGCGGAGTAAGGGCACATTAAAATGTTCGGTTTTGATGTCTTCGTTTTGCTGATTCCAGTATCCCCCATCGGGATATTCAGCAACCCTATCCATGTCGTTTGAATACGGAATTCCAAAATAATAGTCGAAACCATTGTTGGTCGGCAGGTACTGCTCTTTATGCCCCAAATGCCATTTGCCAATGGCTGCGGTTGCGTATCCCACACTCTTTAATTGTTCGGCAATGGTAATCTCGTAGGCCGGCAATCCATTTTTGGAGTCCGGGAAAAGAACACGGCTTTTGTTGCTGGCCATACCACTTCTTACCGGAAGTCTTCCTGTTAGCAAAGCTGCTCTACTCGGTGTACAAACACTGGCACCCACATAAAAATTAGTCCACTTTTGCCCTTCATGAGCCATGCGGTCCAAATTTGGAGTGAGAATAGTGGGATTCCCATAACAACTTAAATCTCCATAGCCCAAATCATCCGCAAAAATGACAATGAAATTAGGAGGAGTACTTTCCAGTACTGGTTCCTCTTTAGGTTCTTCCTTGCAAGAAGTAATCGTCAAAAAAATTGATAGTAAAAGACAAAAAGTATTTTTCATTTTTTAAGGTTGGTTTGAAGCCCTAAAGATAGCGAATGTCCGACACAAGAATGGAATTCATTATTATTTCAAAGAAGTTGATAACTCCTAAAAACTACTTTTTAAAATAGTCGGGGGTTTGTATATTTTTAATCACTTATTTCGACTGAGGAAGATAGATGTATTTAATTTTTGATACCGAGACCACTGGACTGCCCAAGCGCTGGGACGCCCCCATAACAGACACCGACAACTGGCCCCGTTGTGTGCAGATTGCGTGGCAATTGCACGACGAAATGGGAAATCTTGTGGAACATCAA
This sequence comes from Flagellimonas myxillae, assembly GCF_023502235.1. Lineage (GTDB taxonomy): Bacteria > Bacteroidota > Bacteroidia > Flavobacteriales > Flavobacteriaceae > Flagellimonas > Flagellimonas myxillae. Next base: position 715,747 of record NZ_JAMFLY010000002.1, on the reverse strand, counting down.
GACATGTTGGTAAAACCCGACGGGTTCAACATCCCCTATGAGTCGGAACAGGTTCACGGCATTTCAACAGCCCTTGCAGAGCAAAATGGCGTTTCCTTGGAAGAAACTTTGGAGGCTTTCCAAAATGCGCTTGCAAAAGCCAAGTTCGTAGTAGGTCAAAATGTAGATTTTGATGTGAATATCATGGGATGCGAGTTCCATAGGATGGGAGTGGAAAACTCTTTGGCAACCCTTCCTGTTTTGGACACCTGTACCGAAGAGACCGCCGAACTTTGCAAAATTCCGGGAGGTCGGGGAGGCAAATTTAAACTTCCCACCTTAACGGAGCTTCACCAACACCTTTTTGGAGAACCCTTTGCCGAGGCCCACAACGCCACCGCGGATGTTGAAGCCACTACCCGTTGTTTTCTGGAACTGATCAGGAAACAACATTTTTCCACCGAACAATTGGATGTCCAACCGGAGTATCACAACCGGTTTTCCGAGGCAAATCCCCAGGAAATCCAACTTGTCGGTCTTAAGCACATCAACCTTAAAAAGGCCTCCAAAGAAATTGCAGACGCTCTATGGGCCAAGGACACCAGTGGTTTTTCGGAAGACGAAATCAAGGAAAATGCGGCAAGTCTGGCCGATGCTCCGTTTGCGCATTTGCACAACCATTCCCAATTTTCGGTTTTACAATCTACCATCAACATTAAAAGTCTGGTAAAGGCCGCTGCCGATCAGGCCATGCCCGCTGTTGCCCTAACGGACCATGCCAATATGATGGGCGCGTTTCACTTTGTAAAAGAAGTTAAGGCCCATAACAAAGGGGTGAAAGAAAGAAACGCTGAAAAAAACGAGAACGATGAGCTTCCGTTGGAGCAGGAAATTACTCCCATCATTGGTTGTGAGTTTCACGTTTGTGATGACCACACCAATAAAAATGTGAAGGACAATGGATATCAAATTGTTTTATTGGCCAAAAACAAAAATGGCTATCACAATTTGGCCAAAATGTCCTCCATTGCGTACACCGATGGCTTCTACTATGTTCCACGAATAGACAAAAAGATTGTTCGGGAATACAAGGAAGACGTGATTGCGTTGACCGGAAACCTCTATGGAGAAGTTCCAAACAAAATATTGAATATCGGCGAAAAACAGGCGGAAGAAGCCTTGTTGTGGTGGAAGGAACAATTTGCCGACGATTTCTATATAGAAATGATGCGCCACGGGCAGGAAGATGAGGACCGGGTCAATCAAGTTTTGATACAATTGTCCAAGAAGCACGATGTAAAACTTGTCGCCACCAACAACACCTATTACTGTGATAAAAAGGATGCCGAGGCCCATGATATTCTTCTTTGCGTAAAGGATGGCGAAAAACAGACCACCCCGATAGGACGTGGTCGCGGATACCGGTATGGTCTTCCTAATCAGGAATATTATTTCAAATCTTCCGATGAGATGAAATCCTTGTTCAAGGATGTGCCCCAAGCCATCCTAAACATCCAGGAAATTGTGGATAAGGTAGAGCCCTTTGAACTAGCCAGGGATGTACTTCTTCCCAAATTTAATATCCCTGAGGAATTCAAGGTCGATGAGGATAAGGCTGATGGAGGTAAACGTGGGGAAAATGCTTATTTGAGGCACATAACCTATAAAGGAGCAGAAAATAGATACGGGGAAATCACCGATGAAATCACGGAACGCATAGATTTTGAGTTGGGTACCATAGAAAATTCAGGGTATCCGGGTTACTTCTTGATCGTAGAGGATTTTATTCGCGAAGCTAGGAACATGGATGTTTCTGTTGGACCCGGGCGGGGTTCCGCCGCGGGCTCAGTGGTCGCCTATTGTTTGGGAATAACCAATATCGACCCGCTAAAATACGATTTGCTTTTTGAGCGGTTCCTAAACCCGGACAGGGTTTCGATGCCCGATATCGACATTGATTTTGATGATGAAGGAAGAGGTAAGGTCATGGAATATGTGATCAATAAATATGGAGCCAACCAAGTGGCCCAAATCATCACCTACGGAACCATGGCGGCCAAATCTTCCATCAGGGACACGGCGCGCGTGCTCGATTTACCCCTAAATGATGCGGACCGTATTGCCAAGCTCATCCCCAACATGTCCAAGCTCAATAAGATTTTTGGAGTTGAGGAAGCCGATCTAAAGAAAAAGTTCCGTTCCGATGAGCTGGAAAAGGTTCATGAACTCTTGAATATCTCAGAAAGTGATGATCTGGAGGGCCAGACGGTGAACATGGCCAGGGTCCTCGAAGGATCGCTGCGGAACACAGGTATCCATGCCTGTGGAGTGATCATTACTCCGGACGACATTACCAACTTTGTGCCGGTTGCAACTGCCAAGGACTCGGATTTATATGTCACCCAATTCGATAACTCGGTGGTTGAAAGCGCCGGACTTCTAAAGATGGACTTTTTGGGACTGAAGACCTTGACCCTAATCAAGGATACGGTTAAAATCGTGAAGGCCAGAACCGGGTTGGAGCTGGTCCCGGATGAGTTCCCTTTGGATGACGAAAAGACCTATGAACTTTTCCAACGGGGAGATACCGTGGGGATATTCCAATACGAATCCCCAGGGATGCAAAAACACATGAAAAACCTGAAACCTACGGTTTTTGATGACCTCATCGCCATGAACGCACTGTACAGGCCAGGTCCCATGGAGTATATTCCCAGTTTTATTGCCCGAAAACATGGGGAAGAGGCAATCACCTACGACCTTCCCGACATGGAGGAGAACTTGAAGGAGACCTATGGAATTACGGTTTACCAAGAGCAGGTGATGCTACTCTCCCAAAAATTGGCAGGGTTTTCCAAGGGTGATGCCGATGTCCTTAGAAAGGCCATGGGAAAGAAAATTTTTGCCCTACTACAAAAACTAAAGCCCCAATTCCTGGATGGTGGGGAAAAGAATGGACACCCAAGGGATGTACTCGAAAAAATCTGGAAAGACTGGGAAGCTTTTGCGTCCTATGCCTTTAACAAAAGTCACTCCACCTGCTACGCATACATTGCTTATCAAACGGCATACCTAAAGGCCCACTACCCTGCCGAATATATGGCAGCGGTACTTTCCAACAACATGAACGATATTAAGCAAGTAACCTTCTTTATGGAGGAATGCAAGCGAATGGGATTGGAAGTTCTTGGTCCGGACGTCAACGAATCGTACTACAAATTTGCGGTCAACAAAGACAACGCCGTACGTTTTGGGATGGGGGCTATTAAAGGTGTTGGGCGTTCTGCGGTTGAAACGATTGTCGAAAACAGAAAAGAGGACGGCCACTACCGTTCCGTATTTGATTTGGCCAAACGGGTGGAACTTCGGGCTGCAAATAAAAAGGCATTTGAAAACCTTGCCCTTGCAGGGGGATTTGATTCCTTTTCCGAAACACATCGTGCCCAGTATTTTCATCATGAAGGTGATGGGGTGACGTTCTTGGAAAAGGCCATTAAGTACGGGGCCAAGTTCCAGGAAAATAAAAATTCATCCCAGGTAAGCTTGTTTGGCGAAGCCAGCGAGGTCCAGATTCCAGAACCTGTAGTCCCTCCCTGTGAGGACTGGGGAACCATGGAAAAGCTCAAAAGGGAGAAAGAAGTGGTGGGCATCTATATTTCCGGACATCCCTTGGATGATTTTAAAAAGGAAATCAACGCCTTTTGCAATAGTAACGTTTCGGCATTTTCAGATTTGGAACCCTATGTCAACCGTGAATTGACCGTTGCAGGGGTCATCACCGATGTACAACACCGTATTTCCAAAAATGGCAAAGGCTGGGGACTGTTTACCCTCGAGGATTATACCGATTCACATGAATTCCGAATTTTTGGGGAAGAATATTTACGGTTCCGACATTTCTTGATGATCAATTCCTTTGTGCATGTCAAGGCATTTGTTCGGGAAGGTTGGGTAAACCGGGATACCGGAAAAAAGGGTGACCCCCGATTGCAGTTCAACGATTTTAAGCAGCTTCAGGATGTGATGGAGGCCTATGCGAAAAAGTTGACCATCAAACTGGACATAAGTCGATTGCAAGACAAGCGCATCCAGGTGATAAAGAACACCCTGCGATCCTACAAAGGTGACCATCCCCTCAACTTTGTGGTATACGAAATGCAGGAAGAAATCAAACTAAATCTATCCAGCAGAAAACAAAAGGTGAAAATCAACAGTGAACTGCTATCCGCGCTGGAAGAGAACGAGATACATTACAAACTGAATTAAGGGGCCATAATTTATGCCAATGGCACAATAATGAAAACGAATACGTCCCAGGTAAGGAATATGGTCAATATTTGACTAAATTTGCGAATATTAAAACAAATAAAATGGCACTAGAAATAACAGATGCAACTTTTGATGAAGTAGTACTTAAAAGCGACAAACCCGTTGTTGTGGATTTTTGGGCTGCTTGGTGCGGACCTTGTAGAATGGTCGGCCCGATCATCGAGGAAGTTAGCCAGGAATATGAAGGCAAAGCTGTAGTTGGAAAGGTAGATGTTGATGCCAACCAACAATTCGCGGCAAAATACGGAGTACGAAATATTCCTACCGTATTGGTCTTTAAAAATGGTGAAATTGTAAATCGCCAGGTTGGGGTTTCCCCTAAAAAGGTTTACACCGACGCTATTGAGGCGGTATTATAAAATTATCCTTACGGATTTTTTAAAAAAGGTTTGGCAATTGCCAAACCTTTTTTGTTTTATATTGATCCCACAATCTCGAAATGGATATACGATCAGAACTACATCAAGCCCCATTGTTCCAAAATCTGGAATTGTTGGCCAATCAGATTGTGGAAGGCTTTATCAGTGGTATCCATAAAAGTCCTTTCCATGGTTTTTCGGCAGAATTTGCTGAACACAAAATCTATAATCCAGGGGAAAGCACTAAACATGTGGATTGGAAGCTTTTTGCCAAAACGGATAGACTCTATACAAAAAGGTACGAGGATGAAACAAATTTGAGGTGCCACATGATCCTGGACAATTCAGCCTCTATGTACTATCCAGAAATAGCATCAATGGGATTGGAAAACCTGAATAAACTTGGGTTCGGGGTGCTGGCAATTGCCGCCTTGATGCAGCTTCTGAAAAGACAGCGGGATGCCGTTGGTTTGAGTATTTATTCCGACAACTACCATTTTTATACCGCTGAAAAAAGTAGTGAACGGCATTTTCAAATGCTCTATTCCAAGCTAAACGAGGCCGTCCAAACCAAAGAACCTTCCGAGACCACCAGAACCTACACTTATTTACATCAGATTGCTGAAAAAATCCATAGACGTAGCCTCATTTTCCTGTTTTCCGACATGTTCCAAACAGAAACCGAGGAAGCCAAGCTCTTTGAGGCACTTCGCCATTTGAAGTACAACAAGCACGCCGTGGTACTCTTCCACCTCCTGGACCATGAACGTGAAATCAACTTTGACTTTGACAATACCCCCAAACGTTTCGTTGATGTGGAAACTGGTGAGCATATTGATCTATATGCGGACAATATCAAAAGAGCTTATTCGGAAAAGGTAAGCGAATACCAAGAGAATCTTAAATTAAAATGCGTCCAATATAAGATCAAGTACGTTGGTGTGGATGTGCAATCGGATTTTGCCCAGGTACTGAATACCTTTATGATCGAAAGGCAAAAATTTCTTTAGTCCCATTTTTCAAAAAAACTTTTGCGAATAAGATTTGACAATGTATATTTGCACTCGCTTTGCAAAAAGCATGAACAAGATTTGAATCCCGCTTTTGCTGGAGTCTTGGAAAAGATAAAATCATTGGTCTGGTAGTTCAGTTGGTTAGAATACCTGCCTGTCACGCAGGGGGTCGCGGGTTCGAGTCCCGTCCAGACCGCTGAAAATTTATTAAATTTCAGCATAAAGCCTGTAAATCAATGATTTGCGGGCTTTTTCATTTTATTTGATACCATAATAAGGTGTCCCTCGTGCCTTTAAAACTCCTTTAAAAGGATCACCAAGGCTTGGAGTCAGCAACATCCTATCGCAATAAGTTTTTTTATTTCCCTCAATGAACTTGGACAGGCCGGACAACACTGGACGGCCAATGCACTTGAAAAGTTAGTTCTTTGCCAATGCTTGGCCTATTCGACCATTGCCATCTACAGTTTTAAAATAGAAATGAGCAATAACTGACCTGTTAATAGTTTTTTTGATGCCGCAAAAGCTGGTGTTTTCCCAATGTCGGCATGGGTACCGAATAACGTATGGGCCATGCCAACGAGGAATTCTATAGCGTGAAATAGGCCACGCTTTTTGAGGTTAAAACACATTTTGCTAGCTTGTTTCCATAATCAATTCTTTTTCAGAGCGTTGGTTGAAATTGCTTATTTTTAAAAGGTAAACCGACCTCTATGAAATCCTCATTGCTCTATATAGTATTCACACTTCTCATAGCATCCATTGCCAATGCCCAGCATACCGAAACACTTGATAGCTTACTCAAGGTATATCAAACTCAAGCTGAAGACACATCAAAAATCGGCACCATTAAACTTCTTTTTGACAATTACTTGAACAATGACCTAAATGAGGCAGAGAAGTACGTTATAGAAGAGCTGGAATTATCCCAAAAACTCGATTACAAAAAAGGGGTGGGAATGGCCTACTTGCATTTTGGGGTATTAGACGAATATCGCTCCCATCTGGATTCGGCCAAAATAGATTACACCAAAGCCAGAATCATTTTTCGAGATATTGAACACCATGGATTAGAAGCGGTAGCCATCAGAAATTTTGCAGGCGTAGAATACAATTTAGGCAATTATGATGAAGCGCTTAAGATTTTAGACGAGGGTATAGCTACCTTAAACAAACATAGCAGTGATAGCACAGCATTAATTCCATTTTACCATAATAAAGGGTTGATACATAACTTTAAAGGAAATTACAGAATTGCCACGCAGGAGGTTATCAAAGAACTGCGGATTCTTGAAAAACTGAACAGGCCTATCCAAAAGGCCGATGCTCTGAATTTGCTGGCAAACACCGAAAGCATTCAAGCCAATTACGAGAAAAGTATTGAGTATAACCTGGAGGCCCTAAAAGTATACCGAGAATTCAATGATAAATTATTCGAAGTCAATGTATTAAATGACATTGGTCTCAATTACTATTCGCTTGAAAATTATGAACAGGCTATTGTGTATTTGGAAGAAGCCCTTGAAGTAAATAAGGTTATTAAAAATCAAAGTCTCAAATCTACTGTTCTAACCAATTTAGGAAATGCGTATGCCAAATCGAATCGACCAAGTGAAGCCATAGACTATATCTCTAAAGGAATTGAAACTGCCGAAAAAATTGGAGCCAAAAACAAAATGGTGGAAGGGTATAATGCCTTGGCAGCAGTTCATGCCGGGTTGAACAACAATAATTTGGCAATTTCTTATTATTCTAAGTCCATTGAACATATTAATAAAGGGGGTTCGAAAGCGAATCTGAGTAATGCTTATAAAGGGAGGTCAGAGCTCTACGCCAGGCTAAGTAACCACAAATTGGCCTATGATGATCATTTATACCATAAACAGTTAAGTGATTCTATATATAATAACACCAAATCACAGCAAATAGGGGAACTTAAGACGATATACGAAATAGAAAAAAAAGAGCAGCAAATCGCCATGCAAGAAAAGGACATCGCTGTTTTGGAGAAAGAAGCTCAAATAAGTTATCAGCAAAAATTACTCTTAGGAGGCGGATTGGGCCTTGCACTAATTGTACTGGGCCTAGGCTTCTATGGATTTCGTCAAAAGGTTAAAAGAAACAAGTTGGAAAAAGAAAAAGTTGATGCCCAATTGGCTTTTAAAAAGAAAGAATTGACCACCCACGCCCTTCATCTTGCAAAAAAGAACGAGGTTTTGGAAAGTGTGAAGCTCAAAGCTAGGGCCCTGAAGGAAAAAGAAGGAGGTTCTGGCTATCAAGAACTGATCAAGACCATCAACTTTGATCAGCAAGATGATAAAAACTGGGAAAGTTTTACACAATACTTTGAACAGGTGCATAAGGACTTTGCCACCAATGTCAAAAAAAGGTTTCCCGAAGTGACCAAAAATGAACTCCGGTTTATGGCCCTCATGAAGATGAATATGTCCTCCAAAGAGATTGCTACCATCTTGAATATTTCTACCGATGGCATAAAAAAAGCACGGCAACGGCTGCGTAAAAAAATGGGGTTGTCCCCTAATGATTCCCTGGAAAATATTGTTTTAGCGATTTAATCTAATTTTACCAACCTCTTGAACCACCTATATTTATTGGCATTATAGGCTGTACCCCCTTTGTACCCCCTACTTTTTTTCTGTCTCAAAACCAGCGTTTTAAGTTTGGGATGTCATTGAAAATCAAGCTAAGCAATGACAACCGTTTTGTGGTCTTGCTCGGTTAAGGGTTCCGGACAGTTACCGAGCGAGTCACACAAAATCCAATCAAGTTTAACCCACAAAACAAAAGGATTATGAAAACCAAAAACGCTCTTTTTCAGAAATTAGGTCTTTTACTCATACTTGCGTTAACCGTATCATGCAGCAGCGAGGATGTTGAGGATGTTGTATTACCTGATTCAACAGACCCAATCGTGATAGAACCTTGTGATGACCCTTGCGCCAATCCTGACAAATGTCCCGACAAATGCGAAAACCCGGCTACGGGACTTAATCAAGAATCATTTGTGCCAGAGGGTACTGTCACCGAAACGGATGATGGCTATATGCTGGAGGGCAAATTAACCATTCCATTGGATTCCATCGGAGAGCTTGTTTTTGAAAATGCCGATATCGATGTCTCATTTAATGATGATGGTACATTAAAAGGTTTAACTGGAAATGTTGAAGTACCTCCGCTGGAAAACTTTTTTGAATTCGCACAACCGCTCCAGGCCGATATTGGATTCTATTCAGGGAAATATCTAAATGAAAACCGTAATTATGAAATTGTTCTCAAGGACGATAGATCGTATTTTGTTTTCAACATACAAGCCAATATTGAGCTTAAAATTGGAGTCAATGATGATCCCGACGCTACCAAACCCCTTTCAATAAGCCCTGGAAGTGCCGGAATAGCCCTTATAACCGATTATACAGATCCCATGTTCTTTTTCTCCATTGGAGGTGGCATTGCTGGCGGGGATGGAGAAGACAACAACAATAACGGTGGAGATAATAATGGAGGGGATAATGGTAATAGTAGTAATGATGGTAGATTGCTAGGTGTTAGCTTTGGGGGTTCTTTTGGGGGTAATATCGTTTACCAACCCACCAATCCGGTTGATGATGTGGTGAGCTTTGGTGCCAAAACTGTAGTAGGTGGCTCCGCCTCTCTCTTCAAAATAGTTGAGATGAGTGGGCTATTGTACGAGAACAAAGGTTTTAGTATTGACGCTGATTTACAAGACCCCTTGTCCTCTGATATTGGCGTTGGTTATCGCTCTGGTTTCAACGGAAAGATGGACCTAGCACTTGAAATTAACTCGTTCATCTCCTTTGGTTTTCCGATAGCTTCAGGAAGTGCAGCTGTGGTTGCCGAAGCTTCTACCAATAATGGCATTGAAGCTAGGGCATTTATTAACGGGGAAGTAGACCCGGATCTATCGTGGTATCCCAATTTTATCCCAATTAAACCCGATGGCAGTTTGAGTGCAGATGGTTATGTAAACCAAAATGGAGCTTTTGATATTGGTGTTCAGGGGACCTTTAGTATTGAAACACCAAACAACCAACAGGGTATTGAGGGGGCCATGCGCTTTTCCAATCCTGCGTTTGAAATCGGGGGTACATACTTTAAAAACGATAAAGAATGGTCCGTACAAGCGGCCATAAAAAAAGACGAGAGCGAAGTGGTGGTCAGCGCACCGACCGATTTTGTTTCTGGCCTGGATGTGGAAATATCCCAAAGAATTGATTCGACTTTGACCGTTGCCCAAGATGCACTTGCCAACTTGGAACAAGCCACGGCAGATTACGAGTTTGAATTGAGCCTAAGAGGGTTACGACAAGTTTTACCAGGTGTAATCTCGACTGCTTTACAAACGATAGATGATAAAGTAGCTGACGGGATTGATGAAGGGCGTAGAAGAGCCAGACAAGAGCTTGATCAACGCGGAAGGGTTCTCTGTAGTGATAATATTCCAAGTGTGGTCAACACCATAGTTAAACCTTATAAGGATGCCCTGATTCGGATGCGCAATGCCGTAAACAATGAAAACGACAATGACCAGACGAGGACCGAACTTGAAGCGTCCCTGCGGCAATTAGCAAGTTTAAATCACGTGAATAAGACCGTTACCGCCAGTATACAAAGTGATTGGAAAATCACAGGGTGCTTGGTACCCTTAACCACAAATAGGGATGTTGGCCTAAATTTTCAAGTATTAACCAATACCCAAGTCAATCAACTTAATACAGCAGCGGATAACGTTAAGTTCATTGCGGAAACCAGTGATATTATGATCAGTGCCCAGGCCATTTTTGATGCTGTGCCAACTCAAGAAATACTTGACCGCCTTGATCAGTTGAAACAAGATATTGCCAATCAGGTAAAATCATATTCAGATTTTGCAGGGGTTGGGTTCATTAAAAACCATAATAGCAATGAATTTATCTTCTTTATTGAACAAGGTGGGGAACGAACAAATGTGGCAAGTTTTAATCTTTTTGACCCCAATTCCATTGTCCAAATATTGGTTCCAGATTTATAATCTAAGGTTTTGAATATGCGGAGTGACTCTAAAATAGGTTTGCTTTTTAGACTGAATTCCCAACAAAATCCATTCAAGACAATAAGGGAAAAGTCAAAACATGTAAAAAGGACGACCTCACTAGGTGCCCAAAAATCCACCCTTTGCCAGTCTTATTTTCAGAACATTTCAAAAAAATATTTCAGTTCTGTCCAGATCGAAAAACCTTCAACTTCGTTGAAGGTTTTTTTGTATTGGGATTATTTCGGTGTAGTTACATTCCCTTAAAAAATACCCCGAGCAAATACCTTGTATTTTTGCGACTGCTGATTAAGGTATTGATGGTAAAATTTTCTCCCATCTCTAAACGCCAACAATTTTCGCATGGCAAGCCATTTTTATCAACAAAGGTTTTCCTCTCCTCAATAAATTTGGCTTTCTTCATAACTGGGAAGTTACATAAACCTGACAGGTTTAAAACAGCAATTTTGTAACTGGCCAAACTCCACCGATTATCTCAATCTTCAGTACGGATAAGTCCTAGACAACCACAATTCCGAAGCTTTTTTACACGATTCCCTCATACTACTCATTTGATAAGATTAGAAGCCTCAGCATGATATAGGCAAAAAAAGTATCGTCGGAGGCATAATTACTAGTAGAACAATTTTGGCTAAGCCCTTAACTTTACCACCATTCTGTTTAGCCAAATAAACCCTTTAGTCTGAATTGCCAACCATGAAATATTTCAAATACCTTTTTGTACTCGTACTGGTCTCTTGCACCCCAAAACCAAATAAAACCTTTGAAGCCTCGGAAATTAGCTTGTTGCCGGCACCAGCGGAAATTACACTTAACACCTCTTCTTTTGCATTAAATCAAGGAATCTCCGTTCATGCAGATTCGGAAGATGGAGAAAAAGCTATTGCCTATCTGACCAAGTCCATCCTTGATAAAACCGGAGTTCAATTGGAAACCTCAACTGACGATTCTGGTGAGATACAATTGGTTATGGATTCTACCCTTCCCGAAGAAAACTATCAGCTTCAGGTTTCCCAAGAAGAAATAACTGTAAGGGCAAATGGTTATGGTGGATTCTTTTATGGCATCCAAACCATATTGCAACTGCTTTCCCTGGAAAACACAAACGATGGTAAAACAATTTGGCTTATACCATCGGTTTCCGTAAATGATGCCCCTAGGTTTCAATGGCGGGCATATATGTTGGACGAATCGCGGTATTTTCATGGTGAAGCTTTTGTTAAGCAGCTTTTGGACCAAATGGCCCAACTAAAAATGAATGTCTTCCACTGGCATTTAACAGACGACGCCGGTTGGCGCATCGAAATCAAAAAATACCCCCTTTTAACAGAGGTTGGGGCATTTCGAACCGACAGCGAAATTGAGACTTGGAAAAGCGGTAAGACCTCTGGCGAGGCACATGGTGGTTTCTACACCCAAGAACAGATAAAAGATCTTGTAGCCTATGCTGCAGAACGTAATATTACCGTTATTCCGGAATTCGAAATGCCTGGACACTCCAGTGCCGCCATTGCAGCCTATACTTGGTTGGGCACAGCCGGAGCGGATATTGACGTGCCTGTAAAATTTGGTCGTCATTACGATAATTACGATGTGACCAAACCCGAGACCGTGCAATTTATCAAAGATGTTCTATTGGAAATCTTTGAACTTTTTCCGTCGGAAGTAATCCATATTGGCGGAGATGAGGTAGGATACAAATCCTGGGAAGACTCCAAATCCGTCCAAAAATATATGAGGGAGCATAACCTTAAAACTCCTGCCGACCTTCAAATCGATTTTACCAACAAAATATCCCAGTTTATCCAGCAACATGGGCGTAGAATGATGGGATGGAACGAGATTCTAGGGAAAAACATCCATAAAGGTTTTGAAGAAAAAAAACACGACGAAGATGCCGAAACAGAACTGGCAAAGAATGTTGTGGTGCATTTTTGGAAAGGTGACCTGGATTTGGCCACGGATGCCGCCAAGAAGGGCTATGGAATTGTCAACTCCATACACACCCATACCTATTTGGATTACGGTTATAAAAGTATAAGCTTGGAAAAAGCCTATGGCTTTGACCCCATTCCGGAGGGATTGGAACCTCAATACCACAAGAATATTTATGGTACCGGTTGTCAAATGTGGAGCGAATGGACCCCGACCAATGCCGACGTGGAGCGGCAAACCTATCCCAGGATTGCGGCCTATGCCGAGGTTGGATGGACCCCTTTGGAAAAAAAGGATTTTTCAAGTTTTAAACAGGCCCTGAAAAAAATGCAAGGACAATGGGATGCGCTAAACATCAACTACGCCCAAGTACTCGACTAAAACAAACACAAATGATATTACTTAAAAAACACATTATCCCAATAGCTGCCTTCCTGTTGGGTTACAGTATTACGCTAAATGCACAACAAACCTATGAGCCAACTTGGGAGTCCTTGGATTCCAGACCGGTTCCCGATTGGTTCCAGGATGCCAAATTTGGAATTTTCATCCATTGGGGCCCCTATTCCGTTCCCGCTTGGTCGCCCAAAGGCACCTATTCCGAATGGTACCAGTATTGGCTGCAAAGTGCAGCGTTGTTTGGCAACGGGGATTTTAAAGGGGACGAAGTCACACAGTACCACAATAAGACTTATGGGGAAGATTTCGATTACTACAAATTTGGGGAAATGTTCAAAGCGGACTTATTTGAACCGGATGAATGGGCGAAGTTATTTGAAAAAGCCGGGGCCAAATATATCGTTCTAACTTCAAAGCACCATGATGGATTTACCCTATGGCCCAACGAACAGGCCAACGACCGAGGCTTCGCCTGGAACAGCATGGAGGTAGGTTCTAAACGTGATTTGGTCGGGGAACTTTCCACAGCTATCAAAAAAACCGATATAAAAATGGGGCTGTATTACTCCCTATATGAATGGTACCATCCTTGGTGGCAAAACGACAAAGCGCGCTTTGTGGACGAACATTTTCAGCCTCAAATCAGGGATTTGGTGCAAAAATACGAGCCCGATGTGCTGTGGGCTGATGGCGAGTGGGACATGGAAGCTGACAAATGGAAATCCAAGGAGTTTTTGACCTGGCTTTTCAATGAGTCATCAGTAAAAAACTCCATTGTTATCAACGACCGTTGGGGCAAGGGAATCCGAAAAATACACGGAGGCTATTTTACCACGGAATACGAATCAGAAGCCCCCGAATTTACCAAACCCTGGGAAGAATGCCGAGGGATGGGTTTCTCGTTTGGGTATAATCAAAATGAGGATGCCGAGGATTACAATTCCCCTAAAGCCCTAGTATTAATGTTGGTCAATATTGTTAGCACAGGTGGAAATTTGTTGTTGGATATTGGTCCTGACGGACGTGGTTCCATTCCACCCATTATGCAGCAACGCCTTTTGGAAATTGGGAAATGGTTAAAGACCAATGGAGAAGCAATTTATGGGACCACCGCTTGGAATCATTCGTTCCAATGGTCGGACGGAATCAAGAATTACAAACCCAAACAGCATTATTTAGGTGGGGATTTTATCTTGAAGCAAACTGTTGACCCCGAGGAAGGATATGCCGTAAAAGAAATATTTTTCACCCAGAACAACGACGCCTATTTTGCCATTGCCCCAAAATGGCCGGGGAAGGAAATGACCATCCGAGGTTTTAGTCCAAAAAAAGATGCAAAAGTGATCTTGTTAGCTACGGGGGAAGAAGTTTCTTGGAGAAAATCCGGAAAGGACATGGTTTTGGAAATTCCAGAATACGACCCGGGCAAAATGAGTCCTACCGACTTGTATGCATACGCTTTTAAAATAATGAAGTAATCTGCATCCCCGTGAAGACCCAAAATATTGCCCGTTAGTTGGTTCAAAAAACGGACAATAAATGTCTCAATGAACCTGAAAGAAAATTTGGAGCATTAGCTTATTAAAATGAAGATATTTGGTGTTTTTTGTGCGGCCTTATTGATTATGGGATGCCATCCCACTGCAGTTCAAATACATGTAAATCCAACTGGCGAATTTGAGAAGGGAAAAGGCAACGAAGAACAGGTCCGCACTATCGAAGAGGCCTTGGGCAAATTACAGACTTTACGAAACGAAGGTAATGCTAACCTGATTACTATCTATTTAGCAGAGGGAGAATATCGCCTCGACAAACCTTTGGAACTGGACCCTAATTCCGGTCCACTCAAAATCATTGGAGCTACATCCCAAAATTCCGTGCTAAAGGGGTCTCAAGTACTAGATCTAAAATGGGAAAACCTAGATGAAAATATTTGGAAAGCCCAAATTGATGTAGATCTTGATTTTGACCAACTTTTTATCAATGGAAAACCACAGATACTTGCTAGATATCCGAATTATGATGAAAATGGTGGGCATTGGCAAGGGCACGCCTCCGATGCAATCTCCAAAGAACGGGTTGGTACTTGGAAAAGTCCCGAAGGTACAATAGTACATGCTATGCATTCCGGGGAGTGGGGAGGCTTTCATTACGTAGCCAGTGGGGTGGACGAAAAGGGAGAACTAGAGTTACAAGGTGGGCACCAGAACAACCGACCGTCACCAATGCACCCTACCTACAGGATGGTGGAAAATGTGTTTGAAGAACTCGACAGTCCCGGTGAATGGTATTTGGACAAAAATGGAGTTTTGTACTATTGGCCTGCTGAAGGAATTGACCTAAGCACGGCCAAAGTTGAAGGAGTTCACCAAAAGTCCTTGCTGCGAATAGTCGGCACGGAAGATAAACAAGCACGGAACATAAGCGTTGAAAATTTACATTTTACCCATACTCGCCGTACCCTTATGGAGGAGTATGAACCATTACTAAGGAGCGATTGGACCATATTTAGGGGAGGTGCCCTTTTTTTGGAGGGAACCAGCAACATATCAATAAAGAACTGCGAATTCAGTGATCTAGGTGGCAATGCCATCTTCGTTAGCAATTTTAACAGAAATGTTACCATTCGGGATAGTCATATCCATGAGTGCGGAGCAAGTGCAATTTCCTTTGTAGGCAGTCCATCCGCGGTATATTCCCCATCCTTTCAGTACAAGGAATATGTCCCAATAGATAAAATGGATACTATTCGAGGTCCTAGATCAAATTTGTACCCTAGCAATTGTATTGTGGACAACAATCTAATACACCGTATTGGACGGATTGAAAAACAGACAGCAGGAGTTGAAATCGCCATGGCCATGAACATTGTAGTGAGCAACAATAGCATATACGATGTGCCAAGGGCAGGAATTAATATAGGTGATGGCACCTGGGGTGGGCATCTTATTGAACACAATGATGTGTTTAACACCGTATTGGAATCAGGTGATCATGGAGCTTTCAATTCGTGGGGACGCGATAGGTTTTGGCATCCCAATAGGAAGGTTATGGATGAAATTGTAGCCAAAAATCCTAATATGCCAAAATGGGATGCAATCCACACCACCATAATTAGAAATAATCGATTTAGATGCGATCACGGCTGGGACATTGATTTGGATGATGGATCCTCCAACTACCAAATTTATAACAACCTATGTCTCAATGGAGGTATAAAACTTCGTGAGGGGTTTTATCGTAAAGTGGCGAACAACATCATGCTGAACAACGGTTTTCATCCGCATGTTTGGTTCAAAAATAGTGGAGACGTTTTCAAACATAATATCGTATTTACCGAACACAAGGATATCCGATTGGATGGTTGGGGAAAGGAAATAGATTACAATTTTTTCCCAGACCAGGAATCTTTAAACATTTCACAAGGAAAGGGCGTGGATATTCATAGCATCCACGGCACTCCCCAATTTGCTTCCCCTGAAACTGGAAATTTTAATGTGGCCACACAATCGGAAGCCGTTAAAATTGGTTTTAAACCCTTCGAAACCAATTCTTTCGGGGTTAAAGCCGAAAAGCTTAAAGCAATTGCAAAGGTGCCTGAATTCCCTGTAATTTTCTTTGGTTCCGATGTGGATAAATCCATTTTGGTGAATTGGTTGGGGTCCAAAATCAAGAACATTGAGAGCATGGCAGAACGATCTGCATCCGGATTAAATAAAACAGCAGGAGTATTGATCACATCGTTGGATGAAAATGGAATTTTGGCCCGTTCGGATATTCAAGTTGGAGACGTCATCATCACCAGTGAAGATGAAGATATTAATACGATTTCAGATTTGATGAAATCATACCAAACCCATAACTGGAAGGGTAAAATGCATTTGGAAATCTTTAGAAACCAAACAAAACAAAAAATTACAATTACCACCAAAAAATGAGGGCTACCAGACGTCAAAAGCATGCGAATTTTTCTGTCAACAACTGGCAAATAAAATTAACCACGCTCATATTGGTTTATGTTTTTGCTTCATCCTTAGTGGTTGCTCAATCCCAAGTAGAGGTTGGCGAAATGGAAATTTCCCTCGCCCAGCAGAGTTATAGTGCACCTGTGAAAAATAAATCGGTAACCGGGGAAGCATTGTCCGTTGCTGGAGAAAAGTTTCAAAATGGTTTTGGGGTACACTCAAACTCTGTCCTTAAAATCAAAATGTATGATGGCTCAAGGTTTACCGCCAAAGTGGGCTTAAACGATAGTAAGGTTGATTACGCTGCAAGTTCCATTAAAACCATACCGCTTACGGATGGCAAGCGTATTTTCTATTATGTTTCGGCTACCAAAAAACAGTTTGTAGGTATCGAGGGCAAAAATGGAAGCGTGGATGATGGTAGTGTGCTTTTCAAAGTCTTGCACAATGGAGAAGAAGTCTACAATAGTGGCACCATGCGGAAGGGTGACAAAGCCAAAATCGTAGACGTCAACACCAAAGGCGGTATTTTGGAATTGATTGTGGAAGATGCTGGGGATGGCGTTAGTGGAGATCATGCCGTATGGATAGATCCCAAAATCGACTATTTTGAAATAGCCCCAATAGTTGTACAGCCCGATTTTGGTGCGGAAGGTCCCAAATTGGACAAGGTGGTGGAAGAGCGCTTGGCATCAAAAATCAGTGCTTTGCCCCAAACTTCGATGCCATTGTTGCAACCATCCTACGATTGGCTCATAGACAATTCCAAGGCCAAGGCTGGGGTGTATCAGACCCAAAACCAAAAAGATATCGTTTTATCGAACGGTCTGGTAGCCCGAATTTTTCGCGTGTCGCCAAATTTGGCCACGATTGACTATGTAAACCAAATGACCGGCGAGAGCTTGTTGCGTGCCGTTTCTAATGAAGGAGTCTTGACCATTGATGGTAAACCCTATTCCATTGGTGGGCTCAGCAAACAACCTGAATATGCCTATACCCTCATGAAATGGGTGGATCAGTTGGCTCCGACCGCCAATGCATTTTTGATCCAGGATTTTGAGATAAAGAATATTGAGGATAGGCTGGAATGGAAACGCGTGAGATGGGCATCCAATACCAATATGCCCAAAGGGAAGGAATTGGTTTTCACGCTGGTCAAGGATGAAATCAAAGTAAAGGTACACTATGCGCTATATGATGGCCTCCCCACCTTAAGCAAGTGGATTGAGGTAATCAACGAGGGTGATCTTATGGTTCAATTGAATAGTTTTAAGTTGGAACAATTGGCAATGGTGGAGGGAGAAAGTCTCGTGGATGTCCCCGAATATTTTGAAAAACCCAATATCCACATTGAAACCGATTATGCCTTTGGTGCGATGCAGCAAAAAACATCGGACAAAACCACCTACTGGGAAATAGACCCGCGCTACACCTCCCAGACCAACTACCCCCTTCGATTGCCATGTATGTTGGAAGTGAGGCCTCCGTTGGGTCCAGACACGGGAATCTCTCCGGGCAGCTCCCTAACCACCTTTAGGGTTTGGGAAACGCCATTTGATAGTTTTGACAAAGAGCGCAAAGGGCTATTTTTAAGAAAAATGTACCGTACCATTTCCCCTTGGACCACGGAAAACCCAATTTTTCTACACCTTACTTCCACAGATCCAGAGAAAATCAAAACTGCGGTGGACCAATGTGCCGAGGTCGGGTACGAAATGATCATATTGAGTTTCGGGAGCGGACTGGACATGGAAAAAGAATCCGAGGAGTATTACCAGAAGTTCAAGAACCTAAGGTCTTATGCCAATTCCAAAGGGATAGAACTTGGAGGATACTCCTTGTTATCGAGCAGATGGATAAGCGATGAGGTTGATGTAATCAACCCGAAAACAGGAAAAAGAGGAGGCATGATTTTCGGTTCATCACCCTGTTTGAGCAGCGAATGGGGGCATGATTATTTCAGAAAAATCAAAAAATTCTTTACCAAAACCGGGATGCAAGTCTTTGAAAACGACGGCTCCTATCCTGGAAATGTTTGTGCCTCTACGGTTCATGCCCATCACAATGGGTTGGAGGACTCACAGTGGAAACAGTACGCACAAATACAAGGGCTGTACAAATGGATGCGCGCCCATGGAATTTATATGAACGTCCCGGATTTTTATCTCAACTCCGGTACCAACAAAACAGGCATTGGTTATAGGGAGGTAAACTGGTCCTTGCCACGAAATAGACAACTTGTGCTGGGGAGGGCAAACATTTATGATGGCCTTTGGAAAAGCATCCCAAGCATGTGTTGGACCTTTGTGCCCTTGACCGAATATCATGGTGGGGGTGCCGCGGCCACATTAGAACCCTTGAACGAACATTTGGACGCCTACGAAAGCCACATGATGCAAAACTATGGTTCCGGCGTACAGGCCTGTTATAGGGGGCCTCGCTTGTACGATACCCCCAAAACCAAAGCGGTTGTCCAAAAAGTAATCGACTGGTATAAAGAATATCGCCGTATCTTAAACAGTGACATTATCCACCTAAAACGTCCATCCGGTAAGGATTGGGACGGTTTTATGCATGTTAACCCAAGACTAAAGGAGAAAGGTCTAGTCATGATGTTCAACCCTACGGACGAGGAAATGACCAGAACTGTTAAACTTCCATTGTATTATACGGGGCTCACCCATAATGCCAAGGTCCGGGAAAAAGAAGGGGTTGCAAAAACCTTTGAACTAACAAGAGACTACAAGATCAACATTCAGGTAACCATACCTGCCAACGGATATAGTTGGTGGGTAATTGAATAACAAGAATTATGGACATCGACAAGAATACTTCACGACCCAAGAGCAGAAGGGATTTTATTAAACTATCTGCCATGGCGGGAACAGCCATGGTTTTGCCTTTGGAAGCCCTGCCTTTCACCTTCAAAAAAGAAGCATTGAACATTGGCTTGATCGCAGATGTCCACAACGATATTATGCACGATGGGGAAGAACGGCTTCAGGCTTTCATAAGCGAATCCAACGATCGAAATCTCGACTTTATAGTACAAATGGGAGATTTCTGTATCCCCCGTGAAAGCAACCAAAAATTTATGTCTATCTGGAACAGCTATGCCCGAGACACGCACCATGTTATAGGTAACCACGATACCGACCTTGGGTATAGCAAGGAACAGGTTCGGGAATTTTGGGACATGCCGGCCAATTACTATTCCTTTGATCACAAAGGAATCCACTTTATTATCCTGGACGGAAACGATGCCAACCCCCAACCCTGGGAAGGATATCATCGCTATATCGGGAAGGAACAGCAGGAATGGTTAAGGCAAGATCTCCAAAAAACAGATAACCCCACGATAATTTTCAGCCATCAGACCTTGGAATTGGAAGATGGTGGAGTTGCGAATCTAAAGGATGTCCAGGAGATTTTGGAAGCTGCCAACGCTTCGGCCGGTTTCCAGAAAGTCCTCTGTTGTTTGAGCGGGCATCACCATACCGATTTTATGACCAAAATCAATGGAATTTATTACGTACAAATCAATAGTGCCTCTTATCGTT
The DNA here is from genome assembly GCF_023502235.1 of Flagellimonas myxillae. Classification (GTDB taxonomy): domain Bacteria; phylum Bacteroidota; class Bacteroidia; order Flavobacteriales; family Flavobacteriaceae; genus Flagellimonas; species Flagellimonas myxillae. Next base: position 695,137 of record NZ_JAMFLY010000002.1, on the reverse strand, counting down.
GGGTGGGTGGGGACTATCAACAGGTGCGTTATAGCAAGGAAATTGATGCCAAGCACAAATGGATAAAATACACCATCCCCTACAGGGAATCCCTATTCACCTTCATGAAGATTGAAAAGAATAAGATTACCCTAGAGCCTAGAAAAACAGAATTTGTTGGTCCGGGACCCAAGGAATTGGGCATGCCAGATCAGCATCCGCATGATCCCATTGTTCCTGCCATCACCGGATTCAAAATGAAGCTAAAGTCATGAGAAACTTTCTTTTTGTAATGGGCATCTTGGTTGTTCTGGCATCCTCTTGTCAAAAAACAAGCAATGCTAACCGTGCATCTGTTAAAATAGCCTGTGTTGGAAATAGCATAACCTATGGTGCAGGAATGGCCAATCGGGAAATGAATGCATATCCCGAACAGCTGCAGCGCCTTTTGGGAGAAAAATATCAAGTTGAAAATTTTGGGGTCAATGCTGCCACGCTTCTGAAAAAGGGAAATAATCCCTACTGGGAAACAGACAAATATCAAGAAGCTTTGGATTTTGCCCCACTTATAGTTCTTATAAAATTGGGCACGAACGACTCGAAGCTTCAAAACCGAAAGTATTTGGACACCGATTTTGAAAAAGACTACAAGGATTTAATTGCATCTTTCAAGGCTCAAAACCAAAATGCCAGAATAGTATTGCTCTTACCCGTTCCCTCTTTTCTGCAGGATTCCACCAGCATTTGGAACCCCATTATCAAAGAGAAGGTCATTCCCCTGGCACAAAAAGTAGCCTATGAAACGGGAAGTGAAGTGGTGGACCTCTATCAACTTTTTGATGGAGACGAGTCCATGTTTCCAGATAAAATCCATCCATCGTCTTTGGGAGCCACTAAAATTGCACGGCGGGTGTATGAACAATTGGTGCAAAAAACAGCATCGTCATTCCAACCCCTGGAAAATCTAGATGTAGCAATTGAAAGTCAACAGAATTTCCATGGATTTCAACAGACCAATTTCAAATACGCGGGGTTAGCCTGTAAAGTGGTGCAGCCCAAAAGAACCGCTAAAGGAAGACCATGGGTACTTCGTTCCCGTTTCTGGGGTCACGAACCCCAGACGGATATTGCCCTGTTGGAAAGAGGGTATCATATTGCCTATTGTGATGTGGCCAACCTATTCGGAAATAAGGAGGCAGTGGAGCGCTGGAATACGTTTTATGAATTGATGACCAAGGCTGGACTATCGGAAAAAGTTGTTCTGGAGGGAATGAGCCGGGGCGGCCTGATCATGTACAATTGGGCCTCCGAGAATCCCGAAAAAGTAATTTGCACCTATGCCGACGCTCCTGTTCTGGATGGTACAAGCTGGCCAGGTGGCAAAGGAGAAGGCCTTGGAAGCACAACCGATTGGGAACAGTTCAAAAAAGTATATGAAATTACAAACGAGAAGAAACTGGACCAATTTACAGGAAATCCCATACACAAAACCACAACTCTGGCCAAAGCCGGGTTTCCCATGCTACATGTTTGCGGGGAAGCAGATAAAGTGGTTCCGGTTGCCGAGAATACTACCCCGTTTGAGCAAAAAATAAAAGCTGCTGGTGGGAACATCAAAACCGTCTACAAACCCGATGTGGGCCATCATCCCCACAGTTTAGCCAATCCAAGTCCGATCGTAGATTTCATTTTGCGGGCCTCCAATCGCAAAATTAATTTTGCGACCGTCCCCGCACCTGGATCAGAATACAGATCCGCCGCAGGTTGGAAAGAAGGTAAGGGCTGGTGGTACCAGATGTACGACATTGACTCCCTGAGTCGTTATTCAGGAAAATTGGATTTACTATTGGTTGGTAATTCCATAACCCAAGGTTGGGGTGGTAACCGTACCCTAACCACCTACAAGCCGGGACTTGAGGCAGCCCAACGAAGTTTCAATGGATTAAAATGGGTTTCTGCAGGTATTTCCGGAGATAGAACCGAGCATACGGCATGGAGAATCCAAAATGGACATTATGACGAAGGTTCCCCAGAGTTTGTGAGCTTGGCCATTGGGGTTAACAATTTTCCCTACAATTCCGCCGAGGAAATTGCCGAGGGCATTGCCTTAAATGTTAAGCTGCTACGATCAAAACTACCCAATTCCAAAATTCTGCTTTTTGGGCCCCTTCCAACAGGGTTGGACCATACTTCGGAACGTAGAAAGAAATACCGTAAAATCCATGAGCTAATAGCTCCCCTGGGGAATCAAGAATCTGTGCAATACTTTAACCTAGAAGCCACGTTCAGTGACGAGAAAGGCAATTTGAAAGAGACTCTATACGGCGGTGATGGCATACACCTTAAACCCGGGGGATATGAGGTTTGGGGTGAATTTATTCAAAAGCAAATCCAAAAAAAGTAGGAGTCAAATAAAACTTAAACGTAAATAGAAAATGAAAAGAGTATTTATCGCATTCCTGATACTGGTCACCATTGTTTCGTGCAAGAAAGAAACAGAACTCCAAAAAAATGAGCTCTGGTATGACGAACCCGCCGAAGAATGGATGCAGGCGCTACCCGTAGGGAATGGACGTTTTGGGGCCATGGTCTTTGGAGACCCAAATAACGAGCGCATCCAACTGAACGAAGATTCGATGTGGTCCGGAGCCGAGGATTGGAAAGAAGCCATTGGAACACCCGAAGACCTTGAAGAAATTAGAGCGTTGCTCTTAGAAGGGAAAAACCAGGAAGTGGATAGTTTGATTGTAGAGAAGTTTTCGTACAAGACCATAACCCGTTCCCACCAGACCATGGGTGACCTGTTTATCGATTTTAAGGACAATAAGAATGTCGAAAATTACAAACGCTCCCTGAACTTGAACGATGCACTACTATCTGTTGCCTACACCTCCCAAGGGGATTCTTATACCCAAAAAGTAATTGCTTCCCATCCGGATGATGTGCTTGTTATTGAATTGGCAACCACAGCCGAGAATGGTATGGACTTTGACCTGCGCTTGGACAGACCTAAAGACACCGATAGACCTACCGTAGTGGTCACCAATCCTTCCGAAACGGAGATAAGTATGAAAGGGGTAGTGACCCAATTTGGGGGAAAGCGGTTTTCTGCTCCATTTCCCTTGGATTACGGTGTCAAATTTGAAACTCGGTTAAAAGTAAAGAACGAGTCGGGCTCTGTAAGTTCCGAAGACGGAAAACTCCAGCTAAAAGGTGTTAAGAAAGCGACCATATACCTAGCAGGGAACACTTCGTTTTACCATGGCCAGAACTACGTAGATAAAAACATTGAGACCTTGGCCTCGGCCACAAAAAAAACGTTCGAGCAACTGTTGCAATCCCATACGAAAGATTATCGGCAATTGTACAACAGGGTAGCATTTGATTTGGGTGGAAAAACTTTGGATAGCCTCCCCACAGACACCAGGTTGCAACGTAGAAAAGATGGTTTGGGAGATCCAGATCTTGCGGCCAAGCTTTTCCAGTATGGAAGATATCTTTTGATTGCATCCTCTAGACCAGGGACGAACCCTGCCAACTTGCAAGGCATTTGGAACGAGCATATTACGGCCCCATGGAATGCCGACTACCACATCAACATCAACCTACAAATGAATTATTGGCCGGCAGAAGTCACCAATTTAAGTGAACTGCACGACCCCTTCTTTTCGCTCTTGGATAGAGTTTATGAAAATGGCAAGGTCACTGCTAAGGAACAGTACGGTATTACAAGGGGTACCATGGCCCATCATACCACAGATCTTTGGGCCACTCCATTTATGAGGGCGGAACGGGCGTATTGGGGTTCCTGGATACACGGTGGAGGTTGGTGTGCCCAACACTATTGGGAACGCTATCAGTTTACCCAAGACGAGGTTTTTCTCAAGGAACGGGCATACCCCATCCTAAAAGGCCTGTCCGAGTTCTATTTGGATTGGTTGGTCTGGGATGAAAAAAGTGGAAAATGGGTCTCCACTCCTGAGACCTCCCCAGAAAATTCCTATATCGCAAAAAATGGACAATCCGCAGCGGTTTCCTTTGGCAGTGCCATGGGGCATCAGATTATCGGGGAGGTATTTGACAATACACTTGCCGCTGCCCAAATCTTAGGAATCGATGATGCTTTCACCAAGGAAGTGACCGAGAAACGGGAGCAATTGCACCCAGGTATTCTTATCGGGGATGATGGTCGCATCCTGGAATGGAACGAGCCGTACGACGAGCCGGAAAAAGGTCATAGGCACATGTCCCATTTGTATGCCTTGCATCCGGGCGATGAAATTGTGGAAAACAATGCCGAAGCCTTTGATGCGGCCCAAAAAACCATAGATTACCGCTTGCAGCATGGCGGGGCTGGAACCGGCTGGAGCAGAGCTTGGATGATCAACATGAACGCACGACTCCTGGATGGAGCCGCCGCCCAAGAAAACATAGACAAGTTTCTGCAGATTTCCATAGCCCATAATATGTTCGATGAGCACCCTCCTTTCCAAATAGATGGAAACTTTGGCTATACAGCAGGGGTTGCGGAACTTTTGTTACAGTCGCACGAGGGGTTCCTGAGGATTTTACCTGCCTTGCCCACCAAATGGAAAAATGGAAAAATTTCAGGGCTTAAGGCAAGGGGCAACATTGAAATCGACATTGAATGGAAAGATGGCAAGTTGCTGGAATTAGGATTAAAGGCTGCCGCAGCAAAAACCGTTCAAATAAAATATGGGGACATCCAAACAGAAGTTTCCCTTCCCGCCAATTCCAAAATTGTGCTTGGGGAAAATCTAGATAAAATTTAGACCGATTTCCATGTATTCGATAAAATCATCAAGCAAAGAGAACATGAAAAAATTGATTATCGCTTTACTTTTGTTGTTTTGGATTCCCAACAATGCGCAGACCAAGGATTCCCTTCAGCAGAACCAGAAAAAAATGCAGTGGTTCAAGGATGCCAAACTTGGAATCTTTATTCATTGGGGCCTCTACGCCGTAGATGGGATTGATGAGTCCTGGTCTTTCTTCAACGGGTATATCTCCCACAATGATTATCTAAAACAGACCAAAGGTTTCACAGCGAAAAAATACGATCCCCAATATTGGGTAAAATTGATCAAGGAGAGTGGCGCAAAATACTCGGTGATTACTTCAAAGCACCATGATGGATTTGCCTTATGGGACACCAAATATGGCAACTTCAATGCAGTGGATGGAGCAGCTTCAAAAAAAGATGTGCTGACCCCCTTTGTGAATGAATTGCGCAAAAACAACCTAAAAGTGGGCATTTACTATTCCCTACCGGATTGGTCCTATCCAGATTACACCCATTTTATGAGGGATTCCATCCGATATAAAATTCAGGAGCAGCCCCAACGTTGGAACAAATTCCTGAATTATTACCAAGGGCAACTAAAGGAACTATCCAGCACCTACAATCCCGATTTGTATTGGTTTGATGGCGATTGGGAGCACAATTCCGAGGAATGGGAGGCTCCCAAGGTAAGGCAGATGTTGTTGGACAAAAATCCAAACACCATTTTAAATTCCCGTTTAAGGGATCAGGGAGATTATGCCACCCCAGAACAAGGGATGCCCATTACCAAACCCACAAGTAAGTATTGGGAGTTGTGTATGACCATGAACAACTCATGGGGATTCCAAAAAAACGACCACGAGTACAAAACACCGGATCAGATCATTGGCATTTTTGCCGATGTGCTGGCCAACGGAGGCAATCTTCTCTTGGATATTGGTCCAAAAGCTGATGGCACCATCCCTAATGAACAAGTCAATATTCTGAAGAACTTGGGGAGGTGGACCAACAAACATCGTGAAGCCATTTACGGAACCGTTGCCGGAATACCCAAGGAACATTTTTATGGCCCCACAACCTTGTCCAAAGACAGAAACATCCTTTACCTCTTCGTAAAGGGGAACCCCAATGGAGAGGTAGTAGTCAGGGGACTCAAGAACAAAATTAATCGCATTTGGGTAGTGGGCCAGGGTTCAAAACTATCCCATAAAGTAGTTGGTAAGGTATACTGGAGCCATTACCCTGGAATTACCTACATCAATATTCCAGACCATGTTTTGGACGAACAGATGACGGTACTCGCCCTTCTTTTGGATGGAAATGTAGATCTGTATAGGGAAGATGGTGCGGTAATAGAGAGTAACTAATTATCATGCAAAAATTGTCAACCCCCAACAACCGTTCTCCCCATTCCAAGTCTTTGGCCATTTTCACTTTTGTGTTGATGGTATTTTTCTTGCGCTCCCAGGGAATGGCCCAATCGAGACCGGACACTCTTTTCTTTAAGGATAGATTACAACCGCTTTCCAAAGAGAATGTATTCAAGACCGAAGGATATTACAACTGGGGTGGTTCCATTATCAAGGACAAGAAAGGCACTTATCATCTTTTTTATTCCCGTTGGAAAAAAGAATACACCTTTACAGGTTGGCTGACCCATTCGGAAATTGCCCATGCCACCTCCAAATCCCCTGCAGGTCCTTGGAAATATAAGAACACGGCACTAACCGGAAGAGGAGGCAACTATTGGGACGCCATTACTGCACACAACCCCAAGATAAAATACTTTGAGGGCAAGTATTATCTCTACTATATCTCGACCCATTTGGGAGAGCAATCCTATACCGAGGCGGACCTGGTTGAAACTGCCCAAACCGGCTATACTCACCCCAATTGGAAGGTGCTTAGACCCAATCAGCGCACCGGGGTAGCGGTATCCAATACCCTTAATGGTCCTTGGACACGCATGGATAAACCCATTGTTGAACCTTCAGGACCCATAACCACCTTAACCGTGAATCCGGCCATTGATAAAGGTAAGGATGGGAAATATTACCTGATTGTCAAAGGGGACAAGCCGAACGAGACCCGCTTCATCCGGAATCAGGCCATCGCTGTTGCCGATACACCATCAGGGCCGTTCACAATACAGCCCAAACCGGTAATCGATTATCTCGATACAGAGGACATGTCCCTTTGGTACGATGCCAAAAGGAATTACTTCTACGGAGTGTTTCATGCACATTCCATAATTGGAATGGTAAGTTCCCAAGATGGCATTCATTGGAAAAAAGCAACAGAATACGCCGTGCTGCCCAAAAAATTGCAAATGCCGGACGGACAAGAGCTTATTCCAGACCGCATGGAAAGGCCGTTTATCTATGTTGAGGACAACGAACCCCGTGTACTAAGCTTGGCGGTGAAAAAGGGAGATGAATCCTATCTGGTTTTTAATCCTATTGAAAGCCGTGGGGATTTTCCTTTGCCCAACAAGCGCCAGTTGGCTTGGCAACAAGCCGAAATGGGTGCTGTTTTTCATTACGACCTCCATGTTTTTGATGGCGTCAAATACGGGCAGGGAAACAATCGTATTGATCCTGTGGATGATTATCAAATTTTCAATCCGCAACAATTGGATACCGACCAATGGATAAAGGCCGCCAAGGATGCCGGATTTACCTTCGCTATCCTAACCGCCACCCATGAAACTGGCTTTGCCCTATTCCAATCCGACGTAAATCCCTATAGCATGAAAGCCTTGAATTTTCAAGATGGAAAAGGTGATATCGTTCGGGATTTTGTGAATTCCTGTCGCAAGTATGGGATTAAACCAGGCATATACGTCGGAATCCGGTGGAATTCCATGCTGGGCGTACACAATTTTAAGGTCAATGGAGAGGGTGAATTCAAAGAGAACCGGCAAAAGTGGTACAATCGTATGGTGGAAGGGATGGTCAAGGAACTTTGCACCAACTATGGTGAACTTTTCGAGATTTGGTTTGACGGAGGTGCGGATTCTCCAGAAAATGGCGCACCCGACGTGTTGCCCATTGTTCAACAGTATCAACCCAATTGTCTTTTTTATCATAACAAACAATTGGCGGAAGCCCGTTGGGGAGGCTCCGAATCGGGGACCGTCAGCTATCCAAACTGGTCCACCTTTCCCTACTATTCCACTGGGGCCGGAGAATCTGCCCATAAAAACATAGCGCACAACAACTTTCAATTGTTGAAAGAGGGCGACCCCAACGGAAACTATTGGGTGCCAGCAATGGCAGATGCCCCTTTGCGAGGATACAATGGGCGACACGAGTGGTTTTGGGAGCCCGGAGACGAAGCCCATATTTTTCCTTTGAAAAATTTAATGGACATCTATTACAAATCCGTAGGGCGAAATTCCACCTTGATCATGGGCCTTACCCCCGACCCAAGGGGTTTGCTTCCAGAACCGGATGTGCAAAGACTCAAAGAATGGGGAGATGAAATAAAAAGAAGGTTCTCAAACCCTTTGGGAACCACCTCGGGAAAAGGATCAAAACTACAATTGAAGTTTGATCAACCTACCAAAATCAACCATGTGATCTTGCAAGAAGATATTAGCAAAGGTGAAAGGGTAAGGGCTTACCGTATTGAAGGTTGGACGCAAGGTGGATGGAAAACCTTGACCCAGGGAAAAAGTATCGGACATAAACGGATCGAGCATTTTACCCCGACGGAGGTAAGTCGAATTAGGCTCGTGCTCACCATCTTCGAAAGAACGCCCCAAATAGTAAACTTTAGCGCTTTTTTCAGCCCCATGGACAATACTAACCAATAAAACATCATGAAGACCAACACTAAGTTAGCTGTTCCCCTTAAGAAAAATGTATGGTCCAAACTCGCAGGACTTATTTTACCAATTCTGATAATTGGTTGTACTGGACAGGCGCCATTGTCCTTGGAAACAGAAAGTTTTAAGCTGGGACTTGATGGACAAGGAAAAGTGGTGGAACTGGTGGATCAAATCAAAAGCAACAATTATTCTTTTTCTGGGGAAGGTGACCGACCCATTTTGTCTATTCAGGTCAACGGAGCATTGGTGCAGCCGGCTACTTGTAACTATGACCCGGAAAGGAAAACCCTCACCCTTACCTATCCAGAAAATGACATTGTAGCCAAGGTAACAACGCAATTTAAAACGGGGTATCTAACCTTCGAGCTGACGTCCGTAACCCATGAAGACAAAATAGAACTGGTACAATGGGGACCTTTTGAAACCACAATAAAAGAAACCATAGGGGAAACGGTCGGAGTTGTTCGTAACTCTGATTTCGCTATTGGTATTCAGGCACTCAACATAAGGACACTAGGTGGAGTTCCTGAGAACACCGACGATTCCACTCCTTCCTACGATATTTTTGGAACCACCAGTTTAGTTGATGTTTCCGATTCCCTGAACATTCTCTATAGAGGACATACCGCACAACCCAAAGATTATGGAAGCTCTTTGCAGGCCTATACTAGAAATAGGACGAAAGATCGGGTAGTGGCCACCATGAATCATGAGAAATATATAGCTCCCGCCTATAAGGACGAAGGAATTATCGGTTCCAAGATTGCCCTTTTTGGTTGCCTGCCCGAGGATGTCCTCAATACCATTGAAGCCATAGAATTGGAGGAAGGACTTCCACACCCAATGCTGGATGGCGTTTGGGGAAAGCGGGCACCGAAGGCCAGTTCTTCGTATTTAATCCAGGATTTTACTGCTGAAACCGTGGATCAGGCCATTGCACTGACCAAAAAAGCTGGACTAAAATATCTGTACCATCCTGGGCCGTTTGAAAATTGGGGTCATTTTGACCTCAAAAAGGACGCTTTCCCAGAAAATTGGGACAGCATGAAAGCCTGTGTTTTAAAAGCGGAGAAAGAAGGCATTGCCATGGGGGTACATACCCTTTCAAATTTTATAACCACCAACGATCCGTATGTAAGCCCCATCCCGGATGACCGATTGGCCAAAGTAGGGATCTCAAGTTTATCACAGTCCATAGATCAAGATGCGAAAGACATTGAAATAGATGATCCGACCTATTTCAACCAAATGAAGAACAACAACCTTCATGCGGCCGTCATAGGCAAGGAAATCATTAGGTATGAATCGGTATCCGAACAAGCTCCATGGAAACTTTTGAATTGTGAACGTGGTGCGTTTGGGACTTCAAAACTAGCCCATGAAAAAGGAGCAGGTATTGCTAAATTGGCCGATCATGGTTACAAAACATTTTTGACGAATACCGCTCTTTCCATAGAGATGGCAAGCACCATTGCCGATTTGTTCAACCAAACGGGACTTAAGCAAATTTCGTTTGACGGATTGGAAGGCAATAACTCCACCGGAATGGGCGCCTACGGAAAACAACTTTTTGTGAACGAATGGTATTCCAAACTAAACCCGGACATTAAGAACAATTACATCATGGATGCCAGCAATACGGAGCATTATTTCTGGCACATGTTTACAAGAATGAATTGGGGAGAACCCTGGTATGCTGGCTTTAGGGAAAGTCAAACCGCATACCGCCTATTGAACCAAGATTATTTCCGACGGAATTACATTCCCGGAATGTTGGGCTGGTTCAGCATGCACGAAAACACAAGCCTCGAGGATATTGAATGGATGTTGGCCCGGAGTGCTGGTTTTGACGCAGGTTATGCTTTGGTGACATCAGCCGAATTAATCTCCAAAAATGGGTTTGGCGACCAAATTCTGGAGAAGATAAAGCAATGGGAAAAGGCTAGAATGTCAAAGGTGTTTTCAAAGGATCAAAAGAAGCGTATGGAGGACATTGGAAATGAGTTTACTTTGGAAAGCAGTTCTGAAGACTCCTGGGATCTAATTCCATACGAAGTGTACCGTTTCGAGCATAAATTCAAGGTTCGCCAACCAGGGGAACCCATCTGGTCTTCCTTTGACCTCAACAATACAAACACAAAACAACCCCTGCAATTTATCCTTAGTGCAAAAGGGAACACTGTCAACCACATTACAGTTGAAATCAATGGATTTAAAAAGAATTCCTTGGAGGTTACCCTTCAACCCGGCCAGTATCTCAAATATAACGGAGGTAAGGAGGCGGTGCTCTATTCCAAAACTTGGAACCGGATAAGGAGCATCCCCATGGATGCCGGACAATGGACCATAAACAAGGGAGACAATACCCTGCAAGTCGACTGTCAATTCCATGGAACAGAAGAGGCAAGTTTAAAATTAGAACTAAAAACGGCCGGCCATCCAGAGGAGGTGGCAGCTAAACAATCATAACCATGAACAAAATCGCACTTAGAATTTTATCAATCGGAGCCTTGGTTTTTGCTGCCTCCTGCTCTAATGTGGAACCTCCAAAACCTGTTGGTCCACTTCCTTCGGAACGACAACTCGCCTGGCACGATATGGAGTATTACGCATTCATCCATTTCAACATGAATACCTTTACAGATATGGAATGGGGTCTGGGCGGAGAGTCCCCAGAGCAGTTTAACCCAACGGAGCTGGACACCCAGCAATGGGCCCGTGTTGCGAAAGAAGCTGGAATGAAAGGTATCATAATTACGGCGAAGCATCACGATGGATTTTGTCTTTGGCCTACCAAGACCACCGAGCATTCGGTTAAAAATTCACCTTGGAAAAATGGACAGGGCGATTTGATCAAAGACCTTTCTGAATCCTGTAAGGAAATCGGGCTCAAGTTTGGGGTATATCTTTCACCTTGGGACCGAAATCACAAAGATTACGGCACACCCGAATATGTTGCGGACTACCATGAACAGCTCCGGGAATTGCTAACCAATTATGGGGAGTTATTTGAAGTTTGGTTCGATGGGGCCAACGGTGGTTCCGGGTATTATGGCGGTGCCAATGAAACTCGAAAAATCGACAATAAAACCTATTATCAATGGGACAAGGTTACTGCCATGGTGCGGGAGCTACAGCCCAATGCAGTAATTTTTAGCGATGCAGGACCGGATGTCCGTTGGGTGGGTAACGAAGAAGGATGGGCCAATGAGACCAATTGGAGTATCATGAGAAGGGATGAGATATATCCAGGATGGCCAAGATATGTGGAACTGCGTTCCGGACACGAGGACGGCACCCATTGGTTGCCCGCTGAAATTGATGTCTCAATTCGCCCGGGATGGTATTACCATGCTTCGGAAGACCATCAAGTAAAATCGCTTCCCCATTTATTGGACATCTACTATCATTCCGTAGGTAGAAATGGAAACCTATTGCTCAATCTTCCCGTGGACAATAGGGGTCTTGTCCATGAAAAAGATGTAGCACAACTTCAGGCGCTAAGGCAACAATTGGACAAGGATTTTGCAGTTGATCTGGCTAAAGGCGTTTTGGCTACTGCCTCGGATGTTCGTGGAGAAAGCTCCAGCTTTGGTGCCGATCAGGCAAATGATGGTAATCCTAATACGTATTGGGCCACCAACGATTCCATTACCCAAGCTTCCTTGACCCTGGAATTTGAACAGCCCACAGAAGTCAACCGAATCTTGCTCCAAGAATATATCCCGTTGGGGCAACGGGTGATGAAATATACTATAGCGGCAGAAATCGATGGTCGGTGGAAAGAAATCACAGAGCAAACCACAATTGGCTACAAGCGCATTCTAAAGTTTGATACAGTGGAAGCCTCTAAAATCAAGATTGACTTTTTACAGGCCAAAGGCCCCTTGGCTATTTCCAATTTGGAAGTCTACAGGGCTCCCAACCTGTTGGTACCTCCGAAAATTTCCAGAAGTAGGGACGGCTTGGTCAATATTGAAGTTCCTGACAAGAATACTGCCATTTACTACACCTTGGATGGATCCAACCCAACCTCATCTTCAACACTGTACGAACAAGCTTTTGAATTAAGCTCACCCACCGTGGTCAAGGCTGTAGCGGTAGATCCAGATAACGACCAAAGTTCGGCGACAGCAACCAAAAGATTGGATATTTCCAAAAAACATTGGAAAGTACTACGTGTTTCTTCCGGGAATATTGAGGAAACCCAAAAAGTCATAGATGCACGACCCAACACCTTTTGGGCCACTGAAAAAGAAGCGTCGACTCCGCAGAGCATCGTTATCGATTTGGGACAGGAATACAACTTGGCCGGATTCACCTATTTGCCCATGCAAGCCAGATACCCTTTCGGGATTATCACCCATTATGAATTTGCCGTTAGCTCCGATGCAAGAAATTGGAACAAGGTCACGGAAGGCGAATTTGGCAACGTGGTCAACAATAGAATAGAGCAAAGTATTGAATTCAATCCTGTAAAAGGACGTTATATTCAATTGAAAGGAACAAAGGTCCATGGCGAAGACTTTACGGCAACCCTTGGTGAAATTGGGGTTATCACAAAGTAGATAGGATTATTCCGTTTGACCCTATGCTTCATCACTAGGGCAGTTAGTTATTCAGTCTACAAAAACTGCCCTGGAGATGAGGTTACAAGTTATAAAATGCTAAGGCATTGGTTCCCATTATTTGATTCCGCTCGTTTTCACTTAAGCCGGAAATTGCATCCGTGGTCAACTGCATTGCCTGTTGATAGCTTGCTGCCACCAGACATACCGGCCAATCGGAACCGTACATGATCCGTTTGGGGCCAAAGGCCTCTAGCACCAGATTGATATAGCGGGTAAATTGATCAGCTTCCCAATTTTTGTAGTCCGCTTCAGTTACCATTCCCGAAAGTTTGCAATGTACATTTTCATGTTCTGCAATTTTTTGCATGAGCACGGCCCATCCGTCATAGTAACCATCCTTGATATACGGCTTGGCTATATGGTCAATCACAAACTTTTGGTTGGGAAATTGCTTCACAAATTCCAGGACCGCACCCAATTGATGGGGAAATACCAAGATGTCGTAGGTATAGCCATATTTCTCCAAAAGCGAAATCCCATTTGTGAAGTTGGGTCGTAGTAAAAAGTTATGGTCTTGCTCCCCTTGTACAATATGCCTCCATCCTTTTAGGAATGGGTTTCCTTGGTATTTTTCCAAGTCTTCTTCCACTGAAATGCTCCTTAAATCCACCCATCCCACAACTCCTTTCACGAAATCGTTCCCAGAGGCGAGGTCCAACAAAAAATCGGTTTCCTCCAAAGTTTGGTCGGCTTGTACGGCCACACAGCCATCGATGTTGTTTTCCGCATAGGTTTTCTTCAGTTCCTCGGGTAGAAAGCTACGCCGGATGTTTGCCATTTCATCATCTATCCAAGCATGCCTCTCGGCATCATAGTTCCAAAAATGCTGATGGGAATCAATTATCATTCTCTTGGGTATTAAAGTTTGAATCCAGGAATTTGTCCAAAGCGGTCTTCATTCCGTGCGTGGTTATTTGTTGAAGATTGTACAGAACTTCAGCCTCCAAACCTTCATATTTGGTAAGGTCCAATCCCCAAAAATCTTCTTTCGAAAGCACTTCGTGGGTCAATACCTGTAAATTGTTCGCATTCGAAGCCCATTGTTTGGCAAAAAAGTCCAAAAACTCCTGACTATCGTTCAATGGGATAGTCTCTCCATTCCTGTCCCCTTTGTAAAAAACGATGAGCGCGGCCAAAGAGAACAACAACCGTTTTGGCAATTTCTGTTCTTTTTGGATATATCCCAATACTGAGGGCAAAACCCGGGTCTTGTATTTGGATATGGAGTTAAGGGAAATGGAGATCAGGGCATGTTCCAAATAAGGATTGCGGAACCTGTCCAATACATCATTGGCAAACGCATGAAGTTCATCTGTGGGCAATTCCAAAGTAGGACAGATTTCGCCAAAAATGGCATCCTTTAAAAATCGCCCCACTGTTTTATCCTCGATGGACTCGCGAACCTTGTCTATCCCGAATAGATACCCAACCGGAACCAAACTGGTATGTGCCCCGTTTAAAATGCGGACCTTTCGGGTCCTATAGGGCTTCATATTATCGGTAAAAATAACGTTCAAGCCTGCGGTTTGTGCTGGGAATTCGCGCTTTACGCTTTCAGGCCCTTCAATGACCCAGAGGTGGAACATCTCTCCTTCCACGACCAAGTTGTCGTGATATCCCAATTCTTTGGTAATTGCATCCATTTTGGCCTTGGGATAGCCCGGAACAATTCTATCAACCAAGGTATTGCAGAATATATTCTCCTTGTTTATCCACGCTATAAAGTCCGCTCCCAAATTCCAATTTTGGGCATATTGCAAAATAATCTTCTTCAGGTTATCCCCATTCCTGTCGATCAATTCACATGGAATGATGATGAGTCCCTTATTGTCTGGAGTTCCTTTAAAATGCAGGAACCGATGATGCAGAAATACTGTCAGTTTACCTGGAAAACTGCTTGGAGGCGCATCTCCAAATTTATCGTCGGGATTGTACGAGATTCCTGCTTCCGTAGTATTTGAAAACACAAACCTGAGCTCGGGATTGGTTGCTTCTTCCAGATATTCCGAATAGTTTGCATAGGGATCAATACCCTTTTGTATGCAATCGATCACCTGATGTTTGCTCTGCGCCCTGCCATTCTTTATGCCATTTAAATAGAGGGTGTACAGTCCATCTTGCCCATTGAGCATATCTATCAACCCGCGGTCTATGGGCTGCACTACCGCCACCCCGGCTTCAAAATTTGCCTTTTGGTTCATTTCATGAACCATCCAATCTGCAAAGGCCCTAAGAAAATTACCTTCCCCAAATTGAAGGATTCGGATTGGATACGTATTTGCCTGAACCGTTTTTCTGTTCAACTGATCGTTCATAGGGATATTCCTCTTTTCCAGGGTATAAAATCATTTTGACCATTGATCTCGGCCTTGGCCAAAGTGCTTCCACTGGCCACTTTAATTATGTGTTCCAGAATATGCTCCCCCATGTCTTCTATTGAATGCTCCCCACTTATTACGGTTCCAGCATTCAAATCAATAATATCGGTCATCTTTTCGTAGAGCTTGGTATTACTGGACATTTTTAATACGGGTGCCAATGGATTTCCCGTCGGGGTACCCAGACCTGTGGTAAACACAATCATGTTGCAACCCGATCCGGCCAAACCCGTGGTGCTTTCCACATCGTTGCCAGGGGTACACAATAGGTTTAAACCAGGTTGGGTAACCGGCTCTGCATAGTCCAAAACACCCACCACCGGGGAGGTGCCTCCTTTTTTCGCAGCCCCTGCGGATTTCATGGCGTCGGTAATTAGGCCATCCTTGATGTTTCCGGGAGAGGGGTTGTTTTCAAAACCCGAACCCACGGCCACAGCAGCATCGGAATAGGAACGCATGAGTTCCGTGAATTTTTGGGCATCTTTTTCAGACTCACATCTATTGATGAGTTCTTGTTCCACCCCATTGAGCTCTGGAAATTCGGACAACACCGCGGAACCGCCCAGCGACACCAAAAGGTCTGAGGCGTAGCCCAGGGCAGGATTCGCCGAAATACCCGAAAACCCATCCGAGCCACCACACTCCAATCCCAATACCAATTTGCTCACGGGTGCAGGTTTCCTATTTGTCCCATTGGCCTTGGACATGCCCACAAAGGTTTTTTTGACCGCGGTCTCTATAAAATCCCGCTCGCTTTTGCTCTCTTGTTGCTCCAAATAGAATACCGGCCTATCGTAATTTGGACTTATCTCCTTGATGTATTTCTGTAATATTTCAATTTGGGCGTTTTGACATCCTAGGCTCAACACCGTGGCACCTGCCGTATTAGGGTGGGTGATATACCCTGCCAATAATTTACAAAGCACTTCGGAATCTTGTCGAATGCCTCCACAC
This sequence comes from Flagellimonas myxillae, assembly GCF_023502235.1. Taxonomy (GTDB): domain Bacteria; phylum Bacteroidota; class Bacteroidia; order Flavobacteriales; family Flavobacteriaceae; genus Flagellimonas; species Flagellimonas myxillae. The sequence goes on along the minus strand of NZ_JAMFLY010000002.1, from coordinate 678,559 downwards.
CCACCGTCGTGCCTTAAAAATTTTATGCCGTCCACGTTGGGAAAGACCCTCTTTTGGGTCACTTCCTCCTGGCTTAAATGGAGCGATACCTTAAAAAGTTCCTCTTCCGTAGCCCCATTCTTATAATTGTCCACCAGGGCTTGGGTATTTACTCCATAGTCCTTTCTGGAAGGATAACCCAGAGATGCACTCAAGGCACTTTCCAGCACGTCAATATTGCGGTTTTCACAAAAAACGAGCGGTATTACCAGCCAATTGTTACGGGTGCCTACGCGCCCGTCTTCCCTATGATATCCTAGAAAGGTGTTTCCCTTGAACTTGGAAGCATCTGGGCCGCTCCATTGGTATTGGTGATTTTTGTTTTCGAACTGGGCCGAAGCATGTTTTACATTATTCGTGTTGATACCTGTCCCAGTTAGAATGGGCAAAGTGGCCTTGCCCACCAAGACTCCGTACATATAAATCTCATCACCTACTTGAAAATCGTTAAGCGCAAACTTGTGTTTTGCCTTGATGTCTTCTCCCAATATCAGGGAATGCCCACCTATCTGCACCTGTAGGCCTTTGGGCAGATCAGTGATCGCCACAATAATGTTGTCGCGTGGGTCAATTTGTATGTATGAACTTTTAACGCTCATTTTATATTTGGTTTTTGGTTGGTTTCATACTAAAGCTGGATCATGGCCTTGATCACTCCTGTTTCTGGTTTTGTCCAACTGTCAAATTGTGCGATCATCTGGTCAAAATCCGCAACGTGGGTAATAAACGAGCTGGTCGGAAAGATTTCTATGGTATTCATTACGTATTCAAAATCTTCCAAAGTGGCATTTCTACTGCAGAGGATGGAGCTCTCCTTGGCATGGATCTTCGGATGGTTAAAGGTGAGGTCCACCTTGGACAGACCTACCAAGACATATCGTCCGCCATGGGCCATGTAATCCGGTCCGCTTTCCAGGGCTTTTTGGTTCCCTGTGGCGTCAAACACAGCAGTTGCAAAATCGCCCCCAGTAATTTGACCCACCTGTTCCACAGGGTTGTCCGATACATTTACCATGTGTTCGATTCCTATTTCATCCAGAACGAATTGAAGCCTGTTCGGGTTCATATCCAACGCAATTGGAATGGCCCCGGCAAGCTGGGCAAGCTTGAGCATTCCTATACCGATGGGCCCACAGCCCATAACAACAACGTACTCCCCTTTTTGTAGGTTGGCCCTTCTTAACGCATGCGCTCCTATGGCCAGAGGTTCCACAATGGCCATTTGATCATGGGAAAGATGGTTTGCTTTTAGTAGCAAATCCGTACGCACGGTAATGTACTCCTGCATTCCACCATCCGCATGTACCCCGATTACCTTTATGTTTGAACAACAGTTGGTTTTTCCATTCTTGCAGGCAATACAATTTCCGCAATTAATATAGGGCACTACTACAACTTGGTCCCCTACCTTGACCCTATTGTCCTCATCCACTTCCACCACTTCGCAGGCCAATTCATGGCCCAAAATCCTGGGGTAGGTAAAAAAGGCTTGGTTGCCACCATAAGCATGTATATCGGTTCCACATACTCCAATTTTGTGCACTTTCAACAAGGCTTCACCTTGTTTTCTTTTGGGCATTGATTTTTGCTTCAAACTAAAAGTCCCTGGCTGCTCGCAAACGATATATTTCATGGAAGAAAAGGAATTTTAAACGAATCTCCTTTTGTTGATCTAATTAACAATCTAATGTAACCCTTCTGAACGGTGATTTCAAGAACATGATCAAAATCCCAGTCTTTTTACGAGATTCGCAATTCAACGGTAGGTCTTTTGGATATATTCTCCCAGAAATGGGCTTCCCTCAAGGTTTGCACCTAATTTGATATTCTTTTGTGACTTCCAAAATATTGCTGTGTCTTATTAGCATAGTTTTAATAAAAAACTTAGTTTTATTACAATTAAAAAATACTACACCATGGGTAAATTCGAAATTAAAACAGACAAATCAGGGCAATTTAGGTTCAATTTAAAAGCAGGCAACGGCCAAGTAATTCTTAGCAGTGAAGCATACACCACCAAGGCTGCTTGCGAAAACGGGATTGAATCCGTTAAAACAAATTCCCAAGATGACAATCGATACGACAGAAAAACTGCCAAAGACGGAAGTCCTTATTTCAACCTAAAGGCCTCCAACGGACAAGTTATTGGGGCAAGTGAAATGTACTCCAGTACTTCGGCTATGGAAAATGGGATTGCATCCGTTAAAAGCAATGCCCCTGGTGCAGATACTGAGGACAACTCATAAACGCATAAACATTAAAATTCAATGTTTTAGGAACAGCCCATCATGGGCTGTTTTTTTTTGACACCATCTGGATGACTGCATAATTATGGCATCCCAACGTCTTTAAAACGACGAAATCACAAAATCAAATCTTTTTTTGAGAATATTAAGGCGACCAATAGCAAAAAAAACTTGAAATTAGCCTCGGAATAAGCAACAATTACCCATACCGATACAAATCCATCGTATAGCATGTCCAACCACAAAGATTTTGAAGCTGAAGTACTTATCCAATCTCCCGGACGAATTAATTTGATCGGGGAACATTTGGATTACAATGGAGGCCAAGTCCTCCCAGCGGCAATCAATTTAAAAGTGAAGCTACACTTTAGAAAAAACAACAGCTCCACATGTAACTGTTACTCCAAAAATTTCGATGCCCATTTTCAGTTTGACATCAACAAGGTTGAAGTGAGTGAACAGGAATGGCACAATTACTTTTTAGGCGTAGTCCATTTTATATGTCAGGCTTATCCGGGCAAAATCCAAGGATTTGATTGTGTGGTGGAGAGCGACCTCCCAATTGGTTCTGGGGTGAGTTCCTCCGCAGCTTTGGAATGTGGCGTGGCCAAAGGCCTGGACACCCTTTTTTCCATTGGACTTACGGATGACGAGATCATTACAATGGCGCGGGATGCCGAACATCATTATGTAGGAACCAAATGCGGAATTATGGACCAATTTGCCGTGGTCCGGGGTAAAAAGGGAAAACTCATTCGCTTGGACTGTAACGACTTGTCTTTTCAATATGTTCCTGCTGATCTGGGTCCATATTCCATTGTATTGCTGAACACAAACGTCTCCCATAATTTGGCTACTAGTGAGTACAACCTTCGTCGCCAAGAATGCGAAAATGGACTAAAGTCTGTTCAAAACAAATATCCAGAACAAACAATTTTAGCCCAGGTACCCGTGGATATCATCCAAGAATTGAAATCCAGTTTACCACCCAAGACCTATAATCGACTCTTATATGTTGTTCAGGAAAATAACAGGACAATCACCGCAAGCGACGCACTCCAAGCTGGAGATTTGATTACTTTTGGACAAAAGCTCTTTGAGTCCCACGATGGACTGAGCAATCTCTATGAAGTAAGTTGTAAAGAACTGGATTTTTTGGTGGAGGTTGCCAAGGAATTTGATGGCGTTATAGGTGCAAGAATGATGGGCGGCGGCTTCGGAGGCTGCACCATCAACTTGGTGCACAAGGATTCGGAAGAAGCATTCATTGCAGCCTGTTCGGAAGCGTATTTCAAAGAATTCAACATCCAACTCAGTCCATTTACGGTAGCCATCGGGGATGGTGTTAAACAAGCAATCTAAAGATGCCAAAGATATTATCAGAACAACCGCACAGGAGATACAACATCCTTACCGGGGAATGGATTTTGGTTTCACCGCACAGGACCAAAAGACCCTGGCAAGGCAAAACTGAAAAATCAGCAACGGACCAAAGACCCATATACGACCCAAACTGCTATCTCTGCCCCACAAATACAAGGGCCAATGGAGCAGTCAATGAAGATTACAAAAGCACTTTTGCCTTTACCAACGATTTTGGCGCTATTTTAATGGATGGACCGCAGGTCAACTACAACGAAGGGCTGCTAAAGGCCGAGTCGGAGCAGGGGATTTGCAAGGTAATCTGCTTTTCTCCAGACCATAGTTTAACCTTGCCGCAAATGGAAGTGGACGCCATCACCGATGTGGTCAAGCTTTGGAAAAACGAGTATGCTGCACTCGGGGCAATGGAAGCAATCAACCATGTCCAAATTTTTGAAAACAAAGGAGATATCATGGGGTGTAGCAACCCTCATCCCCACGGACAAATTTGGGCGCAATCCACTATTCCGGAAGAACCCAGAAAAAAAACGGCCACGCAACTAGCCTATTACCAAAAAAATGGAAGGAGCCTCTTGGGCGACTATCTGCAACAGGAACTCGAATCGAAGGAGCGAATCGTTCTGGAAAACGAGGATTTTGTGGCTTTGGTTCCCTTTTGGGCCACTTGGCCTTACGAGGCCATGATCATTCCCAGAAAGCACTATACGAACATCGGAGAACTAAATGCTTCGGAAGAGCGCTCCTTTGCCGCCATCATAAAGGGGTTGACCATAAAGTTCGATAACCTATTTGAAGTTTCGTTCCCCTACTCTGCTGGAATACACCAAGCCCCAACTCATAATAAAGAGCATGCCGAATGGCATTTTCATATGTCCTTTTATCCGCCCTTACTACGTTCAGCTACAGTAAAGAAATTTATGGTGGGCTACGAGATGTTCGGTAACCCCCAGCGCGATATTACGGCTGAAATGGCTGCCAAAAGTTTAAGGGAATTACCCCAAATCCATTATAGTCATCAATAAAAAGAAGAAAGCATGAAAATTGGAAAACTAATTTGGAACACCCGCATCCTTTTACTTTCTATCACCGTATTGCTGGGCAGTTGCAAAGAAAAATCAGTAACTCCAAAGAATCAGGACAATCAGATAACATCAAAAATTGAAGAATCCATTCCGGTAATCACTGAGATTCCGACGGGCACTGAAATTCCAGAGGGAATGGTATGGATTCCAGGAGGTTCCTTTAATCAGGGAGCGGTATCTAGTGACCACATGTCCATGGGTCATGAGAAGCCCAGTCATCCTGTTGCCGTAGATGGGTTCTTTATGGATATTTCAGAGGTGACCAATGCCCAATATGCCAAGTTTACCAAAGAAACGGGATACATTACCCTGGCTGAACGAAAAATAGATTGGGAGGAAATGAAAAAACAACTCCCTGCGGGAACTCCCAAGCCCCATGATTCCATTTTACAACCGGGTTCCTTGGTTTTTAGGATGGGGGTAGTAACCAACTTACAAGACTATTCGCAATGGTGGAAATGGACCGTTGGCGCCAATTGGAAACAACCCAATGGCCCGGGAAGCTCCATAAAGGGCAAGGACAATGAGCCTGTGGTGCATATAGCATACGAAGATGCCATTGCCTATTGTGAATGGGCAGGAAGAAGATTACCCACGGAAGCCGAATGGGAGCATGCAGCACGAGGGGGCAATACATCAGGTATCCACTATTGGGGCGATTCCGCTGAAACCCTTTCCAATAATGCGAACACTTGGACCGGGGAATTTCCACGCACCAACGACCAAGAAGATGGCCATGAACGAAGGGCACCAGTAATGTCATATCCTTCCAATGGATATGGCCTCCATGATATGGCCGGTAACGTTTGGGAATGGACCAGCGATTGGTACAATAGCAATTATTATAGGGAACAAGCCGCCACTGGCAAAACCCAACACAATCCCAAAGGTGCGACCAGGGCCTTCAATAGCAACAATCCTTATGCAGTGGAAAAGGTCATCAAGGGAGGTTCTTTTTTGTGCAGCGCTTCCTATTGTGCCAGCTATAGGGTTTCCGCCAGAATGGCAACTAGCTTGGACTCAGCTTTGGAACATTTGGGCTTTAGAACGGTATTGGATGCCAAGCCAAAGGATAAAAATCCTAGTTAAATACCAATTCGTCCAAGAAAATAAAACTCTTACCTCCAGGGGAAGGGTGCCAATCCGGATTTTTGAGCTGGCTCTTAACCCTTAGCCTTATTTTCTTCAAGATTGTAGGAGGAATTTCAATGTCATAAACTAGGCGCTCAATGTCGATTGAAGGAGCAGTTAGCGGAAGGTCAATGGACTTTAATCGCGTATAACTTTGACCATCAACAGAACCCCAAACCGTATACCCCACTGGACGGAAAATCCAGTTGGTCGGAACCGATAAACTTCCCACCGCGATTCGGGATACAACGGTTGGCTCCTTGAACTCAACGGTTGCAGTCATGTGCTTGCCTTCAAAACCCAACCATCTGCCATCCACGAAATTAATGGTGCCCCTGGAATAGTCGATCAGTGTTTCCCCACCATTTCCGCTGTATTTGGGATGAGGTGTGGTGCCCAAGCTTACCTTGTCCACTTCCACCCTACTTTTTAGGAAGTTCCGCGTGCTTTCCAAACTGGGTTCCCATCCTTCCAAAGTAGCAAATGTTCTCAAGGTCGTAGTCTCATTGATGTAAAAGGGTCCTGTATATTCCTTGGGCAAGGTGTCGTTTTGGGAGTCCTCCAAAACATAGTGCAGTTTGGCCCCATCGAAAAACTGTTCCAGGGAAATTTGAATGGAATCCATAAAAATTTCATGCTCGGCAACAATGGTAGGCGGCCCTAGGGTACTTGCGGCAAAAACGCTATCTGCAATTTGTCCTTGAATTTCCACTTGCCGGTGTTGCTCTTTGAAGGCCGCTAAACCTTCGGAGGTCATTGGGGTTTGCCAAACAAAGAGCTTTTTAAGCTTGGAGAGCTTGGACAATTGGTCCAATCCGGCATCATCCACTTCTGTACTATATAAATTTAGGGACTCCAGTAATTTAAATCGCTTGATCTCGTTGAGGCCAGCATTGGTTATTTGGGTATGCTGTAACTGCAGTTTGATCAAGTTTTTAAATGGTTTCAATTGCTTGATGAGTTCATCGTCCAAATTGGTATGGCCCAAATTTAACCCTACCACATTCTCCTTATAACTTACCAAAAGTTCAAAATCGGCTTCGGAAAGGTTCTTCCGTTTTAAAAAGTTCACGGAAAGCAGTGGCATTTCTTCCGAAACCAACTGGGCCGATATATCGTTTTGGGACAAAAGGGTTATAAAATCCTCCGGAACTTCATCCACTTCATCTGCCAGCAATGCCTCGGATGAGGTATCTTTTTCCAGCGCTTCCAGAGCGGAGGTCAACTTCCCTTCATGGTGTAGATCCTCGACCAAACAATCAAAACAATGCTTGTTTTCCATCCACCATTCCAATAGCATAACTTCTTCGGAGGTAAGTTGCACCTTGCCTTTGGGAGGCATGTGCTCTTCATTTTCAACAGGTAAATGCAAACGGTGCATCAACAAACTCATTCCTTCTTGCTCCAGTGAATCCAGTAGTGATCCAGAATCCCCCCCGGCCATCAAATTCCCTTCTGATTCCAGCAGCAATCCTCCCTTTGCTTTGCCTGCGTTATGGCAACTCACGCATTTGCGTTGCAAAATGGGCTGTACGATTTCCGAAAACACGGCTGCCTTTTCCACATTTTCAATTACGGGCTCCTCATATTTGGTGGCAAACAAGAAGTCCTCACCATGGGTCAAACTTCCGCCGTAATGGCCCGTCAGTGTCAAAAGAACCAACACCACAACAAAGGAGGGCAGGTAGAACTTTTGGGCCTGGTTTGCCGAAGATTTCTTCAGAAAAAACAGTGCTATACTACCCACGGAAAATGCAACTGCAATCCATCGATGTTGGTCTAGCAATTGCTCATCATATCCCCCGTTATCCCCTAAAAACCATCCGGTAATAATGGAAAGCAAGGAACTTATAGCTCCTATGCCCAGGGTAAACAAAACAATACCATTGTCTTTGGGTTCCGGTTTTTTCCGATAGTACAGTTCCATCAAAAATGCCATCAGCAAAATGCCAATGGGTAAATGGACAAAAAGAGGGTGTAAGTTTCCTAATTGCATGTAAACAGCTTATTCCACCATAATTTCATCAATGAATGTCCACGGAAGAGTGCCTTTCCCCGGATGCCAATCTGGGATTTCAGCTAGTGGATTTATGGTGATGGTATATTCTTGGTTATTGCTTTTGTTGATGGGCACTTCAATATATTCAAGGGCTTTCTTCCCTTCTTTTGAACTATTTTCCAGTGTTTTTGAACCTAGTTCCAATCCGTTGGAGCCTACCGATATGGATTGCGGGGCGAAAATCCAGGAGCCCTGATCTTGAAGTATGCTAATGATTACCCGACTTACCTCAATTTCGGATTCAAAAATTAAGCGAACAGTCAGTTGGGTATCTTGAAAACCTAGCCAATAGCCCCCTTTTCTAAAATTTAAGCTCCCTTTTTGGCCATCAATTAATGATAATGCGCCGTTACCGGGATAATTGGTATGGGGTTCTGGATCTACTTCAGCAGTGGCTCTAGAAATATCACGGGCCAACTTGCGCACATGCATTTGTTGCTCTTCACTAGCCGCATACTGTGGATGATACGCCTTTACCTTAATTGCTGCCGTATTGGTGAGCTGAATTGGTTCCGAATAGATCAGGTCATCTTCAGTTACCGCACTACCATCCAAGCTGTATCGAATGACAGCATCGGGTTCGGCCAATTGCAATTGAAGCAGGGCCGAATCCTTAAAAAGGGCTGAATCAACCGTAATACTGGGCGGTGCCAACTGAACAGAATTTGCACTTAAATAATCCGTCTTGTCCGATTTACAAGCAATCAGGGACACAACCAATACGCCAGTTAAAAACAGGCCAATTTGGTTTGGGAAAGTCCAGGGCAGTTTCATTCTTTTAAACAATTGCCCCATTATACCCTTGTCAATTTTATGGGATAGGTATTCCAAGAATTCCATTGGGCCACATAGATGTTTTCATCATCGTCAATACATACATCATGAGGGTGCCTAAAAATCTTCAAGGTCTGGTGCATGTGTTCCAAGTTCCCATTCACATAGGTCGGTGTACTACCTCCCGGGGCCGAAATTAATTTGTTGTCGGCATCCAAAATGGAAACAAAACCGGTGCCCTCAGATCCATCACCCGACCAAATGGTGGCCAGGTAAACGTGTTTGTTGTGAATCACCGGACGGCATATATATGCTCCTGGCAAATCAATGGTGCCCAAATGCTCTCCATCCAAGGAAAAACGCTTTAGTTTGTTTTGTTGTCTGGCTGTGATCAACAGTGCCGGATTGTTTGGGTCCCTATCATCGATACAAATTCCGTGGGCATTGTTAAATAGATGGTCTTCTTCTCCTCTCCCGCCAAATATGTTTTTGATGTTTCCTTTGGCATCATAGTGGGTAATGTACTGTGCCCCGTACCCATCTGCCACATAGATATCCCCATTGCTCGCTATGGCTGTCTCCGTTGGGACGTATTCCTCTTTTTTCTGATATTTTCCACTTTCCTCCGGAAATGGCAATACCTGAATTACCTTTCCGTCCAATGTTGTTTTAATTACCTCGTGCCTGTTGTTGTCGCAGATGTATAGATATTCTGTTCCGTTTTCATCATGAAGGGTAAGCCCATGTCCCCCGGGATATTCGGTGCCCCATGAATCCAAAAGTTTCCCAGATCGGTCGTAAATTAATATGTTGTTTTTGGTGTGGTTGGTCAACAGGATAATTCTCCCTTTGGCATCCTGTACCATTTCATGGCAATCCTTAACAGGGAACTCCTTATCGTTGAGTTTTCCCCAATTTACATCCACCTTGTAGCGGTGCGACCCATGTCCAATTATGGCATCCTGCATCCTGTGGTCCGTAAAGGACAGGGAACCCATGGAGGCCAATCCCAAACCGGCTAGGCCACTTTTTCCAATAAACTGTCTTCGTTTCATCATGCTAAAATATCTTTGACGACGTGGCCTTCCACGTCCGTTAATCTAAATCTACGACCTTGGTATTTGTAGGTCAATCGTTCGTGATCTATCCCCAAAAGATGCAAGAGGGTGGCTTGGAAATCATGAACGTGCACTGGGTTTTCCACAATGTTATAGCCAAACTCATCCGTTTCGCCATAAACTATCCCGGGCTTTATGCCACCTCCGGCCAACCAAATGGAAAAACATCTGGGATGATGATCCCGGCCGTAGTTGGTATCCGTCAATATCCCTTGGGAGTAATTGGTTCTACCAAACTCTCCTCCCCAAATCACCAGGGTTTCATCCAACATTCCACGTTGCTTCAAATCAGCGATCAAAGCTGCCGAGGCTTGATCTACATCCTTGGCCTGTTTCGCAATCGCATCCGGTAAATTATCATGTTGATCCCATCCCATATGGTACAACTGAATAAATCTGACATCCTGTTCGGCCAACCTTCTTGCCAAAAGACAATTGGCGGCATAGGTACCGGGAATCTTGGCATCCGAGCCGTACATTTTATAAATGTAGTCGGGTTCTTTATCGGTGTTCATTACCTCCGGTACTGAGGTCTGCATACGATAGGCCATTTCATATTGGGCAATCCTACTTTGAATTTCATCATCCCCAAATTCCTTGTACTGTTTCTCGTTCAACTCCGCAAGATTATCCAAAATGGTCCGTTTGGTGGCTTTGGAAATTCCCTTGGGGTCGTTCAAATACAGGACAGGATCCTTGGCCGCCCTAAACTGGACGCCTTGGTGCAAGGAATGCAAAAAGCCATTGCCCCATAATCGGGTATACAAGGGTTGGCCGGCAGGCCTACCACTTCCACGAGAGAGTAGGACGGTAAACGCGGGAAGGTTTTTATTTTCACTGCCCAAACCATAGCTCAACCAAGAACCAATGCTGGGCCTTCCGGGTTGTTGTGATCCCGTTTGAAAGAAAGTAACCGCCGGGTCGTGGTTAATGGCTTCGGTATACATGGATTTTACCACGCAGATATCATCCGCCATTTTGGCCGTGAAGGGTAGTAAGTCGCTGACCCAAGTTCCATTTTTTCCATATTGCTGAAACCCAAATTGGGAACCTACCAACGGAAATTTATCTTGTCCCGAAGTCATTCCTGTCAATCGTTGGCCATTACGAATAGATTCAGGCAAATCTTCTCCCCTACGTTTGTTCAACAAGGGTTTGTAATCAAACAATTCCAGATGGGATGGGCCTCCACTTTGAAACAGGTAGATTACCCTTTTAATTTTTGCGGCATGGTGTGGGGAGTTGAGAATTCCCTTGATGCCCATAGGATTGTCGGCTTTTGTAAGCAATTCTCCTTCCTTCCTGTAAAAATTGCAGCCCAAAAGGGAACCTAGGGCAACACCGCCGATACCAAGGGCCGATTTTCCAAGAAACGTTCGCCTGTTTAAATTAACCGCACTGTTGTCCAATATTTTCTTCTCACTCATGACTATCCTCTTGTGATGGTTTCATCCAAATTAAATATGGTCTGCGCTGTCAATGCCAACGCAGTTAGGGTTTCAGGGGCTATTTCCGAATCGGGTTTATATTCTCCAATCGACAGGTATTCTTCGGGGACTATTTCCCCCGCCTTAATCTTGTCCAGGGCATTGGTATAGAATCCCTTCAGTACTTCCATTTCCTCCTCATCGGGAATTCTTGAGGTCGCAGTTTGAAATATGAACCGTATTTGGTCCTGGATTTCCCCTACCCCTGTCGCTGTAGTCGCCATCGCTCTTGCAGCTTCGATCAATTGAGGATCATTTAATAGGACCAATGCTTGTAAGGGGGTGTTGGTTTCCTGTCTTTTTACACTGCACAAATCTCGGGAAGCGGCATCAAAGGTCATCATGCTGGGCGGGGGAACCGTTCGCTTCCAGAAGGTGTACAAACTTTTTCGATAAAGGTCCTCACCTTTGCCTTGTATATAACTTGCCGTACTTCCGCCGCCACCGCCGGTTGTTTCCTCCCAAATTCCTTCGGGCTGATACGGTTTAACACTTGGACCTCCCACTTCTGGGCTTAGAAGACCGCTAATTTTCAGTGCTTGGTCCCGAATCATCTCAGCGCCTAACCGGAGCCTCGTGGCCCTTGCCAAATAGGTGTTCTCAGGATCTCTTTCCTTCATTTCCTCTGAGATTTCACTGCTCTGTTGAAAGGTAGCGGACATTGCCATGAACTTTGTGATTTGCTTTATGTCCCAACCTTCGGTTCTGAACTTGATGGCCAGGTAATCCAACAATTCTGGATGGGAAGGTAAGGCTCCTTGATTTCCAAAATCATACGAACTTTCTACCAGACCCTTTCCGAACATCCGTTGCCAAATTCGGTTTACCGCCACGCGGGCAGTTAATGGATTATCTTCATGGAACAGCCACTTTGCCAAGCCCAGTCTATTCTTGGGCAAGTCTTCCGGAAAAGCTAAAATAGCCTCAGGGGTATCAGGAAATACCTGATCAGTGGGCTGGTCATACACGCCCCTGTTCAACACAAAAGTGTTTCTAGGTTCTGGCATGTCCTCCATTACCATAACCTTGATTTCCGAATTGGACTTCGTCATGTTCACAAAATCCAATACGCCATTGGCTTCTTCCTCTGTAATAGTAATAAAGGGTTTCGGAATTACCCTGGCGTTGGCCATTAGGCCATCTTCATCCACATTGTTGAAAAATCCAAACAACTGAAAATGTTCCTCCTGGCTTACCGGGTCATATTTGTGGTCGTGGCAACGGGAACATTCCAAGGTCAACCCCAAAAAGGCGGTTCCAAAGGTATTGGTTCGGTCTTCCACATATTCTATCCTGTACTCCTCAGGGATAACCCCTCCTTCCGCGGTTATTTTATGGTTTCGATTGAATCCTGTGGCCAAAATGGACTCACTGGTGGCATTCGGAATCATATCCCCCGCCAGTTGATAGGTCACAAATTCATCATAGGGCATATTCTTCCCGAATGCATGAATTACCCAGTCTCTCCAAGGCCACATAACACGTTCAAAGTCGTCCTGATACCCATGGGTGTCGGCATATCTGGCCACATCCATCCAGTCAGCAGCCATATATTCGGCATAGTCCGAAGTTTGTAGTAAGGAATCCACTATTTTTTCAAAGGCCTCTGGACTATCGTCCTGTAGAAAATTGTTTACCTGATCCACATTTGGGGGCAAACCCGTAATACTGAAAAAAGTTCGCCTGATCAGTTGCTCCTTTGAAGCCTTTTTGGACGGCTCAAACCCTTGTTCCTCCAACTTCTTAAGCACAAACTTGTCTATCTCGTTCTGGCTCCAACCATCGTTTTCAACTTGGGGCACATCTTTATCCTCTGGTGGCACAAAAGCCCAATGTTTTTTGAACACGGCGCCTTGGGAAATCCATTTTTTTAGCAGCTCTTTTTCATAAGAGGACAGTGATAAGTTGGACTCCGGGGGCGGCATTACCAAATTGGGATCTTCGCTAAAAATCCTATTGACCAACTCGCTTTTTTCCAAATCCCCTGGCACAATGGCATATCTATCCTTATTTTCCCCAATGGCCGCATAGGCATCTTCGGCCTGGTTTAGGGAAAGGCCTCCTTCAATGGCATTTTTATCGGGACCATGGCAAGCAAAACAGCGATCGGAGAGAATGGGCTTAATATGAAATGAAAAGTCAATGGAATCTGGAATCTGAACCTTGGATTCGTCGTTTGATATCGAGGCATACTCGCCGCGTTTGGTTTGGCAGCTGACGAGGACAACCGTCAATATCAGACACAGATTAACCCATAAAATTCTTCCTTTTTTGGTTGAGGTAGCGGACATGCCCAATGAATTTAATAGCGTTTGCCATGAAGCTACCCAGATAAGCTGATTTTTCCTAAAAAATTTCGACCAATAACAAATGTCGAAAGCTGTGTGAATAAAATATCAACAAACCACCTGTGAATCAACAGGATGCAGTCTAGTTCATGGTATCGTTAAGAATCCGGCTCTTGGCCTCGTTCAAATAGCTTCGCCCGATGGTATATCGGATGCCATCAACTTCCAAACTGTTCCCTTCTATGGACTCCACCTTATCAATGGCAATGGTATACGAGCGGTGAATCCTTAGAAATTTATCCGACGGAAGTTCATCGGTAAAACTGCCGAGCGTCTTGTGGATGATATATTTGGCGGATGTGGTCTTAATCCTGATATAATCCTTCAAGCTTTCGACCACCACGATCTCATCAATAAAAATCTTTTGAAGCTTCTTCTTGTCGACCTTTACAAAAATACTTGGTTTCTCATTACCAGAGTGTGCAAAATTGGAAGCTCCCTGCTTCAATCCAATAATCCTATTGATGGCCTTTAAAAATCTAGGAAACGGAATGGGCTTGACCAAGTAATCAATAGCTTCCAATTCAAAGCTTTTTAAAGCGTATTCCTCATGGGCAGTGGTAATTACGATCATGGGCGTAACCTTCAGGGATTCCAAAAAGTTGAGCCCATCCAAAATGGGCATATTGATATCGAGAAAAATAATGTCCACTTCGTTTTCCTGCAAAAACAGATTGGCGTCGATGGCATTGGAAAACGTTTGTACCAACTCTAGTTGGCTCACTTGCTCGACATAATTTTTTAACACGTTGATTGCCAAGGGCTCATCGTCAATAATTATCACTCTCAAGGCCATCATACTTTTAATTTTAAATCCACATGAAACATTTTCTCCTTTTCAAAGATAGAAAGCTCATAATTATTGGGGTCGTACCCCAGCTCCAACCTCTTCTTCACATTGGAAAGTCCAATACCTCCTCCACGGGTTGCCACCTTGCTATTGGTATCCCTTTTTGGGATGGTGTTGGACACCTTAAAATACAAAAAATCTTCGTCGACATTGATATCGATTGTGATATTCATATCCCCAATGTTTTTGCTGGCTCCGTGCTTAAAACAATTTTCTATCAAAGGGACCAGAAGCATGGGTGCAATTTCCTTGTTTTCCAAATCCCCGGAAATTCCAAAATCTATCTCTAGGGAATCGTTAAAACGAATCCGTTCCAAGTCTATATAGTTTTGGATGCAATCTATCTCACTTTTTAAATCCTGTTTTCGCTTTTTGGTTGCGTAAAGCAGGTATCGCATTAATCCAGAAAGTTTTAGAATTACCTCGGGTGCCTTGTCCGATTTCTCCAGGGTAAGGGAATAGATATTGTTCAAAGTATTGAAGAAAAAATGTGGGGAAACTTGGGAGCGCAGGAATTTCAGTTCCGTGGTCAACTGACGTTTTTCCAGATCATGTAGCTTGCTGTGTTCCCGAAGCCAATCTACGGTTACCTTTATCGCCGTGGCAAAGGCAACCACATACAGTTCCCCAAACATTGTAATAATAGCGTAATTCAGGGTAAGGCTGTCCACATATTCAGGGCTTTCGGGCATTACATTGGTACTGACCAGATAATAGGTCAGATTAAACTTTACCAACAGCATAACAAACAAACAGACCACTACCAAAAGAGCGTACATCACATACTTTCTGGTATACACAAATTTGGGCATCAGAAAGTAAATATTGAAATAGGATAACGCAATGTGAATCGGAAAACCAATCAAATTGGTCTTTAAGGACAGTGCAAAATCACTATGAATGCTCCCCCATCGTAAGGTGTTGAGTAAGAAATAGATAACCCAAAATATGATGTGGTGCTTGTATGTTATTTTATACTGCTGGGGGGATTCTACTTTTAAGAGTTCCTCTAATTTGTCATTTATATACATCAGTAGCAGTGTTTTTTGATCGTACGGTTTTTCTGTTGTTTAGCTTTTAGGGCTTGTTGTTGGTCTAATTTTATTCGACCAGAGGATAAAATTATAAATATTTAGAAATACATTTTCTAACCCAACACGACCACAGATCCAACCCAGGATTCCAAACCAACTATAAGAAAATCAAATAAATTTTGAGGCAAAGTATAAAAAATACCAATAACACCGAACACCCATGAACAGGAGTACGATATTTATTTTGGTAGCTGCTTTGGTCTTGGGATTTTCTTGCCAGGAAACCAAGAATTTGGACCCTCAAGAAAGTCTGGTTGATTTGGTCGACCCCTTTATTGGCACTGGGGGACATGGACATACTTTTCCGGGAGCCACCGCACCCTTTGGTATGGTTCAACCCAGTCCGGATAACGGAAGAGGTGGTTGGGACTGGTGCTCTGGATACCATATATCGGACTCCATTATTTCCGGTTTTGGGCAACTTCACCTCAGCGGAACGGGAATTGGGGATTTGGCAGACCTTTTGATCATGCCCACCAACAAGAAAGTAGATCTAGGTCTTTTTGGCAAACAAAGGGATAGCCTGCCCTACACCTCTACCTTTTCACATGAAAGCGAAATTGCAAAACCTGGATACTACAAGGTTGATCTCGAAGATTCCGGAATCAAGGTGGAACTTACCTCCAACGAATATGTAGCCTTTCACAAATACACTTACCCCAATCAGGAAAAATCCACTTTCATTTTGGATTTAGGCTATGCTGTAAATTGGGATGCCCCCATTCAAAGTTCCATTACCCTAAAGGATGAAAATACCATTGTGGGGTATAGACACAGTACTGGATGGGCCAAAAACCAAAAACTGTTCTTCGTCATAAAAACTTCCAATCCAATTGGTGAAGCAGGGTTTGTAGCTGATGGAAAGCCCCTGGAATCCATGGAAGTAGCGCAAGGAAAAAAAGTCGGCGCCCAGTTCTTCCCAAAAACGGACTCTGGAAATGTGTTGGAGCTGCAAATTGCGGTTTCTTCGGTAAGCGTTGAAAATGCCGAGGCCAATTTGGCTGCACATGGGACCAATAATTCTTTTGAAGAAATTAAGAACAACACCCATGACAAATGGGAGTCCTTACTTTCCAAAATCAAGGTTGAAACGCCCCAGGATTCATTGAAGACTATCTTCTATACGGCCCTCTATCATACCCAAATTGCCCCAGTACTTTTTAGTGATACCAATGGGGAATTTCGGTTGCAGAACGACAGTATTGTAAAGGCATCCGGATGGGAAGCCTATTCCACACTTTCGCTTTGGGATACCTTCCGTGCAGAAAACCCCCTGTTAAACATACTGCAATCCGAACGCGTCTCCAGTATTGTGCAATCCATGCTGATATACTATGAAGAGCAGGGTAGACTCCCGGTTTGGACCCTTTATGGTAATGAGACCAATACCATGACAGGGAATCATGGGGTTTCCATGATAGCGGAAGCATTCCTAAAAGGGGTAAGGGGTTACAATGTGGAAATAGCCTATGAAGCTGTAAAAAACACAATGATGGGAGACATTCGGGGACTGGCTCCCTACAAGGAATTCGGTTATATCCCCTATACTTCCCTGGACGAGTCTGTTACCATTAGCCTGGAATTTGCCTATAATGATTGGTGCGTTGCCCAAATGGCAAAAGAGCTGGGCAAAGATGAAGATTACACATATTTCCTGAACCGTTCCAATGCCTACAAACAGCTATTCGATGCCAATACCGGGTTTATGCGTGGCAAATCTGAGGACGGGCAAAGTTGGAACGAACCTTTCGACCCAAAACATTCCAATCATAGGGAACATACAGACTATACCGAAGGTAATGCATGGCAGCACAGTTGGTTTGTGCTTCATGATGTTCCCGGATTCATCGAATTGCATGGTGGACCTGAAGCCTTTTCGAACAAATTGGAACAGCTTTTTACCGAAAGCTCCGAGATTTCGGGAGACAATGTTTCTGTGGACATATCAGGATTGATTGGACAATACGCACACGGTAATGAACCCAGCCACCATATTGCATATTTGTTCAACAAGGCCAAAAAACCATGGAAAACCCAAGAATGGGTAAGGGAAATTTTGGATAGTCAGTACAGCACCCAACCCGATGGACTAAGCGGGAACGAGGATTGCGGGCAAATGTCGGCATGGTACGTATTTAGCGCCATGGGGTTCTATCCCATGAATCCTGCATCAGGGCAGTACGAACTGGGCAGTCCCATTTTTGAAAAAGTTACGGTCTCCGTTGAAGAAAACAAGGAATTTGTAATAACAGCAAACGATACCTCACCCATCAATAAATATATCCAATCGGTAAAACTAAATGGAGCCCCGCTAGAGCGAAGCTACATTACCCATAAGGAATTGATGGCAGGAGGAAAACTTGAATTTTTTATGGGCCCGGAGCCCAATACAAATTGGGGCACCTAAAACCTAGGATAATACTATGGAGTTAATTGATCTTTCAATAATAATCGTCTACGTGTTGTTGACCCTGTTCATTGGAATTTGGGTATCCAAAAAAGCTTCTAAGGGTCTTGAATCCTATTTTTTGGGTGGTAACAACATCAAATGGTATTATTTGGGCCTTAGTAATGGTTCCGGCATGTTCGATGTATCCGGGACGGCGTGGATGGTCGGAATATTGTTCCTCTATGGAGCCAAGAGTTTTATGTTCATGTGGTTATGGCCCGTTTGGAATCAGATTTTTGTGATGATGTTCCTAGCGGTCTGGATTCGTCGGTCTAATATTATGACTGGCTCTGAATGGATCTTGACCCGGTTCGGTGACGGAAGGGCAGGCCGTGCATCGCATTTTATTATTGCTGTTTTTGCCATTATATCCACGGTCGGATTCATCGCTTATTTCTTTGAAGGTGCCGGTAAGTTTATGACCATTATTTTGCCTTGGGACCTCAGCTGGTTCATTGGTGAAACGCTCCTGCTCAATTCGGAGCAGTCCTATGCGTTGATTATTATTATTTTAACAACAATTTATACCATTAAGGGAGGAATGTTCTCCGTAGTGGCCACGGAGGTTCTGCAATACCTGATCATGGTAGTAGCAGGGTTGTTAGTGGCTGGTTATACCTTTGTAACCGTAGCCGAGGTCGATATTAATGCGGTATTGTCCCCGGAATGGCGCAGTATCTTTTTCAATAACGAGTTGGGGCCGCATTGGA
The DNA here is from genome assembly GCF_023502235.1 of Flagellimonas myxillae. Taxonomy (GTDB): domain Bacteria; phylum Bacteroidota; class Bacteroidia; order Flavobacteriales; family Flavobacteriaceae; genus Flagellimonas; species Flagellimonas myxillae. Next base: position 659,789 of record NZ_JAMFLY010000002.1, on the reverse strand, counting down.
GCGATAAGTTCCAAGCTTTCAACGACCTCATAGATTCCGAGGGCTATAAAATGTTCGGAGCATTTATAGGCATGACCTTGTTCAAAGGATTTTTTGCCAGTGTGGCAGGTCCTGTTCCCGGTTTCGATTTCCAGCGAATCCTCTCCACCCGCACAGTAAAGGAATCGGCCTATATGAGCGGTTTCACCAGTTTGGTGCTCTATATTCCACGATATCTGTTAATCGCAGGCATTGTTGTAATCGCATTGGTTACCCTTGTCCCCGAAATGAGCTCAAATCCTGGATTGAACGGTGGGGATTTGGAAGTTATCCTGCCCAAAGTCATCAACAACCACATTCCCGTTGGTGTTAAAGGATTGCTTTTGGCCGGACTCCTAGCAGCTTTTATGTCCACCTTTTCTGCCTTTGTAAATTCAGGTCCCGCCTATATCGTAAACGACATCTATAAAAAGTACTTTAAGCCAGAAGCTTCCAACAAACATTATATCAAAGCAAGCCATATTGCATCCTTTGCGGTTGTTGGTCTTGGGGTTTGCATGGGCTTCTTTGCAGATTCCATCAACTCTTTGACCCTTTGGATCACCAGTGCTTTGTACGGAGGGTATGTTGCTGCCAATTTCCTGAAATGGATTTGGTGGCGATTTAATGGTTGGGGATATTTTTGGGGCATGGTAGCCGGCCTTGTGGTGGCCAGCCTTCAGTATTTTCTTGATCAAAATAAAGGAAGCTTCGCCGAGGATACTTTTTTGTATGAGATATCCCATGTGCATGCAATCTATCTGTTCCCGATCATTTTTGGGGTTTCCCTGTTGGGTTCCTATTTGGGCACCTACCTCTCAAAGCCTACGGACATCGATATCTTGAAGTCCTTTTACAAGAATGTAAAACCCTGGGGGTGGTGGAAACCGGTAACCGACCAACTAAAAGCAGAGGATTCTGGCTTTGAAAAGAACAACGATTTTTGGATGGACATGTGTAATTGTGCCATTGGAATTATTTGGCAATCCAGCATGATCCTCCTCCCCATTTACTTACTGATACGGGACTACCCAAAAATGCTGGTGTCACTCGTAGTATTTTTAATAACTTCAATAATTCTAAAATTTACTTGGTTGAACAGGGTGCAAAAAATTCCGAATTAACCCACATTCAGCCAAATGGTTCATCAATTTATGGCATATCAAACATTGGAAAAAGTGAATACAATTCCTTGGCAAGAAAGACCGGAAGGCAGTACAGATGTTATATGGAGGTATAGCGAAAACCCCATTATCGAAAGAGATGCAATTCCTTCCTCAAATAGCATTTTTAACAGCGCTGTAGTTCCGTTTGAAGATGGCTACGCCGGGGTTTTTAGATGTGATAACAAGGCAGTGCAAATGAACATCTTTGCCGGTTTTAGCAAAGATGGAATAAACTGGGATATTGCGCACAACCCGATTTCCTTTCAGGAGGGCAACACCTCCATGATAGATTCCGATTACAAATATGATCCCAGGGTTACTTTTATCGAGGACCGATATTGGATAACCTGGTGCAATGGTTACCATGGTCCAACAATCGGCATCGGATATACTTTTGATTTTAAGGAGTTTTTCCAATGTGAAAATGCCTTTTTGCCCTTTAACCGAAACGGGGTGCTGTTCCCAGGAAAAATTGATGGCAAATATGCCATGCTGAGCAGACCCAGTGATAATGGACATACGGCCTTTGGGGATATTTATGTAAGCTACAGCCCAGATATGAAATATTGGGGCGAGCATCGCTGTGTGATGAAAGCTTCAAGGTTTGAGGATAGTGCATGGCAATGCACCAAAATTGGAGCTGGTTCGGTTCCCATTTTAGTGGACGAAGGGTGGCTCATGTTTTACCATGGTGTTATTAACACCTGCAATGGCTTCCGATATTCCATGGGAGCGGCCATTTTGGACAAAGACCGACCCGACCAAGTAAAATTCAGGACCCAACCTTATCTTATTTCACCCCAAACTTCATATGAATGTATCGGGGATGTACCCAATGTGGTATTCCCCTGCGCAAGCCTACATAGCATGGAAGAGGACAAGGTGGCAATTTATTATGGTGCTGCCGATACAGTTACCGCCCTGGCCTTTGGGCGGATATCTGGAATTGTGAAGTTTACCAAAGAAAATAGTTTATAAACCCGTCATGAAAGACTTTGCCGAAAGACACAAAAAGTTAATCAGTTTCATCCTTTTCTCCCTGTATATTGGGTGTATAATCCTGTCTGCACAGGAGACCCCAAGAAAATATGTCGCGTATAAAGCGACCGAAACCATCAAAATTGACGGACTGGCTGATGAAACCTCTTGGGAAAAGGGACCTTGGTCTGACTTGTTTATCGACATTGAGGGAGATAAAAAACCAACTTATGACACCCAAGTAAAAATGCTTTGGGATGAAACCAACATCTACTTCTTTGCCAGAATTAAGGAACCCCATGTTTGGGGAGATATTACCGAGCATGATGCGGTAATTTTCCACAACAATGATTTTGAGGTTTTTCTAGACCCCGAAGGCGACGTACACGGATATTATGAACTGGAGTGGAATGTATTGAACACGGTTTGGGACCAATACCTGACTGCTCCCTATAGAGCTGGCAACGAAACGTTGAATGGCTGGGAAGCATTGGGAATGCAGTCTGCGGTTTCGGTGCAGGGAACCCTTAATGACCCTTCTGACGTAGACGAGGGGTGGACCTTGGAAATTGCCATCCCCTTTAGGGACGTCCGTACCGGTTATTACCAAGACAATGTTCCCAAGAGTAAATTTTGGAGGGTCGGATTTTCCAGGGTGAATTGGGATTACGATATCACCGATGGGAAATATTCCAGAAAGATAGACCCAAAAACCGGTAAGCATTTACCTGAATACAACTGGGTCTGGTCCCCACAATATGTCATCAACATGCACGAGCCCGAAAGATGGGGTTATGTATATTTTTCTGAAAACGAAGTAGGTGGCAACCCAGAGGAATTTGAAATCCCAAAGGACGATCATGTCAAATGGTATTTGTATGAGCTATACCGGGATTTGGTTCAGAAAAAAGATGCAGTGCAATGGAAAACTGCCCATAACGAATATTTTACCGACGGCAAAAAAATACTTGGTAAAACGGTAAGACCAAACCTTGATATTCACAAAACAGGGTTCACCCTTTGGGCCAAAAGTCCTTTCACCAAAAACACCTTGGTGGTTGAATCCAACGGAAAATTCAGGGTGCTTGCAAACTAACTACATTAATAAATAGTCTATGAAGTTGGGTCACTTGTACATAGGATTGTTCTTTTTAGTGTTCGCTTGTACCCCACCACCCGAGAAAGACATCACTAGCGAACGTTTAATTGACTTTGTCAATCCTTTTATAGGCACCGATGGCCCTGGAAACACCTACCCAGGTGCAACCAGCCCATTTGGCATGGTGCAACTGAGCCCCGACATTGGAATTCCAGGTTGGGACCGGATAGCGGGCTATTATTATCAGGATTCCATTATCACTGGTTTTTCGCATACCCATTTAACCGGAACAGGGGCAGGTGATCTTTACGATATATTGGTGATGCCCACCAACAGCAGGTTTTCGGGTCGTATACAAGAAAACAATTTCAAACCCTACTCCAGCTTTGATCATACAAAGGAAGGTGCATCTCCAGGTTATTATTGGGTGGACCTATTGGATTATGGGATCAAAGCCGAGATGACAGCAACCGCCAGAGTGGGGGTTCACCGCTATACCTTTCCCAAGGATGAAGCAACCCAAATCCATGTAGATTTGGGATACAGTCTCAACTGGGATAGCCCCACGGACACTTTCATTGAGGTGATCAATGACTCAACCATACAAGGACATCGTATGTCCAATGGTTGGGCCCGCAACCAAAAGCTGTACTTTGAAATGCAGTTTTCCAAACCGCTTACCTCCCATAAAATCAGTGGCGATCGAACCACATCCAAAATAAGCTTGGATTATGAACTCGAAGATGGCGAGCAAATCGTGGTTAAAACCGGTTTGTCCTCTGTGAGCAGCGAAGCAGCCGGAAAGGCAATCCGAACAGAAGCCAATTCGGATTTTGACGCCATTCTCAGCGAGACAGAATCAATTTGGGAAAAGGAACTTCAGAAAATAAAAGTGGTTTCCAAAAACGGGGACGAAAAGTCCGTTTTCTATACCATGATGTACCAATCCATGCTGGCCCCTACCCTGTACAGCGATAGCAATGGGGAATACAAGGCAGCCAATGATACACAAGGAAAACATCTCCCCCAAACGGATACCGTGGCCAAAGCGGTCGAATACAATAGGTATGATACTTTTTCTCTCTGGGACACCTTTAGGGCGGCACATCCGCTTTACACGCTTATCCAACAGGAAAAGGTCCCGGATATGATCAAATCCCTTTTGGCGCATTATCAAGAAACTGGGGTGTTGCCGGTTTGGTCCATGCAAGGGAGCGAGACCCATATGATGATCGGCTATCATGCGGTTCCAGTTATCGTGGATGCTTACTTTAAAGGTTTCGAATTTGATTCGGAACTGGCGTACCAAGCTTGCCGAGAAAGCGCCATGATGAATGATCGGCAAATCGACATCTATAAAGAGTTGGGCTATATCCCCGTGGATGACCAACATGAAAATTGGTCGGTTTCCAAAACCATGGAATATGCCTTTGATGATTGGTGCATTGCCATGTTTGCGAAAGATTTGGGGAAAATGGAAGATTACAGACTTTTTCTGAGGCGTTCCCAAAATTGGAAGCATTTGTACAATGAAAAAAGGTCATGGCTACAACCCAAGGATACCCAAGGGAAGTTTATTGAACCTTTTGTTCCGAAGGAATACAGTCCCTATTTCTGTGAAAGCAATGCATGGCATTACTATTGGTTTGTGCCCCAAGACATAGACGGGCTTATTGCCAAAACCGGAGGCAATGAACGCTTTACCCAAAAATTGGATTCCATGTTCAGTTATGCCCCAGAACCGGATGACAAACTACCTGTGTTCAGTACGGGAATGATCGGGCAATATGCACACGGGAACGAACCCAGCCATCATGTTGCGTATCTTTATAACTATATTGACCAACCCGCCAAGGCCCAAAAACTGGTACGGGACATTTTGGCGAACCAATACAAAAATGAACCTAACGGGCATTGTGGAAATGAAGACTGTGGACAAATGTCTTCTTGGTATATTTTTAGTGCCTTGGGCTTTTATCCAGTTAATCCGGCCCAAGGTGTTTATGACCTAGGCATACCTTTGTTTGAAGAGGCAACACTTGCCCTTCCAGACGGCAAGTCCTTTACCATCAAAGCTCCGGGTGCGCCAGAATTACGATATGTCGAAGACATCACCTTGAACGGGGCGGCTCTGGGTAGAAATTATATTACCCATAAAGAAATTACTGCTGGAGGTACTCTGGAATTTAAACTGACCAACGACCCCAAGTTGGCCAACAAAAACACTAGAACCTCGCCGGAGACCAACAAAATCTATAATTGATATGAAACTGACTACAACAAACCGGTTGGCAAAGAGCATTTCATTAGCATGTCTTGCCTTGATGATTGTTTCTTGCGGAAATCAAAACAATTCTGAATCCACGGATGCACCAAAGACAGAAAAGGAACTGTTATCCTATGTGAACCCATTGATGGGTACCGATTCGGATTTTAGCTTGTCCAATGGAAATACCTATCCGGCCATCGCCACGCCCTGGGGCATGAACTTTTGGACCCCAATGACCTCCAAAATGGGAGATGGTTGGACGTACAAATACGATGAAAAGACCATTAGAGGCATAAAACAGACCCATCAACCCAGTCCGTGGATCAACGATTATGCCGCCTTTTCCCTAATGGCAGTTACTGGAGATTTAAAATACAAAGAAGAGGAGCGGGCTTCGCATTTTTCGCACAAGGCCGAAACGGTCAGCCCGGACTATTACAGCGTTTATTTGGCGGATTACGATGTGGTCGCCGAAGTAACCCCTACCGAAAGAGCTGCCCATTTTCGTTTCACTTTTCCGGAAACCGAGGAAGCTTTTATCCTTTTGGATGGCTTTTTCAAAGGTTCCATGGTCAAGGTATTACCAGAAGAACGAAAAATCATAGGCTACTGCCGTAACAACAGCGGGGGTGTTCCAGAAAATTTCCACAACTATTTTGTGGCCGAATTTGATAAGGATTTTGAGCTTACCCATACTTGGGGGGATGACTGGACACTTCAGGAAAATTCAACCGAGAGCAAAGGAGAACATGTCGGGGCCATTATTGGTTTCAAGACCAAAAGGGGTGAAGCCGTTCATGTAAAAGTTGCTTCTTCCTTTATTAGCCCAGAACAAGCCCAACTTAATCTGGATCGCGAAATTGGGGCCAAAACCTTTAAGGAAACCCGCGATGCAGCCACCGCAGCTTGGGAGAAAGAGTTGGGCCGTATTGAGGTAAGCACCGATAATATTGATCATTTGCGCACCTTTTATTCCTGCTTGTATCGAGTTTTATTGTTCCCAAGAAAATTCTATGAGTTCGACAGCAACGACCAAATTGTGCATTACAGTCCGTACAACGGCCAAGTTTTGCCCGGCTATATGTTTACGGACAATGGTTTTTGGGACACCTTCAGGGCAGTATTTCCTTTTTTCAACATGATGTATCCTGAATTGAACAGCAACATCATGGAAGGCTTGGTCAACACCTATAAAGAATCTGGTTGGTTACCGGAATGGGCAAGTCCCGGACACCGGGATTGTATGATCGGTTCTAATTCTGCTCCCATAATTGCGGATGCCCACTTAAGTGGTATTGATGGTTTTGACAAGGATGTGTTGCTGGATGCCATCATTAAAAATGCAACCGTACCGGATGGAAGGCCTGTTAATAGTGTAGGCCGTGCAGGTTTGGATTACTATAACGAATTGGGCTATGTTCCTTACGATGTTGGCATTCATGAAAATGCCGCCAGAACCTTGGAATATGCCTATGCCGATTTCACGATTGCACAAATGGCAAAATCTTTAGGGCAAGATGATTTGGCAGATACCTACTACCAAAAATCCTTGAACTATAAAAAGTTATTCGACCCATCTACCAAGTTAATGCGTGGCAAGAACAAGGATGGGACATTTCAAACGCCATTTAACCCACTAAAGTGGGGAGATGCCTTTACCGAAGGGAATAGCCTTCATTACACCTGGAGTGTTTTCCATGATGTACAAGGACTCATCGACCTCATGGGAGGGAACCAAGAGTTTACGGGAATGCTCGATGGGGTTTTTAACATGCCCCCAGAATATGATGACTCCTATTATGGATTTACCATTCATGAAATCCGGGAAATGCAGATCATGAACATGGGGAACTACGCCCACGGCAACCAGCCCATTCAACACATGATCTATCTATACAACTATGCGGGACAACCCTGGAAATCACAACAAAAGGTCCGGGAAGTACTTACCAAACTATACACCCCTGCGCCAGATGGGTATTGCGGGGATGAGGACAATGGGCAGACATCGGCATGGTATGTATACAGTGCCCTTGGGTTCTATCCGGTTGCGCCGGCCACAAACCAATATGTGATCGGGAGTCCTCTTTTTGATGAAGCTACGCTTCACCTGCAAAATGGGAACACCTTTACCATTGTGGCCAAAAACAATGGAAAAAAACGTCCCTTTATCCAGAGTGCAAGCTTAAACAATGAGTCTTTGGATCACACCTGGCTTTCCACGGAGACGGTCCAACAGGGAGGAACATTGAACTTTGAAATGGGCAACCAACCCAATACGGATTGGGGAGCATCAAAAGATTCCGCCCCGTACTCCTTGTCCAACCAAATAAATTAAGGAACAGCAATACCATTCTTACAAACCAAACCAATGAAGAAAGCGGCCTATACCCTACTTTTAGTTTTTACAGTTCTCCTATTCGGATGCCAACAAAAAAGCACCAAGGTCTTTACGGAGGCTGATATAGCTATAATCCCAAGACCCCAAGAAGTAATCCTTAATCCAGGAGGGTTTTTGTTTACCCAAAATACCAAATTGGTTTCTGAAGAGGCACAAAAAGATGTCTTCTACTCCCTTAAAAATGGCTTCCATACGGTTGCCAACTGGGATTTGGAAATCGTTGCCACAGCTCCCTCTAAAAACTATGTGGCCCTGGTTTCGGACAAAACACTTCCCGAGGAAGCCTACCAATTGGAAATCAATAGTGACTTTATCGAAATCAAAGCCAAGGATCAGGCAGGGTTTGTGTATGGTCTGGAAAGTGTTCGGCAATTGTTGCCCACCACTTTTGAAAGTCAATCAACGGTTAATGATGTCGTATGGGAGGTTCCCAACGTGTCCATTACCGATGCTCCCAGATTCCAATGGAGAGGGTTGATGCTGGATTTGTCCCGGCATTATTTTGACAAGGAATACATCAAAAGCACCATTGATCAGTTGGCGAAACACAAAATGAACGTCCTCCATTTACATTTGGTGGATGATCAAGGATGGCGCATTGAAATTAAAAAATACCCAAAACTTACAGAGGTCGGAGCTTGGAGGGTAGACCAGGAGAATTTGCACTGGAACAATAGATTGCCGGTAAAGGCTGGTGAAAAAGGCACGTATGGTGGATTTCTTACCCAAGAGGAGTTAAAGGAACTAGTGGCTTATGCCACAACCAAAAATGTGGAATTGATTCCTGAAATCGAGATGCCTGCACACGTGACAAGCGCCATTGCCGCCTATCCACATCTAAAGTGTTTTAACAACCCGGAGCCGGTCGGCGTACCATCAGGAGGGGTTTGGCCCATTACGGATATTTATTGTGCAGGAAAAGAGACCACTTTCGAATTCCTGGAAGATGTTTTGTTGGAAGTCATGGATATTTTTCCATCAAAATACATTCATATTGGAGGAGATGAAGCCACCAAAACCAATTGGGAAAGGTGTCCCTTTTGTCAAAAAAGAATGACGAATGAAGGTCTTGAAAATGTAGAAGAACTCCAGAGTTATTTTATTAAACGCATGGAGAAATTCATCAATGAGCACGACAAAAAATTGGTGGGCTGGGACGAAATCCTAGAGGGTGGACTTGCCCCGGATGCCACAGTGATGAGTTGGAGAGGGACCAAAGGAGGTGTGGAAGCCGCCGAGCAGGGACACGATGTGGTTATGACACCCACCGGATATTGTTATTTTGATTACTACCAAGGCCCACAAAATGAAGAGCCCTTGGCCATTGGAGGCTATTTGCCTTTGAGCAAAGTCTACAATTTTGACCCTATAGTGGAAACCATGTCTGAAGAAGATGCGGCACATGTTTTGGGCGGACAGGCCAATTTATGGACGGAATACGTCCCAACACCCGAGCATTCCCAGTACATGCTGTATCCAAGATTGGCAGCCCTATCGGAAGCTGTTTGGAGTCCGAAGGAACTTCGCGATTGGGAGGATTTTTCCGCTCGGATGAAAGCCCAATATGAACGCTATGAAAACCAAGGCGTGAACCATGCCAAAAGCGCCTTTTTGGTTACAGCCCAAACCGAAGCTGACCTAGAGAACAAAACCATCACACTCACCCTGCAAAACGAATTCCCGAATGCCAATATTCGATACGCATTGGGAGAGCAGGAATTGAGCAAGGACTCCGAAAAGTATACGGATCCCATTGCCATTACCAAGACCACGACCATAAAAGCTGCCTTATTCAAGGATGGTGAGATATCGGAAAGGATTTATGGCGATACCATTGTTTTTCACAAGGCGGTGGCACACAAAACTGATTTCAAGGAGATATACCATGAAAACTATCAGGGAAAAGGTACTTCCACATTGGTCAATGCCGTCAGGGGCACCAAGAACTTCCACGACGGACAATGGTTGGCTTGGCTCAATAAGGACATGGAGGCCACTATTGACCTGGAGCAAGAAAAGCAGATAAGTAAGGTAACCGTTGGAAGCATGGAAAACCAAGGCCCTGGAATCTATTTTCCCATTGCGCTGGAAGTATTGATCTCTAAAGACGGAAGCACGTTCGAAAAAGTGGGTGCCTTGCAAAGACCATTTGCCCAAAATGGAAATCCGGAACTAAAGAATTTTGTAATTGATTTTGATGAACAGGCCGCAAGATACGTCAAGGTGAAAGCCAAGAACCTAAAGCAAGCTCCCAACGGAGGTGGAACATGGCTTTTTGTGGATGAAATATTAGTGCAGTAACCAGGTAACACTAACGCTATGAAAATGAGAATTGAATCCCTTTTGTTATTTCTTTTTGTTGTTGCCCTCTGTCCAGCCCAACAAAAACCCATAGACTATGTAAATCCCTTTATCGGGACCTCCAATTTTGGAACCACCAATCCGGGACCCATTGCCGTACGGGGAATGGCCAATGTCTCTCCATTTAATGTGGCGGGACCTCAAAATCTCCCTTTGGAAAAAGATAGTCGGTGGTTGTCTACCCCTTATGTTCATGAAAACAAATTCCTAACCGGATTTAGTCATGTGAACCTGAGCGGTGTTGGATGTCCGGAACTAGGGGTTATCCTCACGATGCCCACTACTGGGGAACTAGAGACCGACCACCTGAAATATGGAACTACCTATTCGGAGGAAAAAGCAGAAGTAGGTTACTATACCTCCAAACTGGACAAGTACAATATACAAGTAGAGGCCACGGCCACTACCCGAACCGGAGTAAGCAAATATGCCTTCCCTGCCGGCAAGGCCAATATTTTGTTCAACCTTGGATTGGGACTTACCAACGAACAAGGAGCCCAAGTCCGGGTTGTTTCCTCAACCGAGATCGAGGGCGTTCGCAGTGTAGGCTCATTTTGCTACTACAAACCGGAAGAGGCCTACCCAGTCTACTTCGTTGCCAAATTATCCAAACCGGCAACATCTTTTGGCGCATGGAAAAAACCAACCACCTACAAGGGAACCGAAGCACAATGGATGGGCTATAATGGAAAGACACGAATTATGGAAGGGTTCACCAAAACCGTTGTTGGCGATAGCATTGGTGCCTATATGCAATACGACTTTAAGGAGCCTACTGTGGTGGAGATGAAGGTTGGGGTTTCGTACATCAGTTTGGAAAATGCCCGTGAAAACCTCGAAAAGGAAACTTCGGGAAAATCTTTTGACAATATCAAAAAAGCCACCCAAGAAGCGTGGAACCAATCCCTATCGCGAATTGAAGTAGAGGGCGGAACCGAAGATGAGAGAACTATTTTTTACACTGCGCTATACCACACGCTCATCCATCCGAGTACCTTGAACGACTTTAATGGGGACTACCCAAAAATGAGGACCCGTGAAACCTTAAAAACGGAGGGTACCCGATATACGGTTTTTTCTTTTTGGGATACCTATAGAAACCTGCACCAGCTGATGAGTTTGGTCTACCCGGAGCAGCAATCGAACATGGTCAAAAGCATCCTGCAGATCTATGATGAATCGGGTTGGTTGCCCAAATGGGAACTTAATGCCACGGAAACCACCACCATGGTCGGGGACCCTGCCGGTATAGTACTTGCAGACACCTATCTAAAGGGCATCAAGGATTTTGAGGTGGAGAAGGCTTATGAAGCCATGGTCAAGAGTGCCGATCAGTTGGAGGGCAACCCGCTGAGACCGGGCATCAAAGATTATATTGAAAAAGGGTATTTGACCACGAAGACGACCAACAGTGGTTCAGTTTCCACCACCCAAGAATACAACATTAGTGATTTTGCCATAGCACAATTGGCAAAGGCCTTGGGCAAAAAAGAGGATTACAAACGCTTTGCGAAACGCTCCATTTCGTATCGGGACCTTTTCGATAGGGAATTTAATTTGCTCCGCCCAAAAAACGATGATGGTAGTTGGTTAACGCCCTACAATCCAGAGACCGGGGCAAATTTTGTGAAGAATCTGGGCTTTATTGAAGGGAATGCTTGGCAATATACCTTTATGGTATCCCATGATGTAAAGGGGCTAATCAAATTAATGGGCGGCTCCAAAAACTTTACAAACAAGTTGCAAGAAGTATTTGACAAGAACCAATTTGATATGGCCAATGAGCCCGATATCGGCTATCCGTATTTGTTCAATTACGTGAAAGGAGAAGAATGGCGAACCCAAAAAACGGTTTCAGAATTATTGGCAACCTATTTTAAGAACGCTCCCGATGGACTTCCTGGCAATGACGATACAGGCACCATGAGTGCATGGGCGGTATTTTCGATGATGGGAATTTATCCGGTTAGCCCCGCCAATCCTGTATACGCGATCACAACTCCTGTCTTTGATAAGATCACCTTGCATTTAAATCCAGATTACTACGGAAGTGCTTCGTTGGAGTTTGTAAAAAAGACAAGGGACCATCAATCTGGAAAAAGCAACCCTGAACTGTTACTCGGTCAGAAAAAATTGAACAAACCTTTTGTTTCGCATCAGGAATTGATCAAAGCCGGAAAGTTGACATTCGTCGACAATTAAGGAACAGATTGCGGAACTAAAGTTTCCCGAAATGCCTGAAAATTAACAGGGTTTTAGGAAAAACACCCTTCGCAAACGTTTTCGTTACAGTGTTCTTTAGCCTTTCAGCATCGTTATTAGTCGAAAAATTTTCCAATATATATAAGGAATTCGAACTTTTATACAGCGAACTTGGAGCTTATAATAAGCTTTAGAAACCAATAACCTAACTCAATTAGTATGAACAGAAAAATTCATTACTTTCTACTACTTGTGTCATTTTTATGCCTACAAGCAACGATGGCACAGGAAAAAAGAATTTCAGGAAACGTTACGGATGCGACCACAGGAGAGCCGCTTCCCGGAATTAACGTTGTGGAAAAAGGTACCAGAAACGGTACTTCTACGGACTTTGATGGTAACTATGCCATCACTGTTTCGGGTGATGCCGCCATTTTGGTGTTTTCTGCCATCGGTTATACCGAGCAGGAATCCGCCGTTGGCCAACGAACTACGATCAACATCTCTTTAGGAGAGGATGTTGAATCTTTAGATGAGGTCGTAGTTACCGCTTTGGGTCTGAGCAGGGAAAAGAAATCCCTGGGTTACTCAGTTACCGAATTAGACGGCGATCAGGTCTCTTTAATTAAAGATTCCAACGTGGCCAGTACCTTGGCAGGTAAAGTTGCCGGGGTCGTTGTTTCCAAGTCTACTTCCGGTGTCGGTGGTGGTACTAGGGTCGTGATTCGTGGTAACAACTCACTGAACGGTAACAACCAACCATTGTATGTTGTCGATGGTATCCCAGTTGACAACTCCACACTTGGTACTGCTGGATCTGGTGAATTTAGTGTTCCAGATTTGGGTAACGGTGTCTCGGATATCAACCCGGATGACATTGAATCCATTTCCATATTGAAAGGACCTAACGCAGCGGCCCTTTATGGATCTAGAGCAGCGAACGGTGCGATTATCATTACTACCAAAAAAGGAACCATGAACCGCGGTTTGGGTGTTAACTACACCGCGAGTGTTACTTTCGAAGATCCATTGGTACTTCCTAAATTCCAAAATGAATATGGAAGGGGAACTGATGGTAACTTCCCACAGATCAATTCAGGAGATCCTTTAGCTACACAAGTAAACACGGTAGCTGGAGCAAGTTCTTGGGGACCAAGATTTGATGGTTCGCAGCAACTGGCCTACAACGGTCAGATGAGAGCTTATACTGCCCAACCAAACAACGTAAAGGATTTCTTTAGAACGGGAACCAGTTTGGTTAACACTGTTGCTTTGAATGGAGGAACGGAAAATGCTTCTGTGAGGTTTTCGTATACCAATTCTGATTTGGAATCTATGCTTCCAAATTCGAATGTAAAGCGTAACAACTTTAACTTAAGAGGTTTTGTAAACCTAACAGATCGTCTATCTATTGACGCCAAGGCGACTTATTTCCTACAAGATGCCAAGAACAGACCAAGTCAGGGTACTGAAGGGGTTATGGCTTATTTGTGGACATTGGCCCGTAATGTTAGGAATTCCGACCTTCAGGTTTTCCAGGATACGGAGAACCCAATTAACCCAGATGATCCATTTAGGGTAATTGCCCCTACTTCATCTGGTGGTAACCCATACTGGATTCTTCAAAATGACTTTAACAGTGATAAAAGAAAAAGGTTCACTGGTTTCGTAAAGCTGGATTATAAATTCACTGATTGGTTGTCTGCATTTGCAAGGGCAGGTACCGACCAAGTTACTCAAGATGTGGAAGGCTATACAGCTGTTGGACACCACTTCTTCCCGCGTGGAGGAATCGGATTCCGTAAAAATGATAAAACAGAGACCAACTACGATTTCTTATTGATGTTTAACCAAGATATCACAGAGAAGTTGAACTTGACAGCCAATGCTGGTGGTAACATGAGACATACCACTGAAATTGATGCTAGAATCAATGGTTCTGAATTTAAGATTCCAGGGCGTTATTTCTTGAGCAACACCAATGCTGATTTGCTTACAGCAAGTCAAAGCGATCTTGTAGAAAAGCGGGTGAATTCCCTATATGGTTCTGCATCCTTTGGTTATGACGATGCGGTTTATTTAGATCTTACCGCTAGAAATGACTGGTCTTCAGCTTTGGCTCCAGAGAACAGGTCCTATTTCTATAGCTCTGCCAACGTGAGTATCCTGTTGGATCAGGTATTCAATTTACAAGGTGGTGCCATCGACATGTTAAAACTAAGAGGTAGTATCGCTAGTGTTGGTAATGATACCGGTGCAAGGCAAATTGTAAATGTATTTAGTGTTGCTGGAGATGGATATTTGGGTAACGTACAAATTAACCGTCCTAACATTAAATTTAGCGAAAGTCTTCGTCCAGAAGATATTACCACCACTACAGTAGGTGCCGAGTTCAGATTGTTCGGAAACAGATTGTACGGAGATTTTTCTTACTATAACATTACTACCAAAGATTTGATTTTTGATGTACCTGTTGATCCAGGAACTGGTTTTAGTGCTTTCAGGGAGAACATTGGTGAAATAACCAATAAAGGTGTGGAAATACTTATTGGAGGTACACCTGTGAGAACTGACAATTTCACATGGGATATTTCAGCTAACATTTCAAGAAACAAAAATGAGTTGGTTAGCTTGATCGAAGGACAGGAAAACTTCAACTTCAGTAGTAGTAACGGTGGTATTGTGGATGTACGTGCCCAAGTGGGTGAAGGATATGGTGATATCTATGCCACAACATGGTTGCGAAACGATGCAGGTGAGCTCATTGTAACTGCAGAGGGTCGTCCAAGAGCTACGCCAGAAAGAGAGAAGTTCGGCAACTATCAGCCAGATTACACGGGTGGTATTACCAATACATTTACATACAAAAACTTTACACTGAACACCTTGGTTGACTTTAGAGTTGGTGGAGAAGTATTCTCCTTTACCGATTCTGCCATGGATGGTGCTGGGGTTTCTGAAAGATCATTGGAGTTCCGCGATGGCGGAGTGTTGGTCGAAGGAGTTGTTGACAACGGTGATGGAACATTCTCACCCAATACAACTACCATTAGTGCACAGGATTACTGGGGTGCTGTTAGCGGCATCGGTTCTGAGTATGTTTTCGACCAGACCAACTTCAGGCTCAGGGAATTAAGCTTGAGCTACCGATTTCCTAACAAATTGTTAAAAGACACATTTATCCAAAACGCATCGCTTAGCTTTATTGGAAGGAATCTGTTCTTTATTTATAAAAAGGCCGATAATTTTGACCCTGAGTCCAGCTACTCTACAGGTAATCGTGGTCAAGGTGTTTTATTCTATGCCCTACCTACCTCGAGAAGCTTAGGCTTGAGTTTAAATGTTAACTTCTAAAAAATTGCAATGATGAGAAAAAACAAATTATGGTTATTTGGTCTTGTTGCAGCGTTGTTTGTATTTAACAGCTGTACCAAAGACTTCGATAACATCAACACAAACACACAAGGTTTCCTTACTGATGAAGTAAGTGCGAAATTCTTTTTGACAAGTTCCCAAGTGGGTCTTTATGCTCCAAACAGATTTACATACTGGAGAGCCCACTTGATCCACTCGGACAGGTTTGCCGGTCACTTTACATTTGGACACAATTCCTCTTGGTGGAGTGATGGTTTGAGCTACAACTTTAATGCGAGTTATACGGATGCTACCTACGGATGGTTAGCAGGGTATTTCGGAAACATTAAATCTTTTTCTGACCTGACTGCTGAAGGCGGCGAGTTCGAAAACCAGTACATGTATGCCATGTCCTTGATCATGAAAGGATTATATTACCAAATGTATACGGATACCTTTGGTATGGTTCCCTACACCGAAGCAGGTGTTGATGGTATTTTGACTCCAGCTTATGATACCCAAGCAACAATTTACAAGGGTATTATTGCTGAATTAGATCAAGCCATGTCCATTATCGGTGACACTGAAAGAACAGGTGTTGGTGTCGACGATGCTGGTTCCAACGATATTTACTGTGGTGGAGATCTACAACAGTGGAAGCGATTGGCCAACACGCTTAAGCTTAGAATTGGTATGAGAGCATTAGGTGCTCCTGGCGATGATTTTGCCTCTTCTACCATTTCTTCTGCGATGGGTGCTCCTCTATTGGATGCAGCTTCTGGTAGCGTTACCATGATCAAGGATTTTGAGATCAGCAAGTGGGCTTCATCGGCTTATGGTGATGTATGGCACGATTTCGGCGGCGGATCCGATTGGACAGTTTCAAGCACGCTTGTTAACTTGTTAAAAGACAACAACGACCCTCGTTTAACAGCTTATGTGAAGCCTAACGTGGGCGGTAGCTTCGACTTTGATTCAGCTGCTAGTGATCCACCAGATCCTAATTTCCAAGATCGTTTGGATTTCATCGTGGCAAATCTTGATGCTGCCAATGCAAATTATACTATGTCCACTTCCGGTACTGTGACCACCATCGATGTAGATGCTGCACAGTTCATCGGACAGCCAGTAAGGGTTAATGGAGATACGTATTCATTTATGAGATACGACATGTTCTCTACGCCTTCTGATGACGTTATCCAGCCTAGAGGTAAACAAGCAGACGGATATCCTGAAATTATCCTTTCCAGCGCCGAGTCTTATTTCTTGCAAGCTGAGGCCGTAGTTAGAGGTCTTGCTTCTGGAGATGCACAGGCATTGATGAATTCTGGTATCGAAGAAGCTATGAAGCTTTGGGGTATTTCTGCAGGTGCTGCAGCAACCTATGCTGCCCAACCCATTGCAGATATTACCGGAGGTACCGAGGACGAAAGATTGGAAAAGATAGCAATCCAAAGATGGTTGGCTAGCTATACCGATGGATTCGAGGCATGGGCCGTAGTGCGTAAAACCGGATATCCTGCCGAATTGGCGGCTGGAGTTTCCGACCCTATCATTTTCGCCTTAGGTGAATTGAACGGGGACTACCCACAACGTCTACGTTACGGATCAGGTGCACAGGACAATCCAAACTTTGCTGCTGCTATTTCTGCACAAGGACCTAACGAGCAAGGAACCGTTCTATGGTTTGCTCAATAACAAAACTTTCTGTAAAGTAATCCATTAAGTAGATTAATTTATAGTTTGAGTTAGTTTGATTCATAATTATTTGTAAGTAAAGGAAGAGCAATCTTCCTTTACTTTTTTATAAGTTTCTCTCTGATTAGACAAATCATCCCCGGATGATTTTTTCAACCTCGACTAATGAAGAAGAAAATAACCTCAGGAATGAGCCTTGTGCTCATAGCGATACTAACTACGTTCTATTCATGCAATTCCGATAAGGAAACATCCGCTTTCCTTTTTGAAGCATTGGACAGTGACCAAACCAACATTCATTTTGTGAATGTGAATGTGGAAAATGAGTTGACCAATTCCTTCCTGTACGAATATGTCTATAATGGTGCAGGTGTCGCCGTGGGTGACCTTAATAACGACGGATTGGAAGACATCTATTTTACTTCAAACCTGGAAAACAATAAGCTTTACCTCAATGAGGGCGATCTTGAGTTCAAGGATATCAGCGAAGAATCAAAAACTACAGGTAAAAGAGGCTGGACCACAGGTGCTAATATGGTGGACATCAACAACGATGGTCTATTGGATATTTATGTCTGCAAGTCTGGACCCTATGAAAGAAAATCTTTGCTCGAAAACGAATTGTACATCAACCAAGGGCCTAATTCAAAAGGCATACCGGTTTTCCAAGAGTCCGCTGCGGAATATGGCTTGGCAGATAGCGGACATTCCATTCAATCTGCTTTTATAGATTACGATCTGGATGGCGATCTGGATATGTACCTCATGAACCACAATCCCCAAACCTTCACATTGGGGAATACAGCTACCTTTTCACCGCTAGGTGACCGTTTTTACGAAAACCAAAACGGAAAATATGTCAATGTTACCCAAAAAGTGGGTATCTATTCCAACGCCGTTTCCTATGGCCTCGGTGTAGGCGTCAGCGACCTTAATGGCGATGGCTGGCCCGACCTGTACATTTCCAATGACTACGATGAGCCCGATTATTTCTACATCAACCAACAGGACGGGACCTTTAAGGAAGAGATAAAAAAAGCTACCAATCACATTTCGAATTTTGCCATGGGCAATGATATTGCCGATTTCGATAACGATGGGTTTGTCGACATCATCACCTTGGATATGGTTTCTGAGGACAACTATGGAATGAAAACCAGCATGGCAAGCATGAACCCACAAAAATTCAATACGAATGTACAAGCTGGCAAGCACTACCAGTACATGTACAATACCCTACAAAAAAATAGCGGACATATCGATTCCTCCGGAATTCCATTTTTCTCGGAAGTGGGGCAAATGGCCGGAATTTCGAATACCGATTGGAGCTGGGCTCCCCTTTTAGCCGATTTTGACAATGATGGGGACAAGGACATCTTCATTTCCAATGGAATCAAAAGAGATTTCAGAAATAAGGATTACTACAATGGCCTACAAACGTACCTACAGGAAAATCACGATGCCCTCACGAATCCTGAAAAAATAAACCACCTTATAGAGACCACTCCCAATCGACCCCATATCAACTATTTCTATCAAAACAATGGTGGGCTCACGTTTGAAAACACCTCGCAAGTATGGCTCGAAGACCCTGAAAGTTCTTACTCCAACGGTGCCGCATACGCGGACCTGGACAACGATGGGGACTTGGACATCGTCGTAAACAATGTGGATTCTCCGGCCACCATTTTAAGGAACAATGCTGATCAAAGCGGTGCCAACTTTCTAAAACTTCAGTTCAAGGGTCCCTCCCAGAATACCATGGGGATTGGAGCAAGGGTCAAAATCTATGCAAACGGCAAAGAACAGGTGTACGAAAACTACAGTGTTCGCGGATATCAATCTTCGGTACCTCCAAAAATTGTTGCAGGACTTGGAAACGAATCTTCCGTGGATTCCTTGTTGATTTTCTGGCCTGGCAAAAAATTGCAACGGGTAATTGGTCCCGAAACAAACACCCCGGTTACCATTTCCTATAGTCCCGAGGAAAATCTTGCCCAATCTGGTGAGGCCATGCAAGAAAAAACATTTTTACCTGTTTCATCTACAGCTGCCCTACCCTCACATACCGAGAACGATTTTGACGATTACAGCATACAGGTATTACTACCCCACAAAATGTCCAATTTTGGTCCGGCCGTGGCCGTGGGTGATGTAAATGCAGATGGAAAGGACGATCTTTTCTTGGGACAAAGTACCGGGACCGCTTCCACTCTATACCTTCAAAAATCGGATGGCACCTTCACATTGCAGCAGACTTTTGAAAAGGAGGCCATTTATGAAGATGTGGATGCCCAGTTTTTCGATTTTGATAACGATGGTGATAAAGACCTTCTAGTAGCCTCGGGCGGTAACGAATTTGCACCAGGTTCGGACAACTACACTGATCGTCTCTATGAAAACCGTAATGGACGATTTATTCTCAGAAAGGAATTGTTTCCAAGCGTTTCGGTAAGCAGTTCAAAAATTCGGGTGGCGGATTATGACGGGGATGGTTATAAAGATGTATTTATCGGAGGTAGGTTTATCCCCCACGACTATCCTGCCCCTGCCGACAGCTATCTCTTCAAAAATGAGAAGGGCAAATTTGTAAACGTTACAGAAAGTATCGCTCCAGAACTTGCCAAAATTGGACTGGTCACCGATGCCACTTGGACCGATTTTGATCAAGATGGAGATCTGGATTTAAGTGTGGTGGGCGAATGGATGGAGCCAACTTTTTTGGTCAACAATAACGGTAAGTTCAGTAAAGCGGATTTCAACACGCTGCATGGGCTGTCCGGATGGTATTTCTCCATAAAATCCGTGGATTTGGACAATGACGGGGACGAAGACTACGTGCTGGGAAATCTTGGTCAAAATTACAAGTACAAGGCCGATTCCGAGAATCCCTTTGAGGTCTACTACCACGATTTTGATGACAATGGTAAGCGGGATTTGGTTTTGGGCTATTATAATTTTGGGGAACTATTTCCGGTAAGGGGTCGCGAATGTTCTTCCCAACAAATGCCTTCCATTAAAAAAATAGCACCTTCTTATGATCTTTTCGGAAAATCCACGATTGCCGATATCTATGGCACTGAAAAGCTCTCAGCGGCACTCCATTTAGTGTCCTACAATTTTAAAAGTGGCGTTTTGATGAACAAAGGAAATGGGAATTTCGACTTTATCGAGTTTCCTGAATTAGCCCAGATTTCTTCCATAAATGCCATTTTGGATTATGATCTGGACCAAAATGGGGCAAAAGACTTGATCATCGCTGGTAACCTGTTTGCTTCCGAGATTGAAACTCCCCGAAACGATGCCGGTTACGGAATGGTACTCCAAAATTCAGGAGATGGACATTTTAAAGCTATTAATGCGGACAAGACAGGCCTGTTCATTTCACAGGATGTTAAAAATTTGAATTTTATGGACATTTCCGGTGAGCCCCATATTATGATTGGAAAGAACAGTGATGCCCTGGAACTGATCAAAGTAATGACCCAACCCACTCCATGACCATAACAAACCCAAATTTACCGGACATGATCAAACTTTTTGATTTCGCGTACCAACCAATCGTTCAATCGATTAAAAAACACTAAAACTATACTCGCGTATGGCCATTATACCAAATAGCGATTCGGCAACCACCGACAACAATATCATCACCCCAAATAATGGGATATACGTGATAGGGGTGGATATTGGGGGTACGCATATCTCCTCGGCCGTAGTGGATATCCGACAGAAGAAAATTTTGGACCATACCTATGCCACCAGCCATGTTGCCAATTTGGAGCCGTATGATGTGATTATGGAAACCTGGGCCAACACCTTGAACAAAACCATAAATGCTTCCCATAATCTTGATGTACAGGGAATTGGTTTTGCCATTCCGGGGCCTTTCAAC
The DNA here is from genome assembly GCF_023502235.1 of Flagellimonas myxillae. GTDB lineage: Bacteria > Bacteroidota > Bacteroidia > Flavobacteriales > Flavobacteriaceae > Flagellimonas > Flagellimonas myxillae. The sequence goes on along the minus strand of NZ_JAMFLY010000002.1, from coordinate 638,348 downwards.
TATAAAAAAGGCATAGCGCTCTATCCTGAAGGGTTTAAATATGGCGCTCTTAACGAAGTTAAGGTGGAGCAGGACCTTACTCCTTTGCTAATGACTTCGAAGTGCCTTCCTATTCGCTTTATGAACGATGCCACCTCCTTTGCTGTTGGTGAGGCATGGCTGGCAGAAGAAGAAGGCTTCAAAAGGCAATTGTGCATTACCCTTGGCACCGGACTGGGAGCGGGATTCATTGAAAATGGTATTCCCGTGGTGAATGGTTCAACAGTACCTCCAAATGGGTGTCTTTGGAACGTGCCCTATAAAGACGGTATGGCAGATGATTATTTCTCTACTCGAGGATGTATAAATGCGTATCATGAACGCACAGGATACACCGCAACAGGTGTAAAGGAATTAACAATGCTCTTCAAATCAGACCCAAGAGCCAAGCAGATGTTTGAAGCATTTGGTAAAGATCTAGGGGACTTCCTTTCACCATGGATCAAAAAGTTTGGTGCGGATGCCTTGGTCATGGGAGGGAATATTTCCAAATCCTATGCCTGCTTCGGTCATGCGTTGCAATCCAGTCTTAATGAAAATGGCATTTCTATCCCCATTCGCATATCCAATCACATGGAAAAAGGGGCCATTATTGGAGGTGCCCGGGTCTTTGACAATCATTTTTGGAAAAATGTAAAGCACAACTTACCCGAACTGTAGCACCCCAAACCTAGGTTTAAAAAAATCCCAAAATCGCAACCGTTAATTGAAAACGGGCATTCATGGATTGAAAAGCCCCATCCGTGAATTGGCAACAGATAAAACCATCTTTCCTTTCTATGTTTGACCATGCTTAGTAGCAACCCGGTAATTAAGTTGCTTTCCGCTGGTTGAAGTTATTGGGACAGTCCCAACCTGGCAAAAATTCCGTGGAAATCATTGATTTATTCGATTCCAAAGGCAAGCCTTGTGGGACCAAAGTGGTAATAAGAATTCTGGAAGTATTAAAAACAGCAGTATGATCCTAAAAGTTGTAATTGTAGAAGACGAAAAGAAAAGTAGGGAAACCTTAAAGGCCATGCTTGAGGAATTTTGTAAAGATGTAAAGGTCCTGGCAACGGCCAGTAATGTAAATGAGGCCGTAAAGGTTTTGTCGGTCGTGAGCCCGGACGTGGTTTTTTTGGATATTGAACTTCAGACAGGACAAGGATTCGATGTACTGGAACAAATAAAAGATCCCAATTTTGAAGTCATCTTTACCACCGCGTTCGAAAAGTATGCCATAAAGGCCATCAAGTTCAGTTCTTTGGACTATTTGCTTAAACCGATTGATTTGGAAGAGTTGAAGCATGCTGTGGAAAAAGCTCGAAACCGTATGGACACCAGCGTATACCGTCAGCAAATTGATACCCTAATGCAAAACCTTTCCAAGGAAACCTATCGACAGGAAAAAATCTGTTTGGCCACAACTATTGGCATGGAATTTATCGCTATAGAGGATATTGTACTTTGCAAGGCAGATGGGTCCTATACTTCTTTTATACTACGTAACAAGAGCAAGCTTATGGTAAGCAAACACCTAAAAGAATACGAAGCCCTTTTGGCAGATCACCAGTTTATGCGGGTACACAACAGTTTTGTGATCAACCTTAAAGAAGTGAAAAAGTACATTAAAGCAGATGGGGGTTATATTATTATGAGCAATGACATGCACGTAAATCTTTCTCCCCGCAAAAAGGATGAATTGATCGAGGCCATGAAAAAGCTGTAATGCACTAGGGTTGGTGTAGATGTCACTCCCAAAAACACTTAGTCCTGATTTTCACGGTTGTCCTTTTTATCCACAAGGCTTCTGGTAAACTCGTTTAGAGCCTCCACTTTTTCCTCAAAATTGCCTTTTAGAGTTTTGCGATATTCGTTTAGGTTTTGTACCAAATCATCGATGTTGTCCGGAATCACATCCTCAAAAAATTGGCGTAACCGTTTGGCGGTTGTTGGTGATTTTCCGTTTGTGGATATAGCCACTTTCACATTGCCCTTGGTGACAATACCCCCCATATAAAAATCACAAAAGGGCGGATTGTCCGCAACGTTTACCAAAATGCTCTGTTCGCGGCAGTCCCGATATACTTGTTCGTTGATTTCCGGTTTGTCGGTACAGGCTACCACCAGGTGTTTGCCCTGTAAAAATTTCTTGTGATAACGCTCCTTCACTATTTCTACTTGGTGCTTTTTGGCCAATTCCACGGTTTCCCCCAAAAAATCCAGAGCAACCATTTGCACCTGGGCATTGGGGCTCGATTTTAATAAAAACGTAAGTTTTTCCAACCCAACATTGCCACCGCCCACAATAAGCACATTCAGGTTGGATACCTTTAAGAAAATGGGGTATAGTTCATTCCGCTCCATCGGTCAAGGCTTTTTTGATAAGCGTCTGTGCTTCTTCCGTCAATGAAAGTTCCAAGGCGGCCTCTTGGCCTTTTGGCGACATTTTTTTCCAAGTCTTTTGCAAAATGTCCACTACTTTTTCCTTTGGATGTTTACCAGCAAAGGGTTCAAAATAGAATTTTAGGAACACCAAGCAGACTACATCCTCCAAGGTTTGACTTTCGTTATCCTTTTTAAGTTTTTTCTTTTGAACAAGGGACTTTACCCTTTCGATCAACATATTTTCGAAACCTAGGGATTCCAAAATTTCCTTTGCCTTCTTCGCATGGAATATTTTAAGCTCCTGTCTCCATTGCAGGTACCCTACTCTGCCCTTTTCAAATGACTCCCTTGGAATTTCCCACCGTTGAATGTGTTGGCAGCGGGCGGCCAGTTGAAGGGCTTCGGAAGCTTCAGGGTCAAAAGCGTCCAAGGTATCCGTCATGCGTTGGGCATAGAGTAATTCCTTGGGGTGGGTTTTCCCTTCAAATACTTCGGTATTCGGGTCTTTGCCATTGACTCCATCAAAATACCTAAAAGCTTCCAATAATTTCTGTGATGGGGCCATGCGCATTTCTTTTTTTTAAAACTATTCAGAAAAACGGTCATACGCAAAAAGTATCTCTACGGACCCTCCGCAGGTGGCGGCTCCTACTTTTTTATGACCCTGCCATCACTGGAAAGATTTTGCCGAATAATCTCGGCGTCTCCCTTGTAGAACAAACGACTGTCCGAGTTGGCCGTAACATCAATCGTATTATTTACGGTAAGGTATGCATCGCTGTCCGAAGACAAGGAGATCACCAAATCCTCAATCTGTAGGCCATAATCCCCAAATCTACCATCTGAAGTTAGGGTGGCATCCAATTCATCCAAGGTTCCAACAACATCCACCGTACTATCCGAAGTAAGCCTCGCCCGAGCGCTGGAGGCTCGGAGTTCCCCTTCCATCTTGGCACTGGAAGAAAGGTTCAAATACACTTCATTGGCCTCCACAAATACATCGGCCTGGCTGTCGGACGAAGCCCTTAAATCAAAGTCCTGTGCCGTGATATCGCCCTCAAAATAGGCATCGGAGCTCAGTTCTACCCTAACAATGTCTGCCGTCAAAGGGTCATCCAAGTAAATGGACGCATCGGATGAGGCTTTATAATGGGTAATCTCCTTCATGGTTATAAAAAGGTTTAGGGTCTCTTTTCCCTTTAGGTTGATGTTGTTCTTCAATTTTACCGTAAGTTTTTCACCTTCTTGATAAATCCTGATTTTTTCAAAAAGATTGTCGTTGGCTCGAATACTCACACTTTCCTCAGTTTCTGAAAAACTTACGTATGCCTTAAAATCCGTTGCAACCTCGAGTTCCGTAATGTCGGTGAATCCATAATCCCTTGTGGAGACTTCTTCGGAAACCCGGATGGTTTCGTAACTGCAAGAGCTGATAAAAAAAGCCATACCTATGGCTAGCAAGGTGTTTTTGATTGTTTTCATGATGTTCGTTTTTGATTAAAATTCTATGCGATAATTCAGTAATGGCAATAGTTCCAGTTGATATTCCGGCACCATGGTTCGTGTCTGCGTACTGAAAAACATCTCGTCTATGTTTTGACGGTTGGTTAAATTTTGGATGTCCAAGGAAATCACATGTGCCACTTTAGGTCTGTTGATCCGATACGAGATACTAGTGTCCAATCGCCAATAATCATCAAATTCAAGGGTGTTCCGCTGGTTTTGCACCAAACGTACTCCCCCAGTTTGATCAAAGAAATCCAAATCTACCGGTGTCCCCCTTTTGCCACCGTTCCAAAGTAATTTGGCATTCACTCCAAAAATGTTATTGCCTGTTTTTCCCGCCTTGAATTCCTTGCCGCCCACCACATTAAAGGTGTAATTTGCATTGTACCTGCTGTTGTACCAATTGCCATCCCCTGCCCGATATTGGGAATCAAAAAGAGAGCTGGTAATCAAAAAGTAATACTGATCGGCAAAAAATTTCTCCAAGGTCAATTCAAGACCATAGTTTCTGGCTTTTCCAGTATCCACCAAAGCCGTGGTTATGAACTGGCCGTTAAGAAAGGAGTCCGTGATATTGGGGTTTGCGGAAATGGCCACCTTATTTATGTCTTGGTAATACACCTCAATTTTTACATGTCCATTTTGGATAACACGCCAATCGTAGCCCAAGACGTAATGCGCGGCCCGCATCAAATCTAGTTCCTTGTTGGGGGTCGAGGTGTTACCTTGGCCATCTTCAACTTCAATAAAATATTGGTTCAATGGCATTCTTCTGGAATGAAGTCCAATCCCACCACTCAATACATGTTTTGGAGCTAGCCGGTATTCAAATCCAGCCCGGGGCTCCACGACAAAATCATCGTTTACAGAAAAGGAGGAGGCATGTAGCCCAAAAGTGGTCGAAAATTTCTCCGTAAATCGATATTTGGCCTGGGAAAAAAACTGCAAAAAGGTTCCAGTTCCATCAGCATCCACCAAAATCTCGGTGGCGGAATCGTTGTTACTTTCATCCGAAAGTACATCATAGGCCAAACGGCTAAGGACCACCCCTGTTTTTAAGGTTGTTTTTGCGTTGAACTTTTGATTAAGATTGGTGCTCAGTCTAAAGGCACTATTCCTTAAAATATCCCGCTCCCGAAAATAGTCACCGTTGATCCTGTTCTCTACCGAAAAGTCGTAATCACTTCGGTTACCAGAATAGGAAAGCACAGCATCCAAGGACGTATTGGTATTAAAAAAGTGCTTGACGTTTACCCCTCCCATATAGGTTTTGGATTCAAAAATTTCGTCCTCGAACACATCGGGCACTACCTGCTCCGCATTGTCTTGATTGTCCTCACTGATGCCACCAATTCCCCAAGCGGAAAGATTGGTTTTATCCCCTAAGAGCAAATTTACCTTAAAGGACAAGTCTTGAAAAGTGGGCACGGAGCCTTCGGAAACTTCTATTACATTGTTCAAAATGGTTAAGGTGGAGTACCTATAATTTACCAAGTATGATCCTTTGTAGTTTTTGGAAAAGGGTCCTTCTATAGCCAAATCGGTACCCAACACTCCAAATTGGAAGGCATATTCGGTATTTTCAGCATTTCCATTCCGCAATTTGATATCAAAAACCCCGGAAGTTGCGTTTCCGTACTCTGCTGGAAAGGCTCCGGTAAAGAAATCGGAGTTCCCCAACATATTTGTACTCAGCAAGCTCACCGCTCCTGGGGAATACCCTTCTTCCGAAAAATGGTTGGGCTCTGGCACCTCCACCCCTTCTATCTTCCATAACAATTGATTCGGTGCATTACCCCGAATTACAATCTCATTGGTGGTATCGTCCGTATTGGTGACGCCAGCAAAAGACAGGGCCATTCTTCCGGGATCACTTATACTGGCCGGAAACCTTTTGGTTTCTTCAACCCCAAACGATCTTGCACTTACAGTTGCCAGCTTATTGTTGGGCTTAACTTGGTCTTTGCGGGCAGAGACCACGACTTCCCCCAATTGGTTGAGTGATTCCGTTAGTCTAATGCTCAAATTGATTTCCTTGGCCGAACCCACCAATACCTCCGATATCAAGGCATCCTCATATCCCAGATAGCTGCAGGCAAACGATTGGCGGCCCACCGGCACATTTTCCATGGTAAAAAATCCCTGACTGTCTGTTACCACCCCGATCTGCGGGTCGGAATTGAGTAAAACGATGGTAGCGCCCATGAGCGGGCTCCCCGTTACAATATCGGTTACCTTACCCTTTACGGTCTGTGTAAGGTTCTGGCCATACCCAGAAAATAAGGCGCCAAACAGCAACCCCAAGATAAGTGGGTAATATGTTCTCGTTTTTTTCATGTTGGTGATCTGTGGATTAACTAAGCTCCCGTTCCAATTCCAAAACAGGCATCCAATGAAAGTTGATCAAGGACCACTCGTCCGTTTGAAGATTTTCCGAACTTCGGACAAACACTGATCCGTTTTCGGAAAAGACGTGTTGTGCCATTAGACCTTGATTGATTGACTGTTCGTTTTTTGATTGATTATTGTTCATTGTCCAAATGTTTTTTGTAGCGATTTCTTCCCATATTAAAGACCCCTATTTTAACCCCGATGCCCCCGGAAAAACCGTTGATACGGTCCAAGGGATTGAGGTCGAGGTCCAGTTTATTGGAAAAGCGGTACTTCACCCCGGCTTCCAATTGTACATACCGCGATACATTGAATAACAGGCTCATGCCCGGTTCCAACACGAAAATGGCATCTATCTCGTCTTCGTCAATGTTATCGTCGATAGGATCATCAAAATTGTTGCCAAAGTAGCCTACCCCTCCCGCTCCAATTAAAATGGGGAAAGAAAGGTTCACCAAATTTTCACTAAACAGGATCGGTTCTAAATGAAGTCCACCGTAAACCGCGATTAAGTCTTCGTTCACAGTTCTGGGGTTATCCTGTTCGGAATAGAGAAAATTGCCCACAAATCCCACTTCAAATTTTCTATTGGCCACATAAGCAACCTTAAGACCGCCAATGTAGGTATCCTTACCGTCAATTTCCCCAAAATGTGTGGTAAGTCCCAGATAGACCCCATGCACCACATTTTTCCGATCATTGAATTCGATGTAATTGTCATCTTCCTGTTCTTGGCCGATTCCTGTAGCTCCAAGAAGCATTGTGGTGATCAATATCGTCCGTTGTAACATGTTTCTGGTGTAGTTTGCTGTCTTAAAGACAATGCTTTTTTTGGATGGTTGCATGATTGCTGATTTATTTTTGTTTTTGATTGAATTTCTTAATCTGTAAGTACAATTACCCCTTTGATGCCATTGATAGAAAAGTCCCCTTTGCTCCCCGAACCATACGAGGCGGTAATATCACGAATTTTACGTCCTGCATTGGTGATGTTGCTTTTTACATTGGAAAATGTCTTGGGCACCCTCAATAGCCCCTGTTCCAATGTGGCCCTAAAGTCAAATGCAAGTCCGGAAACATCCAATTTGATCTCGGAAGATTCCTGAACAATATCAATTTCGGGATCAGGTCCTATTATATCATGGATTTCCACTTCGGCGATCCTTAAGGTCAAGAACATTTCCGTGCCCACACTTGACACATCGACATTGGAAAATTTAAAATCGCCACGGAGCACCCCAATGGTTTCCAATTGGACTTCGTCCTTACTGGAATACAATTCCAAATTGACAATTTGATCCAGTTTAATGTCACTTCCGCTACTAATGATCTTTAATTTTTGGGCTTGCTCTATATCAATGGAGCCATTGCTCATTTTAATGTTCCCATAGTCTACACTTCCCAAATTCAATTTTCCAAAACGCATATCAACCTTGGCCGTGGACATAGCGTCATTTACCCAAATATCCCCGTGCTGCACATTGGCTTCCAAATCTCCGTTCCAAGAACCAATGACCAGATCACCAAACTTATTGGTCACGTTTAACTCCGCATTCACGGGCATGTATACCTCAAAATCAATTTGCACGTTGGATTTATCAAAATCGAAGGGATTGGCCTTGTTAAAATATCTGCCGAGCAGACTGGAACTCTTGTCAACAATCTCGGAAGTAATCCGGATAAAATCCCCGGCCTGTGTTACCTTGGGCTGGATCCTATCCAACAATTTTTTGGCATTCTCATCCTTACGGTGCACCACTTTAATGGCGATGGAAACCTGCAGCTCGTTACGGTCCCAACCGTTTACTACTACATTCCCATACTTATTCTCAATCTGCACGGTACCATTTGCCGGAAGGTCATAGCTGTTGTCCCATTGTTTGGTACGCTCGCTTTGGGCAAGGGCAGCCGTCATTAAAAACCCACACAGTAATGCCAGTATTCCTTTTTTATAAAATATACCCTTCATAGTCCATTTCATTTTTAGATGCATTGATCTGCTTCAACAAATTCTCAATAAGTTCAATGCGTTTTTTATAGTTGTTGACAATGGCTTCCAACACCCGCTCATTGTCCAAATTGTCTTGCATTTCCAATTTTAGCTGTTCGTATTCCTGATCCAGTTCATCCATGAAGGACAAAAACTCATCTTTGTCCATTTCGGATAATTTGGGATGGTTCTTGACCAGTAGTACTTGTTGATACACTAAGTTTTTATAGTGCAGGTCTATCTCAAAAAGTTCTTCATTGGCGTAGCCCTCAATCTCTTGGGAAGCGGGGCTCCCCACCAAGAAAAATGCAATGAGGGAAAATCCAATCAAAAAGACTACCGAAGCTGCAATTCTTAGCTTGCCTGATCTCCAAAGTGGAACCACCTTGGGTTCTTCCTTTTTATCCAACTGATCTGTAATGCCCTGCCAAAGTTTGTCCTTGTCCACTTTGTGAACATTGAACGCTTCCTTGTTTTCTTGTATATATTTTTCAAAATTGTCCATCACAATTCGTTTACAATTTGAATCAATTTCTTTTTAGCCCTGTGGTATTGTGACTTTGACGTGGATGTCGATATTCCCAAAATCTCCCCGATCTCCACATGGTCGTACCCTTCTATCAGGTATAGTGTTATAATTTGTCTGTACCCTTCTGGAAGCTGACCAAGGCCCACTTTTATTTTTTCAATTTCCAGTTGATCTATTTCAACGATTTCCTCCTCTTCCGGTTCGCCCTCATTTTCCAAGGATGAAAACAGCAACCGTTTCGCTTTTAAGTGGTTGATGCTCCTGTTGATCACTATACGCTTTAACCATGCCCCAAAGGTGCTCTCGAACCTAAAGGAGTCCAGTTTTTTAAAGGCCTCCACGAAGCTCTCCTGCAATACATCCTCGGCATCCTCCCTTACGGTGAGCATTCGCATGGCCACATTGAACATGGCATCTACATACAGCCCATACAACTGGTATTGGGCGTTACGGTCTCCTGCTTTGCTCTTTTCCACCAATGCTTGGTGCGTAAAACGTACGTTTGCTTCCAAAAATCCTGGACGATTATTCAATGACGGCTAAAAATAATCCTTATTCATCTATCCCAAAGACAAGGAAAAAAGTAAAGGGTTGCACTTAAGATGGATTTAACAAAAAAACCTTCAACTTTCGTTGAAGGTTTTGGATAGTGTTTAGGTTGACTGGCTATTAATCCAGCTTTACAATAATAAATTCCGATCTGCGATTAACATCATGCTCCTCGTTGGAACATCTGATTCCATTACTACATTGGTTGAGCAGTAATTTTTCGCCATATCCAATGGCGCTTTCTATTCTTTGGGCCTCAATTCCTTGGGATACAATATAATTTCCAGTGGACTTAGCTCTTTTGTCCGATAAGGTCTCGTTATAGCGATCGCTTCCTCGGGAATCCGTATGCGCTTCAATCTTGATGACCATTTTGGGATATTCCTTCATTACCTCCACAATCTTGTTCAACTCTTGGGCCGCATCGGGTCGGATGTCCGCTTTGTTCAAATCGAAGTAAATATTATCAATCTTGATCTTTAGTACCCCATTTTCCCGTACGATAAGTTTGTTGAGCTCTTTGGTGATCTCCAAAGGCACATCGTTCACAAAATCTTTTTGCTTGGATGTGATGAACAAGGTCTCGTTAGGTAAAAAACCTTGCTTACTTATTTTGATTTCGTACCCAGCCTCGCATTCCAATACATTTTCAAACTCGAAAGCTCCATAGGGGTCGGTGGATGTGCTCCCCAAAGAGTTACCCTCCGCATCCGTAAGTACCACCATCACATTTACAATGGGCTGCGCATTGGATTTACGAATCACACTTCCTTTAACGGTTTGTTCGCAGCTTTCTTCCATTCTTTGGAACGAATAAATATCGTCATCTCCTTTTCCCCCCTCTCGGTTGGAAGAAAAGTATCCGCGTTGGGAGTTTTCCTTTACGATATACCCAAAATCGTCCCGATTACTGTTCAATGGCACTCCCAAATTATTGGGGGTTCCAAAACCAGAGGTGGTAAGTTCACTTTCAAAAATATCGAGACCCCCAAGTCCCAAATGTCCATCCGAGGCAAAATAAAGTTTACTGTCGGTCACATAGGGGAACATTTCACGGCCACTGGTATTGACCGAAGGTCCTAAATTTCTAGGTTGTGAAAAACTACCATCACCATGGACATCTACCACAAAAATATCGGTGCCCCCGATACTTCCGGGCATATCGGAAACAAAATAAAGTTTGCGTCCATCCGGGCTTAAGGCAGGCTGCCCCACCGAATAATCTTCACTATTAAAGGAAACCTCCTCGGCTTCCGTCCATTCACCACCCCTTAGCTCTGAGGTGTACATTTTAAGATGGTTGGTACCTTCCTCGTCCCTTCCCAAAGTTTGGTGGGTATAATTGTTTCGGGTAAAATACACTACATTCCCTTCGGGAATAAAAGTAGCCGCTGCCTCGTGATAACGTGTGTTGAGAATGGGGGAAAATGAAGTGACATTGGCCAAATCCGAACCAGAATCCAAGGTGTCGGCCATAAAGAAATCCAGATAGGGTTGCTTGTTCCATTCATATACCCTGGTTTCAAAAGTCAAGGAGTCGCGACTTGAAGAAAACACGATTTTATCCTTGTAGTACATGGGACCAAAATCCGCTACAGCCGAGTTGATTCCCAAATTACTGATATAGAATTGAGGTTGTCTGTTCAAAAGTTCGTCCAAGGCCTGATCATTGTCATGCAATTGCGCCACTTGATATTCGGACATATCTTTTTTCTGGGTATAGATTTTCATGATCCCCTTCGCCAACTTATAGTCACCCACTCCTTTTAAGGCATGCACATATCGGAAGGCGTACTCCGGCTCCAAAACACGTTCATATTTGGTAAAGAGCACTCCGTACCATTTTACCGCATTTTCCATATCTGTATTAAAAAAGTAGGCATCTGCCAATCGCTGCAAAACATGTTGGGAGCTTTCCCCTTTTTGAACCATGGTTTCGTACTGTTTGGCCGCCTTCACGTACAACAGATTGTCAAAATTGATGTCGGCATCATTATACTTTAGCTGTGCGTGCAGCAAACCGCCCATGAAGAAAATAAGAACGGGGATGTTGGTTTTAAAACTTCTCATCTTAGTAGAATCTTGGGGATTTAAGTCTTTTTTCAACGGTTTTGAATTCGTAGCGCAGGAACACTTCGTGCGTGCCACTGGTATAACTTCTTAAATCCGAAGTGGTCAAATCATAGGAGTAGCCCATGCTTAGGTCGGGAGAGATCTGTAATCCCAAAAGTGCGGAAAACGAATCGTCCCATCGATAGGCCAACCCGGCAGTAAAGGTCTCCCTGATCATGGCATTCGCCGATATATCAGCAATCACAGGAGCGCCAGGCACCCATTTTACGAAAAAGGCTGGCTTAAACTTAACGTCCGGGGTAAGATCAATGATCTTTCCTCCAATTAAATAGTAGTGCAGGCGTTCCGCTGCAATTTCTTGTTCCTCTCCATCATAATGGTCTTGGGCAAAGAAATTGGGTACGGCTAGCCCTAGATAGCTTTTGTTGTTATGGTAATAAATCCCGGCACCAATGGTGGGGAAAAATTTGTTCTTGATGTTGTTTTGGAATGCGACGTCCGGATTTTCAACCAACCCTTTGGAGAAATCCACATTGAACATGCGGCCACCTCCTTTAAGTCCGAAGGAAAGGCGCTTGTTGTTTTCATCCAATTTTACCGTATAGGAAAAATTGGCATCCACAAATACTTCCGAAGCAGGTCCCAAAGCGTCGTGGCACAATACCAATCCAAGGCCCACATTATTTTTCATGGGACCATCTACCGCCAATACTTGTGTTGTTGGAGCACCATTTACCCCAACCCACTGCGAACGGTGCATCAGTAGGGCCGTTAGGTGGCCTCTAGATCCTGCGTAGGCCGGATTCACATTTAAGGTGTTGTACATATATTGGGTAAACTGCGGGTCTTGTTGCGCAGAGACTGTAAGAATCCCCAAAAACAAGGTTGCAATACAGCTTATTCGGAATTGCCAGTTCATTCGTTGTGCTTTTCTATTTATACTGATACCCATCTTCCTATCTGTTTATATATAACCAATCTGTTCGCGGTTCCGAGCCATCGCCCAGATCTAGTACGTAGTAATAGGTGCCCACAGGCAGTAGATCTCCCTGTTGTACGGTGGCCCTTCCTGTGGAAGTACCATCCCATTCGTTGTTATAGGAGCGTTTTTCATATACAATGGTACCCCAACGGTTATATACCTGAAGCACATTGTTAGGGTATCTGTTGATACAATCTATTTTGAAGTATTCGTTAACGCCATCTCCGTTCGGAGAGAACTCATTGTAGACCGTTAAACACGTGGGGGCGACCTCCGCTTGATCAACATCGTTGGAATTATTGGTATCCAACTGATCCACATAGGCCAGGCTTGCGGTATTTAAATAATCATCTATATCCAATACCTCAACGGTCAACTGAAGGTTCGCAGTTCCTAAGGCAGCCAATTGATCCAACTCCCAGAATCCAGCAATTTCATCATAAATCCCTTCCGAAGCTTGGGCGGTTATCAATCGATATCCTGATGGAAGTATTTCTTCTATTCCAATATTGGTAGCTGCCACGCTTCCCTGGTTGCCCACAGTAATGGTAAAGACAACTTGAGCTCCGATGCTGGGGGAGGTATTGTCCACCGTCTTGCTAATGGTGATATCCGTAGTTTGTGGGGTTACCGAAGCAACGGCTTCGTCATCATCGGCATTTCCGTCCGCAAGATCATCCGTGTTGATGCCTTGGTTCGGGTTACTGTCTGGATCTGTAAAATCACTAGCCGTGATTTCGGCCACATTTACATATTCATCCATCACACCCGTGGGGGTATTCACTGTGGCCAGGATGATTAGGCTTTCCGTGCTTAGGTTAAATACCGGCCCGTTCAAGGTCCACAAACCAGTGTCTGAATTGTAAATTCCAGCTGTGGTTATATGGGATTGATAAGTATATCCCACAGGCAGCAAATCTGTTACCTCAACTCCTGTGGCATCGCTAAATCCGTTATTGGTCAGGTTGAGGGTAAATTCGACCACATCACCAACATTTGGGATTGGGTTGTCCACCGTCTTGGTCAATTCCAAATCGGCCAATCCATCGGGTACCGGTACAACGGTATCCTGATCATCTTCAGAACCAAGGTTGTTGTTAGGAGTGGAATCCGGATCGAAGGTATCCAACGCAATCAACTCCGCAGTATTTCTATAATCACCACTAGCCAGTACCTGGGCCGTAATTTGCATGGTAGCTGAGGCTCCATTAGCAAGGGATCCAATATCCCAAGAGCCCGTAAGTCCATAATAAACCCCTGTTGAGGGTAGTACAGAGACCAGCGTATAGCCAGAAGCCAATAAATCTTCAACCACAATTCCAGAAGCATCGTTGGGTCCCGAGTTGTTCACTGTAACCGTGAACACAATCTCATCACCAACCGATGGACTCAGGTTATCCACAGTTTTGGTCACCGAAATATCCGTAACGGTTCTTGGTGTGGTACTTTGTTCCGCCTGGTCATCCTCGGAGGAATCATTATTTCCAGGGGTGGAGTCTTGGTCCAACTGAATGACCGCTATAACTTCAGCAACATTGGTATAATCCCCTGTTGGATTTACTTGCGCCACTATGTTCAGCGCGATACTGCTTCCTCCGGCAATGGTTCCCACATTCCAAAGGCCACTTGCAGAACTGTATGTCCCTCCTGAATCGTCGGAAACATACGTATACCCTGAGGGTAAGGCATCGGAAACCACAACCCCTGTCGCATCGCTTAATCCGTCATTGGTCAAGGTTACGGTAAAGGTTACATTGGCCCCTACATCCGGATTGGCATTATCCACTGTTTTGGACAAGCTTAGATCCGAACTTGGAATTGGGGTTGTTCCGGCACTATCTTGATCGTTTTCAAAAACATTATTGTTGTTGGGGGTTGAATTAGGGTCCAAATTGTTGGATGAAAACACCTCTGTCACATTGAAGTAATCCCCAGTGGCATTTACAGTGGCCACAATATTCAAGGTTTCAGTGGTACCGTTTGGAATGATACCATTCAATTCCCAAATTCCCGTGGTCGGGGTATACACCCCTGCTGTCCTATTATTGGAAACATAGGTGTATCCGGAAGGCAAAAGGTCCAATACCTCAACCCCGGTTACATCGCTAGGTCCATTGTTGGTAATGCTGATGTTAAAAATTACCTCTTCACCCACCAAAGGACTTAGAATATCCACAGATTTCCGAAGAATTAAGTCGGAAACCAAAACCGGAACAGGTTCCACGGTTTGTTGATCATCCTCCGTATCATCGTTGTTGGCGGGTACCGAATCCACATCGGTTTCGGCCAAATCTGTTAGTTCGGCAATGTTGGTATAGTCCCCATTGGCGAGCACATTTGCTGTGATCACTATGGTTTCCGAGCCTCCGTTGGCAAGGTTTCCAATGGTCCAAGATCCATTAAGGGGCTCATATACCCCAGTTGATGGAGCGGCACTCACAAACTCGTATCCAGAAGCCAAGAAATCGGTCACCACAACATTGGTAGCATCATTTGGTCCATCATTGAGAACAGAAACTGTAAAGACAATCTGATCTCCAACATTCGGCGTTAAGTCATCGGCTGTTTTGGTTACCGAAATATCCACTAAAGGATTCGGACTGATTCCGGCGGCATCTTGATCATCTTCTGCTAAAAGTCCATTGTTTGGAGTGGAATCAATGTCTGGTTGATCAGCAGCGGTTATTTCGGCAACGTTGGTGAAATCCCCAGTTGGGTTCACCGTTGCTGTTATGTTTAATGTCGATGACCCTCCGTTTGCCAAGGCACCTACGGTCCATATTCCAGTTCCGTCCACGTAGGTTCCACCGCTATCATCCGAGACATAGGTATATCCAGATGGCAGCAAATCGGTCACCACTATGTTGTTGGCGTCACTAGGCCCCGAATTGGATACGGTTAGGGTAAATACCACATTGGTGTTTACATCGGGATTGGCATTGTCCACATTTTTGGTCAACGAAAGGTCGGCCACGGCCACAGGTACAACAACCACCTCGTCTTGGTCGTCCTCGGCACCAACACCATTGCTTGGTGTGGAGTCAATATCAAATCCGTCTGAGGCCGTAATTTGGGCAATGTTGGTATAATCCCCAGTGGTGTTCACCAAAACATCGATGATCAAGGTTTCGTTGGATCCGTTGGCTACGGTGCCCACCTGCCACAGTCCTGTTACATCGTCATAGGTTCCTGCGGTCGCACTATACAAAACGTAGTTAAAGCCGGTTGGAAGTAAGTCTTGAACTACCACATTGGTAGCATCGTTGGGTCCACTATTGGACACTGTTATCTCAAAACTTATCTCATCCCCTACATTGGGTGTTATGTCATTATCGACCACAATCTTGGTCAAGGAAAGGTCAGATTGAAGCGGAGCTACGGTAACTGCGGTTTCATCATCTTCACTTTGATCTCCATCATCGTTGTTGGGCGTGCTGTCCGTATCGAATTGGTCGGCAAAGGTCACCTCGGCAATATGCATAAACTCTCCCAAAGCCCCAGTTGGATTTTGCACGGTGGCATTAAAAGTCAATGACAAAGCATTGGCTCCCACAGGAACATTTAAGCCTGTCCATGTAATAATATCGGTAATGAAGCTAAAGGTTCCCCCATTGCTTATTCCTGTAATGGTAGCATAGCCTGGTGGCACCAAGTTTTCGATGGAAATTCCCGAGGCAGCATCCGGTCCAAAATTGCTCACATTCACTGTAAAGGTTACCACCTCTCCCACATCTGGAGTCGGATTGCTCGCCACCAATTCAAGTTCCAAGTCAATTACCTGTGGCGAGGTGATATAAAAATCTTCATCGTCCTCATCCTGATCGCCATCATCATTCCCAGGATTACTGTCCTGGTCAAATTGATCTGCAGCTGCTATTTCGGCTGTATTCAAATATTCATCAGTTGCCCCGGTTGGCGCATTTACTGTTACTTCATAGGAAACAGTGGTGGAACCTACAGGAATATTGGCAATATTCCAAGTCAAGAATGTACCGGCAATATCGGTCCCCCCATTATTTACCGTTTGTAGGGTGTAGCCTATCGGAACAATATCTTCCACTACCACATTGGTGGCTGCACTTGGACCTGCATTGGTAACGGTTAACTCAAAAACAACGGTATCTCCCACATTGGGTGTTGCGCTTGAAGCCGCGCTGATATCTTTTACTAAACTAAGGTCTGAAGCCTCTGGTATTATAGTTTCGCTATCCTCATCATCTTCACTTTGGTCGCCGTCATCGTTATTGGGTGTACTATTGGAATCGTATTGATCTGAAGCTGTGATTTCCACAATGTTTTGGTATTCCCCAACTGCCCCGGTCGGCGCATTTACGGTCGCTTCATAACTCAAAGTTACTCCTGCCAATGGTACGTTAGCCAGATTCCAAAGCACTTCGGACCCTCCCAGGTTAAAAATTCCGCCATTGGAAACACTTCCTCCCACAATGGTATAGCCATCAGGAACCGCATCGGTTATGGATACATTGGTAGCAACATCAGGTCCAGCATTATCCACCTGAACAGTGAAAGTGACTACCTCTCCTACATTAGGGGTAGCGTCACTCACTGATTTGTCCACCGATAGATTAGCTTCTTGTGGGACAAGGGTCAGACTAGTTTCATCGTCATCGGCAAGGGTATCCCCTAAATCATCTACGCCAAAGCCAGAAGTTGGGTCACTATCCGTATCTACCTGACCACTCCCTGTAATTTGGGCAGCATTGGTATATTCACCCGGTGCACCCGTTGGGGTATTGACCGAGGCCTGGTAGGAAAGGGCTATGTTTCCTCCATTTGGAATGAACAATCCTGACCAACTAGCTGTGTTCCCCGCTTGGGAACCACCTCCATTAACCGCAGAAAGTGTGAATCCGGCTGGCAATACATCCTCTACGGAAACCCCAGTTGCATCATTGGGTCCAGCATTGGAAACTATAAGTTCAAAGGTTAAGGTCTCCCCCACGTTAGGGGTCAATGATCCCACTATTACGCTTTTAGCGATACTCAAATCTGCTTCTTCGGAAACCGATAGGGTAAAATTGTCTTCGTCATCTTCACTTTGGTCCCCATCATCGTTATTGGGGGTACTATCCGCATCCCATTGATCGGATGCCGTTATCTCGGTAACATTGGTATACTCCCCAGTAGTTCCTGTAGGGGTGTTGACCGTTGATTCATAACTTAAGGTTGTGGATCCAACAGGAAGGTTGGCTATGGTCCAACTTATGGTTCCTGATGAGTTGACCCCCCCGTTATTAATGGTTCCAATTGTGAGTCCGGAGGGAACTACATCTTGCACGGCAATATTGGTAGCTGTATCCGGGCCATCATTGGTAATGGTTATCTCATACACCACCGTATCTCCCACATTTGGCGTGGCACTGGAAGCTGCACTAATATCTTTGGTCAGACTTAAGTCTGATTCCACAATGGTTACTTGGGCCGAATCTTGATCGTCCTCACCTTGAACACCATTATCCACGGTAGAGTCGATATCAAAAATGCCATTGCCCGTAATTTCCGCTGTATTTTCATAGTTCCCCGAAACGTTGACGGTAGCATCAAATGTTAGATTCAAAGTAGCACCGTTGTTAATGGATAGATTGGACCATGTAATTGAGAAATCCCCAATATTATATACCCCACCATTACTCACGGTTCCAGGCACAAGTGTATAGCCCGAAGGAATCACATCCCGAACTGTTACTCCTATTGCATCGGTGGCACTGGAGGCATCGTTGTTGAAAACATCCAAGGTAAACGTAACCGTATCGCCAGGATTTGCGATGGTCGGAGATACTGATTTTGAAAGCTCTAAATCGATTCCCAATAAGGCAACTTCTACCGTGTCCGAAACGGGCGCACAAATACCATTGGTCACGGTCCATTCAAACACATAGGTACCGGAAGTCGCTCCGAATACTTCCGTATTGGGGTCATTTTCATTTACAAATCCTACGGTTGTAGGCCCTGAAACCTGAGTCCATGTACCCGTTCCGGCGATGGGCGCATCAGCCGCCATTATCACAGATGAAAACTGGTCCAAATTTTGATCAGGTCCGGCATCGGTGCTTACAGGGTCTTCATAAATGACTACCTCAAGGGTATCTTCGAACGTACATCCTCCATTTAACACAGTCCATGTAAATTCATAGGTTCCGGACTCAAGGGTGTCAATCAAAGTTGTTTCGCTGTTTGGGGTCACGATGTTGGCCGGAGTACCCGGAGTTCCACCGACCCCAGGGCCAGCAGTTTGCGTCCATGTTCCGGTTCCAATAACCAATGCTGTGGCTGCCATATTGGTCTGGGTAGCTGCACAAAGTTCTTGATCAGGGCCTGCGTCCGCCAAAGAAGGGGCATCATCTGGGAAAGTAATGCTCACCGTGTCGGTAGTTGGATCACAAGCTGATGGGCTATCCACAAAACTTACACTATTATGTGCAACGGTCCACGTAAGTATGTAGGTTCCATTCACTGTAATATTTGATAAGGTGGATGTGGGCGAGTTTGGATTATCGATGACCGCTGCACCCCCTGAAGGATCGGTAGTCAAAGTCCAAGTTCCCGTGCCCACTGTAGGTGGTACAGCATTCAATTGCGCCTCCAACTGACAGGCGTTAAGTTGGTCTGGGCCGGCATCGGCCGCCGAGGGAGCTTCATATACCTCAATCCGAACAACGTCCGAAGTATTAAAGCAAAATCCAGCCTCAAAATTCCATTCCAGAATATAAGTTCCCGGTACGGTCAATCCTGTGATTGTGGAGGTTGGGTCATTTACGTTTGTGATTACCGCTGTGCTTCCAGCCGGCTGTTCTGTAAAACTCCAAGTAGCCTCATCCACATCATCCGGTGGCATGTTACCTGCCAAAGTGGTCTGATTGGGAACTACCAAGTCTCCAATACAAAGGAGTTGGTCCGGACCTGCATCAGGCAATACAGAAGGAAGTCCACTGGATTCCACTTGAACCTGGTCCGAAGTATTTCCGCATCCCGTTGCTCCGGGATAGTTGGTTGTAAATTCAAAAATGTAAAAGCTTCCCAAGACAATATCGCTGACCTCGGCCACATTGCTTCCCACGGGATTTTGGGTTATCGTCGCCGGGGTTCCGGGAGCACCTCCCACCCCGGGTCCAAAAGTCTGAACCCAAGTTCCCGTTGAACCAAAAGTGGCTTCCAACAAAAAGTTTTGGACATTACACAATTCCATATCCGGACCGGCATTTGCTGGCACGTATACATCCACTGTTTTATCCGCAAAACTTGTAGGGCAGTTGCTATCTCCCGCAATGGTCCATCTAAAGGTATAGCTACCCGATACCATGCCGGTAACTGTGGCATTAGGGTCGTTGATATCGGAAAAGGTTGGTGTATTTGGAGCCCCAGAGAGTAGGGTCCAATACCCGTTTTCAATATCACTATTGAAGGCATTTCCATCAAGGATTACCGTGGTAGCGGAACAAATGGTTTCGGATGGACTGGTAACCACCGCCGTTGTAGGCGGAATTCCGACATTCAAGGTAACTTGGTCGGTATCTGAGGAGCAACTTCCATTGTTTGCTGTCCATTCAAATACATATTGACCAGAATAGGTAAATGTTACCTGGGCCGTAGGACTGGTATCGTCATCAAAAGAAAAACCGCCAGGTCCGGAAATCTGCGTCCAAAATCCCCCACTTCCTACCGAGCCTGAGGCATCCATAGTGAATGTGGATTGACATTCGGTTTGATCAGGTCCTGCATCCGCAATGGCATCGGGTCCAATGGTTATTTCAACCTCATCTGAAGTATCTTGACATCCGGGTGCAATTTTGGAGATGGTCCAAGTTAGTATATAGCTTTGCTCCACCGTAATGGTGGCATCTGTATCAAATTGATTGGGGTCATCAAAGGCAATTCCCACAGCAGGAACAGCAGACCATGTTCCTATCTCGTCCCCTGCAGGTTGATTTCCTACCAAAGTCACCGTTGTAACCCCAGTACCCACACATTGGTCCGCCCCGGCATCGGCCAAAGTCGGTCCTTGGGTGGCATTCGTACTTATAGTAACTGTATCTGTTCCAGGATTTGGACAAGCAGGGTCATCTGGATTGGAGATTGTCCAACGGAAAATATAGATTTCATTGGGGTCATCCAATCCGGAAACCAAGGTGTTGGGATCATTGGCATCGGCAAAAACTATGGTAGCTCCTACTGGTGCAGTATCAACCGTCCAAACACCTTCTAAATTGGATGATGGAACGGCATTTGCGGCCAAAATTGTTGGGGCTCCGAAACATATCGTTTGGTCCAGACCTGCGTCCGTTGCAACAGGTGCATCCGAAGAAACTATGATCTCCACGGTATCTTCCTGGGAAGGCGCACAGGCATTTCCTCCCGAAATAGCATATTGGAACACATAAGTTCCAGGAATCAGATTGGCAACGTTGGTAGTTCTTGCGTAGGGACTTGCAATGGTGGCCTGGTTAGGCCCACTTATTTGAGACCATAGGGAACTTCCCACCGTGACAATATTTCCAGTGATATCAGTATCCACCACGTTACAGGCCAAGGTCTGGTCTGTTCCAGCGTTAGCAGCTGTGGGTGTCATGGCCACCGTTACATTGATTGCATCTGTCGCCACATCGCAACCGGTCTGGATAGAGCCGTTCAGTGACCTTCTCAAAAGAACCGTGTAGGTCCCTTCCACATCAAAATTGATGTTTAGCGGAGTTCCTCCCGTATTGCTAAAGGTTCCAGGGTCCACCAATGTGGAACCACTTGGGCCACTTACTATGCTATAGGTATTGGTTCCATTTCCTGTAGTCACAAAGGGAATATCCACACTCGTGATCCCACAAGCAGCTACAATATCACTTCCGCCGTTCGCTGTTATGGATACAGGTGCTGTAGAATATTGCACCGTGGCGGTTGCACTATCACTACACAAAGTCGTTCCATTTTCTATGGTATAGGTGAACTGGTAGGTGCTACTACCGTCCAGACCTGTAATTTGGGTGGTACTGGAATTGGGGCTTAAAATATTTACTCCAGCAACGGGACCAGAGGTCTGTGTCCAAGTTACCGTTTCATCAGTAAAAAGAGGAACGGATCCAATAAGGGTAACCGTTGTTATACTGGCATCACAAAAGCGAATGTTATCATCTTGAAGGGAAGCGGTAGTAATATCTTGTGTTGCTTCCGCAACGGTTATGGACATGGTGTCCTCGCCACTGGCACAAGGGCCACTTACAGACCATCTGAAGGTATAGGTTCCCTCAATAAGATTGGATACGTTGGTATTGTTAGTATTTGCATTAGCGATTACAGGCGTATTTGGCCCACTAACAAAGGACCAAGTTCCTACTTGTCCATTGATATTGTTCCCACCAAAGCTACCGGCCAAATTGGTGGACTGGGTAAGTGTATAGCAATTATCCAAATTTTGATCCGGTCCTGCATCAACTACAGAAACACCTCCATAATTGGTAACCGTAATGGTAGAACTCGATTCGCAGGATAAGCCAGGAGCATACTCCGGGCCGGTAATGGTCCATTCCAAAGTCGTTGTTCCAGCACTGGATTCGGCCAAGGTAAGGGTGGTTGTTGGAGAATTTGGGGTGTTGATGGTAACCCCGGCATTGTTGGCTCCTACGATACTCCAAGCCCCTGTTTCCCCACCGTTCAATGGGGTATTTGCATTGGTGCTGACCGCACCGGTATTATCCGGACAGGATGCTATGTCGTTTCCTGCATCTGAAACCGTTATGGGTTGTACAGTAATATCAACATCTTGAAACTGTGGGGTTCCATCGGTACAAACCGCACTTAGACGGAAGGTATATGTGTTTCCCCCGACCAGTCCATTTACTTGGGTATTTATATTTAAGGGATCAACAATTATTACGGATGGGCCACCTACCTGTGACCAAGTCGGGCCACTTTGAACTAGACCAGAAGTTGAACCGAACAGGGTGTATGTCGCTATATTTTCGCATATCGTCTCCGGTATCCCAGCGTTTACGGAACAGTTCTGGGCGTTACCCCATTGAATTGCTGCAAACAACAAAAAAAATAAGAAAAAGGCTTCTTTTTTTTGGCGGGTTAGAGGTCTGTACATAGTTTAAAAAATGAGGTTGATCTTACATGTAAGAATATTCAAACATATCTACTAGCATCGGTTAAATAGAAAATATGTTGTATTTCATCGATCATTTGTTGTGAAACATCGGATAATCGATGGGTGTTTTGAAGGATTTCCAGGGAAGTAAAGGGGAATCCTTGAACAATTTGAAGTGGATATGCGCTAAAGCACTAGGAAAATTAGTTGATATACAGATTATTAGACGCTAAAATCCAAAGGGATTCCACGTTCCAAATCCAAGTCCTCGCTGAAGCATATTGGGAAAACACAAGTACACACGCCTCTTACGAAAGAGGAGATTTTTTCCTACAAAAAAATAATGGGAATTTCGGCAGATGAAAGGGTATATAATGTCCTAAATCAAAATTACGGTGCCTGAACCTGCAATTCAGAAATGGAAGAGTTTCCGTTTCCGTCCTTGGATATCACCCGTATGGAATATACTGTCCCAGAAATGTAAACAATTGGGGCGAGTTGTGTGGTTTCTGTTTCCAAGGTTTCCGATATAGTTTCATCATCAATCAAAACAAACACATCATAGGTCAAGGAATCCCCGTCTTCATCGCTTCCAATCCAAGATATGGTCATCTCAGTATCTGCCTCTACAAACTCAACCTCAATCTCTGCTGCATATGGAGCATAATTTCCAACCTGAACGCCCGGAGTGGTAAAGGAATATGTATCGCCATTTGTGGAGCCATCATCATTTATGGACATTAAATTCCATGTATATGTTTTTCCACGATCTAATTCCACTTTGGTCTCCAAGGCAGAAAATGATGCATTAAAAACTTCGGAGTCATTATCGCGGACGGTCAGCTCATAGCTTTGTGCAAATTGTGCGGAATTCCATTTAAACTGGACCAAAACTTTGGTATCATTGCCCGATACCGTTTCATAATCAGAACAGGGCTCCCCATTTTCCGGTAGTGTTCCCACTACCTTGGCTGGCGGATTTTTCGTTTCCACAGGGGGCGTTTCGCGATCATCGTTTCCTCCACTTGAGCAAGCCTGCACTACTAATGCAATTGCCAAATACCAAAAAAGTTGATTCCCTATCTTCATTTCTTTACAATTTTCACAGTTTTCTCTTTATTGTCCGCCACAATTCGGACCATGTACATTCCAGATTCCAAGGCACTCACATCCATCGTTTTGGTAAACCCGGTTGCCCCATTTACTTCGTCGTGCTTTACAAGTTGCCCCGCCATACTAAATACTCCGACAGTAAGGTGATCATAATCCCCAATAAGGTTTATTTTATCTGATGTAATTGTGGGGTAGACCAAGATTGTTTCGCCCATAAAAAAGGTATCGGCTACCTTTCCTTGGCAATCACTTGAGCCTTTTATGGTAATCTCGTTGTAGGTATCCAAATTATCCAATCGGATGGTTTGACTATAGGTATCAATGAAGTTAAAGAAACGGGCTTTGCCATTTACCACCACCTCATATGCTGTACTTCCGGATACTTCATACACAACCGCATTGGTTTTGTTTTCCAAGGAAGTTCGCTTTCCGGTAATGTTGTCAACTTCGTTGATTGTAATACCGTATTGCTGTTCAAATACTATTTCCGGAATGGAAATGGTCAGGGTGTAATTCCCTGCAGCAAGGTCGGTAATGTTAAACGGGGCAGAGGTTGACACATCGTTGTATTGGGCAGGAGCCCCGGAACCTTCCAAAACAATATCCATCTCAAGGCCTGTTGTTTCCACAGCAATCTCAATGGCCCCATCCTGACTCCCTATACAGCTCGGTGTAAGGGCATAAACCTTAATTGCATTATTTGGAATCATCTCACATCCGTCGGGACCTACATTTGCCCCAGGTCTAGTGTCCAGACAGGAATCCACTTGATCCAAAATCCCGTCCCCATCATTATCTTCATTGCACAAGGGAATTTTGCCCCCATCGGAAATGGTCCAACCAAAATTGTCTATCAACGCTTGTCTTGCGTCTTCCCCAGTGCAATATAGACTACTACCTGCATCGAACGACACCCCAATTTGCAAAGAAGGTAGTTGTGCCCAGGCTTTAAGTGTGGAATCGTAGTTTTCTGAAGACAATCCAGTCATATCAAACATGAGGCCCATATTCGACACATTCTGGACGTTCCAACCGGCGAGACTTTGATCAAAGGAAGTGGCTCCGGCAAACATCCACATGGTACTGCTTAGGTTGCCAACATCCCATAAACCCAAGTCTTGATCAAAAGCGGTAGCACTTTGAAACATTCCTACCATGACTTGAACATTGCCCACATCCCAGTTTCCAATATTTGCATTAAAGGATATGGCTGTATTAAACATGTTCGTCATATCCGTAACATTGGAAACATCCCAAGCCGATACATCCTGATTGAAACTTTCGGCATTATGGAACATGGACGACATATCGGTTACGGTGCCCACATCCCAGGTAGAAATATCTTGGTTGAAAACAGTATTACTGCTAAACATTCCTCCCAAATCCGTTACGTTCCCAACATCCCAAGCTGATATATCCTGGTTGAATCCGGAATTGGCAAACATGCCACCCAAATTGGTAACATTCGCAACATTCCAAGAACCAATATTTTGATTAAAGGAAGTTGCCCCGTTGAACATGGCAAACATGCTAGTGACGTTTGAAACATCCCAATTGGAAATATCCGCATTGAATTGTTCCGCTAGGGCAAACATGCTATCGGTAATCGTGATAGTTCCCATTGGCCAATTTTGGAAAGCTCCATTCCCGACCAAGGAAGTACATCCCGAAAACATTCGTGCAGTTGATGAAACATTGGAAAGGTCTGGAACATCGTCAGCCACCACATCAAGATTGCTGCACCCTGCAAAGGCAGCAGCCATCGAAGTCCACTGTATAGACCCCCATTGATTAATCTGCAAAATCTTTTCATTATCTGCATTATTGCCATTGAAGTTTATCCTGGGAAACTCCCCCGAAATAACAATTTGATAAACTCCCGGTGTGCTATAGGTGTGCACAATATTCCCGGTCACACCACTATCCGCAGTTCCGTCACCCCAATCCACATTGTAGTTATACGTTCCACCTGCTGGCGCCGAGGTAGAAATCGAAACTTGGTTGTCGTCTGAAAATCCAGGATTGTCCGTTTTCCATGTCGTGATAAACGCATCTTCCACTTGGCACCCGATAACGGCCTTTCCACCATCATTTATTGTCCATCCATAGGTATCGATAATCTGTTGTCTTTCAGATTCGGATGCGCAATATTGTGCATTGTTCGCACCTAGCACAACACCATTGGTTAATGATGGTAATGCACTCCAACCCATTAAGGTTTGGTCATAATTTGAAGTTGACATTCCCGCGCCATCAAAGATGGAAGTCATATTGGACACATTGGATACATCCCAATCTCCTAAATTCTGATTAAAGGCAAGGGCGTTGGCAAACATCGACCACATATTGGAAACATTGGAAACATTCCAATTGGCCAGATCCTGATTGAACACCTCCGCTCCACTGAATGTTCGGTCCAAACTGCTCACATTCTGAACATCCCAAGAACCAATGTTTTGATCAAACGCCTTCGCATCTAGAAACATGCCAATCATGGAATTCACCTGCCCGGTGTCCCATCCAGAAATATCTTGATTAAATTGGGTGGCTTCCCGGAACATAAAATCCATGCTGGTGACCGTACTTGTGTCCCAGCCATTAAAAGTGCCATTCCCCACAAGAGACCCACATAACCTAAACATGTATTGGGTGGTAGTTACATTGCTCAAATCCGGAATATCTGTGGCTTCCACATCCAAGTTTGAGCAACCGTGAAAGGCATTGAGCATGGATCTCCAGGATATATGGCCCCATTGCTTTACCGATAATATCTTTTCCCTATCTCCCTGGTTTACAAAATATATTTGAGGGAAGTCCCCTTTAATGGCAACATCGTAAGTTCCAGGAACATCGTAGGTGTGGGTGATATCCCCAGTAACTCCAAGGTCTACGTTTCCATCTCCCCAATCAACATCGTAGTTGTAACCTCCACCGGTAGTGGGAATGGTAATTTGGTTATTGTTGGATACTCCAGGATTGTCCGTTTTCCATGTGGTTACAAAAGCTCCTACCAATTCACAACCATCTGGAGCCTTGCCCCCATCGTTGATGTTCCATCCATAGGTATCGATTATAAGTTGTCTTTCGGTTTCGGAAGTACAATATTGAGTGTTGTTGGCGCCTAACCAAATGCCATTCGCCAAGGACGGTAATGCACTCCATCCCTTTAATGTTTTATCATAATTTGCGGTAGACAATCCGCTTCCATCAAACATGGAGGCCATGTCCAGTACATTGGATACATCCCAACTTCCCAAATCTTGGTCAAATAGGCTTGCTTCACTAAACATATAGCCCATTACCGTTACATTCGCCACTTCCCAAGCATTGAAAGAGTCGTTTCCGACAAGGGATGCACAATCCCTGAACATTCCGGAAGTATTAAGTCCCGACCTGGAAAAATCCGGTTCGTCTGTGGCCAAAACATCCAAATTGGAACATCCAGCAAAGGCGTAGGTTGTGGTAAACCATCTATTATTGCCCCATTGATCAACAGAAAGTATCTTTTGATCATCAGAATCTGTGGGTGCTATACTGTGGCCATTTGGAGAGCCATTAAAAAACACTCCTGGGAACTTTCCCGAGATGGTCACCTGATAGGTTCCGGGTGAGGCATAGGTGTGGGTAAAATCTCCAGTGACCCCTTCATCGGTTGAGCCATCCCCCCAATCCACAGTGTAATCATAATTCTCCAATGGATGTGTAGGAATGGTGATCTGATTATCTTCAGATGGTCCGGGATTATCTGTTTTCCAAGTAGTGATAAAGGGAATTGGTGCCTCACAGTTTATTCCCAAATCATTTATGGTCCATCCGTAGGTGTTTATAAGAAGTGCCCTGGCTGCTTCAGAATCACAATAATAGGCCTCATTAGCCCCTAAATTCACTCCGTTTTGTAGCGAAGCAAGCTGGCTCCATCCCAAGAGTATGTTATCGTAATTTTCATCGGACAGATCAGAGGCATCGAACATAAAATCCATGGCCGAAACATTGGAAACGTCCCAACCGCTAATATCCTGGTCAAAATGTCCCTGGGTGAACATATAGGTCATATTGGTAACACTTGAAACATCCCAAGAAGAGATATCCTGATTGAAATAAGTGCTGCTGAACATGTGCTCCATGCTCATAACCTTGCTAACGTCCCAATTGGAAAGGTCTTGGTTGAATTGCCCACTTGAGAACATCCCCTCCATCCATCGAACATTGCTTACGTCCCAACCATTTATATCATGATTGAACCGACTGCTATAAAACATATAGGACATATACTCAACATTGGAAACATCCCATGCGGAGATGTCTTGATCAAAAGTAGTTTTGTCGAACATGTAGGCCATATCGGTTACCACGCTCACGTCCCAATCGGCAAAACTTTCATTGCCCGCGAAGAACAAACAATTGTAAAACATGTTGCGGGTGCTGCTTACGCTAGTCAAGTCAGGAATGTCCGTTGCATTGAACTGGAGGTTCCAGCATCCGGCAAAGGCCGCTTCCATGGAGGTCCAATGTATGTTGCCCCATTGTTCTATGGTCAAAAGCTTTAACTCATCTCCGGTGAAATCAGAAAAATTAAGGGTAAAGTCGTTAAAGTAAATCCTTGGGAATACGCCGGTTATGGAAACCGTATAGGTTCCTGGAGTGGCATAGGTATGGGTAATATCACCGGTTACATTGGAATCCGTAGAGCCATCACCCCAATCCACTGTATAGTCGTATGTTTCTCCTGGAAAAGTTGGAATAGTTATCTGATTATCCTCTGAAAGACCAGGATTATCCGTTTTCCAAGTAGTGACAAATGGACTTCCACAATTGCTAAGTTCCCCACCATCATTGATTATCCAATTATAGGTGTCAATTATGTTCTGTCTAGCTTCCTCTGACGCACAATATTGGTTTTGTGGGGCATCAAATGTAACCCCGAACTGCAAGGACGGAAGGCCTGCCCAGCCTATCAAGGTTCTATCATAATTATAGTTGGACATATTACCACTTTCAAATATGTCGGTCATATCGGTAACCTTGGAAACATCCCAATTGCCCAAATCCTGATTGAACGCAGTAGCACGGGCAAACAACCAAAACATGTTGGTAACATTGGATACATCCCATCCCGATATGTCTTGGTTAAACACTGTTGAATTTGAAAAGGTCGCCCACATGCGGGTGACATTGGATACATCCCATCCGGATATATCTTGGTTAAATGCCCCAGTTCCGCCAAACATACTGCTCATATCCGTTACACTGGAAACATCCCATCCAGAAATGTCCTGATTAAAATTCGGAGTTTGGTTAAACATGGCGGTCATATCGGTAACATTGGATACATCCCACCCAGAAATGTCTTGGTTAAATTCTGAGTGTTGAAACATACTCCTCATACTGGTGACATTGGATACATTCCAACCGGATATGTCCTGATTAAACTGAATAGCTCCACTGAACATTCCGCCCATATCTGTAACGCTGGAAACATCCCAATTGGAAATGTCCTGGTTAAAAATGGAGCAGTTGACAAAAAGATTGCTTATGGCTGTTACATTACTTACATCCCAATTGGAAATATCTGCATTGAATTGGGAGCATACGTAAAAAACCTGGGTTAAATTGTCAATGTTGGAAATATCCCAAGCGTTGAACGTGGCATTTCCTTTTAAAGAACCACAATAGGAAAACATTCCAAAAAGGGAGGTTAGTCCTGAAAAATCAGGAACATCATAGGCCACAACATCCATATTTGAGCATCCGGCAAAAGCCGCCAACATGGAGTTCCATTGTATATCTCCCCATTGATTTATTTCCAATAGCTTGGTGGCATCGCTGAACGCCTCATTGCCAGGATAGCTGTTATGTTGTATGGAGACGGCATCTGCAACAATGGAAACCGTATATGTCCCAACTGTGGTGTACGTATGGGTAGCTGTACCAAACAAATCTATTTCCACGGTTCCATCCCCCCAATCAATCGTGTATGGCCCGCCTACAATTGGGATGGAAAGGGCATTGTCTTCCGACATGCCTTCGTTGTCGGTTTTCCAAGTAGTGACAAAGGCATTTTGTGTTGGGCAATTTTCCCCATTGTCGTTAATGGTCCATCCGTAACTATCTATTATAGATTGTCTGGCAGTTGCGCCCAAACAATATTCACTAGATCCTGTATCAAATTGCAGATTGTTTTGAAGGCTCCCCAACTGACTCCATGCGACAAGGGTGTTATCAAAATTTACAGTAGTGAGTTGACTGCCCGTCAACACTTCGGTAAGATTGCCGACATTGGAAACATCCCAAGTACCCAAACTGTTCTGAAATCCACTCTGGTAGAACATTCTGAACATATTGGTAACGCTTGATGTGTTCCAATTTGAAAGAATTTGATTGAATTGGGTTGCTCCCGAAAACATTTCACCCACATCCACCAATCCAGAAACATCCCATTTATTTAAGCTTGTATTTCCAACCAAGGATGAACAATTACTGAACATGCTGTTGGCCGAAGTTGCCAGCGATAAGTTGGGTGTGTCCTTGGCGGTGACATCCAAGTTTACACAATTGGAAAACGCTCCTTCCATCGACGTCCATTCCATATCCCCCCATTGTATCACATTTTCAATTAAAGCAGCATTTACAGTCCCAGAGTTAAAATGTATTCTGGGAAAGGTCCCGGTTATGGCAATATCGTAGGTACCCGTTTGACTATAAGTATGTGAAGCATTTCCCGTAACGTCTGAATCCACATTTCCGTCACCCCAATCCACTGTATACGAATAACTTTCGCTAGGATGGGTGGGAATTACAGCCGGATTGCTTGCATCGCTGATCTGCCATGTGGTAACAAAAGCTCTTTGTTGGTCCACAGTGCACCCTGCAGAGATTCCACCATCATTTATCTCCCAATTATACGTGACAATAAGGTTTTGTCGCGCAGGACCCCCTTCACAAAACTGGTTTCCGCTTGCCCCAAACTTGACGTCTTCCTGTAATGTGGGCAGATTGCTCCATCCAATTAGGATATTGTTATAATTTTCGTCCGATAGTCCGGAATCGTCAAATATGGATGTCATATTGCTAGCCTTTGCAATATTCCAGGTACTTAAATCTTGATTGAAGGAGGAGGCTCCGGAAAAAACTTCGCTCATGAATTCTGCACTACCCACATCCCAGGAGCTAATATCTTGGTTAAATGCTGTTGCACCCAAAAAGGCCCTACTCATCCATCTAACGTTGCTTGTGTCCCACGATGAAATATCCCGATTGAATGTATCATTCATCTCAAACATAAAGGACATATCGGTCAAACTTGAAGTGTCCCAACCGCTTATATCAGGATTAAAGGAGGTACCCATAAACATTTGACTCATCCACATGATGTTTCCGGTATCCCATCCACTAATGTCCTGGTCAAAGGCCAAGGCACCTCTAAACAAGCTATTCATGGTCTCCACCCCGCTAACGTCCCAAGATCCTATGGGTTGGTTGAACATAGTAGCATCCTCGAACATTTCCCCCATGTACAATACGGTGGTCATATCCCAGGTGGTAAAAGAATTATTCCCCACCAAGAGGGTACACCCCTGGAACATCCTGGCTAAATCCGTAACCAGAGATAGGTCCGGGACGTCTGTAGCTACAACATCCATATTTCCACACCCTGAAAACGCACCGAACATGGATTGCCATGGGTTGCTTCCCCATTGTTCCACCGTCAATAGCTTCATTGGATCTTTGGTATTCAAAAGATCTTCAAAATATATTCTAGGGAATAGACCGGAAATGGTAACCGTATAGGTGCCGGGAATCGCATAGGTATGGGTAATATCGCCGGTCACGTTCGTATCCGAACTACCATCTCCCCAGTCCACCGTATAGTCATAGGTTGAACTTGTGTGGGTCGGAATACTGATCTGATTGTTCCCAGTAGCACCTATATTATCTGTTTTCCAGGTGGTTACAAAATCTTGGGGAAAAACAACAAAAGAATAAAGAAAAAGAATTGTAGCAATGTAGCCTTTTAGCATAGGTGGAGCAGATTAGGCGCCTAAAATAGCAATTAATCCAAGCCAACAAACCCCTATTCGATAAATAGTCAAATTAATGGCTGAGCCACCTTTGTAAAGTCAGTCCCAATTTGATTTTACTAGACGGAAAATCAAGTGATGGGGTTCTAGCAATTTATTGCGAAACGTTCACTTAAAACAAGTGCTTGATCATTTTAACAATCTTGTTCGGGAGCTTGTACGGGGGATACCGGAGTGGGGCGTCAAACCAATTGGCCTTTTTAATGATCCCCTTTTGATTGGAAAATATCTCGAAAGAGGCTTTCCCATGATACCCTCCCAAACCACTTGCACCAACGCCGCCAAAGGGAAGCTTTTTATTGGATATCTGGATGACCGTATCGTTGATGCAACCTCCGCCAAAGCTGTATTTGTCCAACATTTTCTTTTGGAACGATTTCCGGTTCGAAAAAATGTAGGTGGCCAATGGCTTGCCGTAATGGGATATGTGATTGTCAATATCTTCTTCCGTTTCGTATGCAATGATGGGAAGGATGGGTCCGAAAATCTCACCTTCCATTAAAGGACTGTCCATTTGGGGTTCGTCCACCAAGGTTGGGGACAAATAATTGTCGGTATCATCAGAAATCCCTCCAAAAAGAATATCCTGACCTTCAAGCATGGTCTTTAGTCGGGCATGGTGTTTTTCGTTAACGATTCGGGCATAATCATCGGAGGCCTGGCTTATATCCCCAAAACCATCTTGAATACTCTTTTTCAGCGCCTCGATAAGGGCCGCTTTCACTTTGCGGTGCACCAAGATGTAATCGGAGGCTATGCACGTTTGTCCGGCATTCAGGAATTTTCCCCAAACAATGCGTTTGGCCGTCAGTTTTATGGAAGCTGAATCGTCTACAATACAAGGGTTTTTACCTCCCAGTTCCAAAGTCACGGGGGTGAGGTGTTTTGCTGCGCTTTCGTAAACGATTTGCCCCACCTTGGTACTGCCGGTAAAGAAAATATAATCCCATTTTTGGACCAGCAGTTGTTGGGAAACTTCCACACCACCCTCCACCACGGACACATGCCCGGGTTCAAAAACCTTAGCAACTATTTCTGTGATTATTTGGGATGTATTTGGGGTTAGTTCTGATGGCTTCACCACGACCGTATTTCCGGCTGCCACTGCCCCAACCAAAGGAGCAAATACCAATTGGAAAGGATAATTCCAAGGGGCAATAAGCAAAACCGTACCGTACGGTTCCCGATAGAGATAATCGGACGAAGGCCAATTGGCAAGGATGGAAGAAACACGTTCGGGACGGGCCCAAAATTCCATGTTTTTCAACATGACCTTTAACTCTGCCAAAACAAATTGGGTTTCCGCCACCAAGGTTTCAAACTCTGGTTTCTTAAAATCGGCGTAGAGTGCTTTACAGACATCATCCTCCCTTGCCAAAATTTCTTTTTGCAAGCGCTTTAATGCCTTTTTTCTATACGCTACATCCTTTGTTTTCTGTGAGGCAAAAAAATCCCGTTGTTTCTTCGGTACTTCCATGGCTTTGTTTGGTAATACGTATTCTGAAATAAAAAGAATATCCCGAATGTTTCCATCCGGGAATTCCCAATCACAAAACTAATCTAATCAAAATGATTCCAACCTTTCTTCGTTAGAGCGACTCAAATGTCAAATGGAAAAACAATGTTGGGGTATCAAAAGCAGCAGGTTCCGTATGGATTCCCATGGCCACATTCATTGTTGTTTCCGTCAATTCTTTAATAATGATAATATTGGTGGTTTCCTTATATCCCAGGTACTCATCCAAAATCAAACGTTGTTGTCCCGTAAAAGGAACGGAAATTGGACCCTCAAGGGGATGCAGGGTACCCACGGAAAAATCTTCTTCGCTGACCATCCAAGTGGCATCCGTTTTTGGGGTGTATAGCGCGTGTGCCAAGGGTACATTGTTCACATCCAATGAAACTCCTGTAATTTCAGCTGGGAAAAACGCGCTGGCATGAACAAGGCCCATTAAACTTTGTCCATCCACATTATCCACTTTGTAGGTACCATCGTGTACAAACGTGAACGCATCATCGTACGAAGCGCCCAGACCAACCGCATCCAACAAATTGTCGAAGGAAGCTATCAAAAGGCTCAAATCGCTTGTTATCAGACCTGCACCTTCCTTCCCAGCGGTATAGGCCCTTCGCAACCTCCAGGTCTTTCCTTCTGGTCTTGCTGGCCCACCGGTCAACAAAATTTCCAATGAAGGCAAAATGGTCACTTCCTTGGTCTCCGTGAAGGAGCCATTTGCTCCAGATACCGTCAATACAACTTCGTAGGTTCCTGGACTTGCATAAGCATATACCGGATCTTCGTCGGAACTACTGGATCCATCACCAAAATCCCAAGAGATCGAAGTAGCATTTGCCACAGTTCCATTAAATGTCACCACGGATCCCTCCACCAAAAATTGAAAATCAGCCAAAGGCTCCAGCGGGGCGTCATCCTCGCTACAATTGACCAAGGCCAAGGCGAGCAATAAAATTCCCAATATCTTACTATGTCTCATTTGTTTTGTTCTTAGTTTGTTCATTTTAATTCTTATCCCACCAAACAGGAGTATCTATGGCGTTGGGTCCTTGTCTGTTGATGGCCTCCGTAACATTGTTCGTATTGGAGCCCAATTCAAAAGAGGAGTACTTAAATCTGGTCGGCATAATTCCGTTAGTCACCCCTGGGTGCAAATCCGCATCCTCCCTTACAGGAATTATCGGGTATCCCGTTCTTCTGATATGGATCCAACCCTCGAAGTAATTCGGCACCAAGGCCAACCACATCTGTACCCCGATTTGTTCTTCATCATTGATTCCCGCCAAGGTTGCCGAGGGAGACCCCATAAAGGTCGCTATGTCCGTTGGGTCGATTTCCCATTGGTGTAAGGATGTTTCTATACCCATTCTAAACAATGTATTTGCAGCTGTTGGATCATTATCAAAAACCAAGGCCGCTTCCGCTCGGAGCAACCAAACCTCTGAAGCTGTAATGACATATAATTTGCTTTCTGGAGACGAAAGTTGTAATCCCATATCCGATTTGTTGGCAAAATCCGAGCCCCCAAATGCGACATCGGTCAAGCCATTGATCATCCCAGAATATTCTCCATTGCCATCCTGGCTCACAAAAACAGGCAACCTAGGATCTGCAGTACTTTGCAACTGATCGATTAACATGGTCGACATTTTAATCGATGGAAATCCTGTTCTTCGGTTGAACCAGGCATTTCCGGTTCCTTCTGTTTCAATCATGAACGCATCATGGTCCACAGATTCCATAAGTGGTTCGTCCAAGCACAGAGCTACCGTGGCACTGGACAAAGCGCTATCCGCAAAGCGAACTCGCATGGCCAACCTTAAACGGACACTATTGGCAAAGCGCACCCATTTATCCATGTCATTGTTAAAAATGGGGTCCGAGTCCGGATATCCTTCGGCCGGGTCCGCATTCTTCAGTACCGCTATACTGTTTGAAAGGCGTTCAATCATGTCTCGATAGATACTTTCCTGAGTATCATATCTGGGCTGTACAATATCCTCTGTTTTCCCTTTACCGCCTTCGGTATAGGGCACTTCTCCATAAGCATCGGTAATCTTGGCAAACCCCAACACGGCAATTACGTCCGCCATGGCGTTGCGCACAGGGTTTTTAGTTCCTTCAGCTGTGGTAATTTCCAGCACGTCTTCTATATGTCGAATGGTTCCGCCGTAAAGGCCATTCAAAATGCTGTTGTAATCACCATCGTGTCCATCACCGTATTGGTCAGGAGCTCTCCAGGTACTTCCGGCTACATAATAATGTGCATGCATCCCGGCAAAATGGGATGATGCATTATCCGTGGTCCCCTGAAATACAGACCTAACGGCCTTCGTAAACAGGGCGGCATCATCTATGGTTGTCAAGGCATTGGGATTTTCCCTTAGATCATCCAGGCGTTTTTCACAGGAAAGGAAAACCAACCCTAATGTTATGATAACTACTGTACTTCTCATGATTTGCTGTATATTTTTCATAGTCATCAATTTTAAAAGTTGAGTTTTAGATTAAGCCCATAGCTTCTTGTGGAAGGCAGGGAAGAATGCTCAAAAGCCGTGCTAGTGGGTCCACTGCTATAGGTGGCCTCTGGGTCGATATCGCCCGCTGCGTTATAGAGGAAAAGCAAGTTTCTTCCCACCGCGGAT
Organism: Flagellimonas myxillae; assembly: GCF_023502235.1. Lineage (GTDB taxonomy): Bacteria > Bacteroidota > Bacteroidia > Flavobacteriales > Flavobacteriaceae > Flagellimonas > Flagellimonas myxillae. The sequence continues at coordinate 602,471 of NZ_JAMFLY010000002.1, read as the reverse complement.
AAGGATGCGGACTGTATGAACGTATTTTTTAAAACGGTCTTTGGAAAATCATACGTTAGGGCCACTTCCCGTAACTTTACATTGCTTGCATCCAAAATCAGGTCGGTGGCGACCTCGTTTGAAAATATATCGGTAAAGTGTTTCAACATTGCCGAGGTGGTAATGTCGTTATCGAATCCTGTGAACTCATTGATTCCTTCTTCGATAATTCCGTTTTCACGTCCTTCCAAGGTTCGTGCGTCCGTTCCAAAAAACAAACGGTACCCACGGCCGTAGGAGTAGTATTCCCCACCTTGTTGAATAGTGATCAAAGAATTCAATGTGAGGTTTTTATAGCGGATACTACTCGTAATTCCACCGTACCAATCTGGGTTGATGTTACCAAGTGCAACACGTTCCCCACGTTTGGCCAGGCCGTCGTCCCCAATGATCTTTCTTCCAAAATTGTCCCTTAAAAAGTCGTTCCCGTAAATGGTTCCGAACTCCTCGCCGGGCCTAGCCTCTACAGATGCCGTCCAAAGCGACCCCAAGGTTATTCGTTCCAAACCTTCGTTCAAGGAAATGACCTTTGAGTTGCTCTTTGTAAAATTGAAGCCGAGGGTCCAAGTGAAATTGTCAGAGTCAAAAGGAATAAGGTTCAACTGCGCTTCGTATCCCTTGTTCTGAATTTTTCCAGCATTGACCACTTTGGATGAAAATGCCGTTGTTCCCGAAACCGGAACCGCCATAATCTGGTCCGTAGTATTGGTCTGGTAATAAGTAAAGTCCAAAGTAATGCGGTTGTTCAAAAACCCTAAATCTGCACCCACTTCCCAAGACTCGGAAGTTTCCGGACGCAAGTCGAAGGAAGGAAGACTTCCTGGTATCGAAGCTACAGTATAAGGCAGGGTCACGGTTTGATCAATATTGTATACGGCTTGCGTTCTATAAGGGCTGGTATCGTTACCAACCTTGGCAAAGGACCCCCTTAATTTGCCCCTACTAAGAATATTGGGGCTCACCCCAAGAATCTTGGAAAGCAACACACTCACATTTTCGGAATGGTACCAGTACGAATTGTTCTCTTTGGGCAGTGCCGAAGAGTTGTCGTTTCGAACTGTGGCATCAAAATAGAGGTATCCCCCAACATTGAACTGACTTAAGGCATAAAAGGAGTAAATCGCTTTTTTTGTAACCCCTTCATCGCTAAAGGTATTTTTGTAATTGCTGATTCTGTAAAAGTTCGGAGCCTTGCTATCGTTCCCCCAAATATTCCTGTAGCTGCTGAACTCATCCCTATAGTTGGAACCCAAACTAAAGGAAACATTCACATTGGAAATATCGGTATTATAGGTGGCCAAAATATCCGAATTCCAGATTCGGCTTTTACCACTGTCGTGTCTGTAGGAACCAAGCCCGTTGCCTATGGCCCTAGCACCACGTGCTCCAAAAGTGGTATAGTCAAACACAATATTGTCCATCCCTGTTTTGGCGGTTACATTGAACTTGTCGCTTATCATCCAATTTGCGGAAAGAAAACCTTGATATCTGTCTTTTTCATCAAAATTTCCAGCGTTCTCCAAGGCCCAATAAGGGTTGTTGAAGGTATTGTCCAAATTCCACTTGATCTCCTCCCCGCTGGCATTTATGGTGTTGTTAGCCACATCTTCCAATCGGATATCCCTGGGCATCAAGGAAAGTTGCAAGGCTGTATTGCCACTTCCTTCGGCCAATTGTGGTCTGTTCCGAACCTTGGAAGTGATATAAGTCATTTTTCCATCTATGGAGAGTTTATTGGTCAAATTGGTGGAACCCCTCAAACTAAAAGTCTGTTTGTTGAGGGTATTGTTTCCCACGATACCTTGACCTTCCTCATCGGTAATGGAGAGACGAAACGAACCTTTGTCCCCGCGCCCTTCAAAAGCCACGGTGTTGGACAGGGCAAATCCGGTTTGGTAGAATTCCTTATAAGGGTTTCTGCTGGGATTTGGGTTATAGGTGTCTTGCCTGCCCAACCAATTCGTGTAGGTCTGGCCTTCCATTCTAGGTCCCCAACTCCAGGAAAATGGGTAATCCAGTACGGGACGCCCATCTAGATTTAGTGGTGCAAAATCTCCAAAAGCTCCGGTTCCGTACTCATTCTGAAAATCCGGGGTCAATAAAATATCTGTTAAGGTAAAGGACGAGTTGAGGGAAATTCCAACCCCATCTTTTTTCCCCCCGGATTTGGTGGTGATCAAAATAACCCCATTCATTCCCAACGAACCATAGGCTGCTGCGGCGCCTGCACCCTTCAAGACGCTTATGGACTCCACATCGTCTGGATTGATGTCGGACAAGGCATCACCTCGGTCCACGCCTCCGCCTCCACCGGCCCCACCGGAACCATTATTGATCGGGATTCCATCTATGACCACCAAAGGTCTATTGCTACCGCTTATCGTGGTTATTCCCCGCAATAATACCCGGCTAGAACCATCAACCCCTGTATTGGATTGTGTAATCTGAAGTCCAGATACCTTTCCGGATAAAGAGTTCATTACATTGTTCTCCCGGGCCACATTTACTTGTTCCGAGGTTACCTGTGAAATGGAATATCCCAAAGACTCTTTGTCCCTTTGGATGTTCAGGGCCGTGAGCACTACCTCATCCATCTTTTGTGCGTCCACCTCAAGGGACACATTTACAACGGATTGGCCACCCACAGTTACCTCCTGGGTCTTATAGCCCAAAAAAGAGAACACCAGCGTAGCCTCGTCTCCCGCAACATTGATGGTATAGTTGCCATCAAAATCGGTGGAAGCTCCATTTGTGGTTCCCTTTTCCAAAATACTTACCCCCAATAGCGGTAAGCTGGTGCCCTGTTCCATTACGGTACCTGACACCGTTTTTTGTCCAATGGCCGAAATTGAAAATCCAATCACAGCCACAAAAAAGATCAGTTGTTTCATATAGATTTAGTTAGGTTATTTTGAAGAAGGTTGGTTCTTCTTATTCTTTCAAAGCCAGTATGTATTCTGCTACCGCCATCTTAGCCTCGTCGGATAGATAATCCTGAGGGGGCATTTCTGGATAATCCTCCCTTAAGTTTTTTGGATTGTTGATGTAATCCACGATGCCTTGTGGATTATTGTTGTGAATGGCCTGTAGAATTTCGGTAGGAGGCCCAATCAAACGGGTTCCAAAAGCGTGGCAACCCGCACACACTCCATAATAGGTCATCTCCCCTAATTCCTGTTCAGAAACCGAACGCGGAGGCACAGGACCTGGGGTCATCATGGTCGGAATATCTTTGGTATCCGTGATTTGGGCAATGCCATAATCATCTATACCAAAAGTCCTGTACTTGTTTTTGTCCCTAATGGTACTTCCGGTACCGCCTCCAAAAGCGAAAATATCGGGGCCTTTGTTTTCCAATTTGGTCAGCATTATGGCCTTGATCTCCCCAGTAGGCTCGTTGCCATTGTCGTACATAATGTTATCCAGGATCACAACGCGGTCTGGATTCCCCTCTGAATTTGGGTCGTTGGCACGGGGCATACCATTGGCAAGATCTACGATGGTGATTCCTGTATTGTTGTTTCCGGTTATGATGTTGTTTTCCACGATCACATCGTCCGCAGCCATTATCAAAATTCCTGTACCGGCCGGAATACCCGCCACAGTGGATCCAGGCGCCCCAAAATTTGCGTGATTGTTGTTTACCACAAAATTGTTTCGGATTATCACATCAAAAGTGGTTTTAATGGGCAGCCCAGGAGTAACAAAAGCCAGAATCCCACCCGTATTCATATGGGCATAGTTGTTTTCGACCAAACAATGTCTGGAGTTTTCAATTTCGATACCAGCAACATTGTCAAAAACCTCATTGTGCAGTACATCAACATTGTCACACATCCCTACATAGATGGCCGCATCCTCAATTTCACTGAGTACGTTGTGCTCTATAAGTCCGTTTTTTCCATACTGCGGAAAGATGCCATAGACCCCTGTATCAATGATCCAGTTGTTGCGGATGACAAAGTTGTTCCCCGCCTGTCCCATCACGCCATTCCCCTTGTAGTTGATAATCTTAAAATTCTCTATTAGAATCCCGTTCCCGGAATACAGAAAGGCATCATTTATTTCCTTATTTCCATCCAAGGTTGGCCACTCGCCATTGATTACCACCCCTTGAAGGCTAATATCGTCCTTGTCGATGTACACATTTTCCGAATAGGTTCCGGGAAATACCCGGATCAAGTCTCCAGGGTTGGCCTTCTTTACCGCATCTTGAATGGAGGATCCGTTTTTTACTTCAATTATTTGCCCATTGAACTCTTGGGATTGGGCAACTTGTGTAGTGTCGCTGGATATACCCACATTCCTATATTTTATCGTGGAAGGCATAGGAACAGTTTCAACACTCTTTACCCCAAAAAAGTGTTTTCCCAAGAACATACCCACGGCCAGAAAGAACACAACACCAAGGATTTTTAGAAAGGTTTTTTTCATGTTTGTTTATTTGATAGTTAATTCAGAATGATATTTCTAAGCCAGAAGGCACTTTGTCAGGAACTTGTGGGGTAAAGGTTTCATCGGTCAGGGTTTTGAGAAAATCCACCAACCTATCCAACTCATAATCGGTTAAATTGGGCTCCCAAATGTGCCAGTGTATCAAAAGGTCTTCACCCTCAGGTACTGCATGCCCACGACCATTGGTATAAAACTGTACGGTTTCACGAAGCGTTTTGAAACGTCCAGAGTGCATGTAGGGTGCTGTCTTTTCAATATTTCGAAGACTGGGCACTTTAAATGCCCCTCTAAGGGACTTGTCCTTGAACGGCACTTCTGCACCGGGGTCCAACGGCAAACCGTCAGGTTCGGGGGTTCCAATAACGGCAAACTGTTGGTTTGTAAACAATGGCGGTGTATGGCACTCAGCACATCGGGCAACGAAAGACCTAAAAATGTTGAGTCCTTCAATTTCCTTTTGGTTGAGCGCATCATGGTAGCCATGTGCATATTGATCATACTTGCTGTTCAAGGAAATAAGGGAGGCCTCAAATGCAGCGATTGCTGTATAGATCTCATCCAATGAAATCTTTGCATTTGAATTTCTATCCGGAAAGGCCTCGGCAAAAAGTTTTCTATAGTTTTCTATGCCGTTTAGGGAACTTAACAGGTTCTCGGGTGTGTTCCCCATCTCTTCCTCCGAGAACAACGGCCCTTCCATCTGGTCTTCCAAGTTTGTGGAACGCCCATCCCAAAACAACTTTTTCAGGTAACCCACATTCCATAAAGTGGGCGCAGCGCGTTTTGCCTTGTGCCCATCTATCCCAATGCTGGTGGCCAAACCGTCGCTAAATCCTTTTTTAGGGTCGTGACAGGAAGCGCAAGAAATGGTTCCATCGCCAGAAAGTACCGGGTCAAAAAACAAATATCTGCCCAAGTCAATTTCCTGTGGGGAAAAACCGTCCCTGATTTTTGGCAAAGCTGATTTTAAACCCCCAACACCGGCTAGGTTACGCACGGCATATTGATCATATAGATTTCGGGCGATACATGTATTGTCTTCGGTCAGTTTAAATCCTGGAGGGCAATTGCAATTGAGCAAGGGTACATCGACGTAGGGTGAAGACGACACATTGGAGGCATATAGGATGAATACCATAACACCTAAACATGCAGCGTACAAACCCGATTTTATCGTATTCCTTTTACTCAACTTAATTATCTGTTTTTCCAATCAAAACTGGGGGCCGAATTTGGTCCTTAATTGTTTCTAATTGGATTTGGCAGTGCCACAAATAAATAAAGATGAGTCCCCCAACAACTATAAACAGAGGGTTTTGTGATGAATGATACCTATAATGTTACTAATGGGATACTTTTTGTTTCAGCGCTTCTTCAAATGAGTTCTTGAATCCAGCGGAAACGGGAATGGAGGTATTGGGCATATGCTGCACATTCAACTGGTAGCTCTTCTTGGTTTTCTTTAGGGAAGAAATGTGATCTACATTGACCAGGTACGAACGGTGCACTTTTACAATATTACTCTCCTCGATTTTTTTTTCAAGCTCCTTTAAACTACCCCGAACCAATTCCTTTACCTGATCTTCCCCTTTTAGATAATACAGTTCCAAATAGTTTCCTGCAGATTTTACACAAAGCAGTTTTTGGTACTTGATGGCCAATATCACTTTTTCATTTTCACCAATGATGGTCAGGAGTTTATCCCCCAATTCTGAATTGAATTCCAAGCTATGGTTTTGAATGGCCTTGATCTTGGCCAATTTATATCGAAAACTCAAATACCAAACAAAGGCCAAATAGGGACCAACCAGAATCAAAGTGGTATATCTTACGGTTAGCCAGTACTCGTTCCACTTCTCCAAAAAGGTGTCCAATTCGGGGCCAAAGGCCAAATACATCCCCCATGCAATCAAAAGCACTTCAAGGGCAACCCAGAGCAAAAAACTGTAGGTCTTAAACTTATTTAGCCTGAAAAGCGGCCTCAATACAAATTGACTGATCAAGATAACTACTGTTCCAACAATTATGTATCCTGTAATGGTACCTCCCCATACTTCAATATTAAAGGGGACATAGACATTTAAGAAAACCAGACAAAACACCGCCAAAAATCCAACAAGCAAGAGTTTGTTCTGGACTGTATCCAGATAAGGGAATTCTAGCTTTAAAACGTTGGCGATTCGTTTCATTCAAATTTGCAGTAGAGCTTCATATTAAATATAGGATAAACTTGTTTAATATGTAAAAATTTGGAAAGTTGATATCAAGAAACTTTAGGACACTCTTTTACCATTGGTGTAGCAGATTTTGGATTTAGTTCAAAGCGAAGAGGGTACACGAAATTTCTCTTTAAACTTCAAATAAAGGGCGTAATTGGAGCAATCAAATTCTTACCTCAGATTTGCCAAATCTCTCCCATGGTCCAGTAATGGCGACAGTGTCTCCATTCTCCTGCACATTCACAAAAAGTGTCTTTCCTGAAGGGGAAAAGACCAAGCCGGTAAGTTCTGACTTAGAACTTTGGTTTCGGGCCAAGGTATAAATTTTCCCGTCTTTGTCAATACCTCTAATATGGTTTAGCTCGCCGTTGTCCTCGCAGAGCAGCACATCTCCCCAAGGAGCGATAAAAAGGTTGTCGCACATGTGCAATACCGTTTTGTCGTTGGATTCTGCATAAAGTTCAAGGGAAGCTGGGGCCTCATTTTCTCCTTCCAGACCTTCCTTAGGGGACAAACTATATTTAAAAACTTGCCCAAAATTATCCGGCCCTCCATTGGTGCACGCAAAGAAAAGTTCACCATCTCCCATCCATATACCCTCGCCCCGAGCAAACCGGGCAGCTCCAAGATCAAAGCCGCGATATCGCAAATCGTCTTCCGGGGATTCCACATCATCCAAATCAATCCAGAAAACTTCCATGGGATTATTTTTGGGAACTGTGGGTGATTCCCAATTTCTTGTATCCAGACTTTGATTGTCGCGTACGGCTAACGCCTGTAATTCTCCCCCTGCCAAAAGATTTTCTTTCTCCTTTGGAATAAACCTGTAAATGAGTCCATCATGCCTATCTTCGGTAAGATATACACACCCAGAATCCGGGTCAACGGCCACTGCCTCATGGTTAAATCGTCCCATGGCTTTGACGGGTTTTGGCTCTACCATTTCCTTGGCATTCATGGATACTTCAAATACATATCCATGGTCTTCCAGAATCTGTTTTCCATCTGCTTTGGTGACATCTTCCTCACAAGTAATCCAAGTACCCCATGGTGACACCCCCCCGGCACAATTCCTGTAAGTGCCCCCAAGGCTCAAAAATTCGTCAACAACCACTCCGGTATCCTCGTCATAAATTAGGGTTGTTGTGCCTCCCAATCCGGGATTGGTTCCGCTGCCAGAGTCGTACAATCTATCCAAATCTATATCGGGCAGCATTTCATTAGCAGGGCCAAAGGGACTGTGTTCCAAATCCGTGGCACTGTTTTCGTGGTTTCGGATGATTACGATTTTTCCATCTGCAGCCAGAAAGGCGCCCATCCCGTCCGGTCTTCCAGGTACCAATAGACCATCCGACATTTTCTCTCCGGATTTGGAGATAACTTTATACGAAAATCCTTCTGGAAGATCAAGGTATCCTTTGGGATCAGGTTTCAACTCCAACTTTGCCATCCCATTATTAGGCACTGCTTCGCTTTTCCTCTTCCTGTTAGTGCAATTGACCAACGAAATAAGCGCTATGGAGGTAAGGGTTGATTGTTTTATAAAATGTCTTCGTGTATAGTCTTTGTGGCTAACTTTCATGGTCTATTTTTCTTGATGTTCAGTTTTGTAGTGTTCTAGGAAACCTATCATGGACCTCTTCCTACAAATGTACCCAACGATTTGAAAATTCTAGCTTGTTTGAAATGTTAAAACGTTTTTATAACCCACGGAAAACATGATATGGGACGCATGTGGGCAAGAACTCGAAGTTATGTATGGGAATAAAAAAAGCCGAGAAATAAATCTCGGCTTTTGATGTACCTTGGGTGGGAATCGAACCCACACTCCCGAAAGAACTGGATTTTGAATCCAGCGCGTCTACCAATTCCGCCACCAAGGCATTTTTGTAGTCCCTTTTTGAAATGGGATTGCAAAGCTAAAAAATAATTTCATTTACCACCAAAAATACCTTGAAATATCCTTTAGCAACCCGAATTAATTTTTAAATTTGCACCTCTTTTGAAGAAAAGAACCATAATAAGCTAGTCGACAAGAGTTTACCATGCCATACCAAGTTCCAGAACCTAAAATTTTTGCCTGTACCCAGAGTACAGCCTTGGGTGAAAAGATAGCCGCATCATACGGGGCCAACTTGGGGAATGTGCTTTTCTCAAGATATAGCGATGGTGAATTTCAACCTTCATTTGAAGAATCCATTAGGGGGGCGCGAATCTTTATCATCGGCTCAACCAACCCGAGTTCGGAGAACCTTATGGAAATGTTGTTGATGTTGGACGCAGCCAAAAGAGCTTCAGCAAGGCATATTACGGCCGTTATGCCCTACTTTGGATGGGCAAGGCAAGACCGAAAGGACAAACCTAGGGTACCCATAGCAGCCAAGCTAATTGCAAAAATGTTGGAAACGGCCGGTGCCACCAGAATCATTACCATGGATTTACATGCCGACCAAATCCAAGGTTTCTTTGAAAAACCGGTGGACCACCTTTTTGCCTCAACCCTGTTTTTGCCCTACCTAAAAAGTCTCAAACTCGACAATTTGTGCATTGCCTCACCTGACATGGGTGGATCTAAAAGGGCATATGCCTATTCCAAGGCTTTGGAGAGTGATGTGGTCATCTGTTACAAGCAAAGGGCCAAGGCCAATGTTATTTCCCATATGGAATTGATCGGGGATGTAAATGGTAAAAATGTGGTTTTGGTGGATGATATGGTAGATACTGCTGGTACTTTGACCAAGGCAGCAGACTTGATGATGGAACGCGGTGCGATTAGCGTCCGTGCGATCACCACACATGGGCTACTTTCTGGCAGTGCTTACGAAAAAATAGAAGAATCACGGTTAACGGAGTTGATCGTTACCGATTCAATTCCTGTAAAACAGGATAAAGAAAAAATTAAGGTATTGAGTTGTGCAGACTTATTTGCAGATGTTATGCACAGAGTTCACCACAACACCTCAATATCTTCAAAGTTTTTAATGTAAATCAATTTAATATATAATGAAGTCAATTACTATCAAAGGATCCCAAAGAGAAAGCGTGGGCAAGGTATCTACCAAAGCCTTACGTAATGCTGGAAAGGTCCCTTGCGTGTTGTACGGAGGGGATAAACCATTGCACTTTTCAGCTGATGAACTAGCATTCAGACACCTGGTCTACACCCCAAATGCACACACGGCTGTGATTGAGTTGGAAGACGGACAAAAGTTTGATGCAGTATTACAGGATATCCAGTTTCATCCTGTAACCGACAAAATTTTGCACATCGATTTCTATCAGTTGTTCGAGGACAAGCCGGTAACCATGAACATCCCTGTTCGTTTGGAAGGAAATTCTCCCGGTGTTCGAAACGGTGGCCGTTTATTGTTTAGAAAAAGAAAGCTTTCCATTAAGGCATTGCCAAATCTACTTCCTGATTTTATCACAGTAGATATCTCCAAATTAAGAATTGGAGGGACTATTCCTGTGGAAACACTCTTAAATGATGATTTCACTATCTTACACCCAGATAGTACTGCGGTTGTACAGGTAAAAGCCTCTAGAACATCTGTTGATGATGAGGAGGAAGAGGAAGAAGAAGGAGTTGAAGGAGCAGAAGGTACTGAAGCTGCTGCTGAAGGAGCTGCTGAAGCCCCAGCTGCCGAGGCTACGGAGTAACTCTTCACCAAAACCGATAAAAGCATCCCCGATATTCTTTAACAGAATTGGGGATGCTTTCTTATTTTTGAGCAAAACCCAACCTTTTGATGCTACAGTTTTTGAAATCCCTATTTGGTGTTCCGAAACCGTTGATTGAAGAAAGCGATCCCATGAAAAAATTTCTTATTGTCGGACTTGGAAACATTGGTTCAGCCTATGACGAGACAAGGCATAATGTAGGTTTCAAAATATTGGATTTTTTAGCCGAACAGGAAGGATTCACTTTTGAAAATGCCAAATTGGGAGCCACGGGAAGCTTCAAATTTAAGGGACGGAGCATTTTGTGCTTAAAGCCATCCACCTATATGAATTTAAGCGGTAAAGCCGTCAAATACTGGATAGAAAAGGAAAAAATTCCTTTGGAGAATGTCCTGGTCATTACTGATGATATCAATCTTCCGTTTGGCACCATCCGACTCAAAACCAAAGGAAGTGATGGTGGCCACAATGGCCTAAAACATATCCAAAATACCTTACAAACATCCCAGTATCCAAGATTTCGATTTGGTGTTGGTGCCGAATTCAGCAAAGGAAGACAAGTGGATTACGTGTTAGGAAAATGGAACGAGGAGGAAACCAAAGCACTTCCGGAAAGACTTGCCAAATCGGCCGATCTTGTGCGTTCTTATGTATTTGCAGGAACCAAAAACACCATGAACCAATTCAACGGGACTTAGGCCTTATTAAAACACTTTAAAGTCAAAAATTCCAGAATCGGAAGTGTTACCCGCTGCATCGGTGGTGATAATTTTCCAGTAGTAGATAGTATCAGATTGTACAGTAACATCCATTTCCGCAGTTTCGGAATCCAAGGTGCCCAAGGAAGAGGTAGGTGGGCTTTGATCGGAGAAAAATACCTCAAAGGACGCTATATCATCCTCCACATCTGCACCGGACCACTGTAGCGTCACTTCATTGGATATACTTTTTTGAACCGTTGACCCTGAAACCGGGCCAATAAGTTGGGCAGGAAATGGCGCATAATTCACCTGTGCCCCTGCATTGTAGAACAACCAAGTGTTGCTTGTGGCAATTTGGTCCGTATCCGAATTTTGGGAAGTTACCGACCAGGAGAATGGGGTACCCTTCTCTATGGACAAACTTGCCGAGGTTGCAGCTGTCGATATGGTTTGTGGAATATTGGTCTCCAAGTTTACCACATTCAAAGTATAGCTGTCTGTATTCGAAGAGGCTTCCCATTCAAAGGTGATCTGGCTCAAATTGTCATTGATACTAACCCCAGTTGTACATTCAGAGTTCTCCAAGGGAAATAGCAAATTAGCTCCGTCTGGAATGGGTGGTGAATCATCATTTTTACCACAGGAAGACAGCAAAACAAAAATGGCCGAAAATAGCAATACCTTCTTCATTCCTTGATCATTTTAATTACTTCTTGCTTATCCCCGGTCACAACTCGTATATAATACGTTCCTTGGGGAAGGAGGGACATATCCACGTCCAAATCGTTTCCAGTCAGAATCTCATCCCGGGTCAAAACCAATTGCCCAATGGATGAAAAAACCTCGAGTTTTACGCTGCCGCTATATCCATTTAAGAATACCCTGGCAGTCTGCTGCACGGCATTTGGATATAATATAGGTCGGGAAGAAATAAAGAAAGACTCCTCGTAAACCCCTTGGCATGGTAACCCAGTAAATACCCGAAGGGTATTCCGACCTTCTTTTAGTTGTAGTTGAATCTCTTTTTCTTGGGTTTGTGTCACCAATCCATTCAATTCCACATTGTACAGACTTCCACCCTCCATGGTGAGATTTAAGGCCTCACCCACAGACTCAGCAAAAACCGACAGCAATTCCGGTTGGGTCAAGACCAAATTGAAACAGGTTTCCCGATAAGTTATCATTCCATCGGTTCCGGTAATACATAAAGAATAACTTCCAGCCTGTAGATTTTGAAAGGTATGTGTACTCGTAAAATCAAAATTTGAGGGGCCATTTCCACCATCCAAAACAGCCGTATAGGTAATGGAAGTGTCCACAGCTGTGATTCCTATTGATCCATCATTGCTACTTCGGCAACTCTCACTTTGGATTTCCACGGTGAAATTATCAACAGGAAAACGGTTAATGGGGCAACCTGAAGTATCCACTTCCGTACCTTTGGGCGTACCCAGACAAAGGTCGTCCCCATCATCGAAAACCCCATCCTCATCCTCATCGGGTCTAAAGGCACCTTCCGCACAAACCTCCAAGGAAAAAGCGATTATTGAACCGCCATCACCTGTAGCCGTATCCAATACCTCCAATGTCCATTCCCCCAAGGTTGACTCCCCAATAAACGAACTTAGGGAACCCAATGGCCTCACAGTTCCCTCAATGGCTGGATTGTTGCCGCAAACTAGTTCTATACCCTCATCATCAAATGTAGCATTGATATTATTGGCATCCCCGCAAGTATTGGAAATTAAGGTAACCTTGGTTCCAGCAGGGGAGGTTAGACTGATAATCAAATCTTCTAGAAAAGTATGATTTAACTCGAGATTTAAGTTAACATCCGAAACAGACAGATCTTCAAAAAGTTGTACACTACTTGTGAGTGTAGAGGTCCCAACTGCAGATATTTCCAAAGGCAACCCCAAGGGTTCCAAAGTCTTGCAATCCACCTGAATGGTGGTAAAACTAAAGGGCGCTCCAAAAGTTCCGGTACCACAAGCATTGTTGGGCCGAACCCTCCAAAAATATTCAGTTTGTGCAACAAGACTGGTTGTCTGGTAAAAATTGAACGGTACACTCGTCGACTCCACAATATTGGTAAAGCCTACATCTGTTGCCACTTCAACATCATAACTGGAATAAAGCACATTGGCCTCCCATTCCAACTGGGTATTTATTGAAATATTAGCTGCCGCATCCAAAGGGGATTGAAGCACAACATCTGTAAAATTGTTGTCTTTAATGATAAGGGTGAGCGGTACATTCTTGGTCACCGATGCCGCTGTAGAGGTTACGGTTATGTCATATTCCCCAGGGGACACGCCATTGGTGTTTGAAAGGGTCAATTGGACCGAAGTGTCATCGGCGCTGGCATTAAGGGGGGCAAAAACCCCATTTAGGCCTGCAGGAAGGTCCACAGAAAAAGTGGAGGCCTCGGCAAAGCCACCAAAGGTTTGATAAGTAAATGGAATAATTACGTCATCGGGTTGACAAACTTCATGGACCAAATCTTGAAAATCCAAAACCACTTCGGACTCTTGAATGGTAAAATCCGAGGCGTTCACGGCAAAAAACACATTGTCACTTGCCTTTACCATAATTCTTGCCTGGGTGGTCGCATCTCCGGGTATAAGTATTTCCTCGCTCCCATCATTAAGGGTATCTTCCGCCAAGATGATGGGAAAGGTTACACCGCCATCTATTGAAAGCAGGATATCCACGTTTTGGGCATTTACGGGAAGAATATTGGTATTGGCCACATCCCAGGTTACTTCCTGGGTAGAGCCACCTTCATAAATTTCATTGGAGCTTTGTGAAGTAACTACAAAGGGGCCTGCAGCACTCACTACTTGCACATCCAAAACATCGGAAACCACCTGTCCACCCCCTGGAGCATTGTCCCGTACCGTAAACGCGAAGCCAAAGTTTCTCGCCACGTTTGAAACAGTTTCCCAAGCTTCATTGGTTGCGGGTTCTGTTTGGGTAAGCTCCCCTTGCACTACCCTGGACAAATTGGGAAAATATCTAGCTGGATCTGTAGTGGGGGGCAAGGATCTAAAATTGGCACCGCTTGGATTGTCGGGACCAAAAGTAGAGGTGGTAACAACCCCATCATCTATTTGTTCCCATGCATAGGTCAGCACATCCCCAACATCAGGATCAGTGGCTATTCCTTCCAAAACAAATGCAGTTCCCTTGGGGATAACGTAATCCCCTACTGGGGTCAATACAGGCGGATTGTTCACTATACCGGTCTCTTCAGCACAGGCAGCCGACTGCAAATAAGTGGAGATTTGCTGAATGCTATAAAAATGGAAATAGTCACTCCCGTTGGGTGCCACATTGTTTCCAGGAACAATTCCAGCATATCCCATAATGGTGGTTCCACTAGCAGGTTCTGCCTGTACACCGGTCCCTTCGCTTTCAAAAGACCAGGTGTGGTTGGCTCCAAACTGGTGTCCCAATTCATGGGCCACGAAATCCAAATCAAAAATATCCCCTTGGGGGTTAAAGGCGGCCGAAAAAGCGCTTCCCTTGGAATTATCCGTGCAAACGGCTCCAATAAACCCTGCATTTCCATTGTCTTGTCCCTCTCCCACCTTGTGGAACAAATGCCCCACATCGTAGTTCTCCTCCCCAATAGTGGAGGTCAAGGTGGTCTGCACCTCAGAATTCAAGTTTCCATTATATGGGTCTGTATCTGGGTCCGTAAAAATAATCAAATCGTTGTTGGGAATCAGTTCCAGGGTCACGCCCAGATCCGTTTCAAAAACTTCATTGACTCTTGTTAAGGTAGTATTGATCGCGGCCAAGGCATCCGCTACCGCTCCCCCGTGATGTTCGGTATACTCTCCCGAAACGGAAACGGCTATTCTGTATTTGCGCAATAACTGGTCGTCCACCAATGGAGTGATGGTCTTGCCCACTAATTTTTGGATATCCGTGGTTTTGCAGACAAAACTCCCCATGCCCACAGCCTCCGCACCTTTTTCGTATACCACATAGGTATCTTCTTGGCCGGTCACTTGCTCAATAAAGGTGGTTTTTTGATTCTTTAAGTTGACCAACATCCCGTCCATACCTTTATGGGACTTGCTGAGTTTTACTTTGTATTTCCCATTTCTGCTAATCCCAGTAAACGATTTTAGTTCAGGGTACTTTTTGGCCAACTCAGGATGCAAAACCGAAGTTTCCTTTACATCAAAGGCGATAACCTCACCCTTTTCGTTGGGCAGATAGATCGTTCGTTTTTCTCTATTGATTTTGGTTGCTGGAACCAAATCCTGCAAAATTCTGGTTTTGTCCAAAGTATAGACCCCATTGGCTTTGTCCATACTTTTTAGGGAAGCACTTTTGAAAGTACTGTTCCCTGGAACGGATTTCCAATATCCTTGTTGACCATTGATGGAAAAGCAGGCAAAAAATATTGCAATTGAAAAAACAAGGCGTAACTTAGCTTTCATACTAAAGGGGCGACGGTCAAATTCAAAAATAAGCCTTTTTTATTTCTTGTTTAGGTGGAAACAGTCCAAGGCATTTCTCAGTTTACAGATACATCTTTCAACACCGCGGTAACCATCGGAACCTTTGATGGTGTGCACCTTGGCCACAGCAAAATACTGGAACGCCTCATAAATAATGCCAAAACGGCCGATCTTAAGTCCGCTGTTCTCACTTTTTTCCCACATCCGCGTATGGTCCTTCAAAAGGATACAGACATTAAATTGCTCAATACCCTGGAAGAAAAAATAAAAATCTTGGATGCCATTGGTCTGGATTATTTAATCATTCATCCGTTTACCAAAGATTTTTCCAGACTTTCGGCCACCGAATTTGTGCGGGACATTTTAGTCAACAGCCTTAAAACCAAGAAAATAATAATTGGATATGACCATAGATTTGGACGTAACCGCAACGCCAATATCCAAGACTTGATTTCCTTTGGGAACACGCTGGATTTTGAGGTAGAGGAGATTCCCGCCCAAGAGGTTGATGATGTCTCGGTTAGTTCTACCAAAATTAGAAAGGCACTTTTGGAGGGTGATATCAGTACGGCAAACAATTACCTAAACTACGCCTATATGCTTACCGGTACCATCAAAAAAGGTAAAGGATTGGGAAGGCAATTTGGTTTTCCAACGGCTAATCTGGATATCGCGGAACCATACAAGCTCATCCCAAAAAATGGGGTATATGTGGTAAAAAGTCGCTTGGACAATAAAGACCATTACGGGATGATGAATATTGGATACAATCCCACAGTATCGGGAAACGAAAAAAGCATTGAGGTAAACTTCTTCGAATTTGAAGGTGACCTATACAGCAAAAAAATCCAAGTGGACCTCTTGCACCGCATCCGGGATGAACACAAATTTGACTCGGTACAAGAGCTTCAAGAACAATTAAAGAAGGACAAACAGACCTCATTGACATTAATTTCGAGATAAGGTGAATCAATTTCTCTTCAAAAAAATAGATAATGCCCAGCTTGTAGTCTTTAGGGTATTCTATGGCTTATTGGTCAGCGCCGAATGCTACGGCGCCATAGCAACCGGGTGGGTACGAAAAACGCTGGTGGACCCGAAGTTCACCTTTACCTTTATTGGTTTTGAATGGTTACAACCTTTGCCCGGAAATGGGATGTACATCTATTTTGCCCTTATGGGCACTTTGGGGATATTGATCACCTTGGGATATCGGTACCGAATGAGTGCTTTTGCATTTGCCATCCTTTGGACCGGGGTTTACCTCATGCAAAAAACATCGTACAACAACCATTATTACTTATTGATGTTGCTGTCGTACATCATGGCCTTTTTTCCGGCAAACCGCGATTTTTCATTGGATGCAAAGCGCAATCCTACAATCCGTTCCACGACCATGCACAATTGGATAAGGTGGACAATAATCCTGCAGCTCTTTATTGTGTACACTTACGCCTCGGTCGCCAAGCTGTATGGCGATTGGTTGGATTTTAGCATCATTGAGATCTTGATGAGATCCAAAGCGGATTATTATGTGATCGGGGATATTTTACAGGAAAAATGGGTGCACAAAATTGTTGCCTTCTTCGGTATCTTTTATGACTTGTTGGTGGTTCCTGCCCTACTTTGGAGACCAACCCGAAAAATTGCCCTGGCATTGTCCATATTCTTCCATTTGTTCAATAGTATTGTATTTCAAATCGGGATATTTCCATATCTCTCATTGGCATTTATTGTTTTCTTTTTCCCTCCCGAGACCATAAGGGACATTTTCTTAAAAAAGAAAAACGTGGAAGTGGACAGCACTCCCCAAGTTCCAAAAAATAGCCGTTTGATCTTGTCGGTCCTAAGTCTTTATTTTACTGTACAGCTGTTACTCCCCCTAAGGCACCATGCCTTTCCTGACGATGTGCTATGGACCGAGGAGGGGCACCGTTTAAGTTGGCGGATGATGTTGCGCAGCCGCTCGGGATCCATTCGATTTAAGGTGGTACATAAAGAAAGTGGAAAGGTGGACAACGTAAAACTAGGAGAACATCTCACCAAAAAACAGCGAAGAAAGGTGGCGTGTTATCCAGATTTTACATGGCAATTTGCCCAATATTTAAAAAAGGACTACGCAGAAAAAGGTGAGGATGTGCAGGTTTTTGTGGAAAATAAGGTGAAGGTCAACAAGGGTACATATCAAAAGTTTATAGACCCTGAAGTGGACTTGGCCGGTGTTCCTTGGAAACATTTTAGCCACAATGAATGGATTTTACCCTCCCAATCCCAAGAATAGTTGCGCATCTTGCCCAGATTGAATTAAATTTGCGGCTCAAAATAAGGCCATGCTTCAATTACATACCATTAGGGAAAACAAAGAGCGCATAATCAAGGCGTTGAAAAAACGGAATATGGATGCCGAGCCCATACTTTCGGCCGTACTTGATTTGGATGAGAAAAGACGTTCCCTCCAAACCGAGCTGGATGCGACCTTGGCCGAATCCAACAAACTTTCCAAGGAAATTGGCATGCTATTTAAATCCGGTAAAGCGCAAGAGGCCAATGCCCTTAAAGAACAGACTGCTGGATTAAAAGAAACTTCCAAACAATTGGGGGAAGACCTGAACAAGGCAGCTGAAGCGCTACAAGAGCAACTTTATTTGGTACCCAATATTCCGCATGATTCTGTTCCTGCGGGCAATACCGACGAGGATAATGAAGAGGTTTACAGGGAAGGTGACATTCCCGAATTGGCCGATGGTGCCCTACCACATTGGGAGCTCGCCAAAAAATACGACATTATCGATTTTGAATTGGGAGTAAAGATCACAGGGGCAGGTTTTCCAGTATACAAAGGGAAGGGTGCCCGTTTGCAACGTGCCTTGATCTCCTATTTTTTGGATAAGAATACGGCTGCGGGTTATACCGAGGTACAGTTGCCTCATTTGGTCAATGAAGCTTCAGGCTATGGCACTGGACAGTTGCCGGATAAGGAAGGACAGATGTACCACGTTCAGGCGGATGACCTATACCTGATTCCCACAGCTGAGGTTCCCATTACCAATTTGCATCGGGACGATATGCTTTCCACAGCGGAATTACCCATTAAGTACACGGGGTACACTCCTTGCTTTAGAAGGGAGGCCGGTAGTTATGGAGCCCACGTTAGGGGCCTGAACCGTCTGCATCAATTTGACAAAGTAGAAGTGGTTCGGGTAGAGCATCCCGAGGCTTCGTACAAAGCTTTGGACGAGATGGTCGAGCACGTAAAAAGCATTTTAAAAGAACTAAAATTGCCCTATCGAATACTTCGCCTTTGTGGTGGGGATTTGGGCTTCACTTCTGCCCTTACCTACGATTTTGAGGTGTTCTCTACAGCACAGGACCGTTGGTTGGAAATCAGTTCGGTGTCCAACTTCGAAACCTTCCAAGCCAATAGGTTAAAACTTCGCTTTAAGGATGAAAATGGAAAACGCCAGCTGGTCCACACCCTAAATGGAAGTGCATTAGCCTTACCCCGAGTGTTGGCCGGAATCTTGGAGAACTACCAGACCAAAGACGGCATCAAAATTCCTGAGGTATTGGTTCCCTATTGCGGATTTGACCGCATTGAATAAGCGGAGGAGTCCCATATATTTAGATTGACTTAACAGATTTCCGGGGTTTTCTACGTTATATTTGAAATAAAACAAGCTATTGCGATACCTTTTATTTCTAATATCGTACTTCGCGCTTCTCAATTTTTCCCATGGACAAGAGGATTTCTTGGCCAAGCAGTATTTTAATGACGGGGATTACGAAAAAGCAGTGGTATTCTATGAAAAGTTGGTGCAAAAGAACCCCCGTCGCACCGATTATTCCGAAGGGTTGGTCGCTTGTTATCAACAACTGGAAAGATATTCCGACGCAGAACAATTTCTACTTAAAAAAGTAGCGGACATTTACGCGTTTCCCACCTATTTTATTGAGCTAGGATACAACTATACCCTTCAGAACCAACCGGACAAGGCCACTGAGTATTACCAAAAAGCCATTCAGAAAATCGATGAAAATCCGAATTTTGGATATAGTGTTGGCTACCGTTTTCAAAAGTATGCCCTCTTGGAACAAGCCATTCAAGCCTACACCAAAGCCATGCAGCTGAAACCGGAACTTAACTATGATTTTCAATTGGCCCGTATTTATGGCGAGCAAGGGCAGTTGGAGAAAATGTATCAGTCCTACCTTAATCTTATACACGAAGGCCGCACTTCGCGATCAAATATTCTTCGCAATATTGATGATTTTATTTCGGAAGACCCGGTCGACCAGAATAACATCCTTCTTCGAAAAGTACTCCTGAAAAATGCCCAAAAAAACCCGGATATTCTGTGGAACGAACTGTTGAGCTGGCTTTTTGTGCAACAAAAACAATATAACAGTGCCTTCAGCCAAGAAAAGGCCATTTACAAAAGAACCGATGAAGTCTCCCTGGATCGACTGGAAAATCTGGGTCAAATTGCCTTGGACGATAAGGATTTTGAAAACGCTACCAAAATCTTCGAGTATATCGTGGACCATAGTGAAAATCCCATTTCCAAACTCAATGCGGAGCTCCACCTTATCGATATTGACTTGGAGCACCCAAACAAGCAAACCCTAACTGCTGTTGAAAAAAAGTTTCAGGAATTGGTGGAAGAATATGGATACGAAAGCAGAACCCTACAGCTGCAGATAGCTTACGCCAATTTTCTCACCTTCCGAAAGGAAACCCCAGCTCCGGCTATTGCCATGCTCAAACAAAGTTTGGAGCTTCCCTTGGGCAACAGGGCCATGGCGTACGTGAAATTGGCCCTAGGGGATATTTTGGTATTTGACCAGAAGTTCAACCAAGCACTGATCTACTTTACCCAAGTGCAAAAGCGATTAAAAAATGATGTTCTAGGACAGGATGCCCGATTTAAGGTGGCCCAAACCAGTTTTTATAAAGGGGATTTTGATTGGGCCCTGACCCAATTGAAAGTATTGCGCGGCTCCACCTCCCAACTCATTGCCAACGATGCCATGCAATTGAGCCTGCAGATTTCGGATAATTCCCTTGAAGATTCTACCCAAACCGCGCTAAAAAAATATGCCAGGGCCGACTTATTGGCCTATCAGAACAAGAACGAGGAAGCCATTGAAGTCTTGGAGGACATTTTGCAAAACCACAAGGGCGAAAAAATAGAAGATGAGGCCCTGCTAAAGCAGGCGCAACTTTTGGAAGGGCAAAAACGCTATGAGGACGCCGAGTTCAATTATCAAAAAATTGTAGAGTTCTATGCCCAAGGTATTTTGGCGGACGATGCCCATTTTGCCCTGGGAGAATTGTACAGGAATCTTCTCAATGAGCCCGAAAAGGCAAAAATGCACTACGAGAAAATTATCTATAACTATCAGGATAGCTATTATTTTCCCAAGGCCAGAAAGCATTTTAGGCGGCTCCGGGGCGATGTCATTAATTGATTCTTCCTACTTTTGGGCATCCAAACCACAGTGATGCTTGTTTACAATGTAACCATCAATATCGACGAAAGTGTACACGATGAATGGTTGTCCTGGATGCGGGACAAACACATTCCAGATATGTTGGCAACCGGAAAGTTTTCCCACGCTAAAATGGCCAAGGTTTTGGTGGAGGAAGATATGGGTGGAGTCACCTACTCGGTACAATACACCACAAAGGACCGACAAACCTTGGAGTCTTATTACAGTGATGATGCCGAGCGTCTAAGAGCCGATGGACAAAAACTTTTCCCCAATAAGTTTGTTGCCTTTAGGACAGAGCTAGAGGTTATCAGTCAACAAATCCCATAAGCTTTTGGAATTCCTTTTTACCTACGGAACCCTTCAGGACGAACAGGTGCAACAGTACATTTTTGGACGCACCCTTAAAGGGAATCCTGATTTTCTACCTGGATTCAAAATAAAGGAAAATGCCATCTATGGTCGCTATCCCCTAGTGCTACGCACTGATAACCCAAAGGACAAAGTGCAAGGCATTGCCTATAAAGTAACGACCGATGATTTGACCAAGGCGGACATCTACGAAACAAGTGCCTATAAAAGGGAAAAATTCACACTGGTATCCGGTGTTGAAGCCTGGTTATATGTCAAAAATTCCAACTAACTTGCAAAAAAAGTCCCGTGCCCAAAAAGAACAAAATAAAGCTTGCCCATGGCAAGTCCAAACAAAAACCAAAGGGGCACATTGACAATGCCGTAAAGGCCAAAAAACATTTGGGGCAACACTTTCTTAAAGACGAGGGCATTGCGCAAAAAATTGCCGACACCCTCTCCCTCGATTCGTATACTAACGTACTTGAAATAGGCCCTGGTATGGGCGTCCTCACCAAATATCTGTTGCAACGGGATCTAGAACTGGTGGCCATGGACCTAGATGAGGAGTCCGTTATATATCTGAATCACAGTTTTCGATTTGAGCACTCCGAGGTTTTCCAGAAAAACAGCAGTTTCACCATTGTTGAAGCCGATTTCCTCAAATTCGACCTAAGCAAATTGTACGGTAATGAACAATTTGCGATCACTGGAAATTTCCCATATAATATCTCTAGCCAAATCGTCTTTAAAATGTTGGAATGGCGTCAACAGATTCCCGAGTTCTCCGGTATGTTCCAAAAAGAGGTGGCACGTCGTATTTGTGAACAACCTGGGTCCAAAACCTATGGCATTTTATCCGTCTTGGTCCAAGCTTTTTATGCAGCGGAATATTTGTTCAGCGTACCTCCACAAGTTTTTGACCCACCTCCGAAAGTGCATTCAGGGGTACTACGACTGACCCGGAAAAAAGAACTTCAACTGCCTTGCGACGAACATTTGTTTTTTAAAGTCGTAAAAGCAGCCTTCAACCAAAGGCGCAAGACCCTTCGGAACAGCCTTAAAACATTTAACCTCTCCGATAATCTCAAAGAAGATACTATCTTTGACCAGCGCCCGGAACAGCTTGGTGTAGCTGATTTTATTGGGTTAACCCAGAAGATAGCCAATGACTCCGTTTAAACTCACAGACGAGCTAATTCACGACATCAAGCAGCTGATTGCGGAAAAGAAGAATTCCGCGCTTAGGGCAATGATGAAGGAATTCCACTATGCGGATATTGCTGAAATAGCAGAGGAGCTCAAAGTGGATGAGGCCACCTATCTGATCAAACTTCTGGATAGCGAGAAGACTTCGGACATTCTTGCTGAAATGGACGAGGATATCCGTGAATCCGTCCTGAACAATCTGTCTGCCAAGGAAATTGCGGGAGAGCTGGAAGAATTGGACACGGATGATGCTGCCGATATCGTTGGGGAACTCCCCAAGGAAATCATCCAAGAGGTAATCTCAGAGATTGAGGACAAGGAGCATGCCGCGGATATTGTTGATCTTCTCCGTTACGACGAGGATTCGGCAGGGGGTCTAATGGCCAAGGAGCTGGTAAAAGTCAATGAAAATTGGAACGTGCTCACCTGTGTGAAGGAGATGCGGGCGCAAGCCGAAAATGTAACCCGAGTCCATTCCATTTATGTAGTTGATGATGAGGAAAAACTTAAAGGTCGACTCTCGTTAAAGGATCTTTTGACCACCTCCACCAAAACACATATCAAGGATGTCTATATTCCAAAAGTGGATTCCGTTACGGTCGGCGAAAAATCTGAGGAAGTTGCTAAAATTATGTCCAAATACGATTTGGAGGCCATCCCTGTGGTGGATGAAATTGGTAGATTGGTGGGACGTATCACCATTGATGATATCGTGGACGTAATCAAGGAAGAAGCTGATAAGGACTACCAATTGGCAGCCGGTATTTCCCAAGATGTGGAGGCTGATGACAGCATCTGGGAATTGACACGGGCGCGTTTGCCCTGGTTGATCTTAGGACTGCTTGGTGGACTTGGCGCCGCAGGAATCATGGGTGGTTTTGAGGCAATGATCGCAAAACATGCCATTCTGTTTTATTTTACCCCTTTAATTGCCGCGATGGCAGGTAATGTTGGGGTGCAATCCAGCGCCATAATTGTTCAAGGACTTGCAAATAATGATCTAAAAGGCAGTATCAGCGATCGTTTGGTCAAGGAAATGCTTCTGGCATTGCTCAATGGGCTAATACTGGCGGCATTGCTTATGGTTTTCACCTGGATCTGGAAAGGGGACTTCGCCACAGCACTGGCCATCTCCATTTCACTGATCGTTGTCATAATGGTGGCTGGTTTTATCGGCACCTTTACACCCCTGTTCTTAAATCGCAGAGGCATTGACCCTGCCATTGCCACTGGACCATTTATCACCACGAGCAACGATATTTTTGGAATCCTTATTTATTTCTGGATTGCCAAACTTATCCTTGGCATCTAATTTCTATTACGTGAAAGCAATCAACCTTCAAAAAAAACACGCAGAGTTCGACAAGAAATGGCATCCGCATCAAATAGCCATAGTGGACGAAATGCAAGTCCTCTTGGCGAAGTTGCAAGGCGAGTTTGTCTGGCACGCGCATAAGCATGAGGACGAATTGTTCCAAGTGATCAAGGGTACCCTCTATATGCAGTTTCGGGATCATACCGAGATCGTGAGGGAAGGAGAGGTCATTGTTGTGCCCAAAGGTGTGGAGCACAATCCCATGACCAAGGACAACGAAGTGGTAGAGGTGCTATTGTTTGAAAAACTTACCACAGCACACACCGGAACAGTCCAACACGAAAAAACCCAGACCGTTTATCCGAAAATCTAGGGAGTCGTATATTTAGCCAATGAAAGTTCTCCACCTAGATACCAACCACCCAACCTTATTGGAGCAATTTGCCCAATTGGGTTTTCATAACGATGAGGATTACAATTCTTCCAAGGAAGAAATCGAAGCTAAAATCCATATTTATGATGGAATCATCATTCGAAGCAGATTTACCATAGACCAACAATTTTTGGATAAGGCCACCAACCTAAAATTTATAGGCCGGGTGGGCGCAGGACTGGAAAATATAGATACCCCATACGCCAAGGAAAAAGGAATTTTTTTAGCCTCAGCTCCTGAGGGAAACCGAAATGCCGTCGGTGAGCACGCCTTGGGCATGCTGCTCTCCTTAATGAACAAAATGACCAAAGCCAATAGGGAGGTAAAAAAAGGAAAATGGGACCGGGAAGGCAACAGAGGTCTGGAATTGGACGGGAAAACCGTGGGCATTATTGGATATGGGAATATGGGCAAGGCCTTTGCCAAAAAACTCTGGGGTTTTGAAACCGAGGTGATCTGTTACGACATCATAGGTGGTGTCGGGGACGAACATGCCCGGCAGGTGGGCATCATGGAATTCCATCAAAAATCAGATGTGGTGAGCCTTCACGTTCCGCAAACCGAACTTACCGAAGGTATGGTCAACACCGAATTTATCGAAGCTTTTCATAAACCTTTTTGGCTCATCAATACAGCTCGTGGCAAATGTGTGGTCACCAAGGATTTGGTGAAAGCCCTTAAATCGGGGAAAGTACTTGGTGCCGGACTGGATGTTTTGGAATACGAAAAAAAGTCTTTCGAGAACATGTTTGCGCAAAAACCAAAGGCTTTCAAGTATCTAAGAAAGGCCAAAAACGTTTTGCTTACTCCCCATGTGGCGGGCTGGACTGAAGAAAGTAAAATCAAATTGGCACAGACCATAGTTGACAAAGTCAAAGACAGATTTTGTTAATTTTAGGGGGTGAAGAAAACCATCTTTGTTTTTTCCGCATTGATTATTGCCTTGCTTGTGTTATTTCAGCTTGGCAAGTATTCGTACGTTTCTGGGAATCTTTCCATTGAAATCGCCATAGCGGCAATTGCCATAGTGTTTTTTGTGATTGGTGTCTTTATCAATAGAAAAACCTTGCGCCAAAAACCAGAAAATCGCACTACCATCAATCACGAAAAGATTGAACAGTTGGGAATAAGTGAAAGGGAATATGAGGTGTTGGTCCACATTTCCAAAGGACTGTCCAACAAGGAAATCGCGAACCGGCTTTTTGTGTCGGAAAGTACCATCAAGACCCATGTTTCCAATTTGTTGGTAAAGCTAGATGCCAAACGAAGAACCCAAGCCATCCAGAATGCCCGAAGTCTACAAATTTTGGCGGCATAAATAGGCTTTCCATACCATTAAATGGGATTTTGGTACTTTAGTATGAGTGCATAGTTCCCCACCCTAGCTACTTTTAACCCAACCCTTTTAAAACAAATGTGATGAAAAAAACAATAATCCGATACGGACTTTATGGGGCACTTACGATTTGTTTGTTGTTCCTAGCGAGTTGGTATTTATTGAACGATCTGTCCTTTTCCACCCAAGAGGTACTTGGATATGCTTCCATGGTGGTTTCCTTGGGCTTTGTGTATTTTGGGATCAAACATTTTAGGGACAAGGAGAACCACGGCAAGATTGCCTTTAAAAAAGCGCTTACCATAGGCGTTTTGATCAGTTTGATCACAGCGGTGGCCTTTGGCCTACTGGATGTGTTTTTTACAGAAGTCCTGAATCCTGAATTTATGGAGGAATATTATCAAGCAACGGTAAAAGATATGCGAAACTCTCTACCTCCAGATGAGTTTGAATTGAAACTTGCTGAAATCGAATCTCAAAAAGCCATGTTTTCAAATCCGCTTTTTTCGTTTGCCTTAATGTCCATGACCGTATTTGTAATTGGTTTTATTATTTCGTTGATCTCAGCTTTGATCCTGCAGCGAAAATAGCGTGGAGAATCTGGTACGTGGTGCTCGGCTAGCAATGGAAAGTTGAAAATGAAAAATTGAAAGTTACTAATAGTCCATACGAAATTGGCGCACGGCACTTGAAATTTGGAGATTGGAGATTGGAGATTGGAATTTGGGATTTGGAGCTTGGTGCTTGGTGCTTGGTGCTTGGTGCTTGGTGCTTGCCGAATCCAAAGAATTGTTAACTGTTAAATTGAAAAACTATGACCATTGATGCGAAGACCCCAGACGAGTATATCAGCAAACTTCCAGAAGATCGTAAGGCGGCTGTTTCCAAATTAAGGGAAACGGTAAAGAACAATCTGCCGCAAGGTTTTGAGGAATGTATCAGTTATAAAATGATTGGATATGTGGTTCCACACTCCTTGTATCCAGGAGGGTATCATTGTGACCCCAAACTGCCATTGCCCTTTGTGAATATTGCCTCCCAAAAGAATTTTGTAGCGCTTTACCATTCCGGAATTTATGCGGACAAGGGGTTGCTGGATTGGTTTGTGGGCGAATACCCAAAGTACGTCAAAACCAAATTGGATATGGGAAAGAGCTGTATCCGATTTAAAAAAATGGATGCCATTCCCTACGAGTTGATCGCAGAGCTCTGTCAAAAAATGAGCCCAGAGGCTTGGATCCAATTGTACGAGAAAAACATAAAGCGATAATTATGAAAAATAGAGTTACTGG
This sequence comes from Flagellimonas myxillae, assembly GCF_023502235.1. Taxonomy (GTDB): domain Bacteria; phylum Bacteroidota; class Bacteroidia; order Flavobacteriales; family Flavobacteriaceae; genus Flagellimonas; species Flagellimonas myxillae. Next base: position 575,472 of record NZ_JAMFLY010000002.1, on the reverse strand, counting down.
AATTGGAGGCTTTTTCTTCAAAACCAAAGACCCCCAACAAATCAAGGATTGGTACAAAAACCATTTGGGGTTAAATACGGATCAATACGGCTGTACTTTTTGGTGGAAGGACAAGGAAGGAAAAGACTGCTCTTCGCAATGGTCTCCTTTTAAGGAGGACACTACATATTTTCAGCCCAGTGAAAAGCAGTTTATGATGAACTTCAGGGTTGAAAATTTAAAGGAACTGTTGGAAACGCTTAAAAAAGAAGGAGTTACCGTGGTTGGCGAAATGGAGGAATACGACTATGGCAAATTTGGATGGGTCATGGATCCAGAGGGCAACAAAATTGAACTTTGGGAGCCTGTTGATAAAGCATTTCTATAGATATTGATTTATTTGTTACATTTAAAAGACAATTAACCAACACATTAAAACAATGTCTGAAGAAAACAAAGACTTAGGAGATAAAGCTGAAGAAGCTTTTGACAACGCTAAAGAAGCTGCCAAAGATGCGGCTGAAGATGTTAAGGAAGCCGCCCAGGATTTTAAGGAAGATGTAAAAGAGGCCTTTGATGCGAATAACCCTGAAAGCGGTAAGACGGTGGCAATCGTTGCCCACTTAACAGTAATCGGATGGATTATTGCCATTATCATGAATAGCAGCAATAAAACGGAACTTGGTTCTTTTTATGTAAGACAAGTTCTTGGAATATTCTTGGTCGGGTTGGTACTGGCCTTTATTCCAATTGTGAACCTTATTGGCTGGATTTTCCCATTAATTCTTTGGATAGTTAGTATTGTAGGGGCAATTAACGGTAAACAAAAACCTGTGTTTCTCGTTGGCGAGTTGTTCCAAAACTGGTTTAAAGGGTTATAAAAAGGTTAAGAAAAAGCTAGAAAAATGTTCTCTAGCTTTTTTGTTTATTATCTTTATCGTAATATTGCAATATAAAATATTAAACTCTAATCAAATTTATAGATGGGAGCTTCCAAAACACATATCTTTTCACTTGGCCAAAACTCAATGGCCCAAGCGGCCAAAGTTTTGGCACATCCTGCGCGTATCGCCATTTTGGAATATATCAGCAGACAGGAAAATTGTATCTGCAACGATTTGGTGGACGTAATCGGTCTCTCCCAACCTACCATTTCGCAACACCTTAACGAAATCAAGAAAATTGGACTCCTCAAGGGCACCTTTGAGGGCAAAAACCTTTGTTATTGTATAAATCAGGAACGCTGGGAGGAACTGCAACAGTCCTTCAACGCGTTTTTTTCAAATATTAACCAAAACTGTTGTCAGATATGAATACATCAGAATTTATTTCATTGTTAAAACAACATCAAGATAAAAGCTTGTTGTTTGAGTATACCCCTGGGAAATTGGTCGGTGCCAATTATCACATCACCGAAGTCAAGAACATTATTGTGGACTCCGTGGATTGCGGTGCAGGTACCGATTTCTGGAAGGAAACTATTGTGCAACTCTGGGAAAGTCCCGCGGAAAAGGACAAAAGGGAATACATGACCGTTTACAAAGCATTGTCCATCTTGAACAAAGTAGACCGAATCAAACCCATGGTCCAAGATGCTGAAATCAAAATCGAATATAGCAATGAGGAGTTCCATACGGCCCAACTCTTTATAGATGATTACACCCTGGACCAAAGAACATTGACCCTAAAATTATCGGTTGAAAAAACCGATTGCAAGGCCAAGGAAACCTGTGGTGTCGAAGCAAAAACAGAAAACGCCGTGCTTGAAACATCTACAGGTTGTGACCCAGGTAGTGGTTGCTGTTAATTTGTCTTTCCTATGCGTATTCGCAAAATGACACCCAATGATTGGAAGCAAGTTTCCCAGATTTATCTTGAAGGAATAGCTACCGGTTTGGCCACATTTGAACAGCAAATCCCAAGCTACGAGTCTTGGGATAATGCCCACGTGGAAGCATGCAGACTGGTTGCGGAGCAAGATGGGCAGATCCATGGATGGGCGGCGCTGTCTCCTGTTTCCAGCAGATGTGTTTATGGTGGCGTGGGCGAGGTCAGCGTATATGTGGGTTCGAACAGTAGAGGTACTGGTGTAGGCCGCCTACTCCTAGAGAAACTTATTGCCGAGAGTGAAGCTGCCGGCTTTTGGACTATCCAATCCGGGGTTTTTCCGGAAAACGAGCCCAGTATCCAATTGCATCGAAAGGTTGGGTTTCGGTATATTGGTAAACGGGAACGAATAGGGAAGAGCAACGGAGTTTGGAAAGACAATCTCCTGTTCGAAAAAAGAAGTAAAACTATCGGAAAAGATTGACTGAAGCCAATGCCATATCGAGCGCGGTCGAAATGCCATTGGCAAAACAAGCGTAAATTTGTCCATCTCTCGACTGCGCTCGAGGGAACAAAACAAGAAAATGAAAAACATATTGGTCCTTTGTACCGGAAATTCTTGCCGTAGCCAAATGGCTCATGGTTACCTTAACTATTTTCAAGACTCGCTTGCCAATGTATATAGCGCGGGGATTGAAACACACGGTTTAAATCCAGGAGCTGTTTCCATCATGAATGAAGATGGCATTGATATCACCCATCATACCTCCAACCACGTAGATGAATACGAGGAGATCGCCTGGGACTATATCATCACGGTCTGTGATCACGCCAAGGAAAACTGTCCCTTTATCCCAGCTCCCAATGCTGAGCGCATCCATCATAATTTCTTTGATCCCTCAAAGGTCCAGGGAACAGAAGATGTAAAACATGCCGCATTCCTAAAAGCTCGGGAAGAAATCAAGGAGTTTTGCAGCAATTTTGTGAAAGAAGAACTCCTGAACTAAATCGAATTTCTGGAAAGTGCTTACGGCCCATTATGGCTATAAACCATAGTCTATAGGAAGCATATCCCCTATCCTAAAATCGGCCATATAACCCCCAAAAACCAATTCCTTAAATGGGGAACAATGACCATATCGATCTATGGAAAAAATGGTCTCTGACTTTTGAATTAGCAAGGTAGATCGGTAGTATCCCTTCCGTTTATGATAAATCACAAACCTCTCCCCCAAAAACTTTATGTTTTTTAAGTCCTTTTGGGAATCAGCTTCCACACTAAAAAATTCAGAGGCCGAAATGTCCCTAAATCTCTTTGCAATTTTGAATTTTTGACTTTTTAAATTCCCCTGCCAGCAAGACCTCATAAAGTGCATTCTTGAACCTTCATAAGCGCGATGTCTCCGCCTTAGGATTTTCTGATTTCCCCGGGATACATCAAAAAACAGGGTAGATCCGTTGTAGAGGGTATTTATTATATTGTTGATACGCTCCAAACTGGTACTCCTAAAGTATATTTTAAATTCTTGGATATCGAATGAAACGCGATACCCCAAATAGTCATTTTGTATCACTATGGGCTTGTCGCTATAAGCGGAGAGCGTATTGTTGTAGGTATTAAAAAACAAGCGTATATCATGCTCGTTGATGATCTTGCTATTTTTGCCCCCAGGAGTATCCCCCAAAAATTCCACCCGAAATACCCTCATTTTCTGCTTGCGGGTAAACGGGTCCGCGGTAACGATAATCTCATCCAAATTTTCGGCCTCCTCCTTCAAAGAAATCTGTAGAACCCCAGTTTCCCAAGGTTGATCCAACCTCCTGGTTTGGTAACCCAAGTGCCGTATAACAAGCGTTGCACTGCTTCCGGCAAGTTGTGTAATTTTAAACAACCCATCGGCATCGGTTATGGTGCCCACGGAGCTACCATCGTAATATACCGACGCACCCATAATGGGTTCCTTGGTTTTGGAATCCGAAACAAACCCTGAAATTTCTTGGGAATGGATATGGCAGAACCATAAACCGAGAACAACAAATAAAACGGATTTAGGACTACCCATTACCCAGTTTTCTTTCCAACTCCTCTTGAAACTCTTCCATGACCGGTTTCACCGTACTTTCCGGTAGGTCGGCAATTTTAATGTACATAAGGCCGTCCACGGAGTTATTGAAGAGGGGATCCACATTAAAGGCCACCACTTTCGCATTTTGTTTGATGTATTTCTTGATCAAAACGGGAAGTCTAAGGCTACCTGTCTCCACTTCGCTGATCAATTTATCAAACTTATTAAGATCGGCTTGGGTTTCATCAAAAACGAACTCCTTATCGGCATCCTTCAACTGCACCTTAAATTCCTTTTTAGGTCGAACATACTGTGCCACATAAGGATCCCAATAGTTGGATTTCATAAATTCGATCATCAAGGATTTGGAAAAGTTGGAGAATTGGTTGCTTATACTCACCCCACCTATCAAATATTTATGATCTGGATGTCTAAGCGTGGTATGTACAATCCCTTTCCAAAGTAAAAACAGGGGCATAGGTTTTTGCTGATATTCCTTTACAATATAGGCTCTTCCCATTTCGATGGATTTTTCCATCATTCCATATAGCTCAGGCTCAAATCGGAACAGATCCTGAAGGTAAAACCCATCAATCCCATATTTTTTGAAGATTTCTTTGCCCAATCCCATGCGGTAGGCCCCAACGATACATTTCTCATCATCGTCCCACAGAAAAAGGTGATGGTAATACGAATCAAAGCCGTCCAGATCTATGGCATTGTTGGTCCCCTCGCCCACTTCCCGGAAAGTGATTTCGCGCTGTCTGCCAATCTCATTCAGAATAAAGGGCATATCCTGCTGTTGCGCCAGATAAACCTCGTAATTCTTGCTCTGCAGCATTCGACAGTCTTTCTCCCTTAGCTTGTCAATCTCGCCCTGCAGGACCTCCGTACCCACCGGGGTGGCAATTTTCTTTGGAGGTTTGGGAATTTTAAGAGTTGTGGGGACTTTATCAATTAGACGTTCCTTTTCAAATACGTTGGCCAGGAGGTAGGTCTTTTTCCGAAGCAGTTCGGTAAAGGATTCCAAGGTAGATTCCTCATTCTGTGCTTTGACCGAAATGGGTTGGCCAATTCTCACCTTGATCGGGCGCCTACTCTGGGAGGTAAGCTCGGAAGGTAACTTAGCCGTCCGGAAGACATCATTGATCTTGGAGAGCTTGTAAAACAGTCGGCTGTTTCGCGCATGAAAATAAATGGGGACCACTGGCACCTCGGCCTTTCGGATCAATTTGAGCGCAGCCTCCTCCCAAGGTTTGTCCACAACCAATTTTCCGTCCTTGTAGGTAGATACCTCCCCTGCCGGAAAGATGCCCAAGGGGTGACCTTCCTTAAGATGTAAAAGTGCATTTTTAAAACCCATGATACTACTTTTGGCATCCTTGTGATTTTCAAAAGGATTCACGGGCATGATAAAGGGCTTTAACGGCTCTATCCGGTGCAATAAAAAATTGGCAATAATCTTAAAATCCTCCCGCTGTTGTAACATCAATTTCAACAGGAGCACACCATCGATTCCCCCAAGGGGGTGATTGCTTATGGTGATATAAGGACCTGTTTTGGGCAAGCGTTTAAGGTCCTCTTCCGGAATCTCAAAATCTATTTCGTAGTGATCTAGGATGGCATCCAAAAACTCAGGTCCCGGCAGGGATTTGTTCCTATTATAGAAACGGTTTATGGTGGTTATCTTGGTGGCTACCATAAGTAACCATCCCACAAAGGTTCCTAAAAAGCCATACTTTTCAAGATTTATGACCTTGGCAACCTCTTTCGCAGAAACGAGCCCCATAAATTAAATATTAGGTAATCGTAAAGATAGAAAAATACCGTTATCGGATTGGGCCTACCCTGAATACGAAGTGGTATTATTTTACCACAAGCTGAACTGTCTCTTTTCCACGCTGTTCCACCAGAACTGAACGTCCGTTTTCCAAGGACTTCACAGCTTTATCATCAAAATGACGGATGGTATAAAGGGAAACATCTTCATGACAGACTACATTGAACTTTCTTTTTAGTTCATCCAACATAGCTTGCAACCCATTGAACTTGTTATCCAAACAGACCGAAAAACTAATGGCGGAATTCTGGATCAAGTCAACCTTCATTCTATGGTCGTGCAACAGTTTGAAAATATCGCTGATGTTGTTCTCCACAATGAAGGAGAAGTCCAAGGAGGAAAGTTTGATCAACACCTGGTTTTTCTTAACTATAAAACAAGGAACTTTAGGGGAAATCCCAATACCTTTTCCGACTGTGGTCCCATTGTCCTTTGGTTTTACAAAGGATTTGACGTGCAAGGGGATTTCCTTGCGCTGTAAAGGTTGAAGTGTTTTGGGGTGGATCACTGATGCCCCATAAAATGCCAACTCAATGGCTTCACGATATGAAATCTCATCCAATAACTGCGTCTCGGAAAAGTTTCGCGGGTCAGCATTCAGCACGCCTGGCACATCTTTCCATATGGTAACGGAATCCGCGTTAAGGCAATAAGCCAAGATGGCCGCCGTATAATCGGAACCCTCTCTTCCCAAGGTGGTGGTAAAGTTATTGTCGTCGCTCCCCAAAAAACCTTGGGTAATATAGAGTTTGGAGGTGTCCAATTTGGCCACCTGCTCTTGGGTACGTTCCCAATTGACTATAGCATCCCTGTAATTGTTATTCGTTTTGATCAAGTTGCGGACATCCTGCCACACATTGGATAGTCCCACCTCCTTCAAATACTCGCTGATTATGGTGGTGGAGACCAATTCCCCATAGCCTACCACTTGATCATATACAAAGGCATTTTTGGGGGATTTGTTCCAAGCAAGAAAGCCCTTGACCTCTTCAAAAAGGGTTTTGACCTTATCGTAAACAGGATGGTTCGTGTTTTCGAATAATTCGGAAAGAATTGCCTCATGGTATTCCCAAACTTCTTGGATATAGGGGGTCACTTGTTTTTTGTCCTTGAAATACGCGGCAACCACTTTTTCCATGGCATTGGTGGTTTTGCCCATGGCCGAAATTACCACCAAGGTATCTTCATGACCTACTTCTTTAAGAACTTTGACTACGTTTTTTACCGCATCGGCATCTTTGACGGATGCGCCACCAAACTTAAATACTCTCATTTATTTCGTTACTATGATTATATGGAAGATTCTTCCAAGTTTTCTATGTATGTTCTAATTCCAGTTTCATTCAGATGGACCACATCCCAATCCCTTTTTACATCAGCACCTTTTTTCTCATAAAAATCGATGGCGGGATCGTTCCAATCCAAAACTTCCCATGAAATTCTTCTTACGCCCAAGCGGTGTCCGTATTTTACCACCTCGTCCAAAAGGGCCGTTCCCAGTCCACTACCACGCATTTCCTTGGAAACGATCAAATCCTCCAAGTGCACAATGGGGCCCTTCCACGTTGAATATCTAGGATAAATAAGGGCAATGCCAACAACCTTGTCCGCTTGTTCTGCAACGAAACAATGGAACATTTTTTTGGGCCCAAAACCATCCCTTACCAAATCTTCCTCGGTCACCTCTACCTGTTCAGGTTCTTTTTCAAACAATGCCAACTCCTGGATAAGTCGCAAGACCTGACCCATGTCTTCTTGGCGGGCATCTCGAATTGAAAATTCCATATTGTTATAAATAAAACTCAAAGTTATAAATTTCTAAATCTTTATGGTAGCGAAAACGTTGTAGTTTCACAAAATGCACGATATTTGCCCTCAAATAAAACAGCCCTGTATTTATGTTCAGTAAGCACAAAACCCTTGGTGAATTTATTATAGAAAACCAGACCGAATTCAGGTACTCCACCGGGGAGCTCTCCAAATTGATCAACGCCATACGATTGGCCGCCAAAGTAGTGAACCACGAGGTAAACAAGGCCGGTTTGGTCGATATTTTGGGAACCGCAGGCGATACCAACATTCAAGGGGAAAACCAACAGAAGTTGGACGTGCTTGCCAATGAAAAATTCATCCAAACCCTAAAGAACAGGGAGATTGTATGCGGCATTGCCTCAGAGGAAGAAGACGATTTCATCAGCATCAACAGCCAAGACGAAAACCATCAGAATAAATATGTGGTGCTCATCGACCCTCTGGATGGATCTTCCAATATTGACGTGAACGTTTCCGTAGGAACCATATTTTCGGTCTATCGTAGGGTTACTCCAGTTGGCACTCCGGTGACCTTGGAAGATTTTCTGCAACCAGGAAAAAACCAGGTGGCCGCAGGTTATATTATTTATGGGACCTCCACCATGTTGGTCTATACCACAGGACATGGGGTTAATGGGTTTACCCTAAACCCCGCAATTGGAACTTTCTATCTTTCCCACCCCAATATGCAGTTCCCAGAAACCGGAAAAATCTACTCGGTAAATGAAGGGAACTATATCCATTTCCCGCAGGGAGTCAAGGATTATATTAAATATTGCCAAAAAGAGGAGGGCGACAGACCCTACACCAGCCGATATATAGGTTCGTTGGTGTCCGATTTCCATCGAAATATGATCAAGGGGGGAATTTACCTATATCCCAAAAGCAGCAAGGCACAAAAAGGAAAACTCCGTCTGCTGTATGAATGCAACCCTATGGCATTCCTTGCCGAACAGGCCAATGGAAAGGCGAGTGACGGCTTCAAAAGAATTATGGAAATACAACCCACCGAACTACACGAAAGGGTTCCATTTTTCTGCGGAAGTAAAAAGATGGTGGAAAGGGCCGAAGAATTTATGTCAGATTCCTAGCCTATTTCTCCATAAGAAACATGTAATCCTCAAAACCTATCTTTCCAGTAAAGATGGCAACGGATTTGTCTATCAAAGCCTCAGCCTTCTCAGGAGAATACCCTAAACCTACGGCATACTTTACAATAAGTGCCTTTTGTGCTTCATCGATTTTTTGGTCGGCAAGGGCCAATTCAAAAAAGTCGAAAAGTCGCTTCAACCTTCTTTCCGAACTGTGGGGAGTTTCAATTGGATATCTGTTCTCCTTTTTCATCACTTCCTTGTATTCGGCGTCTGTGATGTTCAATCGGAACGCAAATTTGTCCAAAACGGCCTTTTCCTGTTCGTTGATCTCACCATCAACGGCGGCCAAACTGGCCAAGGTGGCGAAATGGGCCAAATTTCTTCGTTGTTCTCCGTGTTCGTAAAGGTCTAAAATGGGCATAAACTAAAATTTGTTCGGCAAATATAAATCTTAAACCAAGGACGGTAAAATTATCCCCAAAAGAAATTGTAATTTTCTTTCTGCTAGTGAATTTCATAACAATACCCGCTGAAAAATTCCGAACTTTTCCATATAGCCCAAGATTGGTTCCAACAACAAGGATGGAAGCCATTTGCCTTTCAAAAACAGTCTTGGGAGGCTTTTTTGAATGGAAAGCACGGGCTGTTGAATGCCCCAACTGGAAGTGGAAAAACCTATGCACTTTGGTTTCCAATTGTTTTGGATTACATCCGAAAAAACCAGGATTATAAAACCAAACACAAAAAAGGACTGAAAGCTATTTGGATAACCCCGCTACGAGCGCTTTCACAAGAAATAAAACAATCCGCGGAGCGTATCACCCAAGATTTGGAGACCCAGATGACCGTAGGAATTAGAACTGGGGACACCACCACTGCCGAACGTGCGAGGCAGAAAAAAAGTATGCCCGACCTACTGATCACCACCCCTGAAAGCCTCCAGCTTTTACTGTCTTCCAAAGGATATGATAAAGTCTTTAAGAACTGCTCTGCTGTGGTGGTGGATGAATGGCACGAGCTACTGGGGTCCAAAAGAGGGGTTCAAATGGAATTGGGGCTTTCCAGGTTAAAAACCATCGCTTCAGACCTGCGGATATGGGGTATATCGGCCACCATTGGAAATCTGGAACAGGCTAGGGAAGTTTTGTTGGGGCCCACCTCCAAGGAATTGGATAATTCGATTTTGATAAAGGCCAACCTTAATAAAAAGATCACAGTAAAGAGTATTATTCCGGAAAAGATGGAGACTTTTCCTTGGCGGGGACACCTAGGACTGCATCTTTTAGAAAATGTAGTTCCCATCATCAACAGCAGCAAAACTACCCTGTTGTTCACCAACACCCGGGGACAATGTGAAATTTGGTTTCAGAAAATCCTGGAAAAACATCCGGAGTATGCCGGGGAAATTGCCATGCACCACGGAAGTATCAACAAGGACACCCGACTTTGGGTGGAACAGGCTATCCGAAATGAAAGTCTGAAGGCCGTCGTCTGCACCTCTAGCTTGGATTTGGGCGTGGATTTTGCACCTGTGGAAACTGTAGTGCAAATTGGAGGTCCCAAAGGTGTTGCGCGATTCCTTCAACGCGCGGGCCGCAGTGGCCATCGTCCGGGCAAGGAAAGTGTAATCTACTTTTTACCCACCCATGCCATCGAACTTATCGAAGCTTCTGCCATGCAAAAGGCTGTTTTAAACGCTGCAGTTGAGGACCGGATTCCTTATTTGAACAGTTATGATGTTTTAATACAATACCTGACTACCTTGGCGGTATCGGAAGGGTTTTATCCTGATGAGATTTATCAAGAGGTCAAGCAAACCTTTTGCTACCAAACCCTCACGGAAGAAACTTGGCAATGGCTATTGAATTTTTTGGTGATGGGAAGTCAGAGCCTAAAAAGTTATGACGAATACAAAAAAGTGGAGGTGGAAACTGATGGAAAGTTCAAGGTGAACAATCTGGCAATTGCCCGGCGACATCGATTCCAGATTGGGACCATTGTAGGTGATGCCAGTCTCTCTGTTCGCTACCAAAAGGGTGGTTATATAGGAACCATAGAGGAATCTTTTATTTCTAAAATGAGTCCTGGGGACGTCTTCACTTTTGCAGGAAGGAATCTGGAGTTTATCCGAATTAAAGGAATGACGGCCCAAGTGAGAAACTCCTCCAAACGGAGCAACAAAATCCCATCCTGGATGGGGGGTCGCCTGAGTTTTTCGGCAAAGATGTCCGAGTTACTCCGACAAGAATTGTACACTGCGGAGCTTCCGCTCAAAGATCAGGCGATAGAAATCCAATCTTTGGCCCAGATGTTTGCCAAACAACGGGAAGAGAGTATTGTGCCACAACCCCATCAGTTTTTAATTGAGACCTTCAAGACGAACGATGGATACCACCATATCTTCTATCCGTTTGAGGGTAGGGCCATCCATGAAGGTATGAGTAGTTTGTTGGCCTACAGGATAAGCTTGCTAAGTCCGATTACCTGTTCCCTTGCTTTTAACGATTATGGTTTTGAATTGCTTTCGGACAAACCCATTGACATCCAAGCCGTATTGGACAACAACTTGTTTACTTCCGAATATATGCTATCCGATCTGCAAAAAAGTTTAAACTCCAACGAGATGGCCAGACGTAAATTCAGGGATATAGCCGTAATCAGTGGGATGGTGTTCACCGGCTACCCGGAGAAAGGCGTAAAAATGAAACACCTGCAAAGCAGCTCCCAATTGTTGTTCGATGTCTTCAAGGATTTTGAGGACGACAACCTATTGTATCAACAAGCCTACACCGAAACCTACGAGCATCAATTGGAGGAAGGTCGATTGCGCTTAGCTCTGGAAAGAATCGCCGAACAGGAAATGGTTTGGAAACAATGTGAAAATCCAACCCCGTTTTCATTCCCCATTATTACGGATAGGCTACGGGAAAAATTATCCAATGAAAAACTGGCCGACCGTATTAAACGGATGACCAGAATTTTAACCCGGTAGTACGATGCTTACCCAATCCGTGTCATCTCGTGCAGCGAGAAATCTGCAACTGCGCCTTCCGTGGCCTCCATATAGGCTGCTATGTGTGGGTTTTCCATGTGCTTTTGCCATAGCTCCCTAGTGGTCCAATTTTCGAAGAACAAAAACAAGTTTTCGTTTTCATTGTCTTGGTGCAGGTCATAATTGACACACCCTTCTTCTTCCCTGGTTGGCGCAATGAGTTTTATTAATTCTGATTTGACCAATTCCCGCTTTTCCGGTTTGGCCAAGATTCGCGCTACGATGGTTAATTGCTGATTTGCCATGCTTTTAATTTAGTTTATGGTTGTTACTACATCCGTTAATGCTCTTCTGGATTTTGGATTTTTGGATGGTTGGTTAAAATCGTCCTTGTCCCGGTATCCGATGGCCACCCCAACCAATGCATGGTGGTGCTCTGCATTCAATATGCGATTGTATTTTTCCGGCTCTATACCTTCCATCGGAGTGGCATCAATTCCCATATTGGCACAAGCTGCCAGAAATACACCAAGGGCTAAATAGGTTTGGCTATCAAACCATGCTTTGAGTTGCTCTTCGGGAAAAGACTTCAAAAATTGATCGTAATAGGCCAAAGCCCGATCGGGTAAGGTGGCTTCAATCTGTTTTTCAAACATTGGAACCGAGTCGATTCTACTAAAAACTACCAAAGTGTCGCAGTCCAGTACTTTCTGTTCATTAAAAAAAGACGCCTTTGCCAAGTTCGCCTTGGTGGCCGTATCCCTTACAAAAGTAAACTTCCAAGGCTGACTATTAATGGAAGAAGGGCTTAATCGTACAATCTCTTTCAGCTCCTCAATCATTTCAGGATCAATGGTTCGCGTAGCGTCAAACTTTTTAGTGGTATAGCGCTCTTGCATTGCAGTTACAAAACTCATATTTTTATACTATATTTATTATAGTAACAAAACTAACTATAGTTGATTAATCAAACAATAACGGTCAAAAAGGATAGTATCAAATATAAATTTTAGATCCATGTATACGGTAAAAGGAAAAACATACCCGTGCTGTACCAGTGTCACCATGGGCATTATTGGGGGCAAATGGAAATCCGTAATCCTATTTTATTTATTGGAAGGCTCTCTGCGCTATAACGAACTCCTGAAAAAAATCAATGGGGTCACGGAACGAACCTTAAGCCTTCAGCTAAAAAGTCTGGAAGAGGATGGAGTGATCAAACGAAAAGTCCACACCACCAAACCCCCACTAAAAGTAGTCTATTCATTAACCGAATTTGGCACAACGCTTACCCCCTTGTTACGATCGATTGCGGAATGGGGCGATTTTGTGGTTGAAAACCATGCCGACTGATTTAAGGATGTATCTTTAATAATTGTGAAGAATATTTCCATAAAAATCCAAGATCAAACCTTTATGCTTCATCCCTTGGGTGGCATGTTTTGGGAGGAAAAATCCATGCTGTTGATCAGCGATGTGCACTTGGGAAAGGTGGCCCATTTTAGAAAATTCGGTGCCGCGGTTCCCCGAAAGGCCATCCATAAAAACTATGTGCTTTTGGACCAAATCGTATCGGAATTTAGTCCTTTCCAGATTTGTTTTTTGGGTGATCTATTCCATTCTACCTTGAACAAGGAATGGAATCTCTTTGAAAACTGGGTGGCCAAGACCCCAGCTGAGATTGTTTTAGTGTCCGGCAACCATGATATCATTTCCCCACACAAATTTGAAGACATTGGGGTTCCTATTTTTCAAGAACTGATTCTGGAGAATTTTCTGTTGACACACCATCCGGAGCAGCGTGAAAACTACTTCAACCTTTGTGGTCATATCCACCCAGCTATCAAGTTAAGGGGAGAGGGAAGACAGACCCTGCGATTGGCTTGCTTTTTTAAAACCAAGAACCAACTTATTTTTCCAGCTTTTGGCGAATTCACTGGTACCTATACCCTAAAACCCAAAAAAGGGGATGAGATCTACGTTATTGTGGAGGATGAGGTAGTGCAGATTTAGAAATTCTACAACTCGGCACGAAATGACCAGTTTTTTTAATCCCAACGGGTAAAAAACGAGAAATCGGATGGAACGGTTGTCCACCACCTTCCGTCCCCATATATTTGCAGCAAATTTGTTGGATTGACCAAATCGTCCATTTCCCAACTCTTTGAACAGTCTCCCCAGCTCGGGAAACTGCGGGATACTATTGCCCAACCTCTCGATTCCGCTCAAGGTGACAACACAAAACTTGGTGTAAAAGGCCTAACAGGCTCCGCCCTTTCCTTCGTAATTTCCTCTACCTTCCAAGAAGCGGAGGTTCCATTTCTCATATTGCTGAACGACAAGGAGGAGGCCGCATACTATCTCAATGACCTGGAGCAATTGATTGGCGAAAAAAATGTGCTGTTCTATCCGGGCAGTTATCGAAGGCCATACCAAATTGAGGAAACGGATAATGCGAACGTATTGCTACGCGCGGAAGTACTCAATCGCATCAATTCTCGCAAAAAACCAGCGGTGATTGTCACCTATCCCGATGCACTTTTTGAAAAGGTGGTCACCCGAAAAGAGCTGGACAAAAACACCTTAAAAATAAAGCTGGAAGACACCCTGTCCCTAGACTTTTTGAACGAGGTATTGTTTGAATATCAATTCCAACGAGTAGATTTTGTAACAGAACCCGGTGAATTTTCAGTACGCGGTGGGATTGTGGATGTGTTCTCTTTTTCAAACGACGAACCTTATCGTATCGAGTTTTTTGGGGACGAAGTGGATAGCATCCGAACCTTTGATGTAGAAACCCAGCTTTCCACGGACAAGGTGAAACGCATCACCATTATTCCCAATGTGGAGAACAAGTTTTTGCAGGAGACAAGGGAGAGTTTTTTAAGATACATCTCCCCCAAAACTGTCATCTTTTCCAAAAACCTGGATTTGGTCTATGCCCGATTGGATTCCTTTTTTGAAAAGGCCGAGGAGAGCTTTAAGGAACTCAGTGAAGAAATCAAACATGCCAAACCGGAAGAACTCTTTGTTACCTCAACTTTGTTGAATTCCCAGTTGGAAGATTTTAAAATGGTGGAATTTAGTGCTTCGACTCCGCTCAGCAACCAAAATTTCAAAAACACGGTTACTGAGCGAAGTCGAAGTGACTTTATTCAATTCAATACAAAACCACAACCCACATTCAACAAAAAATTTGACCTGCTTATTGAGAACCTCAACGAGAATCATCAAGCGGGCTACACCAATTATATATTTTGTTCCACGGAACAGCAGGCAAAACGGTTTCACGATATTTTTCAAGATATTGAGGAAGAGGTTCATTACAAGACCATCGTTTTTCCACTTTACCAAGGTTTTATAGACCATGACCTGAAACTAGCCTGCTATACCGACCATCAGATTTTCGAGCGCTATCACAAATTCCAGCTGAAAAATGGGTATGCTAAAAAGCAGGCGATTACCCTTAAGGAACTCAACAAACTCGAAATTGGGGATTATGTCACCCATATAGACCATGGTATCGGCAAGTTTGGTGGGTTGCAAAAAATTGATGTTGAGGGCAAAAAACAGGAAGCCATAAAACTGGTCTACGGTGATCGCGATATCCTATACGTAAGTATCCATTCCCTGCACAAAATCTCCAAGTTCAATGGCAAGGATGGCGCTCCACCGAAAATCTATAAACTGGGCTCGGCTGCCTGGAAAAAATTAAAACAAAAGACCAAAAGCAGGGTCAAGAAAATCGCTTTCGACCTAATCAAGGTATACGCAAAACGTCGTCTGGAAAAAGGGTTTCAATATGCCCCCGACAGTTATTTGCAGCATGAACTGGAGGCTTCGTTTATTTACGAGGACACCCCAGACCAAGAAAAATCCACCCAAGATGTAAAAAGGGATATGGAAAGCGAACGCCCCATGGACCGATTGATTTGTGGGGATGTTGGTTTTGGGAAAACGGAAGTGGCCATAAGAGCGGCCTTTAAGGCGGTGGACAACGGCAAGCAAGTGGCGATACTGGTACCGACAACAATTCTGGCTTTCCAGCACAACAATACCTTTAAGAAACGACTTGGGGAATTACCTGTGACCGTGGACTATCTCAACCGTTTTAGAACGGCCAAGGAGAAACGGGAAATCCTCGAACGTTTGGAACAAGGCAAAATTGACATCATCATTGGCACCCATCAACTGGTGAACAAAAATGTACAGTTCAAGGATTTAGGATTGCTCATTGTGGATGAAGAACAAAAATTTGGGGTTGCCGTAAAGGACAAGCTTAAATCCATAAAGGAAAATGTGGACGTCCTTACCCTTACGGCCACGCCCATTCCCCGAACCTTGCAGTTCAGTTTGATGGCTGCCCGTGATCTTTCGGTAATCAACACACCTCCGCCCAATCGCTACCCCATCGAGAGTAGAGTCATCCAATTCAATGAGGAGATTATCCGTGATGCGGTTTCCTATGAAATCCAACGTGGGGGACAGGTGTTTTTTATCCATAACCGAATTGAAAACATCAAGGAGGTAGCTGGGATGATCCAGCGTTTGGTCCCAGACGCCAAGATTGGTATTGGCCACGGACAAATGGAGGGTAAAAAACTGGAGCAACTGATGATGGCCTTTATGAACGGGGAGTTCGATGTGCTCGTCTCCACCACCATTGTGGAAAGTGGCCTGGATGTGACCAACGCCAACACTATTTTTATCCACAATGCCAACAATTTTGGTTTGAGCGACCTACACCAAATGAGAGGGCGTGTTGGACGAAGCAACAAAAAAGCCTTCTGCTTTTTCATTACCCCACCCTATGAAGTGATGACTCCCGATGCCAGAAAACGGATTGAAGCTTTGGAACAGTTCACCGAGTTGGGAAGCGGTTTTAACATTGCCATGAAGGATTTGGAGATTCGGGGAGCCGGGGACTTATTGGGTGGAGAGCAAAGCGGGTTCATCAACGAAATTGGTTTTGAAACCTATCAAAAAATACTAACGGAGGCTATAGAGGAACTCAAGGAAAACGAGTTTAAGGAGCTTTATGAGGAAGTGGAGGGCGACAAACCCAAAACCTTCGTAAAAGAAACCCAACTCGATACCGATTTTGAATTGCTCTACCCCGACGATTACATCAACAATATAACCGAACGTCTCAATTTGTACACCCAACTGAACGAAGTTCAGGATGAGGAAGGTCTGCAAAAATATGAGGCCGAATTAATTGACCGGTTTGGGGAACTCCCCACGCAAGCTGTTGATCTTTTAAACTCTGTTCGTATTAAGTGGATTGCCAACAAAATCGGTTTGGAAAAGGTGGTTTTGAAAAAAGCAAAGTTCTTGGGCTATTTTCTGTCCGACCAACAATCCGATTTTTACCAAAGTGCCGCTTTTACCCAGGTGCTCCAATATGTGCAGAACAATCCCAGGGCTTGTCAGCTTAAAGAAAAGCAGACCCGCAATGGACTTCGTTTATTGCTGGTTTTTGATGGGATTAATTCTGTAGAAAAGGCCTTGGAGGCATTGCAGCCTTTTCAAAACGAAGCAATTCTAAATTAGATTTCCCACCTTTGGTCTAACATGTCACAAAAAGCTAAGACCTTTTTTAACTGGAGTTCCGGAAAGGACTCCGCCCTGGCGCTATACCATTTGCAACAAGGAAAGCAATTCCAAATCGATACCTTATTGACAACGGTCAATGCCCACTACAATAGAGTCTCCATGCACGGACTTCGAAGGGAAGTGCTGGAAGCACAAACCAAATCCATCGGGATTCCTTTGGAAATTGTAGAGGTTCCGGAAAAGCCATCCATGGAAACCTACAACGAACTCATGGCCACCAAAATGCAACAAATGGTATCCAAGGGGCATACCCATGCAGCTTTTGGGGACATCTTTCTGGAAGATTTAAAGGCGTATCGAGAAAAAATGTTGGCCACCCAAGGTATTAAAACCGTGTTTCCTATTTGGAAGAAAGATACCAAGGAACTGTTTTTAGAGTTTTTAAATCTTGGTTTCAAGTCGAAGATCATCTGTATCAACAATTCGAAATTGGACGAGGCTTTTTTAGGTGCTGAACTTTCCCCGGAATTGCTCAAGGAATTTCCATCGGATGTGGATCCATGTGGGGAAAATGGTGAATTCCACACCTTTTGCCATAATGGCCCAATTTTTGATCATCCCATACCTATTGTGACAGGAAAAAAAGTTTTTAAAACCTACGATGACCCTTCAAGTGCCTCGGGTAATATCCAGTTTGGGTTCTTGGATGTGCAATTAAAACGCATCATAGACTAATTTTACAAAATCGCCCATTTTGCTCGGCTCCAACCAGCGGGTAACAATGAGCAGTCCATTTTTCTGGTCCACAACTATATAATTACCTCCAAAGCCAGCGGCATAAAAAATATGTTCCGGTACCCCTTCCCAATGTCGATTGCCCTTTTGGTTGAGCCACCACATATACCCATAGTTTACATTGGGCGTTGAAGGTGTTGTGGCCTTGGCAATCCATTCCTTACTGATCAGTTGTTGATTCATCCATTTCCCATTGTTCAAGAACACCAACCCGAACCTGGCCATATCCTCAGCACTGATAAATATCCCTGCCCCGGAATGTCCACCGCCGGTTACAGATTTCATTTTCATCCCATCGATAACGGTCCAAGCGTGATCATAACCGTGCCATCTCCACGTAGTGGAGGCCCCAATTTTGTCCATTAAATTTTCTTTGAGTACCATGGGCAGCGGTTGGCGCCAAACCTGGGTAAGCGCATAGGCCAGTACATTTACCCTAACATCGTTGTACTCCATTACGGTACCGGGCTCATTTAGTTTTCTAAACCTCCAATCGTCCAATCCCCCTTCTCTTGGTGGTCTGTCCGCCCAATCGTTTAATCCCCACAATTCCCCCGACCAATCTGAATTTTGTTGCAGCAAATGTTCCCAATTCACCTTACTGTTGTGTTCACCGTCAAAGGTTCCGTCCCAAACATAGGTACCCACCTTGTCCTGAACATTTGAAATCAAGGCTTGGTCCCAGGCCAATCCTGCTGTGGTAGAGAGAAAACTCTTGGTTACACTAAAGGTCATGTCCACCCTTCGGGTGTCTCCCCAAGAAGCAAGCAGGTAGCCGTTCTGAATGATCATTCCCGCAGGTCCTCCCCTCTTTTTGGTTGGTCCCAAAATCTCATGAAAAGGCTCCCGCTGAAATCCTTTTAATATAGCCTGACGTAAATCCCTAGAACCGGAATATTCGTTGTCCTTGGCAAAGTTCACCGCAGTCTCCAATTTTTCTTGATCAAATTTAAATTGATTCGCCTCAGCTTTTTTCCATGTTTCGTTCCGCTCCGGGAAGAATATTTCCTGGCCTATGGATTGGTAAGTTGATGAAATAAGTAAAACAGCAAACAGTATAAATGTTCTTTTCATTTTCAGGGTCGATTTAGGAAATCAAGTTAATGATTGCTGTTTGAATCCAGAAACCCTAGGAAAGAATTTAGAATCGTTTTTTTAGAAGAAGTGTTCCGTCACTATCAAAGTACCTCCAAGTTCCCACTTGCTCATCCTTTTTGAACCTACCGGTCATTCTTTCCTCCCCACTTGGATAAAATTCCTTGTATTGGCCATGCTTAAGGCCATCCTTCAGCTCCACCTGAAACTTAAGGTTCCCATTGGAGTACTTCTTTGCAAAATTCTTTGCGGTTAGGTCGTTGGGATAGATGGGTTTCAAGTTAAAAACAGCCTCAGTTGGCCCTTCTTCTTGTGGAGTTGGGGAATTCGAGCTTGGGATTTTAACCGGTTCTTTCGTTGACTCGGGTTTTTGAAAATTGGCCACCAGCCTACTCTCGAAAAGATCATCCTCAGGGGTTAGTTGAAAACCAACTTGGGGAAAGCACACAATAAAGTTCTTGTTTTTTTGCATGCTTGCGCGGGTCTTGCCATCGGCCATCGCTTTCATATTGTTGTACAACAAGGGTACATTGCTATAGATGAACAAGCTGGATGCATTTTCAAACTTTTCATCAAAATGCTGGAAATCCTTCGAAGACATAAGGGTCTCCCCAGTCACAAAATCATTTATCAGTCCCTTAAGTGTATTTGGGTTGTTGCTAAATATCACATACTCATCAATCTGCGTAAAATAGGGTTTGTCAAACGCTTTAAAACGATTGCCCAATAGCAACTTGAAAAAACCCTTGATCGAAAGGAAATTGATTTCATAACCCTTGTAGTCGATGGCCTTGAATTTTACAGGGGTCTTCTTTTTGATTTGTTTGAGCACAAAATCCAAATGGTTTTTTGCCTCATCGGCATCATTGGTTTTAAGGACCAGGGCCATATCGGTTTGCCCCTTTGTAATTTTGGATGCTATCTGTAGCAGGGCAATCTCTTCCCCAATCCAGCGTACGAAGTTCTCCTCAACATTGATCTTCAGGAACTTTTCCACCTTTTGGATTCCCGCCATATAGGTTTCGAATTGTTCTGGATTATCCCGTTGTACATTTTGGAAGTTCCCATAGAATTCAGCAAAGCTATCGAAGCCATAACTTACATACATTGCGGTTCGCTTTGAAGCTACTTTGGGAATGCTTCGTTCTGCTTTACCAGATTGCTGTAACGCAGTTAAATAGTTGTGGTTTGCAGGGCTTATGTTGGTAAACCCATTTGCGGTGATGGTACTGTTTTCGTCCAGATCAAAGTGAAAACCCGAGTATAGCAAATTTTCACTTGCCCGGCTTATCCAATCATTTGGCTGGTCTGAAAACCTGCCATAATAATCGTCCAAAACCTCATATTGCAAATACAAGCGGAACAAATTCTCGTAGCCCACCTTTGAATTAATTTCCAAAAAGTTGAGGTCCCTTCCTAAATAGGGTTCCATGTATTGGTCAATGGATGCCTCTACCAAAGTATGGGTATAGGAAGCAACCAATTGGTTCTTGATAAAAGCCAGATACATGGTCTCCTTGCTCCTGCGGTCGTACACTTCCAAAAGCTCGTGATCGTGGTACATCCGTTTGCTCATTGTATAGTTTTCATTGAGCAAGGTGTTCAAATAGGTTTTTAACAGTTTGAGCTTGGCGATCCGCTTAAGGTCGAGCACATAAAAAAAGCCGTAGTCTTTTTTACTCACCATGTGGACCGAGATAAACAGGGAACGCCCGTCAAAAAACTCGAACAATTTGTGGTTATCATTAAAGACCGTATCCACTTTTTGGATGTTCTCGGTAAGCTTGGCAAAGTAATCGTTCTGTTGAAGGTGCCTCCAAGCATCACTCTCGCTAACCTTGGCCCAACTCTCCACAGGTTTTTCGGATTCTATGATAAAAACAGCATCCTTGGGTATGAGGTAAATGGACTGGAGGTTGCTTTTTGGGGATAGGATAAAAATGTAGGCCAGATAACAAAGGTAGACGACCAAGAGGCTCAACAACCCAAAAAGAATCCTTTTTCCCGTCATGTTTGTTTAAGTGTCTTCCATACAAACGGATAAACCAAAATTTTAGTTTATATCTTCCTTTCAATTTGAATCCTGATCTCTAAATCCGTTATTTTTGGAACCAAATTCCATATCCAGATGAAGCTGCTGAAAAAACTGATCAAGGGAATAGGCATATTGCTAATAACACTCCTTGTTTTTGCTTTGGTTTCCTTACTCATCGATTCCAACAGATCCTCATATCTCAAGATTTCACAACATCCCGAATTGGAAACCGATAGTTACCTCATCAAGAATGTCAACGTGGTTCCCATGACCCAAGACACGGTTCTATATAAGAAGGATGTTAAAGTCCAAAATGGGCGCATCCTAAAAATTGCTGATGAGGTAAAAGCCGATGGCCTACCCGAAATTGATGGGAACAATGGGTTTCTATCCCCGGGATTGGTGGACATGCATGTACACATTTGGGACAGGTTCGACTTGGGCGTTTATTTAGCGAATGGGGTAACCACAGTCAGAAACCTTCGTGGTTTTCCCATGCACTTGCGAATAAAGGAAGATATAAAAGAAGGAAAGATAGTATCACCACAACTATTTACTTCTGGACCCAAACTGACTGGTCCCGATGATCTAGGGGATGAAAAAATACAGGTCCAAAACCCCCAAATGGCAAGAGATCTGGTACGGGAACAGAAAGCAAAGGGATATGATTGTATAAAAACTTACGCCGGAATGCCTTTGGATATTTTCAATGCTGTTCTTCAACAGGCGGAGGCCTCCCAGATGGAGGTTGTGGTTCACCCAAGTTTCCAAGTGCCCTATGGAAACAATTTTCAACCTCAGATTGCCAGTATAGAACATGCCGAGGATATTGTTCAACAAGCCTTGTCCTATTCCATGGATACGACCGTTTTAAAAAGCGTAGTGGCGCAATATGGAGCAGGTAGGCAAACCTTAAGCCCAACATTGACCGGGTACCATAAAATACTGGAGATGCTACAAGACGAGAACGTTTTGGATTCGGAACAAATGGGCTATATCAACCCCCTGATCAAGAAATTGGACAGCAAAGTTCAAGTGGATCGTTGGGCGAATGAAAAATCAAACAATCCGGACATTGTTAAACACATTCAGGAGCAGCACGATTTTCATGTGCACATTGTAAAAGAACTCAATAGAATTGGAATCAACATTGTTAGTGGAACCGACGCCGGAATTGGCATTACCGCTCCTGGATTTTCAATCCATGAGGAGCTGGAGTTTTATCTGGATGCAGGGATGACCAATTACGGTGCCTTAAAAACCGCTACCAGAAATCCATCAAAAGTGCATGATGGACTCTTTGATATTGGTACTGTGGAAGAAGGTAAACGGGCCAACCTTATTTTGACGAGCCAGAATCCATTGGACAATCTTCAAGTGCTCCGAAATCCCAATTGGGTGATGGTCGATGGGCGTAAATTAGGGCCAGAGTTATTGGAAGAATTCAAGGACAAGGCCCAGAATAGAAAAGGCCTTATAGCAACTGCACTCCGCTGGGCAGAATACGTGTACTTGGAAAAGTAACTATAAGCTTTTCAAGTCCTTAATGGTCTTGAAGGCGACATCCACCTGCTCTTCGTTGACCAAAATGGTAAACTCATTGGTGGTAGAAATAACTTCGTAGAGTACAATGCCCTCCCAGGCCAAACGCTGAAAAATGAAATAGTAAATCCCAGGTACGGAAACATTCTCTGCGGGGAGCTTCACTGTAATCGAGGAAAGGTTTTCCGCTTTCTGGGTGCACCGTTCGTGCTTGAAATATTTTTCTACAATACCATCCATCAAACTGCTGATCACAATATTGATTTCGTTCACACCCCGGGACGAAGTATAAAAAACATCCTGGTTGGCGTGGACCTCCTCCAGTAGTTTGGCTTGCTGCCCAAGAATGGTTTCGGAAGCCAAAAAAGTATAATCAGTGAGTGAAGATCTAACCGTAATCTCGCCAATGTTCTTCAGCACCTTCACAATTCTATGCGTTGCCCTAAATTCCAAATCATCCGACAAGCGTTTTAAGGCCATAACTATAGCTCCATCCTTGACATCCTTGCCCAATGCATCGGAAATTTCAGGTTTGATCTGACGTGATAGGGAGGTAAGGTTAATAATACCCTGTGCAAGGGCACTTTGAAGAAAGGGTTTCTTTTTAATGTAATGTTCTACAACGGCCGATATGGTCTTCATTTGGTTTGGTTTTGTTCAAAATTAACATATTGTTACAAATAACACAAACGGTTAGAAAAAATAGAACGCATTTTTAACATGTTCCAAATTTAACCCTCCTTTTTTTTGGATTATGATGATCAAATCGAAACGAACCTCTTCATTTATACCATTATTCTCTATGTAGTAATCAGCCGCCATTACCAATAGTGAAATCTTTTTTTTGCTTATAGTTTGGGAAATTTCTTCAGTAAAGCCACCGGTTCTTGATTTTACCTCCACGATGACCAAAAAACCATCCTTTCTTGCAATGATGTCAATTTCGGCCTTTTGATAGCGAAAGTTTCTTTCGCAAATCTCGTAACCGTTCTTTAACAAGAAATCCACGGCCATCTGCTCTCCCAGCCTTCCAAATTCGTTGTGTTTCCCCATCAATTTTGAAAAATATTAAAAAATATGTGCAGTTCATCGAAAATTTTGGCAGTTCACGGCAAAAACAGCGTTTAGGTTGTAATTTGTTTGCTCAACTGAACCACACCCAACGTTAGCTAAACATATAGTTGCCCCAAAACTATGGACCTAATTAACGCCGAACATTGCTATGGAGTACTTTATCAATTGTAATTCCTCAACTTTGGCGCCGTACACTACTCCATTGGATGAGTTGCGTGCTGCCCATTTGTACCGGAGGCTTGGCTTTAGCGCCTCGGTAGAAACAATCAACGCCGCTGTGGGACAGACAGCGGATACCCTAGTGGACAACTTGGTGGATCAAGCCTTGGCCACTCCCCCTACAGCAGCGCCCACATGGGCGGACTGGACCAACGCGGATTATCCGGAGGATGACGATCTCGCAGGTCAGATGCGAAGGGCACAAAGGGAAGAATTTGCCACCGCTTATGGAAATGCCCTTTTGGATAACAATCTTAGGGATAGGCTCAGTTTTTTCTGGAGCAACCATTTTGTTACCGAAATAGATATATATAACTGTAATTCCTTTTTATATTATTATATCAACAATCTACAACGGAACGCCCTAGGTAACTTTAGGACTTTTGTTAGCGAGATTGGTCTTACTTCTGCAATGTTGTATTACTTGGATGGGGTAAGAAATAGGGGAAACAATCCAAACGAAAATTACGCCCGGGAGCTATATGAGCTATTCACCTTAGGAGAAGGTAACAACTATACCGAAGATGACATCATCGAAACGGCTAAGGCCATTTCGGGCTACACCAACAATGGAGAAATAGGATGTACCCCTGTTACTTTTGATCCAGAGGAATTCAATACAGAGAATAAAACCATATTCGGACAGACCGGAAATTGGGATTATGATGATGTAATCAACATTCTGTTTACCGAGCGAGCCAATGAGATTGCTTGGTTTATCTGCAAGAAGTTGTACGAGTTCTTTGTTCACCCAGATTCTGATGACGATGCTGGCAATGCCCAGACCATTATTAATGGCATGGCAGCTACATTTACTGCCAATAATTTTGAAATTGCTCCGGTACTTCGACAATTGTTTAAGAGTCAACACTTTTTTGATGAAGATGCAATAGGGGTAATCATCAAAAGTCCATTTGACTTATATATGCACCTAGTCAAAGAAACTGGGTTCGCTTACGACGACAATACCGTAATAAATATTGTAGATGCGGCAGGATTGATCGGCCAAACCATGTTTGATCCTTTTGACGTTGCCGGATGGCAGCGCGATAGACAGTGGATCAATACCAATTTTATTATTGGACGTTGGTTGACCACCGAAGTATTTTTAGAACGATTCTTCCAGGACAATCCGGAACAATTCAGGGATTTTGCCCTGGCACTTACAGGAAATGATGGCTTAACAAGCAACAATCCTGATGTTATTGCCAGACCTATTATTGATAAGCTGTTACCAAAAGGACTGCTCACCGATGCTGAATACGACAAGGCGCTCATCGCTTTTAGAAGTGATGTCGATGAAACGTATTACGAAGGTGGGGCCACACCAAGTTGGACATTGGCCGTATGGCCCACAGCCCCCTCACAAGTCTATCTTTTGCTCAGACATTTATCAAGAGAACCCGAATTTCAACTAAAATAACCCTACCCCATGTGCGATACTCACCATACCCACGATACATCACCATATAAAGGCCTAGAACACGATGGCCATGATCAAGAACATAAAACATGGAGCAGGCGTTCCTTTATCCAAGCTTTGGGTATTGCCGGTTCTGGATCCATGTTCCTAGGGAGCAACCTCGTTTCCGCTTCTGCACCATCCCCATTTACATCTGCCATTGCAGATGCAGAGACTGATAATATCTTGATATTGATCAGACTTTCGGGAGGTAACGACGGACTTAGCACGGTTATCCCTATTCAACAATACGATACTTATGCTAATGCAAGACCTAACATTTACATCCCAGAAAGTAAGGTCCTAAAACTTACCGATGATTTTGGTGTACCCACCTATATGAATTCCCTCGAGCCTATGTGGGGAGACGGCCAGTTCAAAGCTGTTCATGGTGTTGGGTACGAAAACCAGAGTTTGTCCCATTTTACAGGTTCCGACATTTATGCCAACACTGATCTAACCACAACCGGATTTACCGGTTTGAACACAGGTTGGATGGGTAGGCATTTTGAGGAATGTTTTCCTAACTATTTGATTGACCCGCCACCAGCTCCTGCGGCCATTCAGATTGGAAACCTGTCCAATCTTATTTTCCAAGGAGAGGAAACTAACTACGCATTCGTGACCAACAACATTGATCAGTTGGAGGAAATTGCGGAAACTGGTTTGTTCTATGATCTTGAAAATGCGCCGTTTGGTGACTGTATGTACGGTGATCAATTAAGATTCCTTAGAGGTGTTGCGAATACTACCTACGAATACGCTGGTAAGATTCATGAAGCCTACGAAAGAGGGCAAAACCAAGTGGAATATCAAGACAATGGATTTGCAAGACAATTGGCCTTGTTGGCCCGATTGATCAAAGGTAATCTGGGTACCAAAGTGTACATGATTTCCATGGGAGGTTTTGATACCCACGGAAACCAGCCTTTGGCCCACGAACGTTTGATGACCAATCTTTCTGTGGCAGTCAACAACTTCTATGAGGATTTGACTTTTACAGAACAGGATGAAAAAGTGTTGAGTATGACCTTCTCTGAATTTGGACGTAGGATCTTTGAAAATGGATCTAATGGTACCGACCATGGTAAGGCCGCACCTACCCTGTTCTTTGGTTCAGGATTAAATGGCAGTGCCTTTGTGGGAGATCACCCTGACCTAAACAATCCTAATGGTCGAGGAAACTTGGAATACACAATGGATTTTAGGGATTTGTATGCCACCGTTTTGGCAGAATGGCTTTGTGTACCCATCCCACTGGTGGAGCAACATTTGTTGGACCACCCCTATAACCCGGTTAATCTTGGATTTAATTGTAGCGGGGTTGAATTCCCGGACATCGTTTATAACGACGACCCACCAACGCTACCTGATACCCCTCCCAGCCCCGATGGTACAGACCCCGATCCAGATGCCCTGACCCGCATTGTGCACAAACCCTATTATCCAACAGAGCGTACACCGCATATTCATTTGGAAATGCCGGTTGCCGCCCACGTGGATATCCAATTGTACAATATCCTAGGTCAAAATGTTGGTACCGTGTTTAACGAGATGATGTTGGAAGGTTCCACGGAAATTAACATTCGTGAAAGTATGCGGGATAGCCTTGCCACCGGTAAATACATTTACCAAATCCGCGTAGGCGAAGAAAAATTGAGTAAGTCCGTAATGATCATGTAAGACTGGTTGTAACATTTAAATTCCAGAATCCTCCGATAGTGTAACCCCCACCCCAATTAGGTTGCACAATTCGGAGGTTTCCTTTTTTAGGGCATTCCTGTTGCATCTTTTCCTAAATCAGTATTTTTGGGGCTTAATTGGATTTTTACATGCCTCAGAATACAGTACCTTCCAGATATACAATCACGGCTGCACTTCCCTACACTAATGGCCCAATCCATATTGGGCATTTGGCGGGGGTATATGTGCCCGCCGATATCTATTCCCGTTACCTACGCTTGCAAGGTCACGATGTGGCTTTTATTTGCGGAAGTGACGAACACGGGGTCGCCATCCCTATGAAGGCTAAAAAAGAAGGTGTTTCTCCCAAGGAAATCATTGATAAATACCACGGAATAATCAAACAATCTTTTGCGGATTTTGGAATTACATTTGACAATTATTCCCGTACCTCTGCCGAAGTACACCATAAAACCGCATCAGATTTCTTTCAGACTCTATATAATCAAGGGGATTTTATCGAAGAGGTAACAGAGCAATTATACGACGAGGAAGCCAAACAGTTTTTGGCGGACCGATTCGTGACCGGGACCTGTCCACGATGTGGCAACGAGGAAGCTTATGGTGACCAGTGCGAGAATTGCGGTTCCTCGCTGAATGCCACCGATTTGATCAATCCAAAATCCACGATAACCGGCGGAGTTCCGACACTGAAGAAGACCAAACACTGGTTTTTACCCTTAGATCGCTACGAAAACTTCCTTAAGGAATGGATTCTTGAAAGTCATAAGAACGATTGGAAACCCAATGTATACGGCCAGTGTAAATCCTGGATAGACGATGGGCTAAAGCCCCGGGCAGTGACGCGCGACCTTGATTGGGGTATTCCCGTACCTGTGGAAGGAGGCGAGGGCAAAGTACTCTATGTTTGGTTTGATGCCCCGATCGGATATATCTCTTCCACCAAGGAATGGGCTGCCCGCGAGGGCAAGGATTGGGAACCGTATTGGAAGGACAAAGACACCAAACTCCTTCATTTTATTGGAAAGGACAATATTGTTTTCCATTGTATCATCTTCCCAAGCATGCTTAAGGCACATGGGGATTATGTTCTGCCTGAAAATGTACCAGCCAATGAGTTTTTGAACTTGGAGGGCAACAAATTATCCACCTCCAAAAATTGGGCGGTTTGGTTGCACGAATACCTTGAGGAATTTCCGGATATGCAGGATGTACTGCGCTATGCGCTAACGGCCAATGCCCCGGAAACCAAGGACAACGATTTTACTTGGAAGGATTTTCAGGCGAGAAACAACAACGAATTGGTCGCCATTTTTGGGAATTTTGTGAACCGGGTGGCAGTATTGACACATAAATATTATGATGGGGTCATTCCTGAACCTGCTACTTTCTCAGATGGTGATAAACAAACCCTTGAGGCGTTAAAAAAGTTTCCCTCAACCCTCTCCAGTTCAGTGGAGCGGTACAGGTTTAGGGAAGGAAGTCAAGAATTGATGAACTTGGCTCGCTTGGGCAATAAATACCTGGCGGATGAAGAACCTTGGAAACTCATCAAAACAGACGAGGAACGCGTTAAGACCATCATGTTTGTGGCCCTTCAAATCGCTACTGGATTGGCTGTATTGAGCGAACCTTTTTTGCCTTTTACTTCCCAAAAACTCAAGAATATTTTGAATATTGGGTCAGGTGGAGTGGAATCTTCATGGCAAAGTGTTGCGGAAAAGGAAACCCTCCTTCCATCCAACCATCAAATCAATAAAAGCGAATTGCTGTTTAGAAAAATTGAGGACAAGGAAATTGAAGCCCAACTGGCCAAATTGGAGGCAACTAAAAAGTCGAATGAGCAAATGAATAAGGAAACCACTCCCCAAAAAGAAACCATCACTTTTGACGACTTTACCAAATTGGATATGCGGGTAGGCACCATTGTGGAAGCCGAAAAAATGTCCAAGGCCAACAAACTGCTTGTGCTAAAAGTGGATACGGGACTGGACACAAGAACCATTGTATCCGGAATTGCAGAGAGCTTCACCCCTGAAGAAATTGTTGGAAAAAAAGTAACCGTTTTGGTGAATTTGGCCCCAAGAAAACTCCGCGGGGTTGAAAGTGAAGGCATGATTCTAATGACCGAAAATCAAGATGGAAAGCTTGTCTTTGTAAACCCGGATGAGGAAGGTGTCGGGAACGGAGAAACCATAAACTAGTTTGCATTAATTGGTCAACATTTCGCTGATTTGGCTTAAAGCTGAATTCTTAACCATGTTATTTTTATGCAACTCATTCCATACATACTCCAACGTACACAGCTTCCCGAAAAAAGCGTAGTGAACACCATTGCGCTTTTAAATGAGGACTGCACCATCCCATTTATAGCACGCTACCGAAAAGAGCGCACAGGAAACCTAGACGAAGTCCAGATTGGCTCCATAGTACAGCATAAAACTGCTTTTGAGGCTTTGGAAAAAAGGAAGGCAGCCATCATTAAGGCGGTTGAAGAGCAAGAACTCCTAACCCCTGAATTGCAATCCAAGTTTCAAAGTTGTACAGATCTAACCCAACTGGAGGACCTTTATCTTCCTTACAAAAAAAGTAAAAAGACCAAGGCAGAAACTGCCCGCAAAAATGGTTTGGAGCCCTTGGCAAAAATCATCATGGGGCAACGCACGGATGAAATCGAATATGTGGCCTCCCAATACCTTGGCGATTCCATTCAAAATGAGGATGAGGCCTTGGAAGGTGCCCGACATATTATTGCGGAATGGGTCAATGAAAGAGGGGATATCCGCAACCAACTTCGAAATCAGTTGGAACGATATGCCCAAATTACAACCAAGGTTGTCAAGTCTAAAAAGGAGGAGGATAAAGCACAAAAATTCCGGGATTACTTTGATTGGAGCGAATCCTTGTCCCGTTGCCCCTCCCATCGATTTTTAGCCATCTCAAGGGCCGAAAAAGAGGGCTTTATCCGTATCAAAATAGAGATTGACGAGGAGCGGGCGCTCCAAAATATGGAACGCAGGCTTATTAAATCCAATAATGCTTGTTCCGAACAAATAGAAATGTCCATCGCGGATGCCTACAAACGCTTGCTATTCCCTTCACTTTCCAACGAGCTTTTAAAAAACGCCAAGGAAAAAGCGGATGCAGCTGCCATTCAGGTGTTTTCCAAGAATCTAAAACAATTGCTTCTGGGCGCTCCCCTCGGAGAAAAACGCATATTGGCCATTGATCCTGGATTTAGAACGGGCTGCAAAGTGGTTTGCCTAGACGCGCAGGGCGACCTGAAACACAACGAAACGATATATCCCCACGCCCCTCAAAACAACAGTTCCGGGGCCATAAAAAAGATTAGCTCCCTTGTAGACGCCTACAAAATTGAGGCCATCGCCATCGGTAACGGAACGGCTTCCCGGGAGACCGAACAATTGGTGAAACGCATTCCGTTCAAAAATCCTATTGAGGTTTTTGTGGTCAGTGAGGCGGGCGCCTCCATATATTCCGCTTCCAAGATTGCCCGTGAAGAATTTCCCAACTACGATGTTACAGTTAGAGGTGCCGTATCCATAGGCCGGAGATTGGCAGATCCCTTGGCCGAATTGGTGAAAATTGACCCCAAATCCATTGGGGTGGGTCAATATCAGCACGATGTGGACCAGACCAAGCTTAAATCCTCCTTGGACACCGTAGTGGAAAGTTGCGTGAACGCTGTAGGGGTCAATATCAACACAGCCAGTGTTTCCCTGTTGAGCTATGTCTCCGGAATCGGCCCAAAACTTGCGGAAAATATTGTCACCTATCGGAACGAACATGGAGGCTTTAAAAATCGAAAAGAGATCAAAAAGGTTCCGCGTCTTGGTGGAAAGGCCTTTGAACAAGGCGCTGGCTTTTTGCGTATTAAGGAAGGTGCAAATCCATTGGATGATTCGGCCGTGCATCCTGAAAGCTATCCGATAGTGGAACAAATGGCAAAGGACCAAGGCGTTCCACTTGCAGATATCCTTCGAAACAAAAATGTGCTACAGCGTATTGATCTGGAAAACTATTGTACGGAGATCATTGGAATGCCCACCTTGGAGGATATTTTGGAAGAATTGGAAAAACCTGGGTTGGACCGCAGGGAAAAGGCCAAGGTATTTACCTTTAATCAAAGCATTAAGGAAATCACGGATCTCCGAAAGGATCAATTGCTTCCGGGGATTGTCAACAACATTACCAATTTTGGTTGTTTTGTGGACATCGGAATCAAGGAAAGTGGACTCATCCATATTTCCAACCTATCAGATTCCTTTGTTAAAGATGTCAACGAGCATGTGAGCCTACATCAACAGGTGGTTGTGCGGGTCTTGGATGTTGACATACCCAGAAAACGAATTCAATTGGCGTTGCATAAGTCGCAATAAAACGCTTAAATCCCTTTTTTAAGAAATAATAGTTAACTTTTATTCCCTAACCTCAACGCTCAGCTATGAAACGCACTATTCTTTGTCTCTTGTTATTAATAGGGTTTCAGTTGTATCCCCAAGGTCAGATTGAATCGCAAAAGAGCAGCAATTGGCAGAACTTCACCTACGATATGGGTAATGTTTTTGGCGGTATCGGCCATGCTTACTCCCGGCCTTTTCATTGGGAAGGCGACGACTGGGCCAATTTTGGTTATTTGGCAGCAGGTACGGCGGTGCTTTTCTTGGTGGATGACGAACTGAACCACTGGACCAACGGTTTTAGCGAGGATGTCCCTGACTTCATAAAGGATTATGGAAACGAATTTGGAAACCCGAACAACAACTATATGTTCACCGGCGGGGTATATTTGGCCGGTCTTTTTACCAAAAATGAAAAGTTAAGGCGCACAGGCGTTCTCTTGATCTCTGCTGCCACCGCGGGTGGATTTCTACAGCAAGTGAGCAAACGAATTGTTGGGAGGGCAAGGCCAAAAAGTGGAGACAGTTCCAGCACCTACGACCCCCTGCACTTGGATCGAGTCTTCAATTATGACTCCTTTCCTTCCGGACATGCGATGTTGGCCTTTTCCAATGCCTATGCCATAGCCAAACAGTTTAAAAACCCCTGGGTAAAAGCAGGTATTTATACAGTGGGAATGATTCCGGGATTTGCCCGTATCATGGACGATTTCCACTGGGTTTCGGATGTGGCCTTCAGTACGTTGCTCAGTATTTTTATCGTGGAATCCATAGACCGCTATCTGGACTCCAAATACAATGAAAAGTACAATGCCCAAGCCAAAAAAGTGAGTTGGAACCTTAATTTCGGACCCGGTACCATGGGTGTGGCCCTTAGGTTCTAAGGATACCGCATTTGACTACCTCGGGGAATCGGGGCCATTTTGTATTTTTACTTCTTCAAAACGTAAAACATGTTATCTAAAAAACTAGAAAAGGCTCTAAACGAGCAAATTCGCATAGAAGCAGAGTCCTCACAAGTTTACCTTTCCATGGCTTGTTGGGCTGAAGTGCAAGGGATGGAAGGAGTGGCCGGGTTTATGTATGGCCATTCGGATGAAGAACGGATGCACATGCTCAAACTCGTCAAATATGTCAATGAACGGGGAGGCCATGCCCATGTTTCTGCTTTGAAAGCGCCCAAAACAGAGTTTGGCACCTTGCAGGAAATGTTCCAGGAGCTCTACGATCACGAACTATTCGTTTCCAAAAGCATCAACGAGTTGGTCCATGTGACCCTTCAGGAAAAAGACTATGCCACCCATAACTTTTTACAATGGTATGTGGCCGAGCAATTGGAGGAAGAAGCCTTGGCCAGAACGGTATTGGATAAAATCAACCTTATTGGAAACGACAAGGGAGGACTGTATTTATTTGACAGGGATATCCAGCAATTGACCGTGGAAAGTGCCGCCTCCGACATGGCTGGGGAATAATTTTGTTGATAACTCCTTTATTTAGATTAATTTAAAATAACTATATTTGGCCCATCTTGTAATAAGAGATGGGAAAAAAGAAAAAGGAACTATCCAAAAAGCACAAGACCAGGCTACGGGAACTCCCGGTAACCAACTGCAAGACCAAGTGCTGTAAAAAATATAAGAAGAGCGAAAGCAAACGCTGTGGACGTTGTCCATGCTTTGACCTTCTAAAGAAAGTAGCATAAAAAAAACCGCCTGAAGGCGGTTTTTTTATTTCAGTTTCTTTTTCTTGGGAAGATGTTGTACTACATTGTTCGCAGGGCTCCAAGACATAAATTCAGCATCGGAAAGAGACAAATACTCCTTGGCACGTTCCAAAAACAACCTACTATGCACACATGTACCATCGCATTGCTCCAAATGTTGTTGATACGCCTCTTTCTTCCCTTTCATATAGGCCAAATAGGCAGGAAAATTGGCTTTGCCCAAATGTCTTTCATAATTACGTTGGTCGGTCCAGTAGTCCTGCTCGTCCAAGGCTTCCAGTTTGTGGAGTCCCCACTCGTAGGAAGCATCCCGTTGCGCCAACTGCTCATAAAACCGTAATCCCTGAACATGGGTATCCACTTGGGACCAAGCCGGAGAGGCTAGGCCACATGCAAAAATCACCAATAAGAATCTGACAGTTTTCATCGCTCCTTCATCTGTTGTATTAGACGTACAACCACCCCCATTGTTACGCAGTCTATCTTTAAGTTAAAGTTAAAATTGGGCAAAAACAAAGAAAGGGGGCGATTGCCCCCTTTTTCTCGATTATCCGTAAATCCGGCTTATTTGCCGAGCATCAATAGCTCATTGCACTTTATCTCGGTGATATAACGCTTTTCACCTTCTTTGGTCTCATAACTGCGATGTACCAGCTTGCCCTCGATCATAACCTCCTTGCCTTTTTCCAAATAGCTCTCGGCAATTTCCGCGGTCTTGCCCCAGGCTACAATGTTATGCCATTGGGTGTCCGTTACCTTCTCGCCTTCCGCATTTTTGTAGGTCTCGTTCGTGGCCAAGGAAAATTTGGCCAGTTTGCTCCCACTTTCCATCAATACGATTTCTGGGTCATTTCCTAAGTTTCCAATCAACTGTACTTTGTTTCTAAGTGAATTCATGATTTAAATTTTACGTGTTAAACAGTTAATACTATCGAGCTTCATTGCATCGACGGGCAAACTTAGGGGTGTCAAAAAGCAAGAAACGGTTCTTAATCATTTGTTTTCGTTTGTAAACGGATGTATTCGTTTAGAAGTAGTTGCATATCGTTTCCCTAGGAAGCCCAACCCCTAGATTCTTTTTCAGGTTCAGGAGGGTTTTTTATCTTCGAAGCATGAACCCAAAGGACTTGATTATAGGTGTGATCATTGGAGCAGGGGCTGTGATATGGTTGCGGCTTTTGATAAAATCCAATAGAGAAAACAAAGATTACAGCCATTCTCTGCTGTCATGTGACATTAAAATTGTCTTCGGTTTGGTCGTCATCATTATTATAGGACTTCTTTTAATACTCAGAGGGGTAGGCATCCATGTAATTTGATCCGATACTTTGCCAACCAACATTAACCAGTAATATTCAATCTCTTCAAGTCCGTTTGTCCCATATTGTATATAGGTGCCTGAATGAAGTAATACCCAGTTTCAATCCCTTTTCTGGTTCATGGAGCATTTCACAAGTTGAACAACCAATAAAGCAAAAGCAAAATTGCCATGAAGGATAACCCATAAATCCATAGCCAAAGACCAAACTTAAAATACTCTTTGGTCGTGGTCTTCTTTATGGTAACATAAATGGACCTAGCCAATTTTATCAGCGACATATCCTGAAGTTATAAAAATCCAAGATGCTTTCCCCACTTTGCATATAGTTGCCAGTGCCTTGTTTCCATTTCCCTTTTCTGGTTCAGGAGGGTTTTTGGCTGTCTCTGTAAAAGCCAATGCTCGTTCTAAAAATGACATAAGCCAACAACCAACCAATGGATTGCCAGAACCAATCATTTCCTAGCTCATTTCTGACGCGTAATTTAGGATGGAGCAATTCATAAGGTGTCCTTTTTAATAGGGGTATAAGATCTGGGATAAGATAAATACCGATTGCAACGCCCAGAAGAAGGAGCAAGGCAGCAATTATTCTATAAAAAATTTTGCGACTTTTGGACACTCCTTTAAAAGTATCCATTTTCTATCATTCACAAAAACTTCGTTGGAGTTTGAATGATATATAAACGTTCTAAGACTTGAATATAGGACCAAAGGTCACACCTTAAAACTCCTGGATAAAGGCAGCTTCCGGACCCGCTTTCCCGTTGCCGAAAAAACGGCATTAGCCAAAGCCGGAATAGCTGGGGGTAGTGGCGGTTCGCCCAAACCTCTTGGCGGTAAATCATTTTGGACAAACTCCACATGGATTTCGGGTACGTCCCGCATCCGAATCCAGGGATAATCATGAAAATTGGACTGCTCCGTTGCTCCGTCCTTAAAGGTGATGTCCCCATACATAGCTGCAGAAAGACCTTCCAGAATTCCACCTTCCACCTGAGCTTCAGCTCCCGATGGGTTTACCACAATACCGCAGTCCACCACGACGTCCACGCGCAAAATTTTGATGTTTTCATCACCCTCTACCTCTACCGTCACCACTTCGGCGATAAAGGATCCCGCTCCTTTACGAGCGGCAAAGCCCCTGCCCTGCCCTTCGGGCAGTGGGACATCCCAATTGCTGTTCTCCCTTACTTTTTTTATCACATGGAGAAATCGTCCGTTATCGAATTCATATTCACCTACCACGGGGACCATGCGGGCCGGGCCCAAAAATTTCAAAAAGTAATCGATAGGGTCCATCTGGTTCTTAAAGGCCAATTCGTCCAAGAAACATTGGATAGGGAATGCATTGGCCGAAGCCGAAACCGCACGCCATTGGCCTAAAGGCACGTCGCTCAATACATGTCCGTATTCCAATTGAAGGTTGGGCACAAAACCTGCCGGGAACTCGTATTCGTCAATTTCCGTGCCTGCAACGCGACCTTCCCTCCCAAGGGAGGTCATACGAGAAGCATTGGCCACGACGTGGTGCCAGCCGGTCACCATACCATCTTTATCCAACGAAGCGGCTATTTTTTGGACACTCCCCGGTCTATACCAATCGTGCTTAACATCTTCTTCCCGGGTCCAGGTCAACTTTACCGGTTTTCCCATTTTCTTGGAGAGGATTGCTGCATCCATGGCATAATCCACGTAATACCTTCTTCCAAATGCCCCACCTATCCGGGGGATGTGAATTTGGATTTGTTCCGGTTGTAGGTCAAACAATTTGATCAGTCCATTTTGTAAGGCTTCCGGGTTTTGGGTTGGGGCCCATACTTCGCAAACATCATCACGAAAATCAACCGTGCAGTTCATGGGTTCCATCGGTACATGTGCCCAAAAGGGCAGTTCGTAAACGGCCTCATGGAACGATGACGCTTCTCTTTTTGCTTTCTCAATATCTCCGTCCCTTCTTTCTATGGTGGTATCACCTAGTTGGGCACGGAATCGCTCAAACAATTCTTCTGAGTTCTCTAGTTTACAGCCTAAATTGTCCCATTCGATTTTAAGTTTTTCGGCTCCTTTAAAGGCCGCCCAGGTAGAATTAGCCACCACGGCGACACCGTTTACAAAATTGGGACTGTTAGCTCCCAATAATCGCCCTCCGTATTCCTTGTTGTTTAATTCATGTACTGCAAGAACACCCTGTATTGCCATGGTTTCGCTATCGTCAAAGCTTTTGACTCCTCCTTCAAAAACGGGGTTTTTGCGAACTGTCGCATGGAGCATATTGGGCAGTTTTATGTCGATGCCATAGGCGGCCCGGCCTGTAACCATGGCATTCAAATCGGCATGTACGGTAGGTTTCCCAACTATTTCGTAAGCGTCCAAAGGTTTAAATTCCACCTCCTCGGGCAGTGGTATTTGGGAAGCTTCAGCCAATAGTGATTCAAAGTGGATTTCTTTTCCAGAGTCTTGGTGGATCACCTTGCTGTTTTGGGTTACAAGTTCGGCAGCGGGTAACCCCATTTTTTGGGAAGCGGCCTCAACAAGCACGTGTCTTACCATGGCGCCGGCTTTACGCATCAAATCCCAATTAAGTATAATGGCATAGCTTCCACCGGCCCACTGCTCCTCATAAATTGAATCAAAGTCCGCCTGAACGATTTTTACCTTGTTCCAATCGGCTCCCAATTCTTCGGCTAAGATCATGGGTAGCGATGTTTTAACCCCCTGCCCTATCTCCGGGTTCTTGGCGACCAAGGTCACCCAGCCATCGGTATCAATCTTCACCAAAGGAGAGAAGGTAAAGGATTCCGCAGGCGATTTTTTGGAAATACACGATTCCAGTTGCACCCCCAATAGCAATGCCCCGCTTCCCGATAAAGTAAGTTTGATAAAGTCCCTGCGTTGAATGGCTTCTTTCATTCCTCTAGTTTTTTAATTTCCTTTCCTTCAGTAATTTGATAGGTGGCGTTGACCTCTAGCTCACCGTTGGATTGTTTGATTCCTGTTGGCCATAAGATCTCTAATTTTGAAATTGCAGTATCCGATGGTATCCCAAAATGGATTTCTGGTGCATTTTCGCTGCCATAGCCTGTTTCCCTGATCAGATATCTTGTACGTATTGAGCCGTCCGAGAGCGTTAGTGTTGCCCAGCTTCCAATACCATAACTATTGGATTCTAACCCACGGAGCTTAATTTTGACCCAATTACCCAATGTATTTTGGTTGATATAGCAATCGTTGGCCTCTGCCTCTCCTCCCCAATTGCACACATAGAGGTCAAGGTCCCCGTCATTGTCCAAATCCCCGGATGCCACCCCGGCCGATATATGGCCTTCAATGGCTGGAAGGGAGTTATACACTCGTTTGAAAGTATCACCTCTTGATCCCGTATAAAGAAAATTCTGGATTTCGGGGTACCCCTCGGTCCCATTTGCTATGTAAAGGTCTAGCTGGCCATCATTATTAAAATCCCCCCAGGTCTGCCCCTTGGAAGGTCTTCTTACTTCGTAAGCTACCCCGCTTTCCGATAGTTTGGAAAAATTACCGCCACCCTGGTTTTCGTATAGGGCATTCTCATCGGAACGGGCCACATTGGTCACATAGATGTCCAAATCCTGGTCGTAGTCAAAATCCACAAAGGATACGCCGTAGGAGGCATTCAATTCTTCAACCCAAGCACCTAGATTTTGTTCTTCCAAAATGCCATCCGGAGTACTTAAATACAGATGGTTTCTATGTTTTCCGGTGACTCTTCCATCTTCCTTAACCACAAAATTGGCAACATACAGATCAGGAAGGCCGTCGCCATTTAAATCGCCCCAAGCACATGATCTGCCGTCCCCCTTGTTTCTAACCCAAGGGCCTTTTTGTTCTCTTTTAAAATTTCCCTTTCCATTGTTTACGTAAAGCGCATCATCCTCCCCATCCCGATTCACCACAAAGACATCCAGGTCCCCATCCCGATCAAAATCGCACCAACAAGCACCCGGGGAATTAGTCTTGTCCGAGGTAAGTTCACCATTCTCAGCGGCCGAAAAATTCCCTTTTCCATCATTTAGAAACAATAAATTCGGGGTGCCGAATTGTGTAGTGAAAAACAAATCCAAATCATGGTCATTGTCCACATCGACCGTATGCACCGATTCGCTCCAAGCTTTCAAGGTATTGTTCGCAATGGCCTTCCTTGTAAAACCCTCGCCGGTGTTAAAAAAGATGGTGTTTCCAAGCTGCAAAAGCGAATCTACCTGATTGGCCACCACAATATCCAGATGGCCATTCCCGTCTAAATCGGCAATGGAAACCCCGCGGGAACCTTGTTTGGGTTCGTCGAAATCCCATTTGGAGAATTGCAATTGCTGACCATGGATCCATGTTCCCGAACACAGAATACAAATCCAAATTGTAAAATGAAAACGCAGTGTAGCATCCATTTGAAGGAAGATGATTGATGATTGCACCCAAAAAAATTGGATTCCTAAACTTACCCAATAGCTAGGCGGAACCATAAGGGTTGCAGTAAACAGGCAGGATTTTGATAGTGAATGGTCTTAATACGTACGGCTTCGGAACAGGTCCGTAATCTCTTTGACAAAGCTTTTGCTGACCCGTCTACGGGTACCGTCCTTCATGATCACTTCCAAGGTGCTGCCGTTACCTCGTGCCAGTTCTGATACATAGTCCACGTTGATAATGGTCGATCTGTGGATTTTGCGGAAAGTTTCCACCGGAAGTATGTCCAAAAATGCTTTTAGGGGCTTTCGCATTACAAACACCCCTTGCGTGGTGAACAATTTGGTATAATAGTTTTCGGCGGCTAGCAACTGAATTTGGGATGGCTCGCAAAAATAGGTGTTCCCACCCCTAGTGAGCTCCAACCTTATGGGTTGTTGCTCCAATTGTGGTAAGGAAGTACGTAGTTTGTCAATTATAAACCAAACCAGTCCTACATCAATAAGCGTCCAAAACACGAAGAAATACCGGTAGACGCCAAACTTAGAACCTGGCAAATCCAGATATGGGCTAACTGTGGAGCTTACAATAAAGAACCAACCAAAATGAAGGGCGATCAACACGAGACCACTAATTAAGAGCAGGGGAAATCCATATTCCTTGTTTTGCACCTTCGCTTTTAGCCCTTTCAAGGTCAAAAATCCCAAAATCCAAGGCAACCAGATACCCATTTGCCAAAGCAGCACATGAAGCAAGGTGACTTGGTCCCTGGTGGTATATTCGCGCCAATAAATCAATCCCCCAAGAACTAGGGAAATAACCAAAACCAGACCAATAAAGTTCCTAAGCTTCATTTAGGGAATTTTACAGAATTTCATAAAATTACTAAACCTTGGCGAGCCTTTTTGGATTTATTCTCCCAAAGGGAACCCCCCATCTTGTTAAATTTATAAAGGGTTAGGCGGATACAGCAAGAATCGGGTTTTGTTCCCTGGGTCATCAACCTATTTTTGGGCTATAAAACAAAAGTCATGAACGAACAAGACAACTTAAATTACGATCGAATTGCCAAGGCCATTGGTCATATCCGAAATAATTTTCGCGAGCAACCCTCCTTGGACGAAATTGCGGAGCATGTACACCTCAGCCCCTTTCATTTTCAACGACTTTTTAAGGAATGGGCCGGAGTTAGTCCTAAAAAGTTCTTGCAATACACCAGCGTGGAACATGCGAAGTCGATGCTGAGGGGGGCGGACGCCACACTTTTTGACACCGCCATGGAAACCGGACTTTCCGGAACTAGCAGGTTGCACGATCTTTTTATTTCCATAGAGGGAATGACCCCAGGTGAGTTTAAAAATGATGGGGAAAACCTGAACATTAACTTTAGTTATGCGCAAAGTCCATTTGGCTTGGTACTTATTGCCTCTACGCCAAAAGGTTTGTGCCATGTTGCCTTTGTGGAGGATGAGGAAAAAGGCCTATACGAATTAAAAAAGGAGTTTCCAAAGGCCAAATACCAGCAATTGGTGGATCAAATCCAAGTAAATGCCTTGATGATCTTTGCCAACGATTGGAGCCAGATTTCCGAAATAAAACTGCACTTAAAAGGCACCGATTTTCAGTTGAAGGTTTGGGATTCCCTACTTAAAGTTCCAAAGGGAGGGCTTGCCACCTATGGCGCCATCGCCAAGGAAATAGGCAAACCCAAGGCATCAAGAGCCGTTGGAACGGCAATCGGCAATAACCCCATTGCGTATCTGATTCCGTGTCATCGGGTAATCCAATCATCCGGGGATTTGGGCGGTTATCGATGGAATACAACCCGAAAAACGGCCATAATCGGATGGGAAGCAGCACAATCCTAGGAAATTGATTTATCACAAAGACCTGAGTCATCAAGGGCTAGCGCTGCTGATTAAAAATGGAAAAATTCGATGGGGCGGCAACAAGAAGTTGAAGATTTATGGCTCCCTTCACTGCAAATCCGGAAAGCGGATGAACATGGAAAATCGGGTCTTTTTTGCAACAGAACAAGAGGCCTTGAAAGCTGGATTTCGCCCTTGTGGAAGTTGTATGCGTTCAAAATATGTACAATGGAAAAACGATACTTCTTCCTCAGAAACATTTTGAAAACCGTCAGTTCGAGTTTTTGCTGCAAGAAAAAGTACCTGCCTGCCGGCAGGCAGGTCGAATACAAGGTTTAAAACTATCTTTGGGAACTAAAACAACACTATGAGCAACTGGTTACAACCCACCACTCTTGAAGGAACAAGAGTCAAACTGATTCCGCTCCAAAAAAACCATAGAACGGAATTGTTTCAAGCCGCTTCAGATGGCAAACTATGGGAATTGTGGTTTACCTCCGTTCCTTCGGAAGAGACCATCGATGCTTACATAGAAACCGCTCTTGAAAACCAAAAAGACGGGACCGCACTACCC
This sequence comes from Flagellimonas myxillae, assembly GCF_023502235.1. Taxonomy (GTDB): domain Bacteria; phylum Bacteroidota; class Bacteroidia; order Flavobacteriales; family Flavobacteriaceae; genus Flagellimonas; species Flagellimonas myxillae. The sequence continues at coordinate 534,030 of NZ_JAMFLY010000002.1, read as the reverse complement.
TTTGTGGTTATGGATAAAACAACTAATGAAATAGTTGGGTCCACTCGATATTTAAATGTGGAAGCGGAACACAGACGGTTGGAAATAGGAGCGACTTGGTATGCCAAAAAAAACCAGCGAACGGGCCTGAATGTGGAATGCAAACTTTTGTTGCTACAACATGCCTTTGAACATTTAAAATGTATTGCTGTGGAATTCCGCACCCATTACCACAACCTTGCCTCCCGCACGGCCATTTCAAAACTAGGGGCAAAACAGGAGGGAATTCTTAGGAACCACCGTATAGATTCCCAAGGACTTTATCGGGATACTGTGGTTTTTTCCATTTTGGACGGTGAATGGGCAACTGTTAAATACGGATTGGAACACCGGATGAATAAAACGTATTGAATTATTTTGGCGCCTTGGGTCTTAACAGCTCGACCTAACCTCTGTGGTTCTACCTTACTTTTAATAGTTTCGCAAAATTAAAACTGGCCTGCACCAAATTGGCATAACTCTGGGCCTTTGCCTCCTCCAAACTGCCAATGGTGTTGAGAATGGAAACCGCATAATCCAACCCCATCCTTTGAATCTCCTCCACCGAAACATTAACGGAGCCACATAAAGCGGCAACGGGAATGTTGCGTTCTTTTGCCAGCTTGATCACCCCAGCAATGGTTTTACCTGAAGAAGTTTGATGGTCCAACTGACCCTCCCCGGTTATGATCCAATCGGCATCTGCCAGAGCAGCGTCGAAATGTGCCATTTCCATTACTAAATCTACTCCAGAAGTGAGTGTAGCTCCCAAAAAGACCATAGCTCCAGCTCCCAATCCCCCGGCGGCTCCAACTCCTGGAATCTGTTGGACATCCTTTCCGAAACTTGCCTCCAATACTTGGGCAAAACTCTTTAGACCTTTATCCAAAAACTCCACTTCTTCTGCAGAAGCTCCCTTTTGTGCAGCATACACATGGGCGGCCCCATCTGGCCCATAAAATGGGTTGTTCACATCGCAGGCTACCTTCACCATAACATTTTGAAAGGCTTCGGGCGAAGGGACATCAATTTCTTTAACCTTTACAAGATTGCGGCCAATCGGTTCCAGTTGTTCTCCCAAGTGATTCTTAAATTCAAAGCCCAGGGCAGCAGCCATGCCCATTCCTCCATCGTTGGTGGCACTGCCCCCTATCCCAAGTACAATTTCTTTTGCCCCTTGCTGCAAGGCATCGGCAATTAGCTCGCCGGTACCAAAGGAGGTGGTATGCATGCAGTTCATTTCTGATCGGTCCAACAACTTGTACCCCGATGCCTCGGACATTTCTATATAGGCAATCCGACCATCTTGGGAGAGCAAATAGCTTGCTTCGATTTCTCTAAACAGTGGGTCTTTCACCCGAACGCTCCGTTGGTTTGCGTTTAAATAATCCTTAACCACTTCCAAGGTGCCATCGCCACCATCGGCCAGCGGTTTTTTAAGGATCGTTGCTTTGGGAAAGACCATTTGGATGCCTTGTTCGACAGCATCGCAAAATTGTGGCCCTGATAGGGAACCCTTGTATTTATCCGGAGCGATGACAAACTTCATTCAAAGGAAATTAGGAAGGTGACGTGATAAACAGACACTCAAAATACGATGAAAGCAACGAATTGCCAAGGAACCACCTCAACAGCTTTCCTATTGAAATACGGGAATCACCATTTATAGTTTAAATTTGGAATGGAAGTTGTATTGCTTGAATCAAAATCATTATCATGAAAAAAATTATAACACTATCCTTATTTATCGTATTGACTATGACTACCTATTCACAGACCAAAAACTTTTTGGATATTCCCTATTTAGAAACCTCGGCTCGAGTGGACACCTTGGTTACCCCGGATAAAATATTTTTGAGTATTACCATCCAGGAAAAAGATTCCAAAGGACGTAAGTCCGTGGAGGAACAAGAGAATAAAATGGCAAATAGCCTAAAAGCTCTTGGTATCGATTTAGAAAAACAATTGGTGATTAAAGATTTGAGCAGCAACTTCAAAAAATATTTCCTCCGACAAAAAAATGTACTGAAAACCAAACAATATTCGCTATTGGTGCATTCGGGCAAAAAGGCCGGAGAAGTATTGATGGCCCTGGAAAAATTGGGCATCGCCAATACCTATCTGGAAAAAACAGAATATTCCAAGATGGAGGACCTGGAACTTGAACTTAAATCCAAGGCCGTTGTCAAGGCTAAGAAAAAAGCGGAGGCTTTAACAGCGCCCTTGGATCAAAAAGTTGGGTCGGCCATACATATACAGGACACATCCACCCCATATTATCCCAGATACAACCAACCCCGAATGGAAATGAAGACCATGGCCATGGACGCGGGCGAAGCCCAACCTTTGGATATCGATTTTGAAAAAATCAAAGTGGAGACTTCGGTGAATGTCAAATTTAAAATTTCGGAATAGCAATTAGTAAAAATGCACAACCCAATTATTGCTGACAAAACCTTTGAAAATCTGGATTTTTCCCAAACCCGATTGGAAAAAGGAGAATATGAGAACTGCGTTTTTGTACGGTGTAATTTTTCCGAAGGTTTTTTGGACAACCAGAATTTTATGGAGTGCGAGTTCCTGGATTGCGATTTGACCAATGCCAACATCAAGCACACTATTTTTAAGGAAACAGTTTTTAAAGCCTCCAAATTGGTAGGTCTGCGCTTTGAAGATTGTAACGATCTGTTGGTTTCGGTACGTTTCGAAGGCTGCAATCTAACCCTTTCATCCTTTTATGGTCTAGCAATCAAGGGAACCCTATTTGTCAGCTGTATTCTTAATGAAACTGATTTTACGGAGACCGATTTGTCCCAAGTAACCTTTCGTGAATGCAATATGGAGAAAGCTATTTTTCAGCAGACCAATCTTCATGGAGCCAACCTTGCTTCTTCCTTCAACCTTAACCTTGACCCATCCAAAAACCATCTTAAAAAAACCAAGTTCAGTACGGACAATCTTATTGGTTTATTGAAAAAATACGATATTGTTGTGGAGTAAATGAAGTTGATATGTCCGAAAAGAAATGTCTGGAATGTGGTGATGCGCTGGTGGGACGGGTAGATAAAAAGTATTGTTCCGACCATTGCAGGAACGCTTATAACAACCGCTTGAACAAGGACAGCAAAAATCTTGTCCGAAACATCAATAATAGACTTCGGAAAAACTACCGTATCCTGGATAGTTTCACTTTAAAGGATGGGAAAACCAGAACCACAAAAATGCGGTTGATGGACAAAGGTTTCGATTTTGAGTATATCACCAACCTCTACACCACCAAAAAAGGGAGTACTTACTATTTTGTGTACGATCTAGGCTATTTGCCCTTGGACAATGACAACTATATTATTGTAAAAAGGGAGTAGCTTGGGATTATTTCTTCCAGTTTTGAGCACTAAGCTTTAAGGCAGCAATTACAATATCCTTTCTACTGATCTGTCCTACCAGAATATCGTTTTTCATTACTGGTAACCTACGCCGGTTGTGCTTATCGAATACCCCAGCAGCATCAAAAATGCTCATGTCGTGAGGTATGGTCTGCACATCTTTGGTCATAAATCGCTCCACGCTCTTGTCCAAAATGGGTTGATTGAAATATCTACTCTCGGAGATTTGCTTCATACAATCGGCCTCGGAAATTATCCCGACCAAGAAACCGTTTTTGTCCATTACAGGTCCCCCGGAAATGTGATATTTGGCAAATGCCTCCATCACCTCCAGTATAGATTGTTCGGGTGAAAAAGTGACCAATTTTTTGGTCATATAGTCCTCCACCAGGATGGGCGCGTCATATTCCTTCTTTGAAGCCTCTTTAGATCGAACACCTTGAAAACTCTTGATTGCCATATCAGTTACTTTTAGGGTTGATTAATAAATATAGCGTTTTTTAACGAAATATTTAAATAATCTTCAATCGAGGTGGTTAGATTTCATATTTTTGCATGCCATCTTAATCAAACTATGAAGTTTTCTAAAAATCTTGCGCTACTGCTGCTCATCTTCTCTGTATACTGGGCTTTTCGAGCCTTGATGCCGCAGTATAAAACCGATGCTGACAAAGCTCCAAATGCGTTCTCAACAGACAGGGCTTTGGAACATGTAAAACAGCTTTCCAAAGAACCCCACGCAGTAGGTTTCCCTGGTCATGCAAAGGCCAAAAGCTACATTATCTCGGAGCTGAACAAAATGGGCTTGGAAACTACAACCCAAGAAGGTTATACAGCCGGGGATTGGGCCAATTTGAGCAAGGCCACCAATATCCTGGCAAAGATCAGGGGGTCCGGAAATGGAAAAGCATTGCTTTTATTATCACATTACGATAGTAGTCCCCACTCTTCCTTGGGGGCCAGTGATGCCGCCAGTGGTGTGGCAACCATCTTGGAGGGAATAAGGGCCTTTTTGGCTGAGAACGAAACTCCAAAAAACGATATCATCATTCTTATTTCAGATGCGGAAGAATTGGGCCTAAATGGAGCCGACCTTTTTGTAAACCAACACCCTTGGACCAAAAACGTTGGGCTTGTGTTGAACTTTGAGGCCCGGGGAAGCGGCGGCCCTAGTTATATGCTGATCGAGACCAATCAGGGCAATGCCAAGTTGATTGAGGAATTTACCAAGGCAAGTCCAAAATATCCGGTGGCAAATTCCTTGGCCTATAGTATTTACAAAATGTTGCCCAATGATACCGATCTCACCGTTTTTAGGGAAGATGCGGATATCGAGGGCTTTAATTTTGCCTTTATTGATGATCATTTTGACTATCACACGGCCTTGGACAACTATGACCGATTGGACCGAAACACCCTTGCCCACCAAGGAAGCTATTTGATGCCTTTATTGGAGCACTTCAGCGATGCGGATCTACAGAAACTCAAGAGCTCTGAGGATTATATATATTTCAACCTTCCATTTTTTAGGTTGGTATCCTATCCCTTCGGATGGATTTGGCCCATGTTCGGGCTAGCGGTACTTGCATTTGTACTGTTATTGGTCTTCGGGCTAAAAAAACAGCAACTAAACCTGAAGGATATCCTCAAAGGTTTTGTACCCATGCTCATAGCCCTTGCCATCAACGGGGTATTGGGATACTTTGCTTGGCCCATGATATCTGGATGGTACGGGGAGTTCAATGATATGCTTCATGGATTTACCTATAATGGACATGCATTTATTGTTATGTATTCCATGCTTTCCTTGTCCGTTTGTTTCTGGGTATACCACAAATTCCGGAAAACTGGAACAGCCAATTTGCTTGTGGGTCCCATTTTTCTTTGGTTGGTTATTTGTGGCCTAGTGGGTCTATATTTAGAAGGGGCAAGTTTCTTTACCGTCCCAGTTTTTGGAGCGCTTGCGGCATTGATGGTACTTATCAACCAAGAAAAACCAAGTCCCCTCTTGTTGGTTTTCCTGACCCTTCCGGCAGTATTCATCCATGCACCCTTTATTAAGATGTTTCCCGTTGGGTTGGGCCTAAAAATGATGGTGGCAAGCACAGTTTTTACCACCTTGTTGTTTTTCTTGGTCTATCCTTTCTTGGGTGGACTCAAAAACAAAGAACGGTTTGCCTATTTGTTTCTATTTCTCTTTTTCGCCTTTGGTATCTCAGCCCATATAAATTCAGAGTTTACCGAGGAGAGGCCGAAACCCAGCAGTCTGTTATATGTTTATGATGCCAATGATGACTCGGCAACCTGGGCCACCTATGACCACAGTTTAATCGGATGGAATTCGCAATTTTTGGGTGACGAAAGAACAAAGGTGGGCACAGATGAATACAGCTCGCTATCCAGCAAGTACAATACGGGATTCACCTATGTGCAGGAAGCACCAAAAAAGGAAATTCCGGAGCCTTGGGTAGATACTATTTTGGACACCATTGTTGGTAACGAACGTATATTGGAACTCTGCATTACCCCAAAAAGGGATGTTAATCGGTTGGAGGTCTATTCCAACGATATTAAATTGACCTCAGCAAAGGTAAATGGGATATCCCTTTCCGATGCTTATTTGGCGAGCAGGGGCCAACGCTTGGTGACCCATTACATTAGCAACAACGATTATACCGAATTGGAGTTGAGTTTTCCAAAGGATGACCAGTTGGAACTAACCTTATATGAGTCTTCCAATGATCTGCTTTCCCATCCAGAATTTACGGTCCCGCAAAGGCCAAAGACCAGTATTCCAATGCCTTTTGTCCTCAACGATGCCATCATGGTCATTAAAACCTTAAAGTTTGAATAAAAAAATTGGGGTCCTTGGTTGCGGTTGGCTCGGGCTTCCTTTGGCCAAGACACTGCTTGAAAAGGGGTACAAGGTATATGGTACCACCAGTACCCAAACAAAGCTGGCAACCTTAAAGGCTGAAGGTATCGAGTCCTATTCGATTTTGCTTTCCGAAACACGAATAGAGGGCGATATTCAAGACTTTTTATCCAATATTGATGTGCTCATTGTCAATATTCCTCCTCGTTTGAGAGGGTCAAACAATGAGAGTTTTGTCGCCAAGATGAAATTGCTCCAAAATGCCCTTACCAATGCTTCTGTTGAAAACGTACTGTTTATAAGCAGTACGGCAGTGTATGGTGATGTTAGTGGTGAAGTTACGGAGGAAACCATACCAAGACCAAGTACGGCATCAGGCACCCAGCTATTGCAAGTTGAAAACCTTCTAAGGGATAATCCGTCGTTTAGGACAACCGTGATTCGGTTCGGTGGATTGGTAGGTCCCCAAAGGAATCCAACAACCATGTTATCCGGTAAGGAAAGCCTTTCCAACGGAAATGACCCAATAAACCTGATTCATCTGAACGACTGCATCCAGATGATCTGCACCATCCTTGAAAAAGGGTATTGGAATCAATTGTTTAACGGGGTATATCCATATCATCCGCAAAAAAAGGACTTTTATACCGAACAGGCCTTAAAACTGGGAATCCCTGCCCCAACATATCTGGACAACCCCAAAAGGCAAGCTGGAAAAATAGTGTTAAGCCAGAATTTTCTTAATAAATCACACTTCTTTTACACCCCTATCGACACTTAGTTGACCACCCTAAAATAAGGTTTCACAACAATTAAGATAATTTTAAGTTAATTAAACTCTTGATTTTTAATATGTTATGACTTCCTGCGTTAACTTTATATAAGACAAAGTTACATGCGTTATGGGAAATTCAAGATTAACCGTTAGAATCTTGATGGAGATGGAGAATTTGATTACAAAAAGTAGTACAAGGGATAACATAACCTCAAGATTTCAGGAATTACATAGATCTATTCTGCGGAAACATTACAATGCCGCCGATGTTGAAATTGACTATCACCACCATCGAATAAAAATGGATGTGGTGCTAGATGATGGGGAATATGACCCCAAAACCATAAATATGGTGGTATCCACCATGCCCGTGAATCTGTTTTACAAGGATTTGTGCGCTTTTCTAAAATCCTGTTTGTCGAAGGACGTTAAAAGCTTGGCGTTCTACGCTAGCCTTTTAAAACAACATACGGATAAGGACATCGCCATGATGGCCCTCTAAACCAAAAAAACTTGCTGTTGAAAAAGATGTCCTCCGGGCATCTTTTTGTTTTTTGGGCTTATAGTATTCTTTAACAGCTTCATACCAATAATTTTTTTAGTTTTGGCGCACCTAATCCAAGACAAATGAAAAAGATTGTTGTGTTGTTGCTTTTAGTCACGGGCATCAACGGTATTTCACAGAACCAAAGTGAGCTTTTAAAGCACTACCAAGATTATTACCAAGAGATGCGCCTACAAGGCGACATCAATGGGGTGATTGGAGCGCTTACCCATTTGAACGTGCTTTCCCCGTCCAAACAGCGAAAAGATACCTTGGCCTTCGTTTACATGAACAATGGGCAGCACATGCAAGCCCTAAATACCATCGGAATTGAGAAAAACGCGGATGATTCTGACCTCGCGGTACAGGTTAAAGCAGTTTCTCTGAAATCCTTGAATCAACCCAAGCGGGCACTGGAGCACTTTGAAGTGCTATTCACCCGTAACCCCTCAGCCTATTTGGCGTACGAATTGGCCGATCTTAAAATACAGACCGGGAACACCGATGGAGCGACCACAAATATTGAATATGGCATTGCCAATGCCCAGGACGATATGAAATACGCTTTTTACGAAAGACAACAACCTTATGAGGTTCCCTTAAAGGCTGCTTTCTATCATCTCCAAGGTTTGGTCATCTTTAACAAGGACAAGACTAAAATTGATGATGCCATCGCCTCTATTGACGAAGCGCTTAAAATTGACCCAAACTTTAATTTGGCCAGTTTGAGCAAGCAGGCTTTGGAAGCTAGAAAAGAAACCCCGGAAGGAGAGGAATAAAACCTATTTTTTTTGGAGCTGAAGTAGTAAAAGGCTATCCTTTTCCTTTTTAAGTTCAATGAGTTCCCCAACATTATCGTTGGGCACGGCTATAGAAAGTACATAATGGGCAATTTTCCATTGCCCATTTTCTTTTTTTAGGACCCCGGAACCTCTACAAAGCTTCATTTGGGTGTCCAACAATTCGTCAAACCAGGCAAAAGTCCCTGTTTCACTCACATAAATGTTCCTTTCCACCGCAGTAAAGCTCCAAGCTCTCCCACGATCAAAATAGGGCTTGGAAAAGGCTCTAAACTCTTGGTTTTGCCAGTTTTCGGTGGCATCGGTTCCTAAGAACACCCCGTCCGCAGTCATTTTTGAAAAATAACCCTCATAATCCGCTTTCGCAGCCGCTAAGTGCCAGGCATCCAGAAGTTGGTCGATTTGTTCCTTATCCGATTGCCCATGAGCAAAAATGCAACTCAATAAAACAAGTCCTAAAATAAGTTTACTGTTCATCCAATATTAGTTTTTTATCGAGCTGGCTATTGACCACAATATTAAATTGGGCCCTCATGGAATTGTAGGCATTGATCATCTCTATGGTGGGCTCAGTGGTCTCACTATTGCTTAGTATATGTGATTTCACCTTGAACAAATAGGTTTTTACGACCCGCTGTCTACTCTTTATTTCAAGGGCATCAAGAACACCAGGGTACTCAGATTCGGAAAGCAGCTTTTCCTTATCAATAAGGTCGTCAATAGCCAGTGCAAGGTCTTCGTTGTTTCTGGCCTTGTACAAAACATCAAAACTGCTATTAAAAATTCCGAATTCGGTCCAAGCCTCGCAAAGCTCGGCAGCTGAAGGATTCAGGTTCGCCCTTTGGGGCATTTTTTGATAGTTAAAAACGATTTCCTCAAAGGCGGAATCCCCAGAATCTGCATTCTTTTCCTTACAGCCGGAAAGGAGCATTATGCCTATAAATATCCATGACAATTTTCGCATAGGCGAATGTACAAATTTTAATAAAGGCTATCTTTACCGCCAAAGTCAATTAACTTCATTTTAAATGCAAAAACCCATTCTAATTCTTGGTGCCTGCGGGCAAATTGGCACAGAGCTGACGATGGAGCTTCGCTCCAAATATGGCGCGGATAGTGTAGTGGCCAGTGACATCCGGGAAGGCGGTGAGGCTTTGATGGCTTCCGGCCCTTTTGAGCTTTTGGACGCTACCAACTATGATGCCATTGAAGATGTGGTTATGCATTACGAAATTGATGAGGTGTACCTGATGGCCGCCATGTTGAGCGCCACGGCCGAAAAGTTTCCCATGCGTGCTTGGAACCTCAATATGAATTCCTTGTTCAATGTGCTCAACTTGGCGAAGGACCGGAAAATCAGCAAGATTTTTTGGCCGAGTAGCATTGCTGTTTTTGGACCTAGCACACCCAAGGAGAACACCCCTCAAAATACGATAATGGAGCCTAGCACAGTATACGGTATCAGCAAGCAATCCGGGGAACGTTGGTGTGAATATTACTTCAATAAATTTGGAGTGGATGTGCGAAGCGTACGATATCCCGGACTTATTAGTTGGAAGACCATGCCCGGTGGCGGTACCACGGATTACGCTGTTGAAATTTATCATCAGGCTTTGGAAAATGGGCGTTACAAGTGTTTTTTGAAGGAAGACACACAATTGCCGATGATGTACATGGACGATGCCATCCGGGCTACCCTGAACCTCATGGAAGCAGATGTGTCAACCATTCGGGTCCGTTCCTCCTATAATTTGGGGAGTATGAGTTTTACACCACAGGAGATAGCCAAAACCATCAAAGCCCATATCCCAGATTTTCAAATGGAGTACCAGCCCGATTTTAGGCAGCAAATAGCGGATTCCTGGCCTAGCAGCATAGACGACAGTTATGCCAAAAAAGATTGGGGTTGGGAGCCCAAATACGACTTAAAAAGTACCACCTCGGAAATGCTAAAAAATTTGGGAGGAAAATAGAATCATTCTTCTTCTAAACTGACAAAACCCCCATCCGGGTTCTTGCCCATGGCATCCACCCCGCGAATGGTAGCATCCGCTTCATCAAAATTGGCCATGGTACGTTGCAATTTGGAACTGATCATAACCAAATATTTGGTATCGGATGTAGCTACCTCCACAGCCTCTATGGTCTTGCCCTTCATTTTAAAATTAATGATGTCCCTATCCCCATATCCATCAGGATACTTTTCCACTAAAAGCTTAAGTACCCTGGGGGTCAGTTTCTTATAATCGACAATGACTCTCTTGATACCGGACATGGCTGTGAGCTTATCATCAATTGCACTTAAAGTTAGGACAAAAATTTTGTAAGTAAAAAAGGCGAATTTATGCCCTGTTAATATCGGACTTGCCTCCCGTTTTCTGCAGTAATTTAATTTGATGTATTTCCACCCCCTTATCAATGGGTTTTAGCATATCGTACATGTTAAGGGCCACGATGCTAGCTCCGTGCATGGCCTCGACTTCCACGCCTGTCTTATAAAAGGTTTTCACCGTAATTTTTATTGTAATCTCCAGCCCATCAATTGCATAGTCTATTGCACAATGCTCTACGGGCAAAGGATGGCAATCCGGAAGAAGGTCCGCAGTTTTTTTTACCCCAAGAAATCCAGCTGCTTTGCTCATGGCGAACACATCGCCCTTGGGGACAGTACCGTTCTCTATGGCCTCAATGGTTCCCTGTTTACTTACCTTGACCACTGCTTGGGCGATGGCCGTTCTATGGGTGGATTGTTTTTGGGTAATATCTACCATTCGCCTAGGTGTTTACTTTCCATTGATAACTGTCGTCCTCGAAAAGTTCCTTGCCAAAAACAGGAACCTGTGCCTTGATCTCCTCCACTACATACCGGATAGCCTCAAAAGCCACCTTCCGGTGCGGGGAAGACACAAAAACGAAAAGGCATAAGCCCCCAACAGGAACTTTCCCCAAACTATGGTAAATATGCATGCAGGTAAGATCATGTTTGTCGAAGGCACTTTCCTTAATCTCGTGGAACTTTAGATTGGCCATTTCCTCATAAGCTGAATATTCAATGGCACTTACGGTTTTACCCTCGATCTCATCGGCCCGTACCTGGCCCAAAAAGATATCATGGGCCCCTATTTGGGTCTTATGTTGATGTTTGGCAATGGAATCAGCAATAAAATTGGGATCAATAGCCCCTTGCACAAACACATTTTTAATTTTCTTTTCCATTTCGGAACTGTTTTGTGCTAAGGTAACCAAGAAAAGTGAAATTTTGAGGGCATTTGGTTGTATGAAAGTAGTATCCCCATCTAGGTCGCTTAAAAGGAGTGATGGCATTTATATTGCTTCCTAAAACTAGCTACAATTTGAAGTGGAAAATCAGAAATGCAATATCCAAAAACCTTAACTTACGGATATTCATAATCTTTGGTTTTCATCTCATGCCCTGGTTCTTATGAAAAAAACCATATTATTCGTTTTTCTGTTTTTACCAGCTACCCTTTGTTTTGCACAAAACTCCAAGGTAAAACAACCCAACATCCTATTCTGCATTGCAGACGATTGGGGTTGGCCCCATGCTGGAGTGTATGGCGATTCTGTAGTAAAAACCCCAGCATTTGACAAACTGGCCAAGGAAGGAGTTCTCTTCGAGAATGCGTTCGTTTCCAGCCCATCGTGCACGCCAAGCCGCAGCGCAATTTTAACGGGACAGCAATTTTGGCGTTTGGGGGAAAGCGCCAATCTTTGGTCAACCTTGGATTCCACGATCCCCGTATATCCCCTATTGCTGGAAAATGCAGGATACCATGTTGGATCATGGCGAAAGTCCTGGGGACCTGGGAACTTAAAGGCCGGAGGATACCATACATCTTTACCAGCAGGAAAAAAATATGAAGGTTTTGAAGACTTTTTAAACGCAAGGCCTTCCGATTCCCCTTTTTGTTTTTGGCTTGGGGCAAGCGACCCACATAGAGGCTATGAAAAGGGAAGTGGCGAAGCCTCGGGCATAGACCCCAAGCAAATTAAGCTCCCTGGGTTCTACCCGGATGTAGCTGAAATCAGATCAGATATTGCCGATTATTATTTTGAGGTCCAGCGATTTGATTCTGATGTGGCAGCAGCCATTCAACTATTGGACAGCATAGGTGAACTGAAAAATACAATCATCGTGGTAACAGGGGATCATGGCATGCCTTTTCCGAGGTGCAAAGGCAACTTGTACGATATGGGGGTTAGGGTTCCCTTAGTGGTTAAAATGGGGGAGAATCTCAATCCAAAGCACGGATACATTACCGATTTTGTATCGCTTACTGATTTAGCGCCCACATTTTTGGACCTTGCAGGGGTAAATACTCCCGAAAGAATGACGGGCAAATCTTTGCGGCCAATTCTTACCTCTGGAGTCAACGGTAAGGATTCTTTAAGGACACATGTGGTGTTTGGAAGGGAAAGGCATACCCCTGCACAATCTGCACCTTCGTTGGACGGTTATCCAAGCAGGGGCATCCGGACACATGATTATTTATACATCCGGAATTTTGACCCGGAACGTTGGCCTGCCGGAGTACCCAATGGAGCTACCCATCCCATGAATTCATTTTCCGATAGCGATAATGGCCCAACCAAAACCTATCTCGTAGAAAATGTGAGATCCCCTAGTATTGAGCCCTATTTTAATTGGTCTTTTGGCAAACGTCCAGCAGAGGAATTATACCGAATCCAGGATGATCCCGACCAACTCAACAATTTGGCCACAGACCCTGCCTTCGAAGCCATAAAAAACAAAATGGCCATGCAACTTATGGATGAGTTAAAGCAGTTGGAGGACCCTAGGGTATTGGAGGATAAAGTGCCATTTGATAGCTACCCGTATAGGGCTTCGTACAAGCTTAACAAGAAGTAAACTTTTGGCAAAAACAAAAATTGGTTTAGGGCATTACTGGGTTTGATTAAGAAATCCCCTTTTCGGAACCCAGGCAAGAATTACCGTATGAATGAACGGCATAAACTTCGATTCCAAAGCTTCGCTTTGAGTGCTCCGCACCTTTGCGCGTCTACTTCGTAGCCCCGGCAAGAATTACCGTATGGATTTACGGCATGAACCTCGATTCCAAAGCTTCGCTTTGGGTGCTCTGCACCTTTGCGCGTCTACTTCGTAGCCCCGGCAAGAATCGAACCTTTGCGCTAGACCCCTTCATTTAAAAGGCTTTTAGCTTTCAATGTATTTCAATGTTGACGATTTGTGAACTTTTATGGTGTTATTTTTCCGTCATTATAAAAGTAATCGAATGATGGTAAATGATTGCATTAAACATACCTAAAAAGATAAATCTTGGTTTTAGATTTTCATTTTTGGTGGATTACTTGTCCCATTTCTTACCCCAAAACTTTGCGCATGGATCCTGTTCCGATTTTATAGCGTTCCGGGAGATAAGCGTACAGTAAAATTGGAAAAGGGCGCAACCTACTGTTGATTTTAAAGTTCCACTTTTTCTTTCATTGCGACAGCTTTTTCCTTTTTATTCAATTGGACCACTTGGAAACTCAAATATCCAATTACCATACTCAGTATAATTAGCAGAGATAGAAAAAGCACCAACAACCATTTGGGGATAAGCTTGACCCTTTGCAGCTTTCGATTGATACCATTCAATGTTCTTTTATTCTGTGACTGAATGCTCTCTTGGTTCCTTAGATGTTCTTTTAGGAGATATTCCAACTTTGAAGTATCTACTTTTACTTTATTTAAGCCCTTTGATAGGCCTTCCAATTTTTTGATCGAATTCTGGAACTCATTGATTTCGTCCGTTAGCAGTTCCATGATGTCATCCAATTTTTTCATTGTTCTTTTCTTTTAGATTCCGATGCCCCGGTCAATGGACTTTTTTATGATTTTCTTCGCTAAGCTTTTTGCCAAGGCCATCGCGATATTGGTGCCCAGTTCGATGGTTTTCCCCGCCAGATTTAATACCGGGACTTTTTGTTTTGAAATTGTACTGTTCATTCTGTCTGAGATTTGGGCAATTATCCTTCCTCCCGACATCGAACGATGTACCTCGCTACCTTTAAGGTTCTGTCCCTTGTATTCAAATCGAAAGCCCTGAAGTTTCTGTTGTCCGTTGATACTTGGAATTATTTTGACGCCCCTTTCTTCCATTGACTTGATATAGGCATCCAGACTTTTCGGTCTTTCCGATTGTATCACTTCTTCATGTACCTGCTTTATCTCATTTCTTAGCTGTCTGACTTTATCAAGCCTTTGGTGTTGGACATCCCTTGCAGTGGTCAGTCCCATTTCTCTTGCCACCTTATGGGCTATTAGTTGGCTCCTCTTTCCGATAAAGCTGTCCTTGTATGCCTTTCCGTCAAATCCTATCCGGTTGACATATAAATGGATATGGGTATGTTCCTTGTCCCGATGTACAAATGCAATGGCCTGCCTTTCTTTTAGCCCCATGGCCTTGATGAACTTTTTGACAAGTTCACTTAGTTCCTGTTTTGACAGTCGCTTTCCATCCTCGATACTGGGGCTCAGTACAAAGCTCAGCGTGTTCTTCTTGGTCCGCGGGTTCTGTGATTGGACGATTCTAAATTCTTCCGTAACCTCCCTAGGGTTCTCCCCAGCCAAATGTTGGCTATGGATGATTTCCGCCTCCTTCTCTTGGTTCCATCCATAGGAGATGGAAGCCCTTGTATGTGATATGGATTTTCCTTTCCCAATCATCTATTGAAGTTTTGCAGGTGGTTTCTTATCTCATTGGCCAATTCCCCAACTTCCTTGGCAAGCTTAGGATTCCTTTTTTTGAACATATTGCTTATCCGTTTGAAATTGTTCTTGTATTTCACCAGCATGGAATAATGCTCCAATTGTTCTAGGGTTAGGCGTTCGATGATGCTATGGCCAAGGGCGGAACCACGGCAATATTCGGAAAGTGAGAGCCCAGCCCTTTTTGCCTTGAGCTTGAGCATCTTCTTCTCATAGATACTGCACCTGAACTGGATGTGTTCCTGTTTCATTTTTCTTTTTTCCTTTTGCGACCATCGGGAGAAAAAGCAAGATTGTCATGACAATGACACATCTTGAATTGCCACCCAACTTCAAAGTAGCAACAAAGTCAAAAAGGGATAAAAAGTGCCCTGTTTTTAACTAAGGAAAAGGAGTCCTTTTAAAAGAATCTCAATTGAAACAGCGAAACACTACAGTTTTCAATAAAAGAAAGGATTAGTTCAATGGAAAGCCCTACTCCAAAAGAGCATAAGTAAAGGCGCCCTATTTGATTTTTGAATTACGCTTATCTTCCCGAACACTACAAAAATCAAACAGGTTCCAGCGCAGGTAAGTCCTGGTAAGATTTGGGGTGCTTGAAATTTCAGTTAGTTAACACGTACATATAATGTCCCAAAAAAGGTGAGTTTACAATACTACTAAAAAAGACCAGAAATGGGACTGGGTTAATAATTGTAATCAACTCTTCTGCTAAATCCAATAAAAGGGCCCCTGTTAAGGATGTAAATATGAAGAGAAGTGAGACATGTTAACGGCATATGATCAATGATGATATATTCCTATATTAGTTAATAACTATATTCCCCTGTTGCCAGTAATATGACAAAACCTAATCATATCGAAAATTAAACATTAAAAAATATGTGGGATTCATTTGAACCGTTCCAAAAATTAAATATTCAAGAGTTTAACTTTAAACCTAACCGCTATGAAATATGGAAAGGTGGAAAAAAGATTGATTTTGGAAATACAACCCAAATAATAACTAATAGAGAAAAGCAAACGGCAAACGGCACAGTTTCAGTGGTAAGATTTGCCGACACAAGTCTTCATTCCGAATTAAAAAGTGAAAATGAATTTGATGTATTCATAACCTCAAATGACCGACTTCAATTAGTTAAAGTCCCAAGTTCAGGAAATGGAGACAATAATATGGGGATTTCAATGTTCAAGATGACAATTGGAGAAACAAGAAACCATACGGATTTTGATAGTAATGACCCTTATTGTTGTAATTTATTTTTGCAAAATGGACAAATCGCAAAAATCACTTTTTCATTTAGTTCGCCAGACAAAATGATAGAGTTTTACTCTGATGGAGAAAATGAAGATAGCGGACTTGAATTTGTTTTTCATTCTTCAGACCACATACGATATGAAAATGGAATTAAAGTTTCTGGACCTCACGGAGGAGCACCAAGAGCTATAAAAGTTGAGCCAAGTATAACAGGTGGTAATGGACTGACCGTTACGCTCTTCAATACAGATGGCGGGCAAGCAAATGTTCAAATGGCACCAAAACAAATGAAAATTCAGTCTGCCGACAACGAAAAAATCGTGCTAATTGGATTTGGAACTGACCAGATGGGAGCTTCATTTTCTGATTATGGATTAACCGTTTATCATAACGAGGGAAAATTGACTAAATGTGTTCTTCATATGTTTGACCGAAATATTGAAATTGAATATTTGGAATAAAATACTACTGGCAACACGGTGTATAAAACATAGCTGGTAAGTGCATAGCCAAAAGGTTTGTGCTTATTTGAAAAGACCGTCAAATTTTTAATTTGGCTTTTAAAAAGAGAAACATTAAAAACAAAATATAAAAATTTGGCTCTGTGTTAATTCGAAAAGTTAGTGCCTTTTAGCACGCTACGTTTCATACACAAGTACGTTGGGCGTAATTAAAAACAACCGCTTAAAAAAGAACTTAACCAAATAAATGAAAGCAAACGAAACTAAAGTAGAAGATTTTTTATCTTCTAATAAAACTCAATTTGTAATTCCAGTTTACCAAAGAAATTATGATTGGTCGACAAACCAATGCAAGCAACTTTTAGATGATATTTTAGAAGTTGGAACAAGTAACAAAATGAATGCTCACTTCATTGGAAGTGTCGTTTACGTTCACGATGATGTTTATACTTCTTCACGAATCAAAGAACTAACGGTAATTGATGGACAACAGCGACTTACAACATTGACACTGATCTATCTTGCTTTATATCGTCTGGCAAAGGAAAGGGAAGATGAAGCACTCGTGAATGAAATAAGCGAGACGTACTTAATAAACAAGTTTGCACCTGAAGAAGAAAAACTAAAGTTACGTCCAACAGAAAACAACGATAAAGCAATAAAGTATCTTCTTAGAAGTGATGAATCCGAAGAGTTCAATGACTTTTCCAAAGTGATAGACAATTTCAATTACTATAAAAATAGAATAACCGAAGAAAATTTTGAATTTGTTTTAAGAGGGCTTTCAAAACTTATGTTCGTTGAAATATCACTTGATAGAGATAAGGATGACCCACAAAGAATCTTTGAAAGTCTAAATTCAACAGGACTTGAACTCTCGCAAGCCGACCTAATTAGAAATTACATTCTAATGGGACTAAAAAGAAGAGACCAAAATAGGATATACAACAATTATTGGGAGATAATTGAAAAATTGGCGAAAGAAGAAACCTCAAACAAAAGTAGAGTATCTGATTTCATTAGAGATTATCTCACTTTGGTAAACAACAAAATACCTAATAAGAGCAAAGTATATGAAGAGTTTAAAGCTAAATACCCAACATCGGAAATTGATGTTTTAGAACAAAATTTAGCCCCTATAAAATCTCTAGTTAAATATTACAACAAGCTTCTTAACCCAAAAAACGAGGCTGATAAAGACATCAGAATTCAATTGGAATACATCAATCGACTAGAAATAAATGTTGCATACCCGTTTCTAATGAAAGTCTATGAAGATTATGCTGAGCAGCTGATTGATAAGAATATTTTTCTTAGTGTACTAGAGTTTGTTCAGTCATTCACGTGGAGAAGATTTATTCTCGGATTGCCAACTAATGCCCTTAATAAAATCTTTATGACACTTTATGAAAAAGTGGAAAAAGACAATTATTTGGAATCCATTCAATTTTGGCTATTAAAACGTAAAGGCTCACAGCGTTTCCCAAAAAACACAGAAGTAATTGAGAGTTTAAAACTAAAAGACGTTTACAACATAAAATCAAAAAATAGAGTTTATTTACTAGAAAGGCTTGAAAATTATAATAATAACGAACCAGTTGTAATTGAAGGCAACCCAGATATTACAATCGAACATATTTTTCCTCAAAATCCTGATGCGAAATGGAAGGCAGAACTTGGAGTGGATGAATACAATTTCATTAAAGAAAATTTTCTCAATACCATAGGTAATCTAACACTTTCAGGCAATAATGGAAAGCTAGGAAACAAGGCTTTTATAGATAAAAGGGATTTGGACAACGCAGGTTACAAGGATAGTAGATTATGGCTAAATAAATATCTCTCAGTACTCGATAAATGGAATAAAGTTGAGATTGAAAGAAGATTTGATAGACTTTCTGAACGATTTCTTGAAATTTGGAAAATGCCTGAAATTGAACTTGACGACAGAGACGAAAATAATGAAGTAAACATCTTTGAAGCAGAAGATCCAAAACATAAAAAACTTGAGTATGCGATATTTTTTGACCAAAAAATTGAAGTCAGTCAAGTAGCTAAATTATATGTAGAGGTTTTCAGGCAATTATTTGATTTACAACCTGAGACGTTTTTTACTACTGAACTTGCAGAAAAAATAACGTTGACTAAAAATCCTACTGATGGAAACCCGAGACAAGCATTACAAATCAATGATACATATTTCATTGAAGGAAATATCGATAACATTGGAAAATTTGAAAAAATAAAGCACGCCTTGACATTGTTCGACTCGGAAGATGAACTGCTAATCAAGTATGCGGAATAAAATAACGAACGCCCAAGCGGTGTATAAGTAATAGCGGTTCAGGTGTTAAAGCGGAATTATAAACTTAGAACAAAGGTTAGTGCTAAACCGAAAGGTTTGTGAGTAGAAATCCGCTACTACTGATACACAAAACTGTTGTGCCCCATTTTGCAAATACTCCTATTACTCCTTAAGAATTATTCTTACCTCATATGTTTTGAATGATTATTTAAAGCGGTTATATTTGTCAATATCTGACAAGTCATAAAATGTAAACTGTGAATAAGTTTGGAGACCGAGTACGAGAGTTGCGTGAGCAACAAAACTTACTACAAAGACAAGTAGCTGGTAAGCTGGACATTGATACACCAATGCTCAGCAAAATTGAAAGAGGTGAACGTAGGGCGAAAAGAGAGCAAGTGATTACATTCTCTGAAATACTGAGTGCCGACCAGAACGAGCTAATTACATTATGGCTTGCTGATAGAGTGTATGAAATTGTTAAAGATGAAGATTTAGCAACGGATGCTTTGAAAGTGGCAGAAAAGGAATGTGAGTATTCCAAAAAACCAATTGCTAAGGCCTGAATTGTGAAATTAATTTATGCAAGAACTAATAAATTTATATAATAACCCATTACCGGCCAACAGGAAGGGTATTCTGTATAATGCATTCCCATATCCGACCAAGATATCACCTGAAGCCATTGCTATCTATATAGCTTGTCATACAAATGTTGGTGATACGGTTTTAGACCCTTTTTCTGGAAGCGGAACTACTGGATTAGCGGTTAAATTATGTGATCAGCCCACTGAAGACATGCTCGAAACTACCGAGAAAATGAACATAAAGCCTGTGTGGGGAAGGCGCAACGCTATCTTATATGAGATCAGTTCTTTGGGCGCATTTATTGGTCAAGTAA
This sequence comes from Flagellimonas myxillae, assembly GCF_023502235.1. Taxonomy (GTDB): domain Bacteria; phylum Bacteroidota; class Bacteroidia; order Flavobacteriales; family Flavobacteriaceae; genus Flagellimonas; species Flagellimonas myxillae. Next base: position 513,953 of record NZ_JAMFLY010000002.1, on the reverse strand, counting down.
TGTGTAACCCTCCATCCTATAAACTTTTTGAAAGAGAAGCCAAGAAATTACTAAAGGAAATGGAATCTGAATTGAGTAGGCTTTATGAGGCAACAGATCCTGATGGGGAAACAGGGGTTCTAAGATATACTATATGGTCGGAAATCTTGGTTTGTCCTTCTTGTAAAACGGAGGTTAGTTATTGGGATAACTCTGTAAAGCATGACCCTTTAGAAATAACAAAAGAGTTTAATTGCCCAAAATGTGATCATAGGGATATTGTTAATAATTTAGAAAGGAGTACAGAAAAGATTCAAGACCCGATTCTAAATGAGAGAGTTACAAGAAAGAAACGAGTACCCGTGTGGTATTACGGAAGAACAGGAAAGAGAACATGGAACCGAAAGGTTTCTAAGTCAGATCAACAAGCAGAAAAGAAAAAGGCTGAAAAATTTAATGTTGGTCAGATTCCTGATTATGCTATGAATTGGGGAATCTTGCACAGAAAAGGTTATCACAAAGGCATTACACACCTACATCATTTTTACTCTGATAAAAATCTGATCGTCTTTTCAAAACTTTGGGATAAGACCCAAGAGTATCCGGAGGATTTAAGAAACGCTTTAAGATTATTGTTGCTCAGCTACAATGCTTCACATTCAACATTAATGTCAAGAGTTGTCGTGAAGAAAAACAATAAGGACTTTGTAATTACCGGAGCGCAATCAGGAGTTCTGTACATAAGCAACTTGCCTGTTGAAAAGAACATTCTTGAAGGAGTTAAAAGAAAGATCAAAACATTTACGGCCTCCTTTAAACTTGTTGCAAACAGTAAAAGTAAGGTGGAGGTTGTAAATTCGAGTAGCACCGATCTGAAAATTGCAGATCATTCAGTAGACTATGTCTTTACAGATCCCCCATTTGGAGATTACATTCCCTATTCGGAGATCAATCAAATAAACGAAGCATGGCTCGGCATGGTGACAGATGCAAAAAAAGAAGCCATTGTGAACAAAGCCCAGGACAAAGGAATAGAAGAATACGCTGGTCTAATGAGTGAAGTGTTTTCTGAAGCTCATAGAACCTTAAAAGACACTGGTTCTTTCAGTTTGGTATTTCACTCGGCTAAAGCCGAAATATGGAGGGCTTTAGTTGGTGCTTTCCAGACCGCAGGATTCAAAGTATCACTTTCCAGTATTCTGGACAAAGTGCAAGGAAGTTTTAAGCAGGTTACTTCAAGCATTAAAGTGCAGGGAGACCCGCTATTATTGTTGAACAAGGCTAATAAACCGGCCAAGAAAAGAAACGGAAAGGCTGTTATAGCTGAAGAAGAAATAATACAGAGCGTTCTATACAAAGCCTTCAATGGGGTTGACAATGATGATGAAAGAAAACCAGAACGGTTGTTTTCAAGATATATAACTACATGCTTGGAAACCGGCATTCCTGTTTCTAAGAACGCCAAACAATTTTACAAAATAGTACAAACCGAGTTACAGGAAAACTCGCATATCTAAATGGATATTAAGAATTGGAAGCAAAAATAAACGACATATCAAACAAAAAGAACTTGGGCCAGTATTTCTCTGGTAGTCCAGTTGCTTCTCTTTTAGCTCATTTAGCACAATTTAATAAAGCGAAGAGCATAATTGACCCAATGGTAGGCACAGGAGATATGTTGCGGGCATGTAATCCTAAAAGCAACATACAAAAGAGGTTCTTTGGTGTTGAATTAGATCAAGTAGTTTGGCGTAAATGCAATCAACGGTTTTCGGCTAATCAAAATGTTTCTGTCATCAGGGGCAATGCATTTGATTTAGACGTTATCAATCAATTAGCCAAACACCAATACGATCTTGTAATTACCAACCCCCCTTATGTTCGTTACCAGACTATTTCTGATAACAAAAACAACTCTCCCGAAAATCTTGACACTTCTGAAATAAAAAGGAACCTCATTGCTTCTTTGGATTACTTTGGACACTTAGATACGCAGGACAAGAAACTCTTTGAGCTTCTTATTTCTTCTTATTCAGGTTTATCTGATTTAGCCGTCCCTTCTTGGATTCTATGTGCTTTACTGACCAGTATTGGAGGCAGAATAGCAATGGTTGTACCACAAACATGGTTGAATCGAGAATACGCTGCAATAGTTCAATACATATTATTCAAATGGTTTCAGATAGAATCAATTGTTGAGGATGGAAATTCAACATGGTTTTCAGATGCACAGGTAAAGACGACACTAATTGTTGCAAAGAGGGTAAAGAGAAAGAAGTCAATTCTAATATGGGGTAAGAAACAGTTTTCTTATTGCGCCATATTTTCAAAGGCGAGAGTTAATGGGAGTTTAATTGGGCAGTTATTTCCGGGTGTGGAACTTCCAGAAGGAGATTTTCTGAACTTAATTAAATCTAAAGAACAGCAAAACGCATTTATTAGGGTTAAGCATGTAAACCTTGCAAGCTTTGCACAGGCATTAGATTTCAAACTTGATAGTCTGAAATGGTATCACAAAGTAGAACCAATCAAATCACGAGCGAAAGTAAAAAGACAAACTTTAAAAGTACCATCCCATTTACGAGATTGGCTTGGTGATAATAATCCACAGTTTGTCTCACTGGATGATATTGGTCTGAATGTTAGTCAGGGTTTACGAACAGGTGCCAATATGTTCTTTTACATGTCAGTACTTGATAAAACAGAAAAAGGCGTTTCAGCCGTCCCTAATTCACCATTTCCTCAAAAACAGATAACAATCCCCACGGGTTGCTTCAAGGAGGTACTAAGAAAGCAAAGCGACCTGTCTGATTCTTCATACACAATAAGTAATAAGGACATTCAAGGCATTGCTTTGGTTATCAGGGAGCACTTGAATACAAAGAATTTAGAAGAATGTAAAAAGTCAGGTGTATATAAAAGGTTTACTTTTAAAAGACTCCCAAAAGACCTGAGCCAACATATCCTTTTGGCGGAAAAAATCAATGTAGGAACTGATGATAAACCAAAATTCATCCCGAAATTATCCGCAGTTGAACCAAATACTAAAAAATGGAATCCAGCAAAGCCCAATGATTCTCCGAGATATTGGTATATGCTTCCTCCGTTAACATCAAGACACCTTCCTGATCTGTTTGTTCCAAGAGTTAATGGCAAAAATCCAATCACGAGACTTAACCCGGATTCTAAATATGTAATTGATGCAAATTTCTCTACTATTTGGTTGTTAGAAGGTCTTTCAGGGCATGACATTTATTCAGCTCTTGCACTATTCAACAGCAGTTGGTTTGTAGTCGCTATGGAAGAATACGGAACAGTTATGGGTGGTGGTGCATTAAAATTGGAAGCTACTCAAATCAAGAAAATTCCAGTTCCAAAGTTAGATGGCATAGCTATTTCAAAACTGTCGAATCTTGGAAAAACCTTAGTGAGTGACCCTACAAATAATGAGGGTACGATTGATAGAATTGATACAATTCTCATTAAACAACTTGGTATTAATAAAAGTACAAAGTCCAAGCAAGCTGAACTGAAATCTTTAAAACATGAATTATTAAAACAAAGAACCAGTAAATGAGCGAACCCAATACAAATATTGAAGCAGCAAAGGAATGTTTAACTGATAGCATTTCACTGATCTCGGAAGGAAAGAATGAACAAGTGGTTCGGGATAGCTTTACTTCATATTTGAGGCATATATTTCCAGATCAACCTAAATGGGTAATCAGACACATCCAAGGGAGTGAATCGGCTGTGAGGATTAATAAGGGAGCTAAGTCAAGCACTGGTTTTGTAGATAATCTTGTTGATTTAACTGCTATCGAATATGAAGGTAATCTTACAGTTGCGTCAAAATACAACACTGGTTTAAATCAAGTCAAAGATTATTGTTCAAGTCTGGTCAATAAAGGTCATGACCCTGAGTTGGTTATAGGTATTCTCTCAGATACTGTTAGATGGTATGCGTACGAAATAGATTTATCTCAAGCTTCGGAAGAACCCTGGAGCCGTGATAACATTATCCTGAATGAAATTGAGTTTGTGGACTGTTCGGTTGTCAATGACCGAACTGCTAACGAGTTGGTAAGGTTTTTATGTAAGTATCTTGGCCGTATAGGATCTCGACCTGTTACTGCCTATTCAATTGCCAAAGATTTAGGATTTGACAGCCCCTTCTGCCAATCGCATCTTATTACACTAAATGAAGGAGTAGAATCGGCATTTGAAGACAATCCTAAATACTCTAAACTGATAACTGAATTGTGGTGCAGTTTTGTCAGCTATCTGAGAGAAGAAGGAGTTTCTGATGATTTCGATTTCACAACTTACGTTGATGAATTGTACATCCAAACATTAGGTAAGCTTATCTGTGCCAATTACATAGAAAACAAAGCATTAAGTTCCAATGAACAAGAGCTTACATCAATTCTTGATGGGACATTCTTTGAGAATAAGGGACTTCAAAATTTTGTAGAGTATGATTATTTCGGCTGGCTAAATACTGAGCCATATTTAGACCAGATAAAGCCTGTGGCCTTTGCAATTCAGCAAGATTTAGTTGCATACAATTTCAAAGCAACCCCGGGTGAAGACCTCTTTGGTAGATTGATGGCTCAGTTAGCTCATAGATCCCAGAGGATTTTACTTGGTCAAGAATGGACGCCAAGTTGGTTAGCACATCAATTAGTCGAACACGTTGCAGAAGGCATTCCTGAAACAGATGCTTTACAGTTAATTGATATGTGTTGTGGTTCAGGATCAATGGTTGTTGAAGCGATTGAAATTGCAAAACAGAGGATTGAACAGAATGAAGGATCAGCCTCCCATGAACGTAAACTACAACTACTAATACAATCAATCACAGGTTTTGATATTGACCCTCTGGCAGTAATACTTTCAAAAATTAACTGGGTTCTGTCAACGATTGATTGGCTACAACCACTTGGATCTCATTCTGTTTCAATACCTGTGTACCATGCGGATTCTTTATTTGCAATTACACCTGTATCTAACAACATTAATGACAATGAGGAAAGCGTTTATTCTCTGAAAATTGCAGAATACTCAATTGAACTTCCTGAATTTTTGATAACCCCTGCATACAGCAGACTGTTCGATTCACTTGTAAATAGAAGTTATCTTGTCGCCACTGAACAATCAGAAAATTCAGAATCCAGTGTAAGTGATGATTTGATAGCCTTCTATCTCGATTCTTCTATAACAGAATTTGAGGTTGAATTCAAAGATGAGCAAAAAGCACAGGTACTGAGTTTTTTAAAAGAACTCATCTTAACGATCGATAAACTAAACAGAGATGGAAGAAACGGTATTTGGTCATATATTCTGAGGAATAGTTTTAGGCCGGGATTAGTTGCAGGACAATTTAATGGCATTGTATCTAATCCACCTTGGCTTGCCTTGAGCAAAATTGCAGATAATCCGTACCAAAGTATTTTAAAACGCAAAGCTGAATCCTTTGATATTAAACCTCCAGGATCTTCTCACCTTCATATTGAATTAGCAACTATATTCTTGTTGCATGCTGTTCAGAAGTATTTGATTGAAAACGGAAAGGTTGGGTGCATTGTACCTGAAACCATTCTGAACGGGCACCATCAGAACCCTTTTAGAAAGTATAAGTTCCTCACATCCTCTAATCCCGTTCCTCTCGATATTGAGGAAGTGTGGAAAACGCAGGAACATGTTTTCAAAAATAATGCAGTCATATTATTTGGTTCAAAAAAAGATCCTGACGTAACAAGTACTCAACCGATTCCAGGAGCAATAGTGTTTGATGATGGAACAAAAGAACAAACAACATTTTATCGAAATCAACAAGGAGAAAGAACAGCATGGAGTGAACAAGAACTCTTAGAGTCTACAGGAGGTTTCTTTGTCCCTGCCAGTTTTAGACAAGGAGCGGATATAATGCCAAGAAATTTGTTGTTTTATGAAGTTGCTTCAACAACCAATAACGATTTCTACAGTGTCAAATCAATTGACCCAACAACAAGTCCGCTGGCATTTACAGTTAAAGATGCTAAGAAGTATAAGTCCTTCCGATTAAGTGAACGAGTACTTCCGAAAAGTTTATTCTTTCATATCATCACCTCTAACTTATTGACACCATTTCATGTTGCAACTGTTCAAAATGCTCTTTTACCGATAAGAAAAAATGATGACCGTCAATGGGAAATGGTTCCTCAGAATGAGATAAACGCAAAAGGTACCGTAACCAAAAATACTTTACGAGAAATCTGTAGAGAATTGGATGCTAATAGTAGAGACGTTTCGACTGTATTTGATTTGATTGATGTAAGAGGAAAATTAACGCAGCAATACGTGAGTGATGAAGGTTATATTGTTATGACTGGTGCTGGAGGGGGCAAAGTTTGTTCAGCATACATTGATTTGTCTGAGTATGAGGCTGATCGTCTGATATTAGATCAAACAGTTTATTGGGCAGAAGTTGAAACAGAAGATGAAGCGATCTATTTATCAGGATTACTCAACAGCAATGCAATTAACCTGATCATTGAGGACTTTCAACCAAGAGGGGCATTTGGAAAGAGACACGTTCATAAATTACCTTTTGGAGTTACTCCTCCGTTTGACCAGGAACAAGCTGCTCATCAAGATGTGGTATTGAAGACAAGAGCACTGATACAGGAATATCAGGCTTTGCAAACAACTGATGATGAGCTTGAAAATTTATTAAATCCTAATACTGGTTCACTGAGCAGTAGAAGGCGTAAGCTTAATTTGAAAATGCAAGAACTTAATCCATACGTAGATTATGAAGAGGCTTGTAAATCATTGTATGGAGTATAATAAAAAGAAAAATGGGGCACAACAATGTGTTCTATAAGCAATAGCGGTTTAAAAATATACTTGACCCGCTATTTTTGTTGATAGAAGTATCTTGTTTATGGACAGTATGGTAATTTAAAACTGGTACCGCTCATACAAGAGACCTTTGGCAATAGTTTTTTCTAGGGTCGTAAATAGAAGGTTTTTTAGGACCGTTCTAGTTTTTCCCTTAGAAGCTGCATATCATCACAAACCTTTTTTTCCAATACTTTGGCATATATCTGTGTAGTGGTCAGTTTACGATGACCCAGCATTTTTGAAATGGTCTCAATAGGAACCCCGTTGGTTAGAGTAACCGTAGTGGCAAAGGTATGTCTAGCCATATGAAAAGTAAGGTTCTTTCTTACCTTGGCGAGCTCCGCAACTTCCTTCAAATAAGCATTAACTTTTTGATTCGATATTCTTGGGAAAAGTGTCCCGTTAATCGAAGACCTTTTATCATATCTGTAACATTCAATTATCTCTGATGCTTTAGATAGTAATGGAATTTTAACTGCGTTTCTTGTCTTTTGCCGTTGTGTCATTATCCAGTATGTTTTATCCATTCCTAACACCAAACTTTCATTAGTTAATTGCATTACATCTATATAACTTATTCCTGTATAACAACTAAACACGAACAAGTCCCTTACTGATTTCAATCTTGCTGATTTAATCTGCAGGTCTTCTATATGTTTCAATTCCTCAGGCGTCAAAAATCCTCTGTGAGTAGGGGTCAATTTTTGTTTGAATTTCACGAAAGGGTCGCGGTCAATCCACTCTAATTGATGGGCCAAAGACACCATTCTCCGTAGCCTCTGAATATGCTTCATCACGGCGTTATTGCCAATTCGCTTTTTATAATGCTGTGGACTGTAATTCCTTAGAAAGCTTTCAAAATTTAGTATGAACTTATAGTCAAGACTTGAAAGTTCGAAATCATCTACCTTATACTTTTTCTTCACAAATAGTAGAATGTATTTTTGACTTGTTAGGTAAAGTCTAGAAGTATTTCCATGCAGTTTTTTGAACATACTTGCATTGTGGTACTCAATAATGTCTCGTAACGTGTACTGCTCAATTTTGTCGTCACCTGTATACCTCAACTTTATGGTTTGAGGGGTTATTGATTTATTTTCTGACCTAAGTTCTTGATAGCATTGAAACAATTTTGCGTATACTTCATCCAAATATTGATTAATATTTCGAGCTTTTTCACTTGTTCCATTGATTCGTTGTTTTTGGTTGTTCCAAAGATGAGTTTCCACCCGTCGTTTAAGGCTAATATTGAGCTTTTTTCTGTTTACAGTTATTCTGGCGTAGATCGGTGCTTGATTGTTCTTAGATCTTTTGGTGTATACCCAAAATAGAATAGAAAACGTAGAGAGAGTCCGCATGACATTCGTCTTTTAATTAAACTTAGTTTAAGACGAAAGTCAAATCACCAATGGGTAGTTTGTTTAACACTTTAAAACAGACCGATTTCCAAATACGAAAACACTTAGAGAAAAATGTTGACGATTTGTGAACTCGAATGGATAGTTTCAAAAGATGTTATTTGAAACTAAAAAATCGTAAAACATTGAATATCAATATTTTTTGATTTCCTAAAAATCCCTTTGAAGTGGTAAAAGTAGCCCCGGCAAGAATCGAACTTGCATCTAAAGTTTAGGAAACTTCTATTCTATCCATTGAACTACGGGGCCATTTTCCATAAATGGAATGCAAAAATATGTTTTTTTGGGTATCAAATACTAATGCGGCAACCTGCTTTTTATCAGCCCATATACCAAAGCTCCCAACACGGCACCTAGAATAACCACTAAAATGGGAACATAACCTGCCCCAACCAAGGTGTACATGGGTCCAGGGCATGCTCCGGCCAAGGCCCAACCCAATCCAAACAGGACACCTCCCATTCCGTTGGCCACAAGTGTTTTGCTTTTGGGTGCTATTTTGATGGTATCCCCGAAAAAAGATTTCGCCTTGGTCCTTTTAACCCATTGTACAAACACAATTCCCAATATCACTGCCGAACCAATTATGCCATACATGTGAAATGCATCGAACTGGAACATTTCATAAATGCGGAACCAAGAGGCCGCTTCAGATTTGTACATCACAATGCCGAAAAAGGTGCCTATCAATAAAAACGCCAAATTTTTCATGAGCCAAAGATTAAAGGAAACAATAGGTGAATCATGATCAAACCTCCCACGAAAAAGCCAACAACGGCAATCAAGGAGGGCAATTGAAGATTACTCAATCCGGAAATAGCATGACCGGAGGTGCAGCCCCCGGCATATCGCGCACCAAATCCTACCAAGAAACCAGCGAGCAACAAAATCACCCAGGTAAATGGATCAGTTAGGCTTTCCGATGAAAAAAGTTCTGTGGGCAGATATGCAGTTCCAGCGCTATCGAATCCAAGTTCATTTAAGGTTTCAACTGTGTTTTGGGAAATGGCAACGCTTTGATCTTTGGTCAAAAAATTGGCTCCCACAAAACCTCCGATAACCGCACCCAACACTACGAGCAGGCTCCATCTTTTGGAATTAATATCCGTTTTAAAGTAATCAGTGAATCTACCCGCCCCACCTATCGAACATATTGTTTCTAGGTTGGAAGACATCCCAAATCGCTTGCCCATCAATATTAAGATGGCCATGACCAAAACAATCAAAGGCCCTGACACATACCAAGGCCAAGGTTGCAATAACACTTCCATGAGAAAAATTTTTCCAAAAATAACCCACCCAATAGGACATTTCGGGTAACAAAAGTTACACAGCGACCATATCAGGTTTGGTCAATTACATCTAAAACGGAAACTTTATTCGTCGACTACCTCAACGATCATTTCGATTTCCACGGCAATATTTCGCGGAAGTGATCCCATTCCAACAGCCGCGCGAGCATGTTTGCCGCGTTCCCCAAAAACACCCACCATCAAATCTGAAAATCCATTGATTACTTCGGGATGATCGCCAAATTCTGGGACTGCATTTACCATCCCCAAAACTTTTACCACGCGTTTCACTTTGTTCAAATTGCCCAATTCGGCCTTGAGCACGGTGAGTTGGTTTATCGCAGTTACCCGAGCGGCTTCGTAGCCCTCTTCCACTGTGAGGTCCCCGCCCACTTTTCCGGTTATGAGTTCCCCATTTGCCATCGTAGGTCCCTTCCCTGCCAAAAACAGAAGGTTTCCGGTTCGAACCACGTTCACGTAATTCGCCACAGGGGAAGAGGGAGTTCCCAACGTTATATTCAAGTCGGATAATTTGGATTCTGGATCGTAGTCCGACGCTATAACTTCTTTTGGAGCTTGCTCTTCGTGTTCCTCATGATGTTCAGGGCCTTCCTTGCAAGCAAAGAATGCAAGGACCCATAAAAAAACTAAGTACTTTTTCATTTCTGTCTGGTTTAAACTTTTAGGTTATTCCCAAAGTTACGCATTGGACAGAATTTCCTTAAGCCTGTCCGCCACAATCCTCTCTTGACCAGGCACCATCATCCATGTGGTAATACCTATGGTCTCTTTGTTTCCAACGGTAGCAATGGAAGGATGGCCTTCCTTCAGCTGTTTCCTGGCCTCTTCGGGCGTGATCTTGACCTTGTTCTGGTCCCAGCTTATTCTAAGCGAAGGCACATGGTTGGCATGTGGCGGTACGTGAATCTCGGATTCCACGCCGTCAACGGAGGTGGCACTATCGCTTATCAATTTTATCTGGCTTTCCCAAAGTTCCCATTCTTTCTTGTGGTCTTTATTGAGATAAAGCTCCAAGGCCACCAACATTCCCAGCACCTCTTCCTTGTTTACCTTCATGCCACGGGCAATGGTGGTTCCTCTAGGTGGAGTATGCAATCGGGCGGCTTTGATAAGGTCTTTTCTTCCCAATAAAAGTCCAGCACTTTGTGGTCCACGTATTCCCTTACCTCCTGAGAAGGCAACAAGGTCGAATCCTAGTTTGGTAAACTTAAACAGGTTGTCGACTGGGGGTACATCGGCGGCACAGTCGATAAAAGTTGGAATTCCATGTTTTTTACCTATGGCAACAAATTCTTCATAGCCAATTTCCCCTTGGTCAGTATTGGCGTTCAAAAACCATAGCATCGCTGTTTTGTCATTGATTTTCTTCTCCAGCTCTTTGGCGGTCTTTACAGTCACCAGTTTGGCCCCTGTATTCAAAAGGGCATGTGTATATCCAATGTCGTGCGCCTCTTGGAGGATGACTTCGTTTTTGAGTCCAGTGGTATCCGGTAATTGTGCTACCTTTTTTTGGTCCATTCCACAAATGACTCCTGCCAAACCAATAGTCATGGCACCAAAAGCACCTGAAGAAACTGTGGCGTATTCGCAATTCAACAGCTCGGCAATACGTTCTCCCACCTTGTCGTGCAATTGATCTAGGTCTACATATTCTGTTGCTCCAAACTTGTAAGCTTCCACAACTTCTTTAGGCATCATGGAACCCGTCATTGAGGTGTAGGTTCCTGCTGCATTGATAAAGGTTCTAAGACCCAATTCCTTGAATAAATTCCTCGAAGCGGGCTTGGCCATTTCGGCCCCAGCGATTTGGGGAACCAATAGGCCTGTCCCTGCCAATCCACCTAGCACGGGAATGCTGGACAATGTTTTTAATAATTTTCTTCTGCTAATCATGATTCTTTTGTTAGTGTTAATCCAATGCGGCAATACAATCTATTTCTACCAGGGAGTTTCCAGGAACCCCGCCATAAGTGGCCACTGTTGTACGTACAGGTGGATTCTTCCCAAATCGGCCTCGATATACCTCGTTCATTTTGTGGTAATCCGCTAAATCGGCCAAGTACACGTTCACCTTTAGAACTTTGTCCATGGAGGTTCCATTCTTAACCAATTCTTTTTCCACTTCTTTTAGCACATGGTCGGTATGGGCTTTGATGTCCCCATCAAAATGGGCTCCCTTTCCTGCCACATATAGGGTATTTCCATGTCTGACCGAACCAGAGAACAAGGGTACATCCTGGTCGTTCACCACGGTTCCAACCACTTCCTTAACCGGTTTTTTTTCTTTGGCAAGAGCTGATACGGTACCTGCTCCAAAAAAGGCAGCTATCCCCAAGCCAATCCGTTTCAATGATGATCTTCTATTCGTTACTTTTTTCATTTTATATGTTTTTGATTTTAGTTATTTACTGATTTACCACATTCTTTTCTTGAGCAACTCCTGAATTTGCTCTTTAGGCACAGGAAGTTCGTCAATATGATCTTTGAGCCATCCTGAAAAATCCTTTTCTATTTCGTCCGTCCATTTGTTGTCTATTTGGCCAGGCGTGTACTTCCCTTCCTTTAATCGGGAGATTCCAAACAGGTCCCTTAACCGCACCACTTCTGAAGTGACCACAACTTTTTCTGCAAGGTGCGAGGGAACAAAAATCACACCCTCCTTTTTGGCCAGAACCACGTCTCCTGGCAAAACCGTTGCTGCTCCCATCCGAATGGGTTGGTTGATTCCCAATAGCATTACCTCGGTCAAAAATGATGGGTGCCACCCCCTTACAAAGGCATTAAAGCCCTCTATTTCGGAAAGCCCTTCCATATCCCTGCTGGAGGCGTTGAACACCACTCCAGTTTTTGATTTGGCATAAATGGAATTTCCCAAATTGTCCCCAATCAAGGTTCCATCCACTATTTTGCCGAAGGCATCGGCAACATAAACATCCCCTTCATTTAGCATGTCGATTGGCCAAGAGTTCGTATTCCCAATTCGGCCCTCTTTTTTTCCATTTTCCTTGATAACTTCCGACACGTCCGGACGATTGGGCATATATTGAACCGTAAGGGCCCGGCCTACGACTACCACATCATCATGCAGCGGTTGCCATCCTCCCTCAAATTGATTGTGATACCCTTCGTTCCTCAAAACGCCCCAGGCTTCTTCAATGGTCACTTTTTTCATGCGTTCCAGCACATCGTCGGCCACTTTGGGTCGACCATCCTCAAAACGCTCCCCGGTCCACTGCGGGGTTAGAAATAATATCTGTTCCTTGGAAGTGGCCTGTGCATTCACGGTCCCATGGACCAAAAAAAGAACAATCAAGCAGGAAGCCCTGCAAAGCTGAAAAATGGTTTTTTTCATTTGTATGGTTTTAATTCTCTGTTTTTTCTTTATTGTTAAACGGACTCTTTTCGCGCCACCAGGTAGCCAAGGAAGAACCTGAAATATTCATCCACGGACCAAAAATTGCTGGTGCCAAACCTATGGTGGCCACCTTGCCCATTTCTAGGGCGATGCCCGAGGCAAGCCCCGCATTCTGCATTCCAACTTCCAAGGCAATGGTCCTGCAATCCTGTTCTTTCATCTTTAAAATCCTGCAACCCCAATAGCCCATAAAATATCCGGCCATATTGTGGATAATTGCAGCCAATACCAGGAAGATTCCTATGGAAAGCAGACTATCCCGACCTGCTGCGGTGATGATCACAATAATAAAGGCAATTCCCGCCATGGAAACAATGGGCATAGCCTTATCCAACCATTTGGCTTTTCCGTGGAAAAAGTGATTGAACAATAGCCCTAGTGCCACAGGTAGAATCACAATTTTGATAATACTCAGCATCATACCCCAAAAATCAATTGGCACAAATTCACCGGCAAATACTTCCATCAATAAAGGTGTCATTAGCGGCGCCAGTAAGGTGGAGACGGCAGTAAGGGTCACTGAAAGGGCTAGATTGGCCTTTGCCAAATAGGCCATTACATTCGATGCCAATCCGCTGGGTGATGAACCCACTAAAACAATACCTGCGGCAATCTCTGGTGGGAATGCGAACATGGTAGCAATCGCGAAACCTAAAACAGGCATGATCGTAAACTGGCACACCAAACCTACCAATACCCCCTTGGGCATTTTCACTACCCCCATAAAGTCTTTGAAACTCATTGCGGTTCCCATTCCGAACATGATAATCTGCAACAGGGGTACAATTAATGTCTTGAACTGGAACCCTCCCATTTCCTGGAAATAGGTTGGATAGTACATGGCCAATGTAACCGCTGCAAAAATTAAAATGGTATAGGAGAACCCTTTTAAAAAGGAGTGTCCGCGTAAGGCCATGGCCAATAAAAGGAAGAAGAATACCAATGACGGTCCGGAAAGTTGGGTGTTTCCAGTAACCAAAAATAAAATGCCCGAAGCAAGACAGAGCAGTGAAATCGCAAGTAGAATCTTATGTTGTTTCTTCATCAAAATAAAGTTAGTTAGCTTTCCATTTTTCTTTGGAGATCCCATTCATGTCCCAAACCACTTTTCCTTCCCGAAGGGTAAGTTCACATTCCACGCGTTCAGGACCATTGATTTTTTTACCACGAACATCCACAAATCCAAAATCCCCTTTTCTGACCTTGATCAACGTAACATCTGCAACAGCGCCCACGCTTAAATTGCCTAAGTCCGGTCTTTGAATAATAATCGCGGGTTTATTGGTAACTGCATCCACAACTTCGTTGATGGGCATTCCCATGGCCAAGAATTTCGACATGATATTGGCCAAATCCTTCATGCCAGCATTCATACTACCGGTGTGAAGGTCCGTACTAATGGAATTGGGTTTTAAGCCCTGCTGCATAGCGGGCATAGCTTGATCAAACACAAAACTTCCACCTCCATGGCCCACATCAAAGATGATTCCTCTTTTTTGCGCTTCAAATACGAAGTCCCGCACTTTGCCATTGGCATCTACAATGGGTGTTCTTCCTTTTACATTTGCATAGGCATGGGTAAAGATATCACCTGGTCTAAGTTTATCTAGGAACAATGTCTTTAACGGAAGTTCAGGATCACTTCCCCCAAAATCAATCATTACCGGAATACTGGCCAAGGTCCCGGCTTCTACCGTGCGTTCTGTTGGGGTCCAATCAAAACCAGAATAGTGCGCAAGTTTTACACCTACAACGGTTTTGGGATTTTGCTTGGCCACCATGGCAGTCAGTTTGGCATCCATGTCTGTCAGGTTCTGCTCTACGGCCCCACCTCTCATCCCGGAGCCTACAATATTGAGAAAGGCAAGCACTCGGGTCTTTGAACGATCAATAACTTGTTCTTTGAACATTTTAAAATTTCTCCAACCAGCACCACCTGCATCAACAATGGTGGTAACACCACTTCTGAAGGTGAAGCCATCTGGCGGCAATGCCGAAAAGCTATTGCTCAAATAGGCACCAGGTTCTGTTCCATGAAAGTTATGGCTGTGGATGTCCAAAAACCCGGGGGCCACAATCAACCCTTTGGCATCCACTACTTTTTTTGCGGTATTTGCGGCTATGTTGGTGGCTACTTTGGCAATTTTTCCATCTAGAATGGCCACATCCATAGGCCGGTCTATGTTGTTTTTTGCATCAATTACATGTCCCCCCTTTATTAATAGGTCATAGTTCTGGGCCTCAATCTTCGACAAAGGCACCAGAAAAATGGAAAACAATAAAAGTCGGATTACAAAATTTGTTCTCATCGTTGGTTGTATTTAGTGAGTATGGTTAGTATCATCATGAGGTTCTTCCTCGGCTTCTGTTTTGCTCCTTACGTCCCGAACTTCTTCTTCGGTAACTGCACTGGCATTGTTTCCAAAGTTCGACCTTATATAGGTAAGTACCTCAGCAATGTCCGCATCGCTTAGAAAACTGTGTTGCGGCATTACCCCGTTGTAAACGGTTCCTTTGATTTCAATACTGCCGTCCATGCCATTGAGGGTTACACCAATCAGGCGTTCTTTGTCTCCGGTAACCCAGTCGGTGTTCGCCAATGGGGGAAATCTTCCTGTAGCTCCCTCCCCATCCTTTTGATGGCATGCACTGCAATAGGTATAATACGTTTGTGCACCTCCAGAGATTATCTGACCCCGTGTCAGGTCATCCTCAATTTCATCTGGGGTGCGAATATGGGATAGTTCCTTTCTGGCTTCCATGGCAGCGAGTTCACTTTCGCCAAAGGTCGCCTTGTCTCCCTCAAAAACAATTTTCCAGATTTTGCCCTTGACCGAATCCGACAGATACATTGAGCCATCAGAGCCAAAAGCGATCCCCATCGGTCTGAATTCGGCATCCCTTACACTTACAATGGGATCCACGCGGGCAAAGCCATCAGCAAATACCTCCCACTCTCCTGTGGGTTGCCCGTCCTTAAAGGGAACGAAGCCAACAAAATATCCAGATTGCGGGTATGGCGCCCTATTGGTTGATCCATGGAAAGCAATGAAAGCTCCATTTTTATAGCGTTCGGGAAAATGGTCCCCTTGATAAAATACCAAATCGTTGGGGGCCCAATGTCCTGGAAAGCCCATTATAGGGTCTTCGCATTGATCACACCTACCCACAATTTTTCCATCCCCTCCATACTCGGGGGCCAATACCTTTTTCTCCTGAAGTTGGTCGAAATAGCAATAGGGCCATCCAAAATCCGCTCCTTCATCCACCCTTATAAACTCCTCCGAAGGCAATAAAGCACTTTGCCATCCTGAGTAGATGCTTGGGAATAAACGCAACAAATCGTCACGTCCATGGACTACAATATAGAGGTTCCCATCATCCGGGTTCCAATCCATCGCCACAACACTTCGAATTCCTGTGGCGTATTTGTATCCATCTTCTTGGGTTTGGTTTAATTTATTGGCATCAAATCGCCAGATGCCCCCATGTTTTTCCAGGTCGGGACAGGGATCTTGTCCTGGGGCTCCGGGTGTTCTCTTTGGGCTTTGACATGCATTTGAAGGAGCGCCGAAAGGGACATACATATTTCCTTGGTCATCAAAAGCCAATGGTTTTCCGATGTGCTCATGTTTCCCGTGCTCATGGTCGTCCGTTAAAACCACTTCAACCTCTCCCTGTGGCACCAAGGTCCCTGGCTCCAATTTATAGCGATACACCACCAATTCGGAGCTGAAATAGAGATATCCGTTATAAACGTGCATGGCCGTTGCATAGCTCCACTTTTGCTTTTTTCTGTATCCTCCAAACTTATGGACAGTTTCGGCCCTTCCATCATTATCTGCATCCTGCAAAACGGCAATGGCCGAATTTTCGTTTGAATTTCTAAGCTTCGCGTACACTTGACCTTCGGGTCCTACCGCCAAATGTCTAACACGTTCTTCAATACTGTCCACCATTACAGTGGCCCTAAATCCTTCCGGCAGGAACAACCCTCCGTTGGGTTCCCCCGTTTCTTTTTCACATCCTAATGAAATGATACCGACCACAGCACTGATCAGTAAAATTTTGAACTGTAAATAATGGTCTTTCCCCATGTTTATTTTGAAATAATAGTTGACATCTGAGCAAGGTCCTTATAGGACCTTTTTAAGGTATAACTATAATCAATACGTAACCAAAAAAGTAGACGAAGGACGTTACTACACCTCCGGACGCCGACATTGTGCCGATATAATGCGTGTATTGTGCCGATATTGTGCGCTTTATTATACAAAAGTTGACACAGGTTTTTGGAAAATTTTAGTTGGGAACATCCACAAATTAGCAATAATTTTGAATTGTACCTACTTCTATTATGCTTATCTTTTGCTGCTTATTGAAGAAGTTAGGTTACACCATGGACAGAAGAAAATTCGTAGGCAAAGGTTTGTTGGGAATACTTGCGGGTTCCCTTGGTGCTGAAGTTGTTTTTGCTGACAGGATTCCCCCGAATTATATCCCCCTATTTCTACAAGACCCAGACCCCTTCGAACGGTTTCTCAAGGACAAGGAAATGGTGGTTCTCAATGATAAACCCTGGAACATGGAGGCCCAGGCCCATTTGTTGAATGACCCTGTCACCCCCAATAAGTACATGTTTATCCGAAACAATGGAAAAATCCCTGAGCATGTGGATGCCTCTAGCTGGGAACTAACCATTGATGGGGAATCTGTGAAATCCCGAAAGACATTTTCACTGCAAGAACTAAAAACAAATTACCAGCATCACACCTACCAACTTACCCTTGAATGTGGAGGTAACGGACGAAGTGAGTTTGACCCGCCCGCCAAAGGGAACCAATGGACGGTGGGTGCAGTTTCCTGTGCGCAATGGACCGGGGTTCGTCTGCGTGACGTTCTGGAGGCCGCTGGAATCAAATCTGATGCAGTATATATTGGATATCACGCCGCAGACACCCATTTAAGTGGTGACCCTAACAAAGAACCTATTTCCCGTGGAGTTCCCATATCCAAAGCACTTCAGGATGAGACCTTATTGGCTTTTCAAATGAACGGGGAAGACATTCCCATGGCCCATGGTTACCCACTACGTTTGGTTTGTGGGGGTTGGCCAGCTTCCGCTTCCGGTAAATGGGTCAATCGAATCAGTATCAGAAATAAAGTGCACGACGGAGCCAAAATGGGCGGAAGTTCGTATCGCGTCCCTTGTGAAAATGTTGCTCCTGGAACCAAGGTGGAAGATACCAACATGTGCATAATCGAATCCATGCCCGTTAAATCCTTGATCACCCATCCAAAAAGTGGGGCCTTGATCAAGGCCGGACGAGCCCTAAAGGTCAATGGACATGCTTGGGCCGGGGAACTCGAGGTAAACCAAATGGAGTATTCGATAGATTTTGGAAGTAATTGGATTACTTGCAGTCTGGAAAAACCGGCAAATCGATTGGCCTGGCAGCATTTTTCGGCCACTATCGATTTCCCAAAGAAAGGATATTATGAGGTTTGGGCCAGGGCCACGGATCAAAACGGAAGGAGCCAACCCATGGTTTTGCCCGGGTGGAATCCCAAGGGGTATTTGAATAATGCCTGTCACCGAATTGCCGTAAAAGTGGTATGATATGAAAAAGGAGTTTGATCATCAGGTGAGGCGCCTGTCGCGACTGCTTTTTTCCTTCCTGTTGCTGTTTTTAATACTATTTTCAGGCTTGTTTTATTGGGCCAATCGCCCTCCGGAAATACAGCAGGAATTGGAAGATGTGACCCCCCTAGTGAGCATTGATGATGAGATTGAAAATGGCATCCATGTAACCACGGGTTTTATTGAAGACGAGGGAATGCGGGTGACCATCCAGAATTGCACCAACTGCCATTCGGCGAAATTGGTAACCCAAAATCGAATGAGCAGGGACGGTTGGGAAGCTACCATTCGCTGGATGCAGGAGACCCAAAATCTTTGGGATTTGGGAAATAACGAGGAGCTTATCCTCACCTATCTAGCCAAAAATTATGCCCCGGTTGCGAAAGGTCGTAGACAAAATCTAGACCAAACGGTTTGGTACGAACTTGAATAAACGATGTCATGGAGTATCTAGAAACTTTTGCAAACAGTTTTATGGGAACGGCCCAATGGACTTGGAAATCCATCCTGTTTCAAGTGCCATGGAGCTCCAATTATTTTTGGGGGTTGATTGTTATTTCTTTAGTGGTTTGGGCCTTGGAAATCCTATTTCCCTGGCGCAAGGAACAATCGATTTTCCGAAAGGACTTTTGGTTGGACTGCTTTTATATGTTCTTCAATTTTTTCATTTTCGCTATCGTGGTAAGTGGGGTTTACAAGATGTTGGAACTCCTATTTGGCAAGCTCGGTATTACGGCAAAAAGTTTGGCAGTAATAAACCTCACGGAGCAAGCTGTTTGGCTGCAATTATTGGTCTTTTTTGTTTTATTGGATTTTGTGCAGTGGTTTACCCATATCCTACTGCATCGTTTTCCTGCACTATGGCGATTTCATCAGGTGCACCATAGTGTAAAGGAAATGGGATTTGCCGCCCATTTACGATACCATTGGATGGAAAACATTCTTTACAAACCTTTGAAGACTTTCGGAGTAATGCTCTTGGGTGGTTTTGAACCTGAACAGGCCTTTATCGTTCACTTTGTTGCAATTGCCATAGGACATTTAAACCACGCCAATGTTAAGATTACCTATGGTCCGCTCAAGTACATTCTCAACAACCCGGTAATGCACTTGTACCATCACTCTTACGAACTTCCTAAAAATCGCTATGGAGTCAACTTTGGGATAAGCTTAAGCTTATGGGACTATATTTTTAAGACGAACCATATTCCTGAAGACAGCGGAACCATAGCACTTGGGTATCCGGGGGATGAGAAGATGCCCAAAAGATTTTGGGGGCAACTCTTTTATGGATTCAGAAAATCCAAGCATACAGATTCCTAATTTCCGAACCGGCCAACGGCGCAGCTTAGGTAGGATTTGGCCTTGAGCAAAACGCCATTTTCGTCCTCCTGACTGGGATAACCCAAAGTCTTTAATTTCTCCTTTACTTTTGAAACCGTTTGTTCATCATCGTATTCGAACATGACTATGGACAAATCGGGATTCACCTGTACGTCCCGAACATCTTCCATGTCTGACAATTGGGTTGTAATAGTATTGGCACATCCGCCGCATTTTAGGTTTTGGACCTGAAGTTCAGTTTTCATTTTATGTGATTTCAAATTTTGGGAGAATTCTTTTCTTATTTGGACCTTATCCAGTCATTGTATCCACCAGAGTAGTCATAGATAGTCAGGAAACCCAATTCTTTCGCCAACTGAACCGCCTTGTTACTACGTGCGCCTTTTTTACAATACAGATAAATGGGTTGCTGTTTGTCCAATTTTAGTATTTGCTCTTGAAAATTAGGGCCGTTAACATTGATATTTATCGCATTCCCAATATGACCCTTTTCATATTCCCCTGGGGTACGCACATCCACCAATTGCGCCTTCTTATCAACGGCTTCTGCCCTTAGGGTAGCTTTGTCTATTTTCTTTACCGTGGTTTCTTGTTGGGATTGGCACGAAAAGAAAAAGATGCAACATAAGAGCGAAGGAATCCATGTACAGATTTTTCCCATTTCGAATACTATTTTAGAGTTGTTGGACACACATAATCCGTTACGGGGATTCCCGCTTCCTTAATCGCCTTGAATCCGCCAGCCACATCGACCATGTTGTGTATGCCCCTACTTTTAAGGATGGAAGCAGCAATCATGCTACGATACCCTCCCGCACAGTGTACATAAAAAGTTTCTTCTGAAGGAAATTCAGCCAAATGGTCATTCAAAAAATCCAGAGGGGTCAAGGCCGCATTTTCTATATGTTCAGCCAAAAATTCAGGTTCTTTGCGAACATCAAAAACTGGTATCTTTTGTTCCAAGCGTTCCTTAAATGTGGAGGCGTCAATACTCTCCACGACATCCAATTCCTTTCCAGCATTTTTCCAAGCTTCCACGCCTCCTTTCAAATATCCCAGGGTTCCATCGAAACCTACTCTTGACAATCTGGTAATGGTTTCTTCTTCCTTTCCCTCAGGAGCAATTAAAAGGATTGGTTGTTTTACATCGGCAATGAGCGCTCCCACCCAGGGAGCGAAACTACCACCCAGTCCAATAAAGATGGACCGCGGTATATGGCCTTTGGCAAAATCGGCCTGATGGCGCACATCCAGAAGCACGGCTCCCGTATCATTGGCGGCGGCTTCAAAAGCTTCGGGACTCAATGCTTGCGTACCTCTTTCCAATACGGCATCGATATCCTCATACCCCTCCTTGTTCATTTTTACGTTCAAAGGGAAGTATTGTGGTGGTGGCAACAGTCCATCCGTGACTTCCTCAATAAATTCCTCCCGGGTCATGTTGGCCCGAAGGGCGTAGTTCATTTTTTTCTGGTTACCCAAGGTGTCCACAGTTTCCTTCATCATGTTCTTTCCACAAGCGGACCCTGCTCCATGGGCCGGATAAACGATGACATCATCGGACAGGGGCATTATCTTGGAACGAAGACTGTCATAAAGTGTGCCGGCCAACTCCTCCTTGGTCATGTCGGCTGCTTTTTGCGCCAAATCAGGTCTTCCCACATCACCCAAAAACAAGGTATCCCCACTAAAAATGGCGTGGTCTTTTCTTGTCTCATCCTTTAATAAATATGTTGTGCTCTCCATGGTATGGCCTGGGGTATGGAGCACCTTTAGGGTAACTTTTCCCAGTTTAAACTCCTGACCATCCTCTGCAATAATGGCTTCGAAGGCAGGGTTGGCCAATGGACCATAAACTATCGGGGCGCCAGTCTCTTTGGACAAGGTAACGTGTCCGCTTACAAAATCAGCATGAAAATGGGTCTCAAGGATGTATTTTATTTTGGCATTGGCTTCCTTGGCCCTTTTTATATAAGGTTCCACCTCCCTAAGCGGATCTATGATCGCCACTTCTCCATCACTTTCCACATAATAGGCTCCTTGTGCCAAACATCCTGTATATATCTGTTCTATTTTCATAATCTTGAAATTTTATTCAAAAATAAGCTCCTAACCATTTCCCTACAGTTACCAAAGTTACAAAGCCTAGGTTTTAGCCTGCAGGGATATTTTTTCCTGTATACTACTTCTTTTTTTCTGATTTGTACAGAACTCAACGGCCTCCAGGGTCTTCACAAAGAGATTTTCCTTACCTACAATATCGATTAGGCCGCTACTGTTAAAAATGTCCCTCGTAGGTCCAATAGCACCGGTGATAAAAAATTGGATGCCCTTGGCTTGAAGATCTTTGACTACCCGCTCCAACATAACCGCTCCACTACTGTCTATATAATTGATGGCCTCCGCGTTGAGTATCACATATTGAAGTCTATTCCCTTTTAGCCTTACTTGTTTATAGAGTTCCCTTTTAAAGTAATCCTTGTTTCCAAAGTACAGTTGGGCGTCAAATCGCAAAATTAGTTTATCGGCATCCACTTCGGTCTCTTCGGAAAAGCGGTCGATGTTCTTAAAATAATCTGTATTTTTTACTCTCCCCAAAATAGCCACATGGGGGTGTGAAATTCGATACACCAGTAAAAATAGGGAAAGTAAAACCCCCAGAAGAATCCCTTCAATAAGACCCATGAACAAGGTCAATACAAAAGTGGCCAAGAGTAGAAGAAACTCATCTTTCCTATGCCGCCAAAGCGTTAATGGGTATTTAAAATCGATAAGCCCAAACACCGACACCATGATGATGGCTCCCAAGACCGCTGTGGGCAGATTATAAAACAAAGGGGTTAAAAACAGCAATGTTCCTGCGATGAAAAGTCCACTAAAAACCAATGACATTCCCGTTTTTGCCCCGGCTTGATCATTTACGGCAGTTCTTGAAAAACTTCCTGAGACCGGTATGGATTGGAAAAAGGAACCCAACAGATTGGAAAGTCCCAGAGCCCTTAGCTCTTGGTTGGCATCCAGTTCGTATTCCGGGTGCCGCTCTTCCACTGTTTTTGCAATTGAAATTGCTTCCGTAAAACCATAAAGTGCCACCGTTATGGCAATGGGCAATAATTTCCCAAACTCCACAACCTGAAAATTCGGAAGCTGAAACATCGGTAGGCCTTTCGGTATTTCCCCAACAAGAGGGACCCCAAAATCACCCAAATCAAACAAAGTAACCCCCAATATGCCCAGCACCACGACCAATAAGGCTATTGGAATTCGCTTGCTCAGTTTCCCCAAGATCAGAATCATTGCAATGGCAATCAATCCCACCAAAAGTGTAAACGCATTAATGTTCCCAAAAGAATCAAATACCCCTTGGAGCAACTCGTGTACCTTACTGGATTGGGAAAATTGCGTGCCCAAAATATGTTTCAACTGTCCCAATCCAATAAGAATTGCAGCGGCGGATGTAAAACCACTAATTACAGGTTTGGATAGGAAATTCACAAAGAATCCCATTCTAAAAATCCCAAGCAACAGTTGAATGCCCCCCACAACCAACGTCAAAAATAATACTGCGCTTATATAATCCTCAATGGACGCCAAATGCAAGGCTCCAATCCCTGTTGCCACCAGAAGGGAGTCCATGGCAACAGGTCCGACTGCCAACTGTCTTGAGGTTCCCGTTATCGCGTACACCAATTGGGGTATCAAAGCGGCGTATAAACCATATATAGGGGGTAATCCAGCAATCATGGCGTACGCCATCCCCTGCGGGACCAACATTACTCCCAAGGTTGTGCCAGCAGATAAATCGCTAAGAAAGGTGGAGCGGTTATAGCTCTTTATCCAGGATATAATGGGAAAATACCGTGCTAACATTTAGTGGCTTTGGGCAAATGTAAGATAGTTCGTGCTGTTTTACAGTAACCTAGATCACAAACCTAAAGATCCACCAACTCAATATGGTTTCGGTGCAAAGTCAGTTTTTTCATCTTTTCCAGTTTTTTCAGCAATCTGGAAACCACAACCCTAGAGGTATGCAAATCGTATGCAATTTCTTGGTGGGTGCTTCTAATACATTTATCATTGGTGACCTCCGATTTCTTTATTAGGTAGTCCACCAATCTCTGGTCCAAATTCTTAAATGCAATACTGTCAACGGTCTGCATCAACTCGTTGAGTCGGCTATGATAACTATCAAAAACATAGTTTCTCCAACCTTTATACTTTGCCAACCATTCTTCCATTTTTTGCACGGGAACCATGATCATTTTGGCTTCGGTTTCCGTAATGGCCCTGATCTCACTTTTGGTTTGCCCAAGGCAACATGCCATGGTTACCGAACAGGTTTCTCCTTGTTCCAAATAATACAGTAGCAGTTCATCACCATCATCATCCTCCCTGAGAATTTTTATTGCTCCTGATAACAACAAAGGCATGCTTCTTACATAATTGCCAATATCCATCAACATTTCACCTGCTGGATATTGCACAAGCTTGCCCACACTCCTAATTTCTTCCAACAACGGCTGCTCAAAATGATTCCCGAAGATGTTGTACAGTTCAGACTCCATGGTACAGAATTACTTCCTAAAAGTAGTCATTTAACTTCTTAAATTCCCGGGTTATTTCTGTACAATTTTGAACATGCCAGGACCCTTCATTGGACGTTTGGAATAGCCAAATTGATGATAGAACGAAGCTACTCCCTGTGCAGCCATAAGCCCCACAAAGGCGTAATGTGAGATGGTTTGATTTAGGTACTTTTCGATTTCCTGCATTATCATTCTACCTATCCCCTTCCCTTTAAATTTAGTATGAACAATTACATCCTGAACGTAAAAATAGATAGCGCCATCTCCCACTACCCTTCCCATTCCAATTGGCTGATCCCCGTAAATCGCACAGACCGAGAACAGATCGTTTTGCAATGCCCATTCCACTTGGCCGTCCTCCAGTTTTTCCCATTCGGTAGTTGCTCTCAACTGTTGATAATGCTTTAGGGTCAATGGTATAAACTGCAGCTGTGATTTGTCCATTTTAATTTGACTTATTATGAATCAAAATACAACCAAAATCTATCCTTAATTATGCAAATCCCCAATTTTTTGACCCAAATTAACATTGATGCCTCCCAGTTTCCCTTTTTCGAACAATAGCAACACCGTTGAGCCACCATAGGCAAAATGACCCAACTTATCCCCTTTATATACCTGTACAGGGGCTGTAGATTTGATGTTCTTAAACCTTTCTTCAAACACAACCGATCCAATGGTTTGGAGTCCGATAGGAATCATGGCAATGTGACCAAATTCCTTGGTGTCAATAATGTAATATCCATGCTTAAAATCTTGGAAAACACTGTAATCTTTATTGTATGCGACATTACCATCGTTGATGATGTCCAAAATGTCCGGCATTCCAAAAAGTCTATCCCCGACTTCTTCGTTGGATTCTACCATAACCCCAGATATGGGCGCATGAAAATGATGGTAGTTGGTAGGCAATAGAAAAACAGCCATGGCCTTTCCTCCGACAAATTTTTCAGCGAATTTTGAATTGCCTAGAAGTTCCTTCAAACTTAAGGTCATTCCTGCCTTGGTGGGCAGTTTGGAATCCATTTGGACATCATTGTTAATCATATTGATTACCCCATCCGCAGGCGACACCAAAACCGAATTGTCATCAATAGCAGTAATGGGTCTAGCACCCGGTTTTAAATCGCGGGTAAAAAAGTGGTTAAAGGAGGTAAATCCACCTTCGGGATACACAAAATCCTCATGGCCCAAATTAGGGTTGGACAACCATTTATCCACCTTTTTGGTGGAAGCTTCGCTATCCATGAATTTGCCACGTTCCTCAACAAAATCCAAAGACCAACCTAGACCTGGCTCTTCCAAAATAAACTGCATTCCCTCCGGGTTTTTGTAATATAGAAACGAAAATTCAATAATTCGATCCAAACCATCGTCTGTCATAGGAAGAAAATAGAACCATTCGTTCAAAAAGGCGTATAGGTCATCCACATCCTTGCCCTTCCATGGATTGGTGGAACCATCGGGTAAAGGGTGGACATTCTTGAACATTTTGTCCACAGTTTGCTTAAAATCCCTGTTGGTTATATACAGCTGTTTCAACTGACTTACAGGTTTACAATCTTCTTGGGCCCATAGTCCAGTTTGAAGACCCACAAACAAAAACAGGAATACAAGATTCCAATGCACTTGCTTTTTCATAGTTGCATTCATTTAGATTACTAATTAAAATTGTGGGGGAACTAAAGGCTTCTTTTGAGGTACCTTTCTTTAATAATGTTTATATGCCGGAGTTCATGTCCGGCTATGTGATAGGCCAAGGCCCTAACAGTTCTCTTATTGATAACACTGCCGTCATAATCTATTCCAGCACCTCCTCTTAGAAAGCTATCTTCCGGTAGATTCAAAAAAAGTGAAATCGTTGCTTTTCTTACTGTTTCATATTCTTCAAAAATGTCATCCAAACTTCTAGAATTGGCATTGGAATAAGTTGCATAAGCATCTTGATCAAAGCCGTGTAGCGGTGTGGAATCATTGCGGGCATACCTCAGTGCCCTATACGCAAATATGCGCTCGTCATCAATCAAATGTACCAAGATTTCCTTAATGGTCCATTTGCCCTTTGCATATCTAAATTGCAACTGGTCTTCCTTCAAATCCAATACCAGTTTTTTAAGATCAAGGAAGTTGGTCCATAAGTGTTCCAACACTTGTCCATCATCTGGCATCAAATCCATATAGATGCAAGAATATGCCGGATATTCTGTGGGCTGTGGTTTATCTATTCTTCTGTTCACCATTGCTACTTATTTGAAATTCTTGGCCCATCCTTTTGCCCAGTTGCCCAAAGGTTCAATGAGTTCATATAATTCTCTTCCCTGTTGGGACAGCGCATACCCGTCTACTGTTCTAACAATAAGGTGGGAATCCCTTAATTCTTTTAAACGCTTATTTAATGTGGTTGGGGAAATGGTCTCACAATATTCCTGCAGCTTTCTAAAGGTACTGGGACCCTTATACAGATGCCAAACGATACCCATGGCCCAACTACGTCCCAATAAATCTAAGAGCGCCATAACCGGAGCTCCGGATTTTGATCCCCTTACGGGTTGTCCTGGAACTGGAATTGCCATACTTATACTAGTTTGCTACATTATTTATAGCAAAGCTACATATTATGTAGCATCTTGCCAAATATTTTAGTCCAATGGCGCTCGTTTCAACTAACAAAAACCAAGAAATGATAATCAGAAATTAATAAAACTTAGAATTTCAATGGCTCCCCCTTGACTTCGTCGGAATTGATTGGAACATCCAAAATGTCAAGAATAGTAGGTGCAATTTGATTGGTATACCATTGTTTCTCGCCCTCAGCTTCTCCCAAAGGGGGAATCCCTTTGCCAAAAACCACTAACCAAACTTGGTCTGCCCCTTTTATTTTAGAACCATGACCTGTCCATGTGTGTAAAGGTTGGGTGCCTCGTCCATGGTCCGTGGAAATTATAAACACCGTTTGATCCTTATAAAATTCATCCTTTTGGGTATACTCCCAGATTTCTTTGATCAAACCATCGGTATTATGAGCCGATTTTAAGTATGCCTGATAATCTCCTTCGTGGGCAAAATCATCGGTCTCACCATAGGAAATATAAACCAGTTTAGGATGAGCTTTTTTCATATGCTCCAAAGCAAAATGGTGTGTAAAAGCATCTAATCGTACAGAACCCCAGGGGCTGGGAATCTGTTCTTGTAATTTGTTCAGAAACTGTTCCCGCTCGTTCGGGTTGTTGGTAGCCGATTCAAATCCGGCGTTGACCGGTACCCCAGAACGCTCTTCATTCACAATAAATGGGAACACATCCCAGCTACCAAAAGCTGCCACCTTTCCCTTACCAGATTCCGTTTTGTTATAACGTTCCAACACCGTAATATTGGGATTATTGAATTTGTCATTGCTGGTAATTCGGGCATCGTCAGCTGCACCAGTCAAAATTTCGTTATAGCCAGGATAGGAGAACCACATTGTATTGGTCAGGTTCATTTTGCTTCCCAATAAACGGTTCCCGTGTAATTGACCCATTGTTGGAACTTTAGACCAGAAAAATGGCATAAGAGCAGTTCTTCTTTCCTTGGCACTTGCTCTCCAAAAAGATTTTTTTAACTGGGTAGTATCGTGTACATATTCCTTGTTGGCAATCAAAAGGGAATCTGCTCCGGTAAAAAGTTCTTGCCATCTAAATCCATCCAAAGTAATCAAGACCACCTTGGGAGGTTCACTGTTCTGGGCGAAAACTCCAATCGAACAAAAGGCAAAAATGGCAAGCCATAATTTTCTAGAAGGTTTTTTCATGGTATTAGCGGGTTGATTATGGCTTACAAGGTATTGAACAAATCCGTTTCCGGCTTGCTTAAATGTATTTGTTTTACCAAAAAGTTGGACGTAGTGATCTTACGAATTAAAATCCCAGTGAACAATCTTTTGGTCATACATGGCATCCAAGCCCATTTGAACGCAAACAGCTGTATTGGCCCCAGTGGTGATATCGGAAATAGGTTTCTCGTTGGTCAAGATACTATCCCTAAAATCCATCAACGCTTGTTTACTTGGATCGAGATGTTCGGCTTTAATTGGAATACCTTTTCCTTCTTCCCAATTAACCGTTGCTCCAGAAACACCATCCACTTCACCTAGCTCTCTTTCGTATCCTTTTTCTGGAAAGAACCAGGCTTTGGCATAATCCAAAACTATGCTTCCCTTATCTCCCATGACCTTTATTTGGTAATCTCCCATGGCATTTCCTGTCAAACAGGTAAAGGTAGCCTTAGCTCCATTGGGATAACTATAGATCAGCTGGATATTGTCATAGGTTTCCCGACCATCCTTCCAATAATCAATGCCACCTACGCCCATCACTTTTTCTGGAGTTTCTTCCAGCACCCAGTTCACAAAATCTATCTGGTGGGAACAAAGTTCAGCTACCAATCCACCGGAATATTCCCTATACATTCTCCAATTGATGGCGCGCTCCCATTTTGGATCTGGGACGGGGCGTCTCCAATTGCCATTTCGGTTCCACTGGCAATCAAAAGCAATGACTTTACCAATCTTGCCTTGTTTGATCAAATCAACCACATGGGTATATAACCTTGAACTATGATACTGATGGCCTGTCTGAAAAATGGTCTTTGAATTGTTCGCTTTATGAATCAAATTCCGAATACCATCATACCCTTTTGCCAAAGTTTTTTCGCAATAGACATGTTTCCCTGCATCCAAGGCATCTATGGCAATTTGGGAATGTTCGCTAAACGGAACAGCGATCAAAACAGCATCAACATGTTTATCCTCCAGGAGTTTTCTGTAATCTGAATATCCTTTGGCCCTTCCGCCGGCCTTGGTCAATCCGCTTTCCAATCGAAATGGAAGTACATCGCAGCAAGCCGTGACCTCCATGCCCTGAATATCCTGAATAATGGGGGTCAAACCACCTCCTCTATCGCCGGTTCCAATGACCCCTATCCTAATATTCTTTTCCTTCTTCCCAAGCAAATTGGCTCCCCATACAGGACTAGCTGCCGTAACAGCTGTAACGGCCAAACCGCTTTTTGCGACAAATTCCCTTCGCTTCATTATTTCTTAGTTTCTTATAATTTGGGCTCCCACCCTTTTTCATATTCACGTCCCCAGTGTTTCATGGCGGCTTCACTATTTAGAACTTTTCCGGTTGTTGTATCAATTTTTAAAGTATGTCCAACATCCTGGGCCATGTTACCCAAATGACAAAGCATCGTGGATATACTTGCATCGGCTATTGGAGCATTCATTGCCTTGTCCTCTCTAATAGCATCAAAAAAGTTCCCAACATGGTCTACATCCAGTCCACCAATTCCTTGTGTATTGGTGGTTGCACTTGCAGTTCTTTCAAACTCTAATTTGATAGGGTTTCCGGCAAGGTCGTACAATTTATAAAAGTTTCGGCTTAATTCAATGCTTCCCTTGCTACCATATATGGTTATTCCACGCCCGGGGCGTTCGGGTTTCATTATTCCACGGCTATGGCCTGTCCACGTAATGAACTTATCCCCCTTAAAGCCATAGGTCACTTGCTGGTTGTCCACAAACTCCCAATCATCATCATAGGTATATTTTCCACCAAAAGATGTTACTGTTTCCGGGAGGTCCACACCCAAAGCCCACCTGCAAATGTCTATCTCATGAGTCCCATTGTTATGAATTTCCCCTGTACCCCAAGCCCTGAACCAATGCCAGTGGTAGGGATGCACATTGTCTTTATAAGCAGTTCTCGGAGCTGGTCCTTGCCAAAGATCCCAATCCAAGGTTTTAGGCACGTCTATGATGTTCCCCTTTCCGATCGACCCTCTATTATTGGAATAATAAGCTTCCCCTTTATAGACGTCCCCAATTATTCCTTCTTTGATATCCTTTACCGCCTGTTGTGAAGTTCGGGCGGAGCGCTGTTGATTACCCATCTGCACTTTTTTATTATACTTCTTTTGGGCAGCTACCAACAAGGTGTTCTCATAGGCGTTATGGCTACATGGTTTTTCTACGTACACATGTTTTCCCGCCTGCATAGCCATGATGGACATAGGGGCATGCCAATGTTCCGGAGTGGCAATAAAAACAGCGTCCACATTCTTGTCCTCAAGGATTTTTCTAAAATCCTTCTCCACCTTGGGTACGTATCCAATGTTTTTCTGGCACCAAGCATTGTGCTCCTCAATAATTAAATCGTCCACATCACAGTTGTAAAGCACTTTTGCATTTGGAAAAGCACTGATGGCCTTTACATGGGCCTTTGCCCTGCTTCTAACCCCAATTACCGCACAATTGATACGATCATTGGAACCCAATATGTTGGCGTATCCCATTTTGGGTAGCACCAATCCCCCCATTGTCAATGCAGCGGTTCCTGCTGTTGTTTTTTTGATGAAATTTCGTCTAGTTCCCATGGCCTTAATCTTGAATTATTGATTTTATTTTAATGTTCCTGAAGCTAACCAAATCCCCGTGGTCCTGCAGTAAAATATGTCCCTTGTCCGCCTCCCCAAAATTGGGCCACTTTTCGTATTTGCTTTCGGATACCAGTTTGCGATAATCCTCACTCTTCCGTTCATATTCCAAAACCTTTACCCCATTGAGTCTATGCTCCACATGATTGTTTTTGGAAATGATATGGGCAGTGTTCCATTCCCCAATAGGGTTTGCTGGTTTATTTACATCAGCTTGAATCAAATCGTAAAGTGAAGCCAAAGTACGGCTTCCCTCGTGGTTCCCCTTTTTGGCATCTGGGTGTTTGGCATCATCCAAAATTTGGTATTCCAGACCAATGGAAGACCCAGGACCCTTATTTAGGTCTGTATCTACATAGTACTTGATTCCACTGTTAGCACCTTCGGTTATTTTAAAGTCAACCTTTAGCTCAAAATCTCCATACGTATCCACAGTAACAATGTCACCACCTGCGGTAGATTCGGCTCCGCCGGAAGCCAGTACGGAAAGTACTCCATTTTCAATAATCCAACCCTGCTCTGGAAAGTTATCCAACCTCGCTCCTCGCCATCCCTCGGTCGATTTTCCATCCCACAACAGCTGCCATCCTCTTTTTTTCTCATCAAGAGTAAGTTGATTTTTGGTTAGGATCGGCTTTATCGGTGTTGGTTTGGAATACTTTGAAAGACTATCGGTTAAAATTTTGATATTTTTCCATATCACTTCCGTCCCAGCTTCTTTATCCTTTCCGATGCTGTGCACTTGCAATGCAATGAATCCTTCGGCTGTTTTGTCATCAATTAAATGTGCTGCTGGCACTCCATTGATCCAAGTTTTTAAGGTGTCGCCAATAGCCTCAATGCGATAATGGTTCCAATCATTTTGTTTGAATGCTGCTTGAGCCTCTGGGTTATTTTCCAACGGATTTAGCCATCCACGTCTTCCTTCATCATAAATTCCGGCACTCCAAGCACGATCAGATGGATCTATTTCAATTTGATACCCATGAACGCGCCCATCCAAATAATAAGGTAGGCTATTGCTCCGGATCTGGATGCCTGAGTTCATGGTGGAGTCCACTAAATACTCCAACTCCAATATAAAGTCCCCATATAACTCGTCCGTAGTCATAAATGAATTGGGAGTGTCATGTTTTGTTATTCCTACAATACTGCCATCCCTAACCTCATAGGTCGCCACGCCTCCTTTTTGACTCCAGCCATTGAGTGTTTCCCCGTCAAACAGATATGTCCAAGGGGTGTCGTCTTTATCCTTCTCCGAGCATCCTGTAAAACAAAGGCCAAGGAGCGTAAAAGCCGCAATTAAATTGATCTTGATTTTTCCCATTTCAATAGATTTAAGGTTTTTGATTGTTCTTTTATTTTTTATTTCTGATTCGCTGTTTGTTTATCTGGGGACTTCGCTTTTCTCCCGTCGAAATCAAAGTAAGACTTGGCATTGTAATAGCTAATGTCTTGAATCATCCTCCCTACAAACGGAATGTCGTTCGGAACCAAGCCTTTTTTAATGTCATTGCCAAAAATGTTGCAGAGCAACCTTCTGAAATATTCATGCCTTGGAAAGGACAGAAAACTTCGGGAATCCGTCAACATCCCAATAAAGCAACTCAACAAGCCCATATTGGAAAGTGTATTTATTTGTTTTTCCATCCCATCCAACTGATCCATATACCACCAAGCTGAACCAAACTGCATCTTGCCTTTAATAGACCCATCATTGAAATTCCCGGCCATGGTCGCAAACACCTCATTTTGGGATGGATTGAGGTTATAAAGAATGGTCTTTGCCAATTGGTCCGTCTTGTCCAGTTCGTTCAAAAATTTGGACATGGCTTGGGCCTGGGCAAAATCCCCTATGGAATCAAACCCGGTGTCTGGCCCTAAGGTGCTCAACATCCGCTCATTGTTGTTCCTCAGGGCACCCAGATGAAATTGCTGGGTCCATCCATATTCATTATATTCCTTACATAGGTGGTGTAGCGTCTCAAACTTGAAATATTGGATTTCTTGGATTTCAAGAGCTTTTCCGGCCAATACCTTTTTAAACAGAATTTCAATATCGAAGGTGCCAAGATCAAAAAAGTAAAGTTGGTCCAAACCGTGATCGGACAAGCGGCTTCCCGCTTGATGGAAAAACGCAATCCTATTTTTTAGGGCATCCAAATAATCCTGATAATTGGTGATGGAGCTCCCAACGATGTCGGCCAACCGTTCTATAAACCTCGCAAATGTTCTCACGTCCTCAACGGCATAGGCCTTATCGGGTCTAAATGCAGGTAGCATTTTTGTTCCCTTTTGGTTTTTACGGGCGCTCAAATGATGTTCCAAGCTATCCAAGGGATCGTCTGTAGTGCAAAGTACCTCCACATTCATTTGGGCCATGAGACCTCGGGTGCTGTGACTTTCCTCTTGTAATTTTTCCGAAGTTTTCTGGTAGATATCCAGCCCGTTTCTTGGGGTCAACAACTCGTCAATGCCAAAATAACGCTGTAACTCCAAATGGGTCCAATGATAGAGGGGATTGCGCAGGGTATTGGGTACTGTCTCGGCCCATTTCAGGAATTTATCCTGATCGGAAGCACTTCCGGTAATAAATTTTTCGTCAATCCCAAAGGCACGCATGGCCCTCCATTTGTAATGATCGCCATGCAACCACACTTCGGTTATATTCTTAAACTGATGATTGGAGGCAATCTCATCCGGAGGCAAATGGTTGTGGTAATCTATGATGGGCATGCCCTTGGCATAATCATGGTAAAGCTCTTGGGCAAACTCGGTTTCCAATAAAAAATTCTCGGTGATAAAACTCATGGCTCCATAGATTTTTCAATGCCCAACATCAATCCCCGCAATTCTGCCAGCCCCCTTAAACGACCAATGGCCGAATATCCCGGATTTGTCTTTTTGGTCAGGTCATCCAACATTTGATGCCCATGATCTGGACGCATCGGCATGCGAAAATCCTTTCTCCCGCTTTTTTTACGCCTTCCTTGTTCGGCCAACAAGGATTTCATCACCCCGAACATATCCACGTCCCCATCCAAATGGTCGGCTTCAAAGAAATTCCCGTCGGCATCCCGTCTGGTACTTCTTAAATGCACAAAATTTATGCTGTCCCCAAGTCTATCCACCATCCCGGCCAAATCATTGTCCGACCGAACTCCATAAGATCCCGTACAAAAACAAAGACCATTGTTAGGACTTTTATAGGCTCCCAACAATTGTTTGGCATCCTCTTCCGTGCTTACCACTCTAGGAAGCCCAAAAATGGGAAAGGGTGGGTCATCCGGGTGAATCGCCAACAGTACCCCAGAAGCTTCTGCAACAGGGGCAATGGCCTGGACAAAGGCATATAGATTTTCCCTTAATTCCTTATCCCCGATACCTTTATAGGTATCCAATACCTCTTGAAACTGATCCACGGTATAGCCTTCTTCTGCACCAGGCAAACCTGCAATAATATTTTGGGTAAGCTTGGTTTTTTGCTCCTCTTCCATTTGATCATAAACCTTTTTGGCCTGTTCTTTTTCCGTTTCGGAATAAGATTGGTTCGCCCCTGGCCTTTTCAAAATAAAAAGCTCAAAAGCGGCCAATTCCGTGGCATCGTATCGCAGGGCTTTGGAACCATTCGGCATTTGGTACGCAAGGTCGGTACGGGTCCAGTCCAAAACGGGCATGAAGTTGTAGCAAACGGTATCAATACCACATTCGCCCAAGTTTCGGATACTTTGCTGATAATTAGCAATATACTCTTGGTAAGAACCCGTACGTTTTTTAATGTCCTCATGCACGGGAATGCTTTCCACTACGGACCAGGTGAGGCCTTTGGCCTCAATTTCGTTTTTCCTTTGGGTAATTTCCTCTTTGGACCATACCTCCCCGTTGGGAATATGGTGCAGGGCCGAAACAATACCGGTTGCTCCCGCCATGGCAATATCATCCAAGGAAACAGAATCATTGGGGCCATACCAGCGCCATGTCTGCTCTAATCCCATATGTTTTGTTGTCTGCATAAATTCTATCGTTTAAACCCCACTAAAGGCACTAAATCCACCATCTATAGGTACCGTAATCCCTGTTACAAATTTGGATTGATTGCTCGTCAGCCATAAGGTGGTTCCCACCAAATCCTCCGGTTCCCCAAAACGGTTCATCGGAGTGTGTTCCAATATGGTTTGTCCTCTTGGGGTCAAACTACCATTACTTTCAGTTAACAAAGTCCTGTTCTGCTCCGTTAGAAAAAAACCAGGTGCCAATGCGTTGACCCTAATGCCCACTGGGGCAAAATGTACCGCCAACCATTGGGTAAAATTGCTAACCGCTGCCTTGGCTCCACTATAGGCGGGAATCTTGGTCAGCGGCCTATAGGCGTTCATGGAAGAAACATTCAAAATGGAGCAGCCCTCCCTGTCTACCATGTCTTTGGCAAAAATTTGAGTGGGCAATAAAGTTCCTATAAAATTAAGATTGAACACAAACTGGATTCCTTCTGGATCAAGCTTGAAAAAAGTCATTAGATCCTCATCCGCCTCAAGATCCTCCGGAAATAAATGGGTATTACTGGTGGTTCCCTTGGGGTGGTTGCCACCAGCTCCATTGATCAAGATATCGCAAGGTCCCAGTTCCTGGTTCACTTGGGTATGGGCCAACTCCAAACTTTCCTTTTGTAGTACGTTGGCCTGTACGCCAATAGCTTGCCCTCCTTTTTTAATAATGTTGATGGCTATTTGGTCGGCTGCTTCCTTGTTTAAATCCAAAACGGCCACTTTGGCTCCTTGTTCGGCTAGATAATCCGCCAAAGTGCTGCAGAGCACTCCTCCGCCTCCAGTTATCACTACCACTTTGCCCTGTAAATACTCGTATTTCGGAATGGTCATTTGCAATTTTATGTTATTCTGTGTACTTTTTACACAGATAAAGATATGCATTTTTTTATAAGCACAAAAATTCTACTTTAGCATTCCTCCTATGACTAAACAAAAAGACCTCCAAAACATCCAAGTCAGGTTGGACTCCTTTGAGTGTTCCATTACTGCGGACATCACCGTTTTTGGGTATGTGGACAATAAGTTGAAGGTCTTGCTCCTGAAAAAAACCGTTGGGGATTTCAAGAATCACTGGATGGTTCCCGGTGGGGTTATGGAGGCCCATGAGACTGTGGAGGACTGTGCGGCCAAAGTTCTGTTTGCGCTCACAGGTTTCAAGGACATCCATTTTGAACAGGTTAAAACCTATAGTTCACTGGACCGTCACCCCCTCAAAAGAGTAATCACGGTTTGCTATTATGCCCTGGTAAAACCAGAAAACCATCCCCTGACCCTTCGTAGCGATGTGCAACAAATCCATTGGTTTGATGTGGACAAGCTTCCGGACGAACTGGGTTTTGACCATGGCCAATTGATCAAAGATGCCTATTTGTTTGTACAGACCAACCTAAGGGACAAACTGGTGGTTGGCGAATTACTGCCCAAACAATTTACCCTGCCCGAACTTCAGAATTTATACGAGCATATCCTAAACGTGAAATTGGACAAACGCAATTTCCGAAAAAAGATGTTCCAGATGGACATACTTCAAAATACGGGGCAAAAGAAGGTTGGCATTAAAGGCGGACCCTTGCTGTACGAGGTTAAAAAAGGTTGATTCTCAAACAACTACACTCCTGTTTCATTTTAGTTCCTGAACCCCTGCCAATTCTAGTGACAATCCACCTTAATAATGTGTCATATTATCAAACCAATATTCAAACTAATGGAAATTCGCAAAGTAAAAAAGTACAAGGTAAAAAAGAGGTTCAGCATTGGCATGAAAATGTGCGACAAACACGAGATCTTATACATTGAGGACGCCAATGCGGAAACGGACGACGTTCAAAAGGTGTTTGGGGAAGATAAAAGCTATCTCAATGACATTTCACTCCAAATGTTCTTGGCCTTAACGGAGGGGTTTATACAAAAGACCTAGAGCGAAATCCAGTACAAAGGTTGAAGGGTATAATTTTTAAAAATTCCAAAAATCGAAATCCAGCGTTAGTAAATCTAAAAATCAATCATGAACCCTAACAAATTTAGTTGGGCCAGTATTGGCGCAATTTTCGTTGGGCTTACAAATGTAACTCATGTACAAATCGGTTTTGGTCAATGAAAAAACATACTCGTGGAAAAATCCGACCTCCTGAAATTCCAAATCGTTCAATGCAACAAAAGGAACCGAAGTGTCACTTTGAAAATGGATTCCAGGGTACGAAAGTTTAATTCTATCCCCATCAACCTCATAGGTTCCCAAGGCCTGGGAAACGTATCCAAGAATTTGTTTGTCGGACGAGTCGGTGACAACATCCGATCGTATTAGCGAACCATCGATTTTAAATTCCAATCGTTGATGAACATTGGATTGTGGAAATTCTGAAATTTCATACCGAAACACGGACCAAGTTCCGACCAGGGAAGTTTCAATGTCAAAATCGTCTTGATCAGAGCATGAATAAAATGCATGGGTTGCCAAAACCAAGAATGCGATCAATTTTTTCATTTTGGGAGGTTTTTCCTTTAGATACCTGTTTTGTGGTTTGGTTGTGTTGCCTACTCTTGCGCCTACAAAATAACTTCGTCATGTTTGGGGCAGCTGAAAAACTTGTGTGTATCCAAACATATTTAGGTGATTGTAAGATAAACGGATTCGAGTGGTAAATATTCACATCGTTTTTGCGTTATTTACTTCACACAAATCCAAATATGAAAATAATCTACTGTTTACTAATGCTGCTACTTGGAGTTCAATTCATTTCCTGTTCAGATGATGATTGCACAAAAACCCAAGTACTTTATGGGAACCAACAACTTGGCGGGAATAGGGTTATCGAAGTTCCATGCGACTTTCCAGAACCCGAACCCATTACCCCAACCATTTAACGACAGTATTTTTTAAACTGAAATAGCTTTCAAATTTTA
This sequence comes from Flagellimonas myxillae, assembly GCF_023502235.1. GTDB lineage: Bacteria > Bacteroidota > Bacteroidia > Flavobacteriales > Flavobacteriaceae > Flagellimonas > Flagellimonas myxillae. The sequence goes on along the minus strand of NZ_JAMFLY010000002.1, from coordinate 475,945 downwards.
ATCGTAATCCAGCTAAACTCCAAAGAATGAAAAACCTCAACAACACTATTTTTTTCCTAATCGTCCTTTCCTTTACTACAGCTTGCAGTAGCGATGACACTACTGCGCCCGATGCCATTGTTGGCGAATGGATTACGGTACAATATTTTCGAGGGGACAGGGAAAGAGAGGTCGATTTTTGCAGTTCAAAAATTGTGAACATATTCCGGACCGACGGTTCTGCGCCAGCCCGATGGACAACTGGCGAAACTCCTCCCACGGGATGTGAGAATCTCAGCCTTTCCAGTCTACAATGGGAACATGTTGGGGACAACCAATGGGAAGTGGGAACGGGCGTTCTTGTAAAATCAATACTTAGTTTGCAAGGCAACCTGTTGAGAATGGAAGATGTTGGGTCCGATAGGGTATTTCTCTTGGAAAGATATTAATGTAAGCTCCCGCAGGCACATCCTGTGCCTTCTTACTTTATTTTGTTAAACCCGCTGTTCTAAGCTGGTGGCAACCTAAATATAAAGATGGATCACCTCGAATGCCAAACAGGAAAAACATTATTACCCTTATTGTGGGTCAATTGTTTAAGTTCTTGCCCGTTTAAACCAATTGTAAAAACTTGAAAATTTGGGGAATTTCGTTTGGATGAAAATGCAATTGTTTTACCATCTGAAGACCAAGAGGTGCCATAAAAAATGGGAGGGGCACCCTCGTAGTACGGGACAAACAAATTCCGTTTCGCGTTTTGGTTGTGGGTAAGGTTCTTACGTCCAGATCCATCGGAGGACATGGTATATAAATCAATATACCTTTTTTGACCTTTTTTGGGAATCGCATGAAAGGCAATCATGCTACCATCTGGAGAAAGTGAAAAGCCAAACTCATCAACATCCATGGTATTGGTCAGGTTTTTCACGTTTTTCCCATCTGCATCCATTTCGTAGATGTCCGAATTCCCAGAGCGATCTGAACCAAAAAAGATCTTCCTACCATCTGGGGACCAGATGGGGCCAAAATCAGAACCCTTGGTATTCGAGAGATTTATATCTGAAGTTCCATCCAGTTCCGTGACAAAAATCTCAAAATCTCCTTGGTAATATGGAGCGTTTTTAGTATCCACCTTATTATATGCGACTTTTTTACCATCTGGGGACCATGAGCCTACGTAGGTATAGTGAGGTCCTTTGGTAAACTTACGCTGTTGGCTAAAATCACTTTTGGCAATAGCCACTTTATACCCACCATATTTATAGGTTCCAAAAATTACATGCTCTCCATCTGGTGAAAATTTTGGAGAAGTATTGGCACGTCTGGGCACGGCATCAAACGTGTGTTGTCTAATTTCCTTGCCCTCCGGGTTCATGGAGAATATTTCAAACGATGGGATGCTTTTACTCTCCATTTCTGAATCGAAGTAGATACGTTCCGCTTGTTTCTGCTGTCCAAAACAAAAGGAAACACACATCAGGAAAATGGTGTACAGCGAGGTGCAAAATACCATTTTTATTGCTTGTAGGGAGTATGCTTTTAATTGTTTAAGGGCCATGGTCTTTATACATTTCTTTAAGACCAAATTAAAGGGCATGGCCCAGATTCAATTTTCATTTGTGACTAATGTCGAAATTTGGGAAAAACGGTGAGTTGGAATATAAGTTATCACCCACGTTCGTGGAGAATGGAAACAATACGTTCCTTGTACAACCTGCCCGATCTAAATTCCAAACCTGTCTTGAGCCGTATTCTGTAGTAGGAATTGCCCAAATAATAACATTCTTCCAAATAGCGTTTACTTATGATCAGGGATCGGTGAATCCTGATAAATTCCAGGGGAGAAAGTTCCGTCTCGACAGAATTCAAAGTTGCTCGAAAAAGGTTCATATCCTTTTCCGTATGCAGTTCCAAATAATTTCCCTCGGATTTTATAAAGACCAGATCTTCTGTTTTTACCGTTAACAAGCGCCCATTTTTCTTGATTTCAAATCCGGTCCTGAAGTCTCCCGGAGCCTTGTTATTTTCCAGTCCACTAAATAAATTGCTCAGTTTTTTACCCAACTCCAGTGCCTGGTCATTTTGCTTGACCGACCGCATTCTATCCAAGGCGGCATCAAGACGTTCTTGGTCAAAGGGTTTTAAAAGGTAATCCACGGCATTGATCTCAAAAGCTTTGACCGCATAAGCATCGAAGGCTGTCGTAAAAATCACATAGGGCACCTTTTTTAGCCGTTCCAAAATTTCGAACCCGCTCAGGTTGGGCATTTGAATATCAAGAAAAACAAAGTCGGGTTCCTTGATCCTGATTTTTTCAATGGCTTCGCTTCCATTTCGGCACTCCCCAACAACAGCTACATCCGTATGCGTTTGCAATAGTTTCAAAATCCGCTGCCTAGCCAAATATTCATCATCTATTATTACACATCTAAGATTCATTGCTCATCTTTTTAGGGGAAGGAAAATCCGTGCTCTATATAGTTTAGAATTGACAGCTCCTGCTTCAAATTCGTATAGATTGCCATAGAGTCCTTCCAATCTCTTTTTGGTATTTTTCAACCCTAATCCAGTTCCCATTTTAGGATATTGGGAACAATTGGGTTCCAAGCTATTCAAGACCGTAAGACCGAGCTGTACTTTATTGGGCGCTGAAAGGTTTAGCTCTTTTGCCTCCAATTGAATGTACCCATTTTTTAGGGCTGGCACCACTCCATATTTGATGGCGTTTTCAACAAGCGGTTGTAAAATCATACAAGGCACTTGGGCCTGTAAAACATTCTCTGCGATATTATAATCTATTTTCATTTTATCGGCATATCGGATCTGTTCCAAATCCAGGTAATGTTGAATGAACTCCAATTCATTTTTCAAGGTGGTCATCTGATCCATTTCATTTTCCAACATACTCCGAAGCAACGCACCAATTTTGGCAAGCATTTGTTGTGCCTTTTGGGTGTCTATATCGATCATGGACGCAATGGAATGCAAGGTATTGAAGAGAAAATGAGGATGTAATTGCATCTGGAGAGCGCTGATCTGGGCTTGTACCAACGCCTGTTGGTTTCGAAGGTATTGCTTTTGATAGTCGGCACCTAAAAACACAGCGAAAATGACTAATTGTTCAATTAAACTTGAAAAAATCCCCACCACAAGAGCTACCAAACCGTTGGGCCCAAAGAACTCCTTCATATAACCAGAATCCATGTAATAGGCCACATCGTATAATTTGGTTGCCAGTGTCCGATGTAACAGGGAAATGATTAAAACGCCCATGATTATTCCAGCCCATGTTAAAGTTGTTTTTCCCTTTTTTTTTATTCTTTTGGTTAGAATGGCAATACATGGGGCAAGCACCAACCACAATCCGTAATTGATAATTATCCGCAAACTGATAAACCCCCAACTAAAGGGGTAGTTATAGTTGTTTACTAGATGGTTCGTGTATTCCTTGGCAATAAAAAAGAAGGATACAATCAAAATGGCAACTCCCAATTTACCAAAAGGGATAGGCAAATTTTTATAACTTTGAAGAAGCTGCTTTTGCATACTATCAATTTACCTTTCTAAGGTATAAAAATGAATTCATCGATCTTCCAAATTCAGATTTATAAGATGACCAAACCCCTTTTCATAATCGGAAGTATTTTCTTGTTTTTATGTTACTCTTGCAAGGACGGCAGAAAATCGGCTCCTGAACGCAACACGGATACTCAGGAATCCCTAAAGGATATAAGCGAACTTACCTATCAGGAAATATTTTACTTGCTACACGATGAAGAAGAGTACGGGGTAGACTACCACGGGGAAGCTTTCGGACAAGATGCTTCTGCATTGGTAAGTTTGGTCACCTTGGACTCAGAATCCTGCGGCCATGGGGTCGCATTAAGAAGCTCCGAAAAACTGAGAACCATCCAAACTGCAGTGAGGGTTTCCTTTAATTTTCCCGGTAACCCTGCCAATGAATTCCATCGGCTTTATACAGTAAAACCGGAAGAAACCCACCCCATAGGAAATACCAAACTTTGCTATAAGGGTTCGGAATATACAATTCATCGGGAAGTGGTTTCAGCCGGTTTTAAACAAACAATCGAAAATTAACTACCATCCGCCCGACGGTCCAGGAGGAATACCTTTCAGCCTTGTGTAAATTGTGCTCTTTCCATGCTCGCGCTGCAAGTGGGAGGTCATGATCAAGATGGATTGGAATCTGGACATTTTATTGCCGAAAAATTCAATTTCCTCTCCTAAATCCTGCATACTTAAATTTTCAATCCCCGACCGAATAAAAGCGAAAGACCCCTCCATTTGTGCTATCAGCTCCTGTTTTACCTTGGTACTTGTTACCGGGTTGGGCTTGGGCGACTCAAGCTTTACCACTGAGGCAAAAAGATAATTGGCACCGGATGTGTGTGCCATTTGTTCTGCAAAATCCCTTAATTCGGGTGTAGGCTTAAATTCGTAATGTTCCTCCGGCATAGCCTTAGCTGTTTCGACCACCATTTTGGTCATATTGTCCCATGCTTTTAAAACATTCTCCTTTTTTATTTGGGCCTGTGCTCCACAAAACGATATTAACATTACCACACATAAAAGTTTTTTGATCTTGATTGTCTTCATTGAATTGGATTTTTGTTCGACTCGAAATTATATCAGTGGAACCTTAACGATAAACCTTTTGTGATAGACAGGAATTTCTGGGATTAAATGAATTGATTTGACTCTATACAGCCCATTAAAATTATTCTCCATCACAATTTTGTCCGTTTATCCCAAACCGATGTAAAAAATTTTCAATCGGAACTAGCTTGCCCAAAATTTAAATTCAAATGCAATGAACCTAAAATCAGTTATGGGAATTTTGGTAGGGGTCTTGGCCTTTTCCTCCTGTCAGAATGGTCAAAAAAAGAACACTATATCAACACAAAATGAAATCCAGGACAGCACAGAAATCCAATCGGAATCTATAAAATTGAAAAAGCAATCAGGAACGCCTGATTTAGGCCCAAACTTTAATCCCGTTGCTTCGGAAATCGCCTATTACTCCTATACAGATGTTGACCAATCGAAAGCCAAAATCTTTGTTTCCAATTTAGATGGAAGTAACCACCGTGAAGTTTCCACCTTAGATTCAATAGGTTTTCATACCGAACCCAAATGGTCTCCCGATGGAAAACAAATAGCGTATACCAATTTTTTGGCGGAGGGAGCCCAAATGAGGTCCATATCTTCCGACGGTAAAACACTGACCCATCTTGTACAGGTTACGAAAGATGGTTTTCACATGTTCAGCTCCTGGGACTTATCAGGCGAAGGATATTACTTTTTTCATTGGCCCAAAGATGCCTTTACACCAGATGCATACTTTGCCATAGGCAACAAAGTGGAGAGGCTTACCGAAAATGGGAGGACCAATAGGCCCCAAATAACGGATGGTGGTCAATTATTTGTTAACCGAATTGATGATTTGGAAAACTATGTAGCCACCAAACAACTTTTTAATAAAAAAACGAAAAGAACCCAAGATATGCCTGAGTTGGAGGGTGAATTTATTACAGGTAGCCATTCAGTGAAAACGGTGGAGCAAAACAATGCCACTGTTTTTATCCTCGAAGACCTCCATGGAGAAGATATTAAAAAACTGGCGGAAGTGCCCTACAAGGGAATCATGTTCACGACCATAGATAAACATTTAAAATATGTGGCTTACAATACCAGTTTTGAAGACGGCGCAGAAATTCACCTGGTTGATGTGATAACTGGAGAAATAATCAAGCTTACAGAAAACTAAAACATTACTTGACACATGATGAAAATAATAATATGGCTATTGATTTCCCTTGCACCTGTGCTTGTACAAGGTCAATCTGAAATCGTGAAACTGAACATTGGACAAAAGGAATTACTTGTAAGAATTACGGTACCTGAAAATTATTCTATGAATCATAGTTATCCCGTACTATTTGGCCCTGGATTGGATGGAGGGGATATTGATCAAGGTTGCCGATATTTTGGGAAAAACCCAGAACAATTTGGATGGATCTTGGTAGAAAGTCTGGTTCACATGGAAAACCGGAGTGCGATGTCCGTTTTGTTGGATCACATTGAATCCAATTACACATGCGGCAAGAAGTTTTTATTTGGATTTTCTGCCAACAGTGTTGCTGCATTTGAGATTGCCTCCAACTTTTCCAATAGGATATCTGGCGTTATAGCCATGCCAGGGAATCCACAATCGAATAATAATCAAATGCTCAACAACTTGTCGGCACAACAAATTATAATGGTGGTTGGTGAACGGGACACCTATTGGAAAAAGCGGGCGGAAAAGGCAAAGGTCATATTAGACAAAAGAAAAATCTGGAATAGATTGGTTATTGTTCCCAACGGTGGTCATATTTTGGACGAGTTTACTGGGCATCCCTTATTTTCTCTACTGAATAAAACTTTAACTTTCCAATAACGAAAGTTCCCATCAAAGCACCATAAAACAAGACAAAAAGCCCAAGTCCATTTAATCCCTTAAATTTATACAAAGGGTTAAAACAATTTTTGCGCTGCACATGGGAATCAAAAAAAACAAATTCTTTGAGCTCGGCCGTGCTCGTTTACAGCAACAAAAGGGCTAAATGAGAATTAGTGCCATTTTCGATTTTTTATTATTGGCAGGGGCCATCCATGGTTTTCTGTTCATTATGGGCACCTTTCTGCTCAGAAAAAAAATAGAGAAACCCGTGCTGTTTCTCAATCTCTTCGTCCTTTTCCTTTCCCTGAATAACTTCCAATCGTGGTTGATGGACAAAGAGTTGGTCTTTGTGGGGCCCTTCATGGAAAACTTCATATTCCCTTGGAACATCCTCATCGTACCCATGTTCTACGCTTTTTTGGTGTACTTCTTGGGTATTGAAAAAAAGCGATGGCCATTTCTTAAGTTCTCCATTGTCTTTTTTGTGGTTGCCCTTGTTGCCCGGGCTTATCTAATTAAGGCGGTAAGTAATCAAACGCTGGAGGCTTCGAGCATTACAGATTACAACAACCTTGAGGATTTTTTGGCCTTGGCATATTCCATTTTTCTCTATGTAAAATCGATACGTTTGGTTTTCAAATATCAACAGCTGTACCCAAATGTTTTAAAGTTCGATAATCTCAAATGGATCAGATTGTTTTTGAAGTTGGGTGGGATTGTTTTTGTTTTTTGGACTATCGCCATTCTTTTCAACACCTTTTCATCTGTATTTGATCCTCCCTATACCTATTATCCCCTACGACTCTCTTCTTCTATTTTGATTTATTGGGTGGGGTATCAGGGGTTTTTCCGATATGTGACCTTAAAAAATAGGATTGCCCTAAGAGCCGATTTGAAGAAATCAAAAAAATACACGCGATTTGAGGATTTGGTGGAACGCAGGGAACAAAACCTTTCCAAATCAAAAGAAACTTTTGGACGCATCCACAATTTCATCCTTGAAAACAAAAGATATTTGGACCCCCATCTTAGTCTGGAAACTTTGGGTGGTGAGGTGAACATGGGAACCAGTAGCCTTTCAAAACTGATCAACGAGAATGTTCAGGGAAACTTCCCCGATTATATCAATCAACTTAGGGTGGAAGAAGCTAAAAAGATTCTTCTAAACCCTGAATTCGGTAACTATACCATCGCTTCTATTGGTCTGGAATGTGGGTTTAATTCCAAATCTTCCTTTTACACAGCGTTCGGAAAAACAACCGGAAAAACTCCTACGGTATTTAGAAAAGAGACCAACTAGATTGTCCGAATTTTTCCATTTCGGATGATTTTGGACAATGAAAAAACAAGCGTCTATTAGGTTTGTGATGCACTAAAACCAACACCAGATGCTGTGGATCTCAAAAAATTTAATTACTAGCCTTCTATTATTAATAACCCTAGGAACGATTTCTTTACGGGCCCAGTCCGAACCATTAATGTTTTATTCGGCCAGCGGCGGAGTTGGGTACTACAACCCTCTAGCCAAAGAGGTGCCAGGGGGCCTAATGCTGGATTTAGGCATTTCCGCAATACTTTCCGATGAGATTTTTTCCCTGAATTTCAGTAAACGAATTTCTGAACAAATAATCCGTGAAGAAGATTATCTAGGTTTGGACATCACCTACGGTAGAGCACTGGAATTGGGCCAAAAATGGCTGCTGGAAGGGCATTTTGGTCTTGGGTATATAAGACAGAAATTAGGCTTTTTAGCCTTTGAAACCGAAAGCGTAGATAATGTGGACCACGCCATTGGACTCCCTCTTAGGGCAAAGTTTGTTTACAGAATCAGCAATTCTGTGGGGTTTGGCGCAAACCCTTATCTCAACTTTAACGGTCTTGAAACTTTCTATGCCATAAACCTCATTTTTCAATACAACTTTTAGTCCCACCTCGTAGCCGCCTTTTCATGAAATAAATCAAAACGTAAAACTAAAACACCATGCAAACCAAAAAAAGTAATACCCAGTTTTTCCCTTTCACAAGGAGAAAAAAAGTGAAGTCCCCTGTCGCTCTTTTAATGTCATTTTTAGTCCTTAATCTAAACATGGGTTGTTCGTACTACACCGTTAGTCCAATGGAAGTTACCAAGGAAAACATCCAAACATTCAACGCCCAGGAAAAATACGTGATCATTCATTCGGAAGGTTCGACCTATAATTTACAGAACATGGTTTTGAATGAAGATACCCAAACCATTTCGGGTACGACAAAACATTTGCTGATCCAACATTCTTATGCTGAGGCACGAGAAAGTAAACGTGTTCATAGATATAAAAAGAAAAAACAACAACCCCTCAGTGAAGTACATTTTTATGTAAAAGGTGCCAGCTTTCCCAAGATGGACACTGAGATCACTATTCCTTTGGAACATATAATTTCCGTATCCATCAATAATCCCAATTCGGGTCGAAGCATTGCCAATGTTTTTGCATCGTCGATAGGGGTATTTTTTGCCCTAGTGCTCATTGTGGCATTGACCAAAAGTTCGTGTCCCTTTGTCTACATCAAAAATGGACAGGAATACATTTTTACTGGAGAGTTATACCCTGGGGTGATAACGGCCAACATGCAGCGAGACGATTACCTTCCCTTGCCCAATGTGGAAGCAGAAAATGGGAAATTTGAGTTGAAGATTACCAATGAGCTCAAGGAAATTCAATATACCGACCTCACCCAGTTGATTATTGTTGAACATGATAAAAATGTAAAGGTGCTGTTGGACAAGAATGGCAACCCACACTCCTTTGCCAATCTAGATTCCCCGCGAGCTGTTAGCTATGATGGCAAACGCCAAACTTTAGGGCAAATCCAAGATAAAGACAACGATTATTGGTCCTTTAACTCCGCCGAGAAAACACCGAACAGTACCAGGGAAATGGTTCTGGAATTTGACAGACCCAAGCATTCCGATACGGCTAAATTGTTTATGACCGCAAAAAATTCTGTCTGGCTAGATATCGTCTTTGGAAAGTTCAATGAACAATTTGGGTCATATTACAACGACTTTCAACAAAAACAGCAGACGCTCCCAGGGCATGTGAGCGAACAATGGATTAAAGATCAAAACATTCCGCTGTCAATTTATGTGGAAACGGCCAATGGCTGGAAATTGATGGATAGGATCTCCACCGTTGGTCCATTGGCGATGCGGGATATGGTTATTCCATTAAACCTTCAAAATGTAGGTGATGGTCCAATAAAAATTAAGTTGGAAACAGGTTTTATGTTTTGGGATGTGGACTATGTGGCCATTGATTACTCCTCAAACATAGATCTAAGTCCCCAATACATCGCGCCAAGTTTGGCCACCGATGAAAATAATTATGAGGTCACCCATCTGTTGAGCGAAACAGACTTGGATTATTTGGTTCAACCAGAAATAGGAAATGAGGTCCGCGTGATTTTTGATGTCCCTGAAGTGAACGAATCCATGGGCCAAAGTGTATTTCTAAAAAACCGGGGATACTACAACTACATAAGGGAGTATGAGGGGGCACCCGACCTTGCCTCATTAAAATCCTTTCGGGAAAAGAACGCCTTCTCCGAGTTTTCGGAATCCTCGTATTTGAACTTTGTTAGTATGGACAATCTAATGGTGAATTATGATAAGTAGTAAAAACCTTTCGGTTCCCTTTCATGAAAAAGAGCCTGTATTAAACTATGCGGTCGAAACCGAAAATCCGTCGGGAAGCCATAAAATCATCAGTGGGCTTATCAATGAACTGATTCACTTAAAATTGAAATGCAGTTTGCTGCGGATCATATTGACCACCTATAACAATCCCCTGGATTGGATACAGGCGCTGAAATACTTGATACGGCTCAGAAGACAGTTTTTGGGTGATAACAAACTAAAAAAAATGGCCATTACTGCCGGCAAATACTATATGGGGCTGTATACCCCAGGATGGAACAGTGAGGTATATAAAAAGTTTATTGTGTCGCAGTTACACGACTTTAAACCGGTGCAACAAAAAACGAATCGCTTTAATACGGTATTGATGGCGGTCACCAAAAAATGTCCGCTCCAATGCGAGCATTGTTACGAATGGGACAATCTAAACAAAAAGGAAGTGCTTTCTGCGGAGAAACTTCAAAAAATTGTAGATAAGTTACAGGAATATGGAGTGAGTCAAATTCAATTTTCCGGCGGAGAACCCCTGCTTAAAATTGATTCTTTGGTTTCCATTTTGAAAAATAGTCGGGAACAAACAGATTTTTGGGTCACAACTTCGGGGTTTAAGCTAACCCAAGAAAATGCCCGACGACTTAAACAGGCCGGTCTCACCGGAGTGATTATTAGTTTGGATCACTTTATTCCAGAAATGCACAATGAATTTCGGCATTTTAAAGATGCTTTCCATTGGGTAATGCAAGGAGTAAAAAATGCCGCGAGGGAGGATTTGGTGGTTGCCCTTTCGTTATGTACCACTAAAGAATTCATTTCCGAAAGCAACCTGAGAAGTTATATGGATCTTGCCAAGAGCTTACCTGTTTCCTTTGTGCAATTCTTGGAACCCAAAGCAGTGGGGCATTTTAGAGGCAAGGATGTTGCTCCGAGTCAAAAACAAATAGAATTGTTGGAGGGTTTTTATCTGAAAATGAATTTTGATCGTTCATTTCGCAGTTATCCCATTATTACTTATCACGGATATTATCAACGAAGGCAAGGATGTTTTGGCGCCGGAAAAAAGAGCATTTATGTGGACACCGACGGAGATATCAACCCGTGTCCCTTCTGTTCCAAAAAATATGTGAATGTATTGGACGAGGAGTTTGATCAAGCACTTGAAACGCTTAAACGGCAGGGATGCTCAATCTATTAAAGAAATGACACAATTATGAACGAACTTGGGATTTGGTTAGTGGGCACGCTCTTTTTCATTGTACGTTACGCCCTAATTGCTGGATTGTTTTACGGGGTATTTTATGTCTGGAGGGAAAAGAAATTTTTGGCGACAAAAATTCAACAAAAAGTACCCACAAGAGGACAAATAAATAGTGAAATTCTTTATTCACTAAGTACGTTGGTAATTTATGGATTGGGTATATGGCTCTTTCTTTTTTGGATACAAAATGGAAAAACGAAGCTGTATGGCAATATCGGTGATTATGGCGTACTGTATTTTCTGTGCAGCATCGTAATAATGATTGTTCTGCATGACACCTATTTCTATTGGACCCATCGATTGATTCATCATCGAAGCATTTTCAAATATGTGCATTTAACCCATCACAGATTCAGCAATCCAACTCCATGGGCGGCATTTGCATTTCATCCTTTTGAGGCCATAATTTCGCTGGGGATAATTCCCATCATTTTGTTTTTGATTCCCTACCATCAGTGGGCATTGATCATCTTTATAACTTTTTTGACGGTGTACAATGCCATTATCCATTTAGGGTACCCTATTCCCTATCTTACCTTAAGCACCTATCAAAACACGGGAAATGACCACAATCTGCATCATCGTGGAGTTGGTGCCAATTACGGTTTGTACTTTAATATTTGGGATAAGCTTATGGGAACCTACCGCAAGTTTGATGAGGACTGGTGAAGCCCACATAACTCAATACATCCTATTTGGATTGCAAGTCATTTCCAACAATAAGCAAGGGCAAGACCAAATAGGTCCTGCCCTAATTTAAATAACTATAAACTAACCAATTCAAACTAAATTCAGCAATGTATCAGTATCCGGGGTTTTGTTCCAACATACCTGGAATTAATTGGGTGCCCGGTTTGGGCAATAATCTGTCGGTTTCCGTTACCCCGGGGTGTACTCCTTGGTTGACTTCCACTACCATTTTCTTTCTTACCAAATCGAACCAACGATTCATCTCAAAGGCAAGTTCCCATGCCCTTTCGGAAATTACGGCATCATCAAAATCAGATGGGGACAATCCCGGAGTTAAATCTCCCAGTCCAGCCCGGTTTCGCACTTCATTGATAGCATCGTATGCTGCAGAAGAAGGCCCTCCCTCTGCCAAATTAGCTGCTTCAGCATAGATCAATAGTACATCCGCATAACGTAACATTACGTTGAACCCCTCCCCAGATAGGCCGCCACCAACAGTAGTTCCTGCGTCCCTGAATTTGGCAATGTGAGGTTCCACTCCGGCTTCTTCAAATGTTGATCCATCTGCAAAAATTGAGGTGAAGGTGGCATCTTTCCTGGGCCCATCTGGAAAAACGTCAAAGAATCGGGTTTCACTGTGAAAGTCTCCCCAGCCTCCTTCTCCATTGCCCCAATGTCTGGACGCCGTATGCAAATGACTTGAGGAAGCTCCATCATTTTCGGTAGATCCATAAAAGGCAAATATAAATTCGCTGTTTGTTAAGCGGTTGGCTTGTACCCATAAATCAGCAAAGTTTGATTCCAAGGCATAAACCCCGGAATCCATAACCTCCTTGGCTTTGTCACGTGCTTCGGCATACTTGGAGGTATCTTCCAACGGCCATCCAGCCATGGTTAAATATACTTTTGCCAACAACGCTTTTGCGGCACCTTGGGTTGGACGGCCCCTTTCTTCAAAACCTGCAGGTAGTTTTGCCTCTGCATCCTTTAAGTTTTCAACTATCGAAGTATAAATATCAATTTCTGAAGCCTGCCTTAAATTTTCAATATCTGTTTGGTTTTCAAAAGTGGTAAGTTGCACTTCCCCAAACCACCTTACCAAATGAAAATAGCAAAATGCCCGGATAAACTTTGCTTGCCCTTCTATCGCATTCAACCTTTCCTCTGGAATGTTCACGGCATTTTCAAGGTTTCCGATAATTACATTCGCATTGGCTATGGTTTGGTACATCCGTTGCCAAACGGCCAATATAGATTGATCACTGTCATTGGCACTTAAGGTGTTCAAATTTCTAAATATTCCAGCGTTGGACATTACATCCTCAGCCCCCGATGTCATGATCAATGGGTAGGCATAGTCAAAACTTTGCCATCCAGAATACAGTGGCCTAAAGGTTCCTGCCAGTGCCGCTTGAAATTCACTTTCAGAGGTGAAGAAGGAGTCCGGGCTCAATAAAGATGGTGGTGTCTCGTCAAGCTCAACTTCGGTACAACTAGCCCATAGTAGTGCCATCAAAAAGAGTATAGATTTAAATTTCATGTTTTTCATAGTCCTTTTATTAAAATTTAATGTCAATCCCCAAGGTGTATTGTTTTTGGGATGGGTAGGAGGCCAAATCGATTCCAGCGAAGGTGTCGGATCCTTCTGAATTATTCGATTCTGGGTCGTATCCAGAATAATCGGTTATGGTAAACAAGTTGGTTCCCGTTGCATACACCCGACAAGAACCCATACCTAGTTTACCGATAAAATCCCTGGGGAAATTATAGCCAAGAGTGATGTTCTTTATTCTAAAGTATGATCCATCTTCGATCCACCTACTTGAATTTCGAAAACCCCCTTCGGCATTATGCGCCGGAATATTGGAATCTTGGTTGTCTGGTGTCCAAACGTCTTTGTTGACAACGCTCAATCCATCTCCCCCCTCGATCAACGAGCGGCCAATATTGTAAATGTCGTTGCCTTGAACCCCAATGGCAAAAATGTTTAGGCTTAGGTTCTTATACGTAAAGGTATTGTTCCAGCTATAGGTAAAATCAGGTAGGGCGTTTCCAATATTTGTGGCATCTGCTATGCTGTAGACCCCATCATTGTTCTGATCCACATATTTTTCTGATCCTGGAGTAACCCCATATACCTCAGCCAAAATGGCCTCATCCGTACCCCAAATACCATCGAATTCCAGTCCTCGAATCAACCCTATTGGCTGTCCCACTTCCAACCAAACGGCATCGGAATGTCCAGGGAGCCCTGCCCCACCCAATCGAAGTTCGGTTTCCCCGCTATTAAGGGCCAATACCATGTTTTCATTTCGTGCAAATGTGAAATCTGAATTCCACTTAAAATTTTCGCTTTGAACCGGAACAACAGAAAGTGCAATTTCTATCCCTTTGTTTTCAACCTTACCAGCATTAACCAATTGGGTCTGAAACCCAGAAGCTTGGAACAAGGCGCGCTCCAACAACAAATCGGAAGTAGTCTTGTTATAATAGTCTGCTGTTAAATTCAGACGGTAATTGAACATTGCTAAATCCAGACCTACATTATAACTCTCCGTAGTTTCCCATTTTAAGTCCGGATTATCCGCCTGTGTAGATAAGGTAATTCCGGTATTGAGGTTGGTGCCACTAAACGAAAAGTCAGAACCTGTATCCAGCCGGGATAGTGATTGGTAGGGTCGAATGGCCGCATTTCCCACCTCTCCGTAGCTTCCTCTCAACTTTAAATTGTTGATGGTTTCTGAACCTTTCAGGAAGTTTTCATTGGAGATGGTCCAAGCCAATCCTGCGGAGGCAAAAAATGCACGTTTGTTGTTTTTTGAAAACACCGAGGCGGCATCGGACCTTCCGGTTAGTGTGATGGAGTATTTTTCATCAAACGCATAATTCAACCGTCCCATATAGGACTCCAGGGATGATTCGTTCCTAAAGGAGCTTGGTTTGGAAGGAGTCTCGCCCAATCCAAGATTATTATAGGTTACGGCGTTGGTCAAAAACCCTCTTGCCCCTGCCCAGTTTTCATTGAACTTTTGGGTCTGTTGTTCGTATACCCCTGTGAGCTTTAAATTATGTTTCCCGTTAAACTCATTCTCATAGGTCAGAATGTTGGTACTTTGAAAATTGCTCCATTTGCCATTGTAAATGGATGCCTGTCTATCGGATTCATTTCCGTTGGTAATCCTTTCATTGATGTAAAAACCATTCTCCCTGTCGAACAGTTGATAGGACACGTTAATGTTGGCCTTCAAACCCTTTAAAAATTCATATTCAAAGGTGGGATTAAGAATCATGCTATTTGAGTAGTTATCCCTAATGGGTTCGTTTGCCAAGGCCACCGGATTATATTCGGTGACCGGCCCGTGACCTCCGCCCGGTTGTGAATAAGATCCATCAGCTTCAAAAATTGCTCTGGTAGGTGCGAACAAAAGGGCGGCATAAACCGGACTTCCCTGCGAATCGCGGGTGTTCAAAACGGTGGGATTGTCCTTGGAGAAGTTTAAAAATGCGTTTAATCCTACTTTCACCTTTTTACTTAGATTGGCCGAGATGTTGGAACGCATGGAGTATCGCCTAAAGGATGAATTGATAACAATTCCATTGTTTTCCAAGTAGTCACCTGAAACACTGTAGTTCATATTATCCGTGCCCCCACTAACATTGACGTGCTGATTGTGTGAAAACCCAGATCTGTAAATCTCGCCTTGCCAATCGGTTCCTCCGTTGGTCGCAAAACTTTGCAATTGAGCATCGGAAAACACAGTTGGCAGTCCTCTCGATTGCCTGTTGGTATTCACCTGGGTTGCATATTCATGGGCATTTAAAAAGTCAAACTTTTTAAGTAGCTGGTGCACCGTAGTATAAGAATTTACGGTAATGGTCGGTTTTTGATTTCTTCCCTTTTTTGTGGTTATTAAAATAACCCCACTTGCACCTCGAGAACCGTAAATGGCGGTGGCTGAGGCATCTTTCAGCACTTCGATACTTTTTATGTCGTTGGGATGAACGTCACCAAGGGTCGCACCTTGCACCCCATCAATGATCACAAGTGGGTTGCTACCTCCATTGATGGAACTGATTCCCCGTATTCGAATGGTAACACTTCCATTGGCGGAAGCGTCATTATTAGAGATTTGCAATCCTGCAACTCTACCTTGCAACGCTTGGTCTGCTCGCGCGATGGGAACCTCCTGAAGCTCATCAACTTTTACTGAGGTTACTGCACCCACTATATCGCTCTTTTTTTGGGTCCCATATCCCACGACAACAACCTCATCCAATTTGGCGATGTCCTCTTCCATGGTTATTTCAAGTACCGTTTGATTGTTGATTACAACATGCTGATCCAAAAAGCCTATATAACTGAACAACAAAGTGCCCTCATTTGAAGGTAGATCCAGAGAAAAATTACCATCAAAATCGGATGTTGTGCCAATACTTGCACCTTCAAGAATTATGGATACTCCAGGTAGTGGCGCATTGTCATTTGCCGATTTCACATTACCAGTTATTGTTGTCTGTGCCCATGTTATTCCTCCATATAAGGCAACTAGCAGTAGACAAAATCTTATCTTATTTTTCATAAATCAATTTGGTTTGGTTATTGAATTTCCACGTTAAAGTCCTTGGTGGTGCTGTTTGCAATCTCACCACAAGGGTCGGCATCAGGGTCGGTTGTCCAGGCATCACCGGTGAGCACCCGCATTCGCACCGTTTCAATGGTCGCATCAGCAGGTACATTGATCGTGGCGTTAAAAGGACCATCGTTCAGTTGACTTTGCTCGCCAAACACCTGAATGCGTTCCCCTGCATCAGAAAAGTCTCCGTTGGAATTCCAATCGACCCATACCACGGTGAGTGACCAGTTATTGGATTGTACAACCTCCAAGGTGAAACTTCCACCTTGGGATACCACCAGATTTTGGTCTGTAACAAATTCATAGTTGCCCCCTGGTTGGCCTCCGGTATGGTCAATATCCATGGATGCTCCGGTTGCTTTGACCGAATCGGGATTATAACCGCCAGTTCCCGAAACGGGGCAATAAATCTTCCCCACAATTTCCACGTCAAAATCCTTAGTGGTACTGTTGGCAATTTCACCACAAGGGTCTGCATCTGGGTCGGTTGTCCAAGCATCGCCGGTCAACACTCTCATTCTAACCAATCCTGGAGCGGCATCCACTGGAACATTGATAGTACCATTGAATGGGCCATCGTTGAGTTGTGCCTGCTGTCCAAAAACCTGGACACGTTCCCCGTCATCTAGAAAATCCTTATCTCCATTCCAATCGATCCACACTACTGTCATAGACCAATTATTGGATTGAACAATGGTAATATCAAATGAACCGTCGGGGGCCACGGTTAGCTTCTCCCCCTCATAATAATTGTAATTGTTTCCTGGTTGATCTTCAGTATTGTTGATATTGGTTCCCCCACCAGTTGTCACAACTTCTTGAGGGTTATAGCTCCCGGTTCCGGAAGCGGAGCAATAGATAAGTCCAAGTACTGGTGGGTCTCCGCTAACAATAATCTCCACTGTAGCGGTATGCCCTCCCTCATCGGCGGTTGCAGATACTACTGTTACGCCAGCCGATACTGCTGTAATTATTCCTTCGGAATCCACCGTGGCAACACTAGGGTCGCTTGAAGTCCAATCAATATTCTTGATTGAGGCATCTTCCGGAGTAAAAATGACATTGTACTTTGTTTGGGCGGGATCGGCAATTTCCTCTTCTTCCAATTCAATTTCCTGAATCTTTGTGATCACGTCCACCACAATGGTTTGTGCTTGGATTCCAGAGGTATTGGAAGAAGCTGTTAGCGTAGTTGATCCCAGAGTCATTCCCTTTACACCAGCTACCAAACCATTCTCGCTAAATTGAATTTCTGCGACCGATGGATCACTACTGATCCATGTCACATCAGAACTGTTTGCATTTTCGGGGATAGGGTTTAGTACCAACCCCTTGACCTCGCCAATACCGAGTCTAATATCGGTTTCGGTCAGTGTAATCTGTTCTACCAAAATTTTGGCTATTTCCTCATCGTCGCAAGAAAGGAAAGCCCATCCTATGACCATACTGAAAAACAACCATTTGGTTCTCTTTTTTTTAAGCATTGGGTATTGATTAAAGTTAGTTTTCGTTTCAACCATGCAAAATGGTTTTATAGTCAACTAAAGTATTTTTCAATTCCCGCTAGGAGGTTTAGGGAAATAGGAAATTTAGGGGGGTATTCTCGTAAAGTGCTTATTTATATACAGTTGTAGGAGTTTGAAGGTGGAATTGTTGCCCAAACAGATGGCAAAGTGGGTTTCTTTAGGTGGAACTATGATCTTTGGCAAACTGGGATGGATTTTTGCCAAATTTCTTTTTGAACTCCCTGCTGAAATGTTTGCTATCGGTATAACCCACTTTAAAGCTGACATCTGCAATGGCATATTTGTGCTGTTGCAAGAGTTGGGCTGCACGCTTTAATCGAAAATCCCGGATAAAAGCCACCAAAGTCATTCCGGTTAGCGCTTTTAATTTCTTGTACATACTGGAATGGCTCATTGCCATTTCCAGTGCCAAGCTGTCTATATGAAATTCGGACTCGTCAAGCTTTTCCTCTAGAATATTTTGGAGTTTGGATAAAAATTCTTGATCTGGTGATGTAAAAGCTACTTCTTTTGGGTTCAACAAAGTAACATTCACGTAGTGCTCTCTTAGCTGTTTCCGGTTGTTGAGCAAATTCCAGATTCTTGTTTTAAGAACCCCCTCATGGAAAGGCTTTACCAAATAATCGTCAGCTCCTGTTTCATAGCCTTCCATAATGCTCTCGACCATATCACGGGCCGTGAGGAGAACCACAGGGATATGACTGGTCAACATATTGGTTTTTAAATCATAACACAGGGAAACGCCGTCTTTTTCAGGCATCATGATATCTGAAAGCACCAAGTCGGGAAGGTGTTCCCTTGCCAAATCCAATGCAACCTTACCATTTTCTGCTTCCAAAACGCTGTATTCCTTTGATAAAAGCTCAACTAAAAACTTCCGTAAATAAGTATTATCCTCAACCACCAGAATTGTGATGCCCTCCTTGGCATCAGTATTCTTCAATTCTCCCGAGGTAATGGCTTGGTAATGATCCGTGTGGTCTACGTCCATTGCGTCTTCTATAATTTGGGCGGCTCCAAAATGATTTTTCCCAAGTCGTAGTTTAATCTCAAAGGAGCTGCCCCCGTTCTTCCGATTCCTGGCGGAAATAGATCCCTCGTGCATTTCAACAATATCTTTTGAAATGGAAAGACCAATGCCAAAACCAATATTATCGGCAATTCCATTTTCATTTTGATAGAAGCGCTCGAAGACTTGGGCAACTTGCTCCACTGGAATTCCCGACCCCGAGTCCTTTACTGTGACCATCCCAAAATCGCCCACTCTTTTGACCAACACTTCAATTTTTCCTCCCTCGGGAGTAAACTTAAATGCATTCGTCAATACATTGTAAATGGTCTTTTCCAATTGCACCCTGTCGAACCAAACCATTAAATTTTTGGTTTTCGGCACATATTTGTAATTAATGTTCTTGGCTATGGCTTGTTGCGAAAAGGCCACAAAAATTTCTTGGACAAAGACAACCAAATTGTTCTCTGTCACTTGCAAGTCCATGTTTCCTGTCTCCAATTTTCGAATGTTCAACAATTCATTCACCAGGGTCATTAACCGGTTGGCACTGTACTTAACCGCATTTAGTTGTTTTTGCTCGTTCGCGTTATAATTGGTTTTGACCAGGTTGTTCAAAGCGCCCATAATCAATGTTAAAGGCGTTCGAATTTCGTGCGATATATTGGTAAAAAAGCGCTGTTTCAGCTTATGTACCTCATCTTCTTTTTCCCGTCTTAACTTTTCGGTTTTAAGGTTGTTTTTTATCTCTGCCCATTGAAGGGTATAGTGCCTGTATGTCCATAGCAAAGTGCCAAACATAAGGGCATACACAATATATGCCCACCAAGTTCTCCAAAATGGTGGCAAAACTTTAATCTGTATGGATTTGCCCGTACTGTGCGGGAAACCTTGTAAACGTGCTCGAAACGTATAGTTGCCTGGAGATAAATTGGTGTATGTTATACTTTCTTGTTGGCCAATACTCCTCCACTTCTGTTCAAAACCTTCCATTTTCACCTCATAACCCATGGCAGAAGCAATGGGAAATTGAAGGTTGGCAAGACCCAGGGTAAAAACATTTTGATTTGGTTTTAACGTAAGCTTTTCACTGATAGCAATATTTTTTGACAACACCCCTTCCTTGGATACCGACTGACTTTCATTAAATAGCATAAAATCGGTAAATACAATTGGTGGGTTCTCTGCCTCAATCATGGACACGGTAGTATTGATGGATGTTACGCCATCGATACCTCCAAAGAATATATTCCCATTTGCATCCAAACAAACTGCATTTATATGAAATTCCGTTTTGGTGTCGGGAACTGCAATGGATCTTCCAGTTTTAGGATCAAACTTGAAAATCCCACTTTTGGTACCAATCCATAGCCCACCATTATGGTCTGTTGCAATGCTGATAACGGTATTGGAATTGATGCTATTGCCAATAACGTAGTTGGTAAATGTCTCCTTTGATTTATCAAATAACGAAAGCCCTTTTTTCGTGCCCAACCATAAGTTGTTATCCTGTGCTTGTATAACTGAAAAAACATAATCACTTTGCAAGGATGTGGAATCATTTTCAATATGTCGGAAACTCCTGAACCTTTTTTCTGCTTTATTAAATCTGTTTAATCCTCCACCGTGAGTCGCCACCCATAAGTAATCATTGTCGTTAAGAAGGGCGATGGCATTGTCGTTGCTCAAAGAGCCAATGGTGTTTGGACTGTACTTATAATTCGTAAAATGTTGTTCTTGCACATCGAAATAGCTAACACCACCACCCCAAGTGGCAATCCATAAGTCATCCGAAGGAAGTTTTACAATATCCCTTACATCATCGAAGGGAATGGAGTTCTTGGCACCATCCCTCCTGTATTGGGCCTGAATTCCCTTTTCTTTATCAAACAACAACAATCCATTGGTGAATGTTCCCAACCAATATTGATTCTTCTTCCAAGGTATAATACATTGAATAAAACTAGCCCCCGCTCCCAAAACTGGATTCTTATGCACGTTTTTTGGATATTCATTGGACATGTTCAGAACACTCAATCCTGCGCCATCAAGCCCCATCATCAAATGTTCTCTTTCGGCAAAAACCGAGAGTACCGGTTGGGAATCATATCCTATGCCATCACTATAATAGCGCAATACATTTTCGGACTGTTTTTTCCAGACACTTGCACCCCTCCATGCAGTTCCAAACCATAGATTTTGTTGATTATCCTGAAAAATTGTATTTATGGAGTTGTTCGCAAGAGAAGATGGCAACTGGTTGTCTTTAAGAAAATGTCCTTTTATGCTACCATCGGGTAACATTTGGTAAAGTCCATCCCCATCGGTACCTATCCATATATTGGATTCGTTATCTTTCCAGAAAGCACGAACAATCTGGGGTCCATCCATTTTATTTTCATCAAAAATGTCGAATAAGGTCTCCTCTTTGGTATTCAACCCCACGAGTCCATTTCCCCCAGTTCCCAACAGTAACTTGTCAAACCCTAATTCGATGATGTCCAAAACATAATCCAAGGATTCATTGTATGGTAGGCTACCATATTTTGAAAAGTACTTTTCATTTGGGTCAAAAAGAAAAATTCCAGCACCATTCGTTCCTACCCAAAACGTTCCCTTCGTGTCCTCATAGAGGCTCAAAATATTGTTGGCCTCTGAATGTAGGTCCCCAGTAACATTGGAATTCAGAAAAGTAGTGAAGGATTGTGATTTCTCGTCAAAAAGACTCAAACCCCCTTCCGTGGCGGCCCAAACATATCCTTGGCGATCTTGATACAAAGTATGGACGATGTTCGAATGTAATCCTTGGGAATTATCGTCTTTTTCTTGTTTATAGGCAACAAATGAATCGAGGGATACATCATACCTGCTAATACCACCCCCAATG
The DNA here is from genome assembly GCF_023502235.1 of Flagellimonas myxillae. GTDB lineage: Bacteria > Bacteroidota > Bacteroidia > Flavobacteriales > Flavobacteriaceae > Flagellimonas > Flagellimonas myxillae. The sequence goes on along the minus strand of NZ_JAMFLY010000002.1, from coordinate 453,826 downwards.
GTACTTACCCATATTCTCCCAAATCGGTCGAGCAGCATGTCGGAAATATCGTTGGACGATAAACTACTGTTCTGTTGGGTATAGATCTTAAAGTGTTTGCCGTCATAACGATTTAGACCATTTTTTGTCCCAATCCATATGAATCCAATGCTGTCTTGAACTATGGCTGTCACATTGCCATTGGACAATCCATTGTCCGTTCCCAAATTTATAAAGCGTAGGTCTTGCTGTCCAAGGCATATTGAGCCCAGGAAAACCAAAACCGATATGGTTGTGCATATACGCTTCACCTGTTCCAAAATTTGTTCCCTTTATAAATTTACATAAGGTAGTCCAAAGTACATTGTGCACTAGAGGACATATAGTTAAGGGATGGTAAAATTCCAAATAGAGCCGATTGTCGATGCTCCAAAGCTATCTTTTACTACAATCTTCCAATAGTATGTTGTGTCTGCATTTAGATCGTTTAGGGTAAAATTGGTTTCACTTTGTGCAGTCGCAATCCTGTTTGGGGAAGTGTCCGTCCCAAAGTGGATATCAAAAACCAATTCATCTCCATCAACATCGGAAGCAGACCATTGTAGCACAACCGAATTTGTACTTGTTACGCTGTCCATTTCTGGGCTTATCAAACTTGGGGCAAAAGGCAAATGGTTTTGCTGGCCTTCCCCTTCAGTAAAAAATTGCCAAACATTTGAATACTCACTTTTGCCTCCATTAGTGTCCATCGCCCCAACCCTCCAGTAATGTGCTGTGCCCTTTTGTAACGTGATTTCGCGTTCAGTGCTATTGGTGTTACCCGAATGCACTAGGGTTGAGAATTGATTATCCGTAGCTACCTGTACCTCGTAGGTTAATCCGTCTGAATCCGGGTCAGTAGACGCCTCCCAATCGAAGGTGAGCACATTGTTGATGCAAAGCAAATTATTGGTAGGGTATACCAGTTTTGGGGCCGAAGGCACTCGATTTTCTCGAGGGGGTGTTGCATCTTCTCCACTGCTGCAAGACGTAAATAGAAAGAACCCAATCGTCCAACATTTGCCAAAATATTCAAGTAATGATTTCATTGCTTAACCAATTTAAATGTCTTGACGATGCCATCATCAATGCCCATAAAATACACTCCAGAAGGAAGATGCCCCAACGACACTTTTGCAACTCCCGAATTGACCTCCACCTGTCTTGACAGTACTTGTTGCCCATTGAAATTGGTGACCCCGACCCAAATGTGCCCAACTTGGAAATCCGGAACATAAATCTGAACCGAATCTTGGGTCGGGTTGGGGGATGCGACGATTTGGTTTGGCATAAAAACACTGTGTTGTAAATTGCCCTCGCACTGTTTGTCTGTAGCTACCCAGAGAACATCACCGTGCTGTACATTCAATTCAAAATAATCGGATAAGGATATGCCAACTACTTGATTGTTCTTTTTAATGGTAAATGGAGGGGTTCCAGATTCTATTTGAAGTCTGGCCACTGTCTTGCCGTGAGACTGGTGCAAGGTGGTCTTTACAGATATTTCAGGTGCTTCCGAAATTAAGGCCTCATAACATTGTTCAAAATTTGGTTCACTAGGTAATGTTAAGCAAAACTGATAGGTTCCCGGTTTTAACGCATCAACTTGTAAGAACTCGGTAAATACATATTCATCACCATTGATGGTCGTCCTAAAATTGAATGCGGCCCCTGACCTGATTTCGAGCTTACCATTATCCTTATTTTGACAAGTCTCCCCGATTGTCTTTATGGTAAAATTATCCTCGCCCAGGTTGAATGGCTTTTTTTTTAGTTCCACGTCAAAATCAAAGGTCGAGCTAAAATCCCCTATCATACAAGCCTCCGGTTCTGCCAGCCAAGCGTCGCGCATTCCAATTCGCATTCTAGTTGTATCTACAACCGCATCAACTGGCACCTCTACTTCAATCGATTTGTTGATAGCGTTTTCACACGATTGGAAAATATCATCATTATAAATCAACTCTCCAAGGTCTCCAAAATCATGGTCTCCATTCCAATCTATCCAAACCTTGGTGCGTGCACAGTTTGCGCCTTGGGAATTTTCCAAATGCAGAAAGAATGTATCTCCCTGCTCAATAATAACATTGGAAAGTGTATGATGCAGATATCCATTTTTAGGAAACCCATTGGAGTTAAAGTTTATATTGGAATCCCTCCCACCTGTTGTTCGTAAATCGACGATAAAATAGTCTTTGTTGGTTCCGCCTTGTGGCGAACAATACACATCAAGCACTTCAATATCAAAATCGGCTGTTCCGGTTCTGTTGATGATTCCACACGCCAGAGGTTCGTCATCATCAGCATCGCGCACCTGAATCCGCATACGTTTTATGCCTTGTTCAATATGCTGAGGGACCGTTACATCTAGGTCGTAGGTATTCATGTTATCACATGAAGAAGCATTACCACCCGTAAATATCTTTTCGTCATTATCAAAATTAGCATCGTTGTTCCAATCTATCCAAAGGGAAGTTCTAGCACAATTTGAAGCCGTCGAATTGGTTAGGCTAAGGGTAAAGGTAGATCCAGGAACCGCGCCCACTTTCGTGCTGGAATGATGCTCATAACCATCAATCGGGTAAGTGCTGGTATTGAAATCTATATTGGTATCGCCTCCGGAAGAGGTAAGTCCACTGACATAATAATCGGAATTGGACCCTCCATTAACCCTACAATAGGAAAATATGCCCTTTGTAATTTCTGCAATAGCTTGTTGGCCTTCCCTTACCAAGGATGCTGCACCTACCCCGCTATTTGGACCAAACTGATCTATTATAGTCATAAAGGCATTGAGTTTATCTTGATCTTGGGGGTCAGTGGACGCTTCCAAATGGGCTTTGAGCGCTTTAATTTTTTCAAAATCCTGTATTCCTTCCCGTAGCAACAACAATCGTAAACTTGGTAAATATTCTGATGGACTATTGTTGGACGCTCTGTACACCAAGGCAAAATCCCCAGCGGTATGTGCTCCGTCACGTGCATCCAACGGGTCTGCCAACTGCCAATTATCGTAGGCCCAACGGAGATAGCCATTTAAATTTTCTTTAGACGCATGCCAACCCATCCATGTCATCTCAGCCAAGCTATTTTCGGGAGTTACATAGCTATTAGGACGTTTTTGGGTGCAACTCGTATAAAAGGTTGAGATTTTTCCATCACGCCCAGTTGAAGATGCAGTGCCCAAAATGCCCGAGGCGTCATACAGTTTATCGCTGTTGGCCGCTGACAATACTTTAGTGTGGGCAATGCCTATTTTCCAATCTGCATGGTTGCTGTTCACCATAGCAAAGACATCATCCAGTTTATCCTGCTCCACTTCATCCAGATAAAGTACCGTGATTTCAAACCATCCCTTGCTTTCCAAAAATGTCTTGAAAGCGGTCAAAAAATGATTCCATCTTGTATTGTAGATTGGGGATCCCAGCGGTGCGCTCAGGTTTACCATGGCGCTGCTTGCTTCGTCCCAATGGGGAATTACTTCTTGATTCCAGCCCACTGGGGAAAAACAATCAATTTGCTCCACTATGCCCCAAGACAATAAGGTGGTCACATATTTTTCAAATGCCGTAAAATCGTATTCCCATGTTCCGTCATTCTTTTTAATCCATCGAACCATGGATGGTGCACCAAGCCCCCCTTCTTTAATATGTGCCGAAATGGCCTTTTGCCCTGTGTCTGCCAACAAACGATATGCTGGTTCCAAGAGGGCAAAATGTTCGTCGGACCATATCGTTATTGGGTTCCCAGGATTAGCCGTATTGTATTTATCCAAAATGTTGCTTGGAAATTGCCATAAATCCAAATGAAAACCCCAATCGGAGACTTCTGGAAGTGTAAAGTTGACCACTTCGAGCAATATGTTGAATACTAAGGGTGAACTTCCACCATTGATTGTTAAGGTTCCTGTGTAGGAGTCCGCCTTCGTAGTTTCAGGAATGTCCACTGACAACCAAAGTTTTATGGGGTCAGAAGGATTTAGGTTGGTGATTATTTGGTCATCCAGCGCATCAACAAGTTCAATGGAAGTTGTGTGATTTGGGTATTCTCCACAGCTTCGTGCGTCTGGATCACCTTTGATGTATTTACCAAAGCGCAGTTGAATATTTGAGGAATCGATGACATTCCCTCCACTGCTTAAATCACTTATGTTATAGGATAGCCCATTAATATCAACATCGCTCCACACTACAATCTGGGCATGCAATCGATCACCCTTCCAAGCGACTGCATTCCAATCCTGGTTCTGAGTACCCGAAAAGGCTTCATTTTTATGGTACCTCTTGAACTTGGAAGTGAAAGATCCATTTATTTCCTGTCCTATAGTCACAGAAGGTACAAGGCAAAAGAATAGCACCCACAGTAAAACACAATAAAAACATTTCTTGCCCATGTTGCTATTCTTTCTTGTTCATTGAGAGTAGGATACTCTTCGGAGTTAGTTGTTTATTGAGAAGAATTTCCCTTGCTTCTATCATGTCTTCGGAAACCTTATATCTTCCATCTTGATTTCTTGTAGCCAATTCAATCGCTTTCTGAAGATTTTCCAATGAAGTAGCCCCACTATTTTCAATAATTCGGAACAACTCATAATCTTCGATTCCCTCTCTCAACAATTCCCATCGTATACTTGAAATGGGGCCATTTTTTCCTGGGTATACGTAGTAATCATCTCCTTGGGTGTGCAAAAAAACTGGAGTTTTGAATGGGTCAGGAGTCCAGTTGTTATAGGCCCATCTGAGATATCCGTCTGTTCCGTGTTTAAGTGCCAACCAGGGGATAAACCGGCTCTCAATCGCCGGGGAAAAAGTCAAGGTGTTCGGATGCGCAGGTTCTGCACAGAGGTAAAACGTTGTGATCTTATCCGCTTTTTGTCGCAGCTTTATGGCATGGTCTACAGGCACTTTTCCTTGTCCCTCCAAAGGTTGACCTGGAAAAAACATGTAGGAAACCGATAGGTTATTTGCGTAATCGGAAGCCTCGGTATGCCCTGCAACGACAATTCTTTCCAGCAATTCAGGCGCTGAGTCCTCGATAATGGAAACTACTCGTTCCAGTACTTCTTCCGGTTTTTCATCAAACCCCAAATAAGTTTCTCCGTACCACCCTTTTTCTTTCAAATGATTTTTAAAGGAGGTTAGAAAAGCTTTCCATATTTGTGCATATTCCGGGTCTTCAACCTCCAAGTGTAGTTCCTTCTGTGATGCCGTTTGCTCATCCCAAAAAAGTATTTTTTGTTTGGTTAAAAATGGTGTCAAGGAATAGGCGTTGATACTTCCTTTGATTCCGATTTCCCTCGATTGGGTTACATATCTGTCAAAAATGGAAAAATCGAATCTCCATCCACGCCCTTTTTCCCTTATCCAAGTCACCATGCTCTTATAACCAAAAGCGGTCTGCGACCTTGTGGAATTGTTGAGCCATGGCTTGTGCCAGGGTTCGTGAATTATTGTTGTGGTTATGGTTTTACCTCCTCTGCTAGCATAATCTTTTAAATATGCTTCGATTAAACTCCAGTGGGACTCCGACCAATAATCAACTCCATAATACTCAGCAATAGCACTTGGGTTTGTCCAAAGTTCTAAATGAAAGTTATACGCGTCAGCATCGGGCAATACTTGATTCCTGACGACAATTTGCAAGGGGTATTTCGTTTCGCCAAATTCAGCGGTTTCCACAAAAACAGTTCCTTTATAAATTCCAGGTTTTGTGTTTTTGGGAATCCAAAAAGTAAACCAAAAGGGTTGGGCCGTATAGGATTCCAAAAACTCCAAATTCTTTTGAACCAAAGCATCTGCAACTACATTGGGGTTCATATTACCTGTAATCTCTTCCCCAATAATTTCTTCCATCATAGGCGACCAAACATATTCACTTCGTGCCCTGGCAACCGGTAAATACTCCACAACCCTCACCTTACAGTTTTTTTCCCAGAGGATTCCGCCATCTACCGACATCATATCATTTACTTTAACCTTTATTTTGGATACATTTTTTCTTGATGCAATTGCCAATTGGGCAGAAATTTGTTCATTTCTAACCCCAGATAGTTTTAGCGTGTCCTGTATGCTTAAGGGAGTAATGCCAAAATCCCGAAAAACTGGATTTTCATCCAACTCCTCCGAACTGTAGCTTCTAGGATATCTCGGAACTTTTATCAACGAAGACGTGCCGAATTTGCCGGTTGGCACCCATGTTACCAAATTCCCATCCGGAAGAGCCTCATCCACATTCAGTTTTAACCATTCCGGAGGATTTTTGACTTTTTCAGAATCTGTGTTGTTTACAGATTGGGAGTTTGATTTTACATCACATGAGCCTACATACAGCGTCAGCAGGAGCAAAAAGAAGTTATAATAATGTTGTAATCGCATGCCTTCAAAGAAATAGCCCTCTGTCAACATGCAATGGTGGAATTTTAAGAATTTAGGGAAGGTAAATTAGTAATTGACCCTAGATTGCCATGAAATGGGATAAAAATGCCTGTGGGCTGGTTTTTAGAGTACTCCCTACAAAGGAAAAGTTATCCAACATTCCCTTTTCTTACATATTCGTTAATAGTCATTGTCTTGGTGGAATATTGCAAGAAGGTCCAGTATCATCGATTTTGGGTCATTTGGCTAAATAACTCAATCCCAATATTGCAATAGCACCGTCTATAAAGATGGAGTAATAAAAATCTGTTTTGTTTGAGGAGAAGGCAATTAAAAATATTTGGATTAAAAACGCACAAACAAACAAAGGTCTTAGCAAAGAAAAGGAGGAAATTGCACCAATAAGTGCGCAAACAAGGACCAATAATACAATTGATATGATTTTGGCGTTACGAATACCTACTACTTGTGGAATGGTACGCTGCGATGGCGAATCGTGTTTTAAGTCACGTATATCAAATGGAATGGCTACGGCAATAAAATAGATGTAGTGCGCTGGAATGAAAAACTTGAATACTTCCCATTCGTTAAGTTGTTCATTAATTATTGGAAATACAACCATTATAACAGTCCATGTAAATGCTATGGCGTGAATTTTAAGATGGGGTAATTCACGTAGATTCCTTCCTCCCATTCTAACTACATAATACACGGATATAATTACGGCGACTCCCATTGGCAGTAAAACCAATGGCATTACATCATTCAATAACCGAATGAAAAAATATGCCCCTATCAACCCACTTATAATGCTCAGAGCAATTGTTAGCCTTGTATGCTCACCCACCCACTTTAACCAAGGTGAGGTTGTTTCGGTATTTGCTTTGACTACTCGTTGACCGTTGTATACACATAAGGTGGAGAAAAAAGCGAAAAATCCATATTGCAAATAACTCTCAAGATTGAAGACGTTGGCAATCCCAGAAGCAAGAATACCCGCGGATATGGCAATCACAAAATTTAGGTGGACGATGTATGTAAGGACTACCTTGAACAATACAATGGAAAGGTTTGGATTACCGAATTTTTTTTTTCATTCGATAATCATAGAATACGAATACGTAACCTTTAGTCCCTGATTACTGTATACAGTGACGGATTGGCCCTTAGCCCTTCTGGCGGTGTAACCCCCAATTCCTTTGCCATTTTCTTGCTCGCTTCCGCAAAAGCTTTTGGACTTTCCCATACGGCTACATTTATTAACTCAAACTTGGCATCATCCTTTATTGTTTCATGTAGTTCTGTTGAAATGTAACCGGGCTGTTTTTTAAGAAAGTCTCTACAAGCTTCCCAATATGTCACGGATCCTTGCAATTTTCCGTCGGGCACTTCAAATGGGTTTATCAGAATAATATGATCGGCATTATCCGTGTCTGCAGTCGATTTACTCTTTTGCACATCTTCGTTCAAACAGGAAACCGTTGTAAATAACAAAACTGAAACAAAGGGTATTCTTGAGATCTTTATAAATACATTCATTGTTTATTCTCTTTATAGGATTCTTTTTAAAGTATTTTCTTTAGTCAATAGATAATGCTTCATCACTCCTACAACATGAAGCACCAATAATATCATCATGATAGTGGCCAATAATCCATGGGCCTTGAGTGAAGCTAGCTCTGTATTTGATAGAATTAAATCAAGGTTTCCGGATTTTAGAGCATCAACATATCCCCCGAGAACCATCACTGCAAAGCCTGCTAGGGCAATTCCAATCAACAAAAAATAAAATAGGTTATGAATCAAGACCGCTAGTTTATCATTGAATTTGGAGCCAGTTTTTAGGTCATTAGGTCGTTTGGATTTAAAAAAGAAATAACTTCTTAAAAGTGTAAGAAAAAAAACAACAGCCCCAAAAATAGCATGAATCTTTAGTAGGCCCATTTTCTCGGATGGTTCAAGACTGGACATATATTTCCCCAAAGGGAACAAAGCAAGTATAAGTAATGCCGTTATCCAATGGATGGCAATAATACCTCTACTATACTTTTGACTCAGATTATTCTGGATTTTTCTTTTCATATGTTTTATTTCTAATTCTGATTGAACTCTTCGTAATTGCCTAACCAAAACACCCCGACCGAGAATAGTTCAAAAGAAGCAATGTCATTCTTGGCAAAGGGAAGGTTCTCACATAGTTCCTTTGCTTCCTTTTCTGAATTCGTATTAATGAAAAACACAAAATCAGTCTTATCGTTGGCCTTTTGGGTACCTTCTATGTCAAAGTATATATTTTCAATACTTCCATCGTTCCATAGTTCTAGTATGGTATCTGCCTGTGATTTGGTCAGACTATCCGTAGTATTCTCCCAATTATCAGATGTCCAGACTGCTGCAAAGGAGTTGGAAATTCCTTTTTCTTGGATATCAACATGATCTCTGCCCATCCATTTAAGTCCGACAGGGTATATCTGATAAGATGCTATTCCTTTTTTTACAAGGGTTAGTTTATTCAGGATAATTGAAGCTTCCTTCTCGGACTTGGCTTTTAGAAAGAAAAAGACATTCGGAAAATATTCGAACTTGTCAATTTTTGCATTGGAATCATAGTATGCGTCTACAACAATATCCTCTTTCCAAAGTTGGTTTACCTCATCGGCTATTACTACAAGGTTATCTTCTACAAGTTGTTTGTTATCAGTTGCCCATTTCCATGCAATGGCATAATTCTGTCTTCCCACGGTAGAATCAGTTGATTCCACCTCTTTGGGTTCTACAACCTCATCTGGTTTTGCGCTGTCTTTGGCTTTCTCTTTACATGAAAATAGTACTGCTATAGAAAATACTAGTGTAACACTTTTTTTCAAAATCATGATTCCGATAACTATTTAGAGGGATTAAATACAGCAACACATTGTTATAACAATTATAGTTAAATACAATATTTGCTATGACAAATATATATGAAAAAATTATTGCCCCAAATTTTCTAGCATTTTTTTGGCCACAGCATTAAATGTTTGAACATCTTTAGGATCAATTCCCAGCGTTGTCTTTTGCAATATCTCTTTTGCCAGGGGTTCTATCTGATCACGAACCTTTTTGCCCTCCTTGGTGATATGGATTTTCCATACCCTACGGTCATTGGCATCCATTTGGCGTTTTGCCAATCCTTTTTTCTCCAATTTATCCAATATACGGGTGATATTCGCATTATCCTTGAATGTACGTTTTGCAACCTCTTTCTGCGATAGCCCCGAATTTTCACTCAGTCTGTTTAAAATGGCCCATTGTTCCGGTGTGACATTTATGTTGTTTCTGCTCAATGCCCCCGTCATTTCCCTTTTCAATAAGAGCGCTGTCATATTTATTAGATATCCGGCCGATTGATCTAAAAAGGATTCCATTTATTTGTCATGTTATTAATTCACACGACAAATATATAAGTTCAATGGGAAATAGGAACCATTGAATTCTAAAAGGGGTTCAATAAAAAAATACTGTTTTTCAAGTTTAATGACCTTATTTCCCACCCCTCTTGAGCTCCCGTAAATTGCTCTTGGGATAAACTTCTTGCAAGAAAAGTGCAAAAAGAAAAAAGCCGCCCATTTTCATGGATGGTTTTGTCTCGCCATGCCACCCCTCTTGGGGTACCATTATTGATTTTAGTGCAATTCCATAAATCTCTTTTAAAACTACATTTTCTTTATTTATAGTATTTAACAACGGAAAATGGCATCAAACAGTTGAACTCAATATAAAATATATGGGACATAAAATGGGATAAAATGGAGTAATTGGTTAACTAATCATTATCCCAAATAGTCTTTCAAAAAATTGCTTTTAGAGTTTTTCTTTAACCGCTCAAGGGCAGTTGTTTTAATTTGTCTGACACGTTCTTTGGTCAGTTCCAAATTATAGGCAATTTCATCCATCATAAGCGGGGCTTCTTCCCCTATTCCAAAATACATCCTGACTACATATGATTCACGAAGCGAAAGGACTCCTAAAAAATCGCTCACATCCTTTTTTAAGGAATTTGCAATTAGACTGACTTCGGGACTTTCTAAAATACCTGCAGAAAGGCGATCGGCCAGCGCATTTTCCCCTTCCTTATGATTCTTGTTACCATCTATGGAGATGTGCCACAATGAATGTTTCAAACAGATTTTTATTTCCGCGATTCCCACATCTATCAGTTCAGAAATCTCCTCCGCATTCGGCATTCGTTGGTGTGTTTGCTCAAAATGAGAACATACTTGGTTGATTTTGTTTATCACATTGATTTTGTTCAATGGAAGTCTGACGATTCTTGAGTTTTCGGTTATAGCCTGCAATATCCCCTGACGTACCCACCAGACTGCATATGAAATGAACTTAAATCCACGTGTCTCATCAAACTTTGTGGCCGCCTTGACAAGACCTAGATTGCCCTCGTTGATCAAATCATGCAGTCTCAACCCCCTACCTTGGTATTGTTTCGCTACCGAAATAACAAATCTCAAATTTGCATTTACCAATTTTTCAAGGGCCTCAGTATCACCATTTCTTATTTTTTCAGCCAAATCGACTTCTTCATCTTCAGTGATCATTGGGATGCGGCCAACTTCGACTAGATATCTACTTAAGGATTCGCCACCTCTGTCAGTGACCTGTTTTGCAATAGAAAGTGGCCTCATAGCATTATTTTATAAATTATGTCACCCCTCTTACATAAATTAGATTACCGTTTCCTTTTGGGTTTTTTCTTTGTCCAATTTCTATTTCTTCAATGGACTTTATCAAGGGAGTGAGTTTCTTAAACCCATAGTTTCTTGCATCAAAATTTGGTTGTTTTTTTAACAGAAGTGCACCGACTTCTCCCAAATAAGCCCAACCCTCATCATCCTCAACATCGGAAATTGTTGAAAGAATGAGGTTAACGACCTTAGGTGTTACCTTATCGACCTTGCTTTTCGCTTGCTTTGTGGATGTGCTAAAATCCCCAATTTCCGGTTTTTGCAATATTTCAAGATAAATGAACTTGTCACATGCCACAATGAACGGGTTAGGTGTTTTTCTTTCCCCAATACCAAAAACGATCATCCCCGCTTCCCTTAACCTTATGGCCAACCTAGTGAAGTCGCTATCACTGGAAACCAAGGTAAATCCATCAACCTTGCCTGAATAAAGTATATCCATGGCATCAATGATCATCGCACTATCCGTGGAGTTCTTCCCGGTGGTGTAGCCATATTGTTGTACTGGAGTAATTGCATACTCCAACAGGACATTTTTCCACTTGATCAAACTTGGCTTGGTCCAATCCCCATAGATTCTCTTAATGCTGGGGTTTCCATATTTGGCAATCTCCTCCAGCATTTCTTTTATGTATTTCGAGGGGATGTTGTCTCCGTCTATTAGGACAGCAAGGTTTAGGTCATTATTCATTATCCAATCTCAAGTACTTTTCCCTGTATACGGCTTTTGCTACTGTATCCCGGCGCAACTTAGATTTCTTTGTGAATTCTCGGTTGTTTTTGATCTGTTTCAATACCTGAGTGTTCCGATATTTTCTTTTGTACTTCTTAAGTGCCCTTTCAATGTTTTCACCTGGCACAATCTTTATTTTTAGCATATGTGTCTTTTAATATGAAATCAGATTTTCATAGTAGAAAATCCTACAATAGAATCCCCATGAAATCAAGAATGAACTAGATACCAATGAAAGCAATATTGATCACATTGATGTACCATTAATAAACCTGGAAAGAATAACAGGCAAAAAATAATTGAAAAGCATCCCTATTGGTGATTCGGAATATTTAGAGAGGGCTATCTTATATTTAAAGACAAGTGAGACTTATGTCCACGGATGTTTTGTAAAGAAAGGTATAATAATCCACAATAGGATATTTTTAGGGAATATTTGGAAAGTTTATTGGACTAAGAGGCCTATATATGACCCCACCGGAACCCAAAAGGAAAGTCCTTATGGGAAATACCCACCTCGTCACATTCCATTACACAATCATGAGATGTTGTTGACCAAACAAGAAGAAAGCAAACTTCAAAAGGTATTATATCCTATTTAAAAAAGTACTCTCAAAAGCATCTTAATTTAAAGGATTTGGGACAAAATGTAGAATAAAGAAGAAGTGGGAAAACAAAAAACCCAGTAAGAATAATACTTACTGGGCTATGCCTGCTCCCCCTCTTGGGCTCGAACCAAGGACCCTCTGATTAACAGTCAGATGCTCTAACCAACTGAGCTAAGGAGGAATATTTTTACCTTAAGCGGGTGCAAATATAGCTGTTTCTTTAAAACGCTACAAACAAATTTATGCTAAATAAACCTTTTGATGATATTCCAGATATCGTTCCCAAAAATTACCACCATTAGGCCCATCAATATCACAAAGCCAACTATCTGGCCCCTTTCCAAAACTTTCTGGCTAGGAGGTCGTCCGCTAATAATTTCATAGAGCAGGAACATTACATGGCCCCCGTCCAATGCAGGTATGGGCAATACATTGATAAACGCCAACCATACCGAGAACATCGCCATAAAACCCCAGAAAAAGCCCCAATCCCAACTCGTGGGCATCAGCTCCACAATACCTATTGGCCCTTTTACTTGTTTGTATCCCTGAATTATCGGGTTAAATATCAATTTGAATTGCTTTACCTGGCGAACCAACACATTGATGGTCTCCATAAACCCTCTAGGAATGGCCGAGGCAAAACTGAATTCTTTGGTGATGGACAACTGATCCCGGGCTATGTCCCTATTCGGGGCAATACCCACTGGAAGACTGTCTGGTACTTCAACTTGGAGATTCACCAATCTTCCATCCCTGGTTAAATCCACATTCAAGGTTTGACCCCTATTCCCGTTAATTTGGGTAGTGACCTCGTCCCAAAAATTTAATTCCTGGCCATTGATTCTTTCCAATTTGTCCCCAATCTGGATACCGGCCTCTTTAGCATTGGAACTATCCGAAACAACCCCGATGACCAAGGTTGGATATCTAGGGACGATAAACTGCCTACCTCTACTTTCCAGGGCGGCTTTTTTGCCTTCATCACTTAGTGGCACAATCATTTCCTGCCCATCACGCAATACCTTGATCTCGTCCCCGAACAAAATATCCATAGACAGGTACTTATCCAGTTTTTCAACTTTTTTCCCGTCTATCTCCAGTATTTTATCCCCGGTTTTGAGTCCAATTTTTTCACTGACAGGATCCACATGCAATCCGTGTTCAATCTTGTTTACAGGAATAAAGGTCTCCCCAATATTGGCAAAACCAACAGTATAAATGACCCAGGCCAACAAAAAATTCACGGTAACCCCACCCAACATAATAATCAAGCGTTGCCAAGCCGGCTTGCTTCTAAACTCCCAAGGTTTGGGTTCTTCCTTCATTTGCTCGGTGTCCATGCTCTCATCGATCATCCCGGCAATCTTTACATAGCCACCAAGGGGCAACCAGCCTACACCGTAAACGGTTTCCCCAATCTTCTTTTTGAACAGGGAAAATTTGACATCAAAAAAGAGGTAGAACTTCTCCACTTTGGTCTTGAAATATTTTGCCGGAAGAAAATGACCCAACTCGTGCAAAATCACCAAAACTGAGATGATTACTATAAACATTACGATCTGTGTAAAAAGATCCATTAGCTTCTATATCTTATATTAAGCCCACAAAAGTACGCTTTTAGGCCTTTTATAAAAAGATGATTTTGGGCAATGGGCGTATTTAAGAAAGTTTTAGGAACAAATTCCCATTTTAACTTGAAGATTCTTGGCTTCAAACGTAATTTTGCGCCATGCAGAGTTTTTTTTCCAAATTCAAGTTTTTCGGTGCTGTGTTGTTGGGCCTCTCCGCGGTGATCATCTACCTGTTTTACAATGCGCTGCAACCTAAAAAAACCCTGCCAGTTTTTCAGCCGTCCATGGTGAACCAGGAATTGGTGGACAGCACCTTGCACTACAAAAAGAAGTACCACACCATTAACGATTTTGAGCTCATCAACCAAAATGGTGAAGTAGTTACACAGGCAAATTACCAGGACAAAATCTATATCGCAGACTTTTTCTTTACCACCTGCCCTACCATTTGTCCCATCATGACAAAAAATATGGTTGAAATCCAAAACTCCATCAAGGACAATTCCGATGTGCTTTTGCTGTCCCATTCGGTAACCCCTGATATCGATTCTGTTGCCCAGCTTAAAAAATATGCTTTGGAAAAAGGGGTGATTGATAGCAAATGGAACTTGGTGACCGGTGATAAGCGGCAAATCTATGAGCTGGCCCGAAAATCGTACTTGGCCGTGAAGACAGACGGGGATGGCGGACCATATGACATGATCCATACGGAAAATTTTATCCTAGTGGACAAAGAGCGAAGAATTCGAGGCTTTTATGATGGGACGAATAAAAAGGATGTTGAAAAATTGCTCAATGACCTCAAAATTCTGAAAGACAGTTACAACAATCCATAAATAATCCTTCTAAATTTTAATCTCTTAATGTGGTCAAATCCAAAGTGGGCTGGGGAAGACCTAGAGCATCCAAGGCATCGAAATGTGCGTCCTCCAATACAAATCCCCATTGTTGGAAAAAATCCTTTAGATTATTCCCCGAAACTTCTGAGGCCTTCAGCATAAAATAGGCCATCTTTTCTTCATTTCCGGCCAATACAGCACGCTCTTCCCTTGTATTTTTATGCAGGTTCTTAAAAAAATCATCGCCGTATTGCAACCACAATTGTTGATATAATGCCAATCGAACAAAAAGACCTACATTTCCGTTGTAGTCCCTCTGTTCCAGCGGTAAATTAAAATAATCGTCTACCGATGCCCACACATTATCACGCTGTAATCTTGATTCATGGCCAAAATGTCTTTCCGCGGCAAGGGAATAGATATTAACGGTAACCTCAACTACCTGATCCCATGTAAGATTACCCAGTTGGTGTTGGTGTCCCAATTCATGCCAAGGTCCCCAGCCATCATTTTTGAGTTTATTAATGTCCAAGACAAAATCTATAGCAGCATCTTGATTGTAAAAAGTCCTGTACCATGTCGCTGCCATCCAAAACTCCGGATCATCCGATTCGGTGAGTAAATAGCGGTTTCGATTGGGTACATGCACGGGAGCTGAGGCGTCCAATCCATCAATATCTGCATGAATTTCCGCAATCTTGTCGATTGCTTCCACAAGGGCCATCCAGTCCTGGTTTTTGTATTTCTTCATATTGGCCACACTGGCCACAACTATACTTTTATTTCCAAATAGTTGGGCGTCTTGGCAATCATCGCATGAGTCCAACATATCGACAAAAACCGTATTCGTCGTTTCCCCTAATTTGAAAAAAGGGATTTTTTTCCCGCCTGTAATGGTAATCATGGCTTTGGAATCGGGAACATCTCCCACATACCGGATATATACCAATCTTGATTTGGTTGAATTATTGACAATGGAATTGGCACCGGCAGCCAACTGCATCTCTTGGGGGTTCCAAAACTCAACATATCTTGAATAGGTTCCCAGCACAACACTAGGTAAGGTACTTCCATCCACGAGTTCGACCTGTAATTGCAATTGCTCATTGGGGTCGACCGAAATACCCACTGGAACAAAATCTGCTATGGGTTGGTTAGTTCCCAATCTGTCCATTTCCATGGTCCCATGAAATTCTTCGTCCACCTCCAAAATGGTGACAATAGGTTCTTCCAATGGCATTTCAACTTCCTCGGTAATATCACCGCTGTCTGATTTATTGCAACCAAACAAAAATAACATCCCAATTAGGTAACCCATTAACAATCTCATACTTGCTTTTTATGTTTTAGTGCCTATTTGCCAATCCATGATTAAAAAAAAGGCGATCGACAAATTTCAAAACAGACTTTTTATTGGTGCATTTTCGCTGTCAAATAAATAATAATGTCCAAAAGGGATGAATTTAACTATTAACATTGCGTTATTCGATTCTTTTTGAAGCTTTTTGTGCTAAATTTGGCCCTACTTAAAATCAATCTAAATAAAAAAAGTGATTACTGTCGCAGAATTGGGCCTTGGACAGAAAGGTATCATCAAGGAATTTTCAGATTCCATACTTCCCATTAAACTTTTGGAGCTGGGTTGTTTGCCCGGCAATACCGTTGAAGTGGTCCAAGTGGCACCCTTGAACGATCCCATATACATTAATGTAAACGGCAGTCATATTGCAATACGAAGGTCCCTTGCCATGCAGATTGAAATTGATATCCAAGAAGATCCCACCTCCAAATGAGCAAGAGCATTAACGTTGCACTTATTGGCAATCCCAACACCGGAAAGACCTCGGTTTTTAACCAACTAACGGGCCTAAAGCAAAAAGTGGGGAACTATCCCGGTATCACTGTGGAAAAAAAACAGGGCAGCTGTAAGCTTCCCGATGGTTCCAAAGCCACTATTTTAGACCTGCCCGGAACCTACAGTCTCAACACCACTTCCTTGGATGAGAGTGTGGTGGTGGAGCTTCTCCTTAACAAGAACAATAAGGATTTTCCCGATGTGGCCGTAGTGATCAGCGATGTAGAGAACCTTAAAAGGAACCTACTTCTTTTTACCCAAATAAAAGACCTTCGAATTCCTACAATACTGGTCATCAACATGGCAGACCGTATGTCCAGAAAAGGGATTTCACTAGATATTGAGGGCATGGAACGGCAATTGGATACCAAAATAGCCTTGGTAAGTACTAGAAAAGGAAGCGGTATCGACCAAATCAAATCACTTATTGCAGATTATGGGTCCCTTTCCAACAGTCCAAATCTTGATACTTCCCGAATTGCTCCTGAGTATTTTGACCGATTGCAGAAGGCTTTTCCCGATGAAGATCTATACAAGCTTTGGATGGTGATCACCCAAGATGTAAACTTCATGCCTATTGAAAAAAAGCGGATAAAGGACGCTACCTCCTTTACCACTAAATCCAAGGAAGAGCTTAAAAAATTGCAGCATAGGGAAACCGTGCTCCGATACCAGTTCATCAATAGCGCCCTTAAGGAAACCTATAAGGTGGATCTAAATGCGGCCAAAGGCCTACGGGCTTCCCTGGACAAAATTTTGACCCACAAAGTCTTTGGTTATCTTATCTTCTTTGCCATTTTGTTATTGATTTTCCAGGCCATCTTTGATTGGAGCACTTATCCCATGGATTTTATCGATGAGCAATTTGCCGCTGCGGGGGAATGGATCAAAAATACGCTTCCGCCTGGGGTCTTCACCGATTTATTGGCAGAGGGAATTCTGGCCGGGATTGGGGGTATTGTCATTTTTATACCCCAGATCGCTTTTCTTTTCCTGTTTATTTCCTTGCTGGAAGAATCTGGCTACATGAGCCGGGTTGTGTTTTTAATGGATAGGCTTATGCGACCCTTTGGACTTAGTGGTAAAAGTGTGGTCCCATTGATTTCTGGTACCGCATGCGCCATCCCCGCCGTTATGGCTACCCGTACCATTGAAAATTGGAAAGAACGGCTGATTACCATTTTGGTTACACCCTTCACCACCTGTTCCGCACGCTTGCCCGTTTATCTGATTTTAATCGCATTGGTCATTCCGGAAGGTAGTATTTTGGGATTGAGCTATCAGGCTCTTACCCTTATGTTGTTGTACTTGCTTGGTTTTGGAATGGCAATTTTTTCGGCTTCCGTACTCAACAAAATCCTGAAAATCCGAAGCCGTTCCCTGTTTATGGTGGAGATGCCCACCTACCGTTTGCCCCTGATCAAAAATGTGGCCTATACGGTTCTCGAAAAAACAAAAAGTTTTGTTTTTGGGGCCGGAAAAATCATCTTGGCCATTTCCATAATTCTATGGTTTCTGGGTTCCAATGGTCATTCGCAAGATTTCAAAAATGCTGAGGAAATCGTCAACCAAAGAATTGATACCGAAGGCCTCAGTCCCTATAGTCAGAATTACATCCAAAATAACATCAATGCCCATATCACCAATATCAAGGGTGAAGCAACGGATGGATCAAGACTGCCTGACCCCAGGATCAGCGAAGATTCCTTAAAAGTGCTTACAGCCCAATTAATGGAGCGTGCCCGTAATCAGGAAATAGCCAGTTATAAATTGGAACACTCCTATATTGGGTATGCAGGAAAGGCCATTGAACCCATTGTAAAGCCCTTGGGCTACGATTGGAAAATTGGTATTGCAGTATTAACCTCTTTTGCTGCACGAGAAGTATTTGTTGGAACTCTTGCCACTATATATAGTGTGGGCAGTGATGAAGAGGAGACCATTAAAAATAGAATGGCCGCCGAACTCGATGAAACAGGAAAGCAGCCCTTGTTTAATTTAGCTTCCGGGATTTCACTGATGCTTTTCTACGCTTTCGCCATGCAGTGTATGAGTACCTTGGCCATTGTAAAGCGGGAGACCAATAGCTGGCGTTGGCCCATGATCCAACTAGCTTTCATGAGCGTTTTTGCGTATCTTGTTGCATTGACCGCCTTTCAAATCCTAAACTAGTGGATACCGTTCAGCACATATTGGTCTATGTTACCCTAGCCATCGCCGTTGGGTATTTGGCTTGGAAGTTTCTTTTGCCAAAATCCTTGGTGCCCAGCAAAAGGAAAGCCTCCAAATCTTGCGGACCGGACGATTGCGGGTGCAATTGATTACTTTTTCTTCTTTTTCCCTTATTTTTTTTTCAATAGGATGTAACCTTTTTTAATTTCCTGATTATATAGGTTAACTAAATCAGCTAAAAAACCTCTTTGGAAGCGCTTTCAGATGAAATACTGATGCAAAAGGTGGCGGAAGGCAATCTTGATTTACTCAAGGTTCTTTTTGACAGACATCACAAGTATGTGTACAATTATTTGTTCAAAATGACGAGGGACGCCATGCTGAGTGAGGATTTGACACAGGATGTTTTTTACAAGCTGATTCGGTACCGGGGATCCTATAAAGGGGGAGCTTTTGTTTCATGGTTGTTTAGCATTGCCCGAAACAATTTGAAGACCCACTTTACCCGAGATCACAAATTTCATGACCCCATAGAGGTGTTGGACTATAGGCAGGCGGACAATGAGCAGGACAAACAGGAAGAGTATTCCCAATTGCAAAATGCACTGGACAAGCTCAACGCCGAAGATAGGGAGCTGATCATCCTTAACAGGTACCAAGAAATCAGGTATGAGGAACTCGCCACTATTGTGGGAAGCACTCCCGGCGCCTTAAAGACCAGAGTAAGCAGAATATTAAAAAAACTCCGGGTAATTTATCTGGAGTCCAATTAGAAAATAATGGAGACAGACAAAAACAAACATGTTTCATCCCAGCTCTCAGCGTATCTGGATGGATTGCTGTCCGACAAGGACAAACAGCTGGTCGAAAACCATCTTGCTGGTTGCGAGACATGTCAAAAAGAATTGGAAGGGCTTAGGGAACTGTTCAAAGCTTTTGAGGAGGACCATGTCCCAGTTCCCTCGGACCGGCTAAGTACACAATTTGACCTAGCGTTGGAACGCGAAAAGTCTGCGCAAACCAAGGTGGTCCAACTTGAAAAAAGAACAGCCCCTTGGACCAAAAATCTGCTTAAAATAGCGGCGAGTGTTGCCTTATTGATCGCAACATTCCAAACAGGCAGGATAATGGAAATGGAAAAATCCAACGATGATGTGGCCATTCTAAGGGAAGAAAGCCTGCAGATAAAACAGACCGCCATGCTTTCCTTAATGGAAAACCAATCGGCCAGCAAGCGGATACAGGGGGTAAACTATATAGAGGAGTTTCCAAATCCGGATGAGACCATTGTAAAGGCCCTGGCCAATCGTTTGCTAAAGGATGAGAATGACATTGTTCGACTCCATGCATTTGAAGCCCTTGCTGGATTTGCTTCAACAGAAACCGTGAAATCTGTTTTTGTAAAGGCCCTGGAGAAAGAAAAAAACCCAAGTATCCAGGTGGGTATTATTCAGGCCTTGGTCAAAATACAGGAAAAGAAGGCAGTGGGTCCAATGCAAAAATTGTTGGAGCAGGAAGACACCCAACCCTTCGTAAAAAATGAAATCAAAATGGCTTTGCCAAAAATTATATAATAACCTAAGCTTCGCATTGTCGAAGCATCAAAAAGCGAAAATCATGAGAAAATTATCAATTTTAGTAGTAGCATTTGTGACCAGCACATTGGTCCAGGCCCAGGCCGATTATACCAAAGCCTTAACCGGTATTGAATGGGTAAAAATCGAATCCAAGGCCGACATTACCCTAAAAACCCAAACGTCCAACGAAATTAGGATCAAGGGAAGTAAAGACACCAAGGTCAACGAAAAAGCCAAGGGTCTCCGTTTGGTGGGCGAAGGAGGCTCGGACAATACAGAAGTAGGTTTTTATGTGGTTCAGGACGGGAATACATTGATCGTCAAAAACCTCAGAAGGTCCGAGGGAGCCATAATTTATCTTCCCAAAGGTCAGAACGTTTCCGTAAAAAGTACCTGGAACGGTCATATCAAAATAGACGGATTTTCCGGGGAGGTAGAGGCCGATGCCCAATTGAACGGCAGTATCGAAATCTCCAATGTGAACGGTCCGGTAACGGCAAATGCCCTCAATGGCGAAATCACCGTGGATTTTGCCACTGTGAAGCAAGGTTCGCCCATTTCCATTTACACCACCAACGACGATGTGGAGGTAATGCTTCCGGCCAACACTCCTGCAGATCTGCAACTCGGTACGGTAAACGGGGACATTTACACCAATTTTGAACTTAAGCGGGAAATGAAGGACGGACTTACCTCGATTTCAGACAGAAAGATCTCAGCCTCCATCAACAATGGGGGGGTAAAAATCTCCTTAAAATCCACCAACGGGAATATTTATCTCAGAAAACAGTAGACACCAAGTTTATTCATCTCAAAAAACGAAAATCATGAAAATAGTAATCACAATGCTGGTGGTGGGATTTGCGTGCCTGCCACTTAGCGCTCAAAAAGTCATCGAAAAAAACATTGCTTACTCCAATCAGGTCATCGATGTGGATGTAAAATTTGCCTCTGAAATTGAAGTGAAGACTTGGGATAAATCCACAGTTTATTTTAAGGCAACCCTTCGAACCAAGGATGGCAAGTATTTGGAACTCTACCAATTGAACGTGGACGAAGGCAATGGCTATATTGGGATAACTTCAGTGCCAGAACCCGTGTTTAAGGCCTTTCATGAGGAGTGGGAGAAAAACCGTCCCGAGGGATCCCACAGCTATTACCATACCCATGATCTGTACACTTTTGATTACATCCTCTATGTGCCCAAAAATGCAGACTTTACCGTCAGCAGCATCAATGGTCACCTTAAGGCAGATGTAATAGAGGGGGATTTCACCGCGGACCTCATCAACGGCAATATCGATATTACAAAGTACAAGGGGAATTTGGATTTAAAGACCATTAACGGCGAAATCGATTTGGTCATGCAAAACTCCAGATTAACAGCCGAGACCATCCACGGTCAAATTTATGCAGATGAAAAGTTGGAACTAAAGGTTACGGACCGATATGTGGGCCAAAAGGTGGAGGGGAGTTTTGACAATGCAACCCATCGCCTTAAGCTGAATACCATTAACGGAAATATGTACTTGCGGCTTTAGAAGATGAAACCATTTTATCTTTTTGCCTTGGCTGCTTTGTCCTTCGCAAGCTGTCAAAACGAGAAAGCTTCAACAGCAACCATAAACCAAAAGGAATCGGATTCCTTGGTGTTGGCACAAATGATATCACTTCGGGAGGAAGCGATGATCAAAAAGGATGCAGCCTTGGTCATGCCCCAGTTTTCAGAAAACGCCACTTGGATAAACTCACAAGGGTATTTTTTTGAGGGCAAAAAGGAATTGGAAAAGTTCCACCTCATGTTTACCAAAAATGATTCCTTGGACTATTATTATGAAATAGGGAAACCCAAAATTCGTTTTTTGGATAATAATAGTGCCCTTGCCTATTATTCTTGGAAAATGTTCTGGTTCAAAAAGGAGCATCCGGCCGATACAACCTTTAAGGAAATAGGATTGATGACCCTAAGTGCCCAAAAGCAAAATGAAAAATGGGAATGGGTGGCAGTTACCAATCAGCATACTCCTTGGTTTTACGATAGCATCGAGCCTGTAAGGATTGAGTAGTTGGCTACAGCATTGGAGCAATAAAAGAATAAAGCAAAAGGGCCCATCCCACTACCAACAGTAGGCCTCCCAAAGGGGTAATGGGTCCTAAAAAACGAAGCTTTCTTCCCTTGGCCGAACTTAGGCACAGCCCATATATGCTGAACGAGAACAACAGTGTTCCGTAAACAAAGCAATTCACGATGTAGGTATCCAAAGCTTGGTCAAAACCCAGATTAAACGCCAAAACCAACAATACAATGGCATGGAACATTTGGTAACGGACCCCTGTTTCAAAACTTTGAAGTAGTTCTTGGCTCAATTTCTTTTTAAGGGCGTGGGCACCAAATGCGCCCAAGATAACCGCCAAAAATCCGTAAAATGCACCCATAAACTGGGCTAAGAGTATGGTTTCCATATTATTTTGTGAATCTAATGTTTACTTGGGTGTCCCCGTTTACCTTAAAACAGCAATCCCGATACGACGGAGGGCCAAAGGTTTTCATCTTTGCTTTGGAAAAAGCCACCTTTTCCGTGGGGATGCCCAACCAGTTCTTGTCCAATTTATCGTTGCCATTGGCATCGTGAAAAATCGCCAGGGCATACTCACCATGGGGCACATCTTCCAAAAGTACGGTAATGCTTCCTTTTTTGGCCGGAACGCTTTTGGACTGAATCACCCCCTCGAATTTTAAAAACGTTTTTTCCGAACTATAAACCGCCAAATTTATATTCCCTTTCCCGGACGGTATGTTCTCCACATGCACATGTATCCTGTGCTGGGAAAACAGCGTCATGGATATGAAAAGTATACTAAACTGGACAATTCTCATGAAAAAGGATTGGGTGAAACGCAAAATCAATTTGCTTTGGCCGAAAAGTTACTTATTTGCTGTTGCAAACTATTGTAAAATTCCAGCGTTTGAAGACTATCCTTAAAATTGATGAACAACTTTAACGAATCGTGGTGGACCACCTTGATCTTTTGTTGGGCCAAATCGTCCACGAAAAAGTGAACCTTGGTTTGGGAGATGGAGTCCACAAAAACCCCTTTTTCGGCCACCATCCATGAAAAGCCATTGGAGCGTTCCAATTCAGGTAATTTTTGCACCAGTTTAATGCTGTCAATCTCCGTCAATGGGATTTTCTGATAATAAATTCCAGATAGGACCTTAAGTTCCCCTTCCTCTATTTTATGCCAGTTTTTATAATGGGCCAAAAAGGCAAAAAAACAAACTACCAAGGTTAGGACAATCAACACATTCCAAAGCCAATGCCGTTTCCTCTTACTCATTTTTATTTGCTGTTCTATACTTATCAAACCATGCCACCGTATGCGCAATCTTGGTGATCAAATTGCTGGGCCTATTGGCAATGCCATGGCTCGCGCCAGGAATCTCCACTAGAACGGTTTCAATCTTTCTCAGTTTTAGGGCATGGTAGAGTTGCTTGGCTTCGCTGGGTGGAGTACGTAAATCGTTCATGCCCACCATTACCATGGTTGGGGTCTCTATATTACCAACGAGCGAAATGGGTGAAAATTTCCAATACCCTTCAAAATTTTCCCAAGGTTGACCTGGGTATCGGTGCTCAGCGTAATAAAAATAATTATCGGCCACCAAAGTCTTACTGATCCAATTCATTACAGGTTTGGCCACAACGGCAGCCTCAAATCGGTTGTTTTTTCCAATCATCCAGGCGCTCATGATGCCTCCTGCGCTTCCGCCGGTCACAAAAAGTTGGTCTTCATGGGCAATGCCCATTTTAATGCAATGGTCCACCCCGTCCATAACATCGTTGTAATCCTCTCCGGGATAGTTGTTGTAAAGCAAGTTTCCAAATTCCTCCCCATAACTGGTACTTCCACGAGGATTGGGATAAAAAACCACATATCCGGCAGCGGCATACAATTGCATTTCGGTAGAAAACCGGTCGCCATAATTAAGGATGGGACCCCCGTGGTTTTCAACCATAAACGGATATTTTTTGCCGGCATCATAGTTAGGTGGAAAGACTACCCATCCTTGAATATCCCTGCCATCTACAGAAGATTTGTACCAAACCTCCTCCACTTTTCCCAACTCCCGATAATTTAGGAGCGCCCGGTTCAAGGCAGTTATTTTAATCGGATTCTTGGATTTTGGCTTAATGACTGCAAGCTCTGCTGGATAATCGGTCCGGGATTGGGTATACACAATGGTCCCGTTTTGTGAACTGCTAAAAGATCCGCTCGGATAGGGTCTTCCCAAAGTCGTTCCGCCTACGTTATCCGCAATTTTTGAAACATTTCCAGACAGTGAAACAAACCCAACTTTCCCATTTCCTTTATCATCATATTGAAAATAAAGTCCATCACCCTTAGTATTCCACCGAATGTTCGATAGGGTTCTGTCCAAGGCTCCCGAAATAACTTTTTTATCCGTTCCATCGACATTCATAAGGTGTAACTTTCGTACTTGATAGGCTTGTACTTTGTGTTCAAATCCGAGGTACGCTATGCGTTTCCCATCCGGAGAAACTTTGGGTTCATAATCCGGCCCATTCCTATCGGTCAAGCCCACAATATCCCCACTTTGTACATCTACGGAATAAATCTCGCTGTTTCTAAAACGATACTCCCAGTCCTCTACCCTATTGCCAGAGAAGAAAATTTTTCGCCCGTCCTTGGCCCAAGAAAGCGTCCCTCTGTGATGCCAATCCCCAGAAGTTATCTGTCGTGCAGCTCCCCCTTCCGCCGGCAAAACGAAAATGTGGTTGAAACCAGGTTTGATATATCCCCTACCGTCAGCTTCGTGATAAACGCGATCCGTAATCCTAGGTTCTTCGGCCCATTTGGCACCCTTTGGTTTTTTGGGAATCTTGGCAATAACAGGTGGCTTTTTTTGCACGTTCATGGAAAATGCGATCTGCCGTCCGTCCGGGGACCAGGTTAAGGAACTTGGGCTAAACGGTAACTGGGTAAGTCTGGCCACCTTCCCACTCGACACCCAATACATATAAATTTCCGAACCTTCGGGCGTACTTGCTGAAAAAACAATTCGGTTCCCGGATGGGGACCATCTGGGATTGCTCTCGTTGATTTCATTCGAGGTCAACTTTTGGTGCTGGCTTCCATCTGCCTTGACCATCCATAGATTGCCCTTGGAACCATCCTTCATGATATCATATCCCATTCGGCGATACACCACCCACTCACCATTCGGAGAAATCTGTGGGTCGGACGCATATTGAAGATCAAATACATCGAGATAAGAAAATTTTTGTTTTTGTGCGTAGGTACAGTGAAGTGTTCCAATACAAAACAGGAACAAAAAAAGCTGCTTCATTATTTTCAAAATTTGTAGCTTTAAAGGTAGCGAAAAAGAAGTGGTCGAAATCATCCACTTTTCCCTAGTTTTTTAAGCTGTTCCCACAACCAACCTCGCGGAACCTGTTTTAAGCTTTACATTTTGGGTATGTCAATAAAGTTCTTGATTTTGGGTTCCGTCAAAGCGTGGCACGATGGGTTCAACAGCGCCGCCCTGGGTGTTGCCGTGCTTGTTGGGGAATACTATATCATTGCCAAGGGCTATGGATTTATAAAACGTAGAGTTGAACAAATTGCGGCCAACCGCGGAATTCATTGTTGGGTGGTTTTGCAACAAACACAAACCATCGTCTTTAAAAACCCAAAAGGAGTTTCTAGGAGCGAGAAAACAAAATTGGAGATGGTCCTCTTTTTCCACATACTGGCTTTGATCCTGGCAAGTGTGCTTTGGCTGGGAATTGTAGCCGGGTTGGGCATGTTGCTATTTCACATAAACGGATAAAAGAATACCTTTAATCGCATCAACCCAAAGTCGTGACGCTACAATTATCCTTCATTCAACTTGTTACTATTTGTGCCGTGGTGAATGGATTTGTGTTCAGTTTTTTGATCTTGGGCAAAAAGGAAAACCGTTTTGCCAATCGGTTTCTTGCATTGACCATTATTTGCATGTGCTTGACCTTTACCCCCTACATGCTAGACCCTTCCATTTGGCATTCGCACAGATGGCTGGCGTGGTTGCCTTTTTCCCTTTCCTATTGGATTGGTCCTTCGTTTTACTTTTATGTAAAAACCCTTACCCAACCCCAAGCGCGTTTTACCAACAAGCAACTTTGGCATTTTAGCCCAATTGTGCTCAATTATTTGCATAGCATCTACCATCTGATTTACTCCGGTAACCATCACCCCTACCATTGGTTCCATTATACGGCCGAATTGTTTGAATCCATGGCCATACTATCCATTCTTTTTTACATGATGTTATCGTTGACCATCATTAAAAACTATCAGCGAAACCTTTTGGAAAATGTATCCAACCTGAATAAAATTGATTTGGCGTGGGCCAAACGAATCATTGTTGTGATCGTAACCTCCTTTGGGATTATTCTTGTTTTTTTGGCGATAGTAAGTGGTGTTCGGGGCATGGTGTTTCTGGATAGATGGAACGAGTTTAGAAACGCTGTCCTATTGTTGTACGCCTGTGTGTTGTATTGGTTGGGTATTCATGGCTACCTACAAACACAAACCCTGCAATTATTACCAGTCTTTAATACAGCTCAGGAATTACCCACGGAGGAATCTACCAGGGTGATTCAACAATTGGAGGAAGTTATGAGGGAAGAGAAATTATTCAAAAATCCAGAATTGAGTTTAACGGAGCTTAGTCGTAATGTTGGTATTCCAGAACGTACAATTTCGGAGGCTATCAACAGTAAACCCAACAATAATTTCTTTCAATTCATTAACGGGTATCGGGTGAAAGAAGTCCAGGAAAAACTTCGCGACCCCAAAAATTCCCATCTTAAGATTATGAGTCTGGCCTACGATTCCGGTTTCAATTCCAAAGCCAGTTTTAATAGGATTTTTAAAACTACTACCGGGATGACACCCAAGGAATACAAAATGAAAGATTCGTCATAAAAACGGGTTTTGATACCTCAAAACAGAACTTGAGACTTCTGTAAAGAGGCTGCTTTTTACTTTGAGTGGAAAACTCAATCAAAATGCAGAAAACTATCCTTGTTACTTTCGCTTTTATTTTATGTAGTACCACCTATTCCCAATCCATCAAAGATCTTGACTTTCTAATTGGCAGTTGGAATATTGAGGAAACCATTCTTCCTGGAACCGATAGGGCCTATCAGGAAATTGGAACCCGGACTTGTGAATACTATCTCAATGGGCAATTCATACGGTGCGAATCTGAAACAACCATTCAGAAAACAGGCCGAAAAAGATATTACTCCTACATCATCAATTACGATAAAAAGGAAGGTTGTTTTAGGGCCACCAACTTTGCCCATGATTTTCCGTTGCACGGACAATTTAAATGGTTTTTGGACCAAGAAAACGAACGCATCATTGCCATTACTCCCAAAAATGTAATTGAAGATCGCTTTTTTAGGGCAACTATTTCTTACGCTAATAGGGATAAATTGGTTTGGGATGGCTGGGCCAGTGTCTTTGAAAAAGACAAGGACTGGATCCAAATATTTAACGATGTTGCTACACGGGTTAAATGATAAGTGCCATGCCTAAATATTTACTCTTACCGTTTCTATTTTTCATCCTAGGTTGTCAAGACCAAAAAATGGACGTTCAAGAAGAACCCTTCTCGAACTACTTAAATTATGGGAACTACAGCGTGGGTTTCAAGACTTTGTTCACCAACGATGTTTCCCGTCCAAGGGTTCCTTTTTCGGATTGGAGTGGAAAATTGTACCCCAGCCAAGATGCTGCTCCAGGCAGAAAATTGCCCTTGCATATTTGGTACCCATCAGACGAAAAAGCTCCGTTACTTCCCTTTAGTCATTTTGTGGATTTGATAACTCCACACACCGAAAGTGCCATGGGAATGGATTCGGATTCACTTTCCCGGGAAATTTATAAATACCAAGCTGACGAACTAAAAGGGGAAAAAGGAATGACAGATAGCGACCTGGATACCTTGTTGCAATTAACCACGTTTTCAGCTTTGGAAACGAAAAGTGCTCCAGGTATTTTCCCATTGATCATTGTTCCCAACGGTAGTAGCCCAGCCAATCAAAGCGTGCTGTGCGAATACCTGGCCAGCCACGGTTACATCGTTGCCGGGGTTTCCCTAAAGGGTGAGTTTGCCCATGTGGTGGATGCGTCTGCAAGAGGGCTGGAATCCAGTGTGGATGATCTGCAGTTTGCTCTTGGAGAGTTGCTCCAATTGCCCAACGTCAATACCAAGCAAATCGCCCTCGTAGGAAACGCAATTGAGTCCTCGTTTTGTGCCGCGCTCGCTTCCCGGAACAAGAAAATCAAAGCGCTGGTAAGTTTGGAAGGCGGGTTTTTGAGTGAATACGAACAGCGAATCTTAAACGAGACCGTATTTTATGAACCACAAAGTGTTTCCCTTCCCATATTGGCCATTTATGCGCCCCACCCCAATATTTCTCCTAATAATATTTACAGCCTTGATTTTAGTAATCGTTATTTTGCACGGTTGCCAGAAATGAGTGAATTCCATTTCCTCAACTATGGCCTTTTTGACGCCTATGTTCCCAATATCATTGGTGAACCTAGAGGAGATTTGGAAGCTGGGTTTACAGCTGGAGCAGAGCTGATCCTTGCATTTTTGGATACCAAACTCAAGAATAAGAGCTATAATTTTCAGCAATATTATGACAAGACCCCTTCGGATAAACTGGGGAAATCCATAGATACTTTATATGTTCTAGAGGGGCATGAACCCCCGCCCAATATGAGTCAGCTAAAGAACCTGTTTGTGACCCAAGGATTTGGTGCCATTGATAGCATTTACAAGTACCATGTGGCTGCCGGGAACACAAAACCATTTTCCCAGACTTTCTATAACGATTATAAGAATTGGCTGGCGTACAAAAAGGATCCCGATTATAAATATAGAATTCGTTTGTATGCAATGGCGGTGGAGAGTTATCCCAACTCGGCCTTGAACCATTACCGGCTAGGTTATTACCTTGATCAAAATGATTCTTTGGTGAAATCCAACCATCACTATAGAATGGCTTCGGGGTTATTGGACGATGATACCACCTTATCCCCATCCCTACGAACAGCATTGCAACAAGCTCTGGAAGAAGTTCTGAACTGACCTACACCTTTGGAAAACCATCAAAGCCAGTTCCTTGTTATCTTTGATAACAACAAAACATCCCGGATGGATTTTTCCAATAAAAATGTATTGATTACCGGTGCTTCCCGTGGTATCGGAAAAGCCACTGCCCAGGCCTTTGCGGAAAAAGGCGCTAAGGTAGGTCTCAATTATCGCAGCAATGAGCAAGCGGCCCAAATGACACTGATGGAGTTGGCCGGTGAAGGCCACCATCTTTTGCGACAGGACATCAGTGAAAAAACAGGACCACAAGAACTCATCACAAATTTTGTGGACCATTTTGGATCTTTGGATATTTTGGTAAACAATGCGGGAATTTCCATTTTCCACGATATAGAGGAAGTGGATTTTGACCATTGGACCAACGCCTGGGTAGACACCTTTAAGACCAATCTGTTTGCGGTATCCAATCTTTGCTATTGGGGCGCCAAAGCGATGATGGAAACGGGTGGTGGAAAGATTGTAAACGTTTCCTCTAGAGGTGCGTTTAGAGGTGAGCCTACCAAACCCGCCTATGGTGCCAGCAAGGCTGCATTGAATTCCATGAGTCAGTCCTTAGCCAAAAAATTGGCTAAACACCATATCCATATTGGCGTAGTAGCGCCAGGATTTACCGAAACGGAAATGGCCGCTGAAACCTTGACTCCGGTTGAAAGGGACCATTTATTGCGGGAATCACCATTTCAGCGCATGGCACAACCCAAAGAAGTGGCCCATGCCATTTTGTTTTTGGCTTCCGAAGGTGCTGGATATTCATCCGGGACCATCATTGATGTGAACGGGGCATCTTATCTAAGGAGTTAATATGAAAGCGTCCACCATTGCCCAACTTAAAAAAGAACTCCAACATCGTTCCCCAGATGAGCTTTTGAATTTATGTCTTCGATTAGGTCGATTCAAAAAAGAGAACAAAGAACTGCTTACTTACTTGCTTTTTGAAGCCGATCATGAGGATGGATATATTGAGTCCGTCAAAGCCGAGGTGGATGAAATGTTTGAGGAAATCAATACCAATAGTTTTTACTACATCAAAAAAAGTGTTCGGAAAATTCTTCGCACCATCAAAAAATATGTTCGGTATTCAGGAAACAAAGAAACCGAAGTTGAGCTGTTATTGTATTTCTGTCAAAAGCTGAAATCTTTTCGGCCCTCCATTAAAAACAACATTGCGTTGCGCAATTTATACGATCGGCAAATAACCTTTGTTGAAAAGAAAATTGTTGCCCTGCATGAAGATCTTCAATACGATTTCAACCAAATTCTTGACGAATTAAGGTAGTTGGAGGCAACCTTTACACCCCCTTCCCACGTCTTCTTCCATAGAACCTTAATCAAAAGAAATGGGAGTCAATCAAAAAACGGCCCGCTTAGCCGGACTTATTTACTTTTTAATTGCCATTACGGGCATATTTAGTCTAATGTATGTTCCGTCGCAACTCCTAGTTTGGGACAATCCGGCAGAAACCATTGAAAACCTTAAATCTTCGGAATTTTTATTCCGCTTGGAAATTTTAGGTGAACTACTTTGTTACCTGTTTTTTGTGATATTGCCATTAGTATTATACAAACTGTTCAAGGATATCAATAAAAATGTAGCGGTCCTCATGGTCGTCTTGGTCCTTATGAGTGTCCCCATTTCCATGGGCAGTGTGGTGCACAAATTTGATGTGCTGTCCCTTTTGGGCGAAGCCGGATTCTTGGATGTGTACAATACAGCTCAAATTGAGACCCAGGTCATGCAGGCTTTTCAATCGTATTTTAAAGGCATTCTGATATCCCAAATTTTCTGGGGTCTTTGGCTCTTCCCCTTTGGTTACCTGGTCTTTAAATCTGGCTTTCTTCCCAAAATTTTGGGCCTGTTTCTGATGGTAGGGAGTGTTGGGTACTTTATTGACTTCATGGGCAGAGTCCTTTGCCCTGATTACAATTCGCTTTGGATTTCGGATTATATCACCATCCCCGCCAGTATTGGGGAATTGGGTACTTGTTTGTGGTTGTTGATCATGGGCATAAAAATTTCACCCACTGAACCACAAAATGCGACAGGGTCTTAATATAGGTTTGCTTTAGTAATGATGGGCGGAACTAAAACTTCAGAGCTGCTTTTTGGTCAAAATCAGAAGCGGAAATGGGGTTTCCATTGATATGTGCAGTGTCCCAATCTTGAGTGATCTTCCAATGGCCGTTTATTCTTTTCAGCACGATGTGAAATTGACCATAACTATAGTTGGTTTCTCCATCTTTTGAGATAAACCCGATTCGATAGAACCCTACTTCATAAGAAGTTGTTTTATTGGTATGACGACTATCGAACCAAAAATCCAAAGTAATGGAAACACCTTCGACCTTGTTGGTTTTGAATCGTTCCAAGTTTTTGGACTTAAAAACATTTTCAGTATCGATTCCTTGGGGAGTAACCCGAAGTACTTCTTCGGCGTAAATGGCATTCAGTGCCTCCCCGTCCAGGGTTTCAAAAGCATTTTTAAAAGGTTTCCAAACGGTTTGGTCTATTTCATTCTGAATGTGTTCAATCCCATTTTGGGAATAACTCAAATAGGTCAGGCAAAAGGTGAGCACAAAAAGTAATGATCGCATAGTTTTTAATTTTGGTTACTGTGCTTTATCCTAGGCCCACATCCAGCATCATCATAATGATAAATCCACCGATAAAACCCAATGTGGCGATATCGGTGTATTTGTCTCTTTGCGTTTCCGGTATCACCTCTTCCACTACTACAAAAATCATGGCTCCTGCAGCAAAAGACAATGCATAGGGCAAAATAGGCTCAAAAGTAAGAACGGCCCAAGCTCCCAACACCGCAGCTATAGGCTCCACAATGGCAGACGCTTGTCCATAAACCCAACTTTTCCATCGGCTTAATCCTTGTCTTCGTAAGGGCATTGCAACCGCAAAACCTTCTGGAAAATTCTGAAGTCCAATCCCCAAGGCCAATGCGACCGCACCTCCAATGGTGGCCCCGTCAAAGCCCGCCGCTACACCGCCAAACAGCACCCCTACTGCGAGACCTTCAGGAATGTTGTGCAAGGTAATGGCAAGGGTCAATAAAGTGGTTCGGTGCCAAGGCGTTTTCACCCCTTCGGCCTCACTTTCCTTAAAATTGATATGCAAGTGGGGCAGTACTTTGTCCAATCCAAAAATAAATGCGGCTCCCAATAAAAATCCGACAGCAGCCGGAATGACTTTGACAAAGCCCTCGCCTTCACTCATTTCTATTCCGGGTGCCAATAAACTCCAAAAACTGGCAGCTACCATAACTCCGCCGGTAAAGCCCAACATGCCGTCCAAAACGGCACGGTTCATTCCCTTGAACAAAAAGACCAAAGCGGCTCCGGCTGCGGTTAATCCCCAAGTAAATACGGTGGCATAAAAAGCAGCCAATATGGGGTCTATACTTTCAAAATATTGAATTACTTCTTCCATTAATCGTTCAGTTTAACATAAAGATTAGATGCTATTTGATGGGAAATATGGAGTTCTTTCCCATCCATTTGAATGTGCAGGGACTGATCAAACTCTTCCTTATCCAGGATTCGGATGGTGTTTCCCAAAGCGATGTTGTTCTTGTCCAGAAATTTTAAAAAAGTGGGGGAAGTGTCCTTTACCCCAACACAAACCCCATCGGTGTGGATTGGGACATCACTTAATAATTGCTTATCCCGAATCATGAACTTTCCATCCTTGCTGGGGATGGGATCTCCATGGGGATCGAATTTTGGGAAATCCAACAGCTCGTCAATCTTATCAATCAGCTTTTCACTTTTAATGTGTTCCAACTGCTCTGCCACCTCATGCACCTCATCCCAGGAAAAATCCAATTTCTTTACCAAAAAGACCTCCCATAATCGGTGCTTTCTGATGATGGAAAGGGCTGTTTTAACCCCAATGTCCGTCAAGGACACCCCTTGGTACTTTTTGTAATGCACCAATCCTTTTTCTGCCAATTTCTTGGCCATATCGGTAACCGATGAAGGTTTGGTTTCCATCTGCTCCGCTATCGCATTCGTAGCAATGGGTACGGAATCGCTTCCTCCCAAATGAAAGATAGTCTTGATGTAATTTTCCTCTGATCGGGTCATCAAAAAATTAATTTTTCCAAAAATACATTTTTATTTACAAAAACAAATTTTTAGTTTTGTCTAAATTTAATTTTACCCAAATTGAAAAACACCTCTAACGTATTCATTTTCTTCGTTGTAGGGATTCTAGGATTCAGCTCTATGCTGGCCCAAGGAACCCTAACGGGCACCCTATCCGAAAATGGTCATCCTATTGCCTATGCCAATGTCCTATTAAAGGGCACCCAAATGGGTACAGCAACTGATATTGATGGACATTATGAGCTTCCGAATATCGAGCCCGGACAATACACCCTTATAGCCTCTTCCATAGGTTATCTTGCCCAAAGGAGGTCTATTTTAATTGGAAATGGCGAGATAAAAACCTTGGACATTGAGTTGGAAGCTTCGGCCGAAAGTCTGGAGGAAACCGTGGTTACAGGAACCTTAAAACCTGTCAGCAGATTGGAAAGTGCAGTGCCTGTTGAAGTGTATACCCCAACATTCCTTAAAAAGAATCCAACTCCCAATATATTTGAAGCCCTTCAAAATGTAAACGGGGTACGCCCCCAAATCAACTGCAATGTTTGCAACACGGGGGATATCCATATCAACGGCTTGGAAGGCCCATATACCTTAGTGTTGATTGATGGTATGCCCATCGTCAGCGGCCTAGGAACCGTGTACGGGCTATCGGGAATTCCAAACTCCTTAATAGAACAAATTGAAATTGTAAAAGGCCCCGCTTCTACCCTATATGGTAGTGAAGCAGTAGGTGGGTTGATCAATGTTATTACCAAACATGCCCCCAATGCGCCAGAGTTTTTTGCGGATGCTTATCTCACAGGTTGGGGCGAATATAATCTGGATGTGGGCTCCAAAATTGAAGTGGGCCAAAACACCGACCTGCTCCTAGGGGTCAACTATTTTAATTTTGATGAGGTTGTGGACAACAATGGGGACAATTTTACCGATCTCACCCTTCAAGATAGAATATCTGTATTCCAGAAATGGAATTTTAAGCGCAAGGATTCCAAATTATTTTCGTTGGCCGGAAGGTTCTTTTACGAAGACCGATGGGGCGGTGAACTACAATGGACTCCAGAGTTTCGAGGAGGGGATGAAATTTATGGGGAAAGTATCTATACCCGTAGATGGGAGGTTTTGGGCAAATATCAACTGCCGATAGATGAAAAAGTAATGTTGTCGGTTTCCTATAATGATCATAACCAAAATTCCGTGTATGGGGATGTGAGCTATTTGGCCGATCAGCGTATTGGTTTTGGACAGTTGACTTGGGACAAAACCGCAGGAAAGCATGATCTGTTGTTTGGGAGTGCGGTTCGTTACAATTATTACGATGACAATACTCCGGCAACGGTTAGAAAGGACGAAGTTTGGATTCCCAGTTTGTTTGTACAGGATGAATTTAATTTTGCCGAAAAGCACTCCTTTTTAGGGGGTTTGCGCTATGACTATGATCAACGACATGGCAATATTTTTACGCCAAGAGCGGCCTACAAATGGAAAATTTCGGACAATGATATTTTCAGGGTAAATGCCGGAACCGGGTTCCGGGTGGTGAACCTTTTTACGGAAGAGCATGCGGCCTTAACGGGTTCCCGGGATGTGGTCATTACCGAAGAATTGAAACCGGAACGTTCCATTAACGTCAACCTTAACTATTTGAAGAAAATTTATGCGGACAATGGCACCTTTGTAGGTATTGATGTTTCCGCCTTCTATACCCATTTTTCCAATATTATCATTCCGGATTACGACACCAATCCCAACCAGATTATCTACGATAACTTGGATGGAAAATCCGTTTCGCAAGGGGTAAGTGCCAATGTAGATTTGGTTCTGCCCAATGGGCTTAAATTTTTGGTAGGAGCCACTTGGCAAGATGTAAGCAATACCGAAAACGGGGTGACCCAACAGCAAATTTTAACCGAGAGCTTTACGGGTACCTGGAATGTCTCCTACACTTTTAGGAATTTGGACTTGACCGTGGACTATACTGGAAACTTATACGGCCCCATGCGATTGCCATTGTTAGGCGATTTGGATCCGAGGTCGCCCGAATCTCCTACCTGGAGCATCCAAAACATCCAATTTACCTATAAAGGTTTGGACAAATTTGAATTCTACGGAGGAGTCAAAAACCTATTGGATTGGACACCAAACCGCGGTAACCCCTTTATCATAGCCCGTGCAGATGACCCTTTTGACAGAAACGTACAGTTTGACCCACAAGGGAATGTAGTGGCCACTGCGGACAACCCTTATGCACTAACTTTTGATCCCAGCTACGTGTATGGCCCCAACCAAGGTATTCGCGGGTTCTTTGGGTTGCGGTATACGGTTTTTTAGACTTTTTGCTTTTGTTATATTAGCTACATAATGGTAATATTTTCATCATTAAAACTAATAGCCGATTGGAAAAATGAATATAAATGTAGGAGTCTATAAAGTTGAATTAAGAACTGATGAAACCTATTCTGAGTCTTCTTCAGATAACATGAATCTTTACGATAAGGTTCATTTTGAGACATCCGAACACAAATTTTCAACCAAAATTGGCCTGAAAGTATTTAAAAACAACAGGTTGATTAATTCGGCCATAATTGGTTCAATTGGTGGTGGAACTGGAATCCACAGGAATTCTCAAATAATTGAAAATGATAGAATGGTTATATGTTGCTCAGATTCAATTTTTTGCTTATCAATTCCTGACTTAGAATTGATATGGAAAACACAGGCTGATCAAGCTACATGTTTTGAGATTTATAAGTACAATAACAGTTATATTATTCACGGAGAATTGGAAATCACCAGAGTTGATTCTGATGGAAATATAATGTGGAAGAGAAGTGGATTAGACATTTTCACAACTCCCACAGGAGTAAATGACTTTGAAATCACTGAAAAATATATTCTTGCAACTGATTGGGGAAACCGTACTTATAAATTTGATTTCGACGGAACACTCGTTAAATAAATAAACCAACTATACACTCAAGCTGAGGATTATGTTTGGTTCATTCTTTTGTGCTAAACCCAAAAAGCTCGGAAATACTTACCCCCAACCCATCCGCTATCCTAATCAAGGTAAGTAGACGTGGATTTGTTTTTCCATTTTCAATCATATAAAGCTGGGTTCGGCCAATACCACAATCAAAAGCAAAGGCCTTTTGGTCAATATCTTGTTCTTCCCTCAATTTTCTAATTCGAAGGCCTAATTCAACCAAATATTTTTCACTTTTTGTGTTCACTATACCGAATATCCAGAAATAAACTATATCTTGTGTTCGTTATAACGAACACAAAAATGAATCCAACCAGAAAACTTAAGATCCACACCAAATTCCGTCGCCGTACTTGGGATCATACCACCGTTCCTGAAATCCGCTTGGAAGGAAAGTGGTTGGAGGAACTCGGTTTTGAGCAAGGCAAGACCGTTAAGGTCATTCAGGAAAACAAGGTTTTGGTTGTTGTTCTGGAAGAATAAATAGAATTCCATTCCCACCATTAACCACTCCATTCCCTAAAGAAAATTTCTATATTTATGGCCTACAGCCTCCCAAAACATTAATGGTATCACAATTTGTGATACCTAAAAACCAAACTATGGAAATTGTAAAAGGAGGTAACGAAATTGCCAATGCCATAATTCAGTTAAGAGGTGAACGGGTTATATTGGATGTTCATCTTTCAGGCTTATATGAAGTTGAAACCCGGATATTAAAACAACAGGTAAGACGAAATCTTGACCGTTTCCCTGAGGATTTTATGTTTCTGCTTAACGATTCCGAAATTGATCTTGTCATATCACAAAATGTAATCCCCAACAAAAAGGTACTTGGTGGGGCAAGACCCATGGCGTTTACCGAACAGGGTGTTGCCATGCTCTCCAGTGTGCTCCGAAGTAAAAATGCCATTCAGGTGAACATTGCAATCATGCGAACCTTTGTTCATGTCAGGCGCCTTTTGGAAACCAACAAAGAACTATCAAGGAAAATAAATGAATTGGAAGACAAATATGACGAACAATTCAAACTGGTGTTTGAGACCATAAAACGTTTGGTCAATCAACCAAACGAACCTCGAACACAAATTGGCTATAAAAAGTGACTATACCGAAATTTTATTCTGGCGTATTGTGCAACAACTCCATCCCCGTAGATGAGCGTGGCACAAAACCAGTCCAGGTTTCCTCATTGGAGTTTTCCTTGATATCCAAAAATTTGCTGTAATCTTTCTGTTTTAGGTGAGTTCCCAAAAAAGCGGTCACAAAATGCTGGTTAATGTTATTTATTCGTCTTTGATCCCAGGAGGGTTCTGCATAGCGGTAGTATTCATCAATATGCAAACCAGCTTGCAAGGCTTCAGCAGGTGGTGGATTGGGTGCCACATTGTGTCGCGCATCCATGTAGGTCAAAAGATATCGGTCTGCATTTACAGCGCCTTCGTAAATGGCTTTTATACCTTTTTCATAACCCGAAACATCATCTTGATCTCCTGCAACAAACAGGGTAGGCGTCTTTAGACCTTTCAGGGTTTCTGCATCCCAAACGCCGCGCTCCATTCCCCAGGGTGCAAAAGCGACCACCGCTTTAATTCTCGGATCCATGGAGTTTTGATATTCCTCGCTTGCACTGCCTCGAACCGCTAAGGCATTGCTACCTCCCGTCATCCCCTTAAAGAAATTGATAGCAAACTCACTATAGGCCGCTCCAGCAACATTAAGCACGCCGTAGCCGCCCATAGAATATCCTACTATTCCCGTATTATCTCCATCAACATGGTCAGAAAGGAAGTGTTTCCCAGCTGCCATTTCGGTCACCACAAAAAGAATATCCTTGGAACGATTGAGCAAGGTGCTCTGAAAAGGGGCCGCGTCTTTAAAAGTCGATTCTGTATGATCAATGGCCGCAACAATGTACCCTTTGGAGGCCAAATTTTCCGTGAGGTACGTCATCAAGTAGCGGGAACCCACATAGCCATGGGAAACCACAACCAAAGGAAATTTGCCATCGGAAGTTATTGGGGCAGCATCCCTAGTGGCTCGTCCATTAAAGGTAAACGGAATTAGGGGGCGGTTTGGGTCTCCGTTGGTACCCATCACTTCATCGTATGATATCAAACCATCGGTTTCAACAGTTGCGGGATACCACACCTCCACCGTTAAAGGGCGATCGTAAAGAGGATCATTGCCCTCTTTGGAGTTAAGGATATCCACCTGTCCCGTGTTTACAAAATCCAACGTCCTAACCCCTACTTTGTAGGTTCCCCTAGCAGCCAACTCAGGAGCATCGGGAAGGGCATCCCCATACACAAATTGGTTTTCTTGGGTCTGGGAAATCAATAAAAAAGGTGAAAACAGCATGAAAGCTAGCATGCGGAATTGTGGCATTTTCATATCGGTGGTTTTAGTTTAATTGCTTGCTACAAGATAACTTATTTCTGCCTCCAACATGCGTTTAATCCAAGCTTTGCGCAAAGAAAAATCGATTTGCTATTTTTAAGTGATGAACCCGTTACGCCAACTGATACAGCTTTTTAGAAAACCATTTCCCATGGATGATGGGTTGGTGTACTTTCGCAACAGTGTGCTCTTAAGCATATTTATCACTTTCTTTCTTTACGTTTTTGAACCCTTTGGGATTGGCACACTGGAATCGGATAAATTCTTGATTTGCTTGGGCTTTGGAAGTATGACCTTGCTTGCCGCGATGGTGTATGACCTTATAGTATACCGAATGTTGGGATTGCGGGGGAAGCAAAGGGATTGGACGCTTGGCAAATGGGTGGTCCACAATATCTTCATCATGCTTTTGATTAGTTTGGCCAACTTCCTATTCGCCCGCCTGGCGATTATAGGCTACATAGATTGGAGCCTCTTTCCCACCATGATTTACAGCACTTTCATGATTGGAATAATCCCCATCGTTATGCTTGGGGGCATTGCCGTTCTCAACCAAGAGCGGAAGTTTCAAAAAATAGCACAAGAAATTAACCAAAAAAACTCGTCGCCGTTCCAGTCCCATGAGCAAACCCATGAAGGGGTTTTTGGGATTTCCCTAGATCAAATTAGATATGTGGAAGCCCTACAGAATTATGTAAAAATTGGTTATGTAAATCTGGATGGACAATTCAAGGTCCAAACTGAAAGAACCACCTTAAAAGGTCTTTTGGATCAAATCCATGGGAGTCCCATCATCAGATGCCATCGGTCTTTTTTGGTAAACCAAAATGCCATAGTCTCCGCTTCCGGCAACGCGCAAGGCCTATTGCTTTCCCTTTCGGGATGCTGTAAAGAAATTCCGGTCTCCCGCTCTTTGGTTCCAGTTTTCAGGAAAGATTAGCTCTCATATTCCTTGTCATTCGTCCCACCAAATTGCAATTCGTCACTTTGGGATTGTCATTCGTCCCAAAATTTGCAATCAATCACAATCACCTTGTATTCAGGTATTTATAACAATAGGTTTGGATTGTTAATCTGTAA
This sequence comes from Flagellimonas myxillae, assembly GCF_023502235.1. Classification (GTDB taxonomy): domain Bacteria; phylum Bacteroidota; class Bacteroidia; order Flavobacteriales; family Flavobacteriaceae; genus Flagellimonas; species Flagellimonas myxillae. The sequence continues at coordinate 413,556 of NZ_JAMFLY010000002.1, read as the reverse complement.
AACTTAAAGCGATGAACTGGAAGAAAACACTTAAATACACTGGAATCATTTTTATCCTTTTATTATTTATTGGTTTTATTTTGATGTACCGCGACGGCAAACGCATGTACGGCGGACTTACCGAGCAGGTGCAGCACGAAATCTTTGAACCACGGGAAGGACCCTTTGCTTTGACAAACGTAAATATTGTCTCGATAGATGGGGATAGCATCATTCCCAACCAAACTGTCCTGATTGCGGAAGGCTTAATCTCGAAAGTGGATACTTCACTGACCATCCCACAAAACCATCAAACCATAGATGCACAAGGAAAGTACCTTATCCCCGGCCTGATAGATACGCATGTCCACCTATTTCAAAGTCCAAACGACCTCTTGTTATACTTGGCCAATGGGGTCACCCAAATACGGGAATTGATTGGGGAAGAAAGTCATCTTAAATGGAAAAAAGAAATTGATACCGGCGAAAGGTTTGGCCCTAAAATGTTTGTTGCCTCCCCTAGAATTGGAAGCTTTGAATCTTTGGAAGGTTGGTTCATGACTTGGTCCCAAGGTTATATGAATGTCCAAGATGCGGAACAGGCCAAAGAGGCGGTAGTCGAACTTCATTCCCAAGGTTTTGATGGCATTAAAATATACAGTCAAATAAACAGGGAAAGTTATATGGCCATTTTGGAAACGGCCAAAACGCTTGACATGCCCGTGTTTGGGCATGTGCCATGGAGTCTTGAACTTTCCGAAGTATGGGAAAATGGTCAAAGCGGGATTGCCCATTTTGAAGAATTGATGAATGCCTTGAGCCGAGAATTCAACGATAGACGGAACATAGGAAGCTTCTATGGTCAAGAAGAGGAATTTCTAAAATACGTGGGGCAGCGATGCGAAGATTTGGCCGAGGATCTCATCAAAAATGAGATTGCCGTGACATCGACCTTGTGGTTGACCGAGAGCTTTGCTAAACAGCCTTTTGAAATTGAACAAGTGCTGAGCGAAGTGGAACTGGAATACGAGAATCCTGGAATAAGCGAATGGGTGAGCTACATTCCCCAAGGCTTGGGATGGTTGCCAGAGGTAAATCGGTACAAATTGCCCGATGGTCTAAACGAAACTGAAAGGGAGGAATACCAAACCTATTGGAAAACCTATGTAAAAGGGTGTCAAATTTTGGCGAAAGAGCTTTCCCGGCACGGTGTTAAGATCATGACAGGCACAGATGCCAATCTACCACCTACCGTACCCGGATTTTCCTTGCACGATGAGTTGAAAAGCCTAAACCGGGCAGGGATGTCCCCAGCTCAAGTGCTTAAATCGGCAACTGCAGTTCCGGCCGTATGGTTACAAAGCAAATCAGGGAAGATTCAACCTGGTTATGAGGCCAACCTTGTTCTTTTGAATAAAAACCCTTTGGAGAATATTGGCAACACCAAAACTATACATGCTGTGATCAACAAGGGGCAGGTATTTGACCGGACCTTGTTGGATCAAATGTTGGCTGCCGTAATAGAAGCCAATGATAACAGTAGAAAAGTCAACATTGACGTATATTCCCAAGCTGGGACAAGTCAAAATCCTTAAAATGCCCAAATCGGAAGGCGGTTGTAAGATCCTCTTATTTGGCTATCTTTAAGAACAACTAACACATCTGATTAGTCTATGTACACTGGAAAAGTATACCGATTGTATGACATGGTGAGATGGACTCGCTTTGAAACCCTTTCGTTTATTTTAATCATTGTTGTTTGGGTTTGCATCTATTATTTTTTTAACATGGAGTGGTTCAAAATTCCATGGACCCCCATGGCCCTGATAGGTACTGCCGTCGCCTTCGTTATTGGATTTCAAAACAATGCAGTCTATGGGCGTATTTGGGAAGCGAGGAAAATATGGGGCGGGATAGTTAATACTTCCCGCACTTTTGGAGTTTTTGTGCAAGATATGTTGACTAATGAATATACTGTCAAGGATGTTTCCAAAACTGAACTAGATCAAGAGATCAAAGCGTTGACCTATAGGCATATTGCTTGGATGACAGCCTTAAGGCACTCTATGAGAAACCAGAAAAAATGGGAAACCACGAGCAATCATAGAACCAATACAGAATGGGGCGTAAAAGCCCCGGAAAAAGTCGCTGACTTGAAAGAGGACTTAACGCAATACTTATCCCCAACAGATATGGAATATGTGATGGATAAAGGTAACAAGCAAACTGCGATTTTGTATTTGCAATCGCACCACCTAAGGGATTTAAAAGAGCGGGGCATAATTTGGGAATTTTCATTTCTGGAACTTGAGGCCATTGTTAAACAGCTTTTTACACTTCAAGGGCAATCAGAACGGATCAAGAACTTTCCATATCCAAGGCAATATGCAACCCTAAACCATTATTTTATGTGGATGTTGTTATTTTTTCTGCCGATGGCATTGGTTCCTCAATTCGTTGACATTGGCAAGGAAATATCAGAAAACCATCCGATGATGGGAGGCTTGTTTGTGTGGTTTTCAGTGCCGGTATACACTGCAGTAGCTTGGATATTCCATACTATGGAGCGCATTGGTCGTACTGGGGAAAATCCATTTGAAGGAACCGCCAATGATGTGCCCATTTCCACCATATCGAGGGGAATTGAAATTGATTTGCGGCAAAACCTCGGGGACAACAAATCCGACATTCCATCCCAATTCCCGACAGAATATGGAGTTCAATTTTAAGAGGATTATAATCTGTTTACTGTACTTTTAATGCATGTCCAATTACGACTATGTAATCGTTGGAGCTGGTGCAGCTGGCCTGTTATTGGCCCACACTTTGGGAAATGATTCATTTTTCTCCGAAAAGTCCATCCTGGTTATCGACAAGAGCGACAAAACTGAAAATGACCGTACCTGGTGTTTTTGGGAAAAAGGCAGCGGCGATTTTGATGCCTTATTGCATAAAGCATGGAAAGACATCTATTTCTCTGGAAGGGATTTTGAGCTGTCCTCATCCATTTCACCCTATACCTATAAAATGTTGCGGGGGACCGATTTTTACCAACACTTCGTCCGCAAGGTCAAGGCATATTCCAACATTACTTGGGTTCAGGATGAAGTGGTCCAGCTGAATGAGAGTAAACAAGCAGTTAAAGTAACCACTCAAAGAACTATCTTTTTTGGAAAACAGGTGTTTAGTAGTTGGTTAGACATGGAGGCCGTAAGAAAACACAAGCACTATCCCCTTCTGCAGCAACACTTTATGGGTTGGTTTCTTAAAACAGACAAACCTGTTTTCAATCCCAGTGAAGCCACCTTTATGGATTTTTCGGTTCCCCAAAAAGGGAATACCCGGTTTATGTATGTATTGCCATTTTCGGAAAATGAAGCCCTGGTAGAATATACCTTGTTTTCGGAAGAATTATTGGAGCAAAGTGCGTATGAATATGAGATCAAGGCATACATCAAACAAAAATTAAAGGATTCGGATTATGAGATTTTGGAGCGTGAGCATGGCAGTATTCCCATGACTTGTTATCCTTTCCATAACAGCAATTCAAACCGAATTTTTCATATAGGAATTGCCGGTGGATGGGCCAAACCCAGTACGGGCTTTACCTTTTACAATACTCATAAACAGATAGGGCGTTTAGTACACCATCTCAAAAAGAATAAACCATTGTACCGTTTGTATAAAAAGCATAAATTCTGGTTCTATGACCTGTTACTCTTGGACATCCTCTACAAACAAAACTATTTGGGAAGCAGCATTTTCGAATCGCTCTTTAAAAAAAGAAAGCCACAATTGATCCTGAAATTCCTGGAGGAAGAGACTTCGGTTTGGGAAGATTTGAAAATTATAAGTGCCTGTCCAAAATGGCCTTTTATTGCCGCACTTTGGAACCGAATCTTTTAGACGGTTCGTCGCATTAAATTCTCGCCAAATTGTTTTAGCAGTTCCCTGTTTTTTTTAGGAATATCCAAATTCTTTAAGGTATCAAATGCCTTTTGCGTATAGGTTTCAATTTCCGATTTGGCCGCAGCGACCGCTCCACTTTCCTGAAAAATGACCTTAACGTTGTCCACCTTGGTTTTTGCATCCGACGGTTGAATGGAATATAAATGTTGCAATCCCTCGCGCTCTTCTTTTGGGGCAAATTCCAGTGCTTTTAAATAGAGAAAGGTCTTTTTGTTTTCCATAATATCACCACCCACTTGCTTTCCAAAGGTTTTGGGGTCTCCAAAGGCATCCAGATAGTCGTCCTGCAATTGGAAAGCTATTCCTAGGTTTCGTCCAAAGTCATAAATGGCATGGGTATCCTTCGAATTGGCTCCTGCAATTATAGCACCCATCTTCATGGCAGTAGCGACCAAAACAGCTGTTTTGTACTCAATCATTTTAAGGTACTCTGGAATGGTTACATCGTCCCTGGTCTCAAAATCCACATCATATTGTTGTCCTTCACAAACCTCAATGGCCGTTTTGCTAAAAAGTGAAATCAACTGTTTGAAGATTTTAGGAGGGTAGCTTTCCAAATATTGATAGGCATTGATCAACATGGCATCTCCAGATAATATCCCGGTATTCACATCCCATTTTTCGTGCACGGTGGTATTGCCCCTTCGCAAAGGCGCATCATCCATGATATCGTCATGCACCAAGGAAAAATTGTGAAAGACCTCTATAGCCAAGGCAGCATCCAAGGCCATTTCCCAATCGCCGCCAAACAATTCCGTTGTCATCAAGGTTAATACAGGACGCATCCGCTTGCCGCCCAATCCCAAAATATATTCGATGGGTTCATAAAGGTTCTTGGGTTCTTTGGTAGTTTGTTTGCCTTCCAAATGGGAAAGGAAGAGGGCGCGATAGCGCTCAATGGCTTCAGAATGGTTCATACCCCAAAAATACAGTCATTTTAAACAGTATCCCAATCCTGTAAAAACAACAATTCAGCAAGATTTGAAAAAAAATTCAATAAAAAACGCAATAGATTTGAAAGTCTTCGTCTTTATAATTGAAGACCGCTAACAGGCTTTTGCAAATGGCTGCCAATAAAGAGAACTATAACCGACTTACTGCCTTTTTCAATGAAGAGTATAATGCTCTTCGGGGGTATGTTCAGTCCAAAATTGACGATACCACGGAGCGTGACGCGGAGGATATTGTTCAGGATGTGGCCTTGCGGATTTTTTCACGAACGGATGACTTATCTCCCATAAACAATATTGGAGGATTTGTTTATAACTCGATCAGAAACAGAATTATTGATTTGATGCGAACCAAAAAGGATAAAGTAAACGAGGGAGATGATTTTGAGGCCCAATGGGTGGAATTTGCCGAGCTTTTTTATGGGGATGCGGACAACAACTACCCTGAAAATGTTCAGGAAGCACTGAAAATAGGAATCAAAACCCTAAAACCAGTCTACCAAGATATCATTCTCGCGGTGGATTTTGAAGGGTATTCCTATAAGGAAATTGCAGAGGATACAGGCATTTCAATCGGGACATTAATGTCCAGAAGACATAGAGCTTTGTCCCTATTATCAAAATATTTAGAAACTATAAAAAATTCAACATTATAATTTAAAGCATATGGAACCTAAAGAAAGATATTACGAAAGAAGGGTGGAAAAATACATAACCAAGGGTTTTAAAATATTCTTTGCATTCATCATCTTTTGTGTTTTGGTGCTGCTTGCAGGTTATGTATTCATGCACTTATGGAATTGGTTAATGCCAGACATCTTTGGATTGACCACTATTGGTTATTGGCAATCACTTGGACTGATATTATTGGCCAAATTTATCTTCGGATTTGGAAATCATTCTTCAAAAGGGTCCACTCACAAGTCCAGAAAACGTCATAAGAGAGAAAAGTACTGTCGCCCAAGAAAAGGATTTTCCAAGTGGCACCATTACGATGAGTTTTGGCAACATGAAGGTGAAGCGGCCTATAATGCTTATGTAGAAAGAATAAGAAATGAAAGCTCAGATGACACCCAGGAAGAAAACTAAGGCCATCCAAAAAATAGAACGGTTTAGAGAGCGGACCATCTTTTGGAGATCTAGCCCAAAAGCAACACCTAACCCAACAATAGAGGTAGCAGTTAGGCAATTTAACATCGATTAAATCCATAAATAATTAATGGGTTCACCATACGTTAAAAAAATGTAAAACCTAGGAAACTTTTTTTGTTTTTAAAGTTTCCTAGGTTATTTTTGTCGCCGATTATGCGAGAAAAGATATTACATAAGGCCACCGATATGTTCCTAACACTTGGTTTTAAGAGTGTTACCATGGACGATTTGGCCACGGAAATGGGAATTTCCAAAAAGACCATTTATTCCCATTTTGAGAACAAGACCAAATTGGTAGAGGAGTCTACCATGCATATGTTCTGGTTTATTTCTAATGGAATTGATGAAATCATAGCCGCATCCTTAAACCCCATTAAAGAACTCTATGAGATCAAAAAATTTGTGATGCTGCATTTAAAAAATGAAAAGTCGTCACCACAATACCAGTTACAGAAGTATTATCCCAAAATCCACGAAGCTTTGAAGAAGAAGAATTTTGAGGTAATGCAGGAGTGCGTTGTGGACAATGTAAAACGTGGTATGGAAATGGGAATTTATAGGGAAAACCTAAATGTCGGATTTATTGCCAGAATATATTTTTCTGGGGTAAACAGTATAAAAGATCAAGGATTATTCCCACTTCAACTTTTCTCCATTAGTCAGTTAATGGACGATTATTTGGAATATCATCTGCGTGGAATTACAACAGTTAAAGGAAGAGAAATATTAAACTCAATCATCAACTCAAATCAATAGTTAATGCGAACACTCATTATCAGTTTATTTTTAACGTTATCATGGCTGGGCCATGCCCAGGAAAATGCGCCGTACAGTTTTAGTCTGGATGAAGCCATTATCTATGCGCTGGAACACAACTATACCGCCATCAATGCCAATCGGGATATTGTGGACGCCCAAAAACAGAAATGGGAAACCATTGCGGACGGACTTCCCCAAATCTCTGGTGCCATCAGCTATCAAAATCAGTTGAAACAACCGGTTAGCCAGATTCCCGCAGAGTTTTTTGGTGGGGAACCTGGGACTTTCCAAGAGGTGGTTTTTGGACAACCCCAATCGGCCACGGCCACGGCCACCCTTACCCAGCAAATTTTTGATGGGTCATACATTGTTGGGGTTCAAGCTACCAAGGCTTTTTTGAGCTTTAGCCAAAACAACAAGGAGAAAACCGAACTGGATGTCCGAAAAGCGATCGTGGAGGCCTATGGCAATGTGCTGTTGGCCCAGGAAAGCGTCAAGATTTCCGAAAACAACAAATCCACCTTGGAGAAGAATCTTCACGAAACCCAGAAAATTTTTGAAAACGGACTGGGGGACGAGGAGAGTGTTGATCAGCTTAAAATCACCCTTTCTTCCGTAGACAATCAATTGAAGAATGCCAAGCGCTTGGAAAAAATCACACTTCAAATGCTCAATTTAAACCTGGGACTTCCCATAGAGACTCCAACGGTGCTTACCGAAAATTTGGATGACCTTACCCAAAAGCAAATCGATTTTGGTTTATTGGATACCTCCTTCAACATAGAGAACAATGTGGACTACAAATTGGCCATAAACCAAGAAGAGCAACGCTACTTTGAGCATAAATTGGCAAAGAGCAGGGCCCTCCCCACTCTAAATGCCTTTGTGAACTATGGGGGCTCTTCCTTTAGTGACAGCTTTAACTTTCTAAGCAGTGATCAAGAATGGTTTGGCTCCTCAGTTTTGGGATTCGATTTAAGCATTCCAATTTTTAGCTCGCTTAAACGTAGTGCCGGAACCCAACGCGCCAAAATTGCTTTGGAAAAGGCAAAGACCCAACTTACAGAGGCCGAAGAACAAATCCGCTTGCGATTGGAGAGCGCCAAGAGCGACTACATTCTATCCATCGAGGAATATGGAACCTCCAAGGAGAATTTGGAGTTGGCCGAACGTATCGAAAACAAAAATCAAGTTAAATATACCGAAGGGTTGGCAACCAGCTTTGAGCTAAGACAAGCGCAGACCCAGTTGTACTCCACCCAACAAGAATATTTGCAATCCATGGTGGATGTCATCAACAAAAAAACCGAACTCGAAACAATTCTTAATAATTAGTTTAAAAGGTTAAAGGATTAAAAGTTTATGGCCATGAAAACATTCTCGTTCGAAAAATTGGAAGTTTGGAAAAAGGCCATCGTGCTTACAAAAATGATATACAAAGCGACACTATCTTTTCCCAAAAATGAAAAGTACGGGCTTATTTCCCAGATGAAAAGGTCATGTATTTCTATTCCTTCCAACATATCCGAAGGAAGTGGCAGAAAATCTGGAAAGGACAAGGCACGTTTTACAGAGTTGTCCTATAGTTCAGCAATGGAGCTTCTAAACCAACTTATTATCTCTAAACAACTGAACTTTTTGTCCGAACAGGAATATAAACCCATTAGAAATCAAATAAGTGAAATTGCCGCAATGCTAAATGCCTTGCACAAGGCACAACTAAAAACTGTAAACTCATAAACATCTAAACAAATCATATCAATCATGAAAAAGTTATCATATATCATTCTTTCCGCCCTTGTTTTGGCTTCTTGTGGAGGTGGCAGCAACGGCTCCATTGAAAGTGTTCTGGCCAGCAAGGATATTGCAGCGCTTCGTGCCAAACAGGCAGAAATTTCAGGTCAACAAAGATCTTTGGAAAAGCAATTGCATTCCCTTGACTCTGCCATAGCCCAGCTCGATGATAATGCCAAGTTGCCCTTGGTAACCACCATAGAGGCCAAAACCGAAAAGTTTGACCACTATTTGGAGCTGCAAGGAAACGTTACCACCAAGCAAAATGTATTGGTATATCCGGAAATTGCAGGAACCATGAACAGGGTTTATGTAAAGGAAGGACAAAAAGTTTCCAAAGGTCAAATACTGGCCTCTATAGATGACGGAGGGCTTTCCAGTCAACTTGCCCAGGCCAAAACTCAGGCTGCCTTGGCCAAGACCACCTTTGATCGTCAAAAAAGGCTTTGGGATCAAAACATTGGTTCTGAAATCCAATACTTGGAAGCCAAAACCGCGTACGAAGCCCAAGAAAGTATGGTAAAGCAAATGCAAAGCCAGGTTGCCAAATCCACTATTAGGGCTCCGTTCTCAGGAATAGTGGACGACGTAATCAAAGATCAAGGTACCGTGGTAGCTCCAGGGCAAGGTTCTGAAGTGTTCCGCATTGTGAACCTTTCCAATATGTACATCAAGGTCGAGGTACCCGAAAGTCATTTGCCCAATGTAACCCCTGGAAAAAATGTTCATGTGTATTTCCCGGTATTGGGTGATAGTGTTACCACCAAGATCAGACAGACCGGTAACTTCATAAATCCCGGAAACCGCTCATTTACCGCAGAAATCCCAGTACCAAGTTATGACGGGAAGGTAAAACCGAACTTGACCGCCAAGGTTATGATCAACGACTATACCAATGAAAATGCCATCTTGATTCCACAGAGTATCGTTTCTGAAAATGCTGCCGGGGAACAATATGTGTATTTGGTAGACGCAGGTGCCTCTGCTTCTGAAGCCGTGGCCAAAAAGGCCATTATCGAAACTGGAAAAACACAGGGTGATTATGTAGAGGTGATTACTGGAATCAACAGCGGTGATGGTATTATTGATGAAGGCGCGAGAAGTGTCAAGGAAGGTCAAAAGGTAAGAATCAAAAACGGTGAATAAGATTGGGGGTTGTTGTTAAAACAATAAACTACCGTCTATAGACTAGTTAGACTAAAGACTTAAAAGCATGAGTAAGCAAAAGAAAAAAGTAGATAAGGAATTTAGGCTTTCCTCCTGGGCCATCGACAATAAAACAACAATGTATGTTCTTATTGCGGTTATCCTCTTTTTGGGAGCATCGGCCTATTTTAGTATGCCCAGGGAAAACTTCCCGGAAATCAAGGAAACTAAAATTTACATTAGTTCGCTATACCCTGGAAATACCGCGGAAGACATAGAAAAGTTGATTACCGATCCTCTGGAAGATGAGCTCAAAACGGTGAGTAATGTGGTGGAAATCACCTCGACCTCGCAAGAGGATTACTCGATGATCATCGTAGAGTTTGATGAGAACATTTCCGTGGACGCTGCTAAACAAAAGGTAAAAGATGAGGTGGATTCCCAAACCGCTGGGGAAGATTGGCCCACGTTTAACGGAGCCAAGGTAGAGCCCAATGTGTTCGACCTGAGTATGTCGGAAGAAATGCCCATTCTCAATATCAATATCTCCGGAGATTATCCCGTGGACCAACTCAAGGCGTTTGGCGAGTATTTGGAAGATGAAATTGAAAGCCTTCAGGAGATTAAACAAGTAGACATTCGCGGTGCCCAGGAAAAGGAAGTTGAAGTTGCCGTGGATATCTATAAAATGATGGCGGCGAAAGTGAGCTTTTCGGATATCACAAACGCCATCAGTAACGAAAACATGACTACCTCCGCGGGCAACTTGATCACAAGTGGTCAGCGTAGGACCATCCGAATTGTCGGGGAAATTGATGAGCCAAAGGATCTTGACAATTTTGTGGTTAAATCCGAAAATAACAATCCCATTTACTTAAGGGATATTGCCGTGGTTTCATTCAAAGAGGAAGATAAAACCACCTATGCCCGCGAATTTGGACATCCGGTAGTTATGCTCGATGTTAAAAAAAGGGCGGGGAAAAATATGGTGGCCGCTGCCGAGCAGATCCAAGTTATTGTTGATAATGCCATCAAAAATGTTTTCCCTCCAGATTTGGAGATAAGTATTGCGAACGACCAGTCGTCCAAAACTATTGGACAGGTGGATGACCTAGTAAACAACATCATCTTCGGTATTATCCTGGTGGTTACCGTACTCATGTTCTTTTTAGGGTTTAAAAACGCCCTTTTCGTTGGATTCGCCATCCCAATGTCCATGTTTATGTCCTTGATGATTCTAAGCACTTTGGGCTATACCATGAACACCATGATTCTCTTCGGTTTGATCATGGGATTGGGGATGCTGGTGGACAACGGTATTGTGGTTGTGGAAAACGTGTATCGCCTTATTGATCAAGAAGGTATGTCCAGAATTGAGGCGGCCAAAAAGGGAATTGGGGAGATTGCCTTCCCCATAATTATCTCAACCTTGACTACCGTTGCGGCATTTGTACCTCTAGGCCTGTGGCCAGGGGTAATGGGTCAGTTTATGATTTATTTCCCGGTTACCCTTTCGGTTGTATTGGGATCGTCCCTTTTCGTGGCTATCTTTTTTAACTCGGTATTGGTATCTCGATACATGACCACCGAGGATACGAAAATGCCCTTAAAGAATATTATACAGATTACAGCAATCGTTGCGGCAATTGGTTTACTAATAATTCTTTTCGGAGGCAGTTATAGGGCTCTGGGAACATTAATGGTATTTACTGCAATCATGCTTTGGGTCTATAGACTATTCCTTAGAGGTTGGGCCAATGGGTTCCAAAACCAAGTTTTGCCACGTTGGGAAAAGTTCTATGAAAAAACCTTGCGTCGTGCATTGAATGGAAGAAAACCCATATATATTGCCATTGGAACCTTTGTTCTATTGTTCTTGGCCTTTATGGGCTTTGGGGCATCCGTCGGGAGTCAGCGTACCAAAGTGGAGTTCTTCCCGGACAACACGCCCAACCAAATCATTGTCTATATCGAGTATCCCGAGGGAACCGATATTGAAAAAACCAATGAAATCACAGAGGACATTGAAAAGAGGGTGTACGCCATTATCAATGAAGATGCTTACTTGCACGGGGACTTTAATTTCTTGACAGAAAGTGCAGTTTCCCAAGTAGGTGAAGGTGCAGGGAACCCTCAAACCGATGGTGGTTCAACAGCAGAAATGCCACACCGTGGTAAAATTACGGCCACGATGCGGGAATATAAATTCCGTGAGGGTACCGACAGTAACGAGCTCCTAAAAAAGGTACAGGAGGCCCTAAAAGATGTATATCCTGGGGTTGCCATATCGGTGGAGAAAGATGCCGTTGGCCCACCTGCCGGATATCCAATCAATATTGAGTTGGAAGGCAATGATTATTCCGAATTGATCGCCGGTGCGGAAAAAATGAGAAACTTCATCAACTCCAAGAACATTCCCGGGATTGATGAGTTGAAGATTGATGTGAATAAGTCAAAACCTTCCATGCTCGTTGAGGTGGACCGTAAAAAAGCAGGAGAGCTTGGAGTGGCAACAGGACAAGTTGGTCAGCAATTGCGAAATTCCATTTTTGGTGCCAAGGCAGGTATCTACAAAGAAGATGGTGAGGATTACGATATCTATGTTCGTTTTAACGAGGAAAACCGCTACAACACCAGTGCCATCTTTAATCAAAAAATCACTTTTAGAGATCAATCCTCTGGCCAGGTCAAGGAAGTTCCAGTTTCTGCGGTAGCGCAACAAGTGAATACCTCTGGCTTTAGCGCCATTAAGCACAGGGATACCCGAAGGGTAGTTACAGTATATTCGGCATTGGCTCCTGGTTATACGGATGCAGGTGCGATTGTTAGTAAAATCCAGGCTGAAATGGAAAGTTACACCGACCTTCCACCGAGCATCAAAGTGGATTATACCGGACAGATAGAAGAGCAGAACAAGCAGATGGCTTTCTTAATGGGTGCCTTCTTTACGGGGCTGGGATTGATATTCTTTATTTTGATTTTCCAGTTTAACTCCATCTCCAAGCCAGGAATCATCATGCTCGCTATTTTCTTGAGTTTGATCGGGGTATTTGGAGGAATTGTGGCCACCGGAAGTGCCTTCGTGATCATGATGACCATGATGGGTATTATTTCCCTTGCTGGAATTGTGGTGAACAACGGGGTGGTACTCCTGGATTATACCCAACTCCTGATTGACCGAAAAAAGGTGGAACTGGAATTGGAAGAGGATGACCTGTTGGATTCCAAAGACTTTTTGGAGGCCGTGGTAAAAGGAGGTAAGGCCAGGCTACGTCCTGTACTCTTAACCGCTATTACCACAATCCTAGGTCTAATTCCATTGGCCACAGGATTCAATATCAATTTCTTTACCCTATTGAGCGAGTTTAATCCGAACATCTATTTTGGAGGGGATAACGTAATCTTCTGGGGGCCATTGGCTTGGACCGTGATCTACGGATTATTGGTTGCTACCTTCCTTACATTGATTGTGGTTCCAATTCTGTTTAGTTTGGTATACAGAATCAAAGTAAGACTTCACAAAAGAAGGGTTAGAAAAGAAGAAAACAACAAAGAAGTATTGGATATAGCAGCTTAATCCCAAGCTGTGCATTAAAAAAAGCCCCGACTTAAGTCGGGGCTTTTTTATATAAACACTTTACAAAATTTACTTGTCCACAGAAACAATCTCTGACTCGTTCCAATTTTTTACATTGACCATTTCATTGGCAACATAATCAACTTCCTTCAACTTTTCTCCTTCCCAAAAAAACCATTTCCCGGACTTTTTCCCGTCCACATATTTTCCAGAGGCTACTTTTTTGCCCTCGGCATCATACTTTAGCCAATGTCCATGCAACTTGTTCTCCAAAAAGTAACCGGTTTGCGCAATGGTTCCATTTTCATGATAGTATGTTGCTTTGACTAAATCCCCAACTTTTTCCATTTTGGGTTCCGTATTCTGGGCATATAGGCCAATAGAAAATATCGCTGCTATAAAAAATATTGTTTTCTTCATCCTATCTTGGGATTTATGTGATTGATCAATAATGCTAACGATATAAATGTATACATTATTTTACATTAAAGAAATATTCCCGTAACATTAAATTTACATTGAAGCTTTATTTACTTGACTATCAAATTATTACCCAATGTTAAGTTTTATCCAATTGTGATTCATCGAAGAAATCAACCCCAAATTCCCGGGTCTTTTTTGTGCGAATCCCTTCTCCATTTCACACTGGAATCAAAATCTAGAATTGCCCAAAGTTCATTCCCATCAGAAAATCAGCTTATCTAGCAAAAAATCCTGACATTCCTATTAAATTTGCCCTCCATAACTATTGGCATGTATAGAAATACAACTTGCGGTGCTTTGAGGGCATCCGATATAGGTACAGAAGTAACATTAAGCGGTTGGGTCCACAAGGTACGGGACAAGGGTTTTGTGGTTTGGGTGGATCTTAGAGATCGCTATGGTATAACCCAGTTGGTGTTTGATCAAGATCGCACCCCTGTAGATCTTTTGGACAAAGCCAAGGAATTGGGTCGTGAAACCGTCATTCAAATTAAGGGCGAGACCATCGAGAGAGCTTCAAAAAATCCCAACATCCCCACTGGTGATATCGAAGTGTTGGTTCAAGAACTTCAAATTTTAAACGAGTCCATCTTACCTCCTTTTACCATTGAGGATGAAACCGATGGTGGGGAAGACATTCGTATGAAGTACCGCTATTTGGACATCCGAAGAAATCCGGTGAAGGACAATCTTATTTTTAGGCATAAGGTAACCATGGAGGTCCGTAAATTTCTTTCGGACCAAGGATTTATCGAGGTGGAAACACCATACCTGATAAAATCCACACCTGAAGGGGCTCGTGATTTTCTTGTACCCAGTAGAATGAACGAGGGACAATTCTATGCCCTGCCGCAATCTCCCCAAACCTTTAAACAATTGTTGATGGTCGGGGGAATGGACAAGTACTTCCAGATTGTCAAATGTTTTAGGGATGAAGATCTACGGGCTGACCGTCAACCCGAGTTTACACAGATAGATTGTGAAATGGCCTTTGTGGAGCAGGAGGATATTCTCAACGCTTTTGAAGGACTTACACGTCACTTGCTAAAGGAGATTCACGGAGTGGATTCTGGCGATTTCCCTAGAATTACCTTTGATGAGGCCATGCGCCGTTATGGCAACGACAAACCCGATATCCGATTTGGAATGGAATTCGGGGAATTGAACGCCGTGTCGCAGCACAAGGACTTCAACGTGTTTAATTCTGCGGAACTTGTTGTCGGAATTGCAGTTCCTGGTGGCGCTTCGTATACCCGAAAGGAAATTGACAAACTTATAGATTGGGTCAAACGTCCCCAAGTGGGCGCCAAGGGAATGGTATATGTAAAATGTAACGAGGATGGCACTTACAAATCCTCGGTTGATAAATTCTACGACCAAGATGATTTGGCCAAATGGGCAGAAACCACAGGCGCCAAAACTGGTGACCTTATTTGTGTGCTCTCAGGGAACACCAATGAGACGAGGGCGCAATTGAGCGCTTTGCGGATGGAGTTGGCAGAACATTTGGGCCTCCGAAAGCCGGACGAGTTTGCACCCCTTTGGGTGATTGACTTCCCACTTTTGGAATTGGACGAGGAAA
The DNA here is from genome assembly GCF_023502235.1 of Flagellimonas myxillae. Taxonomy (GTDB): domain Bacteria; phylum Bacteroidota; class Bacteroidia; order Flavobacteriales; family Flavobacteriaceae; genus Flagellimonas; species Flagellimonas myxillae. The sequence continues at coordinate 398,165 of NZ_JAMFLY010000002.1, read as the reverse complement.
CTGGCACCTATCACGCCATGCACCACCCATTTACTTCTCCCAAACCCGGACAATTGGAATTGTTGGAAACACAGCCTGGCGAAGTCAAGGCCAATGCCTATGACCTCGTGTTAAACGGAAATGAGATTGGTGGAGGTTCTATTCGTATTCACGATAAGGAAATACAGGCCACCATGTTCAAACATCTTGGGTTCACCCCCGAAGAAGCCAAGGCCCAGTTTGGATTCTTGATGGACGCCTTCCAATACGGAGCCCCTCCCCATGGAGGAATTGCCTTTGGTTTGGACAGGCTTGTGGCTATTTTGGGAGGCCAGGAAACCATTAGGGATTTCATAGCCTTTCCAAAAAACAACAGCGGAAGGGATGTTATGATCGATGCCCCTGCAGACATTGATGACGCCCAGCTAAAAGAACTGCATTTGAAGCTTGACTTGTAAAATACTGACAAATCCCGCCCCTGAGCGGGATTTTTAATACTTTTAAGTGAAGCAACCTCTGCATGCCTAACAAAAAGAAAAGTCTGCTAACCAAATTTCTTAAATGGAGATACAAGAATGTCTCCAACAAGACTTTTGTGCATATCATGAGTGTGGTTGTAGGCTTTTTGGCTGGATTGGCGGCCGTCACACTTAAAAACATCACCTATTTTATCCAAGCTCTGTTGGAAGGGGGAATTGTTATTTCCGAGAACCAACTGTATTTTATTCTTCCCGTTTTCGGGTTGACCCTGGTCTATCTATATGTAAAATTTGTGCATAAAAGACCCATTCAACATGCGGTCTCGTCCATTATATTTTCGCTTTCTAAAAAAGGAGGACTGCTCAAAGTGAACAATATTTATACCCCATTGATCGCCGCACCCTTAACCGTTGGGTTCGGGGGTTCGGTAGGTTTATTGGGGCCGGCGGTAAAGTCAGGTTCGGCATTGAGCTCAAACCTGAGCAAGCTCTTTCACCTTGATGCGAAAACCCGTTCCCTTTTGGTGGCATGTGCCTCTGCTGGGGCCATTTCGTCTATTTTTCAATCCCCCATTGCCGCCATAATTTTTGCCGTAGAGGTATTCACTTTGGATTTGACCATGCTCTCCATGTTGCCGCTCTTGTTGGCCTCCATTTCTGGGGTACTCACCTCCTATTTCTTTTTGGGCAACGAAGTTTTGTTCAGTTTTTCCCTGTCCGAAGGGTTTCAACTTAGGGACACTTTCTTCTATATTCTTTTAGGAGTGGGAACTGCCTTTGCTTCCATTTATTTTACCAAGATGTATTTCTCCATTTTGGAATTCTTCAAGCGTTTTAAGAGTCCCAAATACAAGTTATTGGTCGGAGGAATTGCCATCGGAATAATGCTGTATGCCATCCCTCCATTGTACGGTGAGGGCTTTGGGTTTATCAATAATCTGTTGGAAGGAGATCACCTTAAGGCCTTGGGCAAAACCCCGTTTGATGCCCATACCCATAACATTTGGGTAGTAATTGCGCTATTGTTTGGCATAACCCTCTTTAAGGCCATTGCCATGACCACTACTTTTGCAGCAGGAGGCGCTGGCGGGATTTTCATCCCAACCATGGTTATGGGAAGTGCCCTTGGGAATGTGGTGGCCAAGGTAATCAACAATCTGGGATTTGGCTTTTCGGTTTCGGAGAGCAATTTCACACTCATCGGAATGGCCGGTTTGATTGCAGGGGTAATTCATGCGCCATTAACTGCAATTTTCTTGATTGCTGAAATCACTGGGGGATATCAACTTTTTGTTCCTCTCATGATAACGGCCTCTATCTCCTATCTCATCACGAAAAATGCACTGGACTATACCATTTACACTAAAGAATTGGCCAAAATTGGTGCCTTGCTCACCCATAACAAGGACCAGATGGTCTTGGGTCTCATGGAGATTGAAGATGTGATCGAGACCAATTTCAAGTCAGTCCATCCCGAAATGTCTTTGGGCGAAATGTTGCACGAATCCGTTTCCAAATCCAAACGCAACATTTTTCCTGTCATGAAAGAGGATAAGAAGCTAATGGGCATCATCGTGTTGGACGACATACGTGAAATCATGTTCGACAATGAACTTTACAATAGCATCTACGTAAAAAATCTAATGCATGCCCCTCCCGAACACATTTTTTACAATACCGACAATATGAAGCAGGTAATGCAAAAATTTCAGGATAGCGGGGCTTGGAATCTCCCTGTGATCAAAGATGGAAAGTATGCTGGATTTATTTCAAAATCAAAATTGTTGACGGCCTACCGAAGAAAACTAATCAATCAAACCCGATGAAATCCAAACTGCGAATCGTTGTGATCATAATTGTACTGGGCTCCATTGCTTCCATTATTTATGGGTTCTCCATAAAACTGGAAAATCTATCTAGGGCCAATGCATTTATTGGGGGAGGAACAGCCGGACTTTTCCTGGTAGCGATGCCTCTTTTTTTATTTAATGAAAGCAAGGGCAAAAACATGAAAGACTATATGTTGACCAAGGAGAACATCCAAAAAATGCAGTCCAAAGAGGAAAAAAAGTCTGAAAATCAATAATTTTCGAAAGATTTAAACTTGATTTTACCCCTACCGAATTTAAAAAATACTACTTTAGTACTTTAACATTTAATATTATTAATGACTGGCACAGTAAAATTTTTTAATGGATCCAAAGGTTATGGCTTCATTACCAACGACGACACAGGAAAAGACATTTTTGTTCATGTTACGGCATTGAACGGAGTGGAACTGAACGAAGGTGACAAAGTAGAATACCAAGAAGAAGAAGGAAGAAAAGGAGTGGTTGCTGCACAAGTGCAGGTAATCGGATAACAATATTTTATTTTGATTTTGTAGAGCCCTGACCTATAAGTCAGGGTTTTTTATTTAATTCAAGTTCCTTCTTTGGATAAAAAAGCGCTTCAATAATTCCGAGGCCTCATTTTCCAAAACACCGCCTTCCACATCTGTTTTTGGGTGCAAATGCCCGCCCATTACGTTAAATCCACGTTCCAAATCGGGAGCTCCATAGACTACTTTTGAAATTTGACTCCAATACAAGGCGCCAGCACACATTTGGCAAGGTTCCAAAGTAACATAGAGCGTGCATCCATGAAGGTATTTCCCACCCAAAAAATTCGAAGCAGCAGTAATCGCCTGCATTTCGGCATGTGCTGTTACATCCTTAAGGCGTTCGGTGAGATTGTGTGCCCTGCCAATTATCCGATTTTCCACAACCACTACCGCCCCTACAGGAACTTCCCCTTTATCAAAGGCAATCTGCGCCTCCTGCAAGGCTCGTTTCATAAAATAGTTGTCATCAAATGGTTGTTGCACCATATTCTTCGGAATTATTTATAAGAAGGCTAAACTAAGCATAAATCATATTTGGGAATATGGGTATTTTTGTTTTTTATTTCCTTGGAAGCACTTTTAACACATATCAAATCCCCTGCTGACCTTAGAAAACTTTCTTTGGACCAGTTGCCTCACCTGGCCCAAGAACTTAGGGAGTTTATAATTGATATTGTGGCCACCAAAGAAGGACATTTGGGTGCCAGCCTTGGAGTGGTGGAGCTTACCATTGCACTGCACTATGTTTTTGATACGCCAACCGACAAACTCATTTGGGATGTGGGACACCAAGCCTACGGACATAAAATATTGACGGGAAGAAAGCAAATTTTCGAAACCAACAGACAACTTGGTGGCATAAGTGGGTTTCCAAAAAGAAGCGAGAGCAAATACGATGACTTTGGAACCGGCCATAGTTCCACGGCCATCTCGGCTATTTTGGGCATGGCCCTAGCAGCCAAGATTGCCCACAACGGTTCAAAACAACATATTGCGGTAGTGGGGGACGCGTCCATTGCCAGTGGTATGGCCTTTGAAGGTCTCAATCATTTGGGTGTTACGGATGTCAATGCCCTAATTGTTTTAAACGACAACGCCATTGGAATTGACCCCAGTGTCGGGGCCCTTAAAAAATATTTGACCAATGTAAAAGCTGGCACTGCCAAGGACGAAAACATTTTTGAGTGCTTGAACTTGAATTATTCCGGTCCTGTGGACGGGCATGATCTACAAGCCTTGACCCAGGAATTGGAACGATTAAAAAATGTTCCAGGGCCAAAACTTTTACATGTAATCACTACCAAGGGCAAGGGGCTTAAAAAGGCCGAAGAAAACCAGGTGGTCTATCACGCTCCTGGAAAGTTCGACAAACATACCGGGGAACGTCTGACCAAATCTGCTGGGGAACAACCTCCAAAATATCAGGATGTTTTTGGGCTGACCTTGGTGGAATTGGCAAGAAAGAATGAAAAAATTGTGGGAATTACCCCGGCCATGCCAACCGGGAGTTCGTTGAAAATTATGATGGACGAAATTCCCGAAAGAGCATTTGATGTGGGCATAGCCGAACAACATGCTGTAACATTGGCCGCTGGAATGGCAGCCCAAGGTCTTGTACCCTTTTGCAATATCTATTCGACCTTTTTGCAACGTGCCTATGATCAGGTTATCCACGATGTAGCCTTGCAGAACCTTCCGGTAATTTTCTGTTTGGATAGGGCCGGGTTGGTCGGCCAGGATGGTCCTACCCACCATGGTGTTTTTGATTTGGCCTTTTTAAGATGCATTCCCAACCTCACCATTTTTGCTCCCATGAACGAGATGGAGCTAAGAAATATCATGTATACCGCCCAAGCTGGTATTTCTGGGCCCATGGCCATTAGGTATCCTAGAGGCAGAGGGGTCAACCTGGATTGGAGAAGACCCTTTGAGCCCATTCAAATAGGAAAAGCCCGTTGTTTAAAAAAGGGTTCCAGAATTGCCATTTTAACGTTGGGTCACCTAGGAAATATGGTCCCAGACCTCTTGACCCATTTGGAATTTCCAGAGGAAATTGGCCACTATGATATGCGCTTTGCCAAACCTTTGGACCATAATATGCTTAGAACGGTTTTTGAAGCCTATGAGCACATTATTACCATTGAGGATGGAAGTAAAATGGGCGGGTTTGGCTCAGCGGTCTTGGAATTTGCCAATGAAGAAAATTTCAGAAAACCTGTTAAAATTTTCGGGATACCTGATAACTTTGTTGAACATGGAACAATTCAAGAGACCCATACCATGGCTGGTATAGATTTTGATTCAATTTGTGCTTATATAAAATCAACCTAAACCAAAATGCGATCAACCCTTTTACTGTTGTTTTTTCTTGGAATTTCTTGTAGCCTAAATGCGCAGGTAGATCAACTGCAAGCATTTGAACGAGATTCTGTTGAGTCAAGTTTTCAGGTGATAAAGATCAAAGATGTAAAGCTTAAGTATCTCACCCGGGCAGCAAAGCTTACGGATCCCAGAACCCCATTGAACCGTATAAAGCCTTTGCTCAAAAAATTCAAAAAGTTTGTTCCCCAATCCTTTTGGAAAAAAACCAACGAGTTAGCGCTTAATATCAATGAAGTGGCCTTTGTAAACTGGAACGCGGGGGGTGACAATTCTGTTTCTGCACTCGCCAATGCCAGGTTCACCCGCAATTATAAGTTTCGTTACCTTACTTGGAACAACGATCTGCGGTTACGTTATGGGGTGAATGCACAAGAAGGACGGCAACTGCGAAAAACGGATGATCAAATTCGAATATCATCGACCTTCGGTTTTAGAAAAGACACCATTACAGATTGGTACTATTCGGTTAAAGCCAATTTCAACACCCAGTTTTCCAACGGTTTCAAATATCCCAATCGAGATACCCCAATTTCGGAATTCATGGCTCCGGGTTACTTATTCCTGGGAGCGGGTACTTCCTTTATCCCCGATGGGAAAAAATTCAATCTATATATTTCTCCCATTACACAAAAAGCCACGTTTGTCCTGGATGAGGCCTTGTCCAACCAAGGTGCTTTTGGAGTTGAGGAAGGTGAACGTCTGTTTATGGAGCTTGGCTTTCTTGTAACCAATACCTGGGAAAAGGAGATTATCAAAAATGTACTTATGAACCACAGGTTGAGCCTCTATACCGACTATCTGCTAAGTTTTGGAAACGTGGATGTGGACTGGGAACTGAATTTTAACCTCAAGGTCAACAAATACATCAAAACCAATATTGGAACGCATTTGATTTACGATGACGACATTAAATTTGACGAGGTAGTAGCAGACGATGGTTCCATTATTGATCCCGGGATAGCCAAAATCCAGTTTAAACAACTATTGGGAGTAGGGCTCTCTTACGCCTTCTAGAACTCCTTCCCCATAAGTTTGTTGTGGAGGTGTACTGCTGCACTATCGGATAAGCTCGCCATATAGCAGCTGGCGTCCAGCAAAATGTTGTATACCGAAGCTTCTGGGTTGCAAAAATTATCTGGGAGACTTTTAAGGAGCAGTCGGTCATAGTTGGTCTCCTTTCCCCGCTTTACATTGTATAGGGCCGTGGTATATATTTCCAGAATATCCGATATGATCCTATAGCCCGCCAACTCCTTGTCTATAACTTCTTGGGATTGGTACACCTTTTCAACACTTAATTTAATAATGTCATCAATCTGTGCCTGATATTTTCCCTTGTCCAATAGTGCAGCATCAAAATTGCCCGTAATAATCTCATCGGAATATTTATCAAAGACCTCTACAGCATCATTGATCAAAGTGCTTATCGCCAAGGCGCGTAGATAGCTCAGTCGGTCACTAGTACCAGTAATCGCGTTGTATTTTTTCGTATTGATGTTATCCTTCACCAAGTTAATGAGATATTCCAAGGCGTATTCTTCAGGAATTAAACCAAGATTGATTCCATCCTCAAAATCAATGATGGTATAGCAAATATCATCTGCGGCCTCTACCAAATAAGTCAAGGGGTGCCTAAAGTACCCCCCTGGGTTGTTCGGATTTTCAGCCAGCCCGATTTCGTCCACAACTTCCTTAAAAACCTCTTTTTCCGATTGAAAGAAGCCAAACTTTTTGTCAGCAATATGTCTCGAAGGTTTTTTGGGAAGCGAGGCCTTGGGATATTTCATAAATGCTCCCAAAGTGGCATAGCTCAACCGAAGTCCTCCTGGAATTCCTTCCCGGGATGCGGTTAACAATTTAAACCCATTGGCATTGCCCTCAAAATCCACCAGATCTTGATATTCTTCCTTGGTTAAGAACTCCCGGTAAGCCTTTCCCTTTCCTTGGTCAAAAAAATTGCCGATGGATTTTTCCCCGCTATGTCCAAAAGGTGGATTGCCAATATCATGCGCAAGAGCGGCGGCGGCCACGATAGCCCCAAAATCATTGAAACGATACCCGTGAATTTCGGAAAGGTAAGGGTGCTTTGCCAATATGCGTTGGCCGGCGGACCTCCCCAAACTTCGGCCTACAACCGATACCTCAAGACTATGGGTAAGCCTGGTGTGCACAAAGGACTTTTTGGATCCGACACTAATGGGCATGGGAACCACTTGGGTCTTATCTTGAAGGTTTCGAAAAGCGGAAGAAAAAATTATTCTGTCGTAATCCACCTCAAAACCCAATCGGGTCTCATCTTGTTCCTTCCTTAGCCTTTTGTGGGTATCCCCATGACGTTTTAGAGATAGTAGCTGCTCCCAGTTCATTATTGCCGAATTAGTTCGCAATATACATCGAAGTCCCTGTTATCTCCTATTAAAATTGGATCGGTATGGATAACTAAGTTTAATCTTAAGTTAAACTTTAGATTACACTTAGTTGGATTTTCTATCCCACTTTTGTCTGTGTCTTAAGACATCAATGGGTTTCAAGAAATATTAGTTTTTGTCGACTATACTTCGAAATCTAAAGTATGGCCATCCAGGCCTGGGTGGCCATACTAAACATAACATAAAGCAAACGTTAATTTAACATTGGTATTGGTTCTTTGCACTCGACAAAAACTAATATTCAAATGAAATTAAGATACCTGGCCATCGTCATGGTCGCCTCTTTTTGCTTTACCTCCCACGCACAAGTTGAAGCCCCCACATTCGGAAAAGGCCTGTTTAATATTGTTGGCAAGGATAGTACCTGGACCATGAAATTTGCAATGCGAATGCAGTTTTTGGGAATATCCACATGGGATAGGGACGCGTCCAATGGATGGGTGAACCCAGAACAAAATTTTTTGGTTCGCAGGTCAAGGTTAAAATTTGATGGCTTTGTTTATTCCCCAAAACTTAAATACAAATTTGAGCTTGGGTTGTCCAATCGTGATATTTCCGGAACAAGCGAATTCACAAGCAATGCACCCCGATATATTTTGGATGCTGTTGTTATGTGGAATTTTTATGAAAACTTTGAACTCTGGGTCGGGCAGACCAAACTACCTGGCAACATAGAGCGGGTTATATCTTCCGGAAATTTGCAGCAGGTGGATCGGTCCTTGGTAAATAGTAGATTTAATATTGACCGGGATATGGGGATACAGATCAGACACCATATAAACCTTACCGATACCTTCTTGGTACGCGAAAAATTGGCAATCTCGCAAGGAGAGGGCAGAAATGTCACTTCTGGAAACCTTGGGGGGCATCAGTTCACTGGGAGAATCGAGTTGCTTCCCTTTGGCAAATTTCAAAGTAAAGGCGATTATAAGGCTGTGGACATGAAACGGGAGCCTACTCCAAAATTGATGTTGTCGGCCACCTACGACAGCAATCAAAATGCGGTTAAGACCAGAAGCAACATGGGGTCCTATATGGTTAATGATATTGGCTTTTATGAAACCACTATCAATACCACGTTTGTGGATGCCATGTTCAAGTACAATGGTTTTTCGTTTATGGGAGAATTTGCACATAGGGATGCCAAAGATCCCGTAGCCAAAAACTCTGATGGTACAGAGACCGGAGACATAGTTGGTGTGGGTAGTGGAATAAACCTGCAATCTGGTTACTTGTTCAAGAACAATTGGGAAGTTTCTGGGCGATACACCAATATTGATTTGGATGACCTAACAGGCAGACCCATGGAAACCCAGTACACTTTAGGCCTTTCAAAATATCTTGTTGGCCATAAATTAAAAGTTCAGTCAGATTTAAGCTATCTTACTATAGAAAATGGAACTAACGAACTGATGTTCAGGCTGCAAATGGACGTACATTTTTAGGCAAAAGATAACCTTTAAATAACGTCGACAATCAGCAAAGTATAGACATTTGAAAATTATTTTACGATACTACTATGGATAATATTTACTTTCTAATGATAATAGCCCTGGCGGTTTTGGCTATCGCTGATTTGGTTGTTGGGGTAAGTAATGATGCCGTTAACTTTTTGAACTCGGCCATTGGTTCAAAGGCCATTTCCTTTAGGACCATAATGATTATTGCAAGTATTGGAATTGCCTGTGGAGCAATTTTTTCCAGCGGCCTAATGGAAGTGGCTAGGAAAGGGATTTTTAATCCTGGAGAATTCTATTTTCAGGAAATCATGTTCATTTTTATGGCAGTTATGATTACGGATATCTTGCTGCTGGACTTCTTTAATAGCCATGGAATGCCGACCTCCACAACGGTTTCCATTGTATTTGAACTATTGGGTGCTGCTGTGGCCATGTCCTTGCTAAAAATTGGAGCCGCCAATGGGGATTTCTCCGATGTTGTAAACTATATCAACACCTCCAAAGCCATTCAGATTATCTCTGGAATCTTACTTTCAGTTTTAGTGGCCTTTACGATTGGGGCTATAGTTCAGTGGATTTCAAGGCTTTTATTGTCGTATAATTTTGAGAAAAAAGCCAAATGGACAGGTGTTTTGTTTGGTGGAATTGCATTGTCCTCAATCGTATATTTTATCCTAATGAAAGGTATCAAGGGAACTCCCTATGCAGGGGAATCCTTTGAAATTCTTGGAGGAATGAAAATCAAGGATTTTCTTGAGGCTGAAGTATTGTCCATAGTTCTGGTCAACTTCGTATTGTGGTCCTTGCTATCCTATGTTATGATTTACCTTGCCAAAATCAACATTTACAAGGTTATTATTGGTGTAGGCACCTTTGCCCTGGCATTGGCCTTTGCCGGTAACGATTTGGTTAATTTTATTGGCGTTCCCATTGCTGCATGGCAAAGCTATGAGGCTTGGGTAGCTTCAGGGGTACCTGCGACCGAGTTTAGCATGGATGTCTTGTCCAAAAAAGTACCCACTCCTACCTTGTTGTTGTTTATTTCGGGTATAATTATGGTCACAACCTTGTGGCTTTCCAAAAAAGCCCGATATGTAGCGGATACGGAGATTAATCTTTCCAGAGAAGGTGAAGCCAAAGAGCGCTTCCAACCCAATTTTATCTCCAGGGGCGTTGTAAGATTATCATCCAACATCTCACAGTATACCACAAGTTTATTGCCAAAGACATTAAAGGCAAAAATGGACAAACGTTTTGAAAAGCCCATCATTGCCTTATCACAAGACAAAACACATAAACTTCCTGCCTTTGATATGGTTCGGGCCGCAGTGAATCTTATGGTCGCCGGTATCCTAATTTCCATAGCAACATCTTACAAGCTTCCGTTGTCCACGACCTATGTAACCTTTATGGTTGCCATGGGTACATCCTTGGCAGATCGGGCATGGGGCGCAGAAAGTGCCGTATATAGAGTGGCAGGGGTGCTCAACGTTATTGGAGGTTGGTTTGGCACTGCAATAATCGCGTTTGTTGCTGCAGGAACTGTATTGACCCTTATTAATTTTGGTCAAGGTGCCGCCATTGCTATTTTGTTGTTCAGCGCCATACTTCTTTTGGTTAGAAATTACAGTGCGTATAACAAAAAAGCCAAAGAGCAAAAGGCGGAGGACAGCCTTAACAGAGCCGAGAGCAGCTCTATTCAAGGGGTTATAGAAGAAAGTGCAAGCAATATTGCCAATGTGATCAAAAGGACGAATAAAATCTATACCAATTCCATCAATGGATTGGCCAAACAAGATTTGGAACTTTTGAAGAAGAATAAAAAACAGGGGGCTAAATTATCTTCAGAAATTGAAGATTTGCGCAATCACCTGTTCTTTTTTATAAAAAATCTGGATGAAGCCAATGTGGGGGCTAGTAATTTCTACATCAGTACCCTGGCCCACTTAACAGATATCGCACAATCTCTTGAGTATATCGGCAAGGTGAGCCATACCCATGTGCATAACAACCACAAAAAACTCAAATACAACCAAATCAAAGAACTCAAGGAACTGGATCAAAATCTGGAATCTTTGTTTTCGAATGCTCAACAGATTTTCGATAACCGATCTTTTGAAGACATCCAAAGCGTGTTGGAAACCAAGGAGGAGTTGTTCAAATTGTTGTCCGATAAAATCGAACGTCAGATCGCAAGGACCCGCACAGAGGAATCAAGCCCAAAAAACACCACGCTTTATTTCTCCATACTAACGGAAAGCAAGGATTTGATTGAGGTTATCTATGAGCTATTGGAGCTCTATTATGTGGAGCACGACAGCACTATTGAACCTGCTCGGATGCCCAATCAGGAGTAATTTCGTTATCTTGTGTGCATGCGATATCTTACTTTGATTCTTGCATTGCTTATCGGCAATGCCCACATGGCACAGACAATTTCTTCGGAAGAGCTATTGGAAAAGGCCATAGCATTTCATGACCCAGACGGTCAATGGAAGGCATTTAACAGCTCGTTTAAGGTCCGTATGGAAACACCGGGTTCCAGCGATCGTTCCAGCCTTATCCAACTTAATATTCCGAAACAACAATTTAACTTGGATGTGGAAAAGGACGGTGTTACCTATAGGTATGCCTTTGACAAAAAAGACTGTACTACCTCGCTAAACGGGAAGTCCGAAATATCAGAGGAAGATAGAAAAGAATACCGGTTGACTTGTGAGCGGGGACAGGTAATGAGGGACTATTACACCTACCTCTACGGTCTGCCCATGAAACTTCGGGACCCTGGAACCATCCTAGGGGAAGAAGTTACCACCAAAACCTTTAAGGGGAAGGAGTATCTAGTCCTTAAAGTTGCTTACGACGAAGGCGTAGGGAACGATATCTGGTATTTCTACTTTGATCCCAGCACCTATGCCATGGAGGTGTACCAGTTCTATCATGATGAGCGCAAAGGGGACGGCGAGTATATTCTTTTAACCGGACTGGAAGAAGTCAATGGAATTAAAATGCCGAAAACCCGGGCTTGGTATTTCAACAAAGACAACAAATACTTGGGTACTGATATCCTGGAGAATCCCATGTGATGAGATTAGGACACAACATCTTATTCGTTTGGATTTTTCTATGGACCGCTCTATGCTTCTCCCAAGAAATGGAAAAGCCTTGGATGTTGGGACCATTCGAAAGGCCCATTGAGGCTAAGCCTATCATTCAAAAAAATCTGGAGACCCTATTTAAAGACCCCATTACAGGATTGGAAGTGCATTGGGAATCCATGGCAACCTTTAATCCCGCCGCAATCGTAAAGGACAATTCCATTCACATTCTTTATAGGGCGGAAGAAAAATTGGGGGAGAAGGAAATAGGGGGACACACCTCCCGAATTGGATTGGCAAAGTCTGCTGATGGAACTTCATACACAACTGAACAGCAGCCCATTTTCTATCCCAACCAAGATACCCAAAAACACAATGAATGGCCTGGGGGAACGGAAGACCCTAGAATTGTTGAAACCGTGGATGGGCTTTATGTACTTACCTATACCCAATGGAACAGAAAGGTTCCCCGACTAGCGGTGGCAACCTCCCGGGATTTGATGCATTGGGAAAAACACGGCCCAGCGTTTAAGGCCCATAAAAATGGCAAATATCTGGACCTGGAAACTAAATCGGGTGCGATTATCACCGAGCTTAAAAATGGGAAACTGGTGGCCGCCCAAATCGATGGAAAATATTGGATGTACTACGGAGTGCCCCATGTCTGGCTAGCGCATTCCACCAATCTTATCGATTGGGTTCCGCTCGAAACCTATGAAGGCACACTGGCCCCGGTCTTAAGCCCCAGACCTGGATATTTTGATTCTTGGCTAGTGGAGGCCGGTCCTCCCCCACTGCTTACGGAAAATGGTATTGTAGTCCTCTACAATGCAGGTAATTCCCAGAATATTGGGGTACAGGACTTGGGAAATAGGGTCTATACCGGGGGACAAGCACTTTTCGATGCCCAAGAGCCTTGGAAACTTCTGGATCGAAGCAACGAGCCCTTTATTAAACCAGAGCTCCCCTTCGAAAAATCAGGCCAATACAAGGACGGAACTACCTTTTTGGAAGGGCTGGTATGGTTTAAGGGACTATGGTATCTCTATTACGGAACCGCCGATAGCATGGTAGGGGTCGTGACCGCCAAGGAATAAATTCAGGTCACGGGCATTTACCTACCGGTAAAAATTCATTTCGTCCAAATACCGCCATACCGGCGCCGGAAGCAGTGGGCGAATATTTTTTCCTTCTTTATGGGAATTTCGAATAAAGGTGGATGAGATTTCCATGATCGGCGCCTTGACCTTCTGGATTTTTGGATGCTCCTCAAAACGGTGCTCCACTGCTCCTTCAGAAATTCTTGGATACACAAAAAGGGAATGGTTTTCAAGGATGACCTCATAGTTCTTCCACTTATGGAAACTCTTTAAATTATCCTCGCCCATGATCAGTGCAAATTGATGGGTTTCGCCATACTTCTCATTCAAATGTACCAAGGTATTAATAGTGTAATTGGGTTGGGGCAAATCAAATTCGATGGTACTCGCCTTTAACTTGGGATAATCTTGAACCGCCTCAGAGACCATTTGATATCGATGGTGGTCATCCAATAAGGATTGCTTGGTTTTGAAAGGGCTTTGGGGAGTGATTACGAACCACACCTCATCCAAACTGGAAAACTCCACCATGTGATTGGCGATGGCCAGATGGCCTATATGGATGGGGTTGAACGTTCCAAAATAGAGCCCTACCTGTTTCATAACACTATTCCTCTTCCGATTCGGGAACTTCGGCCCCAACAAACTCGGCAACCAATTGGTGCGATGCTTTTAGGGCCTCCTCCAAATCGTAGTTTTTGATAATCTTATCGAATTGGGGCGCCGTGGCTAGTTCCACCGAAGCCTTGGCCACCCTCATGTTGATCTTGTCCTCGCTTTCGGTACTTCTTTTTTTGAGTCTTATCTTCAATTCGTCCACACTGGGTGGCTTTACAAACACCGCCAGGGTCTCCTCCGGAAATTTCTTTTTAATCCGTAGGCCGCCAACAACATCAATATCAAAAATCACATTTTTCCCTTCTGCCCAAAGGCGCTCCACCTCAGTGTTCAAGGTACCATAGAAGTTGTCCCTATACACCTCTTCCCATTCCAGAAAATCCCCATTTTTAATGTGCTGCTTAAACTCGGAAATAGACATGAAGTAATAGTTTTCCCCATGTTTTTCCTTTCCCCTTTGGGGTCGGGATGTGGCCGAAACGGAAAAGGCCAGATTAAGTTCCGGTTGTTCCAATAAATGCCGTACAATCGTGGTTTTACCACTCCCGGATGGGGCCGAAAAAATGATGAGCTTTCCTCCTTTTTTCATAGTACGTTCAACATTTGCTCTTTGATTTTTTCCAACTCGTCCTTCATTTGAACCACCAATTGTTGCATGGGGGCATAGTTGGCCTTGGACCCAATGGTGTTGATCTCACGTCCTATTTCTTGGGCAATAAAGCCCAATTTCTTCCCATTTGAATCCTTGGACATCAAGGTAGTTTCAAAATATTTTAAATGATTGTCCAATCGCACCTTTTCCTCGGTAATGTCGTATTTCTCAAGATAGTAGATCAACTCCTGTTCAAACCTATTGGCATCCACCTCCACGGTAAGATCTGCAACTGCTTTTTCCAGTCGCTCCCGAATCGTATTTAACCTTTCGGGGTCCATGGTCCTCACTTGCTGCAATAGCTCGGTTAAACTCTTTAACCTAGCCAAAAAGTCGTGTTCCAACACCTTCCCCTCTTCACTTCGGAATTTGGATATCTCTGTTAATGCCTGCTTCATAGCCTTGGTAATGGTCTCGTATTCGGAAGCATCGATATCGTTCTTTTCGGTTTTTATGGTATCCGGCATCCGCAGGGCCAATTCCAACAATTTCAAATCGTCTCCCTCCACAATTCCGGCCAATTGCTGCATGTATTTTTTCACCACTCCAGAGTTGATCTCTGCCGTGGTCTCCTCTCCGGTAATTTCCACATAAAGACCAAAATCCACTTTTCCCCTTACCAAAACGTCAGCGATCATTTTGCGTAAGGCCAGTTCTTTTTCCCGATATACTTGCGGAATCCTGGCATTGATATCCAGGTTTTTACTGTTGAGGGATTTGATCTCGATGGTAATCTTTTTGGAAGGAAGCTGAACAACGTGCTTCCCAAAACCGGTCATGGATTGAATCATACGGAATGATTAAATTTTGGCAAAGGTAACCAAAATAGGGTTTGTCCTTTGTCTTTTGAAAGGCTCACGGCTAGCAAGGAGGATGGACCTAGTCCAACTCCCTCACCCAGATATTTCGATAGCTTACCCTGCTGTTATCGCGGTGGTCCTGAAGCATCAAAGGTGCTTTGCCATGGACCCTGTACTTGGGCCATCCTATATATTCGGACGCACCTTCTATCTCAAAATGGTCCTGGATCAATACGCCGTTGTGAAGCACCGTGATCGTAGCTGGTTTTACAATATTGCCCCCGCGGCTAAACTCAGGCGCATGATAAATGATGTCATAGGTATTCCATTCCCCCGAAGGAACAGAAGCCATAGCCAAAGGAACAGCCTGCTTGTAAATGGATCCCACTTGGCCATTTACATAGGTGTCGTTGTCGTTATTGTCCAAAACCTGTACTTCATAAAGCCCTTGCAGAAAAACGCCGCTGTTCGCCCTATTTTGATAATTCCCTTGGACCTCGGATGGGGATCTCCATTCGATATGCAGCTGAACACTTCCGAAATTCTGCTTGGTCTGAATGTTTCCTGTCTTATCCTTTACGGTCATACTCCCGTCCTTGTTCAAGTGCCATTTTACAGCTGTGCTATCCGAACTACTGACCCATTGATCAAAATTTTCCCCATTAAACAGCACTACGGCATCACTTGGTGGGGCTCCATGCCCATTGGATATGACCTTGGGAGGAACTGGTTGGTAGATTTCTGTGGCTTCCGGGTTTGTAGGTTGTTTTTCTTGGGCAAAGGCCAAAGTTGCCATCAATAATAATGGCAACAAGGGCAAACAAGTTTTTTTGGGCATATTAAAGTTCTTTGATTTTGATGTTTCTATAGGAAACGGTGTCACCGTGATCCTGTAGTCCTATTTTTCCTGTTTTGTATGCTCCAAACCCTTCCCAATCGGCGAACTTGGAATCGGCGACCATTGCGTCCCACGCATCACCATGCACTGGGAATTCCACAATCTTTGTTCCGTTCAGGATAACATGTCCTTGATTGGAACCATGATCGATCATCAGCTCCACCGTGTTCCATTCCCCGGCAGGTTTAACGGTTTTTTTCGAAGGTGCGATCATGTCGTATAGAGATCCCGCTTGATGGGTGGTTCCATTCTTCGCATCTGGGTGTCTCTCATCATCCAAAACTTGGATTTCCGGTCCTGTTTGGTAGGGTTTCCCAAATTCCTCGCTCTCATAAACACCCCAAAAAATCCCGCTGTTCCCAGCTTCGGAAATTTTCCATTCGAGGGTCAGCACAAAGTTGGTAAACTCCTTATCCGTGACGATATTATACGCTTCCTTTTCGGGTCTTTCTTCTGGTGGATAGAATACCATGGCCCCGTCTTCCAATTTCCATGGCTCATCGATTTCCCCTTCGTTGTACAAGTGCCACCCATTAAATGATGTCCCATCAAACAATACGGTCCAGTCGCTGTCTTTATTTTCCACCAAAGTCTCGGTTTCAGCATCTTCCGATTTGGAGGTTGTTTCCTTGCTTTTTTCCTTACATGCAAAAAGTACGGCCAAAACGGCCAGCAATGTTAGTTTTTTCATAATCCCAATATCTTTTTAAGTTTTGCTTTATCTGTTGCGGCCCCAGCAAAATCATCAAAGGTTTTTGTGGTTGCCTCAATAATATGATCCTGGATAAAAATGGCCCCTTCACGTGCCCCCTGTTCCGGGCTTTTTATTACGCATTCCCATTCCATTACCGCCCATACGTCACAGCCGTATTGGGTGAGTTTGGAAAAAACGGTTTTAAAATCGATTTGCCCATCTCCGAGCGAGCGGTATCTTCCCGCACGATCACTCCAGTCGTTATACCCCCCAAAAGCACCCTTTTTGCCTGTAGGGTTAAATTCAGAATCCTTTACGTGGAACGATTTAATAAACTCATGGTAATGATCTATATAGGTTATATAATCCAATTGTTGCAGCACAAAATGGCTTGGATCGTATAGAATGTTTACCCGTTTGTGGTTTCCCGTTGCTTCCAAAAAACGTTCGAAGGTATCCCCATCATGAAGATCCTCCCCCGGATGGATTTCATAGCAGACGTCCACCCCTTGTTCATCAAAATGATTTAAGATAGGCATCCACCTTTTGGCCAATTCCTCAAAACCCAATTCCACCAAGCCTGGAGGTCTTTGCGGCCATGGGTGCCATGTGTGCCAAAGCAAGGCTCCAGAAAATGTGGCATGAGCCGAAATCCCTAATCTTCTACTAGCGGTAGCAGCCTTTTTTACGGTCTCAACCGCCCATTCCGTACGTGCCTTTGGATTGTTCTTTACAGCATCGGGAGCAAAATTATCGAACATGATATCATAGGCCGGATGTACAGCCACCAATTGGCCCTGCAAATGTGTGGAAAGCTCAGTGATTTCCAACCCATAGGAATTGATTTTCCCCTTGAGCTCGTCACAATAATCTTGACTTTCAGCTGCTTTGTCCAGGTCAATAAGGAAAGATTCCCAGGTTGGAATCTGAATCCCTTTATACCCAAGGTCTGCAGCCCATTTGCACAGGCCATCCAAAGAATTGAATGGGGCTTGACTATCTACAAATTGTGCCAGAAAAACAGCTGGCCCTTTAATTGTTTTCATGTAAAATGATTTGCGTGATTGACAGTTCGTTAAATTTTTATGATTTATCCCCTATATTTAAGAAAAAACCGAGGATGTTTTTATCTTCCCTACCGAAAGTTATAAATATAGGGATAAGCCCTCAATTAAAATAACACAATCGTGGATGAAAATGTGGTTTATGATGCCATAGTGGTAGGAACAGGAATCAGTGGTGGCTGGGCCGCCAAGGAGCTGTGCGAAAACGGGTTAAAAACCCTGGTTCTGGAACGGGGACCCATGGTGGAGCACATTGTGGATTACAAAACCATGAATTGGGATGCCTGGGACATGCCCTACAAAGGCAATTTGTCCGCAGAAGACAAGAAAAAATATCCCAAACAGCTCCGGGTTGGATGGGCTCCAAGAGACGATGTCAAACACTTTTTCGTGAACGATTTGGAGCATCCATACCAAGAGACCAAGCGCTTTGATTGGATCAGGGGATACCATGTTGGAGGCAGATCCATTACTTGGGGAAAACAGAGTTATCGTTGGAGCGATATTGATTTTGAGGCCAACAAAAAAGATGGCCATGGCGTGGATTGGCCGGTTCGATATAAGGACATTTCCCCTTGGTACGATAAGGTTGAGACCTATATCGGTGTGAGCGGTCAAAATCTGGGTTTAAAACAACTCCCCGATGGGAAATTCCAACCGCCAATGGAACTCAATTGCGTGGAAAAGGAGTTCCAAGAGTCCCTTGCAAACCAATTTGAAGATGGTCGCCTGTTGACCATTGGGCGTGCAGCGCATATTACCGAAAATCCCTCCAAATTTGAAGGGCGTACCACTTGCCAATACAGGAATAGATGTTGGCGGGGTTGTCCATTTGGGGGCTATTTTAGCAGCCTATCCTCTACCCTTCCAGCAGCAGAGCGAACCGGAAATATGACCTTGCGTGCAAATTCGATTGTACATGAGGTAATCTACGACGAGACCAAAAAAATGGCCACCGGGGTTCGTATCATTGACGCGGAAACCCAAGAGAAATTGGAGTTCAAGGGCAAAATTGTTTTTCTATGTGCCTCAGCAATGGCCTCAGTCGGGATTTTATTACAATCAAAGTCCAAAACCTTCCCGAATGGTATGGGCAACAATCATGATGAGGTAGGCCGAAATATTATGGACCACCATTATCAATTGGGAGCTTCTGCCAAAGTGGACGGCCATTTGGACAAATATTATAAGGGGCGCAGGCCCAACGGATTTTACATTCCGCGCTTTGTGAACTTGGATAAAAAGACGAAGCGCAAGGAATTCCTTCGGGGATTCGGGTACCAAGGTGGTGCAGGGAGGAACAATTGGTCCGAGATGGTTGCCGAAATGGGATATGGGGCTTCCCTCAAAGAGGCCATATTAAAACCGGGAGCCTGGCAAATAGGAATGACCGGATTTGGGGAAATGCTCCCCTACCACGATAACCGTGTTACTTTAAGTAAGGACAAAAAAGACCAATGGGGGTTGCCCCAGTTGGATTTTGACGTGGAGTTCAAGGAAAACGAATTCAAAATGCGGGAGGCTATAAAAGAGGAAGCCGTATCCATGCTCAAGGCAGCAGGTTTTAAAGATGTAAATCCCTATGACAACGAAACCGGACCTGGCCTTGGTATACATGAAATGGGAGGTGCCCGAATGGGATATGATCCAAAAACCTCCGTCTTGAACAAACATAATCAAGTGCACGAGGTGCCCAATGTCTATGTTACGGACGGTGCGTTCATGACCTCAGCGAGTTGTGTAAATCCCTCATTGACCTATATGGCCTTTACGGCCAGGGCCGCGAACCATGCTGCTAAAGAGTTTAAACAAAATAAATTTTCTTAAATACCTACTATGGAAAATGCTTCTGCCCGAAATTTATGGGGCGATTTTCTAGACGCCCATCTAGAATTTGCCTCTGAAGATGCACCAAAAGTGATTCACTTTTGCGATAATGAAAAAGATGCCAACACTTGTGCCGAGCTTGTTTGTAAGGACATTAAAAGAGCAACTTCCCATTCCCTATTAGGATTGCAGTACCGCAAGGAACGCCTTCCACAGATTGGGGATTTTGCCGTGGTTACGGACTGGGCCGGAAAGGCCAAATGTATCATCCGGACCACTTCGGTAAAATTGGTCCCCTATTTTGCGATTCATGCCGAACATGCACGTTTGGAGGGAGAGGGTGACAAAAGCTTGGACCATTGGCAAAAAACCCATTGGGACTACTATACCCGCGAACTTTCCGAATTTAAGCGTACCCCAAGGGAAAGTATGATCGTGGTCTTTGAACGTTTTGAAAAAGTCTTTCAAAGATAATGGCCGCTTATAGCGGCCATTTCATATCCTTTATTTAGCAAGGTTCTTTTAATCAAGATCTATCCAAACATTCCCATTTTTATGGGAGGCAACGGTACTTTCGATAAAGTTCATACCGCGAACCCCATCTTTCATGGTCGGGAACTCGCCATCGTTATATGCTTCTCCGCGAATTGCTCTTGCGGCCCCTAGGTAAATATTGGCCATGGAATCAAAAATTCCTTCGGGATGGCCTGCAGGTATCTTTGAAGCCTTTAATGAAAGCTCTGAGTTATAGGCATGTCCTGGTTTGTACACTTGTAGGGGTTCCGTATCGCTCATTTTATAGAGGAAATTGGGTTTTTCCTGTTCCCATCTAAAAGCTCCTTTCTCCCCATAAATGGCAATGGCCAATCCGTTTTCTTCGCCAGTGGCCACCTGACTTGCCCGAACAACTCCTTTTACGTGCTTGTCCATTCGAATCAGTACAGTTCCGTCCACATCCATTTGGTTGTCGTCATAGAGATAATTGAAATCGCACAGTACCGATTTGATCTTCAAACCTGTGGTGTATTCAATAAGGTTGGAAGCGTGCACTCCTATATCCCCAATACAGGAACTGATTCCCGCTTTGGTGGGATCCAATCTCCAAACCGTTTTGCGCTTTTCCTGATCGTGAATTACCGTATTGATCCAACCTTGGTAGTAACGGGCATCAACTTTATGGATTTTTCCCAAGGCACCAGTTTTGATCATTTCGCGCATCTGTCGCACCATGGGATACCCGGTATAGGTATGGGTAAGGGCAAATACTTTTCCAGATTTTTGGTGGACCTCCTCGAGGGTTTTGGCTTCCTCATAGTCCATGGTCATCGGTTTTTCACAAATGACATGAAATCCATTTTCCAATAGTTTTTTGGCCATTGGAAAATGAAGAAAGTTGGGCGTAAGTACCGAACAAACCTGAATTCGTTCCTCCTCAGGCAACTTTAATTCCTCTTCAACAAGCGTATCAAAATCCTTATAGATTCTATTTGTCGGGACATCTATCTCTTTTGCAAAAGCCAGGTTTTGCTCATAATCCGGATTAAATACCGCCCCCACAATTTCATAATTGTCATTGATAAACGAGGCCACTCTATGCAGTACCCCTATTAGGGAATCTCCTCCACCTCCAATAATTCCTAGTCTAATTTTTTTTGGCATTCGATTTTTATTTAAGCTTCTTCTAATTTTGGTTTTCGATTTTTCATGTAAACGTAGAGTCCAATAAACGCCACAATTAATATTGCAGGTAAAATGGACATGGTTCGTAGGGCTTCGGTTGCATTGGCATCATCCATCAATTTTCCCATTACCGGTAGCACCACCGATACGGAAAGCATGCCAGCACCCCCCATGATTGAAAGACCCAAAGCACCAGTTTCTGGAAGATACTCCGCTACAAAACCAAGCATTGTCGGCCAGAAAAATGTAACTCCTACGGCAAATACCGCTGCTGCTGCGAAGGTCATTGTTCCGCTAGTTATGGTCAACAACCAAAGGCCTATAAAAGTGAATATTGCTGAAAACAATAGCATGCCCGCCGGTTGTAACTTATGTATGACCTGCCCGGCAAAGGCTCTTCCCAAGGCCATGATACCGTTGATGAATGCAAGTACCAATAATGGAACCGCCACCGACTCTTTTAATAATGACTCGATGCGTTGGGTTGTCCCCAATTCTGAAGCCGCAGTCAAAAACATACACAGTACCATAAAAATAAACAGTGGCTTTCCTAAACTGGCCAACATTTTATTATTGCTTACACCCATTTGAACCCGTTCGGTAACCGGAAAATTCTGGCCCAAAAACATGAACCCATAAATTATTAATGGGATAAACAGCACTCCGACCATGATTTGCCAACTTAGTCCCATCACATCCATTACCAACCAACCCACTAAGGATCCAATCACAATTCCACCTGGAAACCACACATGAAACCGATTCAACATTTTAGTCTTGTTCTTGGTATACATCGATGCGATCATCGGATTTAGAGCCGCCTCTACCATACCATTACCGATACCCACGAACAGGGTAGCTATGAATAAGGAGGTCTGATCTTTGGCCAAAATGGTCCAAATGATACCAATTGCATGGGTCACAAAAGCCATCCAGGTAATTTTTTTGATTCCAAGGGAATCAACCAAGGGGCCACCAATGATCATTGCGATGGTAAAGCCCCAAAATGCAGGTGTAAAGGCCCAACCTATTTGTTCCAACGTTAGACCCACTCCCTCTGGTCCAAAAACCGTTTCCAATCTAGCCCGTATTGCAAATGTCATAGCCGTAACCAACAGAGCAACGCACGACGCTGTAAATAATCGATTCTTGTTTACATTTTCCATGTTATATTAATTTGGTTGTTATTAGGTTTTGTATTCGATTTTTTCATTCTTGAACAAAAGCGCAAAGACGATAAATACCACCAGGGCAAATACTGCAGGGTAGATCCATACTTTTTCCCAAAGGGCCGTCCCATCAATTTGAATGAATTCGTCATATATTTTTCCTGCCACCCAAAAGCCGATAAGCATACCTACACCATAAGTGGCCAACGTTATCAATCCCTGGGCCGCACTCTTATATCTTTCCCCAGCCTTTGAGGCGGTATAAATTTGGCCCGATACAAAGAAAAAATCATAGCAGATTCCATGTAGGGCAATGCCGATCACAAGCATGAAAAACAATTCTCCCGAATCCCCAAAACTGAAGAGGAGATATCTCAGGGTCCAAGCCAACATTCCTACCAATATGGTTTTCTTGAATCCGTATTTCTTAAAGAAGAAGGGTAACAAGAGCATAAAGAATATTTCGGAAAACTGGCCCAGTGATGCCCAGGCGGTGGAATTCTCGACATTGGATTCCGTTAGGAAGGTACCTATATGCTGATAATAAAACGCCAAGGGAATACAGATTAAAATGGACGAGATAAAGAACACCAAAAAGTTTTTGTCCTTTAGGAGTTGGAGTGTATCCAAGCCCAAAAGTTGCCCTATGCTTCTTTTTTCGTCCTTACTAACGGTCGGAGGTGTTTTTGGAAGGGTGAAACTGAACACACCCAACACCACCGAAGCTATGGACACCATCAAAAACGTGTTCTTTAGGAAACCGGCCTCTATATTTTCGATGGAATCCCACTGAAATGCGAGACTAATGATCCAACCAGCCAAAATCCAACCCGCAGTTCCAAATACCCTAACCAAAGGGAATTCCTTTGAGGGGTTTTTCATTTGGTTGAATGCTACAGAATTCACCAAGGCCAAAGTGGGCATATACAAAATCATATAACCCAATACATAAGGGTAAAAAACCGCAAAGCTATCGGAGCAGTACATGAGGTACATCAATCCAGCTCCCACAAGATGCAGGACACCCAAAATCCGTTCGGCATTGAAAAATCGATCCGCGATCAAGCCAATAATAAAGGGGGCTATTATGGCACCCCAAGACTGAGTGGAATACGCCATTGCCGTCTCGGCCCCAGAGGCATCCAAATTGTTGCCCAAAAAAGGACCCAAGGTCACAAACCAGCCTCCCCAAATGAAGAACTCCAAAAACATCATGGTGGACAACTGGAACTTTACTTTAAAACTCATATGGGGGATTTATCTTTTATAAAAAATATAGTCCAAAGCTTCCGGTTCAATTCCCGAGTTCCTAAAATCCGTAAGGATCTGACCTCGATGATGGGTGGAATGGTTCACAATATGGAATAGGATATCCTTAAGATCGTTGGCATAGGTTCTTCCCTGACTATTTTCATAATCAATCCTCTTGTTAAAATCCTCCGTATTCCTGATAATTTCAAAAGAGGTGCGCTGGTTCTCATAATGAAGGTCTCCCCAGTCAGCCACTTTATGCAATTCCCAAACAGCAAATTCTGATGGTTTTCCCACAATCCTGTGGTTCCATATATGGTGCGCGTTCAGGATATGGCTGAACAATTTCACACTCTTTTCAGGAACCGTCCCCATGGAACTACATTGTTCTATGAGTTTTTTGTTGCTGTAAAAATTATAATCAAAAAGTTGCTGTAGAAATCCCTTCATAGGCTGAGGTTTGGCAAGGATTACTTTATCAATTTACGCAATAGATCCCTTGTTGCAATAATACCTTCCTCTTCACTTAGCTTACTTCCTTCGTACTCCACACCTATATAACCGGAATATCCTGCATCCTTAACAATCTTGAGCATGCGTGCATAATCCGAATGGATCTCGTTTCCGTTTTCATCAAAATCGTGGGACTTGGCACTTACCGCCTTGGCATAAGGCATAATCTCTTCCATTCCTTTATATCTATCATACCAATCCTTGCATTCAGGCCATTCTCCCCACGTGATACAGAAATTACCAAAATCAGGTAGCGTTCCGGCATTTTCCATATTTACTTCTTTGAAGACATTGGCCAACATGGCTCCGTTTGAGGACAAACCTCCGTGGTTTTCAACCAAAATGTTGATGTTTTTATCCTTCGCGTAGGTAGCCAATTTGGTCAAGCCATCAACAGAGGCGGCTGTCCATTCTTCTGGGTCTGTGCTCCCGCTCAAATTTACTCTTATGGAGTGGCAGCCCAATGCAGCGGCTGCATCTACCCACTTATGGTGGTTTTCGACTGCTGCGTTGCGCTCCTCCTCACTGGTAGCGGCCAAATTCCCTTGGCCATCGATCATGATGATCAAGTTCTCCAATCCGTGTTCTTCACTTAAAGCTTTGCTTTTCTCCACAAAATTGTTCATTGCGGCCTCTGAAAAATTGTCTTTTTCCAATTCTTTATAATAAAGTCCGCTAACATATTCGAGTCCTTCGAAGCCCCAAGCTTTCGCTTTTTCCGCGAATGAATAGGGGTCTACCCCATCATTTCGTATCATTTTGTGCATGGACCATTGGGCCAATGAAATCTTAAAAGTGGGTTCAGTGGACATGGATACTTCTTCAACTGTTTCTGAGGCTGCTTCTTCCTGTTTTTTGTTTTGCTTGCAAGCCACATTGCCGATAAGCAATAAAACAATCACAAATTTGGCACTGTAATGGGTAAAATTTTTTCGTTTCATAAAGGTTGATCAACTAAAATTAAATGGAATCTAAAAACTACAACGTTATAGTAGTGAATTCTCAATAAACATAGGGATTAAATGTAGAAAATTAATTTAATAATTAATACATTTAGAAAATAAACAATCCTAATAGATGAGTAAATTTTATTATAACGAAGAGCAGGAATCATACGATGCCATTGTAGTAGGAACGGGCATTAGCGGTGGTTGGGCTGCTAAGGAACTATGTGAAAATGGGCTAAAGACCTTGGTGCTGGAACGCGGTAGAATGGTGAAGCACCGCGAGGACTATCCCACTGCAAATTTGGATCCCTGGGACCTACCCAATAACGGTCAACCTACTCAGGCCGATATCGCAAAACAGGAAAAGCAAAATAGGACCGGTTATACGGTAAGGACTCCTTCAAAACACTGGTTCGTGGATGACTTGAAACATCCCTATAACGAGACCAAGCGTTTTGACTGGATGCGAGGTTATCATGTAGGTGGTCGATCCATTATGTGGGGACGCCATAGCTACAGATGGAGCGAAATGGATTTTGAGGCCAACAAAAAAGATGGACATGGCGTGGATTGGCCTGTACGTTATAAGGATATTGCTCCTTGGTATGATAAGGTTGAAAGCTATATCGGGGTTACCGGCGAAAAGCTGGGATTACCCCAATTGCCAGATGGGCAATTTGAACCGATGATGCCACTAAACTGTGTGGAAGATCACTTTAGGGAAAAAGTTTCGGAGCATTTTGATGGCAGGGTGGTCACCTCTGGCCGCGTTGCCCATATTAATAGTAACAAAAAATTTGAAGGTGATGGAAGGACTCGATGTCAATTCCGCAACCGCTGTATCAGAGGTTGTCCTTTTGGAGCCTATTTTAGCAGTGTGTCCTCCACATTGCCAGCTGCCGAACGAACCGGCAACATGACATTAAGGCCCGATTCCATTGTGCATCAGGTAATCTATGATCCAGACACCAAAAAGGCAACTGGCGTAAAAGTTATAGATCGGGTAACCAAGGAGGAGTTTGAATTTAAGGCCAAAGTTATTTTCCTATGTGCTTCGGCCATTGCCTCCACGTCCATTTTGATGCAGTCCAAATCCGATAGGTTTGAAAACGGACTAGGAAACGACTCCGACCAGTTGGGAAGAAACATCATGGACCACCACTTGGGCGTAGGTGCATCTGGTAAGTTTGATGGCTTTGAAGACAAATACTATAAGGGAAGAAAACCCGGAGGTATCTATCTACCACGTTTCCGAAACTTGGGAGGTAGTTCCGATTCCGATAAATTCCTTCGCGGATATGGTTACCAAGGAGGTGCCGGTAGAGGAAATTGGGAAGATACCATCGCAGAGATTTCCCATGGAAAGGATTTGAAGGAGGCCATTCTTAAACCAGGAGGTTGGACCTTTGGTATGGGTGGTTTTGGAGAGGTTCTACCTTACCAGGATAACCGAATGACCATGGATTACGACAAATTGGATGAGTGGGGTCTGCCAACGGTTACCTTCGATGCTGAGTTCAAGGAGAATGAGTGGAACATGCGTGAGGACATGAAAAACCAAGCGGTGGATATGCTGGAAAAGGCTGGTCTAAGAGATGTAAAGCCTTTTGACAACCCTGGTGCCCTTGGATTGGGCATCCATGAAATGGGAACTGCCAGAATGGGCAGGGACAGAAAAACTTCCGTACTCAATGGCTTTAACCAAGTGCACGATTGTAAAAATGTATATGTTACCGATGGGGCCTTTATGACCTCCTCGAGTTGTGTAAACCCATCGTTGACCTATATGGCCTTTACCGCCAGAGCGGCCAACCATGCGGCACAAGAACTTAAAAAAGGAAATATCTAATGGAAAGAAGAGTAGCATTAAAAAATATGGGGCTTGTATTTGGCTATGCCGTGGCAACCCCCACCCTATTGGGAATTGTTCAGAGCTGTAAGGGCAAAAAGGTCTTGGATTGGACCCCCGATTTCTTTACCAAAGATGAAGGAACGGTATTGCATTCCCTTGTAGATATTCTTTTGCCCAAGACCGATACGCCTTCCGCCTCAGAAGTCAACGTCCATGTATTCATGGATAAATTTGCCAACGAGGTATTGCCCAAGGAGCAACAGGACTTTATGAAAATGTGCATGGGCAAGTTTACGGATAAGGTTTTGGCCGATACCCAAAAAGAGACCCTTGCAGATTTGGATGCAGAGGATTTAGAGCCTGTTTTAGCCACTTATTTGAAAAAGCAGACCGATGAGGTGGAGGAAGCCCATGGCGAAGCTGTACAAGCTTATTATGAGGCTGTGGAAGAAAACGGCGGAGCGGTTCTCGATGATGAGATCGCACGTTATCAATTTGCCACTTCCATCCGGAATTCCGCAATCTGGGCCTATAAGACCAGCGAGTTTGTTGGGGAAGAGGTCCTTGCCTATTTACCAGTTCCTGGAGAATATGTTGGCTGCGGGGATTTGGAAACGCTTACACAAGGTAAAGCTTGGTCCTTATAAACTAAGCCACCATAACAATACATTGAAGGCCGCTGATATCAGCGGCCTTTTATTATGGGTCAATTTTGAAATAATCCCGAGCTCAAAATTCTATTCGGGGCACTCGAACTGACGTGCCCACAAAATAAAAAAGCCGCTCTAAGCGGCTTTTTTTGAGGTTGAATTTTGCAATTCAAGGAAAACACCTCGGAAGTTGTTCGTGTGGGGTGTGAACTATCCGAGGTATCTAATCAATAAACACTATCACATACTGATACGTTCAGTATTTGTTATGATCCACACATCAAACAGTCATCGTCTGCCTGGCCCTCTTTGGCCCGTGCGATCAATTCCTTCATTTCCTCCGGTGTCATAGGTTGGATGTCCACATCCTGTTGCTCCACCGGAGTAGGATCAACTTTAAG
This sequence comes from Flagellimonas myxillae, assembly GCF_023502235.1. Taxonomy (GTDB): domain Bacteria; phylum Bacteroidota; class Bacteroidia; order Flavobacteriales; family Flavobacteriaceae; genus Flagellimonas; species Flagellimonas myxillae. Next base: position 369,839 of record NZ_JAMFLY010000002.1, on the reverse strand, counting down.
CTCTTCCGCAGCTTTTGGCGTTGCGGCCAACACTTCGGCCTCTGCCGCTACACTGATCGGCACTTCCTTCTTTTTTGTATTGTCCAAGGTAAACTTAATGGCATCAACCGCAGCCTTGGTTCGGAGGTAATACATTCCTGTTTTTAGTCCACTCTTCCAAGCATAGAAATGCATGGAGGTCAACTTGGAGTAGTTGGCGTTTTCCATAAACAGGTTCAAGGACTGACTCTGGTCAATGAAGTACCCACGGTGACGGCTCATGTCAATGATGTCCTTCATGCTAAGCTCCCAAACTGTCTTGTACAATTCCTTGATGTCATCTGGGATTACATCAATATGCTGTACCGATCCATTGGCACGCATCAACTCCTGCTTTAGGTTCTCGTTCCACAGTCCGAGTTTCACCAAATCTTCCAATAGGTGCTTATTCACCACAATAAACTCTCCGGACAATACCCTTCGGGTATAAATATTGGAAGTGTATGGTTCAAAACATTCGTTATTTCCTAAAATCTGGGAGGTGGATGCAGTTGGCATTGGCGCCACCAACAAAGAGTTCCGCACTCCGTGCTTTTTCACATCCTTTCTCAATTTACCCCAGTCCCATCTTCCTGATAATTCTTCATCCTTAATGCCCCATAGGTTGTGCTGGAACTCTCCACTGGCAATCGGTGAACCTTCGTAACTGGAATACACCCCATCGGATTTGGCTTCTTCCATGGAAGCCGTGACGGCGGCAAAGTACAGCGTCTCAAAAATTTCTTGGTTCAGTTGCTTGGCTTCATCACTGGTAAATGGCAAGCGAAGCATGATAAAAGTGTCTGCCAATCCTTGTACACCCAAGCCAACTGGACGATGCCTCATGTTGGAGTTTTCAGCCTCCTTTACCGGATAGTAATTGCGGTCAATAACACGGTTCAAGTTTTTGGTGACACGTTTGGTTACCTTGAACAACTCTTTATGGTCGAACTGGCCATTTTTCACAAACATGGGAAGGGCGATGGAAGCCAAGTTGCACACCGCAACCTCGTCTGGGGAAGTGTACTCCAAAATCTCTGTGCAGAGGTTAGAGGAACGGATGGTCCCCAGGTTTTTCTGGTTACTCTTCCTGTTTGCTGCATCCTTATAGAGCATATAAGGGGTTCCCGTTTCAATCTGGGATTCCAAAATCTTCTCCCAAAGATCACGTGCCTTGATGGTTTTTCGTCCCTTACCTTCGGCTTCGTATTTGGTATACAATGCCTCAAACTCCTCACTATGGGAATTGAACAATCCTGGGCATTCGTTCGGGCACATCAAGGTCCATTCGCCATCTGCCTCAACCCGTTTCATAAACAAATCGGGAATCCACATGGCGTAGAACAAATCACGAGCACGCATTTCTTCTTTTCCGTGGTTCTTTTTCAAATCCAAGAAATCAAAGATGTCGGCATGCCAAGGTTCTACATAAATGGCAAAGCTTCCTTTTCGTTTTCCGCCTCCTTGATCCACATAACGGGCTGTATCGTTATAAACACGAAGCATGGGAACAATTCCGTTGGAAGTTCCGTTGGTGCCAGCAATGTAGGATCCCGTTGCCCTAACATTGTGAATGGACAATCCTATTCCCCCAGCCGACTGGGAAATTTTTGCAGTCTGCTTTAGCGTATCGTATATACCATCGATACTATCGTCCTTCATGGCCAACAGGAAGCAAGACGACATTTGCGGCTTAGGGGTTCCGGAATTGAACAGCGTAGGCGTTGCATGTGTGAAATACTTTTTGGACATGAGCTCGTAGGTCTCGATGGCAGCATCCAAGTCATCCAAGTGGATACCTACAGCAACCCGCATCAACATGTGCTGGGGGCGTTCGGCTATCTTACCGTTCAACTTAAGTAGGTAGGAACGCTCCAAGGTCTTAAATCCGAAATAGTCGTAGCCAAAATCCCGGTTATAGATGATGGTAGAGTCCAATTTTTCGGCATTCTCCGATACAACCTTGAATACCTCATCTGAAAGAAGCGGTGCTTTTTTACCGGTTCTTGGGTTTACATATTCGTAAAGGTCCTTCATGGTTTCGGAGAAGGACTTTTTAGTGTTCTTATGTAGGTTGGAAACCGAAATGCGAGCTGCTAACTTTGCGTAATCTGGGTGGGAAGTGGTCATGGTCGCCGCAATTTCGGCCGCCAAATTATCCAGTTCGGATGTGGTTACCCCATCGTACAATCCTTCTATTACCCTCATGGCCACTTTTACCGGATCTACCAGGTCGTTGAGTCCATAACAAAGTTTTCTAACTCGGGCCGTGATCTTATCGAACATCATCGGCTCCTTTCTTCCATCTCTTTTTACTACATACATGTGCTACGAATATTTTTTAATGATACGCTGTTGGTTTTACCAATCGCATGGTCAGCCGTTGCGAAAAAACGCAACGCAGTGGGGTCAAGTTCATAAAAACCTCTGGGGCAAGAGGGGAATATATATTCAGTTGGTCTTCTTAAAAATCCGCGTCAAAGCTGATTTTCTGGGAATCGGTGTCCTTTTCCTTGTTCAAAACACCGGCTTTCTGATATTCGGACACGCGTTTTTCAAAGAAATTGGTCTTTCCTTGAAGTGAAATCATGTCCATGAAATCAAATGGGTTGGTAGCATTGTACACCTTCTCACATTGCAGTTCCACCAAAAGCCTATCGGTAACAAACTCCAGGTATTGGGTCATCAGCTTGGCGTTCATTCCAATTAAACTTACCGGAAGGGATTCGGTGATAAACTCGCGCTCAATGTTTAGGGCATCTACGATTATTTCCTTGATCCGTTCTTTTGGCACCTTGTTCACCAAGTGACTGTTGTGCAGGTGTACGGCGTAATCGCAATGCATTCCCTCATCCCTTGAAATTAATTCGTTGGAGAAGGTCAGTCCAGGCATCAATCCTCTTTTCTTCAACCAGAAAATAGAGCAGAACGCCCCGGAAAAGAAAATACCTTCTACCGCAGCAAAAGCGATCAAACGCTCGGCAAAGCTTGGCGATTCTATCCATTTAAGGGCCCAGTCGGCTTTCTTTTTAATCGCAGGGAAATTCTCAATGGCCTTGAACAATACATTTTTTTCCTTTTCATCCTTAACATAGGTATCAATCAACAAGGAATAGGTTTCCGAATGGATATTTTCCATCATGATCTGGAACCCGTAAAAGAACTTGGCTTCGGAATACTGTACCTCATTCACGAAGTTTTCCGCCAAATTTTCGTTCACGATTCCATCGGAAGCAGCAAAAAAGGCCAAAATGTGTTTGATAAAGTAACGCTCGTCGTCGTTGAGCTTGTTGTTCCAATCTGTTAGATCTTGGTGCAAATCTATTTCCTCAGCAGTCCAAAAACAGGCTTCCTGTTTTTTGTACCAATCCCAAAGATCATGGTGCTGGATTGGAAAAATAACAAATCTGTCCTTGTTTTCTTGTAATATAGGTTCTATGGCTACCGACATAAGTGTGCGTTAAAAAAATTATAAAATGGAGAAAATTTCCTTGCGAACAGGGCTAACAAAGATTCAAAAATGTCGTTAGATTGTAAAGCAGGTTTTATTAAATAGACTGCAAAGTTTTTAACACAAACTGTTGAAATCTAGGTTGGCAGGTGATGTACCTTGGGCTTGCCAGAGTTGCTCTTTGAAGGTGAATTTTTGGCGGATTGGCCCCAAAAGAAAAAAGACCAAAAAGTATATGTTTTTTATACTTTTTGGTCTAATTATTAATGGAAATTATGCTTAGAACAGTTTTTTGATTGGTTTACATTACCAAAAGTACGGCCATTCCCAGTTGTTTCCTTGGCGTGTTATAGTTCTAGGTAGTTCCCCCGAAACCTAAAACCCAACAAAACCGAAAACCAACATGGGATATTTTGTGCAAGCAGTTTCTATGATCAAGAGGTTGGTTGCTTAGGCCGTACGTTTGTAAATAATGTATATGAACTTTTGGGGAAGGTTACCTATTATTATTGGCCACCTCTTCCCAATTGGTTTGTATTGGCAAATCCTTTCCTTCTCCTAGAAGGGACGCGCAAATCAATGCTACGATCAAAAGCAGGAACAACACAAAACACTTTTTCATTTTTTGGAATTGAGTTAGGTTATCTTAAGTTTTGCAAGAACCAAAGTATAAAACAATTGCCCCTTCCTGTTTTGTGTATGTATAATCGGTCTTCTTTTGTGTATAAATGGTCATTGGTTTTTTGGCTTCCCTATAGAAATGCTAGGAAATACCCATTTTATCGATAAAAAACAGCCAATTTTCAGTACACAGGCATTTTGTGCCAGTTATACGTACAAAATGTCCATTAGCACATAATTTCAGTGCTTTAAAGAGAATAATCCTAAATTTGAGTTATATTAAATGGAGCATGTTAGAAGCAGTTATTGTTGATGACGAGGTCAAAGCATTGCAAAGTCTTAGTTGGGAATTGACCAATTTGACCGATGAGGTGGATATCGTGGCATCATTTACAGATGCACATGAAGCTTTGGACTATCTTGAGCGCAACACCCCCGATTGTCTTTTCCTGGACATTGAAATGCCGGCCATGGACGGGTTTCAGTTCATCAAAAATCTTAAGAATAAAAACTTTCCTGTGGTGATTACCACAGCATACAATCAATACGCCCTGAAAGCATTGAAGAACGAGGCCATTGATTATTTGCTAAAACCTATTGATACGGATGATCTTGAGGTGACCATCGAAAAAATAAAAAAATACAACGCCAAGAACCTGACTGCCGAAAAGTTGGAAAAAATCTTGCTAAACTTCAACGCGGAGGCTCACAGCAAAAAGATTACGATTAATACGGACGGGAAGCTGTTGTTTTTAAATAGCGATGACATTTTGTATGCGGAATCCGACGGCAACTACAGTACCATCTTTTTAAGTGATGGCCAAAAAATATTACTCACCAAAAAGCTCAAGGAGGTAAATACCTTACTTCCCGACACCAGCTTTTTCAGAATCCATAACTCGTATATCATCAATCTGAATAAAATAAAGGAATTCCTTAAGACAGATGGGTATGTAGTTTTGGAATCGAACCATAAAATTCCCGTTTCCCGGCAAAAGAAATCTGACTTTCTTGATATGCTGTAACTTCTGTTAACTCACGTGCTTATTTTTAACCTGACAAAATCCCCGCATTCGCCCATTCTAAAAAGGATAGTCCTTTTGGTGGTTGTTGGATTATGGATGGCGCCATCTGGTCTAGCGCAGGAAATTCCCGAAGCCTTTAAAGAGAAAGCAGAGCGGATCGTTAAAATGCGGCCCAAGACTTATTTGGTGCTGAACACGGAACTTAAATCCGAAACCGGGGACACCACCTTGCTCCGCTATTTTGCCAATTTGAGCCGGGATGCTGATTATTTGGAGGGGCAATCCTATGCCCTAGATCAAATAGGGGCAACGTACAGGAATTTCTCCAAATTTAAGGAAGCGGTAGATCTGCACCAGGCAGCCCTGCAATTGGCAGAAGAAGCCAATAATGTGGAGCTCAAGGTACGATGCCTGAACATGTTGGGAGTGGTATACCGAAGAACGGATGCTATAAAAACCGCCCTGGACTACAACCAACAAGCTTTGGAAATGGCCGAAGCAGTTGAAAATCCTTCACATCACATCAAAAGGAACATCAACGTCTCGCTAAACTGCATTGGTAACCTATACCAAACTTTGGAGCAGTACGATCTGGCCATTCTTCAATTTAGAAGGGCCCTAAAGTTGGAGGAAGAACTGGGCAATAAATTAGGTCTTGCCATCAACCACCAAAATATTGGAGATTGTTTGGACCGCAAGGGTGATTTGGAAGGAGCTCTTGAAAACTACAGGAAATCCCTGGCCTACAACGAGGATATCAATTCCACCTATGGGAGGATAATTTGTAAAAACAGCTTGGCCCAAATCTATCTAAAACAGGATATGCCCTATGCGGCACTTGTACTATTGGAGCCCCTTCATGAACAATCCAAGACCATTGGCGATTATTTTATAACTCCCTTGATTTCCATCAATACGGGTTGGGCCCATACCGAACTGGGCAACTATGATAAAGCCTATGAGTTTATTATGGAAGGATTGGAGATGTCACAAACCCATAACATTCCCAGCAATGTTTTGTATGCTTACCAAAAGCTCTCCGATTTTGAATACAAGCGAGGGAATTACAAAGCGGCATACCGATATTACAAGCAGGCCGATCAACATGACGAGGAAATCTCCAGTGCCACCAATTTTAGATACATGAACGATGTAATCGTTAAGTATGAAGCGGATAAAAAGAACAACCAGATTTCGGTGTTGGCCAAGGAAAATGAAATTGTGCGGTTGCGACTAAGAAAGAACCAGACCACCTTATTGGTGAGTGCCCTGATCGTGGGCCTGATCTCCTCCATACTATATATCCTTTACCGTCAGTACCAAAGCAAAAACGAAAAAAGGGTTCTTACGTTGGAACAGAACATGCTCCGCAGCCAAATGAACCCTCATTTTTTGTTCAATTCGCTGAACTCCATCAAGCTTTACATCATCAACAACGAGCAGAAAAACGCCGTTCACTACCTCAATAAATTTTCCAAACTAATTCGGAAAATTCTGGAAGCCTCATCTGTAAAAGAAATTACCCTGGCCGAGGAATTGGAAACCGTGGAACTTTATATGAACATTGAAAACATTAGGTTTTCCAATGAAATTGAATTTTCCATCAATGTTTGCGATAGTATCAACCCAGAAGCCATTAAAATTCCATCGTTGGCCTTACAACCCTTCTTGGAAAATTCCCTTTGGCATGGATTATCTCCTAAAGAAGGGGAAAAACTGATTCAGCTTAATGTCTTAAATAAGAACGAGGGTCATGTAACCTTGGAGATCATTGACAATGGTGTTGGGCGAGGGGCTGCACAAATAAACAAGGAAAACAGGGTGCTCAAACGAAAATCTGTAGGTATTAGAATTACCAAGGAGCGTTTTGCCAATTTCTCCAAAGACTATCAAAACAGCTTCGATGTGGATATTGTGGACCTTTTTGATGAAAACGGCAACCCCAAGGGTACCAAAGTGGTGCTGGATATCCCCACGATTTAATGATGCTTAATTAAAAATGCTTGCGTGAATTTAGTTATTGGCTCTTTTCTTTGGCCACCTCTTCCAATTCCGTATACCAATCCTCTCCAAATTTTCTGATCAAAGCCTCCTTCACAAACTTATAAATGGGGACTTTAAGCTCTTTACCCAATGTGCATGCAGCGTCACATATTTCCCATCTGTGGTAGTTGACCGCCGTGAACTCCGAGTACTCCCTAGTTCGTACCGGATATAAATGACAGGAGATGGGTTTTTTCCACGGAATTGCCCCATCCAGATATGCTGCTTCAATGCCACATTTGGTTATTCCGTTTTCGTCAAAAACGACGTAGGCACATTCACTCTTGTTCACCAAAGGGGTTTCCCATTCGCCATCCTCGCCCTTAACATAGGTCCCCTCCTCTTCAATGGCCTTTATTCCTTCCGGGCGTAGATATGGCTTTACCTTTTCATAGAGGTTCTCCAAAATTTCAGTTTCGGAATTTTCCAAGGGAGCACCATATTCCCCATCCACACAACAAGCCCCTTTGCAGGCGTTCAAGTTGCAAACAAAATCGTTGTCGATAATCTCTTCGGAAACTATGGTTTTCCCTATCTGGAACATGGGTAATCAAACTAATTTGGGCAAAGGTAACCCAAAACCAAAAAAATGATCATTTGGACAACTAAGTGAAAATCCAAATGGTGTTTCTCCCCGTATATTTGCCTACTAAAACACAAGGCTATGAACTTCAGTTTTCAACAAATTATTACGGCGAGTATGGTGTTATTTGCTGTCATTGATATTTTGGGAAGCGTCCCTGTAATTCTTTCGTTGCGAAAAAAGGTGGGGCATATCCAATCTGAAAAAGCTTCCATTGTGGCTGCGGTGATCATGACGGCCTTTCTTTTTGTAGGGGAAAGCATCCTAAACCTAATTGGTATTGACGTGAATTCGTTTGCCGTGGCTGGGGCATTTGTTATCTTCTTTTTGGCCCTGGAAATGGTCCTAGGGATCACCTTGTTCAAAGATGAGGAGGTGGAGACCGCATCGGTGGTTCCCATTGCGTTTCCTTTGATCGCCGGAGCCGGTACCCTCACCTCCATTTTGGCCTTGAGGGCAGAATTTCATGTAGAGAACATTGTAGTGGCGATACTAGTAAACATTATCTTTGTTTACGCGGTGCTCAAATCCAGTGCCCAAATTGAACGATTGCTGGGCAAGAATGGATTGCATGTAATCCGCAAGATTTTTGGGGTAATCCTTTTGGCCATTGCAGTCAAATTGTTTGCCACAAACGTGAATCAACTTTTTGTTAACTGATCAAGGTTTTCGCTACTATGAACAAACCCTTAATTATTGTATTGGTTATTTTGGCTTTAGGGCTGATTGCCTTTAATCTTACCCTAGTGGATTTTGACAATCCATTTCAAGGTGACAGTACTGTTGCCCTTATCGGTATTGTGGCATCACTTTGCGCGATTGTACTGATCTTGATCTTTGCAGCCAGTAAAAAAATCGATAAAAAACTAAAGGAAGATTAATCCCGAAATTCCGCAGTCCCAGCATCGGAATTATTAAAGATGGCGTGATCCAATTCCTTGACCTTTTCCAACATGGTATCGTGTTCCCCCTTAATCTGCGCAGATAGGTTAGGTGAGAACAATTGCTCGGCTATATTGGCTTTTAAGTAGTCCTTAATTTTATCTTCTTGGGCATAAAAATCCAGTTTGATCTTTCTGTTGAGCACAAATTGGATAAACTCATCGAATAGGATGTCGTCCACCCTAAACTCGTCCAAAAATTCATTTTTAGTAAGGTAGGAATACCGATTTCTATCTGTTTCCAAATGCTCAAAAATAAAGCGCGAAAAGAATTCAGCTCCATCCATGCTATCCACGGCTTCTTCCTCGTTATTTCCGATGGGCACGAAGACATCTGGAATTATTCCCCCACCGCCATAAACGATTTTCCCTTTTGGGGTCACAAATTTTAGAGAATCCGCCACCTTGATGCTGTCCACCGTGGTCAACTCCCCATTTCGGTACCGCTCCATAAAGGTTTGGTAGTAGTCCTTATGTCCCTTTTTATAGGATCTTTGGATGGATCTTCCTGTAGGCGTATAATATCTGGACACCGTTAACCGCACGGCAGAACCATCTCCTAGGTCCATCTCCCTTTGTACAAGTCCCTTTCCAAAAGAACGTCTCCCAACAATGGTCCCTATATCGTTATCCTGTAAAGCACCTGCAATGATCTCACTTGCAGAAGCGGAGCGTTCATTGATCAACACATACACCGGCTTGTCCTCAAAATCCCCTTTTTTGGTGGCAAAGGCCTTTTTTACCCTTCCCTTTTTGTTTTTGGTATACAGAATTAGTTTATCGTCCTCCAAGAATTCATCGGCCAACTTTTCGGCTATGCCCAAATAACCTCCAGGATTGTCCCTAAGGTCCAAGACCAATTTTTCAGCACCCCGAAGCTTCAATTTACGCAGGGCATCCTTGAATTCATCAAAGGTGGATTCAGCGAACCTGTTGATTTTGATATACCCCATATCGCGTGTCAGCATATAATAAGAATCCACGCTGCGAATCGGTACCCGGTCGCGGGTTACCGTAATGTTCATGGTTTTATTGTCTTGTTTACGGAACACCTTAAGGTCTACCTTGGTGCCTATTTTACCCTTGAGGGTTGCCACAACCTCATTGTTTGGAATCCTTCGTCCAAAGAGGGTGTCCTGATCGGCAATTAAAATGCGATCGCCTGGTTTGATTCCACTTTTGTGACTGGGCCCATTTTTAATGGTTCTGATTACGGTAATGGTGTCATGGTACATATAGAAACTAACACCAATGCCCACAAAATCCCCCTTCATGTTTTCAGACACCTCTTCCATTTCACTTCTGGGTATGTACACAGAATGTGGGTCGAGCCTGCCCAGAATATTGTTCACCGTAACATCAACAATGCTGTCGGTGTCTATATCGTCCACATATTCGTAATCGATATAATCAATAAGTCGGTTGAGCTTGTCTTTTTTGGAATTGGTGCTGAACAGTTTTTCCGGGGTATCATCGAAGTGAAGCTTGCCTCCAATAAAAATGCCCACAGCCAAAACAAATCCCAAGATAGTGGGTAGGATATACTGATATTTCTTTTTCATAGCTTAAATGGTGAGGTTAAACCATTTCTTCCAAAATGGGCAAATGATAAGTCTCGACACCGGCCCTTTCTAAAAACCGTAATCCCGAATCGTCTTTATATGCCGTTTGATACACCACGCGTTTAATCCCCGCTTGATGAATCAATTTGCTGCACTCACGACAAGGCGACAAGGTGATGTACAAAGTCGACCCTTCACAGGATTGGGTGGATGAGGCTACCTTTAAAATGGCATTGGCTTCGGCATGCAGCACATACCACTTGGTGTAACCTTCCTCATCTTCGCAAAAATTCTCGAATCCTGTTGGCGTTCCGTTGTAGCCATCCGAAATGATCATCCGATCCTTGACAATGATAGCGCCTACTTGTTTTCTTTTGCAATAGGAGAGTTTCCCCCATTCCTTGGCCATTCTTAAATAGGCCTTGTCATACTTTTCTTGTTTGCGCTCCTTCATACATCAGAAAATAGGCTGATCATTAAATAAATATACCGGCTTTGTAAGACCCGTACAACCTTATTCGATTAATTTTAACGAAGGCCCTATTGGGGAAACGTAGCAATAAGCAGGGGTATTGTGATGGCAATGACCAAAATAGAGGCAATTCCGATGAAAAGCTTTCTTTTCACCTTTAACAGGTCCAAAACCACAAAAGCCAAGGCCAAAATGATCAAGATTATGGCAACTTGGGAAAATTCAATTCCAGTGGCGAATCCAAGCAATGGCATCACCTTGTCATCCTCCTCGGCCATTAACATCTTAAAGTAATTGGAAAATCCAAAACCGTGGACCAACCCAAAAAATGCTGTGGCCAAAACATGTATGTATTTTCCCGAAGTTTGGGCATTTCCAAATACATATACAAAATTAAAAAGGGCCGTAAGCAGAATTGTTACAGGTATCAGAAATTCTATCAGTCCCACATCGACGGTCACAACGCCAAAAGCGGATAGGGCCAAAGAAGTGCAATGTGTTATGGTAAAAATTGTGGCCAAAATCACCACATGCTTCCAATTTTTAAACGTAAAGGGTATGGCCAAAGCAGATAAAAACAGGATATGATCGTAAGCACCCAAATCCAATACGTGGTTAAACCCCAACTTGATATAGAACCAGAATTCTTGCATGGTTTAGTTGTTAGTTAATTAGTATTTAGCAGCGTTAAGTTCAAACTCAAATTACAAGTTCAAGTTCAAATATTAAGTCCCATCAATCCAACCATCGAACAATCCAATTATCTTATGACATCCCCCGTTCTTGTTGAATGGTCTCATAGGCTTTTTGTACTTCCTTGAACTTTTCCTCCGCACCTTTTTTGATGGCTTCATTTTCCATAACCACGCGATCGGGATGGTATTTTTTTGCCATTTTCCTATAGGCCTTTTTTACGTCATCATCCGTGGCGGACTTTTCAATTTCCAAAATCTTGTAGGCATTGTCAGCGGATTTTATGAACATGGCCATGATACTCTCAAAATCGTACTGTCCAACACGAAGATACCCGGCCAGCTCCTTTATTTTGTTAACCTCAGCCTTGCTTATCTGTCCATCGGCCTGGGCAATTCCAAAAAGGAAGTGAAGCAACTGTAGACGGACTTCGTATCGTGTTCGCTGGGTTAAGTAACTACATATTCTTTGGGCGGAAACCTCTCTTTTTTTGATCACCTCATTGAAGGTCCTGAAAATGGCATTTGCCTTTTCCTTACCATAGGTGCTCAAAAAATACTGGCGTACATAATTCAATTCCCCTTGGCTCACTTGCCCGTCGGCTTTGATCACTATAGAGCACAATGAAAGAAGATTGAGTTCAAAATCTGCAGGGGAAACGGATTGTCGGGTAAAGTCTGAAAAAACACTACCTCCCCTTCGGGAACCAGCACCTCTCAAAGAATCCAAAAAGCTGCCCACAAGGAAACCAATTATGGCTCCAGCTAAACCTCTGATAAAAAATCCAACGAAGGCGGCTGCCCACTTGATCATCTGAACAAAATTAGAGCCCAAATATAGGCTTTTGGCTTAGAACAAAATCATTTGGCGTTGTTAAGGGTTCCGTAAAAAATGCGACAAAAACCGTATCTTTGATCCTTTAATAAAATTGAGATTATGTATCCAGAAGAATTGGTAAAACCTATGAGAGCCGACCTGGCCACTGCTGGGTTCGAGGAACTATATACAAGCGAAGCCGTTGAGAATGCCTTGAAACAAGAAGGAACCACCTTGGTGGTGGTAAATTCAGTTTGCGGATGTGCCGCAGCCAACGCAAGACCCGGAGCAAAATTGAGTCTGCAAAACAGCAAAAAACCGGACCATTTGGTAACGGTATTTGCCGGTGTGGACACCGAAGCTGTGGACACGGCCAGAAACCACATGGTTCCCTTTCCACCTTCTTCACCAAGTATGGCCTTGTTCAAAAATGGAGAGTTGGTTCATATGATCGAGAGACATCATATTGAGGGAAGACCGGCAGAATTGATTGCGGAAAACTTGATGGAAGCTTATAACGATTATTGTTAATCTTCCGAACTTAGGAATATAAAGAGCCACCCTAAAGGGTGGTTTTTTATTTTTGTGCTATAGATAATCGATTTTTATTGTCGCAATACCCTAAGACGAGAACATGTTGAAGTTATTTTCCTATCCCATCACGCTTTTATACTTCATCTGTTTTGGTCTCACCTTGGTGATTTTTCACCCCATCCAATGGATTTGTCTTAACCTTTTTGGGTATACCGCCCACAAGGCAAGTGTAAGCATCCTCAATTGGTTTTTGATGCGCTGCACCAATCTTTTGGGAACTCGATACCGCTTTGAAAATCCAATCAAGATTCCAACGGACAAGCCCTTGATCATTGTCACCAATCATCAAAGCATGTACGACATCCCACCTATTATTTGGCACATGAGGCAACACCATCCCAAATTTGTAAGTAAAATTGAATTGGGCAAGGGTATCCCAAGTGTTTCGTACAACCTTAGGCACGGAGGCTCGGCCCTAATAGATCGTAAAGACCCAAAACAGTCCATTGCAGCGCTTCAGGAACTAGGTAGTTACATTGAAGAACATGCGCGAAGTGCCGTAATTTTTCCCGAAGGCACCCGAAGCAGAACCGGTGTCCCCAAACCATTTCGCACCACTGGCCTAAAAGTGCTAATGAAACAGGCGCCATCGGCCTTGATTGTGCCCATAAGTATTAACAATTCCTGGAAAATGTTGCGGTTTGGACAGTTTCCAATGGGATTGGGTTCTTTCATAAAATTTAAAGTTCACCCACCCTTGGAGAATAGCGGGGATGCAGATCAGCTAATCAAAAAAATAGAGGAAACAATTACAAACGGAATTACAGAGTTCAAAAAATGAGCAACACTTTGATCACCAATACCAAGGTTTTTGTAAAGGAACAACTTACAAATGCGGAAGGTGGGCACGATTGGTTTCACACCGAACGCGTTTACAATATTGCAAAGCGGATTGCGGAAAACGAAGAGGTAGATGCCTTGGTGGTTGAATTGGCTGCTCTTCTCCATGATGTTGCCGACCCAAAATTCCACAATGGCGATGAAGAAATTGGACCCAAGACCGCACGAACTTTTTTATCCTCCCAAAACGTGGATTCCGAAATTGTTGACCATGTTGTGAACATAATCAGGCACATGTCCTTTAAGAACAGCCTTGACCGAAATCAGGCCACATTTACTTCACTGGAAATGCAGGTAGTCCAAGATGCCGACCGCTTGGATGCTATCGGGGCAATTGGGATAGCCCGGACCTTTAATTACGGAGGATTCAAAAACAGGGAAATGTACAACCCCGATATTCCGCCAAACCTAAACATGACCAAGGAGGAATATAAAAATTCCAATGCTCCAACGATCAATCACTTCTATGAAAAATTACTGCTGCTCAAGGACAAAATAAATACGGTTACAGGTAAGCAAATGGCAGCCGAAAGACACCAGTTCATGTTAGATTATTTGGAACAATTTTATAAAGAGTGGAATACGTAACAACATGACCCGGGCTATTGTTGTTTTTTGTATCTTAAGAGCTTAACTAAACAAGCCAAAATGCAAAGAAGAAAGTTCCTTAAAAATACGGCAGCGGCATCCGCTGCCTTTTCAATTGTTCCAAGTCATGTTTTGGGTAAAAGTCACGTTGCACCCAGCGATACACTTTATGTGGGCGCATTTGGTGTTGGTGGACGCGGAAGTGGCGTAATCCAAGGGTTGGCAAACACCGGAAGAGTAAAGTTTGTTTCCTTTTGTGATGTGGATGACAGAAGGGCCAAAGGTACTTATGAAAAGTTTCCGGATGTTAAACGCTATAAGGACTTCAGAAAAGTTTATGACCGTCACTTGAGTGATATTGATGCAGTTATGGTAGCCACTCCAGATCATATGCACGCCACCATTGCACTGCCCTTTATGAGGGAGAAAAAACATGCTTACGTGGAGAAGCCGTTGACCCATAATATCCGGGAAGCGCGATTAATGACGAAAGTTGCGGCAGAAAATGGAATCGTAACCCAGATGGGAAATCAGGGAGCTTCCAGCGATGATAGCCGCATTGCCCGTGAATGGGTAGAGTCTGGGATTATTGGAAAAATCCATACGATAGATTGTTGGACCAATAGGCCGGTATGGCCACAGGGAGTGCCAGTTCCCACAGAGAAGCAACGCGTACCCAAAGGATTGGATTGGGACCTGTGGTTAGGCCCTGCAGCCATGAGGGATTATAACGACGCCTATCTACCATTTAAATGGCGCGGCTGGTGGGATTTTGGAACCGGCGCCCTAGGGGATATGGGATGTCATATCATGGAAACTCCTTTCAGCGTTCTGGATCTAGGGTATCCTACAGAAGCGGAAGCGAGTTGTACCACAGTTTGGGTTGGGGATTTTGTGGAAGCGGATTATAGCCCTTCCTGTCCTCCATCCTCAAAAATCCATCTGAAGTTTGATCACGAGCATCACGGTGATATTGCCCTTAATTGGTATGACGGTGGATTAATGCCGGATTTACCAGATGAACTAAAAGATGGTGAAACCGTTGGAAATGGAGATGGCGGAACGGTAATGTATGGCGATAAGGGGATTTTGGTCTGCGATACCTATTCGCGAAATGCCCGTTTACTTCCTTCCGACATGATGGATTTATTCAAGGCCCCTGAACCAAAGTATCCCCGCGTTCCCGATAGCATGGGCGGTCATATTGCCAACTTTGTTGCAGGTTGTATCGACGGGGTGGACACCTCTTCAACTTTTGCTAAGGCCGGTCCATTAACGGAGACTGTGCTAATGGGTAACCTTGCCGTTAAGGCGTACCAGTACAAAGTACTGCAAGAGGGCAAAAAGCCAGGTGACTGGGCTCCATATAACTACCCTGGAAGACGCAAATTACTTTGGGATGGTGAGAACATGAAGATCACCAACTATGAAAAGGCCAATGAATGGGTAACCCGAGAATATAGAAAAGGCTGGGAGTTGATTTGATCCCCCCTTTTTCACAATAAAACCCCGGGCTGGCGACCATGGTTCGGCAGCCCATAAAACCAACCTTATGGGCCAACCAACCAAACGAATCCTCTCGATCGATGTATTGAGGGGCTTTGACATGCTGCTAATTATCTTCGCAGATCACTTTTTCGCCAACCTCCACAAAGGAGCCAATTCTTCGTTTTCGGAAGCTTTGGCAAACCAGTTTAGCCACCCCGAATGGTTTGGCTCAACCTTTTACGACATTATTATGCCCCTTTTCCTTTTTGTGGTCGGTGCCGTGATTCCTTTTGCCCTGTCCAAAAGAATGGAAAACAATTCGGACATGGGACCTGTCTATAAAAAACTGATCAGACGCTTTGTCATTCTTTTTATTTTAGGTTGGATAGTCCAGGGGAATTTGCTTGCACTGGATATTGAGCAGTTTAAAATCTTCAGCAATACCTTACAAGCCATTGCTGTGGGATATGTGGTTTCTTGTTTGGCCTATATCCATCTTAGTAGGAAAGGGCAATATGTGCTCTTTGCAGCTTGTTTGATTATTTATGCCCTCCTGCTAACCGTACCAAATGTGCCTGGTGTTGGACGAAGTGTCTTGTTGCCGGATCAAAATTTTGCCGTTTATTTTGACCGTTTGATTCTTGGAAAATTCGATGATGGGTACCAATACACTTGGTTACTAAGTGGGCTTGGGTTCATAGCCACTACCCTTTCCGGAATGTTTGCCGGGGAGTTGATAAAATCCAACCTCCCTCGCGAGAAAGTTGCCAAGCTGCTCCTGGTAATCGGATTGGCGGGATTGATCGTGGGGGCCGTATGGGGAATCTGGCATCCCATTGTTAAAAAAATCTGGTCTAGCTCCTTTGTCCTGGCCTCTTCTGGTGTATGTTTTATTTTGTTGGCCCTGTTCTATTGGATTATTGATGTGAAGGGGGTGGTAAAATGGACATTTCCGCTAAAGGTTATCGGGATGAATGCCATAACGGCTTACGTGCTGTCGCACGTTATAAATTTCCCAAAAGTTTCCAAATACCTATTATTCGGATTGGAGCAATACACAGGCCCTTATTACGATATGTTCGCCTCTATTGGTGGATTTGGTCTGCTCTATCTACTCTTGTGGTATATGTATAAAAACGGCACCTTTATTAAAGTTTAGTCCAATTTCTTTTTAAGGTGTTTTTTGACGAGGTCGTTCTTGAAATAGGCAATCGCCTTTTTCAAGGCAGCTTTATAGCCGGCACTATTGGTTTCTAACAACAGCTCCGCTTTTATGGCATAAAGTAATCCCGACTCGCCAAAGTCCGTTTTGCTCTCCAAGCTTTTGAGCGCTTCCAATGCTTTGGTCGCTCCGTGAATTTTTGCAAAGGGAACGATTCGGTTCAAGGCCAACATAGGTGAGTATTGTTGGTTGATCTGTAGATCGTATAGATACAGGATACTCTTCCAATCGGTTTGCTCAAAGGTCTTTGCTGCACTGTGGTAATAGGAGCGGGCAGCCTCCAAATGATAGATGGACGGCGTTCGGTCCAAAGTTCCGGCCCCCTCAAGATGACGTACCCCAATTTCTATCAATTCCCTATTGTATTTGCTGCGATCTTGGAACTCCAAGGTGACCAAATCCCCATTTTCATCCAGACGGGCATCAAATCGGGAAGCATGAAAACACATTAGCGCGATCAAGGCTTCCAAGTTGGGATGTTTGCAATATTTGTTTTCCTGTAGAAGCAAAGCCAAACGCAAAGCTTCATAGCAGATATCGCGTTTCAGCACCTGCGAACCCGTAGTCGCCGAGTACCCTTCCGTAAACAATAGATAAATAACTTGAAGCACCTTGAACAATCGGGATTGCAGTCCCATTTGTACCGGTATCTTTAAGAGTTGCACTTCCTTTCTAAACTTCGCCTTGGCCCTAGTAAACGATTTGGCCACAGCCTCTTCCTTCTTCATCAGGGCCTCTGCCAATTCCTTGTTGCTAAATCCCCCAATCAACTTTAAACTTAAAATTATTTGATGCTCTTGGGACAGGGCTGGGTGGCAGCAGGCAAAAATCATTTTCAGCTGACTGTCCGAAATGGTATTATCCAGGTTCTCGGAAGCTGTTTCGGAGACCACCTCTTTTTCCGGCAATTGTTCGGATCCCAGAAAGCTTATTTTTTTATCCTTCCTCAACTTGTCTATCATGGCATTGTTTGCCACTCGGTACAACCAAGCCGTTGGGTTATCCGGAACCGATTTGTACCCCCAAACCTGCATGGCCTTCAAAAAAGTGTCCTGGGCCGCATCTTCAATCTGTTCCACATAGGAAATACCAAATTTATTGGTCAAGAGTGCTACCACTTTTCCGTATTCGTTACGGAATAGGTGGTCGATGGTATTTTCTAGTTGGGTTTGGCTCATTTAATATTAAAATAGCCCGATGCAAGATCGGGCCATCTTTGGTAAATCACTTCAAATTAATGGGTGTCCATGGACATAATTTCCCTTACTTCCACATAGGCGCCGTCGTAATCAAATATGGGGCACCCTTTGGAAATTTCCACGGCCTCGTCCAAGTCGTTGGCCGAAACAATTAGATATCCTCCTACAACTTCTGCGCCCTCTGCATGGGGGCCGTTGGTGACCAATTCCCCTTTTTTGTGCACCACTTTTCCATCATCAGATAATGGAAGTCCATCCAATAATTGTCCTTTTTCCTTCAGTCCACCCATCCATTCTCCCCAAACTTGCATGTGGGCCTGTTTTTCTTCTTGGGAAAGTCTTTTAAAGTTCTCGTCCCCTCCTCTAAATAAATACATAAAATTGCTCATTTCTTTTCATTTTACGTCCAGTTTCCCAGACTGTTTATATTCCGTTTACGCCCCTATGACGAAATCCAAGGTTTGGATTGGACAATCCCCATAAATTTATTTAAAATTAAGCACCCTTACCATTTTGTTGTGGCATGTTTATTGATTCTGAAAGAATCATGAAACCGCTGCTGCCCGTATTCTTCCTTTTTGTTGTTTCCTCCAATTTTGCACAACTTCAACCTCCTGAGGCCTATATTTCCTTTGCTGGTTTTTTCGAGGAGGAATTTGAACCATCAGCCTATCTTAATATTTCCGTGGGGTCTGAGCTTTTTGCCCTAAAACACCTTGCGCCAGAGGTTGATGTAACCTACTACTTTGGAGGGCAATCCTATGAGGATTGGGCCATTGACCCATCTGGCGACATCGGTTTTCGCTCCTTTTTAAATCGCTTCTTTGATGCTTGGGTCTGGGGTGTTGGCCCCAAATTTTTTATACAGGATGAATATAATCGCGTGGTCTTTATTCCCAAATATCATTTTGGTACGCAAAGAGCAACTGGAGAGTACGCGGATTCCAATCAGATGGAAAAACAGCAGGAAACAAAAATCGATTTCAACTTTTGGGCATTCTCCCTCGGATATGAGTTCCTAGCCACAGATACAATTGGAAAACTTGGACTTTATCTTACCTATACCGCCTTCAATGCCGGGAAATCGTTAAACCAGCTGGATTTTTCTGACCAGGGATACTACAAACAAAATTTCAATACTAAGGCTATTGGAATCACAGTGCGGCTATCCACAGGATTTGGGAAACGCAGAAGCTCTTAAAACAATTTCATTTGTCCTGTCTTGTATTGCCCATGCAGTTCATGGTTTAAGGCTGGAAAAGTCCTATTCTTAAAATATTTCTGTCTAGCCAGTTTAGCCATATCATGAATTTGAGCAGCAATTTTACCTTGTCCCCTATTCCTGATTCCAAATCGGCTATCGTTAATGGTCCCTCCATGGCAGTCTTGGATTTGATGCAATACTTTCTCGGCCCTATCCGGCATGGCTTTCTTGATCCAATCTGTAAAGATTTGCCCAATCGCCCCATTTAATCGGACTATGGTAAAACCAAAGGATAGGGCGCCATGGTCGGCAACGGTCTCGGCCAACTTCATCAATTCGTGACTGTTGATTCCCGGGATTATGGGTGCCAACATAGCGTTTACCGGAATGCCATTGTCGCTCAATGTCTTAATGGTCTTTAGTCTTTTTTGGATGGAAGCCGTTCTGGGTTCCAGTTTTCGTCGGGTTTTTTCAGAAAGGGAAGTTACCGAAATGTTGACCCCAACAAGTTGATCGGCACCCAACTCGGTGAGAATATCCAAGTCTCTAAGAATGAGGGCATTTTTGGTGATAATCCCTACGGGATGTCGGTATTTTAAGAACACCCCTAGGCACTTTCTTGTAATCTTAAACCTGTGTTCGGCGGGCTGATAGCAATCCGTGTTTCCGGACATCACAATGGTTTTCGCTTTCCAATTTTTGTGCTTTATCTTTTTCTCCAATAACAGAGGAGCTTCTTTTTTGATTAGAATCTTGCGTTCAAAATCCATTCCAGCACTATATCCCCAATACTCATGCGCATTTCTTGCGTAACAGTATATGCATCCGTGCTCACATCCTTGATAGGGGTTCATGGAATACATCATCCCAACATCCGGACTGTCCACCTTGTTCACTATGGTTTTGGGAAAAACAGGGATGTATTCCGTTTTGTTTTTATCGGAATCTTCGCCCTCCAATCTACAAAACTCAAGAAAGTCGTCCCTTATCTCATAAATGTGTTGCAGAAATCGATTGTGCGGATTTTTTTGGGCACCCCTACCCTTGAGCAATTTTTTGGAATTCATTAATTGGATTTAATCCAAATTTATGGAATATATCCAATAGTAAATGTTAAGATTTATGGCTTTTGAAGGTTCAGAAATTTAAACCCTAGGAACTCCAACATGAGGGTATTGTTGTCTTCAAAGTTCAAGCTGAAAACAGAAAAATTTGTAGTTGAATCCATGGCTTCGGACAAACTGGAATAAAAAGCCTGCCCATAAGGGGTATCTCCCGCTTCGGTAGTAATCATCTGCTCGATGATAAGCTGGCTATCCGAAGCAGTATATGAGCCGCTAAAACTATTGGCCGAGGTGGAGCCAGCAAATTCACCATTTCGTCTAAAAATTATGGAAATAACCTCTCCATCCCCAGGACCCATGGTAGGGCCAGATGGACTTGAGTTGTGAATGGCAGCAATTTGCCATTCCCCTACAATCCGAAGATTGTCGACAGCATTGTCGTCCTCGTCACAGGAAGAAAATAAAGCCAGGGAAAAAGCAATTATTAAGCCTAAAAGTCGAGGTTTCATAGCAGAGGTTTTACTAATAGAGTCGACTTGCTGGAATGCGTTGCTTGTACGGTTACAAAAAAGAGACTTTTACCAATTGCTTTTTGCTGCCACGCTTGGCATAAAAGAGCATTTTACTTTCATCGATATCCTTTAAGGGTTTTGAGACCATTAAGGGAAGTCTTGCTTCTTGATTGTCGATGATTTTTTCATAGTCCATTACTCCATTTTCGTCTAAGGAAATCATAAAAACGTTACGGTTTCGGCTAAGTCCCTGTTTAAAAATGAGGCGCTCGTTATTGATCAGCTGGGGGTTCTCCGAAGCGGTACAGATAAAGAAATAGGTCTTCCCATTTTTGCAATAAGAACTGTAGGAGGCATAGGCCCCATCTCCTTGTGTTACCTCGGCCTTGTTGATGTTCCTAGCCCAGGCAAGGTCGCCGTTGGTCTTCAACTTGGCGCTTACAATGTCGTTGTGGTGAAAGCGCTCGAGTTTTACCCGTTGCCCGGCCCCGGTTACTTCCATCCCCGTGGTCACAAAGTACTCTTCTGCATTAAAAAAGATTTCATTGTCCTTGGTAATTTCTACGCCTTTGAATACTAAGTTTTTGACCACCTTATCCTCGTCCCTACCGAACTTGTCTTCCATAAATTGTTGGGAAAAGGGGTTGTATTTTTTGGACTTGATATCCAAACTAGCGGGGCTCACATCAAAAAAGGCGATTCCATTGTATCTGTTGTCTTTCCGATCGGCATAAAAACCTGCACAGACCAGTCTGTTTGGCAAAATAATAGGATATAATGCCTCGGGATACTTTCCAGCATCAACAAAGGACTGGGTTTTGCTCCCGTTCGCGGAAACCTTGATCAGTTCATATTGAAACTTACGCTCATCCACCCTAAATCGCTTCTTTTTGAAGTAAGCTTTCCCCACGATATAGGCCGTTGACAAATCGGAAGTGATAGCCAAATTTTCAAAAGCATAGTTTTTCTCCTCTATCTCATGCGAGAAATCGTGTTCGAACCGCTTATTTAAACTGGTATCGAACAAATGGATAATGTGTTTGTTGTTCTTTCCCCTTTTATGGTGTGTGCTAATCACAAAACCTGTCTTTTCCTTATTGAATAAAATGGAAGTGGAAAAGCCGCTGGAGAAGTTTCGGTTGTAATAATTTTTGTCTACCGGGTTACGCACTTCCTCGGAGGTTATGGAAAGCAATTTTTCCTGTGCAAAATTGAACGCAACGATAGGACTTCGGTGCACCCAGTACTCGTATTGGCTTTTGTCGTAATTATAGTTAAGGAACAAAAGGTTCAACTGCCCATTTTTAAGAAATCCATCAACAAAATCCAATCCCCTCAGTTTGTAATTGTACTCGGAAACAAGCTCCAGGTTGGCGTTGTACTGTTCTATCAAGTAGCCTTTGGGTTTAAGAATCAACCCTTGGTAATAGGCCCTTACCAAAATATAGCCGCCCGAACCATCTTCTGAAATGGTCAGCAGATTGGAATAGCGATAGCGGTCGTTGAATTTTTCACCAAAGTCGTAGGCGACCGGCATTTTCTCCTGGGCATACTGTAGGCTCGCCGTTAGTAGGAGACAAAAAAGTAAAAGTATACGTTTCATCATAGTCCGGTTGGGGTTAAACCATGGCTATGATCCGGGGAATTTGGCTTTTCTTTTCTCCAAAAAGGCGGAAGTACCTTCTTTAAAGTCCTCCGTGCCAAAGCAAGCGCCAAAGGCATCTATCTCCGCGGAATAACCATTTTCATCATACTTAAAACCAGCATTTACCGCTTTTATTGCATATTTTATGGCCATTGGTGAGTTATTCGATATCCTGCTTGCAAGTTTTTGGGCCAAGGGCAACAATTCCTCTTGGGGAACCACATAATTGACCAATCCAAATTCCAAGGCTTTTTGAGCATCGATCATCCCTGCTGTCATGATCAGTTCCATTGCCCTTCCCTTACCTATAAGCGCCGGTAAACGTTGGGTTCCCCCATACCCCGGGATCACTCCCAAGGATACTTCCGGGAGGCCCATTTTGGCATTGTCACTGGCCAATCTAAAATGGCTGCTCATTGCAAGTTCCAGTCCCCCACCCAGGGCAAAGCCGTTTATGGCCGCGATTACCGGTGTGGAAAGGTTTTCCACAAAATCAAAAAGTAGCTGTTGTCCCTCGGCGGCCAGTTCCCGTCCTTGGGCTACCGAAAAATCGGCAAATTCAGAAATATCGGCCCCGGCAACAAAGGCTTTTTCGCCACTACCGGTAACAATGATCACATGGATTTCCCGATCTTCATCCAATTCCTTGAAAGCCGTGTGCAGCTCCGAGATGGTTCTTTTGTTCAGCGCATTCAGTTTTTTTGGGCGATTGATCGTTATGGTAGCGACCTTGTTCTCCTCCTCTATGTAGATGTTTTCGTAGTCCAATTGTTAGGTGTTAGGTGTTAGGTGTTAGGTGTTAGGTAAAAGTAAGCATCCAACATCAATCAGTCAACTGGGGTCGGGCTCGTCGGTTACTCCTTTGGAAACTTTACGGTGAATACGGTTCCTTTTCCTTCTTGGGAAGTAAAGTCAATCACCCCTTTATAATTCTCGACAATATTCTTTACCATGCCTAGACCAAGACCCATTCCGCTTGATTTGGTGGTAAACTTAGGTTCAAAAATCTTGTCCTTGTTCTCATCCGTAATTCCTACCCCATTATCTGCAACGGAAATCTTTACTTCATCCCCTTCCGAGGCCACTGTGACCAAAATCCGGGGAGCGTCTACCTCCGGTACTGCTTGAATGGCGTTTTTGACCAAGTTAGTGACCACCCGAATCAGTTGGGTCCTATCCAATTTGGCAATGATCTCCTCCTCGTCCGAGATGAAATGGATATAGTCTTCATGGAAAATTTCCAAAGCCAGTTTCACAATCTTCACAACATTTAATGTCTCATTCTGCTGTGCCGGCATATTGGCAAAATTGGAAAAGGCCGATGCAATGTTGCTCAAGGTGTCTATTTGCTGAATCACCGTTTTGGAAAATTCCTGAATCTTTTTTTCGGCTTTGGGGTCATTGGGGTCGAACTTTCGTTCAAAACTCTGGATGGTAAGGCGAAGGGGGGTCAAGGGATTTTTGATTTCATGCGCCACCTGTTTGGCCATTTCCCTCCAAGCTTGTTCGCGTTCGCTCCGGGCAAGTTTGGCTGCACTTTCTTCGAGTTCATCAATCATACCGTTATAGGAATCAATCAGTTTTCCAATTTCATCCGTGGGATTCTCGATGAAAATTTTCTCGTTCCTTTGGGTGAGCTTTGTCCGATCCATTTTAGCCGAAATGGTTTGCAGGGAACGGGTAATATATTTTGAAACGAAATAAGCCAAAATAATCGCTGAAAGTAGCATTAGCAGGTACACTCCACCCAGTCTGAACAGGAACTCCCGAAGTTCCATGTTGCTAAAGGTATTGTCCTCAAAATAAGGCAGATTTACTATACCGATTGGTTTAAATTGGGTGTCTTTGATAAAGGTATATGAGGCCTGATAATTATCGCCGGCTGCCCTTTTCTTTTCCACATAACGCCTTTCGGGATGCAGCTTTAAATTGTTGAGAACCTCGGCATCCAAACAGTTGGAAATGGAATCGGCCTCGAAGGCAGGCCTTGAGCTTTTGATCAAGCCTCCCTCCAAATCATAGATATTAAAGGTTACGTTTTGGACATCCGCAATCTTATATATTTCATCCTTAAAAATATGGTTGAGGTTTTCGGTTGTAACGGGATAAGTTGTTTCCTTAAGCACATAGGAGATGCTCTGAAGAATTTGCTGCTCTTTTCGTTCCAATCGATTTTCATGATAGTCCTTGTCTTGCTCCCTATACTGATAAATGGTAACCCCAGCGATGAGCACCGAAGCGATGAGCACCAGCAAGATCATGGTGAAAAAGATGCGCGACCTAAGCGATAGTTTTTTGAACAACCGTTTTGAAGTTTGGATTAAAGTTAGCAATAATCAAGCCAATTTAAGTTCAAATGCCAAGCTCAAGTTCAAGCTCAAAATCCGATGGTCGAACTTGAAGATTGAAGGTGCTCTTGAATTCTTTTACGCATTTGGATTTTTATCCCGAATCCGTTTGTACAATCGAATGCCCAACATCAGTAGTATGGCAAGTACAATGATTCCCACGGTACCATAGATCCAGTTGAATGCATCTTTTAGGATTACGAGAAACACCACCGCAAAAAGTACTAGGGTGGCCACTTCGTTCCAGATTCGCATAAAGCGGGAACTGTATTTGACCTCATCCCTCTGCAGTTGTTTAAATATTTGATGGCACTTAACATGATAAACGAACAACAGGGCGACAAAAGCCAACTTTACATGCATCCAAGGTTGACTTAGCCATTGGGGCATGATGATAAGAAGCCAAACGGCAAAAAGGGTACAAAGTATCGCCGAAGGCCAGGTTATGATATACCACAACCGCTTGGTCATCAATTTAAATTGATTCGACAAAATTTCCTTTTCCGGGGAAGGTTTTTGCCAAGCTTCAATATGATAGATGAAAAGACGGGGAATATAAAACAGTCCTGCAAACCAGGTGACCACAAAAATCAGGTGCAAAGACTTAATATAAGCGTACAACATTGTGCCATGGGTTGATTCCAATTGTAAATGTAAGGTCTACACTCCAGAATTAATCCACTATGCCCATTTTCTTCAGCAAAAAACTGGCATTCATATTTTGGCAGATTCCTTTTTTAAATTGGTAGTCAAAGTAAAGTTCCCCATCCACAATCTGCGCATCGAAAAAATAATTGGACACCTTTTCCAGTTCCTCCACCACCTCGCACAAGCTAAGGTCGTGGGTCGCAACAATCCCTGTACCTCCCATACCCACCAACTTGTTAATGAACTTTTGGGATCCCAAGGCCTTGTCCTTGCTATTGGTCCCTTTTAAAATTTCATCCAGTACAATAAAATAGCTGTCCTTGTCCATTTGCCCAATAATAAATTTCAATCTTTTGAGCTCACTGAAAAAGTAACTTTCCTCATCCGCCAGACTGTCCGTTGTCCGCATACTGGTAATCAACTTGATAGGGGTATATGTTGAGGTCTTGGCGCATACAGGAAGTCCAATGTTGGCCATTACCAGGTGGAGGGCAACACTGCGTAAAAAGGTACTTTTACCCGCCATATTGGCCCCAGTAACAATAAAAAATTCATCATTTGCAATGGAAATATCATTGCTGACCGCCTTGTTCGGATCTAACAATGGATGGGACATTCCCGTGCATTCCAAGGTTTTCCCGTTGTCCAAAATAGTTGGATATGTATGCTCCACATGGTTGAAAGCGTAGTTGCCCAAACTGTTCTGGGCATCAAAAAATGCAATGGCATAGAACCACTTGGGCACCTTTCTCCTATTTTGATCAATCCACACTTCTATATTGGAGCAAATGATCAAATCCCTTAGGAAAAAACCATTGAGGATAAACCCCATCAAAATATTATTTCGCTGATCCAATCGGTCCAAAAGTCGCGAGAAACGCTTTAATACACCCGAACTTGAATACCCCTCATCAATAATTTCCTTCCTTTTAAGGGCCAATAATTCGCTTTCAAATTCTTGGTTCTCTATAAGGGACAGCAATCGGGAATACTGGGTAAAAGTGCTCTGTATTTTGGAGACATGGTTGGAAAGTCGGTTGATTTTTTTTACAAACTTTCCTGATATCAACATGCCGCAAACAAAGATGATCAGCATCCAAACCCATGAAATCAAGCTTAGAGAACAAAGGGCCAACAATGCCAAAGAAATAAAGGAAAATACCATGGTCCATACTTTCATGGTAGCAGGCACAAAGGGCTCATACGCGGACAGCCATTTGATAATTTTATGAGCTGGCACCTGGGTTTTAACCAAGGTTGCGGTGGCTCCATATTCTTGCCGCCATTCTGGCATTGCTGCCAACTCTTGAACGGCAACTTGCTTTCTATTAATCCCAATTATGTCATTGGATTGAAGTATTCCGGCCAATTGTATCGAGCCACTTTCCAAGGCCGTTCTATTAAGGTATTGATAAAAAGATCCCCTTCCGAATAAATCAATATCCGCTCCATACCAATGCTCAGCATCCTGAAACTCATTTCCTTCTGGCAAATCATAAAAGTCACGGTCCAATACCCTAAGTTCTTTTTGATTTCGTGCTAGCAGTTCGTGTTTTAGGTCTTGCTCGTACTTTATTTGATTATGACGGATTACCAAAAAGATAAAGGCCCCAATTCCGATCATAAGTGTGGGAATCCAATAAGCCAAGGTTCCCCAGCCCAAATAAATTCCCAAAACGGTGGCTATAACCACCAAAAGACGAATGGCACTTGAATAGTCAAGCTTTTTCCTGATCTCTTCAAGTTCATTTTCAAACTTTTGTAAGCGGGCTTTATAAAAAGCATGTGGGTCCAAACTCATAAATCGTCCAGGTATGGTCAAAATCCTCCTTTATCCAAGCATCGCAAATTTAGACGATTTGGTTTGGGCTGGAGATTATTCTTCCACAAAAAGATAATTTAGGTTTAGATTGTTGAACTCCCTATTGAACTCTCGCATTTCCTTGTCGACCAAAGCATCAAAAGCATTCAATTCCTTACTGATTTTAGTGGTGAGCTCATTTTTCACCGCGATGTCCTGATCTGTGGGTGGAAAATCATCAATAGAGACCAAACTGTTCAAATGGCCAAGTTTATTCGTCAATCGAATGGGAAAGTTCAAAGGGTCTTGGACGCTCCTGTTTTGGGTTTGGTAAAGTGCCTTCTCGATATTGCTGAAATCCTCCTTCATCTTTTCGGCTTTTTCAACCAATGCCTTTGTTTGCTCGTTGTCTTTATATTGCTTGGCAAAGGCCGAAAGTTTTTCGCTGATCTTTCGAATTTTTTTGATGGACTGATGCGCTTTCTCCACCGTAGTGTTGATATCCGAAATAAAATCAAATTGCTTTTGCATATCGGCCACGGAAACTTCAGCCCTTGGATCTGGCAGGATTTTGAAATCTTGTGATTGTGCGGTTCCATTGACATTCAAATGGACTTGGTAAGAACCTGGGACAGCTTTTGCCCCGTTTAAATTGGCCCACCAAAGGATCATGCCCTTCAATTTTTCTGCTCCTTTGCCACGCGTATCCCAAACGTGGGTATTTCCACCCTTCTTGACTTTTAGCTTCTGTTTTTGATTCTTGGAAAAGGTGCTATAGTTGGCCAACGTATCACCATTCATGGAGGTATAAGTAAGACTGATGCTGTCTGTTTCCGAATGGTTTTTTAGATAAAAATGGGTAACAACCCCGTTAGGATGGTTTTGACCTTCTGTTTTGGAGGGTTCCTTGGCAGCGGAACCTTTGGTTCTATAGCTGTCTTTGGGTTGATACAAAATAGTTGCTGCCGTCTTCTTCGCAGGATCCAACTGATGAAGCACCGTTAGGTCATCCAAAATCCAAACACTTCGACCTTGTGTGGCCACGATTAGGTTGTTGTCCTTAATGGTCAAATCCGTAATCGGAACAATGGGTAGATTCAATTGGAATTTCTCCCATTTTTGTCCATCGTTAAACGAAATATACATTCCGGTTTCTGTTCCTGCATACAGCAAGCCCTTTCTTTTTGGGTCCTCCCGGAGCGCCCTAGTGAAATGTTCTTCGTTTATACCGTTCGTTATTTTAGTCCAAGTCCTTCCATAATCCGTGGTCTTGTACAAATAAGGTTTGAAGTCCCCCAGCTTGTAACGGGTAGCCGCAACATAGCAAGTGCCTTCATCAAAACTTGAAGGTTCTATACTATTGATCATACTCCATTCGGGCAGGTTGGGGGGAGTAACATTCTCCCATGTTGTTCCTCCATCTTGGGTGACATGGATCAATCCGTCATCGCTTCCTACCCAAAGCAAGCCTTCTTTAAGTGGACTTTCATTGGCGGCAAAAATGGTACAGTAATATTCTACTCCTGTATTGTCCTGGGTAATGGGTCCCCCGCTACTTACCAATTTATCCGGATCGTTACGGGTTAAATCATCGCTCAACAACTCCCAGCTTTGCCCTTCATTGGTGCTCATGTGCACATGATTGGAAAAGGTGTACAGTTTTTTAGGGTCGTGTTTGCTAAAAATTATGGGGAAATTCCATTGAAAGCGGTACTTCATTCCCTCGGCTCCATAACCCATGGGATTATCGGGCCAAACATTGATGCCCCTTGTTGTTTTCTTGGCATGGTTAACCCTAGTCAGGAATCCGCCATAACTCCCGCCATAAACAATATCATTATTGGTCGGATCCACTGCAATATGGGCCGATTCTCCCCCCGCAGTAGGCTCCCAATCATCCTCTCCAATGGAGCCATCGTCGCTTCTATGGTTGATTCGTATTGTGGAATTGTCTTGTTGGGCCACATAGATCCTATAGGGGAATGCATTGTC
Organism: Flagellimonas myxillae; assembly: GCF_023502235.1. Taxonomy (GTDB): domain Bacteria; phylum Bacteroidota; class Bacteroidia; order Flavobacteriales; family Flavobacteriaceae; genus Flagellimonas; species Flagellimonas myxillae. Next base: position 340,469 of record NZ_JAMFLY010000002.1, on the reverse strand, counting down.
CGTGGTCACTCGATAGAACTGTGCAGTTGGTTGATTGTAATAAGTACTCCAAGTATCGCCTCCGTCATAACTTACTTGGGCACCGCCATCATCCCCGATGATCATGAGTTTGGAGTTTTCAGGAGAAATCCAAAGATCATGGTGATCACCATGGGGTGCATTGAAGGTACTAAAGGATTTTCCGCCATCCGTAGATTTGTGGTACCTCACATTCAGCACATAGACAGTGTTCACATCCTCAGTATCGGCATAGACCCTGGTGTAGTACCATGCCCGTTGGCGCAATTTGCGTTCACTGTTCACTTGGGTCCATTTCTTTCCTCCATCTTCGGATCGGTAAAGCCCTCCCTTTTCCTTGTTTTCCACAATGGCCCATACTCGCTCGCTGTTTACAGGAGATACAGTAACGCCTATAATGCCCAAAGTATCTTTGGGAAAACCTTCGTTCTTGGATATCTCGGTCCAGGTCTCCCCACTATCCGTACTTTTCCAAAGGGCCGAACCATCACCCCCGCTGCTTAGACTGTACGGGGTCCGTTTTGCCCTCCAAGTAGATGCATAAATTATCCTGGGATTGTTTGGATCCAAGGTAAGATCAACGGCTCCTGACTGATCATTTACATAAAGGACCTGCTTCCAAGTTTTTCCGCCATCGGTACTTTTATACACCCCCCTTTCTCGGGTTGGTTTATAAATATTTCCCAAGACGGCGGCATAAACCGTGTTGTGATCTGTAGGATGAATCCTAATTCGTGGTACATGCCTGCTTTTGGTAAGCCCTGCCTGCTTCCAGGTTTTCCCGGCATCCTCTGTTTTCCAAATTCCATACCCACTTGACACATTGCCTCGAAGCGTTTTTTCTCCGCCTCCAACATAAATCACATTGGGGTCGCTTTGGGCAACCTCAACGGCGCCGATACTTCCTCCAAAATACCCATCGGAAATATTCCCCCAAGTTCGTCCGCCATCGGTGGTCTTCCACACGCCCCCTCCAGTGGCCCCAAAATAAAAAAGATTGGGCTCGCCCGGGACTCCAGTCACGGCAGCAGATCGACCTCCCCTAAATGGTCCCACCAAACGGTATTCCAGACTGGAGTAAATCGCTTCTGGATATTCCGGGCCAGCGGAAACGGATTTTCTTCTTTGGGATTGGGAAGTGGTTGCAAATAGGGTGCAGACCAACAAAAGTATGCCGGTTTTGGAAAGCAAGTGTTTCATTTTCTTTAGTGTTGAATTAGTCGGTACTAAATGTAGGGAAAAAGTAGGTATCGTTTTCTTTTTGGGGCCCAGATTCAATCAGCCTAAATACAAATCCTATTTTAATTCAATTTTGACGGTGTATGTAACAATGTGGATAATTTTATACTAATCCCTTGGAGGAAGTAATCTTCCAATTTCTTATTTTAGAAACATTAACACAAAACACTTCACCATGGATATTTTTAGTAAAATCAAAGAGAAGCTCACCAACGAGTTCATTGATATAATCGAGTGGCTGGATTATACCGATGACACCATTGCGCACCGATTTGAGCGTTATCAAAATGAGATAAAAAACGGGGCCAAACTTATAGTCCGTGAAGGACAGACCGCAGTATTCGTCAACGAAGGCCAGTTGGCCGATGTGTTTGAACCTGGCACCTATGACCTCACCACAAAAAACCTTCCAATCCTCGCTACCCTAAAAGGATGGAAATATGGATTCAATTCGCCTTTTAAGGCCGAGGTCTATTTTGTGAACACCCATTTGTTCACTGATGAAAAATGGGGAACCAAGAGTCCAATTACTTTAAGTGATGAGCGATTTGGCCTTGTCGAGATCAGGGCTTTTGGAACCTATGCCTTTAAAATTTCGGATGCTGGCAAGTTTATTGTTGATATCGTAGGAACGGATAATAACTTCACAAATTTTGAGATCAATGAGCATTTAAAAAGTTTGATAGCCACCCGATTTACCGATACCGTCGGCGAGGCCAATCTGCCCATAGAACTCTATGCGGCCAATACCTCTGAGCTCTCCGAAACTTGCCAGGAGGTTATGCAGCCTGAATTCCTAACGGTGGGCATCTCCCTAGAGAAGTTTTATATTGAGAATGTCTCCATGCCGGAAGATCTCAAAAAAGAGATTTTCGAATACAGCCGCATCGACAAATTGGATTTGGACAAATTGGCCAAGTTCAAGACAGCCAAGGCTATTGAAGCTGCAGCTAAAAATGAAGGTGGTACGGCAGGTGCTGGAATGGGAATGGGAATGGGTTTTGTGCTTGCCCAACAAATGGGCGGATTGATGGGCGGGCCCCAACAAACCAATACCCAAATGCCACAAGCTACTGGTTCGGTTCCACCACCAATGCCAACCCAGGTCCTGTATTATTACGCAGCCAATGGTGCCCAACAAGGACCGGTAACCTTTGAGCAACTTCAATCCCTTTTTGCAAGCAGAACTATAAATAGGGAAAGTCTTATCTGGAAACAGGGCATGGCAAACTGGGCAGCGCTTCAAGATGTAGAGGAACTGAAATCATTCTTAGGTGGAAACACGCCACCTCCTTTGCCGAACCCATAATATTATTTTGTAATTCCATTAAAAACAGTAAGCCATAACAACAAGATTCCCACCTTCGCGGGAATGACAGCATGGAACCATCAATCCAAAAGACAGAGCTCAAAAAACCCTGCATAAACTGTGGGGCAGAGCTCAAATATAAACCCGGCACCACAAACATTAGTTGTGCATACTGTGGGCATCAGGAGTCCATTGAAATTGATGAGAACGGGTTTGAGGAGTTGGAACTTTACCCCTATCTCAAGGAAATGGGCGCCCAAAAACACAGTGAAGAAATCTCCATGCTACATTGTAAGCATTGTGGCGCCAACCAGCATATAGAGGAAAATTACAAATCGCTCCACTGCGTCTATTGCAGTATGCCCTTGGTTATCGAGGATGCCTATAAAGAAGAATGGATCTTGCCCGGAGCTGTGCTGCCTTTTCAAATTGAAAAGAAAAAGTCGTTTTTGATTTTCCAAAAGTGGGTCGACCGGCTTTGGTGGGCTCCAAACAAGCTTAAAAAAGCAGCTTTGGACCCACAATTTACCAAAGGTCTCTACTTACCCTACTGGACATTTGATGCACAATTGGCCGCTACCTATACCGGACAACGGGGCGAGTATTATTACGAAACTCGAAGGGTGCGAAACGCCAATGGAAAAATGGTGTCCCAGCAGGTTCGCAAAACAAGGTGGTACCCAGCGTCCGGAAAAGTTTCCGGATTTGTGGACGACACCTTAATTGAAGCCTCCAAGCAAAAATCTGGTCGAATTCCAGGCAAAATTGCCCGATGGAACTTAAAAAAACTGCAACCTTTCAACAGCAGTTTTTTATCAGGTTTTGTTACCGAAAAATATACCATTCCCCTAAAGCAAGGTCATTTGCATTCCAAAGAAGTGGCTAGGGACATTGCACATAGGTGGTGCAGACAAGATATTGGCGGGGATACCCAACGCGTTTCCAGCATGGATATGCAGTTATCCGAAGAGACTTTTAAGCACATCCTGCTTCCCGTATATATTAGCGCCTACCGCTACAAGGGCAAGGAATACCACTTTTTTATAAATGGGGAAAATGGGCAGATTTCCGGTTCAAGACCCTATAGTTTTTGGAAAATTTTCTTCGCTGTGGTATTTGCACTAATCATAATTGGCATCCTTGTGGTCTTCGCCCAAGGATAAATGGTTCAGGATATTAGCTTGTTTAAAGACCGTTAAATTCCATCCAACCCATCGGTTTTTCCATTACATTTACTCCATGTCTAATCGCATTTCACTCATAAGTGTTTTTGTTCTATTGAACATGGGCTTGGGTCGATTGTTTCAGGAAAGTTTAGGGGCAAGCTGTTTTTCCGAACTCTCTATTTTGGCCATTACCAGTTTCTTTTTCTGGAATTTCTCCGCGCGACAAATCAAAACTTGGAGCGGGAAATGGGGTGTTACCGCATCTGGAAAAAATGTATTGATTCAGGGAGGATTGGGATTATCCGCTTCCGCCATAAATATTATTATTGGACAAGTCTTGGTGGTTTTCTTGATGACCACGATTTACAACTGCACCTCTCCAAGTTTCAACATGCTCAATGCCAGTCTCACCAATAATATAGCGGTAAACCTTCTCTACTACTTTGCACTGTTATTTTATTTTATCCCATCTGAAAAATCAAAAGAGCGCACCCCGACACCTGAACACATGGACACCCGAATTCCGGTTTCCAAACAGGGGTATCAATTCCAGTTGCAACCCAATGAGATCATTTATGTGGAAACCAGCAACAACTGTGTGGTCCTTCATACCGAAAAAGGGAAGTTTGTAAAATACCAAAGTTTAAAATCGCTTTCTAAAGCCCTATGTCCAGCAACTTTTAAGCGGGTACACCGTTCGTATTTGGTCAACTCCAAATTTATAGACCATATCCAAAAGAACCATAGTGGAGATGGTATGCTTAAATTAAAAACCGGCGACGATCTGAAATTCAGCAGAACCTATCTTCAGGAATTGGCTCACATCTAGATTCCGCAACTCGCCCTTTTTTTTCCGCGGCTTACATAACTATTTTATCCTCGAAGATTTTCCGCAAGTAGATTTGGCCAAAAAGGTATTTCTACATGCGAAAGCTAATTTTCCTATCATTATTCATTGCGCCAATGGTAATGCTATCCCAGGATTACTTAAACAGTATAACTGACATCCACGGAACAACCGACGAGCTCCTTTTGGATGGTTTTTTAAATGAAGCCCTATGGGAAGAGGCCCAGCGTTTCCCTTTTACGGAATGGCGCCCCGATTGGGGTGCGCCGGATAGCTTGACCACACTTTTTGTAACCTTTGATAAGGACTATCTCTATGTGGCCTTGGATGCCAAAGACCCGAATCCAGAAAAGATTATTGGAAGAAATTTGGTTAGGGACGGCTGGTACGGCGACGATTATTTTGCGTTTCAAATTGATCCCAACCGGACGCGAAAAAATGCCTTAATTTTTAGCATTTATCCCACTGGCAGCCGATATGATGATGCCATATACAATGACAATGTTCCCTTGGGCAATGCTCCATCCACACCAGCATATGATATGCTTTGGGAGGGTAGGACCCAAATTACGGAAAAGGGATGGCAAGCAGAATATCGAATTCCTTTGTCCAATTTAAGATTTGAAATCCGCGATGGAGAAGTTTTGGGTGGGATTTCCGCGCAGCGCACTATCAATTATGACAACAAGCTTTTGGTTTATCCAGAAGTCCCCCAAAACATTACTGGGGCCAATGGCAAACCCTCCTTAAAAAAACCAGTGAGATTTGTAGGTTTAGAACCTAAAAAGGACCTGCAGGTCACCCCCTACCTTCTGGCATCCTCCCAAAACAATTACCGCCTTAATTCCAGCCAATCAGCTTATGAAAAAAATACGTTCAATGAATTGGATGTTGGATTGGACGTTCGCTATGGTATCACGCCAAGCCTTACGTTGGACCTCACCTTGAACACGGATTTTTCCCAGGTGGAAATAGATGATCAGGTTGTTAATTTAGGTCGGGTCTCCATATTTTTTCCAGAACGGCGCAAGTTCTTTTTGCAACAATCCGGACTGTTCGATTTTGATATGGGCATCCTTTCCCAACTTTTCTACAGTAGAACCATTGGCATCAACAACGGACAATTGACCCCGATTATTGGAGGGGCCAAACTTACTGGGGAATTGGGGAATTGGGACTTGGGGTTATTATCCCTACAAACCGAGGGCACTCGGATAAACGCCAATGCTTTACCAACAGAAAATTTTTCAGTCCTGCGATTGCGAAGAAAGGTCTTTAACGATAGATCCTTTATTGGCTTCATGGCCACGAACCGAGCAAGGGAAGCTTATATCAATACAGCTTTGGGAGTAGATGGGGTGATTGATGTTGGCGATGAAAATTTTATCATAACCTCTCTGGCTACTACGGTGGAAGGTGAAAATTTTTCCAACGCCGATTATAATTTGATTGACAATTCCCGTTTTGCATTTCAGTTTGCCCGTCGTAAACGCGATGGCTGGTTTTATCGAGGCGCTTATGAATTTTCAGGAGAGGCTTTTAAACCAGGAATGGGATTCCTACTCCGGGAAAAACACCATAATTTTTATGTCGGGCTCAATCATGGAAAATTCAATTCCGAAAGCGAAAACCATACGTTCCAATACAGAAGATGGATGCCCATTAATTCAGACTTATATTTTACCACAGATTTTTCGGAAGTCCTAACATGGTATAACAGAAGTCAGTGGTCTGGGACATTCTTTAATATTGATGCGGTTACGTTCTTTGGGCAGGTCCAATATGAATTTCTTCAAGAACCGCTTCAATTTTCGAACAAGATTACAATACCACAAGGTGATTATTTTTACTCCTTTTTTGGTGCTTCGTACACCAGCGGTTTTCAAAGGGCACTTAAAATCCCAATTTCGGCAGAATACGGAAGCTTTTTTGATGGGAAGAATCTCGAGTTCCGGTTATCTCCGGAATGGACCATCAACCAACATTTGACCATGGAGGGCTCTTGGCGCGTCAATTATCTGAGCTTTGGTGAAAGAAATGTTTCCGAATGGATTACCCTGCCGCAATTCCGAATCAATTGGGCCTATAACCTTCATTTATCAGGGAGTGTTACGGCACAATATAATTCTATCCAAAATCAAATTTTTACCGCGGCACGGTTGAGGTACAACTTTCGTGACGGACATAATTTATATGTCGTTTACAATCAAGATTACAACACGGACCGTATGCAATTTATGCCACAACTACCTCGATTCAACAACCAGTTGGTTACCCTAAAATATGTTTACACATTCTTCTAAAACTTCAAATCATGAAAAAAACGATTGGTATTTTAATTTTGTATTGCGCACTATCAGCTTGCAAGGAAACCTCGATGGGGCCGCAAATAACCAGCCTTATTGCGCCTGCGGACCACGGAATTCTAAGAAATCTCAAGGAAGTACAATGGCCTAAAGCCTACAGGGAGCAAGACACAGTACTACTGGATAAAATTCTTGGAGACGACTTTCAAATGATTGACGCCAGCGGTACTTGGTCGGACAAACAAGGGGAATTGGAATGGATCAAAGAAAATGCTATGCAACACGACTCCTTTCACTATGAAATAAAGCGCTTGGATGTTTTGGATAATGGAACTGCCCTAATTTGTGGTACTGGTCATATCATCAATGATTCTATTGAGACCATTTACCAAAGCAGCAATATCCTGATCAAACGCGATGGGATGTGGAAGGCAGTAGCTTCCCATGTATCTGGGGTTAAACAAGTTGAATGAACTTAGGGTTTAACATAAATTTTTAACCTTCAATACGAATAAATTATGATCTTGGGAGGACAATCAATCAAAAGACATTATGAAATTTGCTTTCCTAGGGCTGCTTCTTGTTTCTTGCTTTGCTAGTGCCCAAGAGGTTACCAATGCTGTTCCACTTCATTTTGAAAAAGACCTCATCCCTGAGGGCATCGCTGTTGACCTCCAAAATCAAAAACTTTTTATAAACAGTTTAAGATATGATAAGATTGTGCGTTGCAATCTGGATGGAAGCCATCCTGAAGACTTCATTAAAAGTGGTGAGCACGGATACCTCTCCGGTTTTGGAATGACCATTATGGGCGATGTGCTCTATGCTTTGGGCAATAGCCTGCCCAAACCAAAAAATGAATCCATTTTACTGCTGTTGCATATCGAAACTGGAGAATTGATCAATTCCTATAAGCTTGAAGAAGCAGGTTTCGCCTACCTCAACGATTTGGCTGTCAGCAGTAAGGGAAACCTCTACATCACCGATTCGGAAAGCAATAAAATCTATACCGTGAATCCCAAGAAGGGTGAGCTGGAAGTTTTCTATGCCCATGATGAACTTAAGCACTGCAACGGCATTGCCATTTCCAATGACGACAAGTATCTATATTTTGCCTCCTATACCAGCGGCCTTCGGGTGTTGGACATTGCGTCCAAAACATTGGTAAACCAGCCTAATAATTTTAAGGGTATCGACGGACTAAAGTTCCACCAAAACAGTTTGGTCGCCATTGTCAATACCAAAAGAGATGCAACTCAAAATGGGGTATATCAATTTCAACTCAATCAAAAGCTAATGGAAATCACAGGTGAGGAAAAAATTTGGAACCTCCGAAACGAATCCGATATCCCAACAACCTTTGCCATTAATAATGGCTGTATGTATTTCGTTGCGGACTCACAATTGGATAATTTGGACCAAGAAAACATTGTCATTTTTGATGAATCCAAGCTGGAAAATTACACCCTAGTCAAAGTCCCTCTTCCGAAAGGAAAACACTAATCCAAAAACTCCAAGCAAACCGGGCTGTCCATTTGTACTTCACTTAAAAATTCAAGTGTTCCCGCATTTTGATCCCTGGAAAAAATGGTGATGTTATGGCTTCTTTGATTGGCCACCAACAGAAATTTACCGGAAGGATCCAAACTAAAATTCCTTGGCCAGTCCCCTCTAACGGATTCCCATCCAACAGGGGTAACTTTTCCTGAAGTTTCATCGACCGAGAATGTAACGATGTTATTTTCCCCACGGTTGGAACCATATAAAAACTTCCCGTCGGAAGAAAGATGGATATCCGCGCAATAGCTCTTCCCTTCAAAGTCGGGATCAAGTGTGCTTATCGTCTGTATTTCTTCATATTCCCCCGAAGCATTTTTTTCAAACACGGAAAGGGTGGAGTTCAACTCGTTGATCACATAGAGTTTCCCAGAAGCACTTACCGTAAAATGTCTAGGGCCCGCTCCTTGGATCACGTCCAGCGAAGGTTGGGCAGCGGGGGTATATTTTCCATTTTTCTCCTGGTATTGCTTTACGGCATCCAACCCTAAGTCAGCGACAAAAAGTTTATCGCCAACAAATTGCGCCATGTGGGCATGGGAGGTTTTGGAGGTGTCCAACACCTTATGGTCAATGACTTGCGGGTTTTCACCTAAAGCCCCATCGGGGTTTAAACGGTGAATGGAAACATTCCCGCCACCATAATTGGAGGCCACCAATTTACCATCCCCAGAAAGTGAAACATGGCAAGGATGGGTGCCCGCAGTACCGGCGCTGTTCAGCAGTTTTAGTTTTCCACCTTCCAGTTGAAAGGCGGTAACCCCACCGCCCAGGCTATCAAAATCTGCCGTTTCCTGCACGGCGTAAAGGTTTTTCTTGTCCGAAGAAATCTTAAGGTATGAAGGGTTGTTCAGTTTGGCCGCCAATTCCCGATTGGTAAGTTCTCCTGTTGACGTATCGAAAGTGAATTTATAGATGCCTTCACTGGCACCGTTGGTATATGTGCCCACAAACAGGCTATGTGTTGTATCCATTTTTTTGGTTTCCGAACAGCTCAGCAGGCAAAGTGCCAACATACCAAGCAAAAGAGGTTTTGATTGCATCTGGTTTCCTATTGTTTTGCTAAAAATAAGAAGTATCCGTGGATTCCATATTTTCTTTTTTGGGGTCTTTCTATTTTTGGGGCATGAAACAGGAAGTTGTTTTATTGGTATTGAGTTGCTTGGGTATTGCACAGGCCCTTTTTTTATTCGTGTACCTGATTACCCTGCGCAAAACCGGAGATCGGAATAACATCTTCCTGGCCTTTGTTATATTGGGCCTTACCATCCGGATAGGAAAGTCTATTCTCAATGTATATTTTGATCTTGACCCATGGCAACGAAATCTGGGAATTTCCGGAATCTTATTGACCGGCCCCTTTCTTTGGTTTTATGGCAAGGGCTTGCTGTTCAATATGAAAAAACTAAAGCGGATGGATTATTTGCATCTGCTCCCATTCGTCTTTTTTGTTCTTTTTTGTGCGCTGTTCCCCAATGACGGCCGTCCCATCTCGTATGTGATTTACCTGTTGGTTTTTGGTCATTTGGCCGTTTATGTATTGCTTTCCCTTCGTGTATATCTCAAAGGACGACAAAAAGTACACCCACAAAGAGCTTCTTGGTTTAGAAATTTGCTTATAGGAATCGGTCTTCTATGGTTATTCTATATGGGAAATCTGGCTGGCCTTATTCCATTTTATATAGGTGGCGCCGTCTTCTTTTCTTTTTTGATTTACATCTTTTCCTTCCTCTTTCTTCAGAAGCATGCTTTTCAATTAGGGAAGTACAATGCCTCCACCTTGGATAAATCAGAATCTGGAAGTTTGGTCAAGGAGGTGAAAGAACTACTTTCTAAAGAAGAGCTTTTTTTGGATGCCAACGTTTCACTTGAATCCGTTGCGAAACGGCTAAATGTATCTGCCCGAAAATTGTCCCAGGCCATCAACCAGAACGAGCACAAAAACTTCTCCGACTTTGTCAATGACTACCGGATTGAAAAAGCCAAGCAATTGCTGTCTGATCCCAAACACAATAATGACAAAATAATTGCTATTGCCTATGATTGTGGTTTTGGGAACGTTACTTCCTTCAATATGGCATTCAAGGCTAAAACCCAACTCACACCTTCGGCTTATCGAAAACAGGCCCAAGCCATCTAGGTGGATTCGTTTTAATAATCATGATTTTTAAAGCTTCCCATCTGGAATTTCATCTCATTTGCCCTAAAGTTTCTGATGATGAAATTCTTTCCCGTATTATTGATATTGGTAATCGCATGTGCCGAGGCGCCGGAACACAAAGTGGAGCAACATGCTGCATTGATTCCCAGCAAAAAAATCGTGCTTGATGGCTTGAACCATCCCTGGAGCATCGCATTTATGTCCACCGCGGAGGCCTTGATCTCGGAAAAGGACGGGAACCTACTTCTGGTCAATCTCAACTCCAAAGAAAAAACCATAATCAAAGGTTTCCCCGAGGACTTGACCGATAGCATTCGAGCCATACATTTTGGAGATAATTCGGGCATTTTTGAGGTATTGACCAGCCCAAATTTTAAGTCCGATTCCTTGGTATATTTTAGTTATGCTGCCAAGAAAAAAGGGGCAGGAACAACCACAAAAGTGGCTAGGGCCAAACTGAACAACGACTCCTTGACCAAGCATGAAACGCTTCTGATTGCGGAACCCTATACCAAAGAATATTATCACTATGGCGGCGGAATGACCTTTGGGAAGGACGGAAAATTATACATCACCATAGGAGAGCGTCTTTTTTGGGAAAGGGACGAACCTCCCCTTCCGATTGCCCAAGATGTGGCGGATAAAAGGGGTAAAATCTACCGGATTAATCCAGATGGAAGCATTCCCGAAGACAACCCAAATTTTGGGGTTGGAAGCATTCCAGGTATTTACGCTTTGGGCATAAGGGCCGCCCAGGGTATTACGGTACAACCTGGGTCCGGAAAAATTTGGTTTAGCGAGCACGGTACCATCCAGGGGGACGAAATCAACATTTTGGAGGCTGGGGCCAATTACGGCTGGCCCAATGTTACTTCGGGAAAGTTAAGGAGTTCGGACTATACGCCTCCCCAATTGGACGATGTCTCCTTTATACCGCCTGTTTGGTTTTGGCCCCATACAGTGGCGCCCACGGGTTTAACTTTTTACACCGGAAACGATTTCCCCCATTGGAAAAACAACCTTTTTGTTCCTGGACTCTCCCGAGGAAGCCTTTGGCGATTCAGGATTGATGATACTACCATAAAAAGTGCCGAAGAATTGTTTATCGATGATCGGGTTAGAATCAGAAAGGCTAGACAAAGTCCTGATGGAAAACTCTATATCCTCACTGACGAGGACAACGGCAAACTCATACAAATAATACCACAATAACAATTAACATTGATCACTATGCACAAACAGTTCTTAATCGCCTTCGTTTTATTGACTTCCCTGCCCATAACTGCCCAATCGGAGGAAAAGGCCATACGGGAAACCCTCCAAACCTATCTGGACGGATCCTCTTATAGCAATCTGGAACAGATCACCTCGGCCTTTTATCCTGAGGCTGATTTATTCCTATCTAAAAAAGATCAGGAATTATGGGTGCTGACACCTCAAGAATATGCAGATCTGTTCCGAAATAGGGAAGCTGGAAAATTCAATGGGCGTATTGGCAAAATTCTAACTGTGGACCAAGCCAATACTATTGCCATTGCCAAAGCTTCCATAGAAATTCCTTCAAGAAGAATGAAGTTTATTGATCTTTTCCTTTTGAAGAAGCTTCAAGGGGAATGGAAAATCATCAGCAAGGCCGCAACCTTGTTGCCAGAATAATGTTATTGGGGCACTGCACTTAGTTTTGTCTTGATTTCCTTTCGTAAATAGAAGCCAGTCACCACGGTGGCCAAGAAATCTGCAATTGGGAAAGAAATCCAAACCCCAAGTTCACCCATAAAATGCGGCAAAATCAAAATCAGGGGAATAAAAAAGAACCCCTGACGCGTTAGGGTGAGCAGCAAAGCTGGAATTGCTTTTCCCACGGCTTGGAAGTAGGCCGCCCCTATCAATTGCATAGCAATAATTGGAGTGGCGGCAAAAACCATACGCATGGCATTCGGCGCATGATCCATTACAAAGGCATTGGTTCTCAGTTCTTCCAGGGGTAAATTATCCTTGTTGCTTAGAAAAAGTGCTGTAAGGGCATCCGGGAAAATCATCAATCCCACAAAAACCAAGGTTGCGACCAAGGAGGCATATTTGATTGCCGTATAAATGGATTGTTTTACCCGGGCGTACTTCATGGCGCCATAGTTAAAGCCTGCTATGGGCAGGAATCCTTGGGTGACCCCAAAGACCGGAAAAAAGGCGAACATCAGCATACGACCAATAATGGCGTAGACGGCCACCATGGCCTCTCCTCCCAAATTGAACAAGATGTTGTTCATTAGTAGGTAGGTGACACTGGTCACCGCTTGCCGGGCCAGGGTAACAAAACCCAAAGAGCCCATTTCTGATAAGATGGGCAGGTTGAACCAAAAGTGGGAAAAATTAATTTTTAACTCGGAATTCTTGGAAAGGAAAAAGTAGAAGATATAGGCAAAACAAAATAGGTAACCGGCAGTGGTCGCCCATGCCGCGCCATGCATTCCCCAATCGAATACATAGATAAAAATATAATCCATGAGCAAATTCCCCACGGAAGGGATGATCATGGCAATCATCGCAAATTTGGGTTTACCCTCTGCCCGAATCACTGTATTTCCCATCATACAGAGCGCCAAAAATGGCACCCCGTAGAGGACAATGGTATAGTAGATTTTCGCCAAGGGAAAAATGCTTCCCTTTCCCCCAAATGCCGGAATCAGGTCATTAACAAAGTAGAGTCCCAAGGCCACCATGCCAACAGTCAGCAATAAGGTAAGTGCTATCTGGTTCCCGAAAGTTCTCAGGGCTTTTTCCTTATCCCCAGAACCCAATGCCCTGGAGATAATGCTGGAACCTCCAACTCCAATCGCCATTCCCAAGGCGGCGATAAAGAACGAAACGGGAAGCACCACATTGATTGCCGCTATGGCGATGGAACCGATCCACTTCCCCACAAAAACGGAATCGACCAATACATTAAGGGACATGACCAAAATCCCAATGGAAGCAGGTACTGCTTGCTTGATCAGCAGTTTACCGATGGGTTCCGTTCCTAATTGGTCAGAGGAGACTTTGGCCATTTACACTGGTAAGGATGCATTGGCCTCCCATTCATTGACCCATTTGGCCATAAGAGATACCCAATCCTCATTTTCATTTAAACAGGGAATATGGATATAGGATTCCCCTCCAGCCTCCATAAATTGTTGTTTTCCTTCCATGGCAATCTCCTCCAATGTCTCCAAACAGTCGGCAACAAAAGCCGGAGTGATAACCGCCAACTTGGTTTTTCCTTCTTTTGCCAAGCGTTCAAACTCAAAATCGGTGAAGGGCTTTAGCCAAGGATCATTTGGTAATCTGGATTGAAACGAAATACTCGTTTTATCTTCTTCCAATCCTAAAACCGCTTTTACTTTCTCTGTAGTTGCAAAGCACTGGTGTCTATAACAGGTATGGTGGGCCACCGAATTGGTGGAACAACAGCTTTGATCAATTTTGCAATGGAATTTTGTGGGATCGGATTTTCTAATATGCCTTTCTGGAATTCCATGATAAGAAAACAAAATATGGTCATATTCAAATCCTTCCAGTCCCTTGGCTATGCTTTTTGCAAGTACATCAATGTAATCTTGATTGCCATAGAACGCCGGTAAGGTGGTGACTTTCAATTCAGGAAAATCTTGACTTTGCACTTCCATAGTTTTGACCACAACCGTCTCAAAGGAACTCATCGCGTACTGCGGATAAAGTGGAACCAATAAAACTTCATCCACACCCTTGTTCTTTAATTCCTGTAATCCTTTTTTTATGCTCATGGAGCCATATCGCATCCCTAAGGCCACAGGCATCTGAGTTTGTTCCTGTACTTTTTGGGCAAATCGTTCCGAAATCACGATCAAGGGAGATCCTTCCTCCCACCAGATTTTGGAATAGGCCTCGGCTGATTTTTTGGGTCGAGTCTGTAAAATAATTCCCCGCACAATAATATTCCGCAACCATTTCGGGGTATCAATAACCCGTTCATCCATCAAGAATTCATCTAAATACGGTTTCACATCTTTGGCAGTAGGGCTATCCGGGGAACCCAAGTTTACAAGTAACACTCCTTTCATAGCTGTTGATTCTGTAGCACGGCAAAAATACTATTTGAAGGTGATCTAAAATTTGATTCCTTCAATTTGTTTCCTATTACTGCATAGATAATCTTAATTTAGGTGAAAATCCAATGATTATGTGCTCCAGATTCTTGATTGTGTTATTGTTTTTGGTCTCACATTTGGTTGTGGGGCAGATAACGTGTTCTCCCCAAGATTCCATTGCCTTTGATAAAAAGATGGCACAACTTGAGGCCTTCCAAGATGTCTCCGACATTAACTGGGTGACAGCAATTGGGAAAACCTTTTTGGATACACCTTATGTGGAAAAAACACTTGAAATTGGAACAAAGGAATCTTTGGTTATCAATCTTAGGGGATTGGATTGCACCACCTATGTGGAAAACGTACTTGCTTTTGCCCTCCTTCTCAAAAATCAACAGGATGACTTTGGGGATTTCGCCAAAAATCTAAAAACCATTCGGTATAGAAATGGGGTTTTGGACGGCTATCCATCACGTTTACATTACTTTACGGATTGGATAAGAAATAACGAAAGGAAAGGACTGGTACGAAATGTGACCAACGAGATGGGTGGGGAAATCCATCAAAAAGCAATCAACTTTATGGGAACACATCGCTCGCTTTATCCATTTTTGGAGGATGATGGCAACTACGCTGCCCTTTTGGATGTGGAAAAGAACTTGGCCCAAGAAAGTCTATGCGTTCTACCCCAAAACCAAATTGAAGATCAGGAACATCTGATCCAATCAGGAGATATCATTGCCCTGGCCACTTCCATTAAGGGCTTGGATGTTTCCCATACCGGGTTTGCCATTAAGCAAAATGGGAGAATCCACTTATTACATGCCTCCAGCGCTGGCTCGGTACGCATTACCGAAGAACCTTTGGTGGACTATCTAAAAAAAATTAAGAGCAATATTGGAATTATTGTCGCAAGACCTACGTTACTTTCGCCCTAGGCACCATTCAATTCCTCCCAAAAGATGTTGTTTGAAATTGGAATCATCAAAAGCTTCCTCCGTGTGTCCCAATCCGGTATAGAAAACCCTTCCGCCATCGTAGGTATGGTACCAAGCAATGGGATGGTTATCTCCATTGGTTCCGCCGTCGTAACTGGACTCATCCAATTTCATGAGCACGTTAACATCAGGATTTAAATTCATGAAATTGTACCACTCGTCAAAATGAAACCATTCATCATTTAGGTGCACGGTTGCCGGGTGGGTACGATCCACAACTTCAATTCTGGCTTTCTGCTGCCGGGGATGGTTTTCAAAATATGCCCCGACCATTTTACCGTACCAGGGCCAGTCGTATTCAGTATCCGTGGCGGCATGGATTCCCATAAAGTTTCCGCCTTTGTTGATATAGTTTTTAAAGACTTCCTGTTCCTGATCGTTGAGTACATCCATGGTGGTGCTCAGGAAAATCACCAACTTAAAATTATTAAGGTTTTCGGCATTAAAATCGGCCGAAGTTTCTGTTTGTAAGGCGACAAAATTGTTGGCTCTCCCAATTTCCCTTATGGTCTGCATCCCTTTTTCTATGGATTTATGACGAAACCCACTGGTTTTACTAAAAACCAAAACAAAGTCTGGTAATATTACTTCTTTGGCTTCACCTGAATTTGGATTTTCTTGGGCATTTGTAAACAGGGCCATGCAAAGGGCCAGCAATAAAAGCTTGTAGGAATTCATGACAAATTTTTAAGTGCCTGAAGTTAAATATTTTTTGGGTGTAGTGCCATATTTCTTTTTAAACGAGGCAATAAAGTGGCTCGCTGTGCTATATCCAACTTTTAGCCCTACCTCATTTACATTGTGACTTCCCGTTTCAAGCATTTTTCGGGCATATTCCATTTTATAATCAAATAAAAAACCATAAACAGAATCACCATAAATTTGTTTAAATCCCTCTTTTAATTTCTTCAAGCTCAATCCAATTTCTTTGGAAAGTTCTACCAAGGTCGGGGGTTCGGACATTCTGGAAATCACAATCTCCTTAGCCATTTTAATTCGTCTTACATTGTCTTCATCGGCCAAGAACGGGCATTGTTCAAGGTCCGCATCCTTGGTCTTATTAAAATATAGTGACATTAATTCGTAAATCTTGGCCTTAACGTACAACTCCTTGATAGAAGGATGTAAATTGTAGTTTATAAGTTGATTAAGAACCACTGCCATAGCGGGCGACACAATCTCTTGGGAGTAGTATTTCTTTTCCTTGTTGTCATCACTTAGAAATGGGATGTAATTGGCTTCACTGGAAAAAAGGGAATGGAACTTTCTTATGGTCATCACCACCGATACCAACCAAGAATTTGGAAATAAATGCAGGTTGAGCGGTAGATCTTTTTGGGTATTGTAGAGCAACAGCGAGTTTTCTTCAGAAACTTCCAACTGGTAATTTCCTTGATTGAAATTGAACCTTCCGCCTCCCTTCAAACAAAAATGAAATTGAATAAAGGAGCTATCAATTTCCCTTTCAACCATTTGGGTCTGATCCGTATCGTTCTGAATTTTAAGCACATAAAAGCCTTCTTCAATTAAAACTTCACTATATGAACCTTTAGCGACATTTTTCATCCTGACTTTGGGTTTAATTTCTTCAATAGTTTAATTTAGAATGGCTCTAAATAGCTCGAAACATCCTTCAAAGCATCAATAAAATTAGTGTTTTTGGCAAATTACGAACAAAAGTTGGCTCTATTGGCAGTCTTGCGTTATTTATTGTTCCTCTAGCGTTATTTTTTCAAAAATAGTGAGGTTACATTTGTGAGCGATTTTCAATCCTTTATGAGGAGTTACCATATTTCCAAACATAATTCGTTCTACGCCATAGGGCTGAGCTATAAGAAGGCAGATGCCGAGGTTCGGGGAAAGTTCAGCTTGGATGTTCCATCGATAGATAGGATTATGTCCAAAGCCAAAGAACAGGGAATAGATGGACTTCTGGCGATTTCTACCTGCAACCGGACCGAGTTATACGGTTTTGCCCAACATCCTTTTCAACTTATCAAACTTTTATGCGACCAGGCCCAAGGCAGTGTCGAAGAGTTTCAGGAAGTGGCCTATGTGTACAAAAACCATGATGCCATTGCCCACATGTTCAAGGTGGGTACGGGTCTGGATAGTCAAATTCTCGGGGATTTTGAAATCATCAGTCAAATTAAACAAGGCTTTTACAGGGCTAAAAAAGATGAAATGGCAAATCCCTTTATTGAGAGATTGTGCAATGCCGTGATTCAGGCCAGTAAACGTATTAAGAATGAAACCGAACTTTCTTCGGGAGCCACCTCGGTCGCCTTTGCATCGGTAAAGTACATTCTTAACCATGTCCCCAATATTACCGATAAGAATATCCTGTTGTTTGGAACTGGGAAGATCGGAAGAAACACCTGCGAAAATCTGGTAAAACATTCCAACAACTCGCACATCACCCTGATCAATAGAACCCGGGAAAAAGCGGAGGAAGTTGCAGGAAAATTTCAATTG
The DNA here is from genome assembly GCF_023502235.1 of Flagellimonas myxillae. Lineage (GTDB taxonomy): Bacteria > Bacteroidota > Bacteroidia > Flavobacteriales > Flavobacteriaceae > Flagellimonas > Flagellimonas myxillae. Next base: position 322,287 of record NZ_JAMFLY010000002.1, on the reverse strand, counting down.
ACCGTTAAGGATTACGGTGATCTTCAAACAGAGATTCGCAAGGCCGATATTCTGGTAGTGGCCACCGGCGCCCAACTTCCAACAGTTTCCAAGGCGTTGATCTATGCCAAAAAACCTTTACTTATCCTGGATCTTTCCGTTCCCAAAAATGTGTCGGACGATGTCTTGGAATTGGAAAATGTTTCCCTTGTCCATTTGGATCAACTTTCCCAAATCACGGATGAAACCCTGGCCAAAAGAAGAGCCTTTGTTCCCAAAGCAGAGACCATCATAGAGGAAGTTAAAAAAGACTTTCTGAAATGGTTGGAGACCCGCAAATTTGCCCCGGTCATTAATGCGCTAAAGGACAAACTAAATACCATGAAAGCTGAGGAAATCGATTTTCACTCCAAGAAATTATCGGATTTCGATCAAGATCAGGCCGAACTTATCTCCGGTCGGATTATTCAAAAAATAACCAAGCAATTTGCCAATCACCTTAAAAGTTCCGGGGTGGACACCCAAGACAGTTTGGAGCTCATCCAAAAAGTGTTCCAGTTAGAAATCGATTCACAGAATGAGTAAGATCATCCGAATTGGTACCCGTGACAGCGAGCTGGCCCTTTGGCAGGCCAATACCGTGCAGCAAAAACTGGGTGATCTAGGTTACGATAGCATCTTGGTACCTATTAAGTCCACGGGGGATCAGGTTTTGGACAAACCCCTATACGAATTGGGAATCACGGGAATCTTTACCAAGACCCTGGACATCGCCATGTTGAAAGGACAAGTGGACATCGCTGTTCATTCCATGAAAGATGTTCCAACCATGCTGCCCAAGGGAATTGTTCAGGCTGCGGTTTTAGAAAGAGCTGTTGCCCAGGATATCCTGGTCCATAAAGGACTTGAGTTTTTGGAAAAAGACATTCCAGCAACCATTGCAACAGGAAGTTTGCGCAGAAAGGCGCAATGGTTACATAAGTTCCCGACCCACAAGGTGGTTGATTTACGAGGCAATGTAAATACCCGACTTATAAAACTTATCGAAAATGACTGGCAAGGTGCGATTTTTGCCAAGGCCGGGTTGGAACGCATAAAACTTTTACCCAAGGAGGCCTTGAACTTGGATTGGATGGTTCCGGCCCCTGCCCAAGGTGCGATGATGGTCGTGGCCATGGAAAATGACACGTTTTCATTGGATGCACTTCAAAAACTAAATCATACCCCATCCGAAGTTGCAACAGCCATTGAACGGGATTTTTTGAGAACCCTTGAAGGCGGATGTACCGCACCCATTGGAGCTTTGGCGCAATTAAAAGACCAAGAAGTATATTTTGAAGGTGCCCTATTTTCTTTAGACGGAAGCAAGAAAATCGGTATAAAAAAGAATGTTCCTCTGAAGGATGCCAGCCGACTAGGAGAAGAGTATGCAAAAGAAATCTTGGCCAAAGGAGGTGACAAATTGATGGAAGGGATACGAAATGAAGACAGTGCTCTCCACTAAAATACTAACCCCTGCACAAAAGGAGCTGTTTCTCAATTCGGGTATTGGAATTGTGGAACACAATGCGCTAAAAATCGAATTCTTGGACTTTGATATTCCCGAGGGAAGTGATCATTTGGTCTTTACCAGTAAAAATGCTGTGCAGGCATTTTTAAATCGTTCCAAAGGGCGCAATTATTCGAACTACCAGAGTTTTTGTGTAGGCGAAAAAACAAAACGCTTATTGGAAGAAAATGGGATAAAAGTGGTGAAAATGAGCTTAAATGCACTGGATTTAGCTGATTTTATCCTAAAAAACCACAAAAGTGGACAATTTCTGTTTTTTTGTGGAAATATGAGAAGACCCGATTTACCACGGGAATTGTCAAAAAATAACATTCGGTATACTGAAATTGTAACCTATAATACCATTCTTACCCCAAAACAGTTTAAGCGCGCTTTTGATGGCATTATGTTTTTTAGCCCTAGTGGAATAAAAAGCTTTGTTCAAGAGAACAACATAGGAAATAGCCGCCTTTTCTGTATTGGGAACTCAACTGCCGAGGAGGCCAAAAATTATACCGCGGAAATTACCATTGCCAACCAACCAACCGTGGAAAACGTGTTGGTCCAAGCCATAAAATACTTTAAGCAATATGATTAAAAACGATTTGTTCCTAAGAGCTTTGAAAGGAGAAACAGTAGACCGCCCCCCTGTTTGGATGATGCGCCAGGCGGGTAGGTACCTTCCAGAGTTTATGGAGCTCCGAAAAAAATACGACTTTTTTACCCGCTGTCAAACCCCAGAACTGGCATCAGAAATTACCGTTCAGCCCATCCGCCGATATGGCATGGATGCGGCCATATTGTTCAGCGATATATTGGTTATTCCACAAGCCATGGACATTGAGGTCGAAATGAAGCCCAACTTTGGGCCCTACCTTCCCAATCCCATCCGAAATAAGGAGGATTTGCAAAAAGTTATAGTCCCCAATATCGAGGATACCCTCGGCTACGTGATGGAAGCCATTACCTTGACCAAGGAGAAATTGAACGATGAAATTCCTCTAATCGGTTTTGCAGGATCTCCCTGGACCATTCTTTGCTACTGTGTGGAAGGACAGGGTAGCAAAAGTTTTGACAAGGCCCGGGGTTTTTGTTTCACCCAACCTGAAGCAGCACATCAACTGCTGCAAAAAATCACCGACACTACCATTGCCTATCTAAAGGCCAAAGTACAAGCTGGTGTAAACGCGGTTCAGGTATTTGATTCTTGGGGAGGTATGCTTTCCCCTGTCGACTATAAAGAATTTTCTTGGCCCTACATCCAACAGATCGTTGATGCATTGAAGGATGAAGCTCCCGTAATCGTCTTTGGAAAGGGTTGTTGGTTCGCACTTCGTGAAATGGCCCAATCCGGAGCTTCGGCCGTGGGAGTGGATTGGACTTGCTCCGCCCAAAACGCACGTTATTTATCTGGAGGCAACATTACCCTCCAGGGCAACTTTGATCCTGCGCGACTATTATCTCCGCCCGACAAAATAAAAGAGATGGTGACCCAGATGATAAGGGAATTTGGCAAGGATAGGTATATCGTGAACCTCGGTCATGGTATTCTTCCAACCATTCCATTGGAAAACGCCAAGGCCTTCATAGATGCGGTAAAAGAGTTCAAAGGGTGAATCCGGTACGGGTATTAAAACGGGTCAGGCCTAAAATGTTGGCGCATGTCGTCTTCCTTGGATTTTGGTATCCCTTGTTTGTTTTACCAACCCTGAAAGCCACAAAAAAAAGTATGCGAATTTCCACTGCTTTGTATGGAACAGCGCATCATAAAAATGGAATTGCCAATGCTTTTCGACATGCACTATGGAATTATCTCATAGCCAAGGAATGTCAAAATTGGAACAAAAATTTGGATAAGGTTTTAGCCTGGACCGAAAAAATAACCAACTGGCACGAAGCGGCATTTCCCAATAAGGAGTTGGCCAAAAAAATGGATTTGCATAATAACCAAATTGGTCGTTTACTTTTTAAGGATAATTCACAAAGGTCAGAAGATGAAGCAGTGGATACCATAGCGAAAATGGCAGCCGATTCCATCCTGGTTGATCGGGAAGCGGCACTTGATAATCACAAGAACACATTGGTCCACATAATTGAAGAATAATGAAGGATAAATTTTACGCTTACATTCAAAATTTGCAAGATGCGATTACCTCCAAGCTGGAGGAAGTGGATGGCAAGGCGAAGTTTCAGGAAGATCTTTGGAAACGTCCAGAAGGCGGTGGTGGAAGGACTCGAGTAATCCAGAATGGCAATGTTTTTGAAAAGGGAGGTGTCAACATTTCTGCCGTGCATGGCGAGCTCCCCATGAGCATGCAACAATATTTCGGTGTAAAAGATGCCGATTTTTTTGCCTGCGGATTAAGTCTAGTTCTCCACCCCAAAAACCCCATGGTGCCTACGGTCCATGCCAATTGGCGCTATTTTGAAATGTATGACAAAACCGGTGCTATTGTAGATCAATGGTTTGGTGGAGGGCAAGATCTAACCCCATATTATTTATTTGAAGAGGATGCGAAGCATTTCCATACGGTGTGCAAAAAAGCATGCGATGCCCATGATTCTGAGTTTTATGCCGCATATAAAAAAAGGTGCGATGAGTACTTCTGGAATTCACACAGAAATGAAGCCCGTGGAGTGGGCGGACTTTTTTTCGATTACTGCAAAAAATCAGAAGCGATGGAGATGGAGGATTGGTACAACTTTGTTACAGAAGTCGGTGATAGTTTTCTAGAAGCTTATATACCAATCGTTACAAAAAGAAAAGAGCTTGCATTTGATCAAAAACAAAGGGATTGGCAGGAAATCCGTCGTGGGCGTTATGTGGAATTCAACCTGGTCCATGACAAAGGAACCCTATTTGGATTGCGAACCAATGGCCGTATTGAAAGTATTCTAATGAGCCTTCCCCCCCATGTACAATGGCACTATGATCATCATCCGGAACCTGGCAGTAAGGAGGAGAACTTGATCAATGTTTTACAAACACCCAAAGAGTGGGTTAATTAAGCATACCGTAAACAGCTTACGGTAAAAATTTTAAGCAATACAGCTTATGGTCGATTATAGAAATTACAAAGTTTGGCAAAAGGCGCATCTTTTGGTAATTGAAGTGTATCGAGCCACCGGTGCTTTCCCTCAAAAAGAACAATTCGGTTTGGTGTCACAAATCAATAGAGTGGTTATATCCATTCCAGCTATTATTGCAGAAGGTTGTGGTAGAGAAACTCAAAAAGAGTTGACTCGGTTTCTTTACATTTCTTCAGGTTCTGCCCTTGAGTTGGATTATCTTATCATGCTATCCAAGGAATTAAACTTTATTAACGACAAACAGTTTAGTAACTTATCGTCAAAAATCCAGGAGATAAAGAAAATGTTGGCTTCCTTAATAAAGATAAAGCAAGACTTATAGCTATAAACCGTAAGCTGTAGACTAGAAATGAAATTAACATTATACCAAATAGACGCCTTTACAGACCATGTTTTTGGAGGAAATCCCGCGGCTGTGTGCATTCTCGATTCTTGGTTGGACTCCCAATTGATGCAGCAAATTTCCGAAGAAAATAATTTGGCCGAAACCGCCTTTGTCGTACAAAAAAACAACCTGTTTGAGCTGCGTTGGTTTACCCCGGAAACCGAAGTGGATTTATGTGGACATGCTACCTTGGCCACGGCCTATGTACTATTCCACTATCATGGGGTTCCTGAGAAAATCATCAACTTTCACTCACCGCGAAGCGGAGCCCTGTCTGTTGAGCGCCATGCAAATGGGTTAATGACTCTGGATTTTCCAACGGACCAAACAGCTTCCTTAAGGGGAATATCAGAAATAAACAACGCCATCGGACTAACACCCATCAAAACAATAAAAGGCAAGACCGACTACCTATTGATATACAATTCCCAACAGGAAATTGAAGCAATTTCCCCCAATTTTCATTTACTGAACCAACTGGATTGTAGGGGAGTGATCGTTTCCGCCCCAGGGGACAAGGTCGATTTTGTGTCCAGGGCCTTTTTCCCACAATGCGGAATCCCCGAAGACCCGGTAACTGGATCCGCCCATACGACCATGACCCCCTATTGGGCCAAGGTTCTGGGCAAAACCAAACTAACAGCAAAACAACTATCAAAAAGAGGAGGAGATTTGATCTGTGAGTTTTTGGGAGAGCGTGTCAAAATTTCCGGAAAGGCCGTGCCTTATCTCATTGGAGAAATTGAAATCTAAACCCAATATCTGACAAACAACGAACACGCAACTCCATTTGCAAAAATTCGAGAAATTCGTGTCAAGCCGTGATTAACAGCATGAAAAAACTGAGACTGGAATATTCATCCCTTCTACAAGGTAATTTCTCCCTTGGCAAGCGCAATCTTCTGTTTGTTTTCCAGGTGAACTGCCCTGGATGTTTTTTCTATGGCTTTCCAATCATGAACCACTTGTCCGAAAAGTACCAGGACCAAATCAATTTTTTGGGAATGTCCACCGCCTTTGAGGATTTTCAACTTAACACCGAAGAGCATACCCGCTTGCTACTGGAAGAAAAGATTTTGGTTGGTGAAACCAAAAAAGCCTTTGAAGCCCACCCCAATGACCTACAACTTCCAACAATAAATTTCCCAATCACCATGGATGTGTTGAGTGATGCTTCGTTTATCAACCCAGAAAATATAACCCATATTGGGAACCATTTTCCAAATTATAGCGATGCCTCAATAGAGGAACAAAAGCAATTTGATCAAAATATAAAGGACTACCTAAACAGGAATCCCATAATCCCTGTTACTTTTACATTGAATCAATTCAGGGGAACTCCAACTTTTGTACTTTTTGACCAAGAAAATACCATTCTTGACCACTGGTTTGGACATAGGCCCGTTGAAGAAATAGAAACAATTATCAAGCATTGGCTTTAAATACATCCGCACATGTATCCACTTGTAAGAAATAGAAGATTAAGAGCAACCGAATCCGTACGAAGATTGGTTCGTGAAACCGTAATCACCCCAGATGATTTCTTGGTGCCCCTTTTTGTGGTAGAAGGCAAAGGGGTCAAGGAAGAGATTCCTTCCATGCCCAATTATTATAGAATGAGTTTGGACCATTTGGAAAAAGAGGTCAGTGAATTATGGAAAATGGGACTTTGCGCTGTATTGTTGTTTGTAAAGGTGCCTGAAAATCTGAAGGACAATAAAGGAACAGAAGCCCTTAATCCCGAAGGTTTAATGCAAAGGGCCATTAAAACCATAAAAAATGCATGCCCGGAAATGCTGGTCATGACCGATGTTGCACTTGATCCCTTTTCCTCTTATGGGCATGACGGCATAGTGGCCGAGGGTCAAATTCTAAATGATGAAACTGCCGAGGTACTGGCCGAAATGAGTGTTTCACATGCCCAAGCTGGAGCGGATTTTGTAGCACCAAGCGATATGATGGATGGTCGGATCATGACCATTCGTGAAGCGCTGGAAGACGAAGGTTTCCACAACATTGGAATTATGAGCTACTCCGCCAAATACGCTAGTGCTTATTACGGCCCCTTCCGCGATGCCCTGGATTCTGCCCCAGTAGATATTGAAAACGTGCCCAAGGATAAAAAGACCTATCAGATGGATCCTGCCAATCGGTTCGAGGCCATTCGGGAAACCCAAATGGATGTGGACGAAGGTGCCGACATCGTCATGGTAAAGCCAGGTCTTCCCTATTTGGATATTGTTCGGGAAATTAAAAATGAGGTGGATGTGCCCGTCGCCGTGTATCAAGTTTCCGGCGAATATGCCATGTTAAAAGCGGCAGCTGAAAAAGGCTGGTTGGATCATGATGCGGTGATGATGGAACAACTCCTTGCCATAAAAAGGGCAGGGGCTAATATCGTAGCCAGTTATTTTGCCAAGGACGTAGTGCAGTTACTTACTTAGATTTTCCGTGACCGTATAGGAGAACTGCCTGTAACCTATTTTGCCTTCCTTGGTAATGGATTCCAAAACAACGAGCATTTCCCCAATATCATCGCCATTATAGTATGCTATAGTAGCCTTCCCTAACTTATTGGAGGTTACATTTGGGTTCCAATATACCATAGGTCTCATATCGGGGATACTCCAATCGGATGGTTCTAGATTATCATATTTTGGGGTGTAAAATTCCTTCTGCGGAGAAAATCCTTGAATGGCTTTTTTGTTCATCCCTATGGTTCTCTGGACGCTAAAAAGACCCTTTTTGGAATAAGTAAAGATATTTATGAAGGAAATTCGGACCGAAGGGTCCAACGCCAAAGGAGTTCCAAAAACTTGCGAAATATATCGCCTGGGATACTTCGGATTTTGGATGATTTCCACGCTCATTATCTCTTCCGTTGGTAAGGTGCCAATTAAGGAATAGTTTTCAATTTGGACCGGAATGCCATCAATTATTATAAATGAAAAATCGCTCCCCATCGCAGTTGCGACTTGAAACCGGTTCTCCAATCTTCCTACCTGCCTAATGTAAATATCGTCGGGATAGCTAAACTGCAGGACGCTAAAAAGTCCATGCGACCATTTTTTTATTTCCTGATGCAGTTCTTTGTCCTCTATAACCAGATCTGGCTCACCATGCAGATCCATCATTTTTTGCCGCTCTGGGGTTAATCGATAGTCCGTAAGTTCCACCTCGTCCAAGCGTATGGTGTTTTCCCCAACTTCAAACGCTTCTTCCATTCCTTGTTGATCCAGGATCTTATCAATGTACTGTTTGGATATAAGGGTGTCAGCAGTCAAGACCGCCTTTTTTTCATCATATCCAATTCGGGGAGGTTTCGGTGTATTGATGGAAATGGTATATTCCTTCTTCTTTCCATTTTCCTTTTTTGTTTGAAACAATAGTTCCAATTCTTCCTTGTAGGTGTCATCAATGGTAAAGTGAAACTGGCCCAAACTGTCTACGGTATGGGTAAAAACCTGTTTGGGGTCCCCGAAGGCCATCATGGTCAAATCAACCTCTTTCTTTCGCTTCCGCTTACTGTTTAAGAGTTCCACTATAGTTCCAGAAACATACAGGCCTTTTTCCGGTTTGTGTTCGTAATCAACCCCCTGATCAAACTTTTGATATTTGTAAGAACGCCACCCCTGGGTCAGCATCAAAGCGTTCATGTCTCTCAATCGCGTGGGATTCTTGGAATCAAAATAATAATTTGGTTTTTCGATGACGCCTTTGAGTTCCGAGGTCAACAAAAAATAGGATAAAATATTGGGGCGAATAGCTTCCTGGTCTGCTATGGCCTTGTTCAAAACCAAAACCGAAGTATTTGCCAACTCGGGCTTGTTCTCTTCCCCTAAAGTGGTAATCCCAATTGCCACTTTTTCCCGTTGTTCGTAAGTTTTTTGGATTGATTTTACATCCAAGCACAAGCGCTTTTGGTTCGATTCATTAAAAATTAGACGTTCGCAAACCGGCACACGTTCTTCGTTTAAGATTGTTATTTTGACAATGCCTTCGGGGAGACTGTCTCTTGGTATCTTTACTTTAGATAACTGGTTTTTGTGCTCCAACTCAAGCTGTTTGTATCTTATCCCTCTGCGCTCAACAGTGATATAGATCTTCTTATCGATTGTTCGGTTCGATTGCACTTGCATCCATGCATTTTTTCCAGCAAAAACCACTTTCAAGGCATATCCTTGTACCAAAACTCTCGGGAGAGGGTAGCTATATACCTTGTCGCCAACAACTACTTGAGCATGGTAGGTTTCACTTGCATCTCCGTTAAGAGCGACGGTTCCCATTCCCAGATTATTGCTTTTAAATGTAGTAACGACCGCATCATTTTTATCCACGATAACTCCAGAAACGGGTACTCCCTGTCCATTAAAATCAATGGCCTTAAAGGCCACTAAACCTTCTACATTATGAATCATTTGCCCTCCTTCCGGAAAGAACTGAAGATCAATTTTGTCCTTATCCACTATTACTGTGCGGTTATAGGAATTTACGAAGGCAATATTGTTGTTCTTTATCTTGATTCCTTCCAAGGCCAGTTTTAGTTTAGCTTGATAAGTATCCTTGGGAATGACATAATTGAGTTGATATATCTTTTTTCTATTTCTTTCCAGAATTACAGAATCTTTAATGTCATCAGTTTCTATGATCATTTTCAGTTTCCCTCTAAAATTTGGATCGATCAAACGCGGTAGAATGGTCGCACTCAACTGAATGCTATCCCCTGGCAATTCGGTGAGCACTATATTGTTTATGGCCTTGTTGGATTCTTGGACAATTTCGGCTTTGGTGATCTCAATGTATTCCGAAAAAATAAAGTCGTCGCCAAAATTTTTATTCCACTCGGTATACGCTCTAACCAAATATCTTCCAGGCGCATAGCTAGGTTTTAATTCAAACGACCCATGACCAATTCCTTCAACAAGTTTCAATTTTTTTTTGTCTACAATACGTTGGTCAAAATCGATTAACTCCACGTACAACACTTCGCTCATCGTACTCAATTGATGATCTGCGCTCCGTGCAGCAATCGCCTTGAACCATAATGTTTGTCCTACCGAATGGATCAGATTGTTTAGTTGCAAATAGATCTTTTCCGCATTGGCCAGTTTGGATGCCTCTAATTTGTCTTGGGCAAAGGAATGTTTAGGGCACAATAGAAGACAGGCACTCAATACAACTATAAAGCGTATTTGTTTCATTTTTGATTGGATGAACAGCACAAGTAAATTAAGAAAAATGTAAAACATTTGACCAAGTCGTTCCACAATGGTGTAACCTTTAGTGTTTTAGCCTAATTTTACAATCCAATCCGACTACAAATGAAAAACCCAACCCTACTATTGATTTGCCTTTTAGGATGTATTTACTTAGGCATAGCCCAAACCCCTTTGAATTATAGGAGTCTTGAAGAAGCTGGAATGGATGAAACATTCATTAACCACCAGGTGGACTCCATAATGCAACTGGGGATAATGGAACAAGCTTTTCCGGGGGCACAAGTTCTAGTGGCCAAAAACGATACGGTTGTGTTTCACAAGGCATATGGTTACCATACCTACGACAGTGTCCAAAAAGTTGGTCTCGATGATATTTACGATTTGGCTTCGGTGACCAAAATCACAGGTCCCCTTCCCGCGCTTATGAAATTGGTCGACGAAAAAAAACTAAACCTGGATGCTCCATTCAGCACTTACTGGAAGCCTTGGGCCAAACGTAAGGACAAAAAAGACTTAACCCTACGAGAGATTCTGAGCCATCAAGCAGGCTTGGTGCCCTATATAATTTTCCTGGACAAGGCGATGAAAAATGGAAAAATAAAGAAACGTTTTGTCCGCACTGAGCCTTCCAAAAAATTTCAAAAGCAGGTGTATGAAGGGCTATATGTTAAAAATAGGTTTCTAAGAAAAGTCTACCGGATGATCAATCGCTCCAAGGTTTCTCCTGAAAAAAAGTATCGCTATTCCGGACTTACCTTTTTGATTTACCCAGAACTTATTTCCACTCTCACCGGAACAGATTATGAAACTTATTTGAAGAACACCTTTTACGACCCCATAGGCAGCAAGACCTTGGGCTTTAATCCCATGACCAAGAACTTCCCGAATAAAATTGTACCCACAGAGATGGATACTTTATTTAGGAAAGATTTGACTCATGGTTGGGTGCACGATGAAAATGCCTCCCTTTTGGGTGGGGTTTCTGGTAATGCGGGTCTGTTTGGTACCGCGGAGGATTTGGCAAAAATCATGCTGTTTTACCAAAATATGGGCGCCACCTTGGATGGAGAACAGATTATTTCCAAATCGGTGGTTGAAGACTTTATCCAAGTCCAGTATCCAGAAAACGAAAATCGAAGGGGGCTGGGCTTCGACAAACCCCTATTGGGCAACGATACATTGGCAATCGCAGATGCATATCCCTCTCCAAAAGCAAGTCCTAAAAGCTTTGGACATGGTGGATTTACTGGAACTTTTGTCTGGGCCGACCCAGAAAACCAATTGGTATTTATTTTTCTTTCCAATAGGGTCTACCCCTCCAGAACACATCGCAAGCTTTACGGACTCAATATTAGAACTGCCCTGCAGGATGTTTTTTACAGCGCACTTGTTCAATAATCGTATTGGAATTCATTCCTATTCGCTACCTTAGTACAACTAGATAAAACGCATGGGTCTTCTCCTTTTTTACGCTTTCATTTCAATTTTTTTCTCATTTCTGTGCTCCATTTTGGAAGCCGTACTCCTAAGTATCTCCCCAACCTTCATCAACCTTAAAAAACAGGAGGGCAAGGAATATGCAGAGCAGCTGGAAATGCTCAAAAAAGATGTTGACAAACCCTTAATTGCTATTTTAACCCTAAATACCATTGCCCATACCGTAGGAGCCATTTTGGTGGGCGTGCAGGCCAAAGTCGCCTACGCCAACTTGTACGGAACTACGACCAGAACCGTCTTTGGCATTGAGTTTACGGAAGATTTGATGGTCGGGGTGGTATCTACGATAATGACCATATTGATTTTGGTGGCTTCCGAGATTATTCCAAAAACCATTGGTGCCACATACTGGAAACAGTTAGCCAATTTTACGGCCAAAGCTTTACGCATTATGGTATTTCTGCTCAAATGGACGGGATTGCTTTGGCTTTTGCAATTGTTCACCAGACTTATTGGCAAAAAAGGACATCATGGAAGTGTCCTTAGCAGGGAGGATTTTACAGCAATGACTGAAATTGCCCATGAGGAAGGAGTGTTTCAGGAATCTGAGTCCAAAGTCATCAAAAACCTATTGAAATTTGACGAAATCCTGGCCAAAGACGTGATGACACCAAGAACTGTTATGAAAATAGCCTCGGAAGATACTACGATCCAAGAGTTTTTTGAGGCCAATAGACCATTGCGCTTTTCCAGAATTCCACTTTATAAAAACAGTATGGACAACATCACGGGTTTTTTCCTAAAGGACGAACTGCTCGAAGCCATTATCAACAAAAAAGGAAAGGAAAAACTGGGAACTATTAAACGGGAAATTTTGGTGACCAATAGAAACAAGCCTATTCCTATGCTTTTTGAAAAGTTTGTGGAACAAAATGAGCATGTTTCTTTGGTCGTGGACGAGTATGGCTCGGTCAGCGGGCTTGTTACCCAAGAGGATGTGATTGAAACCCTTCTTGGTTTGGAAATAATGGACGAAAGCGACAACGTTGAAGACCTTCAAGTCCTAGCCAGAAAGAACTGGGAATCTCGCGCCAAGCGATTGGGACTTATTGAAGATTCAAATGAAGTAAAGTGATGGAAATAGCTTATTTACAAACACCTATTGGAATTTCAGAATTTAAAGGTGATGAAAATGGGCTTGTATCGGTATCGGTTTTGAATTACGAAGTACCTATTGGTATAATCCCTGAGGTCCTGGAAGACGCTGTCTATCAATTTCGAGAATATTTTGAAGGCCAACGACGGAATTTTGACCTAAAATTGAGCCCAGTGGGCACTCCATTCCAGAAAAAAGTATGGGAATTGCTGCAAGAGATCCCCTACGGAAAAACAATTTCGTATCTTGAGCTCTCCAAACGTTTAGGCGACCCCAAGGCCATAAGGGCAGTAGCTGCTGCCAATGGCAAAAACCCACTCTGGATCATTGTTCCCTGCCATAGAGTAATTGGAAGCAATGGCGACCTCACCGGATATGCTGGCGGTCTGCACCGCAAAAAATGGCTTTTGGAACATGAGAGCCCTGCCAAACAGATGGCTCTTTTTTAATACGCTATCATGCTTTACAAACTTAACCTGGAACATATCCTTTTTTTGGATATCGAAACTGTGCCCCAACAACCTGATTTTGATTTGTTGGACCAAAACACCCAACAGCTTTGGGCACAAAAAACCCAATACCAACGAAAAGATGAATTCACTCCGGAAGAATTCTATGAACGCGCTGGAATTTGGGCCGAATTTGGAAAAATCATCTGCATTTCCGTGGGATACTTTACCTCAAAAGGCTCAAACCGAAACTTTAGGGTTACCTCCTTTCATGGTGATGAACCCAGCTTATTGAAACAATTTAAAACCTTGCTCCAAGAACATTTTAGCCAGACGAAACACTTGCTTTGTGCCCATAACGGGAAGGAGTTCGATTTTCCATACATCGCAAGGCGAATGGTGATCCATGGCATCAATTTACCCTACAAGCTAGACCTATTCGGAAAAAAACCCTGGGAGGTTCCCCATTTGGATACCATGGAACTCTGGAAATTTGGTGATTACAAGCATTTCACTTCCTTGAAGTTGTTGGCGCACGTGCTCGGAGTCCCTTCCCCCAAGGAAGACATGGATGGGAGCATGGTCAGGGAGGTATATTACAAAAACAACGATTTGGACCGCATCATCTCCTATTGTGAATTGGACGTGATCACCACCGCCCAAGTACTTCTCAAACTAAGAAATGAAACCCTTCTTTCCGATGAAGAAATAAAAAGTATATGACACAACTTCTCGAAATAACCCCAGTATTGCCATCCCAAAACATAGAACGGGATGTGGCTTGGTACCTCAAACACCTGGGGTTTGAAACATTATCCAAAGACGAAATGTATGCCTGTCTTAAAAGGGAAAACCTTCATCTCCACCTACAGTGGCATGCCGATACCGAAGATGACCCTCTCTTGGGAGGTTCCGTGATCAAGATTTTCGTAAAGAACATCCAGCCGATTTTTGAAGAATTTGTCCAAAGGGGGACGGTGCCAGACCACAAGTTGCGACGAAACACTCCATGGAACACTCATGAATTTGGGTTCTATGATCTAAACAACAATGCGATTTTTTTTGTTGAAGATGTGTAAAAGTATGCTAGCAAGGGGGCTTGCCGGGTTTTCCTATGGGATGAAACAATCCCCTCGGACCGAAATCTCATAGAGTAAATCATGATCAACTTTTATAAAACTTGGTACTCTTAAGACCTGCATGGTCTTGCACCACCAAAACGTAAAGTCCAGAAGCTAAACAGCTCACATCTATTGGGCCCCTCGCCTGCCCTTTCTTAATGATGTTGCCCGAAGTGGTTACTATACTGTAGACGGCATCTTTGGATAATTTGGCCTCCACCGTAATGCTATCTACCGCTGGATTGGGAAAAATAGTCACTTCCAAGGCCTCGTTGTGGCCCAGCCGCTCATATTCAAAAACTTCGGTATCCGCTCCTTTAAACTCAAACTGAATCTCATCTGAAAACTCTGAAACCGCATTTTCAGTACATATTGAACGTAATCTTACTTGATATACTTGGCCTTGCGTTAAATGGGTAAGGTCCAAGTTGTTTTCCCAAAGTATTTGGCTATGCCAATCCAAGTCGCTGTACGTTTTGTATTGAAGTTCAAAAAGGGTTTCCTCAGCTTCGTCCCAGCTGATCGATACTCCATTGTCGTTCGAGGATACCAAATTCAAGTTTTCTGGAATCTCAACACTGCACAGTGAGGCCTTTACTCCGGAAACAATCAAGGAAAAATCCTGAATCCCATTTTTTAAACTTCCCTTATGGGAAATGGTCAAGGTATATTGTCCGTTGGCATTGGGTATCTCGATACGCTCATAAGGGTCCACAAGATTGTCCCCCTTGTTGGCGGCCTTGGCCGCTTGTTTTGGATCTAGCTTCCAAGGCAAGAAAGTTTCTCCATTTTTTGTGATGCGAATATCCAAATCATTGGTCAATGCTGCTGCTCCATCATTCAGCACTCCCCTGTTGATTGCCTCTCCTTCAGGATCTGTCCAGGAAATTGATGCAAACAAATCTTCTCCTTGCTTTGCCTCTATGGTCACGGAATACGATTCTCCGTCCAAAAGGGTCTGCTCTTCAACCAAGCAACTGTAGTCCTTGTTCTGAAGAAGTTCGGCCGCAGCCTTGGCATTCATCACGCCCCATCCCATTTTATAATCGGGTCCCTTGGCATCAACATCATCCGCAGTATGCAGGGCCAACCCTTTAAGAGTTGCTGCTTTCATAAATTCTCCGAACAATTTTACATGATATTGTTGAAGTAACAAAAGTGACCCCGTTACTCCCGGCGCTGCTAAGGAAGTTCCAAAGGAAGTAATATAGCTCTTGTCCCCATCCGAAGACGTGGACAATATAGAGGAACCATCTCCTGCCAAGTCTGGTTTAATCCTTCCATCATCTACAGGCCCCAAACTACTGTAAGCGGCCACCTCGGTATTTTTAAGCTCGCCCTTATTACTTACATCGGTATAGGCCCCCGCTACGGTAAGCCCATTTTTTGCCGTGTTAAATCCCAACAACAAATCAAAGCCATCAGAGGTTTTGCCATAAATGGGACTTTCATTGTCCATGGATCTCTGTGAGTTACCTGCAGCGGTCACCATAAGATAATAGGGAGCATTGTACATTATTTTATCCCAATCTTGCGAAACCTTAATGTAGGCACCAAAGTACCAGTCCGGTACGCGGTCCGACATAATGCCATAGGAATGATTGCTTAAAAGCAAGCCATTGGAAGCGGCTTCGGCCACTTCAATTTTATCCCGCGTCCAGTTGTGCGAAACGGCATTTGCCCTATAGGCAACACCCTTGGCGTTGGGCTTTACTCCAGAGGAAACTAAATTCCCTGCCACCATGGTGCCATGCTCGTCCACCTCTTCGGATGCGTCACCAACGACCACCCTGCCATCAAATTCCCGATGGGTCGTACGGGCCACTCCAGCATCCCAAATACCCACAAACATTCCCTTACCATCCAGTCCCAAATCCAAAAGACCATTGGTATACAACGTATGCGCGCGCGAGACCTGCTTGGAGGGGTCGTTTAAAGTAGTATAGAATAACGGGGTGCCATCAGGCCCAAAATCTTTAAGGGCGACAACAGTACCATCTTTCTGTTTTTCGGAATGCTTCCATCCCTTGCTAACAATTATGTTGTTGATTCTGGAAACCTTGGTTTGATATTCTTCCTTCATTTCGGAAATAAGAGCTTCCATCTTACCCTGATCATAACTGGAGCGTATCAGCGTTCTTTGATCATCGGTCTGTCCATGACCCAAATAAAGGTTGAAAAGAAGTAATAAAGCGGAAGAAAAAAGTCCTGTTGCCCATGTAGGTTTTTTGCCGTCCATAATTTTGGTTAAGTAAGATTTGGACTACAAAAATAGAATGAGCTGGTATTCCATCGACGAAAACACCCTTTATTTCGACGAAATACACGGAGTTAGAAAATTGTGTGTTGTGAAACTATCAAATGTTGTGGTGTAGTATTTTTCTTTCTTTTAAATTTTAATTGTTTTCCTTCAATACTACATAAACCGGAAAGTGATCACTATACCCTCCCAGATATTTTTTGCCCACAAAAGTCCTAAACGGATTGCCTTTATATTTTCCCTTCCACTCCTTTAAAAATTTAGGAGCAAATATCTTTGCCATTTTAAAACTGTGGGTGCCGGCCTCGTAGTTCAAAAAACTATGGGAAAGTATAATTTGGTCGAACAAGCTCCACTCCCCTTTATAATTGGCACTCCCGGATTTCGGGGACAAAAGTTGTTGCATGGGGTTTACAAACCTCCCAGAATCCATAAGCCTTTGGATGCTCGGTGAATTGGGGTCATCGTTAAAGTCACCCATAATGATGCAGTTGGGGTTTTCTTCCTGAAGGCCTTCAATCTTTCTCAAGACTGTTTCTGCGGCTTTGATTCGTTTGTGTTCGGTCTCATCCGCTCCATCCCTTCGGGATGGCCAATGGTTCACAAAAAGATGTACCTCCTCTTCATGCAGCTTTCCATGAACATAAAGAATATCCCGTGTATAATCCCTTTCCCCGTCCCCGTTGGAAATCATTAGTGGAATGGTCTCGGCATCCAGCACCTTAAAATGGGATTTATGGTAAATCAACGCGGTGTCTATGCCCCGCTCATCCGGGGAATCAAAATGCACATAGTCGTAATCCACCTCCTTTAAAGCCTTAACCTTTAAAATTGCCTCCAAGGCCTTTTTGTTTTCCACCTCGGCCACACCAACCAAAACGGGAACTTCGGAACTGTAATCCTTCCCTATCAGGGAAATCGTCCTTGCCAGCTTTTTCGATTTTTTTCTAAATCTAGTTTCGTTCCATGCCTTTCTCCCTTCTGGGGTAAAATCATCATCCAAAGTGTGGGGGTCGTCATGGGTGTCGAAAAAATTCTCCAGATTATAAAAGGCAATAACAAACCTATCTTCCGTATGCTTCAAGATAAATGGGATTTACTTCGATATAAACTTCAAAAACACAAAGTACAAAAAACAGCTTCCAAAACATTGATTAGATTTGCACTTTAATCAATTTCATGCTAGAAAAGAAGGCCATAGATTATGAAAAGGCGGTGCTTATTGGAGTGATCAATAAGGATCAAGGGGAAACGAAGGTCAAGGAGTATTTGGACGAATTGGAATTCCTGACCTATACTGCCGGGGGTGAGGTAACCCAACGGTTTACCCAACGGATTGATGTCCCCAATCCCAAGACCTATATCGGGAGTGGAAAAATGGAAGAGGTACAGCGATACGTAAAGGACCATGAGATTGGTTCCGTCATCTTTGATGATGAGCTCTCCCCTGCCCAACAAAACAACATTGAGAAAATCCTTAAGTGCAAAATCTTGGACCGTACAAGCTTGATCTTGGACATTTTTGCGCAGCGGGCCAAAACGAGTTATGCACGCACCCAGGTTGAGCTGGCCCAATATGAATATCTTCTACCTCGTTTGACCGGTCTGTGGACTCACTTGGAAAGGCAACGTGGGGGTATTGGAATGCGCGGTCCTGGGGAAACGGAAATTGAAACAGATAGACGGATTGTTCGTGACAGAATTTCCCTTTTAAAGAAAAAGCTAACTAAGATAGATCGGCAAATGGAAACCCAAAGAGGTAATCGCGGTGCCTTGGTACGGGTGGCATTGGTGGGATATACCAACGTGGGCAAGTCCACCTTAATGAACGTGATAAGCAAGAGTGATGTCTTTGCCGAAAACAAGCTTTTTGCCACCTTGGATACCACGGTTAGAAAGGTGGTCATCGGAAACCTTCCCTTTTTGCTGAGTGATACCGTGGGATTCATTCGAAAGTTGCCAACCCAATTGGTGGAAAGTTTTAAAAGTACTTTGGACGAGGTACGGGAAGCTGATCTGTTACTCCATGTGGTAGACATCAGTCATCCAAACTTTGAGGAACACATAGACTCCGTTAATAAAATTTTAGATGAAATAAAAAGTGTGGATAAAAAGACCATTATGGTCTTCAATAAGATTGACCAATACCAAGCCGAGGAACTGGACGAGGACGACTTGGTCACCGAGCGAACTTCCGTTCATTTCACCATTGAGGATTGGAAAAAAACCTGGTTCAGTAAAATTGGTGATCGTGCCCTTTTTATCTCTGCCCTGAACAAGGAAAATCTGGACGAATTTAGAAAACGGGTATACAATGAGGTGCGGGACATCCATGTAACCCGGTTTCCGTATAATAATTTCTTATATCCAGAGCATTTGGATCAGTATTAGTCTGCTCCGTTTGGTTTAGTTATCCTCACGGTAGTTGGGTTGCTTGAAGAACCCCCACTCCCTTCCAGGCGCACTTCGTACTCGACCCAAGCTTGCGAACCAAACCTGAAACAGGATGCCCAAACGATGCTGTTCCCGTTATCGGTAAATTGGGTGTTGGTTTTACTTTCAGTGTCACCTCCAGATACCTTTGTAGTAATTTGCAGCCGTTCAATGCTGACTCCCTCCGAAGAAGTATACGGGATGGTCATAACAAATGTGCTACCACTTCCGCTGGATGTATTACAATTATTTACCCCATTTAGTTCAAAAGTTTGTGTGCTTGCCGTTATGGTGGAACCCGATCCATCATCATCTTTGCTACAACCCAATAAGAAGAGTAGCATGCCTGTGTAAATCAAAATATTTTTTGCTGTTTTCATCGATTAAAATTTAAGTGTTCTTATACATTTGAATTATTGGAAGTAGGCTAGCATATGAACCATCTCTTCAGGGTCTGGAACATGGCCCCCGCCAAAAGTTTTTCCATTAATGTGGTATAAAATCGGAATCACCAGAGCTGGCTCATCGGTAAGAATACAGGAATCATGTTCTAGGACCACATCAATCACCCCAGAAGCATCCGCAACGGCTATGTTCTCTGTTCCATTAGAAGCCCCCACAGGTGGATTCGTGAGGTTAACAAAATCATTCATAAAATCAATGTTCTCCCCAACCTTTCTGGGCTTGTTCAAATAGGCCAACCAAAATGTATAGGTGCCATCCGGAATCATTCCCTCCAACATGATTTGGAGCGTAGCATTGTCCCCATCACAATACACCAATAGTTCCCCATTGGCTTTTTTAAATTCCGATAGAGTTACGTGATGGTCATCAGGAGCTGTAATCGCCGTAAGCATCCCCAGCGGGGCATCAAAAATATTTGCGGCATACAAAGGTTCATTGGAGGCGATTGGGGTATTTCCGTTTTCGTCCACTATCTCTTCCAGCAACTGCACACTCCCAAAATTCAAATGGGCAGTTACGGCTTGAGGTTGAATTACAAAGTCTGCTTTTGATTCAGTGTCTTCGGTAATATTGACTGAAAGCATATCTGCGTTTACAGCTTCCGTGGACAAAGGCAATTTTAGTGAAAGGTTGTGGGCTCCATTGGATTTGGCTTTTATCAAAAAATTCCCTTCCGAGTTTGTAAAGGCAGTTGTAGTCTCATCCCCTTTGGTCAAGTTTAACTCGACCCCTGGATAAACATGACCATTTTCATCTTCTACAATCCCGGAAACCGAACCTGGATTTTCTGGAGTCGGATCTTGGTTTTGAGAGTCATCACTACTACAGGATAGTGGAATCAGAATCAAAAGGGAAATCAATATCCCTTGCAATTTGTACTTAATGGTTCCCCAAAAAGCATGGTGATCTTGTACATACATAGCTCATATTTTGGATTATAAAATTTGAGGAACATTTTACAATCCAAAACTAGATCTCAACAATGGGGTTTGCTATTCTAGTAGTTCCAAATGATAACACTTGGGTCCCGTTTGAGTCAAAATACGCTAATATGCCGAGGGTGGGACCCCATAAAGTTCCTTAAAGCATTTGGCAAAATAAGATAGGTTGTTGAAGCCAACAGCATAAGCAATTTGGGTAACCGTATCTGCTTTTTTTGAAAGTAGTTGGGCTGCTCTTTTTAATCTGAAGTTGCGGAGCAGTTCCCCAGGAGATTCTCCAGTAAGGGCTTTTAACTTTCGGTGAAGTTGAGTTTTGCTCAATGCAAGTGCTGATTGCATTTCCTGTACACCAAAATTAGAATTTGAAAATTCCCGCTCCAAGAGCTCAAGTAGTCCTTCCAAGAACTTTTGATCAATAGAAGTAACGGTTATTTCTTTGGGGTCAATTGTGGAATGTTCTTTCGAAAATCGATCCCTAAGTGTTCTTCGCTGTTGGATTAGGTTCTTTACCCTTATCAGTAATTCTTGGGAATCAAAGGGTTTAGTGAGGTAGTCATCTGCTCCTGTTTCCAGTCCCTCAATCTTGTTTTCTTTACCCGCTTTTGCAGTTAACATAATCACAGGTACGTGGCTCGTTTCAAAATTCGATTTTAGGGCTTGACATAATTCCACCCCATCCATTTCCGGCATCATCACATCTGTAATAATGAGATCTGGCGGGTTTTGTTTTGCCGCCTTCAAGCCTATCATTCCATTCTTTGCCACTTCTACTTGATATTGCCCTTGAAGATGTTCTTTGATGAAATATGACATGTCTGGATTATCTTCTACCAACAGCAACTTGGGCAAATCCATGACTTTCGGCCGTTCCAAAGCGAACGATTTTTTAGGCAGCACATCATTTTGCTTGGTTTTGGAAGCAGATTCGCTGGGTAAGGTGCCGGTCTTTATTTTTTGAATGGGAAGCGCAACTGTGAAGATGGTGCCCTTGTTTATTTTGCTAGAGGCTGTGATTGTGCCATCCATTAGGGCTACTAGTTCCTTTGATAAGGAAAGTCCAATCCCTGAACCTTCATGTTCTCTGGTGGCCTCCTGTTTTACTTGGTAAAAACGGTCAAAAATAAAGGGTAGCTTATCTTCTGGAATTCCCTTTCCGGTATCGGAAACAACTATACGCAATTCGTTGTTATCATAACTGGCGGTAAAAGAAATAGTGCCTCCGTCATCACTAAATTTAAAGGCATTCCCCAATAGGTTGTATACTATTTTCTCCAATTTGTCCCGATCAAAGGAGGCCCAATAGATTTCATGTGGAATGTGTACTTTATAATCAATTCTTCGCTGAGCGGCATAGGAGCTAAAGGAGGAGGCTGCTCCTCTCAAACATTTGTACACTTCGCCTTCGGCATTTTCCAACTGTAAACTTCCTTTGTCAATTTTGGACAGATCCAACAGTTGATTGACCAACTGCAGCACCCTATTGGTATTCCGTCTGATCATCTTGATACTTTCCATTCCAAGTCCCATGGAAGGGTTTTGTTCCAACTGTTCTATAGGACCTTTTATCAAGGTTAGGGGTGTTCTAAATTCATGCGAGATGTTCGCAAAGAAATTGGACTTCAATTCATCCAATTCCCTAAGTTCCCTGTTGGTCTTTTGTTTGATTCGATACTGGTTCAAGAGCAAGGCCGCCAGAAGCAGCAGAACAATGGCAAATGCTATGATGGCATTACGCTCATTGACCCGTTGGGTAAGCTGAAGGGTTTGCAGTTTTTGCTCCGATTCCAACAAAGCAATTTCTTTGGTTTTTTCCTCATTCTGATATTTGGCTTCAATCTCGGATGCGAGCTCTCTTTTTTCTTTAGTGTATA
This sequence comes from Flagellimonas myxillae, assembly GCF_023502235.1. Lineage (GTDB taxonomy): Bacteria > Bacteroidota > Bacteroidia > Flavobacteriales > Flavobacteriaceae > Flagellimonas > Flagellimonas myxillae. The sequence goes on along the minus strand of NZ_JAMFLY010000002.1, from coordinate 299,932 downwards.
GGCTGTCTTTTAAGATAGCGTATTCGGTTTGGTTGGCATAGGCTTTTGCAAAGTCCCCAAAAGCCGCATAGTGGCCGGACAGTGCTTTGTGGGCACGCATTTTACCTAAACGGTTATGGGAAGCGGTAGCTACCTGCATAGCTTTCAAGTAGCTTGATTCGGTTTTTTGGAGCTCACCAAGTTTTCCATAGCAATCGCCTATAAACCTATGCGCTCTCGAAATCCCGACAGAGTCTTTTACTTCAACCGAGGTTTTCAATTTTTTTTGAAAATGGGATAGGGCTTCACCATAATTATTTTGTTTTAAGTATATGGTTCCCAAGGTGTGGTAAATTTCTCCAACTTGACTTTTGTTTCCCATGGCCATATAGTTGGACAATGCTTTTTTGTTAAAATCAATCGCATCATCCAAATTGCCCATATTTCGTGAAATAAGTCCAAGATTGGTCAGTACAAAGGCCCTCCCCGGTCTAAAATCCAGTGCTTCAAAAACACTGTCACTTTTAATGAGATAAGCCATGGCACTATCAAAATTTTCCAATTTTCTTTGAAGCATTCCCATATTGGCCAGGTTCACAGCATAATCCCTGTGGTTTTCAAGTCCCTGGTGTTTTCTAGAAGACAGCACATAGTTTTCCATGGCTTTTGTATACTCACCCATTTCATTGTATACGCTGCCTATGGCACCATATGACCACGCCATCCTAAGATCGTCCTTTAGTTTAATCGATAGGGATAGGTTCTTTTGGTGGTATTCCAGGGCCTTTTGATAATTGCCCTTCCGTAGATAGATATATCCAAGTCCGTTAAATATATCAGATATTGGTCCATGTAATTTGGCTCTTTCAGCCAACGTCATACTGACACCATATACACTAATTGCCGAATCGTTCTCAGATTGGGTTCTCAGGAATTCTGCGTACTTATTATAACTTTCTACCTGCAGTCCAACATTTTCGAGTTTATTTGAAAGTTCAATCGAACTTAATAGTGCCTCCTTTGCTTTGTCCTTTTGGTTATATCGCTGAAGGGCATAAAGTTGATGCAAAGTCTTGATGCGGACTGTATCGTGGGTGGCATCATTTAAGGCTTGTTGCAGGCTATCAATTTTTGATTGCGAAAACAAGAGCGTATTAAAAAAAAATAGAAGGGGGAGAGCTAATTGTTTCATCTCCAAAATATTATGCTATTAAAGGTACCTTTTTTAAGGTAGGTTTCCACAAAGCAATTTGTCTGGAAAAATAAAAATCTGCTAATACAGGAGTTTCAAATTGTGCCAATGATTCACTTTGTCAGCTAAATTCGTACAAAGGAGGGATAGAAAATCACTACTGCCATTTAGACAAGCTGCACAGTTTTCCGATGAAGTGCAACCGACATCTTTTTCCACCACAACTTTTAGAAAGTTCACAACAAAAGTTTAGGTGAAAGCATCAGAAAAATTACTTTCATAATGTTTTTAAGTGTTAGTGTTACAACCTGGTCTTCCATAAACCTAACCTACTTAGACCTTGGCTTAAAAACACCCCAAATTTGTAATATAACCCCACAAAAAAGCCCTCGATTTTGAGGGCTTTTTTGATTGTGGAAGCTTATAGTGGTGAGTAAATTTGTGTCAAACCATAAGACCTACCCAGGAATAAAAGGTGCGCTCCAGTTCTCGATATGTCCCGAATTACATTCTGGACACTCGAACTGCCGCAGAGTAATTATTTCTTTCCGTCCACCTTAAAACGAATAGCTCAACCCGAAAGTCCAATAGGTTTGCAACTCATTGTCGATAGTGTCAAAGGTTGCATTGGGATTTGGCGTCGGCGCATTGTTTACAATATAGTTGAGCGTTTCCTGCTTGTTGTTCCGTAAACCAAAATCGAACCCTACCCCTATTACTTTCCATAAGGTATAGGCAAACGAATTGGTCCAGGTCCAATTGCTCAAATCTCCACTCTCATAACTTTGGAACATGGACAAATTGGTCTTAAAGCTAACCGCTCCCAATTTCTTGGTATAGTCCGCCACAATCTTTGCCCCGAGCGAAGAATTGAATATCGTATCCTCATTGCTAAACACAAAATTGTAGTTCAATGGATGGATGACCACCACAAGATCGGTAATCGGTGTCCAAGTTCCCCCAACACCCAAATCCAAATATCCAGGATCATTAAAGTTGCTCAAGATGGTGGTGCGGTATTCACCCAGTCCGGAAACCGCAAATTTATCACTGAGTTTTCTCCCATAAAGCGAAGAAATGTTGAACACATCCGTAGCTTCTCGGAATCCGTCATCATCGGTAGAATCATCCTTGTCGTCCAGTTTTACCCAACCTAGATTGATATTGGCCGCATTGCGCCAAAAGAATTTTTCTTCCTGTTGATTGGCAAAGGCATTTACGGTAAACCCAATGGTCCCTGAACTGTTATTGGGCAGCCCTTGGGCAAACCAGTTGTTAAAGTTGGACAAGCTTCCGCCAATAGTGCCAAAGGCTCCAACCTTCCATCCTGGAAGTGCATCCAATTGAGCTTGAAGTCCATCTACCCTGCCCTGGATAGCGGCAATGGAATCTTTCTTGGGAGCCATTTCGGCTTTGATTTCTTCAGCCGTTTGGGCTTGGGACAAAAGTGCAGTAAGCAGTGCTGTTGCAAAAAGTAGTCGTTTCATAGTATGGAGTTTAATGCTTAGACCCGCAAAATTATGAAATGTCACACTTAATATCTGATTGCAAAATCAAGTTCAAGTTCAAAATTAAGTTTAGCGGCCCATGTCTCATGTCTGATATCTGATAAAACACATATAACTATCAATTCCGCTCCTTTTTCCTTTAACCCTTGAGCCAGAATAGTCATCCATCAATCCAAACAGGGCATTCGTCAATTGGGTCACCTGAATACGTCCACTTTCCAGTTTCTTATCACTCTATTAATATATAAGTAGATAACAATGAAAAAAATAAGTTTTTTGGCAGTGATCATAATGGCAATATTCCTGTTTATCGCGGCCTGCAGCAGCGAGGACAGCAATTACAATAGCAGTGGCTTGAAAATCGATAGTTTTAGTCCAATCGAAGGCCCTGTTGGAACAACGGTTTGGATAATAGGTAAAAATTTTGGGAGTTCCCCAACCGTTAAAATAGGGAATGCGACAATGACCATTGATGGCACTCCTTCCGATACCGAAATATTCGCCATTGTACCTGAAGGGGCAACAACCGGGAAAATAAGCGTAATGGACAATGGTGATAACTATACAGGAGGCGAATTTGAAGTAACCGAAAGTGAGGAATCATCTTTTCCGACTGTGGAGGATATATACAATACTGGTTTTGATGAAACCAATCCTGGAGATGTTATTGCCGTGGTAGGTAGTGGCTTTAATTCTGAGGGAACTTATGTTGTTACTTTTTCTGGCAATGTCGTTGGGGCAATTACGGTTATAAAACCGGACTACATTAGAGTTGAAGTTCCAGAAGGGGCAATTTCTGGGGATATCACCTTGGAATATGAGGGAACCATAAAAACTATAGGAACAATTGAGATTGTACCCAACCCGCATACCTATGTAGTGGGTTATATATCGGATGGCGTAAACGACGTTCCTAAATTATGGATAGATGGTGTTCCACAGGATTTGCAACATGCCAGTTCCGCCAACTCTGTTTACGTCGATGGTGAAACTATATATGTTGCAGGAAAATCAATTGAGGATAAAGCAACCGTATGGATAGATGGTATCCCCCAATATCTTACAGACGGAAGTAGCTATGCTGAGGCCAATTCAATCATTGTGGACAATGGAAGTTATTATGTTGCAGGCTCGATGGGCGTAGGAGAAAACAGTATATCCAAAGCAATGGTCTGGAAAGACGGTCAAGTTTTATATGAATTTACAGATGGCACGTCCCCAGCTGAGGCAAACTCAATTAAGGTTGCTGATGGGGCAGTGTACTCTGTTGGGTATGAGCACGACGAAAATGACGATAGAGATATTGCAAGACTATGGATTGACAATCAAGCTTTTGATCTTTCAGGTCTAAATAGTGGTAGGGCTTATGACCTTGCAATTGGTAACGATAATGTAGTCTTTGTGGTAGGCAATCGTGAATATAATAATATAAATAGGGCTATTCTATGGAGACACGGCTCATCAGGCACCTTCCTAGGAACCTCTGAAATTAGGGATTCCTATAAAACGGCAATTTTTCTCAAAGATCCAGAAACGTTGGAATATCGTATCGCAGGTAGTGAGGAAATGGAAAATGGTAATTATCAAGCAAGAGTTTGGGGAAGCGGCGGACTATTTCTTACTCCAGAAAATGGCGAAGGAGAAGCTTTCGATGTATTTGTTTATAAAAATGACGTCTATACCGTAGGCTATGAAAATACCATTGCTAAAGTATGGAAAAACGATGAAACCCTTTTCAATTTAAATGATGGGAATAACAATAATGCAAAGGCTTATTCCATTTTTGTAAAGCTCTAGTCAAAATTGCACCTCTTAAATACTGCCGCCCCAAGTGGGCGGTTTTTTTATTTACTTGAGACTTAACTTTAAGCATCTTACCGCACAAACCCTTAACCCAAAACCCCCATACGTCAATCCAAACTGGGCATCCGTCAATTGGCGCCTATAACCATCTCCATTTTATACTTCCTTGCCCCTTTAACCTAAAATCCAAAAAAAATGAAAAAGATTGCCTACTTCGTTTCCATGCTGCTTTTGATAGGAATTGTAGTTGTGGCCTGTAAAAAAGATGATGATTCCACACCTCCGGGAGCTGAGCACACGGTGACAAGTTTTACGCCTCCCAGTGGCCCTGTTGGCACCGAGGTTGCTGTGATAGGAACCAATTTAACAACCCTAAATGCCACCGCAGCAATTGGTGGAACAGCAGCAACCATAACCGGTGCCAATTCCGATGGTACCGAACTTTATATTACCGTGCCCAATGGTGCGGAAACAGGGAAAATCTCCGTGACCATAGGCGGTGTAGAGGCCAAGAGCACCGCTAACTTTACTGTGACTAATGAGGTCACTGGGCCAGAATCCATTGAGCTGGCAACAACCTCAATGGAGTTACACACCTTGGATACTGCTGAATTTCCAGAGATTACCAATTGGGATGAATTTGAAAACCCTACTATTTCCTATGAATCTGATAATGAAAATGTCATTGAGGTAGATGAAAATGGAAATTTGACCGCATTGCAGGCTGGGGAAGCAGAAATTACCATAACTATTGGAGAGTTAACGGAAACAGTTGCAGTAACTGTAGTTGGACGTATGTTTGTAGCTGGATTTATTGAAAAAAATGATGGTGATGAATACACCGCAGCCATTTGGATTAATGGAGAACTTCTTGAAATTATCGATGGTACCTCAACTGCGGCATACGATATTTTTGTTCAAGGCACGGACATATTCACAACCGGTGTGGACTATACTGAAGATGGTACTTTAGTAAAAGTGTGGAAAAATCAAGCCCTATTTGATGTTCTAACCAACGGCCAAAATAATGCTTATTCGAGAGCTCTGTTTCTAGATGGCTTAGATGTGTATGTAGCAGGTTTTCAAAACAACGATAAAAATATGGCAATGTATTGGAAAAATGGAAATGCCCATATACTGAGCAATGAAACCAAAAGCGCAAATGCCTATGATATAGAATTGTACGACGGTGAACTGTATATTGCTGGCAGAGAACAAAACGAATCAAACGAATTGGTAGCAAAATATTGGAAAGATGGAATAGCTACCGATATTGCAGATGGTGCAGCCGCCCATTCTATTTTTATAGTCGATGATTCAAGTGTTTATACAGCTGGCTATGGAAAGCAATTTAATCCACCTAGGAATATTGCCAGAGCCTGGATCAACAATGAATTGTTATATGAGCTTGGAGATTTAGACCATAATTCTGTAGTAAAATCTATTGTGGTAGAAGGAACTGATGTTTATATGGCGGGGATTGATTGGAGCACTAATATGGCTAAACTATGGATTAACGATGAATTGGAAATAGACCTAACGAGCGAATCAAAAGATTCCGAAGCACATGCTGTGTCAGTATTTGATGGTATCGCTTATGTGGTAGGATCTCGTCAATCAGAAAATGATAATGAAATTTCGGTAGCAACAGTATGGTTGGTGGATAAAAATGGAGAAATCATTGATGAGATTATTTTACCCAGCAACACCAGTGCCTTCGCTCAATCCATTGTTGTGAAATAGCAGGTTCCTACAAGATATTAAGTCGCCCAAAGGGCGGCTTTTTATTTCCTCTTATACAACGGCACCGCAGAACAGGCCTCCCCATACATTACACTTTTGGCCACTTGTTGTATTTGCGTCATGGCAAAAATATAGGCATTTTCCGGTACGGGTTTGTTGGAGCAGCCTTTAATAATAACGGGTTTGTCCTTATAAGGTTCCAAGTCCAGTTGGGAAAGTTGTTCTTGGTAAAGCGAAGCCTCTAGTGTTTCTAAATTCCCCACCACCACTTTTTTGGCAAAGGGCGCCAATTTGGAGGTTACCAGCATATAAGCCCAACCGGGTACAATGGCATCTGTGGAGCAGGTCAAGGCCACGTAAGTATCTTGGTAATTGGACCAGTCCTGTTCGTCCAAATGGGTTCTAAATTCTTTTTCACGAAGAATAAGACCCTCATGCAGCCAGTCTTTTATATCCACAACTTCCCTGCGACCTTCTTGGTAGAGATCCTCAAGGTCAAAGGTGATCAGTTTGCTTTCGGCTACGCGGTTTCTTATTTCTTCTTCCATATGTCATTCCTGTACTGCGGCAGGCTCAGTATAAACTCCAACGGGAATCTTTTTAAGTTATCTGGATTCCGCACATGCTTCGACTTCGCTCAGCATCCGTTCGGAACACATCTTGCTGCTTAAAGAAGCCCCAACTCCAACTTCGCCTCCTCGCTCATCAAGTCCTGGGTCCAAGGGGGGTCAAAGGTGATTTCCACCTCCACATCTTTCAATATATCCAAGGATTTTACCTTTTCCTCAACCTCAACCGGAAGTGTTTCGGCCACCGGGCAATTGGGTGTGGTCAAGGTCATTAGAATCTTCACATCGTAATCCTCATTGACAAACACGTCGTAGATCAATCCCAGTTCGTAAATGTCCACTGGAATCTCTGGGTCGTATATCGTCTTGAGCACCCCAACGATCTTCTCGCCGAGTTCTTGGATATCTATAGTGGTTTCTTCGCTCATTTTTTTAGTTTAGGTGTTTAGATGTTTATTGGTTTAGAAGCCCTATAAACTCCTAAACTCTTAACCTTCTAAACTCAATTCAACTGTGTCTGATAGGCCACGGCATACAACTTCAACTGCTTGATCATACTTACCAAACCATTGGCCCTTGTGGGCGATAAATGTTCCTTAAGTCCAATCTCATCAATAAATTCTGTATTGGCATCAATGATATCTTGAGGCTTCTGATTGCTAAAAGCACGAATCAAAATCGCTATGATCCCTTTGGTGATAATAGCATCACTATCCGCTGTAAACACCAATTTGTCAGTGTCTAGCTCAGCATGTACCCAAACCTTGCTCTGACAACCTTTAATGATATGGTCCTCCGTTTTATATTGATCTTGGATCAAAGGAAGGGATTTGCCAAGTTCGATCATGTATTCGTACCGCTGCATCCAATCATCGAACATGGAAAACTCATCAACAATCTCTTCCTGTAATTCAGCTATGGTCATCTATTAATTTTGTTCAAAAATACAATTCAGGCTCCTGCCCATCAAACCTTTATGATAAAGATAACTTTAGGCTAGAGCAGCATGTTCCTGGCCCGTTTGACTCCTGCCACCAGCACATCCACTTCTTCCTTGGTGTTGTAGAAACTAAAACTGGCACGTACAGTTCCCGGAATGCCATAAAAATCCATAATGGGTTGGGCGCAATGGTGACCGGTACGTACGGCGATGCCCAATTTGTCCAAAATGGTTCCGATATCATATGGGTGAATGCCCTCTATATTAAATGAAATCACCGAAGTCTTGTCCTCTGCCGTGCCGTAAATCCGGAGTCCCTCAATACTTAACAACTGCTCCGTGGCATACTCAAGTAAGTCCGATTCGTATTGGGCTATGGCTTCCATTCCGATGCTGTTCAGATAGTCCAGTGCCGCGCCGAAAGCAATCCCGCCACAAATATTGGGAGTTCCCGCTTCAAATTTATGCGGTAAATCGGCATAGGTGGTCTTTTCAAAGGTCACCTCTGCAATCATCTCACCTCCTCCTTGATAGGGAGGGAGTTTTTGCAACCATTCCTCTTTTCCATACAACATTCCCACCCCGGTAGGGCCACACATTTTATGGGCCGATGCGGTGTAGAAATCCACATTCAAAGCCTGCACGTCCGCTTTAATATGGGGTGCGGCTTGCGCTCCATCTATCAAAACTGCAGCGCCTACATTGTGCGCAGCATCAATTATTTCTTCAATTGGGTTGATGGTACCCAACGCATTGGAAACATGGTTACAGAAAACCAATTTGGTCTTATCGGAAAGCAAATTATGGAATTCTTCCATGACCAATTCCCCATTTTCATTCATGGGAATCACTTTTAGTGTACCTCCCGTTTTTTCACACAGCATTTGCCATGGCACAATATTGGAATGGTGCTCCATGGCCGAAACCAGTATTTCGTCGCCTTCCTTCAAAAGAGAAGCAAATCCATTGGCTACCATATTGATACTATGCGTGGTGCCTGAAGTAAAGATCACTTCATGGGGTTTGCCAATACTAAAATGGGATTGAATCTTTTTTCTGGCCTCCTCATAGGCATCAGTGGCCTCTTGCGATAAGGTATGCACTCCACGGTGAATGTTTGCATTGTATCCATGGTAGTAGTCCACAATAACATCAATGACCTGTTGTGGGGTCTGTGACGTTGCGGCATTGTCCAAATACACCAAGGTTTGCCCATTGACCTGCCTTTGAAGAATTGGAAAATCCTTCCGAATTTTTTGTATGTCTTTACCTAAGTCCTTCATCCATTAAAATATATAATAGCCCAAAGACATTTGAAATATGGAATTGCGCATTGTAACGTCACCCCCAATAATAAAATCCTCATTTTTATTGGTGTCGGCAAAACCTTGATAATACTTTAGTTCTACAAACATCTTGCTTAAAGGTTTGTAGGCAACTCCAACAAATCCCCCGTAGTCAAACTTTTCCGAGACATCCACATTCGAATTGTCTTTTTCCGTAACCCCATCAATGGTAGTGGTCCCTCTAAATCTTCCATCAACCAAAAAGGCCACTTGTGGACCAATAACCAAATTAAAGTCCTTGCCCACGGCATATTTTAATTGAATGGGAGCTGTTAAATAGTCAAGAATATAAGATCCTTCAGACGTAATAGTTGTGGTTCCTTCGACCAGATTCCCATTTTCAAACTCAAAAGTTGGAAATACAGTTGCTATCCCGGTATCCCTTAACCCTTGGGAGGAATAAATAAGTTGGGGTACGACACTCACTTTTGGGGATATTGCAAAATCTCCAAAAACACCTAAATGAATTGAAAGCCTTCTTTCAGAAGGGATAATTTCCTCGTAATCCCCCAACAGATTGCTGAAATTTCCCCCGGCCAACACCCCATATTTTTGATCTTGCGAAAACACGTTTAGCACAAGAAAAATAAAGGTGCCAACAGTTAAAACGTGTAAATGCCTATTGAAATTAGATTTATTTTGGTGCCTCATGCGAATCCGAAAAACTGCTAATGGCATTAAAGATCAAAACCTACTCTTACCCCCAAGGTCGTGGCAATTATCTTGTTGATTCGTTTTTTTACCTCTGGAATTCGTACGCTCTCCAACACATTATTGGCAAAGGCATACATCAACAATGCTGTGGCTTCCTTTTTTGGAATCCCTCGGGATTGAAGGTAGAAAAGAGCATCCTCGTCCAACTGGCCAATGGTACATCCGTGCGAACACTTCACGTCATCTGCAAAAATTTCCAATTGGGGCTTGGTATTGATGGTGGCCTTATCACTCAAAAGTATATTGTTGTTTTGCTGAAAGGCGTTTGTCTTTTGGGCGATTTGGTCCACAATGATCTTTCCATTAAAGACTCCTGTAGATTTCTCCCCGAAAATTCCCTTATAATCCTGATGACTCTCGCAATTGGGCTGCGCATGGTGCACCAAGGTATGATGGTCCACATGCTGTTTTTCGCCCAAAATGGTCACCCCTTTTAAGGTGGAATCCACATGTTGCCCGTTTTGGTAGAAGTTCAGATTGTTGCGAATCAACTTTCCGCCGAACGAAAAGGTGTGTACCCTAACCACACTGTTGTCCTTTTGGGCAATATAGGTATTGTCTACCAATGAAGCGGTCTTGGCATCGTTTTGGACTTTATAGTAATCCACATTGGCATCCTTGGCCGCGAAAATTTCTGTCACGGAATTGGTGAATACCTCATTCCCAGTTAAACTTTGGTGTCGTTCTATAATCTGTACTTCCGCATTTTCCTCTGCAATGATCAGGTTCCTGGGTTGTAGCATCATAGCCGCCTCGTTGCCCGTAGCAAAATGTACAATCTGAATAGGTTTTCTTGGTGCTTTGTTCTTTGGGATATAGATATAGGCCCCCTCTCGACTAAAAGCGGTATTCAAGGTAGTAAGCGATTCATCTTTGGAAGCTACTTTATTAAAATAAAGCTCTATGATCTGCTTGTACATGGGTTTGCTAAACGCAGCGCTCATTAAACAAACATCCACTCCATCATGAGTGGTTTCGGATAGGTAAGAACTATAAACACCATCTATAAAAACAATCTTGTATGTGTCTATTTCGTGAAGAAAGTACTTTTTTATATCCTTATAATCCAGCGTATTCTCTTGCTTTGGAAAAACGCTGAAGTCCACCTTTTGAATACTGTTCAAAGAAGTATATTTCCAAGCTTCCTCTTTTTTGGAAGGAAACCCTTTTGCTTCAAAATTTTTAATGGCCTCCGAGCGAACCTCGTGAACTGGACTATCCAAATCCACATTATTCTCAAAAGCTATAAATGAAGAAAGTAATTTATCTTTTAAATCCATATAATCAGTGTTCAGTTATCAGTACTCTGAAATCTAATGTCTGAAGTCTCAATTCTGTTTCCTATACAACCGTCTCCTGCTTTATCCAGTCGTAACCTTTATCCTCCAATTCCAAGGCCAGTTCCTTGGTTCCTGATTTAACAATCTTTCCGTCGTGCAAAACATGCACAAAATCTGGGACGATGTATTCTAGCAATCTTTGATAGTGTGTGATCACGATAATGGCATTCTCCTTACCGCGCAGTTTGTTTACCCCATTGGCCACAATACGAAGCGCATCAATATCCAAACCGGAATCCGTTTCATCCAAAATGGCCAACTTGGGCTCCATCATTGCCATTTGGAAAATCTCATTCCGTTTTTTCTCTCCTCCAGAAAACCCTTCATTGAGGGAGCGTGACAAAAACTTACGGTCAATTTCCAACATCTCGGATTTCTCACGAATCAGCTTTAGCATTTGATTGGCGGGCATATCCTCCAATCCTCTTGCTTTTCTTGATTCATTGATGGCAGTTCTCATAAAGTTGGTCACCGATACCCCTGGAATTTCAACAGGATATTGAAAGGAAAGAAAAATCCCTTTATGAGCTCTTTCTTCTGGAGCCAACTCTTCCAAATCTTCACCTTCCAAGGCAATGCTTCCTTTTTTAACCTCAAATTCTTCTTTACCTGCAATTACCGAAGCCAAGGTACTTTTCCCAGACCCATTGGGGCCCATTATGGCATGAACTTCCCCTGGATTTACCTGAAGGTTGATTCCCTTAAGGATTTCTTTGTCCTCTACGCTGGCATGTAAATTCTTTATCTCTAGCATTTTCAAAAATTGTCTTCTTTGTTTGAATTATTTGATTTCGGCTACGCTCAATCAACCTAGCAGGAAGCTGAGCGGAGTCGAGGCTATCCTACTGAGCCCTCCAGGCTTATTTCCAATAATTTTTGTGCTTCCACGGCAAACTCCATGGGAAGCTTGTTCAGTACTTCCTTGCTAAATCCGTTTACGATCAGGGCAATGGCCTTTTCTGTATCGATACCCCTTTGGTTACAATAGAAAATCTGATCTTCCCCAATCTTGCTTGTGGTAGCCTCATGTTCTATTTGGGCCGATTTGTTTTTTGCTTCGATATAGGGAAAAGTATGCGCCCCGCATTTATTTCCCATCAAAAGCGAATCGCACTGCGAAAAGTTTCTGGCATTTTCAGCTCTGCTGTTCACCTGCACCAAGCCGCGATAACTGTTTTGGGATTGCCCGGCAGAGATACCTTTGGAAATGATGGTACTCTTAGTGTTTTTTCCCAAGTGAATCATTTTGGTCCCTGTATCCGCTTGCTGAAAATTGTTGGTCACTGCAATGGAATAGAATTCCCCGATGGAATTGTCCCCTTTCAACACACAGGAAGGATACTTCCATGTTACTGCCGAACCGGTTTCTACCTGTGTCCACGAAATCTTGGCATTGGTCTCGCAGATTCCCCTTTTGGTCACAAAATTGAAGACTCCACCGTTGCCATCTTTATCGCCAGGGAACCAGTTCTGAACCGTGGAATATTTTATCTCGGCATCATCCAGGGCAATAAGCTCCACGACTGCCGCGTGCAGTTGGTTCTCATCCCTCGATGGTGCGGTACAGCCCTCCAAATAACTTACATAACTTCCCTCATCAGCTATCACCAATGTCCTTTCGAACTGTCCGGTACCAGCTTGGTTGATTCGGAAATATGTGGAAAGTTCCATGGGGCATCGTACTCCTTTTGGAATGTAACAAAACGATCCATCGGAAAACACTGCGGAATTCAACGCTGCATAAAAATTATCCTTTCGTGGAACCACCGTCCCAATGTACTTTTTAACCAATTCGGGATGCTCCTTAATGGCTTCGGAAATGGAACAAAATATAATTCCTTTTTCAGCCAAGGTCTTTTTGAATGTGGTGGCAACGGAAACAGAATCCATTACAATATCCACAGCAACCCCTGCCAATTTCTTCTGCTCGTCCAAGGAAATGCCCAAACGTTTGAAGGTGTCCAATAATTCGGGATCTACCTCATCCAAACTATTGTATTTGGGTTTTTTATTGGGTGCTGAATAATAGGAAATCTCTTGGAAATTGGGTTTTTCGTACTTGACATTGGCCCATTCCGGCTCTTCCATTTCCTTCCAAATACGAAAGGCTTCCAACCGCCATTCCGTCATCCATTCGGGCTCCTGTTTCTTCTGGGAAATAGCGATAACAATGTCCTCGCTTAAACCCTTGGGGAAGGTGTCGGATTCAATATCGGTATAGAAACCATACTCATATTCCTTGGTTTCCAGTTCTTTTTTTAATTCTTCCTCTGTATAAGCCATACTTTACAATTCGTCAATGACCAATTGACAATAAACAATGTTAATTAGAGTGAAAAGCTTTCCCCACAGCCACAAGTTCTTTGGGCATTGGGATTATTGAAGACAAAACCTTTTCCGTTAAGACCTCCGGAATATTCCAAAGTGGTCCCAACCAGGTATAAGAAGCTCTTTTTATCCACGATAATGCGCACGGCATTATCTTCAAAAACCTTGTCGTTTTCTGCGGCGGATTTATCAAAATTCAGTTCATAGGACAATCCACTACAGCCTCCACTTTTTACGCCAACACGGACAAAATCCGTTGCAGCATCAAAGCCTTCTTCCGTCATCAAGCTTACCACCTTTTGTTTGGCTGTTTCCGAAACTTTTATCATTCTACTTGGATTTATTCTAAATAGCGTACAAATATAGGTGTTTAGTAGGGTTTTACCGCATTAACTAACATTATAATAATGTATAATCCAATAGGGGTTATCTATGGAATAGGGAGTTTATTTTATTTTAATGACCACCAGATCGGTCATTCCTTTGGGTTGTAGGCCTTGGAAGTCATCACTTGCGGTTTCTCCCACCAGAATTAGGCTACCATCGGCACTTTCAATGGCGTCAAATCCAAAATCGATTCCAGAGCCACCAAAAGTTTGCTGATATTCGATTGTACCTTGGGCATCTGTTTTAAGGACCCATAAGTCGTTCTCGCCTTTGTTTTCGGTAGTGTCCCCATCTGAGCTTTTGGAATTTCCAGCAATTACAAAGCCTCCGTCCCTTGTGGTAGATATCCCATGCCCGGCATCAAAGGCAAGCCCGCCATAGGTTTTTTCCCAAGCTAAATTCCCATTCGAACCCAACTTAATCACCCACAAATCTGATTCGCCATGGTTTTGGGATACATCCGTATCCGAACTGAAGGTGTTTCCGGTAATCACGTAACCTCCGTCCAAGGTTTTTGCGATATCATATCCTTTATCTATCCCAGTGCCACCGAAGGATTTTTGCCAGAGCAAGTCCCCATTGCTTCCGACCTTTACCACCCAAAAGTCATAGCTTCCCTTGGGACTGGTAATATCAAAATCATCACTTTCCGAAGCTCCCGCCAAAACAAACCCGCCATCATCCGAATAGACCACACCATAAGAGCGATCGTTATTGGTGCCTCCAAAATATCTGCGCCATTCCAAATTACCATCGGCATCCAATTTAGTGCCCCAAAATTCCCCTACCCCATGTCTGGTGAGGTAATTGCCCTTGCCTTCATTACCCGCGCCCCCAGAAGAGGTAACATCCAAAAATCCTGAAAAGAAAAAACCGCCATCAGAGGTCTCAACAACATCATAAGAATGGTCATGGCCCGAAAAGCCAAAGCTTTTTTCCCATAAAATATTCCCGTTTGGGCCCAGTCGTAAAATCCAATTGTCATGAAAACCTTCATTGTTGCTGCCATCGCCATCATCGCTCATGGCGTAGCCCACTATGGCATACCCTCCATCCGTGGTTTGAATCACGCTTTGCCCACGATCGTCTTTGGTGCCCCCATAGGTCCGGCCCCAAATAAGATTTCCCTCGGCATCTAGTTTTAGCAACCAATAGTCATTCACCTCGGTGGTTTTACCAGCTAGATCACCGTCCATGCTATTGCTGAATCCAAGTATCGCATAGCCTCCATCTGCCGTTTGAATCACGGATTGGGCCGTGTCCTCACCACTTCCCCCAAAGCTTTTCATCCAATCTACTTCCCCCTCGAAGGTGGTAGTAATAGGAAGAGGTTGGGAGTCATCAGATAAGCAAGACGTAACCAGAAGTATGGCGAGACATCCAAATAACTTTTTCATAGCAAGGAATTAATTGGATTTTTGAACCACAAAGAGTCCAGAATTGATGTCATTGATAATGATCTTGCCACTTTCAAAAAATGGATAAACGCTCCAAGCGCCATTAAAACTTGGAGTGTCACTTGCCGTGAAGGTGTCAAAAAATGCTTTTTCGGAAATGTTCTCGTTCTCAATATCTGAAATATCCAAAACCCGCATTCCCGCGGTATAGTTGGCAAGAAAAAATTCATCCCCAATCACATATCCATTGTGGTCTATGGCTGTAGTTGGGCCTAAATATGTGGTATGCAAGACCGGACTGTCCAAATCTGAAAAATCGAAAATCAGGGTTCTGGAATTAAACCCAAAATCCGTTTCGTCAAGTTCATCGCCCAAGATAAAATAGCGTTGGTCCTCAGTAAACCACCCTTGATGGGTATATCCCAAATTTCCATAGCTAATCGTAGAGATTTCTGTTGGATTGGATTTATCGGTGATGTCCACAATCGCGATTTGGTTTTCGTTGGCACCAATAAAAATTTCCTGGCCCGTATAGTCGTTATCAGGGCCTTGGTAGGTGATCACTTGGGCGTCGTGGGTATAACCATTGGTGCCATAACCTCCTACTGGCTGCGGGCTTGTTGGGCTTTGAATACTTATAAAGTGGACCCCGCCGTTAAAGGCATCGTTTCGGGCTGTTCCCACGGGATAAGCATATCCAGCTTCCTCATTGATAACAATGTTGTGCGCGTTACCGATACCCGTATAATGTGCATCCGCGGTTAAAACCTGTGGTGGGCTCTGTACATTTTGAAGTCGGGTCAAATCAAAAATTTGGATGCCGTGGTTTGCCGCCTCGGATACAATAAATGCATGGTTGTTATATACTTTTACATCCCTCCATGTACTATTGTCTGTAGCTGTTGGAAGTTTTCCTATGTAGATCGGATTGGAAGTATCGGTAATGTCAACAAAAGCAGTACCGTTATCAAGCCCCACCAAGGCATATTCCTTATTGTTGGCAGTGTCGGTCCAGCCCCAGATGTCGTTTCCAAAGGCCCCTGCAAAAGCCGAGAGATCCATCTGAAACAACAAATCATATCCATCACAGGGATAAATGGCCGCCATTCCTCCGTCGCATGGGGTAAGTCCCCTTGCCACCTCACCGGTTCCAATATTTGTTGGGTTTGGATTGCCCCCTCCATTATTTCCATCACCAGGAGCGGGCCCAATACCATCATCGCTTGAACATCCCAAAAAGATGACACTCAACAAGATGGCAAACTGGTATTTTACCATTTCAAAGCAATTTTAAGTTTAACTTAAAGATACCATTTTATAATTATCCTATTTACTTTTGCCAAATGCTAGAAGACAAAAATCCGCAGCGCACGGCATTGGAGAATCTTGGGGAATTTGGTTTGATCAAACACCTTACCCAACAGTTTGAATTGCGCCAACCTTCCTCCCTTAAGGGAATCGGGGATGATGCTGCCGTCCTGGACCACAAGGACCAAAAAACAATTGTTTCCACAGATTTGTTGGTGGAAGGTGTACATTTTGATTTGAGCTACATGCCCTTAAAACACTTGGGATATAAATCGGTGATGGTAAACCTATCCGACATTTATGCCATGAATGCTACCGCAACCCAAATCACAATTTCCATTGCAGTTTCGAATAGGTTTCCGTTGGAAGCCCTCGAAGAATTTTATGCAGGGGTGGCCCAAGCCTGCCAGATGTACAAAGTGGATTTGGTTGGGGGCGACACCACCTCTTCCACCAAAGGGATGTTGATCAGCATTACGGCAATTGGAGTGGCGAACGAAAATAATATAGTGTATCGTTCAGGGGCCAAGGCCAATGATCTTTTGGTCGTTACCGGGGATGTCGGTGGAGCATATCTGGGACTTCAGGTATTGGAGCGGGAAAAAGAAGTGTTCAAGGTGAATCCCAACAGCCAGCCCGATCTGGAACCTTATTCTTATTTGGTGGAACGGCAGCTTAAGCCCGAAGCGCGGAAGGATATAGTGGAACTCTTGGAAAAACTTGAAGTGCAACCCACCTCCATGATTGATATCAGTGATGGCCTTTCGTCGGAAATTCTACACCTCTGTGAACAAAGTGATGTTGGGTGTAATCTTTTCGAAGATAAAATCCCATTGGACCCCACGGTGATCTCCACATCAGAGGAATTTAAAATGGATTCCACCATGATTGCATTAAGCGGGGGTGAGGATTATGAATTGCTCTTTACCATTGATCAGGCAGACTTTCCAAAAATTAAAGCCAACCCCAACCTTACCGTAATTGGGCACATGACGTCTAAAGGAGAAGGGGCTCATTTGATTACGCGGGCCAACACAAAGATTGCGCTGTCTGCCCAAGGGTGGAATTCTTTTACAAACTAAAAAATCCCGAAAATAGGCTCAAAGTTCACAATACGGTCTTGGGGCACTTGACTGAATTGAACAAACTGCTTACTCAATTTCCGGGATAAACCTTGAAATTTTTTATGCTTGTACGGCAGTATACTATGCTACTTGGGGAACTTGTCTTCCCTGTCTTCTGCGGTACATGTCTTCCAGTGTACTATTAATGTCCTGCATTTGGGGGGTAAGTGCAGAAAGTTTGCCACTTGCATCGGTGGTAACTTCTTTTTGGCAGTGCAGGCACTTGTATTCTTTAATATGTTGTGTAACTTTCTTGGACACTACATAGTGGTGGCCAAATAGGTTGCAGAAGAAAGAAGAAAATTTGTTGCCATGGTGGTTGGAGGAAGTCTTCATAAGTAAGGTGTTGTTTTGGGAAGGCATTCAAGCGATTTGGGGATCGGGAAAATGCAGTTTTTTAGTTTGTAGTTTTATGTAATATGTTCCGATTTATATTGTACATCTATTTTAGCAACGGCTGTTGATAACTTTTTATTTTGCGACTCATCTTTAAAAAGCCGTTTTTCGATGAAATGCACCCTCATCGACCAAATGAGACATTCTACCGCTGAAATACTTCTCCGAAATATAATTATTTGATTTATTTTAACAAAAAATTATTAACATTTTATGAACAGAAAAACGGTTGCGATAACGGCTTTTGCCCTTTTCTCGCTCTTCTTTGGTGCCGGGAACCTTATTTTACCTCCCCAACTAGGTTTCAAATCGGGAAATTTATGGTGGTTGGTTACTTTGGGCTTTTGTCTTTCGGCTGTTTTAATTCCCATTCTTGGGATCTTGGCCCATGCAAAGCTACAGGGCACCATGTTCGACTTTGCAAAGAAGGTCTCTCCCACTTTCAGTTTGGCCTATTGCTATATCGTTTATGCCATTTCCATATCGCTGCCTTCTCCGAGAACAGCTTCGGTTACTCATGAGATGGCCATTCAACCCAATTGGGATTCTTCCTATTTGTTAACGAGCATCATCTATTTTGCACTAGTCTACATTTTTGTGGTGAACCGTTCCAAAATTTTGGATCTGGTCGGGAAATTTTTAACTCCAGGGATTTTGATTGTCCTGGTTTTGATTATGGGGGCTGCCATCTTTGGATTGGATTTCAATTTTGGGGTTTCTGAGTTCAACAACTCCTTTACGGCGGGAATTCTAGAAGGTTACCAAACCTTCGATGCTATCGGCGCTGTGGTTGTGGGAGGGGTCATTATCATCTCTATCAACCTAAAGGACAATCAGGCTTCGTACGAAACCAAAAAAGGACTTATCGCTAGGGCCGGTTGGTTTGCCGGTCTGGGATTGTTGCTGATATATGCAGGGCTGATCTTGACCGGGGCTCTATTTGGCGATGCTTTTGATGCTGAAATTTCCCGGACAGCCTTGCTCAGTGGCATTAGTCAAAAAACCTGGGGAAACACTGCTGCACTGTTGCTCAGTATTTTGGTTGGGCTGGCCTGTTTTACCACCGCGGTTGGAATCATAACCGGAACCGCGGATTTTATCAAAGGACGCTTTAATGACTCTAATGTTGCTTATACCATTACGGCCGTTATAGGTTGTTTCCTTGGGGTATTGATGGGGCAATTTAATGTAGGCTATATCATTGCCGTGGCCCTTCCTGCCTTGATGTTTATTTACCCCATTACCATAGTATTGATCCTCTTAAATCTAGTTCCAGAAAAATGGGCTTCGCCAAAGGTGTTCCGATGGGTGGTTGCTATTACCATCTTATTTAGCATTCCCGATTTTCTTGGAAGTATTGGTTGGGGAGAATCCATCTCTACGATAAGCTCGTGGATTCCGCTTAAAGAAAATCACATGGGTTGGGTGTTGCCGGCGTTGGTGGTTTTTGTTATTTCCAATTTAATTGGAAATAAAGAATAGCGCGATGCTAATTACCCCGCTTCTTCCTATTGTAATGGTATATCGCATAGGCAATCCCGACCAACACCACAAAAGGAAGGTAGGACCCAATAACCACGCCTATTTCATAGGAGCTGTCCGGGGCCTCCTCCATCTTTTTTTCAATGTCCGTTTGTTGCAAAAAAAGAAACAGTTGCCTAATCATAATTCAAGTATATGATCATGCGTTCATCAACGCTTCAATCTCTTCGGCCTCAATGGGAATGTTTTGCATCAGATTAAAGGGTTCTCCTTTTTCCTGAATCACCACATCATCTTCCAATCGCACTCCAAAGCCTTCATCGGGTATATAAATTCCAGGCTCCACCGTAAATACCATGTTCGCGACCATTGGGGTTTTCAACTCCCCGTAGTCGTGGGTATCCAAACCTATATGGTGACTGGTACCATGCATAAAGTACTTTTTATAGGCCGGCCAGTTTTTATCTTCATTTTGCACATCAGCCTTGTCCAACAAGCCCAGGCCCAACAGCTCCGACGTCATAATTTTACCCACCTCCTTATGGTACTCTGCCCAAATGGTTCCAGGAACAAGCATTTTGGTAGCATCGTTCTTCACCCTCAAAACGGCATCATATACCGCTCTTTGCCTTTTGGAGTACTTGCCATTAGCTGGGATGGTACGGGTAAGGTCACTGGAATAGTTTGCATATTCCGCGGCCACGTCCATCAGGATCAGATCCCCGTCTTTTACTTGCTGGTTGTTTTCAATATAGTGTAGGACATTGGCGTTTTTGCCGGCTGCAATAATCGGAGTGTAGGCAAATCCCTTGGAACGATTTCGCACAAATTCGTGCAACAATTCGGCCTCCATTTCGTACTCCCAAACCCCCGGCTTTGTGAATGCCAATAGTCTTCTAAACCCTTTTTCGGTGATGTTACAAGCTTGTTGCATAAGAGCAATCTCCTCAGGTTCCTTCACCCCCCTGATCTGCTGCAAAATGGGATTGCTTTTTGCCCATCGGTGGGCTGGAAAGTCCTTTTTACATTTTTCGATAAAACGGTCCTCCCGGGTCTGGGTCACCACCGCTTGCCTATAATGCTCATTGGTGTTGAAGTATATGGTATCAGCTTCTGTCATCAAGTCAAAAAAGATCTTATCAAAATCTGTAAGCCAATAAATGGTCTCTATCCCCGATACTTCAGTTGCTTGTACCTTGGTAAGCTTAGCACCCTCCCATACCGCAATGTGTTCGTTGGTTTCCCGAACAAACAGTATTTCCCGGTGCTTTTTTTCCAAGGCATCCGGGAACAACAATAAAATTGTTTCCTCCTGATCAGCTCCACTTAAATAAAAAATATCCCTGTGCTGCTCAAACTTCATGGTGCTGTCTGCACTTATGGGATAAATATCATTGGAATTGAACACTGCAATGCTTTTGGCCTGCATTTGTGCCATGAACTTTTTACGGTTTTTGATAAAAAGTTGCTTGCTGATGGGATCGTATTTCATCTTGTACAAATGGTTTGTTCAAATGTAGGTAATTGCGATACCGAAGACAAATTCATACCTTCCACAAGGAAACAAAACCTCTACTTCATGAAACGATTCCTACTTCCTATGTTGGCCTTGGTCCTTCAATCAAGTTTTGCCCAACAAAAAGCTACTTCCCCAGAAAAAATGATGCAGTCCTTGGCCCAAAAAAATACAATGGCCGAGACCTCCACCGTAAAAAATATTCCCCTGGAAAATATTGGCCCTTCAGTGATGAGCGGCAGGGTCGTGGACCTGGATGTAAACCCCAACGACCCTACAGAATTTTACGTTGCCTATGCCTCAGGAGGGCTTTGGCACACTAATACCAACGGGATTTCCTTTACACCAATCCTGGATAACTCCGATACTCAAAACATTGGCGATATCGCCGTGGATTGGAATAGCGGCACACTCTGGGTAGGCACCGGTGAAAACAATTCGTCCCGTTCTTCTTATGCGGGTATTGGAATCCTAAAATCCATGGATAAAGGGACCTCTTGGCAAAATATGGGACTGCACGATTCGCACCATATTGGCCGGATTATCATCAACCCTAACAATCCCAACGAGGTGGTTGTTGGGGTCACTGGACATTTGTATTCGCCTAACCAGGAACGAGGTATCTATAAGACCATGGATGGAGGAAAAACCTGGAAGCAGACCTTATTCGTAAATGATGCCACAGGAATTATTGATGTCGCCTGTTCTCCCAACAACTTTAATATTCAATATGCAGCGGCATGGGAAAAGGATAGAAAGGCCTGGAATTTTGTGGGCAATGGTGCGTCTTCCGGCATTTACAAAAGCGTTGATGGTGGGAACCACTGGACGTTGATCACAACCGAAGGCTCTGGTTTTCCCACGGGCGATGGGGTCGGTCGCATAGGGCTGGCCGTTTTTGATGACAACACGGTCTACGCGGTTCACGATAGTCAATTTAGGAGGGAGAAAAAAGACAAGGCTAAAAAAGAGGAATTGACCAAGGACGACTTCAAATCCATGGATGTGGAAACCTTTCTCGCCTTGGATGAAAAAAAATTGAACGACTATTTAAAGACCAATGGGTTTCAAGAAAAATATAGGGCTGAAAATGTAAAGCAAATGGTTCGGAGCGGTTCTGTAAAGCCAGAGGATCTTGCCAAATATCTGGAGAATGCCAATTCGCTTTTGTTCGACACCCCAGTGATCGGAGCTGAGGTGTACCGAAGTGATAATGCGGGATCAAGTTGGAAAAAAATGAACTCAAAATATATCGATGACCTGTTTTACAGTTACGGATATTACTTTGCGCAGATACGGATAGACCCAAGTAACAAGGACCGTATCTATTTGGCCGGGGTTCCCCTAATCAAATCCGAAGATGGCGGGGACACCTTTACCTCCATCGGAAAGGAAAATGTACATGTGGACCATCACGCCCTATGGATCAACCCGAAGCGACCAGGACATCTCATCAATGGTAATGATGGTGGAGTGAACATTAGCTATGATGACGGTGAAAATTGGATTAAGAACAATACTCCTAAGGTAGGCCAATTCTATGCCATCAATGTGGATCTTGAAGAACCCTATAATGTTTATGGCGGGTTGCAGGACAATGGGGTCTGGAAGGGAGCCCACAACAACAAAGAAAATCGCAACTGGCACCAATCCGGGGCCAACCCTTGGCAAATGATCATTGGGGGCGATGGCATGCAAGTGCAGATAGATAATAGGAATTCGAACATCGTTTATACCGGCTTTCAATTTGGGAACTATTATCGCGTGGATCTGGAAAAGAAAACCCAGGACTACATACAGCCCAAACATGAGCTTGGGGAATCCCCGTACCGCTTCAATTGGCAGTCCCCCATCCTGTTATCCGAACACAATCAGGATATCCTATACCTAGGGGGTAACAAACTACATCGTTCCCTAAACCAAGGCAAGGATTGGGAAGCCATATCTGACGATCTTACCCAAGGAGGCAGAACAGGCAATGTGGCCTATGGTACGCTGACCACAATTTCCGAATCGCCCTTTAAGTTTGGTTTGCTCTATGTGGGGAGTGATGACGGTCTTTTGCATGTTTCAAAAAATGGTGGAGGAAGTTGGGACAACATTTCATCTTCCCTGCCCAAAAAACTATGGGTAAGCGAAGTAGCGGCATCGAAACACAAAAAGGAACGGGTTTACGCCACTTTGAACGGATATCGATGGGACGACTTTACTCCTTATATATATGTAAGCGAGGATTATGGCCAAAGTTGGAAGAAGATTGCTGATGGAATTGCTGCTTCACCGGTAAATGCGCTTGTTGAAGACCCTGAAAATGAAAACCTCCTATTTGCTGGAACAGACAATGGGCTTTATGTAAGTTTCAACCGGGGGGTTAATTGGGAACTTTTCCAAAATGGAATGCCCAACGTGGCAGTGCACGATCTGGTGATTCAACCCAAGGCAAAACATTTGTTGGTGGGCACCCATGGTAGGAGTATCTATAAAGCCGATATCTCCGTACTACAGCAAATGACCTCCGAAGTTTGGTCGAAGGATTTGGTTGCATTCGAGATAGAGGACATCAAGCACTCCAAAAATTGGGGCAATCCATCTTACGGATGGGTCAAGCCCAATACACCCGGCATAGACCTAAGTTATTACGCTTCGCAAGCTGGCCAATGCCATTTTAAGGTAATGACAGCCAATGGCACTGAGGTAAGTTCTTCCCAGATGCTGGCCGACAAGGGATTGAATGTATTGTCCTACGACCTGGCGTTTTCCAAAAAGGGGAAAAGCAACTTCCTCAAAAAGAATAAAATGAAATTGGAAGAAGCGAAGAATGGCAAAACCTATCTGCCTAAGGGGTCGTACAGTATAGAAATTTCAGGAAATGGACAGACCGAAAAAGTGGAATTTGCCATAGATTAAATTCCCTGGCATTCGTGGTATTTTAATCCACATAGCATAAAATAGAACACTTTTATTATTGCATTGGACTCATATTCAGTTTCATAGAATATTGGAATTGCTTATTTTAGGGTATTGGTTGGTTCAACGTCCTTGTTCCCTCACTTTTGGTTGAGCCGATTAAAACCAACACATCAACCTAAACCAAAAAATCATGGAAAATGATAGACGAAAGCGCATCAAGTCCATCGACATGTTGCGTGGCTTGGTCATGGTAATCATGGCCTTGGATCATGTGAGGGATTATTTTCACTTTGATGCATTCATGTTCGACCCCTCGGACCTCAGTCAGACGAACGTTCCCTTGTTCTGGACCCGATTTGTAACCCATTTCTGCGCGCCCGTTTTTGTGTTCCTTGCGGGAACATCAGCCTTTTTTGTGGGCCAACGAAGGGATAAAAAATCCCTGAGCAAATGGTTGTTGAAACGTGGGCTCTGGTTGGTGATCGCGGAAATAACCATCATCAAATTGGCCTGGATGTTCAAATTGGATTATTCTGGTATTCTTTTGCAGGTTATTTGGGTGTTGGGCATAGGAATGATCTTTCTTGCCGGATTCATCCATCTTCCCAAAAAATTGGGCCTTGCCTTGTGTTTGATCGTGGTGTTTGGGCATAACACACTGGACGGATTTAGTCCGGAATCTCCGGTTGCATCTGGGTTATGGACCTTTCTCCATGTATTTGGTCTGGTAAATTTGGGAGGGCTTCAAGTGTTTAGCGCCTATTCCCTTATTCCTTGGATTTTTGTAATGCCCCTGGGCTACTATCTCGGGGAGCTATATAAACCCTCTTTCGATCCACAGCAACGAAAAAAAATGTTGTTGCAGTTAGGGCTGGGCGCCACCGTATTGTTTTTTGCTATAAGGGCAATCAATATTTATGGGGACCTGGTGCCTTGGTCTACCCAAGACAGTTTGGGGCTTACCATTGCCTCCTTCTTTAACGTTAGCAAATACCCTCCTTCGCTTCTATTCTTGTTGATTACGATAGGACCATCCTTGGTCTTTTTGTCTGTTGCCGAAGGCTGGCGAAACTCCCTAGTTGAAAAAATAGTGGTCATCGGGAAGGTGCCCATGTTTTTCTATGTCCTTCACATTTACGTTATCCATGCGCTGGCATGTATAGCCGCCGTAATGACAGGTTTTAGCTTTTCAGATATGATTATTGACCTATGGATTACCCTACAACCAGAACTCCAAGGATATGGTTTTAGTCTTTGGGTGGTTTATCTCATTTGGATTGTACTAATGATTGCTTTGTATCCTATTTGTAGTTGGTACAACGATTATAAAACCGCGCATCGCGAAAAATGGTGGCTGGCGTATTTGTAACTGTTTCAGTTTGAACGGCTATCCTATCGAAATTGCTAATTTTAAGGTATGATAGTGGACATCCAACAATATTTTAGAAAACACCCAGCCTATAATAAGTTGGTTGGCGATGACTATCTTTTTGTTGAGTACAAGTGTCCGATAGATGTTGAAAACTTTAAATTGTATACTGATTCGCATGTGATCAATTATGTGATCAGCGGTAAAAAAGACTGGTTTTCCCCCAACCAAACTTTTGAGATTGAAGGAGGGGATGCCCTCTTTGTACGCAAGGGGGTGTATACCACAAAACAGCATTTTGAAGTGGATTACTGTGTTATCCTCTTTTTTATTTCTGATGATTTTGTCACCCAGTTCTTTAGGGAGCATCCCAATTTGCAATTTCCATCCTCAGACCAAGACCACGACCAAATCTTTGAAATCCATGTGGACGACTCCTTCAAATCCTTAATATTTAGCATTTTTAATTATTTCAAACAAAGTGGGGAAATCCCAAAAGGTTTGGTGGAAATCAAGTTTAGGGAGTTGCTCTTCAATATTCTGTTGAATCCAAAGAATAGGGTGTTGGCCAAATACCTTTATTCCCTAATGAACACCCAAAAGGCGGATATGGAATATACCATGCTAAAGAATTTCCAATACGATTTGGGCATGGAGGAGTTTGCCCGCCTGTGTGGTCGAAGCCTATCAACGTTTAAGCGGGATTTTAAATCCCTGTTTCATCAAACCCCTGGGAATTGGATCAAGAACAAACGCTTGGAATATGCCAAAACCCTTCTGGATCAATCCAACTTGACCGTGAACGAAATCTGCTACGAAAGCGGTTTTAAGAATCCCTCGCACTTCAATAAATCCTTTAAGGAAAAATACGGTCTTCCACCCCTTCAGTTCAGGACTGGCCCAAAAGTTTAGTCCATAATTTTGGCTTTGGACTCCAGAGCAAACAAATTGGACTTTTAAGAAAATCCTCCCGCCGGAAGTTGCTCCAAATTTGCATTGTAATCAAAAAGTAAAATCATGGAAGCAACAAAATTGAATATCGAATTTACCACTAAAATAGGTTGGATGCTACTACTGGGTTTATTGGCATTTGGCCCAATTAATGCACAGGAAAATATTCTCTTGGCCTATAATGAACCATCGAAGCCTGAACTGTATTCCTCGACAGATCGAACTTCCTCAATGCAAAGAAATCAGGAATACCTGAATGAAACTGCGATAGCGGAATCCAACAAAATGGTTAGCGAATGGCAACATAAAATCGCCAATTTTGATTTGGCGCATTTGCCAGATTTTCAGCTGGAAGAGCCTTCCAAATATCATGTGGCATTACAGGACAATAATGCAAACATCCAAGCCCGGTACGATTCGGAGGGGAATGTGATCTATGCCTCGGAACGCTACAAGAATGCCAAGCTCCCTTTGAAAATTAGTAAGGAAATCAGTTCAAATTTTCCGGGGTGGACCTTTAAAAGCACCCTCCTAGCAATCAACTATACAAGAGGGAAAAAGACAAAAAGGACCTACAAGATTCACCTTGTTATGGGAAATGAGCGAAAAGTACTCAAATATGTGTACTAAAATTTTGCTCCGTGAATTGGATAAGTCTTCCATTTCACGGGGCATTTTGTCCCTTTTTAAAAAATGAGCCAAAATCCGATAAAATCTTACCGTTTAAAGCCCTAATTGTTCCCACCAAAACCTGATATTTTATAACTTTACAGCTTCCAACCAGCCTTATTGTACATCCTAATCCCCAGGAAGCATGCGAAGTGTAAGGGACATTGAATTTTTCAGGAACATCAGGGAAATCCGGGAATATGAATTCGGGATATTCTACTTTTTTGATGGCCTTGTCGTTTCCGAGGTAAAGGAGGATGTTGTCTTTA
This sequence comes from Flagellimonas myxillae, assembly GCF_023502235.1. Lineage (GTDB taxonomy): Bacteria > Bacteroidota > Bacteroidia > Flavobacteriales > Flavobacteriaceae > Flagellimonas > Flagellimonas myxillae. The sequence continues at coordinate 272,692 of NZ_JAMFLY010000002.1, read as the reverse complement.
ATTGGAACATGGCCAAAAAAGCTATAGATGCCGCCTATGAAATCATTGGACGGGAAAAACCCATAGCTTATATTTCCAATCGTATTAACAACTATTCGGTTGTTCCTACAGATTGGATAAAATTCTACACCCACAGAAACCAATTGGAGTTCTATTCTGTAGTGGCCCATAATAAAAGCGGGTTGGCCAGTTTAATTTTGGAGCGGATGTTCTTTAAGAACAGTATTCGTCAATTTTCCGATTTGGAAACTGCCATCAATTGGAGCCTTTCGAAGTTGGAATCCAAGAATGAAGCCCTTCAAGATTAATGCCCTAAATGGAACAGGGCATCTCCTTGGTTCACCACAGCCTGATGATTAATACAGAACACGTAACCATCAAAAGGAGCTTTTATTTTTTTGTTCTTTTTGGCATAGGTATCGGTAACCATTCCCAGGGTTTGGCCTTTGGTCACTGCCATCCCATTTTCCACCTGGGGAATGAACATCCCCGCCCGTGAAGCTCGAACCCATCGGGTCCGTTGCAGATGAATGGATTTTCTTTTCTTTCTGTTCGATTTTTTGGATAGCATCCCCATCGCAATCAGCACATTCTGTACACCGAGAACCCCTTCTTCGATACAACTTTCATCAAAACGCATACTCTCACCAGCTTCAAATACAATGGTGGGGATGCCCATTCTGAAGGCCGTTTTTCTAAACGAACCCGCTATCTGTCTTGAAGCAAAATATAAAGGTGCATTAAAGGCCTCCGCAAGCTCCTTGCTTTTTGCATCTTCGGCGGAATACCTCACCTGTGGAAAGTTATGTCGCAAGCCTCCACCCGTGTGCAGGTCAATCCCATAATCCACTTGGGGCAAAATCTCCGAAGTATAGGTGTGCGCGATTCTGCTAGCCAGGGAACCGGTTCGTGTTCCTGGAAAACTACGGTTTACATCTTTACCGTCTGGCACATCCCTAGAAAAATGGATAAACCCGAAAATATTTAGAATAGGCACTACGATCACAGCGCCTTTTTTTATATCGAACCGATTGTTTTGGAGCATGCGCCTGGCGGTCTCCACCCCATTGATTTCGTCTCCGTGCAATCCCGCCTGGACCAAAACCGTAGGTCCAGCTTTTTTCCCGTTGAATACGTGTACCGGAATATGGATCAACGTGCCGGTTGGTAGTCGGGCAATATTGATCTGTACCAACTTGCTTTGTCCCGGGGCAATTTGCTCCCCATTGATCATCAAGGTCTTATTTTCTCCTTCTGTACCCATTCTTTTCCACAAATTGAACGATGTGTTTGGCAACGTTGACACCTGTAGCGGCTTCAATGCCCTGTAGGCCAGGTGACGCGTTTACTTCTATCAAGACCGGGCCTTTTTTGGAACGCATCAAATCTACCCCGGCTACGCCCAATCCCAAATATTTTGTGGCATTTAGGGCAATGAACTGTTCTTTGGCCGTTGGCTTTATGGCCGTGGTATCCGCCCCGCGGTGCACGTTGGACCTAAAATCATCCAAATCGCTAGTGCGCTTCATACTGGCCACTACCTTATTGCCCACCACAATAATTCGGATATCTTCCCCATTGGCCTCGGCGATATACCGCTGTAGTAAAATGCTGGTATCCATTTTATAAAAGGTATCTATGATAGACTTGGCAGATTTTCTCGTTTCGGCCAAAATCACTCCCATCCCATGGGTGCCTTCTTGCAGTTTTATGATTACCGGCGGACCTCCCAAAAGCTTGATCTGTTCTTCAATGTTGTCCGGATTGATGGAAAACACGGTTTCCGGAATGGGAATACCTTTTCGCGCCATAATCTGCAAAGTGCGCACCTTATTTCTGGCACGCGTAATCCCCAAAGACCTTGCGGTGCTGAACACATTGTTCATTTCAAACTGCTTAACGATGGCGGCACCATGACGGGTTACTTTCGCGCCAATCCTGGGAATTATCGCATCAAACTCGTTGGTGACATTTTCTTCCTCAAAATAAATTTGGGGTCTGCCCTCTCCAAGTTTTACAGAGCACTTGGTATGGTCTATCAGCTCCACATAATGGCCGGCATGCTGCGCTTCCTCGAGAATCCTTCGGGTAGAATGCACGTTGAGACTTACAGATAGAATGGCGATATGCATTGGTGTTCGGTCTGATGTAAATCAATGGTAATATCGGTTAAAATTCCCATTTGTTTGAAAATTATTGGGAATAATTCCTTTGAGTTCGAGCTGTTTGGAAGGCTTGGTTATAATCGGTCTAAATAAGCTCTTTATAAATGTTCAAAGCTTGTTAAAAACTCACCCGTGACGTAAATTTGCTTTCTAAACCAACGCTAATGAGTGGATTGATAAAATCTTCGATTGCCCGCAAAGTAGTGATGGCACTTTCGGGTCTTTTTCTGGTAATTTTTCTTGTACTGCACGTAACCATCAATTTAGCATCGGTGATTTCCCCCGATTTTTTTAATGAGGCATCCCATTTTATGGGATACAATCCTTTGGTGCAATATCTGATGCAGCCCATTTTAATTGTGGGTGTTATTGTGCACTTTGTTATGGGTTTTGCCTTGGAGATAAAAAACAAACAAGCGCGTGGCATAAGCTACGTTCAGTTCAAAGGTGGAGCGGCCGCCCCATGGGTTTCCCGAAATATGATTTATTCCGGCTTGGTCATCTTGGCCTTTTTGGGATTGCATTTTTATGACTTTTGGGTTCATGAAATGAGCTACAAGTACATTCAGATGAATCCTGAGGATCCCACAAGGTATTATGCAGAAACCGTGGAAAAATTCGCTCCATTTTGGCGAACCATAATTTATGTGGTCTCTTTTGTGTTTCTGAGTCTACATTTATGGCATGGATTTGCATCATCTTTCCAATCCATGGGGGTAAACAATAAATACACCCCGTCCATTAAATCCTTTGCAAAAATATTCGCCGTGGTGGTTCCTTTGGCTTTTGTATTTATAGCCCTATACCATCACCTTAACCCAATAACACATTAATTATGGGCATATTGGATTCCAAAATTCCATCCGGTCCTTTGGCCGATAAGTGGACCAAGCATAAGAATGAAATCGACTTGGTAAACCCTGCCAACAAACGTAACATTGATGTTATCGTGGTAGGAACAGGTTTGGCCGGTGGTGCCGCAGCAGCGACCTTGGCCGAATTGGGTTATAACGTAAAGACTTTCTGCTATCAAGATTCACCTAGAAGAGCACACTCCATTGCGGCCCAAGGGGGAATCAATGCGGCCAAAAACTACCAAGGGGATGGAGATAGTTTCTATCGCCTTTTCTACGATACCATTAAAGGTGGGGATTACCGTTCCAGGGAAGCCAATGTATATCGCTTGGCAGAAGAATCGGCCAACATCATCGATCAATGTGTTGCCCAAGGGGTGCCATTTGCGCGTGAGTATGGCGGACTGTTGGATAACCGTTCTTTTGGAGGGGTACTGGTCTCCAGAACCTTTTATGCCAAGGGGCAGACGGGACAGCAGTTGCTACTGGGTGCCTATGCAGCAATGAACCGACAAATCAACCGCGGGAAAATAAAGGCGTATAACCGTCATGAAATGATGGATTTGGTATTGGTCGATGGAAAAGCCCGTGGAATTATTGCCCGTGATTTAGTGTCAGGGGAAATCCAAAGACATAGTGCCCATGCCGTGGTATTGGCCACAGGGGGATATGGAAATGTTTTCTTCCTGTCGACCAATGCAATGGGGAGCAATGTGATGGCAGCTTGGCGTGCCCATAAAAAAGGCGCCTTTTTTGCCAATCCATGCTATACCCAAATCCACCCAACATGTATACCAGTTTCGGGGGAGCATCAGTCCAAATTAACCCTGATGTCCGAATCCCTAAGAAATGACGGAAGAATCTGGGTGCCTAAACGCAAGGAGGATGCCATTGCCATCCGCGAAGGTAAATTGAAACCTACACAACTTGCGGAAGAAGAACGTGACTATTACTTGGAACGCAGATATCCTGCTTTTGGAAACTTGGTTCCACGTGATGTGGCCTCAAGGGCAGCCAAGGAACGATGCGATGCCGGATTTGGAGTGAATAAAACCGGGGAGGCCGTTTATCTTGATTTTGCAGCAGCGATTGACCGCTACGGTAGGGAAAAAGCCATGACCTCCGGAATAAAGGATCCAGACAATGCAACTATATTAAAACTGGGCGAGGAGATTATTGAGGCCAAATATGGAAACCTCTTCCAGATGTACGAAAAAATTGTGGATGAAAATCCGTACAAAACCCCAATGATGATCTACCCTGCAGTGCACTATACCATGGGTGGCCTTTGGGTGGACTACAATCTACAGACCACTATTCCCGGATGCTACTGCGCCGGAGAGGCCAATTTTAGCGATCACGGCGCCAACCGTTTGGGTGCTTCGGCATTGATGCAAGGTTTGGCAGATGGATATTTTGTACTTCCCTATACCATTGGTGATTTCTTGGCAGATGACATTCGAACCGGGGCCATTGCAACGGATTCTCCTGAATTTGAAGCAGCGGAAAATGAAGTTAGGGGCCGTTTGGAAAAATTGATGTCGGGTACCGGAATCCATTCCGTGGATTACTACCACAAAAAGCTGGGTAAGATCATGTGGAATAAATGTGGTATGTCCAGAAACGCCAAAGAACTTGAAGAAGCCATCGGTGAGATTGCGGAGCTGCGCAAAGATTTCTGGGAAAATGTAAAAATCCCAGGAAGCGCGGATTCCAAAAACCAAGAGCTTGAAAAGGCCGGAAGGGTTGCCGATTTCTTGGAATTGGGTGAGCTTTTTGCCAAAGATGCATTGCATAGAAATGAATCTTGTGGAGGGCACTTCCGCGAAGAATACCAGACTGAAGAGGGTGAGGCCCTTAGGGATGATAAGAACTTTAAATATGTGGCAGCATGGGAGTTTAAAGGCGAACCTAAGGACGCTGTGCTTCACAAGGAAGATTTGGTTTACGAAAATATTGAGCTGAAAACAAGAAGTTATAAGTAGAGTTTACGGTTGATTCTAAAGTCGAATAACTAGGAACCCATTAACCAATAACTAAGAATAACGAAGTTATGAAACTGACATTAAAAATTTGGCGTCAAAAAGATGCTTCCGCAAAAGGTCAAATTGTAGACTATACCCTAGATGGGGTTGAAGGCGATATGTCCTTTTTGGAAATGTTGGATATCCTAAACGAAGAATTGGTTTCCAAAGGAGAGGAACCTGTGGAATTTGACCACGATTGCAGGGAAGGAATCTGCGGAACCTGTTCCTTGCAAATCAACGGTGAACCGCACGGCCCCGATCGTTTGATCACTACCTGCCAATTGCACATGCGAAAGTTCAACGATGGGGATACCATTGTGATCGAGCCTTTCCGCGCTAAAGCGTTTCCTGTTATCAAGGATTTGATTGTGGATCGTAGTGCTTTTGACAGAATCCAACAGGCTGGGGGCTATATTTCGGTAAACACCTCTGGAAACACCGTGGATGCCAATGCCATTCCCATTCGCAAAGAAGATGCGGATAAAGCCATGGATGCGGCTACGTGTATCGGATGCGGAGCTTGCGTTGCTGCTTGTAAAAATGCAAGTGCCATGTTGTTTACCTCCGCCAAGGTTTCCCAATTTGCGCTATTGCCACAAGGTCAAGTTGAAGCTGCAGAGCGTGTGGAGAACATGGTTCGCCAGATGGATTTGGAAGGTTTTGGAAACTGTACCAATACCGGAGCTTGCGAAGTGGAATGTCCCAAAGGTATTTCCTTGGAGAACATTGCCCGTATGAACCGGGAATACCTTTCGGCAACCTTAAAAGGATAAAAATCCAATACATAAAAATCAAAACCCAAACTCCAGTAGGAATTTGGGTTTTTTGTTACTCAATAGTTCTTAAGAGGTTAGCATTTTTATCCCACAATGCAATCCTCCCCTCACTACTCGATGTGACGATGAACTTACCATCCGGACTCCAGTCCACTCCCCAGAGGTAATCGTCCGTTGAAGCCGATTCGGCTATTCGTTTACCTTCTTTGGACCATATCCGTAATGCGTCGCTGGCGCTGGCCAGTCTTTCTCCATCAGGGTTCCAGCGAATGTTTCTATATTCCGCCCTTTCCTTTTTGATTTCATGAAGTTTTTCACCATCACTAGTCCAATATTGGATGAGTTTATCTTTGTCGTTCACATTGTTTTCCATTTCCCCATAATCTCCAACAACAAAAAAATCGCCCGATTTATGCCATTCCACACACAAAATTAAAGTCTCCATATTTCTCGATTGAAAAGCATTGATGGTATCGCCCAAGTGCGTGTAAATTCCAATCTGGTCCCCAACCGTGACCATTATATTTTTGGTTGGATGCCAATCCAATCCGGCCACACCCTTAGAGTCGGCCATAAATCTACTTATACGGACCCCATCCATTGAATAAACCGATACTGTATCTTCGAGTTCAGAAACAGCAAGGAGTTCGCCTGTGTGATTCCAATCCAAAGCCCTAAAGCTCGATTCCAAATCCTGCAGCATTATCCATTTTTCATTTTGAAGGTCAAGTATTTTAGCCTTAAAGGTCTTCCCCTGGGTTATCACGGCCAAGAGGTTTTTGTTGGGATGCCATTTCAGTCTACTAAGTTGTACCCCTGGAACCGGGTAAGTGTTCAACAGCTTAAAAGTCTTGGCGTCGTAGATAAACAAACTATCCTGATTGCCTCCCGTGGCGATGTAATTCCCATCCGGGCTCCAAGCTATGGTCCATAAGGTTTCTTTCTCCTCAACTTGCTGCTGACAACAGATATTGGTCAAGGAGCACAGCGTCAGAAATAAGAAAAGCTTTTTCATCTAACACCCAGGTTTGGTAACCAGCACCACCTCAAATCCAATAGCATCCGAAATGATACTTTCTTTAACACTGCCAATAACTCCCTTGGATTCATATTTAATGCCCCAGCGGGTTCTATCAATTTCAAACTTGGATGTAAACACAAATGTCTGTTCTTGTTCCTCAACACTCATCTCAAATTTTATGGGATGGGTAACCTCCTTTATAGTCAAAAGTGCTTCGACACTTAATTTTCCGTAATCGACGTAAAAGACCTCCACAATCTTCAATTGGGAGATTGGATGGTTCGCTACATCGAAGAAATCTTCATTTTTTAAATGTGAAACCAGCATTTCGTTGTATTTGCCATCTGTATTGATAATGGAATTCATATCCGCCTCAAAATGACCTCCCATTATCCTTTCCCCGGACCACAATAGTGTGCCTTTTGAAAACTTTACCGTGCCATTGTGCGCATCGAACTGGAACAATTTGGATCCTGTCCATTTAATCACGCTCTTTTCTGTATCAATATTTATGGTACCTTGTCCATACATAAAGGCATTAAACCCAATGCCCACGACTAATAAGATGATTTTTTTCATTGTTTCGTTTTGGACAAAACTAGGTTTAGGAGTACCACAGGTGGTGAAGAAAATGTAAATGAAATGCAAAAAATTGCAAATTTTTGTTGCTTGACCCTTTAGGGAAATGAAAATTATTATCTACGTATATAGTGCCCTTTTTTTAGCTGTACTTTCTTATGTGGTTTTGGACAATATGCCCGAACCTCCTAAGGAAAATCTTTCCAGTAGAATAAAAGTGGCGCTTAGAAACACGGGAAATACCCTATTGCTGCAAAACAAAGATTCCACATCCTTGGTAATGCCGATAATTGCCTTGAAGCCCAACCATTTTGAGTTGACCTTTCAATCGGAACTGCCCATAATCCCAGACAGTCTGGTGGCTTCGGTGGAGAAGAATTTTTATGCCTTAAACCTCCCAAAGGACTATTTGGTGGAGGTAGTTGAATGCAATACCAAGCAAGTCTCCTATAGTTATGCCAGATTTAACGATGAGGAGCAAAATATTGTTCATTGTATGGCTAGAAAACTGCCTCAGAACTGCTATACCATCAATGTGCAATTCCCTAATATTTCAGCCCCCCAGGAATCCAATATGGGCACCTCATTGTACGCCCTTTTGCTAGTTGGCTCCATTGGAATAGGACTTCTGTTTTGGGCAAAGCAAAAAGAAACAAGCCCATCCTACGATCCAGAGGCCTATTCGACCATCGGAAACTACTTTTTTTATAAGGACCAAAATAGGTTGGTTAGGGATGGGGCGAGCATTAAACTGACATCCAAAGAAGCTGAACTCATCAAAATATTCAGTGATCATTTGAATCAGGTGGTGACCCGGGATATGTTGCTCAACGAGGTTTGGGAGAGCAAAGGCGTCTTTGTTAGCCGCAGTTTGGATACCTTTATTTCAAAAATCAGAAAGAAATTCCAGGATGATGACCGTGTTAATCTCATCAATGTTCATGGTGTGGGCTATAAGCTCGAAATTTCAAAAAAATCCCGGAGTTAATTTCCTATAATGGGCAAAAAATATTCGGAAGATCGTATTAAGGTGCCTCGTTTTAACGAGGAATCTGGATTTTACACTACCCCTGAGCGGTCCAAGATCATGGGCAAAATCCGTGGGAAAAACACCAAACCTGAGCTTGCATTTAGGAAAGCCCTTTGGGCCGCAGGTTATCGTTATCGGATCGATTACAAAAAACTGATCGGCAAACCCGATATCCTTCTCAAAAAATATAGAACGGCCATCTTTATTGATGGGGAATTTTGGCATGGCCATAATTGGGAAGAGCGCAAACAACGCATAAAGACCAATCGTGAATTTTGGATCCCGAAAATTGAGCGGAACATTCAACGAGATCAAGAAGTCAACCAAGGTTTACAGGAACTCGGCTATACGGTATTCCGATTTTGGGAGAGCGAGGTTAAAAAAAATCTTGATGAATGCCTTCAAAAAGTGATTGTATCTTTAGAAAGACATTCATCACATGCCTGAAATCTATTCCAAACTTCCCAATTTGGGGACAACCATTTTCTCGGTCATCAATCGATTGGCCAATCAGTACAACGCGGTAAATCTATCCCAAGGCTTTCCCAACTTTAGTCCAGACCCCAAGTTATTGGGTTTGGTGGACAAAGCGCTAAAAGATGACTTCAACCAATACGCGCCCATGCCCGGCTCTTTGGCCTTGAGGGAAACACTTTCCGCGAAAACGGAGCGTTTATACGGTAGGTATTACCATCCAGAATTGGAGATTACCGTTACTGCAGGAGCAACCCAAGCCATTTTTACAGCCATTGCTGCATTTGTGCACCGAGGAGACGAGGTGATAGTGCTTCGCCCGGCCTACGATAGTTATGAGCCGACCATTGAACTTTTTGGTGGCAAAGTGGTGCCTGTACAACTTAGGGGGAAGGATTTTAAGGTGGACTGGGATGCACTTAAAGAGGCGATTACCCCCAAAACACGCATGCTCGTGATCAATACCCCGCACAACCCTACGGGAACTATTTGGTCCGAGAAAGATATGCTCAAGCTCCAAGATATACTTAGGGGTACGGACATTATTTTGTTGAGCGATGAGGTTTATGAGCATATTGTTTTTGATGGGGAGCTGCATCATAGCGCATCCAAATTCCCGGATTTAGCCGCGCGAAGCCTAATCTGTTCCTCCTTTGGAAAAACCTTTCATGTTACCGGATGGAAAATTGGCTATTGTGTTGCTTCGAAGGCTTTGATGAAAGAGTTCCGAAAAGTTCACCAGTACAATGTCTTTTCCGTATTTCGGCCTGCACAAATTGCCCTAAACACCTATTTGCAAACTCCAGGGCATTATGAATCGCTTGGTGGGTTTTACCAAAAGAAACGGGACCATTTTTTAGCCGGAATCAAAGATTCCAGATTTACGGTTATTCCGTCATCTGGAACCTATTTTCAATTATTGGGCTATGATCAGATAACCGATGAAAGGGACATGGACCTTGCACAGCGATTGATCAAGGAACATCAATTGGCTAGCATTCCCATATCCGTTTTTTGCGGGGAAGGGTATGATCAAAAATTTCTGAGGTTCTGCTTTTGTAAAACGGAGGCGTTGCTGGACCAAGCCGCCGAAATCCTGAATAGGATCTAGGAAATTTAGATTTGTCTTCTAGCGATTTTGAAGATTTGAAGAATATCCTCCAAAGGAAGTTCAAAATCTTGATATTCCGGAGATTGATTTAGGTTACCACATTGTACGGCATTGCCCTTTTCGCTGTAGCCAATAATCAGTTTGCAAATTATCCTATCCTTACAAACCAATACATACGACTTGTTGAGCAGGCCCTCTTTTTTGGCAAAATCTGTGATATCCATCTCAACGCCCAAAACAATGGCTTTGTTGGGTATAGAATTTATGGTGCCATCATTCATGGAATCCCCTGTGACCTCAAAAGCCATATGAAGCTCATCGTCCATGGAATCCAATACAAAGCCGGTTTGAAAGGCATTTTGGGAAAACACCCCGGCCTTTACCCTAGTAATATATTCCTTTTGCTGTTCCATGAGCACCAAGGGGGACATGGCCAACAGCTTTCCTTGATCCAATGGGTAAAACACACTGCCATGCTTTGCATAGGGCTTCTTTTTTCCATAAGAATCCGTGGGGTCATGAAACTCATGGATGTACAATTCGGGAATGGTCATTTCAAAAAACTCGGCAATCTTCCGCAAGTTCTTATTGGGAATATTGGCATCTCTTCGTTCGTAAAGCTGTATAGTTCGTAGGCTAACACCGATTTCTTGGGCAAATTCTGTTTGACTTATTCCTCTTTTTTTTCTTAATTCTTTTATTATGTGCATAAAATCATTATCTTGTGTAATATTTTTACGCAACTAAGTGTAATCGCGTAACATTCATCCTCGCCCCTGTAATTCACTTACGATCAAATATAGAAAAAGGGAATTACTTCGATTCATCATTAATTTTTAAACATTTTTCCTATGGGAAATCTCAAATCTTTGAACCTACAGATCAAAACCGAGCTTATGTTTTCCAAATCCGATTTCGGTAAACCGATCAGCGAGGAACTTTCCACTATACTTCGCAGAAACCTGAACAAAAACAACATTGCAGATATTGCTGCGCGAAGCAGTATCAGTTTTTCAACTATTCGGGATGTGGTTTATAGGACCAATAGCCTAACCAAGGCCAATTCGGTAGCCGTGGCCCTGTTGATCCATGCCGCTTTTGAAAACTCCATTGCCCGGAAATTGCAGTCGGCAGGAGATATCATGTTCTTGGACAAGTTGCTAAAGATCTAGGCGGAGCAGCCAATCGGTCTGTTTGTCCTTCCCAATGAAATAGGGGTGCGTCCCAAATTTGGTGAAACCGTATCGCTTGTAGAATCTTATGGCATTTGGATTATGCTCCCAAACCCCTAACCACACATAGTCCAATTCGTTTTTTTGGGCCATAGCAATCACCTGTTCCAGAATCTTTGCTCCGATGCCTTTACCTTGATGTTCGGCCAAAACATAAATTCGTTCCAGTTCCACCGAGCTTTTATCCTTAATATCTGTTTGGGCCTGTCCACTATTTAATTTGAAATATCCCACCAAAGTATTATCCCAAAAAACAAAATGAAACTGTGAATCTGGTTGATGGAGCTCTTTTTGTAGCTGTTCTTTGCTAAACGCCTGATCGATGTAGGCCTTAAAGTCGGCGGGGTCATTGTCGTTCTCAAATGCCGTAACAAAGGTTTCCCTGGAAATCCGAACCAAGGCATCGAGGTCTGAAAAAGTGCACAAACGAAAAATTAAATGGGAAATGGACTTGTTCATCCCTTAAAATTAGGGAATAAAAAAAGAGCCTAACAATTTTGTTGGCCCTTCGATTTTTTCATTTTATGACTATAATTAGAGCATAAAAAGCTTTCTTATCAATAGCATAAATCCTGTGAAAAAATCATTTCTGTAAACTTGAACATTGTCCTCTACTGAGGAACGGGTAAATTTGGGTGCCATGGTGTTGATTTTAATGGAGTTAATTTGGGAAAAATATTCTATAAAACCAAAATACCATTAAAGAATTACGAAATAAAAAATTTGTTGTGAAAATCTCCCAAAATGTTGTAAACAAATCAATGGCAATTGCCTAAATTTTCATCTCTGGGATCTCACCATTTACCTGTAATTTCCCTTCTGTTGCCGCCACGATCTGTTCCACAGAAACCCCCGGAGCTCTTTCCAACAGCACAAAACCATCAGTTTTGACCTCCAAGACGGCCAAGTTGGTGACAATTTTTTTAACACATCCCACCCCCGTTAACGGAAGGGTACATGCTTTCAACAATTTCGATTTTCCGGCCTTATTGGTATGCATCATCGCCACAATTATGTTCTCTGCGGAGGCAACCAAATCCATGGCGCCGCCCATTCCTTTGACCATTTTCCCAGGAATTTTCCAATTGGCAATATCCCCATTTTCGGCAACTTCCATGGCTCCTAAAATTGTGAGGTCCACATGTTTTCCGCGAATCATGCTAAAACTCAGGGCTGAATCAAAGAAAGAAGCGCCGGGCAAGGTGGTTATGGTTTGTTTTCCTGCATTGATGATGTCTGCATCCTCTTCACCTTCATACGGAAAGGGGCCCATACCCAAAACTCCATTTTCCGATTGAAATTCCACACTAATATCATCCCTAACAAAATTGGCGACCAAGGTTGGGATTCCGATGCCCAAGTTCACATAGTATCCGTCCTTGACTTCTTTTGCAATACGTTTTGCGATTCCGTTTTTATCAAGCATAACTACCTCTTTATTGCGTATGAATTGAATTTATGTGCGTTTTCACTTTCATATCTCCAAACAATGATGGGAAACGACAATGTAATTGTAGCAATTAATCCAAACAAATAAATCAAAATGAAACTAACAACTCCGCCAATTGCCAAACCAACCGCAGTAACTCGTTGATCCACAACGGCGGTAATCCTGTTTATATGTTTCTTATCAAGTTTGCCACAATTATCGCAATTCACCTGGATTTCATCCCTGCCAACTTTTTGTTGCAGTTCTGGTCGTGTATCTGCCTTCTCCCTTAAGAAATTCTGCCTTTTACAGGCGGCACAAGTATATGTTAATCTCATTGATTTTTTTCTCTTACCGTTCTCTGTTCAATTCGCTTCTCGTAATGTTCCCCTTTAAAAATTCGTTGTACAAAAATGCCAGGAATATGTATTTCGTTGGGATCTAGACTTCCTGCCGGGACCAATTCCTCTACCTCCGCGACGGTAATTTTAGCTGCTCCACACATGCATGGGTTGAAGTTTCTAGCGGTTCCCTTGAAAATTAAATTGCCGGCCTCATCGCCTTTCCAAGCTTTGACAAAGGCAAAATCAGCTTTATATGCAGGTTCCAATACATACATCTTCCCATCAAACTCGCGGGTTTCCTTTCCTTCGGCGACTTCAGTCCCATAACCCGCCGGCGTATAGAATGCGGGGAATCCTGCTTGGGCTGCCCTGCACTTTTCGGCCAAAGTGCCCTGTGGTGTTAGTTCCACTTCCAACTCACCGCTCAACATCTGACGTTCAAACTCATCGTTCTCCCCAACATAGGAAGAAATCATTTTTTTTATCTGATGGTTTTGCAAAAGCAGGCCCAACCCAAAATCATCAACGCCAGCATTGTTGGAAATGCATGTGATGTCCTTGATTCCCAATTTTACCAACTGCCCGATCGCATTTTCCGGGATTCCACATAGACCAAATCCGCCGAGCATAAAGGTCATACTGTCGGCCACCCCTTCAAGGGCCTTTTCCACATCTGAAACTGTTTTTTTAATCATCTAGGATTGTTTTACTCAACGTTTGAAATTACGACAATTAAAGAATTCTTGAAACCATTTATTGACAAAAGAGCATGCTCTTACTTGCTCGTTTTTGGTTCTTGGTTTCCTGACCGGGTTGGCATAATATCCAAAAGAAAAAAGCCCCAAGAAACATTTTGTTTCCCAGGGCTGTTCTATTTTTGTTTTTAGGCCTTAAAAGCCAATATCTTCATCCAAATCATCCTCAACATCAATTTCCTCCTTCCGTTCTTCCAAGACTTTTGTACAATCGACGTTTATGGATAATTCCTCAGGTTCTTCAAATGCCCCGGTGGAAACTCCCAATTCCTCATTTTCATAGTTTTTCTTCATGTACAAGGCCCAAATGGGTAAGGCCATGGAAGCACCTTGACCATACGCTAGTCCTTTAAAGTGAACTGACCTATCATCACCCCCGACCCATACGCCGGTGACCAAATTAGGCACCATGCCCATAAACCAACCATCACTTTGGTTCTGGGTGGTTCCGGTTTTTCCAGCGATGGGATTGGTCAACTCATACGGATATCCTGTAACAACATCTTGGTAAACACGCTGCTCCTTGGCAAAAGTGTGTCGTAATCTAGTGCCAGAACCTCCTTGCGTAACTCCTTCCATTAGATTGACCATGGCGTAGGCCACATCTTTGCTCAATACATCCTTGGTTTCTGGAACATATTCATAAAGCACGGTACCATTCTTGTCCTCAATTCTTGTCACCATCACGGGTTTTACGTACACTCCATGATTGGCAAAGGTACCATAGGCTCCTACTATATCATATACGCTAAAATCGTGGGTTCCCAATGCTATCGAAGGTACCTCTGGAATGTCATCCCCTAGTCCCATACCTCTGGCAATATTTACTACGGACCCTGGACCTACCTGATCAATCAATTGCGCCGTTACAGTATTGACTGAGTTGGCCAAGGCATTTTTCAACGTTAAGTTTTTTCCAGAATATTTTCCATCTGAGTTTTTCGGACACCATGCTTCCATGTTCCCATGCTTTAGGGGCTCAATGCAATATTGATTGTCTGGCAGGGAGTCACAAGGGGAATAGCGCAATTGATCAATGGCAGCAGCGTACACAAAAGGTTTGAAAGTAGATCCCGCTTGGCGCGCCCCTTGAATTACATTGTCGTATTGAAAGTGCTTATAGTCCACTCCGCCTACCCAGGCTTTTACATGTCCTGTTTGTGGTTCCATGGACATCATTGCGGTTCGTAAAAAGGTCTTGTAATACCGGATGGAATCCATGGGTGTCATGATGGTATCCTTTTCATAGGAATCACTGTTCCAGTCAAAGACAGTCATTTCTATTTTCTCATGGAAGGTTTTCTCAATTTCTTCGGGAGACATGCCTTCTTTTTTCCTCACCCTCCATCGTTCCGATCGTTTCATGGCACTTCGCATTATGGTATCTATGGCTCCGTGGGTGATATCCAAAAATGGTGCCGTGGGATTTCTTTTGGGTGTATTCTGATGGAAGAATTCAGCTTGAAGATTCTTCATGTGCGTTTCCACTGCCTCCTCGGCATTCTTTTGCATGCGAGAATCAATCGTTGTGTAAATCTTTAATCCGTCCAAATAGATATTGTACTTCTCTCCATCAGGCTTTGGGTTCTCCCTTACCCATCTATTCATCCAACGTTGCATATACATTCTAAAGTAGGTGGCCAAACCTTCTCGATGCGATTCAGGATTATAATTTAGGTTGATTTCCAAGGCCTGCAGTGAGTCTTTTTCTGCTTCGCTGATATATTCGTTTTTTGCCAATTGACCTATAACCATGTCCCTCTTTCTCTTCGTGAGTTCTTCTCTACGAATGGGATTGTACAAGGATGAATTTTGAAGCATTCCAACCAACATCGCGGACTCTTCAATCTTTAAGTCTTCAGGTTCCTTTCCAAAATAAATTCTTGCGGCCGACCTGATGCCGTCAGCATTGTGCCCAAAATCATAGATGTTGAGATACATACTTATGATTTCCTCTTTGGTATAACTGCGCTCCAAGCGAGTGGCAATAACCCACTCCATGGCTTTTTGCTTAATTCGCTCTATAATGTTTTGTGAACTAACCCCCACAAAAAGTTGTCTGGCCAACTGTTGGGTTATGGTACTTGCCCCTCCACGCTTCCCCAAAAAGACAAACGCTCTTAAGGTGCCTCGGGCATCAATTCCTGCATGATTGTAGTACCGGATGTCCTCGCTGGCAATTAGGGCATCAATTAAGTTTTGGGGAAGTGCATCATAAGGAACATCTGTTCGATTGTCCTCTAAATAGAGTTTTCCCAAAGTCTCTCCATCCGAAGAAATAAATTCTGTAGCTAGGTTAGTGCTTGGGTTTTCCAAATGCTCAAAGGTGGGCATTTCGCCAAAAGCACCCCAAGATGCCAATAAAAAGATCATTGCTGCCGAGAGAATCCCGACTCCGAAAAGAATCCAAAACCATTTGATGAAAGGAATGAAGCTTTTTGGCTTCTGTTTAGCTTTTGCCATTTATTGGGTGCTTTTTTCAATTTCCAAACCTACATCGGTAATGCCCTCCAAAATATGAAGACCATCAACTTCTCCATTTTTTCGCATGGCGTGGACCACGCTCAACTTATATACGCCAGAATCTGGAAAAACGATGTTTTCCTTATACCAAAGTTTATTTTCCTTTATACTTCCCAAGCCCTTGCCCAACCATTCGCCGGTGGGTTCGGCCATTTTATATTCCAAGGTGTCCTTTTGGGTATTCCCATCAGGAAACTCCAATTCGGTAATCAAAAAGAGGTTACTGAACGGGTAGGTATTGTCATTTCTAATGTTGATGAACATGTTGTGTCGTTGCACCGAATCCAAGTCTGAAAATTCAAAATCCAAGGCCTCATCCATTTCCCATTTTCCATTGGACATGGCCTCATATTCGGAAAACACCAGATTGCTGTTACACGATACCAAGCCTAGAAGAAAAACCAAGGCATAGTAGATTTTATTGTGCATTGGAGGAAGCTTTTGGTTTGTTTTTTCTTCTCTTTTTGTTCCGCTTCTTTCTTTTGGGGCGATCAAATCGAGTAAGACTATCTTGCCCCACCACATTTTCGAAGGCCATTTTCTCATCGCTCACATTATCCTGGGCGTATTCTTCCAAACTGGCGATTTTCTCCCCTTTTTTGTTCATCTCCAGGATTTCCAATACGTGATCCTTGTCCAAGGCATGCCAAGTGGCCGGGTCGTCCCGGTACGAGAACCATAGGGTCTTTTTAAAGATGTCCGCCTTTTGGCAAAAGGCTATTCCCTTTTTGGTCTGAAGCTTACTATCAGAAGAAGGAAAGTCCTTTAAGGCCTCTAGGTACATATCCAGTTCGTAGTTGAGGCAGCATTTGAGCTTACCGCATTGTCCCGCCAATTTTTGGGGATTCAAAGCCAACTGTTGGTATCTGGCAG
Organism: Flagellimonas myxillae; assembly: GCF_023502235.1. GTDB lineage: Bacteria > Bacteroidota > Bacteroidia > Flavobacteriales > Flavobacteriaceae > Flagellimonas > Flagellimonas myxillae. The sequence continues at coordinate 255,499 of NZ_JAMFLY010000002.1, read as the reverse complement.
ATGCTGTACTTACCGATCTAAAATCCGTTAACCAAGTAGAGCAACACAACTCACGCCCACACGAACCGATTCCACCCAAACGTTGGGCTTCCTGGCGATATCCTATTTGCCGCATCTCAATGCGGATGCCAAAGGCCTTTGCCATGTCCTTGATCAGTTGTCGAAAGTCTACCCGCTCCTCAGCTGTATAGTAAAAAGTGGCTTTGGAACCATCGCCCTGGAATTCCACATCGCTCAGCTTCATTTGCAATTTTAAGGAGATTGCTATTTCACGTGAACGTTTTTGAATCTCAGCCTCTTTGCTCCTACTCTTTTGCCATATATCAATATCACGCTGGGAGGCTTTTCTATAGATTTTGGGAAGGGTCTTGTCGTCCAGAGCGACTTTCTTGCGTTTCATTTGGACTTTGACCAGTTCGCCCACTAGGGTAACAATGCCGACATCGTGGCCCGATTTGGCCTGGGTGGCCACAACATCTCCAATGGCCAACGGTATGTTGTCGACATTTCTAAAGAATTCCTTTCTACTGTTCTTGAATCGTACCTCAATGCAATCAAAAGGATTCTGACCGCTGGGCAGCGACATATTGGAAAGCCAGTCAAAGACTGTAAGCTTGTTACAACCATCTGTGCCGCAAGTACCGTTGTTCTTGCAACCCCGCGGTTGTCCATCCTTGCCGGTTGAACAACTGCTACATCCCATATTTAATATCTTGATTTAGAGCAATGCCGGAACATCGGTCTAAAAAGGGTTCATAAAAATCTTGAGGTAAAGATAGCATAAATTGAGGCAGTGGTGAAATGCTACTTTAGTGCAAATGGGTTCCGCTCCCAGAGGTTCTGGTTTTCTGCTAAGTTTTAAAATAACCGTTCCCTGATTTCGCTTTGCGAAACCTTCCCTTCTCAAGAAGGGAGACTAATCCTGACAACAAAAACATTTCCCCTCTTGAGAGGGGTTGAGTTGTGTTGTTCTCAATACAAAATTCTTACTGCTTCGACTACGCTCAGCCGCCAAGAATTTCACTTGAGCTAATGGCCTGCCAAGACCTCCTAACCGCGCTCAAACTGACAAAACCTCAAAAATTCCGTCAACCCAAAAGGGGCATTCGTCAATTCAAAACCTACATCGGTTGGTTTGTACGCTTCTAAATGAAAAATAGCAGGCATTTTTAAATCCTAATCTTAAAATAGCCCAATCATGAAATTGAAAAGCTACCTATTAACCGCAATTTTCTGTGCCTTGTCCTTGTCATCTTGTGAAAAGGAAACAACACAGGAAAACAGAAGTCCTGAAATTACCGTATTGGAATACAGTGCTCCAGAAGACAGCTCTCCTGTGGACATTTTTGCCACCATTCAAGCCTTTGATCCCGATGCCGATGCGCTTTCGTTTGAAATTGTGACCAATGACAACGACTTATTTGTTATTTCTGATAGAGGGGATTTGAGCGTGGCCAACGGCAAAAACCTGGATTATAGCACAGCCACCTCCCATGAGATTGTGATCAGTGTCTCGGACGGAACTGAAACGGTTACGGCGACCATTACGATCAATGTCATCAACTCCAATCAAGCTCCTCTAATTGAGGCGCAAGAATTTGAAGTTTATGAAGATGCCTCCAGTACAGATGTTATTGGAACCATTAATGCCGAAGATCCTGATGGAGACGACCTTACCTATTCTATTGTTGCCAATGACAATGATTTGTTTGCGGTCAATAACAGCACAGGGGAAATACTTTTAGCGGATGATGCCAGCTTGGATTATGAAACGGCAACCACCCATGAAATTACGGTGGAGGTAAGCGATGGTAATGAAAATGCCCAAGGAGTGATTACCATTGTAGTGGAGAATATCCCTGACGCCCCTTATGCGTTGGACAAAACCTCTTTTGTTATCAACATGGAGACTACTGTAGCCAACGAAGAATTAGAAGTTGGTACGGACGAATACCTCACTTATAAATATATCATAGATTGGGGGGATGGAACGGTGGAGGAAATTGATACTAGTATGCCGCCTAAACACACATATGAAAAAGCAGGCATCCACACCATTGCCATAAATGGTGAAATGTTTCCAAGAATCTTATTTTACAATAGCCCTTCCGACGAAAAAGTCAAAAGTATTGTACAGTGGGGAACAATTCAATGGGGGGAAAGTTTACAGGATGCCTTTCATGGTTGCGGCAACCTGGAATATGAAGCGACTGATAAGCCAAATCTTTCTGGAGTTACAAACTTACGAGGCATGTTCTATCACGCGTACTTATTTAACGGCGACATAGGTGATTGGGATGTAAGCAATGTAACATTTATGTATTCTATGTTTCTAGGTGCCTCGTCATTTAATCAAGACCTTAGTAATTGGGATGTTAGCAACGTTACCAACATGGGATTCATGTTCAGTGGAGCATCAGCTTTCGATCAGAATCTCGGCAGCTGGGAAATTACCGGGTTAAATCAGGGTGCATCCATGGAAAAAATGTTCAACAATTCCGGTCTTTCTAGACCCAATTACGAGGCCACATTATCAGGATGGGCAGCATGGGGAGACGACTTGACCAATAATGTTACTTTAGATGCCATTGGGGTTAATCGCTGCGCAACCGAAGCATATAATTATCTTGTCAATACAAAACAATGGACCATTTCCGATAGCGGATGTGACACCTAATAATATTTATATATACTTTTGCCCTCCTTCGCCTAGCGTAGGGGGGCAATTATCTTAGTTCTTTTAATATCACCTCCCTCACCTCTTCCCTTAAAGTGGACTTGTCCTCTTCGGCCAAAATCCCAGTTTCAAAAAAATGGTGGACCTTGGCCCGTATACGACCTGGACCCCCGCTTAAAAACGTAAAAGAAAATCGTTTTTTATTGTCGTAAAAGGTAATGGGCACTACTGGAATTCTATGCGCTATCGCCATTTTAAAGGCTCCATCTTTAAAGGCATCCAAAACAATATGTTCTTCCGGCACCCCACCTTCAGGAAAAATACATATGCTCAATCCTTGATCCAATCTGCGCTGCGCCCTTAAATACACCCCGGTCCTGCTTTTTATGCTCTCCCGATCCACCAAAATGCAGACGCGCTTGTAGAAAAACCCGAACACGGGAATTTTTACCAATTCCTTTTTGCCCACAAAAACAAACGGGTTTTTGCTCACCACCATCATCAGCATAATATCCAACATACTGGTATGGTTGGACACCAACATATAGCTCTTCCCCTTTTCCATCTGCTGCTCCCTAAGGATTTTTGGAAAACACCCCATCCCATACAAAATGGGTCTGGCCCAAAGGTTACGGGCCAAACGAAAGAACATGGCATAGGTTTTCTCGGAAAGCGTAGTTAACAACCAAATTGGGGAAAAGACAAAAATGGGCAGGGCCACCAATAAATAGAACCAAATTCGGTACAGGACATGCCCAATATTCCGCAAAAATCCAAGCATGGCATAAAAGTAGAATTTTTGAATATCTTTATAGGAACAACCTTAAAAACTTGATTATGGGAATTTTATATGCCATACTTATCGGAGCGGCCGCAGGATGGTTGGCCGGAAAAATTATGAAAGGGGGAGGCTTCGGCGCTTTGATCAATATCATTTTAGGTATTGTGGGCGGTGCTGTGGGCAACTGGCTTTTTGGAGTGCTCGGGGTACAAATCGGCTCTGGATTGGTAGGTGATTTACTTACCGGGGTTATCGGTGCCGTGGTCATTCTGTTTGTGGCCGGGCTCTTTAAAAAATAGCATTTTAACTTCTTTTATCGTTGCCAATCCACATGCGCTTTTATTATCTCATGTGGATTGTTACTTTTACGGCTCAAAATTGAGCCATGGCCAGAATATTAACTGGAATCCAAAGTACGGGAACACCCCATTTAGGGAACATTTTAGGAGCAATCATTCCTGCCATCCAAATGGCGGATGATCCCGAAAACGAATCCTTTCTCTTTATTGCGGACATGCATTCCCTCACCCAAATTAAAAATGGGGCGGAACTCCGCAACAACACCTATGCCACCGCAGCTACCTGGTTGGCCTTTGGATTGGATATTGAAAAGACTGTCTTTTACCGTCAGAGTGATGTTCCCCAGGTTACCGAGCTGGCTTGGTACCTCAGCTGCTTTTTCCCTTACCAGCGACTTACCTTGGCCCATTCCTTTAAAGATAAAGCGGACCGACTAGAGGATGTGAACGCAGGACTGTTCACCTATCCCATGCTTATGGCCGCCGATATTTTATTGTACGACGCACATTATGTCCCAGTTGGCAAAGATCAACTCCAACATTTGGAGATGACCCGGGATGTAGCTTCGCGATTCCATAATCAATTTGGGGAAACTTTTGTGCTGCCTGAGGCCAAAGTGCAGCAGGATACCATGTATGTTCCTGGCATCGATGGGGAAAAAATGAGCAAGAGCAAAGGGAATACCATCAATTTATTCCAACCCGACAAAAAACTGCGGAAACAACTTATGGGTATTGTAACGGACAGCACGCCCATGGAAGACCCCAAGGATCCTACCAATGACAATGTTTTTGCCCTGTACAAAATTTTAGCACTGCCCGAACAAATCGAGGAAATGAGTGCCAACTATCTTGGTGGGAATTATGGTTACGGGCATGCCAAACAGGCGCTTTTCGAACTAATCCTGCAAAAATTTGCCGAGCCCCGGGAAAGGTTCGAGTACTATATGAACCACTTGGATGAGGTTGACGAGGCATTGGCCATTGGAGCGGAAAAAGCCCGAAAAGTAGCGGATGGGGTTTTGGAACGGGTGCGCACTAAACTTGGTTACTAACTAAAGGGGGCGCCTGTCTTGAGCAATCCCCTGTTTTATCTCCCAAACAATAGGAATAGGATTTTCTTTTCTTCAAAACCATCGCGGATTTTTTGAAAGGCAATCCGCAACTGCGCCTCCACGGTCTTAATGGAAATGCCCAATTTTTCCGCAATTTCCCTGTTTTTAAATCCTTCTTGTTTGCTCAATAAAATGATCTGTTGGCAACGTTCGGGCAAGCTGTCCATTAAGTTCTTGATTCGTTCCAGCTTTTGGTGAAATAAGCTATTGTCGTCTTGCGACTCACAAGAAAGTGCTTCGTACTTGAGATCTTCCAGTAACTTGGTCTTCTTTTTCCCTTCACGGAATTTGTCTACATAATGGTTATAAGCCGATCTGTACAAATAAGCCTTTAAGGAAGTGGTAATGGTTAGGGTCTGTCTTTTCTCCCACAGTTTGATAAATACACTCTGAACGATATCCTCCGTATGCGCTGAGGATTGGGTAAATTGAAAAATATAGGTGCACAATGGCTCATAGTATAAATGAAAAAGCTCCTTCATTGCTCCAGCATCATCTTGCTTAATCTGCCTGAACAAAATTTCTTCACCCATAGTTTTGGTCGTTCGGATTGTTGAACTTCATCTAATTGGTTCTTTCAGAGCAAAAAATTAACCCAAAATTATATTTAAGGGTATTTCCGGTTTTTTACGTCCCACTAATGCATACTATTGCTAAAACTACATATTTTGAAAATACTGGTCATAAAATACCTTACTGATGTTCTTACGGACGAGGAACTTGAAACCTTGCAAGAATGGTTGAAAATTCCTGAAAATCAGAAATATTTTAAGGACATGGTCAAGGCCAGCCATAGATTGGACCTTGCTAACAACCCGTTTGATGTAGACCAGGCGTATCGTAAAACTTTTGGACTTTCTACCCAGCCCAAGATGGAGTCAAAAAAAATGTACTACACCATTGCCAAATATGCAGCCGCAATTTTGGTGTTGGTGGCGACATTCTTCATTATAAATCTTATTGTTGACAAGCCAAATGGCGAGGATGCCCTATCAACGGACGAAATCCAAAGCGAGATTACCTTAGAGTTGGAGGATGGGACCCTGCATGAATTGGAAAAGGGTGCGGAACATGATATTGCCAATGATGCAGGGAAAACCATTGCACATCAGGAAAATGGAAATCTGGTGTATAGCAAAACCGACCAAACTAATATTGATCCCACGTTCCATATACTTAAGGTTCCTTATGCAAGTCGATTTGAAGTGCAATTATCGGATGGGTCGATTATTTTGCTGAACGCAGGAAGTCAATTAAAGTATCCCGTTTCCTTCGAAGGCTTGGCCAATAGAAACGTTTATTTGGAGGGTGAAGCATATTTTAAGGTCGCCCAAAGTAAAAATCAACCCTTTGTTGTGCATACCGAGAAAATGAACATCACGGTTTTCGGCACTGAATTCAATGTTAGCAATTACAAGAACGATCTAGTGGTTTCGGCCGTTTTGGCCGAGGGTAGCATAGTGGTCTCCAACCCCTCCCTCCCGGAAAACAAAGCAAACTCCATTGAGATAAAGCCGGGGCAGCGAGTAGCCACAAAGAACAATAATTTTGTGGTTCAGGAGGTAAACGTGGAAGAATTTATTGCATGGACCAAAAACAGATTGGACTTTTACAATGAACGCTTCGAAGACATCCTAAGAAAATTGGAAAGACATTTCGATGTGAACATTGAAAACAATTCTCCCGAATTGAATGACAGAAGGTACACCGGTACGTTTACCACGGAAACCCTGGAAGAAATATTGAATCTTTTTAAAAGGCACACCCCTTTCCAATATGAAGTCGCAAACAAGAATATAACTATATGGTCGAGTCCCACGAAGTGAGACCTCGTATCCTTGAACATTGGTTTTCCCCTGCTTTGTTCACCTAAGCACTGTTCTGAATATGAAAAAATCTAGATTGCCACTTACCCGCAAAACAAAAGCAAGTAGATTTCCACAACTGTTCGCATTTTTTTTTCTTTTAATGGGGCAATTGCCGGGGAACACCCTGGAACACGAATTGTTAAATGCGGGCACATTCGAACATCAACTTGCACAAATATCTGTTAACCCAACACCGCAACAAATAAATGGTAAGGTAATTGACCAAAATACCGGGGAGCCTATTCCCTATTGTAATATTGCCGTGGAATTGTCAGTTTCCGGGACTTCCAGTAATGAGCTAGGTGAATTTGTTGTTGCCGTGGATTCGCTGCCCACTAAAATCATATTCTCGCACATTAGCTACGAAAAAAAGGTTGTGGAGCTTTCCGAAGCCTCAGATTTGGTCATAACACTTGAACCCTTAACGCACAATCTTGACGAAATCACCCTTACCGCCTCCAAAGATGACAGCTTTGCAAAAAGTCTGGCAAGGAAGGCCTTTCAAAAAGCGATCCAAAATGTTAATAGGCCTCATTATGGCAAAGCTTTCTACAGGCAAAAAAGCAAGAATGGGGATATGTACTCCGAATTCTCGGAAATCATCTACGATATACGGTACAACAATGGCGGTATCGACGATTGGGAAATTATCGAGGGACGGTATGCCCTGAATCCTGGCGGGGTTCACAATAAAAATTTCACCCTATTATCCCGTTTGATCACTCCACTACAACCGGCGACGGACGAGCTGATTTTTCCCATGCACCCCGATTTGACGAATTTTTATAATCTAAGTATTATTGACCATATCACTTCTGGCAATACCAAAATTGCGGTGATAGACTTTAAACCAAAAAAGGGTTTGGGGGTTCCTATTTTTGAGGCGGAGGTTTATATTGATGTGGCTTCCCACGACATCCTTAAAATAGTGGGCAATGTGCTAAGTGATGACATAAAATTGGTCCGCTTGTCTGAAAAGAACGGTTCATGGAAAAAATATAATATTTCTTATGAGATCGCCTATAAAAAAGACTCCCTTCAAAACTTACTTCTTGACTATGTGAATTTAAAGCAGTCCTTTGATTATTACATAAACGACAGTTTTAAGTTCCATACAACCTCGTCTTCCAATCTTGTGTTTTTTGAGCACTATTTCCCGCTTTCGAGAAAAAGGCTTGGAGGTTCCAACAGGATAAACAAGAGCGACTGGGATAGATTGGATGAGATTGGATACAATGAAAAGTTTTGGGCGGAGAACCCCATTGTTAAAAGGACGCCTGTGGAGGAAGATGTTATTTCGGCCTTCGAAAATGACGAGGCCTTTGGTTCCATATTTTTGAACAGCAAGGAAAATATTGCTTTGATGGGATCAAATCTTGCCAAGGATCCCTTTATAAAACAATTGAGTCACGATCTTCGGTCTTATAAGGATTCCAACCCTGTGGAAAAAGTGTATTTGCATACCGATAAGCGTCTGTTTTCACCTGGGGAGGATTTGTGGTATAGTGGCTATGTGGTATTGGGTTCCCATCATCAATTCACTACCGGAAGCAAAGTTTTGTATGTTGATCTTATAGACCCAGACAACAATATCGTTAGCTCACAAACCCATGAAATAAGGGAAGGGAAGGCCTTTGGTACATTTAAAATTCCAGATGGGGCAACTTCTGGAAATTATCATTTAAGAGCCTATACCAACTGGATGCGGAACTACGACCAGGATTTCCTTTTTAGCAAAACAATCAAAATCGTTGATGGGAAAGTTCCGGCACCAATTTCTTCCAGTTCCGAGGATAAAATTGATCTACAATTCTTTCCGGAAGGAGGACATTTGGTCGCGAACTTAACGTGCCGTATCGCCTTTAAAGCGATCGGAGGTAACGGCCAGGATTTGAAGTTATCCGGAAAAATTCTGGATTCCCAAAGCAATTATTTGGCCACCTTAAGCACCATTGACCGAGGAGCTGGTTTTTTCTCATTGCAACCCAAAGCCGGGGAAGAATATGTTGCGGTCTTAAGCAACGGCCAAACCTATCCCCTTCCTCAAATTCTAGCACAAGGGTATGTAGTAACAGTTACCAACACAAGCCAAAAAAGTGTTGAAGTAAAGGTCCAGTCGGAGGGAATTGAAGAGAAGGAGCCTTTTTATGTTGTGGGTCATGTCAACGGAAAAAAATACTATCAGGGCAAGTTTCATTTTGGCAAAAAGCAACTTGTGAGTTTTGAAATTCCAAAAAGCAAACTCCCAAGTGGTGTGATGACCTTGACGTTATTTGACAGTGAAGGGCGACCAAGATGTGAACGTGTGGTTTTTATCAATAATGAAGAAGAGTTGTTTATTTATGCAAGGGTAAATCCCAAGGATTTTGGAAAAAGGGATGCAATGGCGGTCGATATTTTTGTAAGCGACCCCAATGGCAAACCTGTTTCTGGGGAATTTTCCATAGCCATTACTGATGCTGGCCAAGTCACCAAAAGTCAATCAACATCCAATATTTTAACGCATTTACTGATGGAGTCGGATGTAAAGGGACATATTGAAAATCCCGGGCTGCTCTTCAGTGATCAAAAAAAATCCACCTTACACAAATTGGATTTGGTAATGCTAACCCATGGATGGAGAAAATTACCATGGCAAGACATCAAAACAGGAGTTCATCCGGCCAAACCATTTCCCTTTGAAAAGGGCATAACACTTGTGGGAATGGCCCGGACCGTCAACAACAACCCCCTTCAAAACACAAATCTAAATGCCATTGCCAGGGCAGATCAAGACTCCGAGTTGTTCCTGATAACCACGAATCAAGATGGATCATTTACCATCCCCGATTTCAACCTTAATGGCCCTACGGATTTTGCTTTTAGTGCCTTGAACCGCAAAAACAAGACCATTAATTTTAATATGACTCTTAAAAAAGGCAACCTAGATGTGCCCTTAGCTAGCTATAGGCAGTCGTATCCGGTAAACCTAAAAGAGGCAGAGAAATACACCAGTGTCACCACGGCCCGAAAAAACACCCTTTCCTTTTTTGATGCCCAAAATGTAACCTTGCTGGACGAAGTGGTGGTTACAGAGAAAAAAATGGATCCTATTAGTCCCTCTAGAAAATCCCTCTTGGGACAAGAACCGGATGCAACGCTGTATGCCGACAAAAACAAATCTGCCCATACGGTAATCGATTTGGTACAACGGTTTCCTGGCGTTACGGTTACCGGTAATCCCTTAACCTTAACGGCCGCTGTAAGTATACGAAACCAGGGGACTCCGCTATGGGTAGTAAATGGTATTCCTGTCCATAATGAAAATATCCAACCCAGGCTTAGCGGCCTAGCAGCAAACGACTCCTTGGACCCAGGTGCAATGCTCGCCCAGACCCTATTACCAGTCGCAGCGCCTTCGTACATTCAAACTATGGATTCTTTTACGGTAGAACGTGTAGAGCTTTTAAAGGGTCCTTCGGCAGTGATTTACGGCTCTAGAGGTGCCAATGGGGTAATTCTGGTTTTTACAAAGCGAGGAGGAGATGACTATGGCCCAGAAATCTCCAGTCCCGATTTCACCATTCCTGGACACGCTGTGGAAAGGGAATTTTATTCCCCAAAATACGATGTCCCGGCCGTAGCACAAAAGGTTCCGGATTATCGGGCCACCCTGTATTGGAATCCCTCCTTTAAGACCAATAAAACTGGAAATGCGCGATTGCTATTCTACAATTCCGATCACGCAAAGGATATTCAAGTCTCCATCGAAGGTTTATCCAATTATGGATTGCCAGGCTCATACCTCCAGGTTTTTGGTAAAAGGAATTAGAACAGAATTCCACCGACTTTTCAAATAGTTCCCTCGATATTCAAATTGCCTCGAACAATTTACCGGGCCAAGGCCGTACCACCCCTTTCATTTCCATGGTCAAAAGGATGGATGAAGCTTGGAATACCGGAAGTTTGCATTCCAACGCAATGGTGTCCAGCAATTGCTTGCCGTGTTGTTGCAAATAGGAATGAATGGATTTTTCGGTTTCGTCCAATGCCACAAAAAGTTGTTTTTGAAGTGGGGATTTAGGCTTTTTTTGTTCCAATTCCCAATCCAATAAATAAACCAATTCAGCGGCCGAGGTCAACATTTGGGCTTGCTGTTTTTTAATGAGATCGTTGCACCCTTTGCTGAACTTATCCGAAGTTCTCCCCGGTACGGCAAAGACGTCGCGATGATATCCATTGGCCAAATCTGCTGTGACCAAACTGCCGCCTTTTTCAGCAGATTCTATGACCACTGTGGCCTCGCTCATCCCGGCAATAATCCGATTTCGTTTTAGAAAGTTCTCCCGATCTGGATTGCTTGTGGACCAAAATTCGGTAAGAAATCCTCCATGTTTTTCTATTCTTGCTACATATTTTTTATGCACCTTCGGATAAATTTGGTTTAAGCCATGGGCCAGACAGCTTATGGTCTGTAAACCGTGCTCCATGGCCATCTTTTGAATGGTTATGTCCACCCCGTAGGCAAATCCACTCACAATTATTGGATCCAGGGGTGCAATGTCTTCAATGAACGTTTCACAAAATGCCGTACCGTAACTGGTAATGTTCCTGGTACCCACCACGCTGATGATATGCTTGTTTTTCAGGTCGATGTTTCCGTTGTGAAAAAGAAGGACAGGGCCGTCCACACAGTGTTTGAGAAGTTCCGGATAATCCTGTTCCATAAAATAGGAAACCCCCAGATTGTTTTTCCTTATAAAATCGTACTCTTGCTCTGCATCATCCGCATAGCTAGGATGATAAAGTTCCTTTAAGGTCATCCTACCGATGCCCTCAATTTTCAACAGCTGCTGTATTTTGTCCTTGAAAACTGCAGTTGGACTACCACAGTGTGCAATCAATTTTTTGGCGGTTACGTCACCAATATTTGGGACCGCCTGCAGCCTCAGGGCCGCAAGAATTTCATCCTCAGTCATTTATTTTTGTAGGTTAAGTTGTCCACAAAGTACAGATTTTCAAATGTTAATAAAAAGTTATCCCGCATATTTTGTCCTGAGGGTTTTTTTGCAATATTTGTGCTGATGCGGATAGATGCGTATATAGAAAATTTGTTGTACAACTACAATTGTGTAGTCGTCCCAGGATTTGGTGCCTTCCTTGCACATGGAAAATCTGCGGAGCTGGATACGATTACCAATACCTTGCTTCCGCCGACTAAAGCAATTTCCTTCAATGCCCAATTGTCCAAGAACGACGGCCTTTTGGTCTCCCATATTGCCAAGGAAAAAAGTTTGGGATACGAGGAGTTGCTCCAAGAAGTGGAGCAAGTTTCGGAAGATTGGAACAAGCGCTTGGAACAAGGAGAAAACATTGAACTTTTTGGAGTGGGAAAACTATGGTTGAACCGCGATCGAAAGATTCAGTTCCAACCTGAGAACAAAATCAACTATTTAACATCTTCTTTTGGCCTATCTGCCTTTGCGGCAACTCCTATCCAACGGGAAGTGTTGAAGGAAGAAGTTGAGGAGCTCGAAGAGCAAATTCCTTTTATCATCACTCCAGAAAAAAGGGAGCAAACTTCCTTTAGACCCTGGCTTAAATATGCTGCGGTTATACTCTTGGCGGTTTCCTTGGGAACAACTTCGTTCAGGGCCTATGAAGAAATTCAGGAGAATCAGGTTGCTGTGCAACAAGAAGCTCGCAAACAAGTGCAGCAACATATCCAGGAAGCCACTTTTTTTGATAGTGCACCTTTAAAATTACCTGCGATTAATGTCGAGGTCAGTAAAAAACAGTTGGGCAAACACCATGTAATTGCTGGCGCTTTCCGAATTGAGGAAAATGCAGGAAAAAAAGTGGAGCAGCTAAAACAAAAAGGATACAATGCGTTCTACCTTGGTGTGAACAAGTTTGGGTTGCACCAGGTGGCTTACGATAGTTTTGAAGAGCCCAAGGAAGCATTGACATTCCTTCGAAAAGTAAAAAGAACGGAATCTCCCGATGCTTGGTTGCTCTCAGAGAAATAATCCCAGCATTCCCCTTTAATACCATAATACACTTCAATATCTTTGCGCAAAATTTAAAGGTATGCGCGCAAAATCGCCAAGTGAATCGAGAACGGTCATGACCGATATGGTCCTACCTAGTGAAACCAACCCGCTAAACAACCTTTTTGGCGGAGAACTGTTGGCACGTATGGACCGTGCAGCAAGTATCGCTGCCAGAAGGCACAGCCGAAGAATTACGGTGACGGCCTCGGTAAACCATGTAGCCTTTAACCGTTCCGTGCCGTTGGGCAGCGTAGTTACCGTAGAAGCTTCCGTATCCAGGGCTTTTAGAACATCCATGGAAATTTATATTGATGTATGGATGGAGGACAGGTTCACGGGAGAACGCACCAAGGCCAATGAAGCCATTTATACCTTTGTTGCGGTTGACGACACCGGAATCCCTACAGAAGTGCCTCCCTTGGAGCCTGAAACGGACCAAGAAAAGGAACGCTTTGCAGCTGCTCTACGACGCAAGCAACTGAGTTTGGTTTTGGCAGGGAAGATGAAACCTTCCGACGCATCCGAATTGAAGGCTTTGTTTACTTCCTAAGTATTGTCAGGTCTTTTTTGGTTTAGAAATCGAAGTTGTCTGGGTCCGGGCCAAATCGTTTGCCTTTATCCAAACTATCCATCAGGGCAATATCGTTCGCACTCAACTCAAAGTCGAATACATCGGCATTGGAAACAATGCGTTCGGGTTTTGATGACTTGGGAATGGTAATCACCCCTTTCTGAAGATCCCACCGAAGTACAATTTGGGCAACTGTTTTGTTATACTTTTCCGCTAAGGTCTTCAATGTCGGAATCTCGAAGATGTTTCCTTGCATCATCGGTGACCACGCCTCGTATTGAATGCTGTTTTTTTGGCAAAAACCGATTAGGTCTTGCTGTACCAAATAGGGATGAAACTCCATTTGGTTGACCATAGGGACAATCTCTACTGTGGGCAGTAAATCCTCCAAATGGTGCTGCAAAAAATTACTGACTCCTATGGCCCGTATGCGCCCCTCTTTGTACAAACGCTCCAAGGCCCTCCAGGTCTCCTTGGACAAATCGCCCTTGGGCCAATGTATAAGGTATAAATCCAAGTAGTCCATCCCCAATCGGGCCAAAGAGGCATCAAATGCTTTTAGGGTGGACTCATATCCCTGGTCGCTATTCCAGACCTTGCTTACCACAAAAACATCCTTTCTAGCTACATCGCTTTCTTTTATCCCCAAGCCCACACCGGTCTCATTGTTGTAAATGGAGGCCGTATCTACATGTCTATATCCGTGGTTCAAGGCTTCCTTGACAGCATTGGTAACTTCCGTCCCCTCTTTGGATAGATATACCCCTAATCCAAAATAGGGCATCTGAATCCCGTTATGCAGCTCAAATGTTCCCTGTAAATCAGTAATTTTTCCCATGTTATAGTTGATAGATCCAGTCTTCTGGATTTAGGCGATTGGTATCTTGATACAAATAGAACTTTAGCTTGGTTGTGCCGTCAAACCGATTGGTATAAACATCGCCTAATACATCTTTTGCGGCAACCCTGTCCCCCTTTTTAACATACAGGTTTGAAAGGTTATAATAGGTAGTGATGTAATTTCCATGTTTAATGGAAACTCCCCTACTTCCTCCTGGAACGGACATGATGGCAATAACCTCCCCCTCAAAAATCGCCCTTGCTTTGCTTCCTTTGTCAGTAGCAATGGTAACCCCATTATTCCGGTGCTTAATACCGGGATAGATCTTATCCGCATAAACCCCGTATCCTTGACTTTTTATTCCTTTTTCCACAGGCCAGATGAGCTTCCCTTTGTTGGCAGAAAAATTGGTGGCCACTAATTTGGCCTCCGGCGTCAATACAAATTTACTGCTAGATCGGGAGGAGCCTGCCTTTCTATTGGTACTTACTATAGCACTTTTAATAAGCCGTTCTATCTCCCTGTCAATCTTGCGCGCCTCTCGTTGTTTTTGGGCAATAGCAGCGCTGTACTTGCTTTCGTTTTGGCGAATACTGTTCAACAGGTCCTTTTGTGTTTGAATTTCCACGAATAGCCCATTCTTTACCTTCCTATTTTGAGCCAAAAGCTGTTCCTTCTCCTTGCGTTGATCCACAAGTTCTTGGTTTAACTTGGCTAGTTGGTCCGTCTTGGTCTGGATATCCTCCCCTTGCTTTTTTCTGTGCTTCGCATATTGCTCCATATACTGGAGCCTTTTAAAAGCCTGGAAGAAATTATCCGCCGACAACAGAAACATAAGTCGATTGTTCTGTGTTTTGTTTTGATAAGACTTTCGGATAAGTTGGGCATAATCCTCCTTGAGGATCTTAAGGTCTTCCCGAAGTTTACTTATGCTCCTAATGTTGACATTGATCTGCCGATTGAGTAGATTGGATTGTTGATTGGTCACCCGAATAAGCTCCTGTCGTACATTGATTCGCTTGTCCAAAGCCTCCATTTGGTCCAAAACATTCCCCTTTTCCCGTTTTTCCACAAAAAGAAGTCTGTTGATTTCCTTTATTTCTTCTTGCAGCCGTTCCCTTTTGGCTTCCAACGCTTTTTGTTCACTTGTTTGAGCAGAGACGTTAGCACACAAGAAGTATATAAAAATCAATATATAAGAAGAATATGTACGCTTATTGAACATATTACTTTAATATGATTTCATCAAACCCCTTTGGTATTTTATAGGGAAAATTCAGGGGTCTGTTCAATTCCAAATTTCTAAAATTTAGGTCGATTGTTGTGTTCTCGTCCTTTTCCAAAGCCACAATTTGAATTTCGTTCGGCAATACCTTTCCTGAAATATCTTGATAGGTATATTTGGCTGTCAGCCATCTGTTTTCTTCAGGCTGGGATATTTCTTGGGAGTGAATCTTAAAATTCCCAGGCTCCAACTGAAACAGAATCTTGAACAATTCCCTGGCTTTCTTAGGTTTTAACTGATAATTGCCTGCATTTATTGTGGAGGTGTATTTT
Source organism: Flagellimonas myxillae (assembly GCF_023502235.1). GTDB lineage: Bacteria > Bacteroidota > Bacteroidia > Flavobacteriales > Flavobacteriaceae > Flagellimonas > Flagellimonas myxillae. The sequence goes on along the minus strand of NZ_JAMFLY010000002.1, from coordinate 239,758 downwards.
TCATCCCTCAAATCCAAAACCGCAGACCCCAAGAGTAGGTTTTGGACCTTTTCAAAATCAAGTTCGGTCCCCAGTAGATCGCTTAAGTAGCTAAAATCCCCGTCAAAATATTCGTTTTGCAGTTTGTTGTAAAAGGAAACTTTACTTGGAGTAATCATGGCCTTGACAAAAGCTATCGGGGAGCTGCTCAACCAAATGACACTATCCTTTTGCATTCTAATGTTTACCGTAAACCCTTGAGAAGCTTTCCCATTTTCGTAATCCACCTTAACTCGCCCTCGTATGGTGGTAAAGTCTAGTTGGTTGGCATAATGGTTGTCAATAATTCGCCTGACCGACAAGCGGGAATCAACTTCCCCGCCCGAAATTGACCTCGTCGACTTACACCCGGTAAGTAGCAGCAAAGCAAGCAACGGGATTGTGGTAAGCTTCTTCATTGTATCAAAAACTAAAATCATTACAAGCCAGGTTTTACTTTATTAAGATATTCTGTTGCTTTGGTCGGATTTCCAATTGTGGTATACGCCTTGGCCAATTCCCTATAGATCTTGTTGGCCAACACATTGTCATCGAACAAATAATCCCTAGCTCCTTCTAACACCTCGATGGCCCGGGCTGTTTCGGATTTTCCATTGAGCGCCGCACCATAGGCATAATGAAAATATGCTTGAAGGGGGTAAGCTTCCAAAGCTTCTTCTGACATTTTTTCCAAGGCATTATAATCCAATTTCTCCAAAAACCCCTCCATCCTTGATCTATATTGCGCCACCGGGTCGTCTTCCTTCGGGGATTGTTTGGGTTGGTTTGAAATTGTGGATTTGGCTTTGTTTTGTTGCAGCGAATCCCGAATTTTTAATCCAAGTTCAGTCGCAAATTGGGAATCCCCCATGGACTCCAATATTTGAAGTGCTTTGTTGTATTTTGTTTTCTTGAAATAGATCAATGCCAAATTTTCCTTCAATTCAACTTTATCCAAGGGGACACGGGCCTTAATCGTTTCCATTGGGCGGCCCTGTTGCTCCATAATATTGACCAAGCTCTCCAAGTACCAAAAATCACTTGGCCTAGCATGTAAGGCTTCTATGGCATACTCCTGCGCTTGGATATATTGCTTGTCCAAAAAGTAGGTCTTGGCAAGCTGATAATCTACCACATCGCTTTGTGGGTCCAATTGCTTACAGCTAAGCAATAGGTTTATGGCCCTATCGTAGTTTTGGATGCTCTTCTGTTTTAGGGCCTCAAAAAAATGTTCCTGGAATTCGTCCGTGTATTCCTCCAGAAAAAGCTCTGCACTTTCCTCTTCATCTTGGGCATAACATGGATACCCTGCTAGTAACAACAAGGCGGTAATAATCCATAATACCGTTAGCCTTTTCATTTTTTCTTCTCCAAAAAACCTTCACTAGAAGGCAAATATCCTTTAGCGCTAAACCAAAACCGAATAGTCACCAATGCTTATGGTCTCAAAGTTACCATCAAAAACCACATTGTTCCCGATCATGGCATTGTCGAGGTTGGCGTTGGTAATTTTACTATTGCTTTGGATCAAGCTGTTTTTTATGGTTGAATTCTCAACAACCGTATCCGCACCCACCGAAACATAAGGTCCTATGGTTGCATTCTTAATCACTACATTCTCCCCGATAAAACAGGGCTCAATGATATTCGCATTTTCCTGCTGAACCGAATTGGAAATCAAGCTTTCGCCATCATTTTCCAAAAAGCCCAACATGCGCTGGTTGGTCTCCACAGTCACATTCTTGTTGCCGCAGTCCATCCATTCATCCACTTTTCCGGGCACAAACTTCATGCCTTTTTCCATCATTCGTTTGATTCCATCATTGATTTGGTACTCGCCTCCATGTACAATATCATTATCCAATACGTACTGAAGTTCTTGTTTGAGCACACCAACATCCTTAAAATAATAGATGCCGATGACCGCCAAATCGGAAACAAACTCCTTTGGTTTTTCCACGAGTTCCACAATTTCATTTTGGGCGTTCAAATTCACTACCCCAAATGCCTCTGGATGATCTACTTGTTTCACCCAAATAACACTGTCGGCAGATTTGTCCAAATGAAAATCGGCCCTGATCAAAGTATCCGCATAAGCGATCACGGCCGGACCACTCAAGGATTCTTTCGCACTCATAATGGCATGCCCAGTTCCCAAGGGTTCATCCTGTCTATAAATAGAACCCTTTGCCCCGAGCTCTTCGGCCAGCTGCATTAAACTGTTGACCACGTCGTCGCCAAAAAAAGCAGGGTCTCCCAAAATAAAGGCCACCTCCTCTATCTGCTCGCCCAACACTTTGGCAATATCAGCGACCAATCGGTGTACAATCGGTTTTCCAGCAACCGGGATTAAAGGTTTTGGAACGGTTAGGGTATGTGGTCGTAAGCGGGACCCTCTTCCCGCCATAGGTACAATAATTTTCATTTAGTCGTTAATTTCAATATTGTGTTTTTTGGCAATTTCGTTGAATAGCTCCAGCTTGCCTTCTTCCTTCATATCATTATAAAAGAGCCCAATGCTATGTTCGGCATCTTGGGCGTAGGGCGACCCCTCAGATTTGTACATCAGGTAGGCCCGGAACATATCGTCAAGACCCCTGTTATAGTCTTTTTGAAGATGAAATAATCTTCCCCGTCCATAATACCCTTCCGCTTCGTCGGGGTAAACCCCAATATAGTGGTCCATGGCTTCTATGGCTGCATTATAGTCTTTCTTGAACTCCTGGGCATAGGCTATATTGATAAGCGGCATTTTACCCTTGGGGTCCACCTCAAGGGATTTTCGATAGTATTTGATCGCTTCGTCATATTCTCCGAGTTTTCTGTGGCTATAGCCCAACATGTCCCAAGCAAATGCAAACTTGTCATCTACTTTAAGGGCTTTTTTATACTCTCGAATGGCATCTTTAAACTTTCCTTTTTGGAAAAAAACCTGTCCTTTGTCATACAGCACTTGGGCCCTTTTCCTGTTTGAAACCGAATTTTCACTTTTCAAATCCCGAGAGCTCATCAACAATTTCATGGCGTCGCAATTTCTGAGCAAATACTCCTCGATCTCATCGTAGTTTTTGTCGGCTTCTATGGTAATGTCGCCCCCTTCCACCAATAACGAGTCTGGCCGGTCACTTTTAGGAAGGGAATTAAGGGTATCCGCAGTTTTTTCCAAGGTTCCCAGAAAAGAACTTTTTAATTGGATGGCAAGGATTGATGAAGAGATACACTCCTCAATTTGTTTGAACTTCTTTGTTTCCTTTATGGTGGTCTCTATTTCAGCTATGCAAGGACAAGCTTCGCCCGCCACTTGTTCAACCTCATCGGTTTGGGCCGTCATTCCTAAAACAAGGAAGAAATTAAGAAGTAAGAACAACCTAAGTTTCATATCCTATTTTTTTCCAGTACTCCCAAATCCGCCGGCACCTCTTTCCGTAGTGGATAAGGTTTCAACTTGTTTCCAATCCACACGTTCGTGTTTGGCAATGACCATTTGGGCAATCCGCTCTCCATTTTCTATAACGAAATCATCCTTGGATAAATTGACCAGAATAACCCCGACCTCTCCTCGATAGTCAGCATCTACTGTTCCAGGTGCATTCAGGACAGTAATGCCCTTTTTGGCCGCAAGACCGCTCCTAGGGCGCACTTGGGCCTCATACCCAATTGGGAGTTCTAGGAACAATCCTGTTGGGATAATGGCCCTTTCCAGGGGCTGCAAGGTTACGGGTTCGCCCAGATTTGCCCTGAGATCCATTCCGGCAGAGGCCATGGTCTCATAGTGGGGCAATGCATGTTCTGATGTATTGATTATCTTAACTTTCACGCTTTAGAAATATGGTCTTTAGTTTATCTCCCTCCATTTTATAAACTAACGTCAAAAATAACAAAAGTAACAGGCCTCCTGCTATTAAATTTCGGTTAAAAGCATAAAACGACAAGGCAGAAAATATCAGGGAAACAGATAGATAAAAAACAATTTTTCTCATGTTGTACGGAACAGGATAATACTTTCTTCCAAAATAGAACGAAAGCAACATCATGCTTCCATAAGCGGCCAAGGTGGCCAAGGCCGAGGCCATGTATCCAATTTTTTCTATGAACGCCAAATTGATGATAAGTGTAATGAGCGCCCCAATAGATGAAATATAAGCGCCAAACTTGGTCTGGTCGGTAATCTTGTACCAAACGGAAAGGTTGTGGTAAATCCCAAGACAGAAACTGCCCAATAAAATAATCGGGATAATGTCCAAGGCTTCCCAGTAAATTTCGTTGCTTAGAAAAAGTTTCCCCAAGGGGTTCACAAAAACCACCACAGTAAGTAAAATAACACTCCCCAGAATCACAAAATAATTGGTGATCTGCGCATAGGTCTTCTGCGGTTTTTCGGAATTGGCATGGCTAAAGAAAAAGGGCTCGACCCCCATTCTAAAGGCCGTTCCAAAAAGAGTCATAAACAAGGCCAATTTATAACAGGCGGCGTACTTGCCCACTTCAATCTCCGCAATATCTGGGGGTAAAAGTTCCGTCAAAAGTATCTTGTCAAAAACTTCATTGATCGTAAAAGCAACGCCAGCCACCATCACTGGACCGGCATATTTAAGCATCTCTTTCCAAAGGCTGAAATTGAAACTGTATTTGGTTTTGAAATAGGTGGGCAGTAAAAGTAGCAGGGTAACCCCACTGGCAATAATATTGGATACGAAGATATATTTGATCTCCTGCCCTTCTTGATACATACTCCCGAAAAGCCCCTCGGGATTCTTCTCGGCCAAGCCTGGCAGGATCAACAGGAAGAAAATATTAAATCCAAAATTAATGGCCACATTTACGGTTTTTAGCACCGCGTATTTCATGGGTTTCTCATTGGCCCTAAGCAAGGCAAACGGAATGATGACAAGCGCATCCAAGACCAAAATGTAGGTGGTATACTTAATGTAATCCACATTGATGTTCGTGATATTAGCCAGGTTTTCACGCACTAGCAACGCCCCCAACAAAAACAGCAAAGAAGAGACCATCAAAGAAATGAGGGAGGTGGAAATCACATTTTGCTTTTCCTCTGTTTTGTGAAAAAACCGGAAAAACGCGGTTTCCATGCCATAGGCCAAAAACACATTAAAGATGGCTATCCAGGCATATATGTTGGTGTATTGCCCATAGCCAGCGGCATCTTCAAAAATAGAGGTGTATAGTGGCAGCAGGAAGAAGGAGAGCACCCTGGGCAAAACGGTGGCCAGGCCATAGATAAAAGTCTGTTTAAAAAGCCGTTTAAGTGGGTTCAAGAGAAACGCCTTGTTATAATATCATTTCTTAGGCGCGTACAAGTTACGTAAATCGTTTTGGTTATTGGTTTAACGGAACAATTTGTACCTTTTTGGATTGTTAAAACAACTCAACTCCATGAAACTATATTCAAAGCTACTATCCCTTGTCTTTTCAAGCTTATTCTTCTACTCTTGTGGTGATAAGAAAAAAGAAATTTCGAAAGAAAACCAAGCTAAACCGAACATCCTCTTTATCATGTCGGATGATCATGCCTATCAGGCGATTAGTGCCTATAGCGATCATCTGATCCAAACGCCCAATATTGACCGAATAGGCAAGGAAGGAATTGTATTTACAAATGCCTGTGTTACCAACTCGATATGCGCTCCATCCAGAGCCACGATTTTAACTGGCAAGCATACCCACATCAATGGTAAAGTGGACAACCTGATGCCTTTCGACACCACTCAAGTGACCTTTCCACAATTGTTTCAAAAAGCAGGCTATCAAACCGCCATGTTTGGTAAGCTCCACTTTGGAAATAACCCCAAAGGGGTGGATGACTTTATGATTCTTCCAGGTCAGGGTCAATATATTAACCCCGATTTTATTACCCAAAATGGGGATACCACCATAACAGGGTATGCCACGGATATCACAACCGACATTACCCTTAACTGGTTGGAGAAAAAACGAGACCCCAATAAGCCTTTTATGCTGATGTATTTGCATAAAGCTCCCCATAGACCTTGGTGGCCAACTCCAGAAAAATTCAAGGAATTCTATGGGAAGGAGTTTCCGATTCCCGAAACGCTTTTTGATGATTACAGTAATAGGGGTTCTGCTGCAAAAACAGCGGAAATGAACCTGTTGACCCATATGAAGTATTCCTATGACACCAAAGTCTGGCCCGAGACTATTGCAAAAATGGGTAAAATTACCCCAGAAGTGCCAGATTTGGTCAATGCCTTCAACAATCAATACAATCGCGCAACTGATGAGCAAAAAGCCCAATTGCAGCCATTTTTGGATGCGATAAGCAAGGATTTTGAAGAGAACTGGCCCAACATGACCGATGAAGAGAAGATGATTTGGAAATACCAACGTTATATGCAAGATTACTTGGCCTGCATTTCTTCTGTGGATGATAATGTGGGACGTGTCCTGGACTATTTGGATGAAAATGAGCTATCGGAAAATACTTTGGTGGTTTATACTTCAGACCAAGGATTTTATCTGGGAGAACACGGTTGGTTTGATAAGCGATTTATTTATGATGAATCCTTTAAAACTCCCTTATTGATTCGTTGGCCAAACAAAATAAAGCCGGGAATCACCAATGAGGAAATGGTTCAAAACTTGGACTTTGCACAAACCTTTTTGGAGGCTGCGCAAATCGAGATTCCGGATGATATGCAAGGGGAGAGTTTGATGCCTCTTTTGACTTCAAATGAAGAGGAATGGACGAGGGATGCAGTCTACTACCATTACTATGAATATCCAGCAGAACACCAGGTGATGCGACATTATGGGATTGTTACCACAGATTATAAACTGGCGCATTTCTATTACGATGTGGACGAGTGGGAACTCTATGATCGTAAAAAAGACCCACAGGAAATGAACAATGTTTATACTGATCCGGCCTATTCCGAAGTGGTGACCGAGTTGAAGAAAAAGTTGGATGAGCTACGCATTCAATACAAAGATTCAGATGAACTCAACCAGCATTATATTGATTTGCACGAATCCAGAATGGCAAAATCACATTAATTGCCCGATATAGTAAAACAAAAAAGGCCGCTTCAATGAAACGGCCTTTTTATTATAAGTATTTCTTAAGCCTAGTTATTCAAGGCCTCAGCGCTTTTAAGCATTTGGCCACACCTTGTTCCGCCTAATTGTTGAGTGCTTCCGCACCACCAACGATTTCAAGAATTTCGTTGGTAATTGCAGCTTGTCTCGCCTTGTTATATGTCAATTTCAGTTGATCCCTAAGCTCCGTCGCATTATCGGTTGCCTTGTGCATGGCAGTCATACGTGCACCATGTTCACTGGCAAATGAATCACGTACTGCTTTATACAATTGCGTTTTCAAAGATTTTGGAATCAATTGCTCTACAATCTCTGGCTTTGAAGGCTCAAAAATGTAATCCGCGGTGGAAGTATTATCTCCTTCCATAGGAACAAGTGGCAAGAATTGTTCGGTCAATACAATCTGGGTGGCCGCATTCTTGAACTTATTATAAACCAACTCTATCATATCATAATCCCCTTCCGTGAAGTGGTTCATCAAATCTTGGGCAATGGCAGCAACGTTATCGAACGTAAGGTCATCAAAAACTTGACTGTGATTTGCTATCACATTCCCAGCTTTACCTAGGATATCATTTCCTTTTTTGCCAATGGCGATTACATCAACTTGCTTTCCAGCATAAGTTTCATTGATAAGCGTGTTGGTCTGTTTGATGATGTTGGAATTGAAGGCCCCACAAAGACCCCTATTGGACGTAATTGCAACAACCAACACCTTGTTAACTGGGCGATTATCTGCAAATTTACTCCCCGCATCGCCATCCAGGCTAGCGCTCAAACTTTGCAACAACTCGGTTAGCTTATTGGCATAGGGTCGCATTGCAGTAATAGCATCCTGGGCCTTTTTCAACTTGGCCGCAGAAACCATTTTCATGGCACTGGTAATCTGCATGGTCGATGAGACCGATGCTATCCTATTCCGTATTTCCTTTAAGTTTGCCATTCTTATTTAGAATTGAGTATTGCGTATTAAGTAATGAGATTTCTCATATCCCACTTCCCAACACTAAAATCTACGCACTATACTTCCCTGTCAAGTCTTTACAAACAGTAGTTAGCGTATCGGTAACCTCATCTGTTAATTTACCGGCCTTAAGCGTATCCAACACCCCTCTGTGCTTGGCATTCAAAAACTCAATGAAGTCTGTTTCAAATTCTTTGATTTTTTCAACCGGAACATCTTTCAACAAGTTTTTAGAACCTGCAAAAATGATAGCAATTTGATCCTCTACGGTAAATGGGTCATTTTGCGCCTGTTTCAAAATCTCAACGTTTCTTCGACCCTTTTCAATTACGTTCAAGGTTGCAGCATCCAAATCGGAACCAAACTTGGCAAAAGCTTCCAATTCACGAAACTGTGCTTGGTCAAGTTTCAAGGTACCTGCTACTTTTCTCATGGACTTCACCTGAGCTGAACCACCCACACGGGATACAGAGATACCCACGTTAATCGCTGGTCTAACGCCTTGGTTGAACAAATCCTGCTCCAAGAAAATCTGACCATCCGTAATGGAGATCACGTTGGTTGGGATATATGCTGATACGTCACCTGCCTGAGTTTCGATAATTGGAAGGGCGGTCAAGGAACCTCCTCCTTTTACCATTGGTCTAAGTGCGTCTGGCAAGTCGTTCATGTTCTTCGCGATATCGTCATCCGCAATTACTTTTGCAGCACGCTCCAACAATCTTGAGTGTAAGTAGAAAACGTCACCAGGATATGCTTCACGTCCTGGAGGTCTTCTCAAAAGAAGGGAAACCTCACGATAGGCAACGGCTTGCTTTGACAAATCATCATAGATAATCAATGCAGGGCGTCCTGTATCACGGAAGTACTCTCCAATCGCAGCACCGGCAAATGGTGCATATACCTGCATTGGGGCAGGGTCAGATGCGTTAGCTGCTACGATAGTTGTATAAGCCAAAGCTCCTTTGTCTTCCAAGGTCTTGGCAATGGCAGCTACGGTAGAAGCCTTTTGACCTACAGCAACGTAGATACAATAAACAGGCTCACCGGCATCGTAAAATTCTTTTTGGTTCAAGATGGTATCGATACAAACTGTGGTCTTACCTGTTTGACGGTCACCGATCACCAACTCACGCTGTCCTCTACCGATCGGAATCATGGCATCGATAGCCTTAACTCCTGTTTGCAATGGCTCGTTTACCGGCTGACGGTAAATAACCCCAGGGGCTTTACGTTCCAATGGCATTTCGTAAGTGTCTCCAGCGATAGGTCCTTTACCATCGATTGGGGTACCCAAGGTATCCACAACACGACCAACAATTCCTTCACCTACGTTGATCGATGCGATACGCTGTGTCCTTTTAACGGTAGCGCCTTCCAAAATTTCTTTGGATGGACCCAACAATACCACACCTACGTTGTCCTCTTCCAGGTTCAATACGATTCCCTGCATTCCGCCATCGAACTCCACCAGCTCTCCATATTGAGCATTGGATAGTCCGTAGACACGGGCAATACCGTCACCTACTTGTAAAACGGTACCTACTTCGTTTAAGGAAGCGGATGCCTCGAATCCTGATAATTGTTCCTTCAAAATTGCTGATACTTCAGCGGCTTTTACTCCTGCCATTTTGACTAGATATTAGACTTTAGACGATAGACTTTAGATGGCTATACGCCTTATTTTTATTTCTATTTTGTTAATCGATTATAGTCCGTAGCTATGCGAGGGACTAAAGACTATTTGTAAATTCTCTTTTTAAACTGTTCAATTTGTTGGAAACACTTGCATCATATTGCAAATCCCCGATGCGCAACACAAATCCACCCAAGATGCTTTCATCTACCTTGTTTTCTATAGTGACTTTGTTTCCTGTGATTTTATTCACCTGGGCCAGCACCTCTTTTTCCAAAGCTGCCGTTAATGGAACCGCAGTGGTAACATAGGCCACATCCTCACCCTTCAACTGCTCGTGCAAGATGATGTATTTAAAGGCCACTTCCTGCAAAAGACCAATCCTCTTATTACCTGTCAAGGTCTTGATCAAGCCCAAAGTTATCTGGTTAGACCCCTTGAAAATCTTGCTCAGTGCTTCCTGCTTTGCTTCCCCTTTTATTACCGGGCTACCCAATAGGTTTTGGAGCTCGGCATTATCATTTATGGTAGCAGTAATGCTTCGCATATCTTTTTCAACGGCATCTGCCGCTTTCTTTTCGATAGCGAAGTCCAAGGTTGCTTTTGCGTAACGTACGGCTGCCCTGCTTTCGTTCATTTTGTCGTTATTGGTTCTTGGTCAATGGTATATTAAGTTTCCTCAACAACTATATAACCGAATAAACTAATTTAATTCTATGTCACCCAACATGTCCTGAACAAGCTTTTCCTGCTTCTTCTTATCGGACAGTTCTTCTTTGATCACTTTCTCGGCAATATCGATGGAAAGGTTGGCCACTTGTGCCTTGATATCTGCTACTGCAGCTTTCTTTTCGCTTTCGATCGTGGCCTGAGCCTGCTTGATCATTTTATCGCCTTCAGATTTAGCTTGCTCTTTTGCCTCTGAAATAATTCCTTCTTTCAACTCACGAGCTTCCTTCAACATGGCGTCCCTTTCTGCTCTAGCTTCTTTCAAAATTCGCTCGTTATCTGCCTGAAGGTTTTGCATCTCTTTCTTGGCATCCTCAGCAGATTGCAAAGCAGTTTTAATAGACTCTTCTCTTTCGCTTACTGCTCCTAAAATTGGCTTCCAAGCAAACTTTCTTAAAATCCCCAAAAGGATCAAAAATGTAATTGCTGTCCAAAAGACCAATCCAAAACCTGGGTTTACTAAATCCATTTCCTAGTATTTTAACAATTTCAAACTCTGTACTATCTATATACTTTAAGGTAGATACAGAAGCAACCAACCGTTACTCCTGTATCTTCTTATTACTAGGCTGCAGGAGCTGCTTGCAAAAGAGCAACAACCACACCGAATAACGCTACAGCTTCAACGAAAGCAGCAAGAATAAGCGCAGAAGATTGAATCTTTCCGTGCATTTCTGGCTGACGAGCCATGGCTTCCATAGCTCTACCTCCGATGTTACCAATACCTACGCCTGCTCCGATAGCTGCTAAACCAGCACCAATAGCTGCGATTCCATAAATAGTCATACTACAAAATTTAAATTAATGATGTTCTTCTTCCGTCGCCATTCCAAAATAGAGGGCAGACAATATTGTAAATATATATGCTTGAATAGCGGTAACCACAATCTCAATTACTGTTATGAACAATGAGAACAATACAGAGATTGGGGCAACAGCCACAGTTTCAAAAATGAATATCAACGACATTAAAGCCAGAATGATAATGTGCCCGGCCGTAATGTTGGCGAACAAACGAATCATTAGGGAAATTGGCTTTGTAAAAATCCCTATCAATTCTATCGGCATCAAAAATATTTTCATTGGCACGGGCACCCCGGGCATCCAGAAAATGTGTTTCCAGTAATTTTTGTTGCCGCTAAATGTTGTGATCAGAAAAGTGAAAACTGCCAAGGTGCAGGTAAACGCGATATTACCACTAAGGTTGGCACCATTCAAAATCGGTATAAGACCAAAAATGTTGTTGATCCAAATGAAAAAGAAAATGGTCAACAAATAAGGCATGTACCTTTTGTATTTGTGCTCCCCGATCATTGGTTTTGCAATCTCATCCCTAACAAAAACAACCAAGGGCTCAACAAAGCCAGCAATGCCGGTTGGCACATTGTCCTCAGATCTTCTATATACCCTTGCCGCTGTGGTAAAAATCAAGATTAACACCAATACGGAAACCCACATCATAAATACGTTTCTGGTGACCGATATGTCCAATGGCTTGGATGCATTGACAGGGTGGTGCTTTTCGTCAAATTCTACAGTAGTGGACCCTTCGTTTAACTGATAAATTTTCTCGTGAAACTTTACAAACTTCCCGCCGTTCTTCTCCACGATAACTTCACCGTTGTCATCATGATGGAACTCACTGGACATGAAGGTGGTAAGGCCGTTATCGGTCCAAAGGATTATAGGTAGGGGTATTGAAACCGGCTTGTCATTAATGTCAATGATATGAAATTCGTGTGCATCCTTTACGTGATGCATGATCATCGCATTGGGGTCAAATTTTTTATCTGATTTTTCCGCTTCTTCGTCCTTGGCAAAACCTGCTAGTGGAAATACCAATAAAAGCCCTAAAAAAACTGCACTTAATGTACCTATTCGCATTCGTTGGTCAGTTTAGAAAACACCGCTCTCAAAAATTCGGTGCAAATGTACATTACATTATATTAACTGACAAACAATAATAACACGGATTATCAAGGAGCTAAAAACTGGTTAATGCTGTAAACCTCAAATGCTAAAAAGATGAAATATGGGATGAAAAAATTGGTGGCGTCCCCAATTTTGTCCGGAGCATTGGACAGGATCAACGGAAGCAGAAATACAACGACCAAAACCATCTTTAAAACCATCAACAAAATGAAAGCATTAAAGACTTGGGTCTTTCCGTTTGAAAATCGAAAATTAATGATGGAATAGACGATCAACACCGATATTCCATGAAACATATAAACATTCCACAACGGGATTACATATTCCTTTTCAGGAAGCAATGCATTCAATAAATAGTTGTGGAGCAGGTAAAGAATTATGGTTCCAGCAAGCAACTGTATTATAAAAAGCACTTGGCGCTTTTTAAAAGATTCATCCATGGGTATCAGCGATTAGACATCTTTATAATTTGCTTAACTACAAAGTATATAGAAATTATAACCGCAAATAAAGAACAAATAACAGTATAAATAGAGTGCTTGTTGGGATATTTTTCATCTAAAAAAACCCCTAAATACGTTCCCCCAATAATTATGGCAACCATCTGGATGGCAATGCCGGAAAATTTAGCGTAATTACTTAATGGCCGCTTTTTCTTAGGAGACTTTTGCTGGTTCATTTGCTTTAGTGGACTGCAGTTTGTGCGTAGAAGCTGCGGCAGGTGCGGCGGCTCCCTTGCCCATGGTGCAAGCGGCATTGAATGTGGCGCCAGGCTCCACGGCCAGTTTCGAAACCTGAACAGTACCTTCAATGGTTGCAGAGGATTTAAGGGACAATAGGTCGTTCACCAAAAGCTCGCCATTAAACTTGCCTTCAATATCTGCATTTACACATTCCACCTTGCCTTTAATATAGCCGTCCTTTCCAATTACAACCTTTCCGGAGGTCTTCACGTTACCTTCGAGTTTACCATCGATTCTAAAATCGGCCTCGGAAGTAATATCACCCTTTATTTTGGTGTTCTTCTCAATTCTGTTGGGTTGTCCTCCAAACTCGTTCATAGTTTTAGGTTTTTTGTTGTCTGAAAACATCGTTTTCTATGGTTTTGGGGTTAAAATTTGCGCTTTGTACGCTTCTAAATTTTTATGTACTTGTATGATTTTGTAGTTGTTGGACAAAACTACAAAATTCTCATCTCGAATGCGGTAGTCCCTATTCTTTTTTAATAGCTCGGCATAGCCCAGGGCAAAATCTTTGGATTTAAATCCGTGCACGACCACAAATTGATCTTCCAAATTATAAATGTCCTTTGACACCAGGTTTTTGTAGTTCAAATCTTTGATGGACTCCTCCAATCGCTTCTTAAGTTCTAACGCCTTTTGGTTGTCCTTTATTTTGAACGGGAAGACCACCTTCCAATTTCCAGTTCCTGAAGCGCCGGTCTCCGGGGAGAATTCCTTGGCCTCCAATTTGGGTAATTGATTGGCCACCATGTCTTCCGCCTTTTTCCCCTCTGGATTGTTGGGATAGGTAAGGGCAACATAATTCAGGGCCTCCTTGAACGACTCAAAACCCTGCAAACGCCCAATGGCGTTGGCCTTCAACATTTCAAACTTGGGAACAATGGGGTCGCCCGTAAACTTGTTGATGAACTCTTGGCTCTGGGTAATCACCCTTAGGTATTCCTGCTCTTGATACAATTTGTACAAAGCAGAATATCGGGCATCCGGGCTATCGGTATTGCCCGCCAAAACGGCTTGGGGGTTCAATAGGATTTCCGCATATCGTGTGTCGGGATGGTTTACAATAATATCCTGTTTCATTCCGTCTGCCAAAGAACTCCCGGTCTCCTCGTAAATCTTGTACAGGTTATATTTCGAGGGCAAGATCAACCGCTCTTCAGGATTTAATGCCAATACCCTTTCCAATTTTCCTGCAGCCAATAAGTTTTCCTTGAATTTCTCTTTGTAGATCAACCCCAACTGATAGTTGGCAAAATTTCGCTCTGATCGAAGACTGTCAATGACCTTTACATCCGAAGGAATTTGATTCAAATAAAAATCCAGGGAATATTTTTGCTCATCTGTAACTGGGGCTTCAGCTTGGCCGTCGGCAAGGACATTCTGTCCTAAAGCTTCTGATGGTAAACTGCGACTTTTATTGCTCCATCGCCAATCATCTTCTAATGGACGGTCTCCCCAACGTGTTCTAAAATCGTTTTTTCCATACCCCAAGCTGGTTATGTTGTAAAAGTAAAACTTCCCTTTGTTCTCTTTTCCCCCCTTGGATTCAGCAAAAGTGGCGAAACCGGCATTGGTTCGCTCCAATTCCTTTTGGGCCGCTTCCTCATCCTTGCGTTTCAGTTCTGCGATAAGCTCCTCAAAGTAGGCTTTGCGCTCCGCTTCGGGCATTTCATAAAGCGTGATCACGCTATCTGCATATTGTACAACATCTTCGTACTTGATAACATCTTCCAAGTTGTCCAATTTCTTTTGGATGCGTCTATGCTCCTTGGTGTTAACAATTAGGTTGGTCAGGGTACTATCATAATAAGCACCGGCGGTTTTGTAGGCGTCCTGGTCAAAATAATAATCTGCAAGATTTCGATAGTTCAGTGCATTTAGTTTTCGCTCCCCTGTGTTGGCCCTTAACGATTTGTTGTAGTACACCAGGCCTAAACTGTCCGATTGGTTTGCCATGTGATACTCGGCAATTTGACGAAATATTTTATCCAGAAATGGCCTGTTCTCCCTGTTCTCCTCCAACTCAGTAAGATATTCAAGCATGTCTTCCCGGTTTGAGTCGGTGATTTCCGTGTTCTGAATTTTCTTGAGATGGGCATTGATCATGTAGACCCTGGGCGATTTTCGGTTTAGGGCAATGACCTTGTCAAAAGCATAATTGGCACTATCCTTAAATCCCAATTGGTTGTACAGCTGCCCAATAATGAATAAATATCTTCCCCCCTCTGCATTTTTTTTGGTGTATGCCTGGGCAATCTTCAATTTTTGGATGGCAGTATCAGGAGCCTTAAGGTTGATATAGCACTGGGCCAGCACCGCATTGGCATCTCCATACTCTTGATCTTTCAAACTTTCGAACCGAAAAAGGCGTTGCAAATTATTGATTGCCAACTCAGGATTATCCAATCGCATGTTGGTCTTTTCCCTCCAAATCGTAGCCTCGTTCAGCTTGTCACTTTCAGCATATTTTCTAAGGATGTAATTGAAGGACTCCAGGGCCGGAATGTATCGCTGATCAAAATATCGGGCCTTGCCCAACAGTAGAAAAGCTTCATCCGTTTGGGGATTTCGCTCCTCATCCTTGATGTCCATGCTGTGCTTTTGGATGGCCTTAGTGGCCTTTTCCTCGGCAATCACAAAATTGGGATTGTTGTTTTCGGAATCCAGTTTTACCTCATCGGTCACCTCCAAACGTTCCACTGGCAAAATTTCCCAATAGTCGTCCCTGTAATTGGCGTGCAATTCTTGCCTTCCTTGTTCGAAGGCAATGTTGCCATTGTAAAGTGTATTGTATTTGGTGTTCAGCGCATGCCAGTTACGGTTCATGAACTTGTCCTTTTTGGTGGAACAAGACGTAAACAGCAACCCACTAAAAACAATTGCACTAAAAAATAGGTGTTGAAGCTTCAAAATTATCGATAATCGTGTCTAACCTTAACTGAAAATCGGCCAGATTATTATAAGGCTCATCGGTAAAATGCAATAATTTTTTCGTGCACACAATTTAGGCCTTCAAAAGTGACCTTTACCAGGCCGAAGGCCGCTCAAATGTGGCCTGCCCACGATTGTATTTTGATTTATAGGCAACAGGGGACAATCCCACATATTTTTTAAAGACGGTACGAAATGCTTTTTGGTCTGCATAACCCACTTGGTACATCACCTCGTTTACATTTTGTTGTGTGGATTCCAGGCTGCGTTTTGCCGCCTCAATCTTTACGCGTTGAATGTATTCCAAAGGTGTATTTTGCGTAGCCTTCTTAAATCTTCGTACAAAATTCCGGCTGCTTATGGCATATTTTCGGGCCAACGCCTCTACCGAAATTCTGTTTTTAACATTGCTCTCAATAAATTTTTGGGCCTCTTTAATGGCATCATCCTCGTGGTCTTTCTGTCCTTGGAAAATGGCAAACTGGTTTTGGTCCACCCGGTCCATATCAATCTCAAAGAATTTGGAAAGATAGATTGCCGTAGGTCGCCCGCAATATTTTTCCACCAAATGCAACATGAGGTTCAAAAAGGAAAAAGCTCCTCCGCTCGTGTAGATGCCATCTTCGTCGGTCACAATCTTATTGGACACCAAATTGACCTTGGGGAACATTTTCCGGAACATTTCCATACCGGCCCAGTGCGTGGAGCATTGCTTGCCGTCCACCAATCCCGTTTGCGCCAATAGGAAAGCCCCCATGCACATACTGGCCACTTCTGCACCATGTATCTTTCTTTGGTTTAAGATCCATGGGATAAATTCGTTGTTTTGGTCCAGGTCTTCCTCCAATTTGTCCGGTCTAATGGCCGGTATCATGATCAAGTCGGTTTTTTTGATGTCTGCTATGGTGCTATCGCAATGTATGCTGAACAGGCCGTCGTATAGGGTATAATCCTTTTCCAATCCCACCAAATGGATATCAAAAAAGTCGTCTTCGCGAATCCCTGCTTTTTTAAGGAACTGATTGGCGGCCATCAACACTTTAAAGGGGCCAACAATATTGCTAAGGATGGCATTGCCCTTGGGCACCAAAATGCTTACGTGTTTCATAACTTGCTGTATTTGAACCATAAATGTAATCGGAATACTTGTCACAATCAACCCTTAAAAGTGTCATATTTGCCCTTATCCCTGCGTTTTCCTCTTTTGTAGCTTTGGGATATGGAGTTCGAAACATTTTTAGGAATCCGGAATAAATTTTGCTTGGAAGAAGCCGATGTTACCGAAGGTAAAATGATGCACTCCCCGGCCATTCATTATAAAAGGAAGGTGTTTGCTTTCTTTTCGAAGCAAGATAAAATGGTCTTCAAACTTGGAAGGTCATATCCTTTAGAACAGCTAAAGGTTGAATGGGCAGAATTCAACCCCTTTAAGAACAAAGGCCCCTTGAACGGTTGGTACGAAGTTGGTTTTGATAACCACGAAAAATGGGAGGAATTGACAGGTATCGCTTTGGAAAAAATAAAAACTGTCTAAACCATGATCCATGTTTTTGTGCCTTACCAAGTAAAACCTGAAGCTGTGGATACGGTAAAGGAAATTGTTGGTCGTTTTATTTCGGAAATCAGGAAAAATGAGCCTGGCACCTTATTTTATAAATCGTATCAACAAGTTGATGACCCCACATGCTTTACCCATGTAATGGCTTTTGAAAATGAGCAAGCCGAAAGTTTGCACAAAAAGAGCACTTACTGCCGTGAATTTACTCATGTGCTGTATCCGCTATGCGAAAAAATGCCAGTGCCCATTTCCCAAAATGAGATTCAATAAGAACAATTGACATGATCACAAAGGCCTACGCATCCTTCTTCCAGGAATTGACGAAGAACAACAACAAAGCATGGTTTCACGCCAATAAGAAACGGTACGAAGCCGATGTTAAAATTCCCTTTGTGGAATTGTTGGAAACTTTGATTCCCGTTTTGACGGAATGGGACCACCGAATTTTACCTGACCCCAAAAAAGCACTGTTCCGAATCAATAGGGATGTGCGGTTCTCCAAGGACAAATCGCCTTATAACCTTATGCTGAAAGCCGGTTTTTCACCAAATGGCAAAAAGTCTATTTTGCCCGGATACTACTTAGGCATTGACACTGAAAATATTCATGTGGGAGGAGGACTTTTTATGCTAAGACCTCCTGAACTCAATACGCTTAGGGCACATATTGCAGACCAGCCCAAAAGACTTAATGAAATAGTGGGTACAACACCCTTTGTACAAAGTTTTGGCAAATTGAAAGGGGAAAAATCCAAGCGTTTGGATAAAAGTCTACTATCGGTTGCAGATCAAACAGACTTGATTTACAACAAGCAATTTTTTGCCATGGCCGAAATTCCATTGGAACCTTTTTATGGCAGTCCCAAA
Organism: Flagellimonas myxillae; assembly: GCF_023502235.1. Taxonomy (GTDB): domain Bacteria; phylum Bacteroidota; class Bacteroidia; order Flavobacteriales; family Flavobacteriaceae; genus Flagellimonas; species Flagellimonas myxillae. The sequence continues at coordinate 221,307 of NZ_JAMFLY010000002.1, read as the reverse complement.
TTGAAAGACGAAATCCTATCCCATTTTGAAGCCATCAAACCTCTGAACGACTTTTTGAGCGAGGCGTTCGATTGATCACAAGTTTATTTATTAATCATAAAACAGAAACAAAATGACAACACAAGAAGTAGCAGACAAGTTGGTAAGCCTTTGTAGGGAAGGCAAGTATGACGAGGCTTATGGGCTATATGCCCAAGATGCCGTAAGCGTGGAAATGCCCGGAGTCCCGAATGAGCGAACCGAGGGATTGGACAACATTCTCCAAGGTTTTGCCCAATGGGCCAGCAATATTGAAGAATCACACGGAGGAACAGTGGGTGATCCCATGGTAGTGGGCAATCACTTTGTGGTACCCATGACCAGCGATGTTACCTTTAAACAAGGTGGGCGTATAAACATGGAAGAGTTTTGCATGTACCAAGTGGAAAATGGCAAAATCACCAAGGCCCAATTTTTCTATGATCCTTCCGTGATGGGCGGATAAAATTAAAGGTCAGTTCGGGCGGAGTCGAGAACTTAAGAGTACATCCGGACAGCTCTTTTGACTCCGCTCTGGATGACAGCGTGATGTGACCCTAAGCAGATTCAGGCGTCCATCGAAAAAAGATTGGGAAGGGTCAGCATAGTTATTCTGGCGCTGGATTCGGAATCTAGATACACTTCTTTGTCAATCCCATAACCCTTGTTGGCATTGAGCAACCGAATTTGATCCAAGAGTTGGGCGTTCTGTTCCTCGTACTGTGGCTTTGGATCTGCTAGCGCATTTGTTCCCCATTGGCTACAATGGGTTTCCAAGATTACTGTGGTCTTGGAGACTTTAAAGTTGACCAGCAAGTGCCCCTTTGGAGCTTGCGGCATGGTGTTCTCTATAATATTTTCCAATAAGGACTGGCTTAAGGCCGTGGGAATAAGTGCATCCCATTTACCAACGGGGTCCTCAATGTTAAGGGTATAGTCAAATTGGTCGTAACGCAATTTTTGAAGCTTCAGGTACCACCCCAACATTTTTAATTCCTCCTTTAGCTCTACCACCTCCGCCCCTAAATACTTAAGGTTAAACCGGATCAGTTTACTAAAGGTGGACAAATATTCCAAAGTGGATTTTTTGTCTTCGGAGGTTACATAATATTGAATGGCATTCAACGAGTTGAACACAAAATGCGGATTGAGCTGGGAGTTCAACGCCTTTAACCGAAGTTCTATCATTTCCTCCTTGATCTGCAGTAGCTTTTCTTGTTTTTCCCTCAGCGCCCTTTGCGCACGAACACTTTTGATTTTTATGGCACATATCGAGGCAATGGCGGACAACATTTTAAGGTGGTGATTGGTAAAAAATTCCTTCTCCGGATGCTCACAATCGATGACCCCATAAATAACGTCTTCGTGGGAAATGGGCACGCAAATTTCGGAGAGCCTGTTATCGTCATCCACAATGTATCTTGGATCTTTTGAGGTGTCGGGAATAATTTCAGCCTTGCCGGACACAGCCACCGAGCCCGTTATGCCATGCCCCAACACAATTTCCACCGGATTGTACAGTTTATGGTCTTTGGGGTTTTTGGGTCCATAGGCTGCCTTTTGAACCAGAAGTTCCCGGTCTTCCAAAATGAGATAGACCACACAATCCACAAATCCCAATTTTGCGATACAGTTCTTGGCTAGGTCCCAAAGGATTTCGTCCTCGTTTTCCTTTCCTAAAAGGGATTCGGAAAAATAAATTAGGATGTCTTCAAAATGGTCAGTTTTCAAAAGAAAGGGACTTTGTAAGGAGTTCAAATTAATGATTTTTTGCAAAGTGGAGGTTTTACTTCGATTCGAAGAGGAAATCACGGACAACCAATTTCAACTGTATCACCAAGAAATGGCATTACATGAAAACACCCCACAAAGTTGCGGGGTGTTTGATGATTGCCTAAAGGGGCAACCTTCCTAACCAACGTTTTTGGACTCTTTACGCCACGAGTCCGTTGTACTCTTAGAATTTCAACCTAAATCCACTATACACTCCAACCGAAAAGGGCCTAAAAGAGCCAGAAGTATCTGAAAAAGTATTCAATTGGTATTTGAACACCGGTTCTAGGTTCAATTGTACTTTGGGAGAGAATTCATAATTGAATCCAAGCCCAATATTGGTACTAAAGTTCATGGAGTTTGCATTATTGGCTTCCCCAACCTCGGTAACCAATCCTTCGGATTCAAGCAAAACCGAATTGTCTACCAAGAACAAAGAACTGATTCCACCAATAAGATCAACTCCCAATTTTTTATCGATCAGACTATAGTTCAGTTCCAATGGGATTTCTAGATAACCCAAATTCTGAATCATTTTTCCATCCAAAATCGCATCTGCCGCTGAAGCAACCTCTTCCTTATCTAGACTTAGGGCACCCTTGTCCCTACTTTCCAGAACTATGTTTTGGGACTGCTGGCTATAGTCAATATTGTCAATTAGGTTTATGGATCCATCAAAAGAGGAGGTAAAGACCACATCGTTGGTATCATATCCAAAATTTACCCGATGCACCCCAGTCCGCACTTTTAATTTCTTAGTGACCTCATAAGCAACCGTAAGTCCATAACTCAAGTCCACATTACCGGATTTGGAGTTGGAGGCAAAACTGGAATGTACAGGGGAACCTTCCCCGGAAGCACTAAAATATACGGGAGCCACCGAAGGCCCGATTGACCACTTATTGGCAATCCCTTGTGCAACAACTTCATCCTCATGTTCGGCAATCGCATCATAAATGGATTGCTTGCCTTCTTCTGGATTCTCTGTATTTGTCTGCGCAACAACCGTTTCTTCTGTTGTTTGTTCTAGTGCGTTTTCTTGCTTCGGAATAGCTTTATCAGAAACATTTTCAGCAATGGCATCCCTTTCTGTACTAGTTTCCAATCCTTCTGGGTTTTGCAAAGCATCCTTTTGATGCTGTTTTTCCAATTCGGATTCCTGGTTATTTCCATTTTCGGCAATAGCAGTGGAAACGTTCCTTAGATCGTCATTCTTAATTCCATCTCCTTGTTTGTCAAGGGATGTATTCTTGGTTTGCTGTTCAGCATCGGAGACGGCCAACTGTTCTTGGGTCAACTGACTTTGGTTCCCAATCACCTTGGTTCCACTGCCTTCCTCAACATCGGCAACGGCATCGTTCATGGATTCGGACCTGTTGTCATCTTGATCAGCTACCGCGTTCTCCTGATCCAGGGGGTCGGTCGATTTCAAGACATCGTCATCAGCCTTTTTTTCCCCAGATGATTCCGGGTTTTCAATTTCCGTGACGGTAATCTGTTCTTCCCCATCTGTTCCACCCAATGGGTTGATCACATACAATAGGATTGCAAACACGGCCGCAACTCCCCCAAGTCGCCACCATAAGGGCACTACCCTTTTCTTTTGTTTCTTTTTGTCCAAAGAAGCCTCGATAGCCTTCCATACTTTGTCATCTGGAAGTTCTTGATAATCCCCCAGTCTTTCTTTGAACATTTGCTCTAAATTCTTTTTCCCCATCTAAGCAATGTTTATGTTTTCCTTATCTATCTTTTCCCGCAAAATCATTTTGGCCCTAGCCAAGTTTGATTTTGAGGTTCCCGTGGATGTTCCCAACATCTCACTTATCTCTTTATGGCTATAGCCGTCCAACACGTACAGGTTAAATGTCAACCTATACTTATTGGGTAATTCTTGTATGTGTCCCAACAAGGTGGACAAACTAATGTCAGTTCGCTCGGTATCCACATCCAAATCTTCCCCAACATTTTCCGAGACCACATCCAAATACTGTTCTTTTCTATATTTCTGAAGCACTGTGTTCACAGTGATTCTTTTCATCCAACCTTCAAAAGACCCATTGAACTTGTATTGGTCTATCTTATTGAAAATGGTCATAAAGCTGTCATGCAAATTGTCCTCGGCCTCCGTCTTGTTTCTGGAATACTTCAAACACATTCCGAAAAGAATACCGGAATATTTCCGGTACAATTCGGCTTGCGCCTGTCTTTTGCCTTTTTTGCAATTATGTATCAGCTCTTCTATATCCAAATGTTGGTTAATTTTGGATTATGGATGTCTTTTGTTCGTTAATTAGTCCATTACCGGAATTATAAATTCCAAAAACTCTGAGTTGTCCTCTTCATCTTGCCCAGTGTAAAACCTGAAATGGTACTCTCCTGAATACAACACGTTAAAATCGAAGGATGCCTTGACTTCCTCCGCTAACTGTGCACATGCCGTATCGTCCGTAAGTACTGACCCAATAACGACCACATCGCGATCGGTCTGGGCAGTCCTAGCTACATCGAACCCTTCAAAAAAAGTACAAGCATCAGGTCTGATATAGGTGACCTCTATACTGTACCTTTGATTCAGCTCAAAGAATTCTGGGACTTGGGCATCCACAATGGACAAGGTAGTAAAACGAAAGTTTTGTCCATCGTCCAAATTACAGGCATTGAACAGTAACACCGTTCCAAACAGCATGATCAGCATTATTGCCTTTTTCATCATAAAAAATTCCTTTTTTATTCCTAGATGAGCAGCAATCTCAAGGGTTGCGTAAGTTTTGCAACCTTAACGAGGGAGAGGTTAGGCGCTTACCAAGGTAATCGCCTCCTTGATTTTGGCCTCAAGTTCTTCGGAAAGTTCCGGATTGTCCTGTAACAAGGCCTTTACGGCGTCCCTTCCCTGACCCAATTTGGTGTCACCATAACTGAACCATGAACCGCTTTTCTTCACAATTTCATAGGCAACTCCCAAATCCAGTATCTCACCAATTTTGGAAATCCCTTCCCCATACATAATATCGAACTCTGCAGTTTTAAATGGCGGAGCCACCTTGTTTTTCACCACTTTTACACGGGTCTTGTTTCCTTGTACAGTACCATCCGTGTCCTTGATCTGGGTAGACCTTCGGATATCCAAACGTACCGAGGCATAAAATTTAAGGGCATTCCCCCCAGTGGTCGTTTCTGGATTACCAAACATGACCCCGATTTTTTCCCGAAGTTGGTTAATAAAAATCACGGTACAATTGGTCTTGCTTATGGTCGAAGTCAATTTTCGTAAAGCCTGGGACATCAAACGTGCATGTAATCCCATTTTGGAATCCCCCATTTCCCCTTCAATCTCACTTTTCGGGGTCAATGCGGCAACAGAATCCACAATTACGATGTCTATAGCCCCAGAACGAATAAGGTTATCGGCAATTTCCAATGCTTGCTCCCCGTGATCGGGTTGGGAAATGATCAGATTATCTATATCCACTCCCAGTTTCTGGGCGTAAAATCTATCAAAAGCGTGCTCTGCATCAATAAATGCGGCAATACCCCCATTTTTTTGGGCTTCGGCAATGGCATGCAAGGTTAGGGTGGTTTTACCGGACGATTCGGGACCATATATTTCTATGACCCTCCCTCGTGGGTATCCTGAAACACCCAATGCAATATCAAGTCCCAAGGATCCCGAAGGGATTACTTCCACATCTTCAACAACACTGTCACCCAGCTTCATTACCGCACCCTTTCCGTAGGTTTTATCCAATTTGTCAAGGGTTAATTTTAAGGCCTTTAATTTTGCATCTTTCTCGCTGCTCATATCTTTCTTTAAATTAGGAAGGCTAAAAATACCATTTCTTTTCGCACGCAACAATAGGGTCACGCAACCTTTTTGAACAACTGTATCTACTGTGTACTAACTCGTATTATCATAGCGGGCCCTAGCTTGGGTTCGTTGCCTTTGGGCAAAAGGGAAATTTTGCGCTATGAAAAAGGATTAATCGGTTGGGAGGGGTTTCTTTTTTAAGAAGCCCTTTTTCTTTTTTAGCCCATAGGATTTTATAACTTTGCCGCACTTTTAGGACAATCTATTCTTAACTTAAACTATTGGTATAGCATGCAACTGTACAATACATTAAGTGCTAAGGAAAGAGAAAAATTAATCGAGGAAGCCGGCAAGGATCGGTTGACCATCTCTTTCTATGCATACGCACACATTGGAAATCCACAGATTTTAAGAAACCACTTATTCATTGCTTGGAACGAAATGGACGTTCTGGGCCGGATTTACGTGGCCAAAGAAGGCGTCAACGCGCAGCTTTCAGTTCCCGCAGATAACTTTGGGGCTTTTAAGGCCCATTTGGACAGTATTTCGTTTTTGGAAAATGTTCGTTTGAATATTGCCGTGGAACAAGACAACAAATCTTTCTTAAAACTTAAGGTCAAAGTACGACACAAAATTGTGGCGGACGGATTGAACGACAACACTTTTGACGTTACCGACAAGGGTGTGCATGTGGGGGCTGAAAAATTCAACGAGCTAATTGAGGACCCAGACACGGTTCTTGTGGATATGCGCAACCACTACGAAAGTGAGATAGGCCACTTTAAAAATGCCGTTACTCCCGATGTGGATACTTTTAGGGATTCTTTGGACATTATTGAAAACGACCTAAAGGAACACAAAGAAGACAAAAAATTGGTGATGTACTGCACGGGTGGCATCCGATGTGAAAAAGCCAGCGCCTATTATAAGCACAAAGGGTTTAAGAATGTGTATCAACTAGAGGGTGGAATTATTGAGTACACCCGCCAAGTAAAAGCGGAAGGCCTGGAGAACAAATTTTTGGGCAAGAACTTTGTGTTTGATCACCGTAGGGGAGAGCGTATTTCCGAAGATGTGATTGCTAATTGTCACCAATGTGGTAAGCCCTGCGACACCCATGTAAACTGTGCCAACGAGGCTTGTCATTTGCTCTTTATCCAATGCGACGAATGTGCCACCGCCATGGACAACTGTTGCTCTACTGACTGTAAGGAGGTACATGCTTTGCCTTTTGAAGAACAAAAGCGTTTACGTAAAGGCAAACACGCTAGCAATAAGATTTTTAAAAAGGGGCGTTCGGAGGTATTGAAGTATAAAAAGTGACCTTTTGGTATTTACAGGAGGAATAAAATAAACAGAAACAGAAAGCCCCTTCTCTTAAGCTGAAGAGGCTTTAAAATGATGTTTTGCGGATTAGTTACACTCAAAATCGTTAGTAATAGTCCATTGCTTTGCACCTGTTAGAAAATTTCGTGCCTCAATAGCGTCATCCCCACAATAAACTAAATCAAATGCGCCAAGTGAAATACCAGTTGGTAGATCTTGTTGCTGACTCCACCCGATTAGGGTATTGTTATAATTGGGGATATCCACCCCAGAACTACTTAGCATTCCATTCATTGCTGTAGCACTTTTTATGTTCCAACCCCCAAGGTTCTGATTAAATGCAAATGCTCCGAGGAACATAGCGCTAAAATCCTCAACGCTTTGCACATTCCAATTGGTAACGTTACCATTAAATTTATGAGCTTGGGCGAACATGCTGTCCATGTTCTCCACCTTAGACACCACCCAATTCTCCAAATTTTGATTGAATGACTCTGCACCCAAAAACATGTGTTCCATATTTGTCACATTGTTTACATGCCAATTGCCAATATTGCCATTAAACTCGGTTGCACCCTCAAACATTTGGGACATGTTTGTAATATTGCTCACATCCCATCCACTTAGGTCTCCACCATTGAATGTGGCGGCATTTAGGAACATTCCGGTTAAATCTGTAACATGAGACAAATCTGGCGTATCTGTTGCATTATAGTGCATGTTCATGCAGTGGGCAAAAGAGAAGGTTAGGTCCTTCCATTGTATTTCACCCCATTGTTCAATACTGTGTAGCTTAGAGCCATAGGAATTGTAAGGCAAGTCAATACTGGGAAATTCACCGTTAATGGACACAGTTTTTATGCCAGGTTGTGCATAAATGTGATACGGCGGCTCATTATTAGTTATGTGTTCAACAAAACCATCACCCCAATCAATGGTATAGTCATAGCCGTCGATAAATAAGTCATCTGGATCAGTACCTACAACGATAACTTCATTGGCATCGATAACATACCATGTTGTGACAAATGCTGAAGGATCTTCGGAAGGGCTTTCAATAACATTCTGTACTATAAATCTAACTTCCAATTCAACAATGAATTCATCGTCTGCCACCGTAACAACAATCAAGTGTTGTTCCGAGCTCTCAAAATCAAGATTTTGTCCCTGGGTCAATCTGATATCACCAGTGGTACTATCTATTTCAAAAAGGTCTGCATCATTGGTTTTGATGCCAAATGTCAAATCATCATTCTCCGGATCGGATACCTCCAGGGTTCCAAGTACCACATTCACGGTAACGTCCTCCTTGACTTCAAATTCCTGATTGGATACGCTAGGGGTCTCATTAACATTGTTGACATTTATAGTTATTTGTTCACTGCTTGCATGCTGACCATCATATACACTTACGGTCAACCCGTAAGATGACATCTGTTAGTAATCCAAAGAGGCACCAACAACCAAGCTTAGCTTTCCATCTTCAGATATTTCAAAGAGTTCACTTGCATCAGTTGTAATAGAAAATGTCAGCGCGCCTTCCTCTGGGTCGGATGCCTGGACACTCCCAATGATAAAATCTTCTGTGACATTCTCGTCAACAGGGAATTCTTGATCTTCCACAATAAGAGGGGCAAGGTTTTCAGGGTCTATTTGGATCACGTTGATAGTAATGGTCTCCGTGGCGGTGTCCGAGTTATCGGTCACTTTAATGGTAAGCGTGTAGGTATTGGTGGTGTCAAAATCCAAACTTTGGCCTTCGGCCAAACCCAGAACTCCGGTGGTGCTATTTATAACAAAGGGCCCGGCCTCTCCACTAATGGAGTAGGTCAAAGGGTCACCGTCTGGGTCGGACGCCTGCACTTTACCAAGATTATCACCTGGGACTTTGGTTTCGGGCAGATTAAAGATTTGGTCAGGGGTAATGCTTGGGACTCCGTTCGGGTCTTTGCCATCATCCTTGCTACAGGAAACGGCAGCCAAGGCAAAAATGGCCATAACAAATAGGTTTTTCAGTTTCATCTTTTGGGAATTTTACGATTAAGGCCTAAAAGTGCTTTGTATTTTTTGTTCTGCTCGGGCCCAACTAACGGATGATGGGTTTTAATTGATGGATGGCCTGTTTGGGTGGACGGAATTTTTTGGATATGTCGGTTCGAGTGAAATTCCAGAAGAATCTGGCTCGAGAACGACACGCACTAAGCCGTGTTATGGAGGTTTGGATTAGCCGCCAAAAAATGTTTCCAGCTCCTGAAGGGTTTCTGTTGAGGTCTGGATGTCCTTTACGATTTCACCCTTGTTCAAGACCACTATGCGTTCGCATACCTCGGTAACATGCAAAAGATCGTGGCTAGAAATTAAAACGGTCACCCCTTCTTTGGCAGCAAGCTCCTTGATTATGGCCTTAAGCCTGATTTGTGTGGTAGGATCCAGGTTTGCAAAGGGTTCGTCCAAAATAACCACTTCCGGATTACCAATAAAAGAGGCCACTATACCCGCCTTTTTCTGATTTCCTTTGGACAGGTCCCGCAAGTATTTCTTTTGCCCTAATATCTCCCCATGAAAAAAATCCGTGAAGGTGGCCAAAAGTTTGTCCACGTCCGCTTTGTTCCTGCCGCGTAGGTCTCCAATAAAGTAGAAATATTCCTCTGGGGTCAAATACCCGATCAGAAAAGATTCATCAATAAAGGCTGAAGTGAACGGTTTCCAATCCTCACTGGTGTTGATCTGAATGCCATTGTTCTCCACATGACCTGTGGTCGGTTGAATCAAATCCAACAACAAACTAAAAAAAGTGGTTTTCCCAGCGCCATTGTTTCCGACCAGACCAAAGCTTTGTCCTTTTGGAATATCCAGCGATTCAATGTTCAATACGATTTGTAGTCCGTATTTTTTAGTAAGGTTTTGTGTGGTTATCATAATGGTAAAGTGTCAAATAAAATAGTAAAGTTCAAGTTCAAAAATCAAGCTCAAATTCAATCTTTCGTTTATCAGAGTCTATTCGTTGTTCATGAATTTCATTTCAAAACCATGATGGCTATTTATCTTCCTAGCCCTCCTTTTCCTTAAAGCCGGCCAACATCCCGTATTTCTTTTTACGATATTGTTCCGTGATGCTATCCAACAATCGGTTTTTCATGGCAAATCCGATAATTCCCAAAAGGGACAAAGTAATTACTGCTGCTTCCACGGAAACTAGAAAATAGATTGCCGTAAAAACAAGTATGGGCAGCCCCAACACAGGAAGTATGATCAAAAATTGTGTGGCACTGGTACCTTGCATATTTCCCAAAGGGCTTTTGTCCAGATCTATTCTTTTTTTATTGAACGACCCAAAGTAGAGGATCACGGGAATGTTTATGCCAAGATTGTAAAGGGCGCTCCCGAAATTGATGGCCAACACTTCCCATCCAAAATATACATAGGGAATGGTCAATAGGAACATAACAACCACACTAACCGAAATCAAGCTTGCCTTGGATTCCAGGTATTTTCTTAGGGGGATATTCTGCGACATCATCATTCCATAATATGAGCTGTCCCAAGCGGGAACAAACTGTCCAAAATTGGTCAGGAAAATGCCCGTCATAAAAATGCCCAAGAATGCATGAAGCGGAACCATATTGGCATAAATTTCCTGGGTGTAAAAAATCAATCCGTAAAAAACGAAGAGCAGGGAAATAAACACTTGGGCCTTGGTGCGCTTATTGCGCCAAATCATTTTTAGGTCCAACCTTAAAAACGAGCCCATGTCCCCAAACCTTCTCGTCCATGCCAAATCCGAGGTTTTGGCTTCCTTGGTCTTTGTCTTTAAAGAGGCATCCAAGAATATTTGGCCTCTCAGAAACCGATAGTTGATGTAATAAGCCAACAGCGCCAAGGTAATGGGAACCAAGACCGTAATCGGATATTGGTACAATCCATGGAAAACCGGACCAAAAAACTCGCGCACTGGCAATAATCCGAAATAGTCGAGTCCATACATTGTCAACAGGGTGCTCCCAATGATGGCTAGAGCCTTATCATTTTTATTTACAATAAAGTTTACATAGTTGATGGTGAGCACTATTGCCAAAATGGAAACCAACCAAACAACCACATTTAGTACAGGGTAACCTTTTACCAGCAACACTATTCCGAAAGGAAGAAATAGAAAAAGGGCCATTAGATTGTAGGCGGAAATTCCCGAGCGACCTAAAATATAATGCGTAATGGCGCTTTTTTTAATGGGCATGGACAGCAGGGGTTTAATGTCCATTACCGGTAATTTTTGCATAAAATATCGAAAGAAGAGTTCTATCAACACCCAGTATACCATAAACTGGCTCAACATCCACATGGGGTTTTGGTCTGGGAAGATCTTACGCAGAATGAAATATAGGGCAGTACCCAAACCCACCAATGCCGATAGTAGGTACAGTCCAAAAAAGATCATGAGAATTTTGAGGGCAATCCCTTTTCCAAAAGAAGATGACCTAAAGAAGGATTTCCATTGTAGCCAGACAAAACGCTTAAACATGGTTGGAGGTTTTACGATTGGTTAGTAGCCCGTTCCATCCAATTGTTACAAAATGCACTCTTTTTTCAAATTTGGCAGTTCAAAATAGTCCGAATCCTTAGTTTTGCACAAAATTTGTCCAAATGAGCGAGTTTCATGCCTTAAAAATCGCAGCCGTTGATAATTTGACCCCAAATTCAGTGGCCATTACGTTTGAAGTGCCTGCTGGGCTTTCAGAAACATTTTCCTTTACTGCCGGGCAGTACATTACCCTAAAGCATCATGTAAATGGCAAGGAGGTACGCCGTGCATATTCCATTTCTTCAGCCCCCTCATCTGGCAAATTAACTGTAGGAATAAAGAAAATGCCAAATGGTACATTTTCCGTTTATGCCAATGAGCACCTTAAGGCCGGGGATAGTATCGAGGTAATGTCACCCGAAGGGCGCTTCGTTTTTGAGCCAATTTCCAAACCCAAAAATGTAGTGGCCTTTGCCGCTGGAAGTGGAATTACCCCGATAATGAGCATCGCCCAAACGGTTTTGGAGTCCAATCCAGAAAGTAACTTTGTACTTGTTTTTGGAAACCAAAGCCCCGCGGAGACCATGTATTTTAAGGAGCTGCAGGAAATACAACAAAAATATACCGATAGGTTTTATTTGCAATCCATCTACAGTCGTACTCAAGAAGAAGGCGCTCTTTTTGGGCGTATTGAGACTTCAACCGTAAACTTTGTCCTGAAAAACAAGTTTAAGGAAACCGATTTTGACGCCTTCTACCTTTGTGGCCCAGAAGAGATGATCAATACCGTATCCGAGACCTTAGAGAACAACGGTATTCCAGAGGATAAAATCCTATTTGAATTATTCACTGCATCCGAAACGGAAGATACTCTTGCCGAAAATTTGGATGGAAAAACCCATGTTGAAGTATTGGTTGATGATGAAACCTTTTCCTTTACCATGGATCAAAAGAGCTTGGTGCTGGATGCCGTCCTAAAAGAAAACATCGATGCCCCCTATTCCTGCCAGGGTGGGGTATGTAGTAGCTGTATTGCCAGAATTACCGAAGGAAAGGCCGAAATGGTAAAAAACCAGATTCTGACAGACGGCGAAGTTGAAGAGGGGCTTATCCTAACTTGCCAGGCACATCCACTGACGCCTACCCTTAAAGTGGATTATGACGATGTTTAGAAAGTGATAATCTGTTGAAGCATGAAAGGATGAAAGGTGCGAGAGTTCCTAAATTAGCCTCCAATTGCCAAAACAACATCCAAAAAGCCTTTTTTTCAATCAGATTTTGGGCAAGGGCAACCGACCAGCCAGTCTGAAAATTGAAAATTAGAAGGAGATTTTGCACTTTATCGATATCCCATCGATTTTAATCTGGGGTTTTTAGAAGTCCATTTTTAAGCTGACCGACTAGGTGGTCGGTATGTTAAAATTTGACCTCGAGGTCCTAAAATGTAATCAGATAACCACTTTTTCGACTTACATTGATGAAAAGATTTATTGTAAGTTTACGAGAAATCCTTCCATTTTGGCCAACAATTGTCCTAAACATATCGCCGTTCTTCTTTTTGCCAATTCGGCGGAAGAGGAAGTAAATGCCAAAAAAATTGGAACATCCAACAATCTATTTGAAGCGCTTACCCAAAAAGCTATAAAGACCGTTGCGGCCACTGGCCTTCCTTATTTCCATATTACGGAAGAAAAGCAACAAGGACATTCTTTTGGCCAACGCTTTTCAAATGCGATACAACACATTTTTGATACGGGATATGATCATGTTATAACGATTGGCAATGACAGCCCGCACCTAACAAAACAACATATTCTGGAAGCGGCAGCCCAACTTTCCAAAAACAAGGTGGTTCTGGGCCCGTCATTGGATGGGGGTTTTTATCTTTTGGGCTTGCATCGTTCCCACTTTAACGCAAAGCATTTTGAATCGCTTCCTTGGCAAAGGGCGTCACTTTATAAGAAAACCAAGTCCCATTTCGAGTCAATGGGTTGTCTGGTGAGTCCATTGGATGTTTTGGATGATATTGATGCTATCACCGACATCAAACGGTTATCCAACCACGTTCGTCTTTTGGGCAAAAAGTGGATAGCTCTGTTTTCCAGCTTGCTTGCACAAGGAACGCGACATTTTATCTTGAACCAATCGCCGCCTAAAGTTCTTTCTGGGCAAATTCCATTTAACAAGGGTTCTCCTTTTCGTTTTGCACCCTCGATTTAATCCTAGAAGAACTTTTTTACAGGTTCTACTCCTATTATTTATTAATGGATGGCCCTTAAGGCCATTTCCAATCAAAAAACGCAAAACAAAATGGCTAATTCATACTACGATCCAGCAGACTTACGAAAATTTGGAAAAATCACCGAATGGAGTGAAGATTTGGGCAACAAATTCTTCGATTATTACGGGAAGGTGTTTGAGGAAGGCGCTTTAAGCGCACGTGAAAAATCACTGATCGCTTTGGCGGTCGCCCATGTGGTCAAATGTCCATATTGTATTGATGCCTATACAAAAGATGGGCTTCAACGCGGGATTACCAAAGAAGAAATGATGGAAGCCGTGCATGCCGGGGCCGCGATTGAAAGTGGCGCCACCCTAGTGCACGGAGTGCAAATGATGAACAAGTACAATAAATTATCCATGTAATCATAGACGCGCGGCGCTCTTGGGTATTTAGACCGCTTCGCTTCTAGAGAGTAGACCTAATAATTCTGAATACAAATGGAACAAAGCATTTTGCCACAAATAAAAAAGGCGGCCAAGAAATCCTTAAAAGCCAGGGATAATGAGCTTGCGGAAACCAATAAGCAATTGGAAATCCTGAATGGGGGTGTTTTCGCAGATGGGGAACTGCCCTATTTCAAGGATAAGATTGCAGAAATTGGTCAATTCCCATTGCGCCCGAACAAGTTGGAAATTTTACAGATCAATGTGGGGTATATGTGCAACCAAGTCTGCGAGCACTGCCATGTGGATGCCGGACCTGATCGTAAGGAAATCATGACACGGGAAACTATGGAACTTTGCTTGGAGGTCATTAGAAATACGGGCGCACATACCTTGGACCTTACCGGGGGAGCCCCAGAAATGAACCCCAATTTCAGATGGTTTGTGGAAGAGGCCGCCAAAGCCGGAATCCAGGATTTTATTGTACGAAGTAACCTGACCATTATCAGGGCGAACAAGAAATATTATGACCTTCCGGAGTTCTTTAAAAAACATAACGTCCACGTCGTTTCTTCCATGCCGCACTACACTCGTGGCAAAACTGACAAACAACGCGGGGATGGGGTTTTTGATAAATCCATTAAAGCGCTACAAGAATTGAATGCTGTAGGATATGGTATGCCGGAAAGCGAGTTGCGATTGGATTTGGTCTACAATCCTTCAGGTGCCTTTTTGCCCGGAGACCAAATGGCGATGGAACGCGACTTTAAAAAAGCTTTGGACGAGGATTTTGGAATCCAGTTCCACAATCTGTTTGCCATTACCAATTTACCCATATCCCGTTTCCTGGATTATTTGATAGCATCAGACAACTATGAGGACTATATGTATGCCCTAGTCGAGGCCTATAATCCCGCGGCAGTTTCCAACGTAATGTGCACCAACACCATTTCGGTAAGTTGGGATGGCTGGTTGTACGACTGTGACTTTAACCAAATGCTGGAACTGAAAGTTGCAAGCAAGGTGAAACATATTAAGGACTACAACGAGGACCTTTTGAACGACCGTAATATTGTTATCTCACAACATTGTTATGGCTGTACTGCGGGTGCCGGAAGTAGTTGCCAAGGGACAGTGGCTTAATTTCTCGATTTCTATAAGCCCAACAAGCACCGTTAAACCAAAGAAATTTACACTTAAACCGACCGGGGGGTCGGTTTGTCTTTTTAGGTTCCCCTAAATTGGACATTTCACCGATTTTTCGTGTGTCTATAACCCGAATTGTTTCGGTTGGGAGCATTCCATGGGAACTTTGTAACAGACTTAACGGTCTAATAACCCAAAACCCAAATCTTATGGACAAGAACCTAAAAAAGCGTGAAACCATGCATCGTTTGTGCGCCACGGGCCTGGAAGTTTTCCATGAAAAAGGTTACTACAACACTAGCCTGGACGACATCCTTAAAGAACTATCCCTTTCCAAAGGTGCTTTTTACCATCATTTTAAATCGAAGGAAGACTACTTTATAAGTATTATCCAAAATTTGGTTGTGCAAAAGGTATATGCCCTGTTGGTGGAACCCTTGAACACCCACGAAAATCCACTTCCTGTTATTTTGGACACATTGGAACAAGCTCTGGAGCCGGGAAAACAAAATGAAATGGTATATGGCTTTATGCTAAACGATTTTTTAACGGAGTTTAATAAACGGAATGCAGAAATTTCCAGTTACCTTAAGGATATTATCAAAGTATGGGAGGTAAACTTGGTCTCAGTACTAAAAAAAGGTAAGGTAGATGGCCATATTGCCCGCCATGTGGATTGTGAGGGAGTCGCTTCCTATATCATCGCCTCGTATTTGGGCATGCGAACCCTATTATCCGAAAACAATAACCGACAGTTGAAGTACAATTACATCCAGCAGATGAAGTTGTATTTTAATGCTATTGTGGAAAAACGGGTTGAAGCGTAGATTGTTGACGCATTCGTCACTTCGAGTTAAATTTCTTTGAAATTTAGTGTCGAGTAGGGCTTAGACTCTGAAATTATCTTGTTTTCGATACGCCAAATCTTTGAATTGCCACTCAAACTGACTAAAATTTTCCCTTTAATTCTCCAATATGCTGAGAATCTTATCCACCACCTGTTTGGGAGTAATGGATTCCATCACGGATTCGTATCCTTTGGGTAGTTTATTCCCATATACCGAGGTGGGAATCAAGGGGAATTTATCCCTGTCGGCCAACAAGGCATTGTCCATGGGCTGGCGAAAGGGGTAAAAGCCCGCAAAGGGATGGGTAACGCCCCATAGTGTTACCACCGGAATTCCATAATTAGCGGCCAAATGGGCATTTCCACTGTCCATGGCCAACATAACGTCCAAATTGGAAATCAGTTCCAGTTCTTCGGCCAGCTTCAGTTTCCCTGCCATGTTATAGGCGTTGTTCCGAGGCTTTGCAAACTGCTCCAACCTTGCAGTTTCATTTGGGCCTCCGCCAAAAAGCAAAATTTTATACTTATCGGTATCATTCAGGTGGTCAATAACCTTGGTCATTAGGTGTAAGGGGTACCTTTTGCCTTCAAAAGCCGCAAAAGGGGCTATTCCAATCCATTTTTTGGCGTCCTGACCACCAACATGCTCCAGCACACCATCGGAAAGGGTTCGCCTTTCCAAAAAGTCCGCATGCTGTAATTCAATATTCAAACCAAGTTTGCCAAAAACATCTGCATAGCGCTGATGCGTACTTATTAGTTGGCTAAAGTTTTTGTTCGAGGTTCTGGTCAATGCTTTTTTTCCCGATCTACCTTTGTCAATTTGCACAAAGGGAATGCGGTCCAAGGCAAAATACTTTCGCAATACGTTACTTCGTAAAACATTATGCAGGTCAGCCACCCCACTGAAACCGAGCTTTTTTAACTCTCGATATAATCGCCAAAGGCCGATCATGCCCTTATGTCTCTTTTTTACATCAGCCTCAAATAGGGATACCCGTTCCAGGCCCGTAAAAATGGGGAAAAAGGCCTTTTTGGTTAAAATAGTGATCTTTAGATTAGGGTATTTTTTGAGTACCGCCTGTAGCACAGGAACGGTCATGGCCACATCTCCCATTGCTGAAAGCCGAATGACCAAAATATGGGCCGGTTTACCCTTTTTGTCCACGGAGCACCGGGTTTAGTTCATCGTCGTTGTACATTTTCATCTGCTTGTAGACTTTCATGTACTTGTTGCCTTGCTCAATGTCGTGCAATAGTTGGTCTATAGCTTGGGAGAGGTCCTTTCGCTGTTCTAGGAGCACGTCCAGTTTTTCCTTACACTTTCGTATATGCTCCGAAGAGGCATCTGTTCGATTTGCCTCCTCTTTCATGTGATAAATCTTTAGGGCCAAAATGGAAAGTCTATCAATAGCCCAAGCGGGGCTTTCGGTGTTTATTGTAGCCTTTTCATCCACTTCAACAGCGCTGTATTTATTCAGGAAATAGCTGTCTATATATTCCACCAAGTCTGTTCTGTCCTGGTTACTGGCATCAATTTTTCTTTTGAGGTCCAAAGCAGCAACCGGATCTATCCCGGGATCCCTGATAATGTCCTCATAATGCCATTGTACCGTATCTATCCAATTTTTTCTGTACAACAGGTGCTCCACCTGATCCTTGGGATAAGGGTTGGTGAACTCTTGGTATACATCGTCTTTAATGTGGTAGGTGTCTATACTTTGTTGAAAGACCTTAAAAGCAAAATCGCTGAACATGGCATACAAATTTCCAGCAAAGATATTGCTTTATGGATTAAAGGGTTTGGACAAAAATCAAAATAGGGGCCACGATCATAACCACCACTACCAATTCCCGGATTCTGGGCTTTTTAATGGTTTCCAAGAAATTGGTGGCGAATACCGCAGCAGGAAAAAAGGTAATCAATATGGTGCCCGTTCCATCTGGTATCAAAAATGCCATAATCGATCCTATAGCGAACGCCAAAAACAGGATGCGCAGGGGCACCAATTTACCACCTCCCTTTCTTCGTACCTGTAAAAAGACCAAGGAGGAAAGAATGCCTATCAAGGAAACATAGATCAAAATCGATAACATGCTATTCTGTCCCAAAGCTCCATCTGTCAAAAAACCAATGGGAAAGCGAAAGCGTTCCTCGAAAAAATCGGGAGTTCCCAGCAATGCCGTAATCCCCAATGTTAAAACAAACACAGTTATTATCGCTATTAGCGGAACCATCCAATTTTTCACGGTCTTCCTTTCGTACACATTGATGACCACAAAGACCAATATCAAAAAAAGGAGCGCCCACTCATAAAACAAACTGGCCACACAAATCAGAAAAGATGCGTCAAAAATTTTGTGTTTTACATTTTTGATGGACTTGATAGCCAAGAGCCTCCATACGGCCAACATTAGAAAAAAGTTGGTGAAAATGCCGTTTTTATCTGCCAATGCTTCGGAAAAAGCAAGCAAAAAAAGCACAAAAAATAACATGGCAAAACTGCTAAATTCGGTGACCTTTTCTGTCTTCACAATTTGGTTGATCAAAAAAAGTGTCAGCAGTAGTACTGCTAATACCAAGATTTCCAGGGAGAAGGAAAAATGCTCCGGTTCCAAATTCCAATTCAGAATTAGGAATAAGCCGTAAAGAAGAAACAGAAAAACGGAAAGCACAATGTAATTTATGGGCTTTGTTTTTCCGAAAAAGCTTGAAATCATCGCGGGTTTTACTACTTTTGCAAAGTAAATATAGCCAACATGAGCAAGTTTTTTTACGGCATTGAAGACTTATTTGTAAACTACCTTTTTTACTTGTATGATTTATTCCGTTCTATGGATAGCTGGTGGGGTTCCAACACCGTTAATTGGGTTTTTACCGTTATTGGATTTGTTGCCACCGTATACTGGATGAAGGAGTTGAAAATTTTCAATGACAATGGTGAAGAGGATAAGAGTATTTCTTCCCACTCTTACCTTTAATTTCTTCCGTTTCCAAGTTTGATTTCAACATCCGCTGATTGGCGGTTATTTTTGCTATAGGTCAAATCCTAGGTCCTTACGATAGTATATCCCATCAAAATGTAGCTTCTCCATATTTTGATAGGACAGTTCCAACGCTTTTCCAAAATCATCTCCGAAAGAGGTAACGGCCATAACACGGCCCCCATTGGTTACCACTTCCCCATTCACAGATTTTGTGCCTGCATGGAACACCAATGAATTTTGGATGTCTTCAATCCCGGTAATCTTCTTGCCTTTTTCGTATGCCTCAGGGTAGCCTCCAGAAACTGCCATAACGGTAGTTGCAGTTCTTTCATCAATTTCAAGGTTTACCTCGTTCAAGGTGCCGTCTGCCATTGCTTTTAGCACCTCAACCAAATCGGATTTTATCCTGGGCATTACAACCTCGGTTTCTGGGTCGCCCATACGCACGTTGTATTCTATGACCTTGGGTTGGTCCCCTACTTTGATCAATCCAATAAAGATAAATCCAACATAGGGCAGCTCATCTTTTTTAAGGCCATCTACCGTCGGCTTTACGACCTGCTCCTCTATTTTGTGCATGAAATCGGCATCGGCAAAAGGAACGGGAGAAATGGCGCCCATACCCCCTGTATTGAGGCCGGTGTCCCCTTCTCCAATACGTTTATAATCTTTGGCCGTTGGTAGCACTTTATAGTTGGTACCATCGGTCAGCACAAAACAGCTTAGCTCAATGCCATCCAAAAACTCCTCGATCACCACAGTGGCGCTAGCGGCCCCAAACTTGGAATCGAGCAACATGGATTTTAGTTCGTTTTTGGCCTGCTCCAAATTGTGAAGAATTAGCACTCCTTTTCCGGCAGCCAGTCCATCCGCTTTTAAGACATAGGGAGGCTGCAAAGTTTCCAAAAAGGTATATCCGTCGTTGAGGTTTTCTGCGGTAAAGCTCTGGTAGGCCGCCGTGGGAATCTGGTGCCTGATCATAAACTCCTTGGCAAATTCCTTGCTGCCCTCTAGGGTGGCGGCGGCTTTCTGCGGCCCTATCACGGCCACATTGCGTAGTTCCGAATCATTCAGAAAAAAGTCATGGATGCCGTTGACCAAGGGGTCTTCCGGTCCAACAACCACCAAATCTATTTGTTTGGAAAGTGTTATTTCCTTAATGGTATCGAAATCGTTTACCCCGACCTCAAGGTTTGTGGCAATGTCGGAGGTGCCGGCATTTCCAGGGGCAACATAAAGGTTGTCTACTTTGGAACTTTGAGAAATCTTATGGGCGATGGCGTGCTCGCGCCCTCCCGAGCCAAGGACCAGAATGTTCATGGTTGAATTTTTGGCAAAAATAAATCAATTCGCAAACCCGCCCTGTGATATCCTTATTTATTTCCCGTTCAAATGTGAAAAATCGCGGTGCTCTTTGCGATGAAGTTCTTCTGGGGAAAGAGATTTGAAGTAATCATAAACCTTTTTTAGACCCTCCCTTCGATTTACCTTGGGTTCCCAATCCAAGATTTCCTTGGCGCGGGATATATCGGGCTGCCGTTGTAAGGGATCATCTTGTGGGAGTGGCCTAAAGACTATTTTTTGATCTGTTCCCGTAAGCTTAATAATCTCTTCGGCAAACTCCAAAATGGTGGTTTCATCTGGATTTCCAATGTTGATGGGTTCTACATAATCGCTCATCAACAATCGATAAATCCCTTCTATCTGGTCATCTATATAGGTAAAAGAACGGGTCTGGGAACCATCACCGAACACGGTTAAATCCTCGCCGCGAAGTGCTTGTCCCATAAAGGCAGGCACCACACGCCCATCGTTTAGGCGCATACGAGAGCCATAGGTGTTGAATATGCGGACTATTCGGGTGTCTAGACCATGATGCCTATGATAGGCCATGGTAATGGATTCCATAAAGCGTTTGGCCTCGTCGTACACTCCTCGAGGGCCGATAGGACTAACATTTCCGTAGTAATCCTCGCTTTGCGGGTGTACCAAAGGATCTCCATATACTTCGGAAGTGGAAGCCACCAAGATTCTTGCATTCTTATCCTTTGCCAAACCAAGCAGGTTCAAGGTGCCCAAAGACCCCACCTTTAAGGTTTCAATTGGGATCTTAAGATAATCGATGGGGCTGGCCGGGGAAGCAAAATGTAAAATAATATCTAGGTCACCCCCATAGTGCACAAAGGTGGAGACATCGTGATGATGAAACTCAAATCGTTCCAAGGGAAAAAGATGTTCTATGTTCTTGAGATCGCCGGTAATCAGATTGTCCATTGCGATAACGTGGTGGCCTTCGGCAACAAACCGATCGCAAAGGTGTGATCCAAGAAATCCTGCCGCTCCGGTGATAAGGGTTTTTTTCATTTTAGTAAGCCTTTGCTTCGCCCTTGATGGCGTTTAATACTGTCTGGACAATAATTTTCAAATCCAGGAACATAGACCAGTTTTCAATATAAAAGATGTCGAACTTGGTCCTGTTCAGGATGTCTGCTTCCTGTTCAATCTCGCCACGATAACCACGTACCTGTGCCAGTCCCGTTATTCCAGGTTTAACAAAGTGGCGAACCATATATTTATCCACACTTGTTGCATACTCGTTGGTGTGTTTGACCATATGCGGCCTTGGGCCCACAACCGACATGGTCCCAAATAAAACATTGTAAAACTGCGGCAATTCATCGATGCTCGTCCGCCTTATTATCCGGCCAATTTTTGTGATACGCATATCGTTTTTAGTGGCAGAAATACTATCAGCATTAGTATTGGGCGCCATAGACCTGAACTTATAGCAATAGAATTCCCTGTTATCAACTCCATTTCGGGTCTGTCTAAAGAAAACGGGGCCTTTAGACTCCAAAGTTATAAGAATTGCCAGTAAAGGGGTCAGCCAAGACAAAAGCCCCAGAATTACCAAAAGGGAAAATGCCATATCAAAGCTGCGTTTTAAAAAGGCGTTGATCGGGTTATGCAGGGGTATGTCCCGTAAAGAAAGAACCGGTATATAATCGTAGTATTCAAACTTGAGCTTTTTGGCGAATATGTTTTTATTATCGGGGATAAATTTCAGCGTCTTTAAATTATTGTCGGCAAAGTTTATAAAGGCCGTCAATTCTTCATTTTTTAACTCTGATATGGAGCAATAAATTTCATCAACCCTGCTGGTTTTGATAAAGTTGAAACAATCCATCAAATTAAAATCAAGGCTTCCCGGCGAAAACTGTTTGATAAAATTATATCCGAATTCGGCTCTATCGTTGAAGACTGAAACCAATTGGTCCGTTTTTTTATTCTTTCCGATGACCACGACATTTCTAATATTCCCGCGCAAACTACCCCTGTACTGCATTAGAAGCACGTACGAAATGAGTTTTATGACAGCTACTGTTAACAGGACCAATACGAAATATTGTGCCAAGGCATATCGGCTCATTACAGGCTGTTTAAAAAACCCGATAAATGCGTAAAGCAACAGAAAGAAGAAAATAAACTGTGTGAAAATCTTTCTGATGATGATAGGCACTTTTGTGTATCTGTGGATTTTATAAAATTCGTTTCGGGTCGAGAACAAAATCCAACCTCCAGTGATATACAAATGAAACAAAAGGGGTTCCTCGAGGTTAATAGGCAAAAAATATGCGAACAAATTGATGACCAATAAGTCAACAATTAGCGACATCGGCTTTATCAAATCGGAATACTTTGTGAACCTAAAAAACATAAACGCTTTTCAAATTAGGGCTGGAGATTAAATGTATTAAAATTTAAAACGTTCACGGATAACCAAAACAATAAACTTGGTATTCCCAACCAAGTATCTTTTCCACATTCTTTTAGGTTCCTGTATTAATCTATAAAACCATTCCAGACCGGTTTTTTGCATCCATTTTGGTGCTCGCTTAACCTTACCGGCGACCACATCAAAACTGCCGCCAACTCCCATAACGAAATTAACTTTTCCCAAAACATCTCTGTTGTCAAACAGAAAATTCTCCTTCTTAGGGGAACTCATAGCTACAAACAAAATTTGCGCACCGCTGTCAGCTATTTGCTTGGCAATTTCCTGTTCTTCTTCCTTTCTAAAATATCCATTTCGATAGCCCACCACTATTCCTTCACCATATTTTTCGGTATACAATTCCACCACCTTTTTCACAACTTCTTCCTTGGCGCCAAAGAAAAATATCCTATGATTATTGATGTGGGATGCCTCAACCAAATTTTCCATAAGATCAATACCTGCCACCCGTTCTTTCAAAGGTTTACGCAGAAATCTTGAAGCCCAAACCACAGCTTGTCCGTCTGCATTGATGATATGGCTTTTATTGACACTTTCCCGAAGTTGGAGGTCTTTTTGCATGGAAACTATTTTGCCCGCATTGACCACGACATGATGGATATGCTTTTTTTCCTCAATGGCTTTAAACACCTTCCCGAGTGTCTCTTCCATTGAAAAATTGTCAATAGTTGTATTTAGGATATTTATGCGATTCATTGGTAGGTTTTGTAGTTGTGGTCCCTATAAGTGCTTTCCATAAAATTGGATAGTTTTTTTAGCGAAAATCGGGTGAATGCCTTTGGGTGGCCAATTAGGACCATATTTCCATTGTTTGCCGTTTTGGTTCGATATCTTCGAAAAGCCTTGTTTAGTAAAGATGCTTTATATCCATCAATGGATACCACACTGTGCGAAAAACTGAATAGTAGCTTTAATACATTGCTTTTGGCCATTTTAATGGCACTTCCATCACCATAAGCTTTATGTTTTGACTGTTTGGAAAACTTGATGAGCACAAACTTCCAGAAAAACCAGGGCGGAACTTTATAAGAGCTTATGGGGATTTCTGTGAATTCCCCATTTTCATCTTCTTTGACCAGGTCGTTCGAAAACTTGTATTTGGTTTTGTATTGGTCTACCCGGGAAAAGTCAAAAGATTGATTGTTGGAAAGGTATTTGCCTCCTGGGTAAACGGTGCTATCGATCAGCACCCCATTTTTTTTCAAACCTTTTCCAATTGGGCCAAAGGGTTGTGCACTCCAACCACCAGCTCTATATGCCTGCGGGCTCTTTCCCGATATTCGTTCCAAAACTTTGGTATAGCGGGAAATTATGTCAATGATTTCCTCTTCAGAAAAATTGGACAGCCTATATCTCTCTGTATGGAATACCCATTTGGCGCCATCATAGTATGAGTCTTCCCAATGTGGATGTATGTGAAGCTCCACTCCATGTCCGTTATCGGCCAAATATCTTATTTGCTGGGTTATTTTTTCATAGTCCGATTTTAAACTCCTGAAATCGGACTTGAATTTTTCCAGCGCCAGCAAATAGCCAGAATCCACAAAACAAGTGAACTTAATGCCGTAAGGATTAGTAAGCTTTAAAAGTTCCTCGGTAGGTTCAAGAATACATTTCTCCACCGTTCCGCTTTTCGAGCCGAAAAACAGCTCATAATCCAAGGTAATATATATGTTCATGGATCTATTTTTTTGCCTTGCCCGGCCAACTTAGAAATAATGAAGAGAATATCGCAAAGTACTCAATGCCCTTTATCCTAACCAATGTAGACTCGGTAAGATTTGCTAAAATGAAGGCAAAGAAAATAAAAGTAAACAGATAATCCTTCCTGTAGACACTTAACAGGAACAGCAGCCCAAGGGAAAGTACATAGGCAAAGCCACCGATGGCCCCATTTATGCTCAAATACTCTAAAAATTGGTTGTGGGCATTTAAGTCATTTGCCTCGGCCAAAGAATAATTGCCGTCAATATATTTTTGCCTTCTTACGGAATCAATCTCGGCAAATCCAACACCAATAAATGGGTTTTCCTTAAAAATTTCATAGGATACTTCCCATCGTTCAATTCTTTTTTCGTCCAAAATACTGTCAACGGAAAACATCCTGTTGTTCATATATTTATCTCCCATAGTCCAGAATAGAAGGGCGCAAATACCAATTCCCGAAACCAGGACCATTATCTGTTGTTTGTATATCGAAACCTTGCTGATTGCCAAATAAACAAAAAACAGCAACAGCAATAGCACCACCATATCGCTGGCCAATTGAAACAGCCCAAATACGAAGACAATAAGGAAGAAATATTTCCATTTCTTTGAAAGCAGTTCGTCTTGTATTAAAAACAGAATTGAGGTAACAATGAAGAGGCCGAGATACGTAGGGTGTGTATCGGCCACAGGCGTAAAATCATGCCCCATATTACTCCAGGTAAACCAATTTGCCCAAGACTCTCCCTTGCTTAGAATTTCCCAAATAAGATTGGCATAACAAATAGCCAAAGTGGTCAGACATCCAAAGACCAGGGCCATAAAAACCTTCCTTCTTTTTCCTGCATCAAAATCATCTTCAGAAATTAGGGCAATTGGGACCAGTAACAAGGACAACTGGGTTTCTAGATAATAGATGTTTTCCCAATCCAGCGAATGAAAGGAGGCGATGACGGCAAGAACAAAAAACGCAAAAACGGGTGCGCCCCTGAGCATTACTTTTCTATAGTTGAACCTGGAACTTCCAAAGAGGATTTCAACTAATCGCAAACCAATGTAAAATGCCAAAAGTACATTGTTAATCTTCATGTACATTGGAAGTGTAAAAACTACCAACAATAAAAGCCAGAGTCTGTATTTTTTTAATGCTTCCACCTTAGAAATTTTTGTTATTCCCCATTTTGCTTATTTTCAATTCTCCACCCATTGCATGTCTCGTATACAACAAACAGACAAAGAATGCATAGAAGGTAATTCCTTTATGAACATCCAATAAGGATTCTGTAAAGCTTACACCTGCAACCAATAGTATAAAGGTAGTCAACAACAGGTCCTTTTTTCTAAACGACACCCAAAGAGGTATAAGGTATATGAACAGCAACCCTATTCCTCCTCCAATTATGCCATTTCTCACCAAATTGTCCAAGTATTGGTTATGCGGGTTATACCTGTACTTGTATCCCATGGTAAACCCCATTTTCTTATAAACCTCCACCAACTCGTCTGTAATATCACCCGTACCCGTTCCCCACATTGTATTCTTTTGAATGAGCTGAAACGAAGCATCAATGTTACCAAAGCGGGAGGATACCCCACGATGGTTGTCCTTGTCAAATCCAAAATGCTCCAGTTCCGAAATTTGCGAGAACTTTTGCTTGATGGAAGGTGCATAATTGAACACCACAAAAGCAAAGATCGCGGTTCCTAAAACTAGGCCAAGCCGTCCCAATATCGATTTAAAAAACAGGGGAGCCGTAAAGATCAATGACGCTATCGAAAGGACAAAGATTATTCTTGCTGAAGTGGCCATGGCCGAAATCAACAAAAAAAGTGCCCAAAAGAAATACCTTCTACTATTCCCCTTATGGACAAATGCGATACAAATCCAATAACCAAACAAGTTATACAGACCGAGATACGTTGAATGGTAAATATCAACTGTGACAATTTTATAGAATCTTTCCCCAAAATTAAAATAGTAAGCGAATAAATACAGCAAGTAAATATTTACAAGGGTAAGTATCACCAAATAGGCATTAAATATCTTCTGTTTTTGCACCCTGTTGCCTAGACTATAAAATATTATGGGAAAGGCTAAAAAACTAAGGTTCCGGGTTACAAAGCTCCACCCGTTGTCCAAGTTTTCCGTATTTATCATCCCAGCAACATACACCAACAAGGGGACACTTAAGACAAAAACATACCCATTTACTCCTCCTTTATTTTCTTTTAGAATAAGATTGACCAGGGCCACAACCAAAAGTGCTACTATGGTTATGCTGCTATAGTTCAACTTCACAGGCAGTACTGTGAAACTAATGAACAGCAGCAATAGAACGTTGGTCGTTCTGGATATAATAGAATCTATATTCATAGGCCAATAGCAATAGCAAGGTGATATTGAAAACAAAGTTCACGATTGCATTACCGAAAAATATCGGTATTATGATCAATATGATAATCTTAAAATTCTTGTTGACAATCTTGTAAATCTTTCTGAAATAAAACAGAAATAGAAAGAGCCCTGCCAATCCAAACTCTACCAAGATCTTTAGAAAATCGTTGTGCGGGTCCTTGTACATATAGGGATATGGCATGTTGCCCTCTGTCATGGTATCCACACCAACGCCAAATATTATCCTCCCCCAGGACTCCTCGTAAAATGAGAACAATATCTTGATCCAGTAAATTACCCGCCAGACCACAGATCCATAGCCTCCTACCTTAAATTGCTCCACCCTTTCTTTAAGAAACTCCCAATTTAAATAGTTAATGCTGTCCAGCTGGCTGGTTACCTTTTCTGAAGAAAACAACACCAATGTAGTTATCCCCAAAAAGCTAAAAAGCAGCAGTAGCTTTTTGTTCAATGATATTCTTTTTGATCGTGCCACATTGTAAGCCAGAAGGGTTAAAAGTACCAACATGCCGCCAGAGGACTTGGTCAAAATAATGGATAAAAACAACACCAAAAGGCAAAGGTTTCCAAGCCATTTTGTTTTAAAGGGCTTATGGAACACTAAAAAGTAAATGCAAAAGCAAAGTATATATGCAAAATGGTTAGCGTGATTAAAAATCCCTTGATATCGATCTACGGCCCAAACTTGGTAGATGCCCAATGGAAATGTAATCACAAAAAATATGATGATCACTTTAAAAAAATCCCGGACATCCTCAATCTTGGCCGTGAGCACATAACTTGCAAACAATAGATAACATACATATCTGGCAATCCCTTTAATGGAAAAAAGAGCCACATTCATATTCATAATGGATTGTATCACAAAAAATACAATGGCCACTGTCACGATTAGCAGATACAATTTAACCAAAGGGGACAAGGAAATTCGGGATTGCCTTTGTTTGGAAATAAAAAACAGGGTGATGGCAGGAATTAGAAAATAGAGCGCCTGATGGAACGTTGCCGCCAAGACAAACAAGAATATCAATACAATCAGATTCGCTCTTAACATTTTACCACATCAAGTATGTAACCGTCCTTGGGGCATCAATTATCCGCCCCAACCTCAATAGTTTCTATTGGGCTTGCACTTGGGTTCTACCCAAAATTTTGTTGGTCAAGTAATATCTAAAGTACTTTTTTACCTTCTTATCTGAAATTCTTGGTTTACTTTTTAGGATACCTTGAACATATCCAGCCAAGTAATCATATCCTCTTTTAAAATTTCGCTTAGCAAAGGCCAAATAGAAAAACTTCAGCAGGGCATAAAGCAAAGTGTGCCCCCGGAAATAGGCATGGTACCCCTTACTCTTTTGGTTGGACAACCTTACATTTATTTCCCTGGATACCACTTTAGCCGACTTGAGTGTTTTGGTTTTCCAGCCATTGAGGTGTGCCAAAGCCAATGAAACTGTATCTGCGGTGGGTACCACTAAATATCCTGAGTTCTCCAGACATTCTTTTTTCCATAATCTACAATTTCCCCTCACAAAATTTATGTCGGCTATATGTTGTTTCCCTTCTTCCGTATAAGTAATTCCACTTGCAACCCCAAGTGATGGGTCCGCATTTAAAAAGTCAACCAATTTTTGGTAATACTCTTTTTCGGGGAAGACATCACAATCCAAAATTCCAATAAAATCCAGGGTATTGTAAAACTCACTGTTCTTTAAAAACTGTAGCCCTTTATCGATGATTGTTGCATACTTTATCCCAACACGATAGGAAGTGTCTTCAAAGTTAATGTTGAGCACCTTAAAATGCTCCACATTCTTTATGCCTGCAATCTTCTCCAAATATTCCTTGCTCCCATCGGTGCTGTCGTTTTCAACAATTACCAAGCACTTGATTCGCATGGTCAGCGATTCAATATTGGCAATGAACTTCCCAATATTTTCAATTTCATCTTTTAAAGGGGTTACCAGTGCAATGGCATTACTCTTTTCAATCATTATCAGTGATCAGTTTTTTTATTTCCAAGGCGCTGCCCACCTTTGTCTTTCTTTCGTTACCCGTTTTGTATAGGAACAAGGTTAGTTTTCGAACTTGATTTTCCTCCAACGCTATTTCCTTTGTCAGGTATTTGTATTCTTTGGTTTCCGTTAGGACGGGGTTGAAATCCCAGTTTTCAATTCTAAACGTGTCGTTTTTAATCCTTGCCCTTGCCCTCATGGTATATCCCTCTAGTTTTTCTGTGGAAGCCTTTGGGTCCATTTTGAGAACTAGGATTTTTTTGTCCTCTTTTTTGTCCCTTATCACCGCAACCTCCTCTATTGTAATTCCCTCAAGCAAGGTAAAGTCCACCTCCTTTTTATTGCTTAGGATATCCAGGCCTCTTTCCAAATATAGTTCCGTTTTGGACTTCGGACTACAGGAAACGTTCACAATGGCCAAAGCGACCAAGAACACTATTGCTAAAACACGGGGTGGCTTTTGGTTATGGATCAATCCGTTCTCTTTTTCTTTTTTTGTATTTATTTACCCAGTAGGTGTAGGTTTCTTTTAGTATGGAATCCACTTTATCCTTCATTCCCGGACTATACTTTTTATTGCTAAGGCTATCGTAACCAAACGAGTCCATAATTAAATGACATTTGCCCTCAATTATGGATATATCCTTTTCAGAAATCTGATTTTTCCATTTGTTGATCCTTTCCTTGGTTAAGGATTTCCCTACCAGTTTGTGTTGGGAAGCGGTATACTTGGGCAAGGTAAAACCATCTCCATTTAGAATTTTTTCGTCATACTTTAAACCCGCAAAAGCGCACACATCTTTTACTACTAAGGAAGGGTTGGAGACCACATCCTCATATTTGACCAACATTATTTTATTTGGGAACTGTTGTTTCAGGGCGTAATATAGTGCTACGTACTCAATCCATAGCTCACTGAGTCTTAATGCTGTGTTTGCTCCCCAGTCCAAATTCTTAACAGAAGCAAAAACAGCTCTTGGATCCCGCACAATGTATACAAAGACAGCTTCGGGAAATTGTTTGCTCCAGACATCAAAGAACTTGATAGAGCTCGGTGTATGGTCAATTCGTATGATTTGGCCATTGTATTGTTTGGAATGCTCAGCAGCATATTGCTCTACCAAATGTTCAATTGTCCCATTGAAGTTTGATGCTGTTGTGGCTTCAGGTAAACCAGGTAAATTTTGGGGGTTGATGTCCCATTGTTTGAACCTATAGTTTTCGTCAAGAAACTGCACAAGTTCTTCCCTGGACAACTTCTCTGAATTGCTTTTTGAAATTTTAAAATAGGCCTCAGACAAAAAATCGGATTCTGGAGTAGCAACGCAATTTTCGCAGCTTCCTAGGATACTGGCCAACATGGTAGTACCACTTCTGGGACATCCCGTGATGTAAACGTGTTTCATTTTTGGCAAATTCAATTTCCTCCCTCTATGTGTTCCTTTGGAATTATTTGAAATTGTAATAGGAAACGATCCCCATTTTAGATTTCAAATACCCCGCCGCCAATACATTCCTGCATGCCATACTCGCAGCAGTCGCTATGGCCGCCCCAAGGCCTCCATACTCTGGAATTAGCGCAAAGTTCAATATAATATTTAAGAAAAGGGCAGTTAACACTATGTTTTGAAAAACTTTTTGTTTGCCTGTCATTTGTAAAATCACTCCGACAGATCCAGCGAAAGAATTTACCAACTGGCCACCGCAAAGCACTATTAAAATGATGCTCCCCCCAAGAAATTCCTTGCCAAATATGGACAAAATCCAATGATGCGACAGCACCAATAGGGCTACCACCGCTATGGTAATAAAGAAATTGATCTTGGTACTAAAACGGATAAGTTTGGTAAAGGAAGGCGTGTTGCCCTCTTTATAACTCTTTGCCAATTTTGGGGCCAAAATGGAGTTGATTGCCTGTAAGGTGAAACTTGTGAATGTGGCAATCTTCAGGGCTACATTGTAAATCCCAATTTCTGTTTGGTTCTCATAAATCCCTAAAACAAAAGTGTCCACCCAACCCAATAAAATTATCATGCTTGCCGATAGCATCATGGGAAATGATTCCTTCAGAAAGAACCATGTATTTTGCTGGGTTTTTAGTGTTATGCCGCCATGCTTTTTCACACAAAGGGCAAAAGCTAAGACTGATAGGGTGATTACGCCATAGGTATGGGCCCTAATGGCATCTAAAGGGTTGTCTGACAAACTCCAGAGCACAGCTAAAATGATAACCGTTAGCACAAATCGTCCCGAGTTGTTGAAGAAGGCAAACCAATGGTTCATTTTTAATGCTCTTAGGTAACCGGCACAAACTAGGGTTAAGGACCAAAAAGGGATTGAAACGGTCAACCAAAAAAGGAAAGGCTCCATGTCCGGTTTATTAAAAAGGTCTTCGGATAACAGGTGTCGACTCCAGTATAATGCCAATGCAATTATACTTGATACCACTATGGATTTTAGTACCACTCTAAAGAACAGGCCTTTTTCACTTCCATTTTCTGGAGAGGAATAGAATTTGACCAGATTTACATCAATCCCCAGTCTGCCAAGAACTCCAGAAAAAACAAATAGGGAGAAACACAGCACTACCAGACCATAGACTTCGGTACCATAAAATTTCACCACAAGATAAGTGAACGTATAACCCGCAAACAGCCCAAGCAAACGAATAATTAGAAACAAAAAACCCTTGGATAGAATTTCCTTCTTATCGCCATCTTTAGTTAGGTTCACTTTCATCTTATAGTTTGAATCCCTATGGGTAAATTTCTAGTTGCGCAAATAGAATATTAGGTGATACTACTCCAGCTTCTCTTCCCGTAATGAAATTTCGCTTAGCACCCTTTTTTTATCTTCTAGATACCTGTAATCTTCAGAGGTTCCATAAAGATCCATTGGGGTAGGTTCCTTTCCGGTAAGCTCCATATAGCTTCTGGCCTTCTTCATGTAATCAAAGTTAATTGAGGTTGGATTGGAATTATCCCAATAGCGATAAAAGCCAAATTTAAGTGTGTTCTGTATTGAATTATATAGGTTGGCCCCGTACACCTTATTGTTGATGCCATTGTAAGGTGTAAATGGTTTTCCGTTTAGCCACACGGCAATGTATCCCGTATTGGTTAAGCTCCAATTGATATTGACCCTTACCGTATACCATTGCCCTTTAATAATCTCGTCATTTAATGCTATGGGTCTCCATTTGTTTCCATGGAGTAATCCATTTTTGACGCCATTTATTCCGTAATGTAAAATCAACATGTTTTTGGAGTACTGCTCTAAATAAGTAAAATCTACTGTAGGTCCCGTAATGATTTTTTCCTCGCTCTTGGGTTTTACATAGTGAAACTGAACAATGGATACCTCCCGGCCAATATTTGTAGAATCAAGTTTATAGTCTTTTGGAATCATGAACCTCCATTCGATCCATTCCTCCTTTAACTCAGGGTTGCCTCCATGAAGGGTAAGCTCGGCTCTATACCCTCTGATCTTCTTATGGAGCTGTCCAGGCGAAAGTGTAGATTTCAAATAGCTTAACTCTCCATCTTCAATAATTTGCAGGGAATTGTTTAGGGGTTTTTGATCTTCCTTTTCCACCAAGGAATGATAGGAATACCTGATTTCACTTTCGGTAACATCTTTTGGGTCCTTATGTTTTGGTAATTCATCAAAATCGTCAAAAAACTGAATGTCACTTCTTTTCTTGCAGGACCCAAGCAACAGGCAACTACATATAACTAAATAAAATACTTTTTTCATGACCAGAAATTAATATTCAATTGTCAAGAAAGGAATCGTGCTACCATTTTTTGGTTAACAACAAACTGTCCACTCTAAATATCTTTTGATTGGAATTAAGAGTCAGCTCAACCTCATCTATTTGATCGTAAGGTGCATTGAACTGCAAAATATGAAAGCCTCGATTCTCAAATTCTATCCAATTTGTAAAATTGTTCCTATAAACTTGTCTTGTGTTACTATTCGCCAGATTATCAATATCAATACTTTTATGCTGGTCCTTCTCCGGTATCTTAAATCTAAACCTCAATCTTGAGTTTTGCAGTTTTTTCCTGTTACCTTCAACGATCAATTCATATCGGTCTTTAAAAACATTATAAAGAAAAATATTCTTTATCCCCACTGAGTCTCTCATATAGGCTTTCTTAAAGTTCCTTTTATAGATAATGTCCTTTTGGTCATTAAGCAAAAAATATCTGTTCCCTGTTTTGTTCGGTTCACTATCTGTGGAATCGTCCAAAGAAAAGTTTTCGGAAATATATTTGGACATGTGTTGCGATACCACCAAGCCACCATTGGTATTCAGATGACTGGGATCTTTGAAATGTTTTTTTCGAAGCTTTAAGTTTTTATAAAGCGCATTGTAGTCTATAAAATGGATTCCCATAGAGTCCAAAAATTTCTTTGTTGCATGTAAATAATCCAGGTATCCTTTCTTCAGCGAGTTTTTATAAACCGGTGCACTCACAAACAAAATCTGGATATCATTTTTCTGAAGTTTTTCAATGATGTCAAGAAATCTTTCCCTTTGATATTCTGAAAGAGTAGCTTTCTTGTCTATTCTTATTTTATTGGTCTTACCTTCACTAAACATGCTAGTGTGCATATCCCAATCTTCTCTGTTTAAACCAAAATCAGGCCTGTATCCCTTATAAAAGTCCTTGTCCAAAGGGATTTGGTATTGCTTCTGTTCCCCTATATACTCTTTCCAGCGTTGGTGGTTGCGTATTAGAGGAAAAACGTCGAAAACATTGTCCATGCCATAAAGGGTTGTATGCCATTGTAGCTTTCCAAAGCCCAAACTTGTTTGATCCAAAGTCTCATACTGGAAATTCATTTGTTTTTCATCGAGGATGGAATCTGTTGCAGAATTATAAACGTCAATAACGGCTAGTTGCAGGTCGTACTTATCAACGACATCATCTAGATAAAGTAAAGTAGTGCGTAATCTTTGCGCCGCGAACGAAAAGTTGTAAGCTGAAACCCCTAATCTATATTCCAAAACCCTCGGGTCGTAGGACGAATATCCATGTGATGTGCCAAAAACACCGATGTCCACGTGATCCACGTTTTCCTCCAAAAAACCTTGTGAAAAACTGGCAAGGTTCTTCTTAATGAAGAATTGCCCGGAGTTTTCAAAAACAGTTACGACAAGTACAGCAAGAACCAAAATCCTTACAGCGAACTTGAGCCCTGCCCTAGAATTGAAAATAGATAAACTCTTTTGGTTCCAAATCGCCATATATACCAAAAATTAGTATGCCCAAAATTATTAAAACATAAGACGCCCACCTAAAGGCAAGGTTTTGTTGATTTATCCATTTGAGTGCTCCATATTTTCTATGAAACCAATCAAATAGTATTAAGAGCAGAATGACAATAAAAGCCAAACGAAGTTCGACCGGCTCCAATCCCAAATGGTATAAGGAACTGGCATTGTCAAAAGAGCCCATGTTCGAAATCAATAAAAATGCTTCTGATATGTTATTGGCCCGAAAAAATATCCAGGCAAAACAGACTATTGAAAAAGTACAGAGTGTAAATAGCAAATTGGCCGAGAAATTTTGTTTGGCCAATCCACTAAGTGCCAATAACTTTTGTTTTGGCCTTTTCAGAGCTTTTTCAAATATGATGATCACCCCATGTATCACACCCCAAATTACAAAAGTCCAAGCGGCACCATGCCAAATTCCACTTACTACAAAAACAATAAAGAGGTTTAGATAGGTCCTATAGTTTTTACCCCTGCTTCCGCCCAATGGGATATAGACATAATCTCTAAACCAAGTGGACAGGGAAATATGCCACCTTCTCCAAAATTCAGTAATGGATTTTGAAAAATATGGGCTATCAAAGTTTTTCATAAGATCAAACCCCATAGTCCGAGCTACTCCGATCGCAATATCTGAGTAACCGGAAAAATCGCAATAAATTTGAAACGCAAAGAAAATAGTGGCCACGATAACCTCGAGGCCATAGTACTCCCCTGGGTTTCCATAAACCTGATTGACTACCACCGCAAGCCGATCTGCAATCACCATCTTTTTAAACAGTCCAAAGGCTATTAGCAAAAGGCCATTCTTCACCAGTTTGTAATTAAAGGTGTAGGTTTTGTAGAACTGCGGCAAAAGATGCGAGGCCCTTTCAATTGGCCCGGCAACAAGCTGAGGGAAAAAGGCAACAAAGGCAAAAAAGGATAGGACATCTTTGGTCGGGGCAAGTTTTCCCCGGTAAATGTCTATAGTATAGCTTAGGGTTTGGAAGGTATAAAAGCTAATTCCAACAGGTAGAATAATGTTCAATGTGGAAATTTCAAGCGGTTGCCCGAAAAGCTTAAAGGCGTCTACAAAGGTTTCTATAAAGAAGTTGGTGTACTTAAAATAAACCAGGAAGCCCAAGTTTACCAAAAGGCTTATAAGCAATAGCCCCTTTCTCTTCCTTTTGTCTTCGTGTTTTGCAAGTTGGAGCCCAACCAAAAAATCCACCAAAGAACTAATGAATATCAAAAATAAAAAACGCCAATCCCAAAACCCGTAAAAAAAATAGCTGGAAACCAGTATTAGAATGTTCCTTGTGGTTTTGTTGGACGCAAAAATCCAATATAACAGGAAAACAATTGGGAAAAAAAATGCAAAATCTATTGAGTTAAATAACATTCTTTATAAGCTCCTTTTTATTGCGGTGTTCATTTTTTCTCCAATATCAATGTGACAAATATACTTTAAAGCTTTTCACATACTTTGGACATCGTATTTTCTCTAACGGTAAACTAGGTAGTTGAAAATCTTTGTAAAATAGTCCCCAAGCGTAAGCTTTCTGGTTTCCGTTTTACTTCTAAGCAAAATTTCCTGCTGTAATCTAATCCTATTCCCGTCAAACAAAAATCCCGTATACAATGGTCTGTTATTGGCAATTTTTTGTTTTGAATCGTCAAAGTTTTCTCCAAGATTCATGGCAATGTCATCCAATGTTTTGATTGGCTGCGCCACCAAATCATCGTATTTAACAATGGCCACTGCATGTTTTCTTCGGCGAAGTATTTTAACTGTCCAAAGGCATATCAGATTTACCGTCAAATAGTAAATGTTGGAAAGGAGAAACCCTTTTGGTGGCTGCTCAATATTTTTCTTATTAAACGACCTAACCACCTGTATCGGGTCTTTTTTGAGATAGATGTATTTGATCTTTAGTGAGTCCCCGTTGAAAATTTTAGAAAGGTTCATGGCCCTAAGGGGGTATTTGGAAGATTCTATCAATACGGCTTCCTTGGTTCTGTCAAAAACTGCCTTATAAAACTCTTGGATGATATCAATATATTCCTGATCGTGTTTCCCAAAAACCGCTTTTACAAAATGGGTGTGGTATTCGTGGTTTGTAACACTTTCTTCTCCCTTCGTATAATCGAAACCTTCCCTCTCGAAGGTCCTTCTAACATCATCCCAATATCCAAAAACAGGGTCCTCCTTCTCTCTTTTTGGAGGAATACCTTGTCTTTTACAAAACCTGCTTACCTCACCTATACTAATCGTATCTTGAGAGTTGCCAAGGAGAATGTCCAATATGGTTGTTCCGCTACGACCCGCACCTAGAATGTAAATTAGTGTCTTGTCCAACTATAAGCCCGTTAATCTTAACCTAGTCTATACAACCATCCCCGCAGCTACGGTTTCATTGGTGCTTTCATCTATCAAAATAAAGCTTCCCGTAGTGCGGTTCTCCCGATAAGAATCGATCAATAAAGGTTTTGTGGTCCTGATTTTTACCTTGCAAATATCATTCATCCCCAAATCCACATCTTCCGGCTTTCTGTTTAGGGTATTGATATCGATCTTATAAATCACCTCCTTGATCATCGCCTTTTGCTCATTGGATGTATGTCTGATAGTATACTTGGCCCTAGGTTTTGCCGGATCGTTATGCAACCAACAAATCATGGCTTCCACATCTTGGCTGGGTTCCGGTTTGTTATTCGAACGTGCGATCATATCACCCCTGCTGATATCAATATCATCTTCCAAGGTTATGGAAACGGACATGGGTGCAAAGGCTTCTTCCAGCTCTTTGTCATGGGCGTTTATGGATTTAATTGCTGATGTAAATCCTGATGGCAGGACAGTGATCTCATCTCCTTTTCTAAATACGCCACTGGCCACACGACCTGCATAACCCCTGTAGTCCCGATACTCTTCGCTTTGAGGGCGCAGTACAGTTTGAACAGGGAATCTTGCATCCACTTTATTAATATCGCTGCTGATATGCATGGTTTCCAAAGTGTGTAATAATGGGGCGCCTTGGTACCAGTCCATATTCTCTGATCGGTTTACCACGTTGTCCCCCAATAAGGCACTGATAGGAATAAATCGGACATCTTTTACCAATAGCTTGGACGAAAACTCCTCGAACTGGGCTATTACTTTATTGTACGCTTCTTCCTTGAACTCAACCAAGTCCATTTTGTTGATACATACTATGATATGTGGAATCTGAAGCAAGGATGCAATAAACGCATGGCGTTTGGTTTGCTCGATAACCCCATGCCTTGCGTCCACCAAAATTATGGCGGCATTGGCCGTAGAGGCTCCGGTAACCATATTTCTGGTATATTGAATGTGTCCCGGAGTATCGGCAATAATGAATTTTCTCTTAGGGGTGGTAAAGTAACGATACGCTACGTCAATGGTAATCCCTTGTTCCCGTTCATCCCTCAAACCATCGGTAAAAAGGGCCAAATCCACTCCTTCGTGTCCTTTTTGCTTGCTTGTGTTCTCTATGGCCTCCAACTGGTCTTCAAAAATGGATTTGGAATCGTACAGCAGCCTTCCTATAAGGGTGCTTTTTCCATCGTCCACACTTCCTGCAGTGGTAAACCTAAGTAATTGATTGTTGTCTAACATCTTAATGCTTAAAAATATCCTTGTTTTTTTCTGTCTTCCATGGCGGTCTCGGACCGTTTATCATCGGTACGATTACCTCTTTCCGTTTGACGCATTGCCGCAACTTCTTGCGCAATTTTTTCTACCGTATCGGCTTCGGATTCTATACCCCCGGTAATGGTAATGTCTCCCAAGGTCCTGAATCGAATCCTTTTGGTTTCAATATTTTCGTTTTCCTCCAATTGCAAAAATTCCGAATGGGGGATCCAAGAATTGTTTCTCCAAACCACTTCCCTTTCGTGTGCAAAGTACAAGGATGGTATTTCAATATTTTCTCTTTTAATATAGTTCCAGACATCCATTTCCGTCCAATTACTAATTGGAAATGCACGGAAATGCTCTCCTTCAAAATGCTTCCCATTAAAGAGGTTCCATAATTCTGGTCTTTGGTGCTTTGGATCCCACTGGCCAAAATCGTCACGGTGTGAAAAAAACCGTTCCTTGGCCCTGGCCTTTTCTTCATCCCTTCGTCCTCCTCCTATGGCACAATCTACTTTGTTGGTCTCGATTGCGTCCAAAAGTGTGGTAATCTGCAGGGCATTACGGGTGGCATTTTTCCCTTTTTCCTCAGCGACCCGTCCGGTATCGATGGATTCTTGTACAGAACCTACAATGAGCCTGACCCCAAGCGTGTTGATGAGGTCATCCCTAAACTTGATGGTTTCAGGGAAGTTATGTCCTGTGTCCACATGCATTAGTGCGAATGGTATTTTGCTTGGAAAAAAGGCCTTCTTGGCCAAATGGGTCACCACAATGGAGTCCTTCCCTCCTGAAAACAATATCACGGGGTTCTGGAATTGCGCCCACACCTCACGAAGCACGTAAATGGCCTCGGATTCCAATTCATCCAGATAATTTAAATAGTACTTACTCATTTTCTTGAAGTTCTAATTTTTTTTGAATAGCCTTATATATTATTTCAACACTTTCCTTTATGGAGTGCTTTTCCGTTACCGTTACATCGGGGCTCGAGGGGATTTCATAGGGTGCCGATAACCCGGTCATGTTTTTTATTTCCCCGGCCCGGGCCTTTTTATACAATCCCTTAACATCCCTATTTTCACACTCCTCCAAACTCGTATTTACAAAAACCTCTACATAATTTTCTGCCCCTACCGTTTTTTTGATAAACTCACGGTCTTTACTATAGGGTGCGACAAACGCAGCCAACACAACGATTCCGGCATCGATAAACAACTTGGAAATCTCACCGATCCTTCTATTGTTTTCGGAACGGTCTTCCGGACTAAAGGTTAGGTCAAAATTGATCCCCCTTCTAACATTGTCTCCGTCTAAGACATATGTTTTAATTCCGGTTTCAAAAAGCTTTTGTTCCAGGGCATTGGCAACTGTTGACTTTCCTGACCCAGAAAGGCCTGTCAAAAAAATGAGAAAAGAGTTGTGCTTGTTCAAAGCCCGTCTTTCACTTCTACTTATCTTGTAGTTATGGGTTATGATGTTCTTTTCCATTTTTTAGCTCTTTTTCGAATGTCCAGACCGTAGTTAATACGATACCAGGCCCTTTCATGCAAATAGTACAAAATCATCTTGGTGATTACCTCTGCAAAACCAATCTTCAATCCTGTGAGCGGGTTTCCAGTAATGACCCATGAAAGCAATATGGTATCCAATGTTCCTATACCCCGCCAAGTAACCGTTTTTATTAAGTGTCTCTTTTGGCTATTGGTAACATCCACAGAAAGCCATGCCCTTTCGTGAAGATAGTATAAAACCATTTTGGTGACCATTTCTGCAATCCCAATCTTAAGTCCTGTAAACGGATTACCCGTAATCAGCCAAGAAAGTATGATCGTATCTAGCGTTCCTACGAGACGCCAAGTAATGGTTTTGGCCAAATGCCTTTTATAAGAGACTTTTCCCATTAATTTCTTATTAGGAAATGACT
The DNA here is from genome assembly GCF_023502235.1 of Flagellimonas myxillae. GTDB lineage: Bacteria > Bacteroidota > Bacteroidia > Flavobacteriales > Flavobacteriaceae > Flagellimonas > Flagellimonas myxillae. Next base: position 181,430 of record NZ_JAMFLY010000002.1, on the reverse strand, counting down.
GTTCAATAAATTCTCTTTATTATAAGGCAGCTCCTCATTGGTGTCGTTGGAAATTACTTGGAGTCCAACTGCCTTGCAAATTGCATGTCCTGCAGCCGTGTCCCACTCCATGGTCGGCGCAAAGCGAGGATAGATATCCGCCTTGCCCTCGGCCACCAAACAAAACTTCAATGAGCTTCCCTTGGAAACGATTTCCACCTCTTCATATTGTTCCTTAATGTTCGATATAAAGTGCTCGGTGTCGGAATTCATGTGCGATCGGCTCCCGACAATCCTAATTTTGGATTGGGATTCGGATCCCGGGTGAATCTGGTTCGAAGCCGTTAAAGGAGTATCGGGAAGTTCATGGTTTTCATTTAATACCAACTTAAATGCCTTCTGGTCCTTTATCTCGGCGAAGTACAATTCCCTGGTTACGGGAACATAAATCACCCCTAGAACTGGTGCCCCATCATGAATCAAAGCAATATTAACGGTAAACTCACCATTTCTTTTGATAAACTCCTTAGTGCCATCCAATGGGTCCACCATCCAACATGTTTCCCACTGCTTTCTAACTTCAAAGTCCAATTGCTTGTTCTCTTCGGAAATTATGGGAATTTGGGTGGGCACCAAATACTCGTTAATGACTTTGTTGGAATTCAGGTCTGCAGCAGTTAAAGGAGATTTATCCCCTTTTTCATGAACTTGGAAATCTGTATTTTCATAGACCTCCAAAATAGCCTTCCCTGCCTCAATGGAAGCGTCGATTGCCGTTTTTAATAGGCTTGAGATTTTGAGGTTGGTTTTCAATTCCATAAAATTTTTGCAAAACTAACATAATTCCGTTTCTGTGGGAATAAAACGACAAAACAATTAACCACAAAAAAGCCAGTTATTGTGCTATTATCCAACCAAATGCGTTTTAGAATTAACAAAGCACTCAATCTTGACCTAACTCTTGCCGTAGTTTCGCAAATAATTGTTCAATTGTAAGCCCCAGAGTACTCCCACTACCAATAGCACCAAAACTAAGGGAAAAAGGAAAAGATATCTATTCCAAAGCCCTTTCAATTCCACGCCCCTGGTTGGAAAATCACTTATGATATTTAGGATTTCAGACTTGTTGGCCCGTTCTCTGTTTAGGCGGACCAATCTTTCCTTAAGTACCTCGCGCTCTTGAATGAGTGCCAGTTCTTTATTCTGCGATTCCCCATTTTCTGCCAAATTAATATTGGTTCCTTGCATGGGTTTGTCCGCTTCCTTGATCAAAACTGTACGATAAAGGCTTTGAAGGGAATCTATTTCTGCCAATTGGTGCATATAGATATCTTCCTGGAGGTCTAGGTTTTCATCATTTATTTTCTTCTGAAGCTTAAAATAATCGTTGACTGATATGGACGCGATGATGGCCGGCTGCATTTTTTTGGCCACTTTGTTGTCGGTACTAACCACTGAAATTTGATGAAATCTTGCGTCCAACGAATTAAAGTTATCCAAATAGTTGTCAAAATCGATGGTTTTGATGGTGGTGGTATCCAAATCTTTTATGAAATCGTCAAACAGTGCAATTTTCTGGTTTTCATCCGAATAGGAATCCACAAATATCTCCTTAACGCTTCCTGCCTCATATTCTGTGATGTTGAGTGCAGTGGCCAAGGTGGTGGAGTCCTGTGCCTTCGCTAGATCGTTGTAGAAATCAATATTGTTGTACAACTGCTGCACACTATTAAAGTTTGGTTCCACAACCATTTTGGAAACATACTTTTCTGGTAGATTCTTGTCCAAAAAATACCCTGCAACAGCCCCAACAATAACGGCAATGGCCAACACTATTATGTTTTTTTGGATGAAAATCAACAAAAGGATGACCAAATGAAAGACTCCCTTTAATATGCTGCCGATAAAATTGAAGAAACGCTCAAATGCCCTGCCGATCATTTGGAATAATTGACCCAAATCAATCTCGTCCGAAGTGCCGTTGTTTACTGGTTGTTCTGCCATTTTATGAATTGAATATTTGTTTTAAAATTCTATCTGTTATCAAGTATGTTGGTTTTACTCCTGTGGTACCAAGACCGCCTGACGCCAAAGTGCTTCCAGTTTCCAATGGATTGTCCGATGCGTAATATGCATACCTGACCTTAACATCTTTGCTAATGCTCTTTCTAATTTTTGAGGCCGATTGAATCGCCTTTTGGTAATGCACCCCTTCCATTTCCAAACCAATAACATTCCAAGTGGATTCATGGAAAAATTTCAGGATGTCCTTGTTCTGAAGGGAAGTTCCCAATACCGTAACCATAGCACCTTCCAGCACCTTGAGACCATGTCCTTCAAAATCTTCTTTACAAAGCTCATTGTCGAAGGGGTAGTTGTCTGCTGATCCCTCAAAAATGTGGGCGGAAGGAATCATTAAATCTCCCTTTCCCCCCTCCAAAATTCCTGCTTTGCCCATAATGGAAATGGAATCTACGTTCAAAAACTCTTTTTGGCCGTTAACCTCAAAAGGTTTTAGTAACTCGTCTATGGTCTCATAGGCCTGCTCGCCAAAAGCATAATCCATGACGAAGATAACTGGTTTTTCATCCGTGGATATTCCTTCTGGGAAACGATAACAGCAGGTATCCTTCCCAAATTTGGCGGTATCAAAAATCTGCACGTCAATATTGGCCCCAGAACGATCATCCAAAAAGAGCATTCCGTTCTTTTCCGCGACCTGCTCCACTTTTTTTCGGAGTTGTTTGTTTTCGGAAGAGCTCAAAGTTTCGTAAACGTCCAAAGACTTAGTATCCGGAAGCTCTTTGGACAATGTGTTTTTAGCAAACAGGGAATTCATGACACTGTGCATGTTGGCACTGATAATGTGCAATGGTCTGTGCAGCAACTTGTTTTTGGCCAATGTTTGCTTGATCATTTGCGCCCATCGTTCACCATGAATATGGTGGCCCAATCGTTCCCGTAGCAAGGGACTAAAGGTTATGGTTCTCTTTAAACCTGTTGTTTCTTCCTCAATGGCCAGTTTTCCTAGCCAATAAATCACGTCCAAAAACCGATCTGGATTGTTCTTGGTCTTAAGTTTTTCCTGAATTTCCACCACATCCTCAAAGGTCCTGCCCAAAATATTGGCAGCATGTATCATCGAAATTTCCCTCTCGGCGCTGGTTTTCTCGTCGCTATTGATGAATTCCGAGAGCTTATCCCAATCCCGAATGGTGTCGGTACCGTCGACCAATACCCGTTTGCAGATTTTCCCAGACTCGATGAATAGGAAGGTAAGGTGGGTAAGAATGTCATAAATATCACTTCTCCCCCGAGTAATCTCGATGTTCATTTGCTCCTCGTCAATACGGTAGCAATTTCTTCTTCTTTTGGGTGGAATGATGGCTGTTAAATGGGATTTGGAAAAACCTTCGTCCGAAGTAAGGTTGATATAACGGCATTCCTCAATACCCTCAGGTAATCGTTCCAAAACATAGATAAGACCATTAAGTTCGGCTTTTTCCTCCGCAACAGACCCATAAATCTCAGGCCTTAAAAGGAGCAAGGCGGTTCTTAGGGCATTACCAGAAACTCCAGACGGCTTATAAAATCCTCGATTGAGAAGGTGACGCATAGTAATGTATAACCGCTCAATGGCATTGGTGGATTCTTGGGCACGTGTCGCCTGTTTTACTTTGGTAGTCATCATAATTTAGCGACAAAAATACGTGAATTCCCACTAAGGAAGCACCATAATTTGTAATCTAGATAAGAAAGGGTTGTAATCCTTTTGCAACCTTGCGATCATTGGATAGCCGTTGCACCTTGTTTTGCCCACCCAATTTGCCAATGGTTTTCATGTATTCCTGAAACCCTCCGGATTTTACCTGGGAGATTTTCAAGGGCTGAAGTATGTTCCCCGCTATCAGATCCAAATAGTAACTGTTTTGGGTTTTCATGCTTTCCTCAACATCTGCAATAAAGCTTGTGAAATCGGAAGGGGGAGTTTCAAATTCTATGAACCACTCGTGGTAAGGTAGTTCTCCTTCGGGAGGGGAGGTTTGTGGAGCCACGGTAAACTCGTTTATCACGGCATCGGACTTGGACATTGCAATTTGGATCGCCTCCTCTACTTCTTTGGCAATAACGTGCTCCCCAAAAGCAGATATAAAATGCTTTACGCGCCCAGAAACCACTACTCTATATGGTTTTGTAGAAACAAACCGAACGGTATCTCCTAGATTATATGCCCAAAGGCCAGCATTGGTTGATATGATCATGGCATAATCGACACCTTCTACCACATCTTCAATGGTAAGCCTTTTCGGGTTTTTCTGAAAAAACTCATCAGTTCTTATGAACTCATAGAAAATCCCCGCATCCAATAATAGGAGCATTCCTTCCGCCTGCTGAGAATCTTGATAGGCAAAAAACCCTTCGCTTGCAGGAAACAATTCTATGCTGTCTACCTTTCTGCCCAACAATTCCTCAAACTTGGCCCTATAAGGTTCATAGTTTACGCCACCGTAGATGAAAAGCTGGAAATTCTTAAAAAGTTCGCCAACCTTTTTCCCGGATTTGGTGTTCAATTTTTCAAAATACATTTGTACCCACGAAGGAATTCCGGCGATAACCGTCATGTTTTCATTTTCGGTTTCTTCCACGATTTTGTCCACCTTGGTTTCCCAATCCTCAATACAGTTGGTCTCCCAGCTCGGCAAGCGGTTTCTTTGTAGGTAATTGGGAACATAATGGGCCGAAATTCCAGAAAGCCTTCCCAATTTAATACCTCCTTTTTCATCCAATTCGGGACTCCCTTGCAAAAAAATCATACTTCCATCCACAAAATCGGCATTTCCGGTCTCATAGATATAGTTTAATATCGCGTTTCGAGAAGCAGCCACTTGGTTTTTTATGGACTCCTTTGTAATGGGAATATACTTTGCTCCTGAAGTGGTCCCCGAGGTCTTTGCAAAATATTTTGGTTTCGAGGGCCATAGTACGTCATTTGCACCATCCATTATTTTTTGGATATACCCTTTTAGTTCCTCATAATCCCTTATGGGCACTTGGGCAACAAAGTCAGCATACGAAGTGATGTTCTCGAAGTCATGGTCTTTACCAAATTCAGTGTTCCTTGCCGAAGTAATCAAGTCTTGAAACACCTTTTGCTGGGATTTTACTGGATTGCTGCTCCACTCCCGTGTTTTTTGGGCTATTCGTTTTGCAAAAAGTTTTGCTGCAACTGATTTAAGGGACATTTAGTTGAAGTCGATATAATTTAAAGGGTTGACAGGCTTGCCCTTTTTCCAAAGTTCAAAATGAAGATGTGGGCCGGTGGTCAGTTCTCCTGTATTTCCAATGGAGGCTATAACCTCTCCCGCCCGAACAAGGTCTCCCTGTGCCTTGCTCAAAGACCCGTTATGTTTATATACCGAGGTTAGGTCGTCCTGGTGCTTTACGATAATAACGTAACCCGTTTCAGCCGTCCATTCGGAAAATAGTACCGTTCCATCCGCAATGGATTTGACTGGAGTATCCTTTGGCGCCACCACATCTACGGCATAGTGCTTATTGTTGGGGTCAAAGTCTTGGGATACATTGCCAGTTAATGGGGCAAATAGCAATGTACCTACATTTTCGATATTTCTTTCAAAGAGATTGTATTTGTCTTCCAGTTCCACTTCCTCGCGTAACAAAAGATCTTCACGAATGGGTGTTAGGTCGACGGTAGAGGGGTCCAGCTTGTATTTCTCAAAAAGTGAATCCCGGTTCATTTCATTATTTTCGATATCTCCCCTCAAAACCAGCCTAACATTATCTAAATACCTATTGGTATAATTTAGCACAGTTACCAGTGAATCCGTTTTGTAGGTAAGTTCCGTCGCCTGCCTTTTCAAACGGGTTGAAGAGTATCCAGGAATATATTCACGCAAGGGGGTAAACGCAATGATCAGGGTAGTTATCCCAATTAGGGCTATAATAAAAAGTGTTCCGGTCACAAAAACATTGAGTCGGCTCAATTTAAAGGAGATTTTCTCCTCGAAAGTGCTTTCGTTCAAAATCACAAGCCGGTACTTGTGCAGCAGCTTTTGTTTGATTTCCTTTCTTTTCTTCTTGTCCTTTGCCATGCGGGACAAAGATAACCTTAGATTTTTATATAGATGTTAAGCTTTTACAAAACACTTCTATGTCAATAAATTTGTGTAGAATACACATCTTATTGCTAATTTTCGTTAACGACATAGGGCCTTACAGTTCTTTTTAGTAATTTTACCGTTCATTTAAAGGCGTTGCGATTATGATTGCTCAAACTTTTATTCTTGGTATGCTAGGTCCCTGGCAAATTGTACTCATTGTAGTTGTGGTTCTTTTGCTTTTTGGAGGGAAAAAGATTCCAGAGCTTATGAGGGGTCTAGGAAGTGGAATCAAGGAGTTCAAAGATGCTTCCAAGGAAGACGAAAAACTGGAAAGCGGCAAGGAGTCTGATGCCTAATTCCATGTATTGGCGAGGGTTTTTCTTACACTGAAACCCCCTTTATTTATAGGGGATTGTCGATGAAAAACAACACTTTTCACCCTTTCATGCCATAATTCCTTCCATTCACAACAAAAACTTATTGGCCCTATCACCATGCTTTATTTTAGCATTTGATAATCCTATGTAGGTCTTTTGGCCTTTTTTGGATTTGGTTAGCTGATGGAATTTGTTTCAGAAGGAGGGACTATGAAGAAACCCATTTTTATTTTAATCCTGCTACTGTCCTTTGGACTTGAGGCCCAATCTGTATCCTTTTTGCAGTTTGAGGATGGGGATCTGTACAGTGAAATGGAAGAGTCCCGCGGAAGTTATTCCTCGCAAACCGCATTTTTAAAGCAGCTTGAGGGGATGAATGCCAGGGCACTAACCAAATTCATGCGTAAAAATGGCATTACCGAAAAGCTTATTAAGCAAGCCAACGAATTCTTCAATAAAATGTGGTACGCCGAAGCGGCCCGTGTATACGACATTGTTCTTGAGAAAAGTGATGCAGAGCACACTTTCGAACTATTGTCCAGAGCTGGTGATTCCCATTACTTTTCGGGCAATATGGAAAAGGCCCACAAATGGTACCACGAACTGTACGAGACCTATAAGGAAGACATTACCGAAGAAAAGTTCTTTAAATATGCCCATGCCCTAAAAGGAACCGGTCGTTATCGAAGGGCTGCCAAACTCACTAAACTATTTAGACAAAAAAGGGATGAGCCGCTAAACGAACTGAGCAACGACCCGACCACTTGGAGCAAACCCCGATTGGTAGAGGTCAAAAATTTGGCCATTAACTCAAAATACTCCGAGTTTTCCCCAATGTTCCACAATGGAACAGATGTGGTCTTTGCCTCTTCCTTGGACTCGTCATTCTTGACCACACGTAAGTATCGATGGAACAATCAGCCATTCTTGGATTTATATGTTGCAAAGGCAGACCCTGAAAATGAGGACCTGTCCCAACCGAAAAAATTCTCCCGAAAAATAAACACCAAGTATCACGAAGCCTCAGTTTCCTTTTCTCCGGACCAAAAGACCATCTATTTTACCCGTAACAATTATGGTAAAAAGCTAAGGCGGGGAAAAAATGGCGTTAATCACCTTAAAATATATCAATCCCACTATGTGGAGGGCGAATGGACCAAAGCGGTTGAACTGCCTTTTAACAGTGAGGATTATTCAACCGGACACCCCTCTGTAAGCCCCGATGGAAAGCAACTATATTTTGTTTCCGATAGGCCTGGTGGGTTTGGGGGTACCGATGTCTACAAAGTAAATATTCTTGGAAACGGCAAGTTCTCAGAACCCGAAAATTTAGGACGTACCGTCAATACAAGTAAAAAAGAGATGTTCCCGTACATCACAAAAGATGCACTTTATTTCTCATCAGATCGCACTATGGGTCTGGGAGGATTGGATATTTACAAATCGAGCCATGTCGACGGTGTTTTCAGTGTGGGCATCAACTTGGGTGAGCCTATAAATAGCAATCGGGACGATTTCTCCTATATTATAGATGAAGGTGGCGAAAATGGATACTTTGCATCCAACCGAAAGGGAGGAAAAGGGGACGATGATATCTATTCCTTTAAAAGTATCTTGAATCTCAATGCGATTTCAGGAAACATCTTGGACGAGGTTTCGGGCAATCCAATACCTGAAGCCGAGGTAACCTTATTTGATAAAGACGACGTTCGGATAGGCCAATTGCGTTCCGAACCTGATGGTAGCTTTATCTTTAAAAACCTTAAACCCGTATCGCGTTATGTAATCAAGACGGTGAAGAAGGGTTATTTTGATGTCTCCACCAATATTACAACCAAGGAAAATGAGGATATAGCGGTAATCCAACACCTAAAACAGCTCGAAGAGATCATTGCCGAAGAGGATGGTGTAATGAAGTTGGAGGTAGAAACCATCTACTTTGATTTCGACAAGTTTAACATCAAGCCACAATCGGCCCAGGAGTTGGATAAACTGGTAGCTGTAATGACCGAATACCCCAATATGGTCATTAAGATTGAATCGCATACGGATGCTATCGGGACCAAAGCGTATAATAAATACCTCTCCGACAAGCGGGCCAAATCCACCAGGGACTATATCGTAGCCCATGGCATAGATCCCGGCAGAATAGAAAGTGCCATCGGTTATGGAGAAGAACAATTGCTCAATAATTGCAGGGATGGAACCCGATGTAGCAGAACCAAGCACAGGGAAAACCGTAGATCCGAATTCATAATCGTAAAAATGTAGCTTAATAACCCACCAAAAGAAAGCCCCGTTTCGGGGCTTTTTTCATTTCTACATCCAAATATGCACTTTATCGATCAGCTTCCTCGATGAAAAAATAATCCACCCCATGTAGTTTGTCGATGAAAAATAATCCTTTATAGGAGTTTCCAAACGTTACGTATCGTTCGTCAATTTTTTGTTGCCTTTCGTCCCAATGTTTTCACATACGATTGAGCTTGCCCAATCTTTGTCTTGTCTTTAAATCTTAAAATTTGACTTATGAAAAAACTATTACTTATTAAAGAGATTTACCTAGAAGGATTCAAAAACTTGGGTCACATTATCCTAGAAAAATATTTCAAAGCGTTCTCCTGGTTCTGCTTTATCATGTTCTTTATAGTGCTATACGCTTTTGTATATAGAATAGCAACCGGATTTGCTTTTGACTAAAAATACTTTTTAAGCATTTAGAGAACGAAAAAGCCCGGCATGCTCTGGCATACTGGGCTTTTCTGAAATGCTTTAACTATTATCAGGACTTGTTGGTCTGGAACTTTACCGTTTTAAGAATGGCCTCCAGCTCAAACATATAGTCCCGTTTTTCTTCGTTGGGGGCAAAGGTAAACCCTTCCAAAACCATTTTTCTATTGTTCTCCTTATCGTTAATGATATAGGTAATGAACGGTCCGGCCATGGGATATCCCTGTATCTCCCAAGTGCCCCTTGCTTCAGCAGCTTTTTTGCCACCCACTTGTGAAGGAAACACGTATGGCGAAAAAGCCTTCTCTGTAATCATAAACGTCCCATCATAAGGTCCCGGGATGTATTTTTTTCCAATGGAGTCCCGCATCTTTATAATGTCCTGCACAAAAGTGGTGTCGGTCGCAAAACTGTCCCACGGCATCTCGTAGGCCAAAATATTCATGGATCCCTTTGGGATTTGGATGTCCATCCAAACAAAGTTCTTTTCGTGCTTGCCCAGCTTGTAGAGGGAAGGAACCTTTAAGCTAATTCCAAATTCATCCTCAAAAACGGTCTCCTTTGTCAAAGAGCGTGTAAATCTTCTTTGGGCCTCACTAATTTCTACCTTTTTAAAGGCCGCAATTGCCATTCCCGCAATGGAATCCAGATTGCCGGCAAGGTCATTGTAAGTTTCGCCAGTTACGACCGCAACCTTTTGGGGTTTGGCATAAACGTCGGTCTTTATATGGGCTGCAGAAACGGAATCCTGCTCAACAAAAAGGACAGATCTAGAATAGGCGGTTGCCCCTTTAAAGACTTGGGGCGGTATTTGTGTAATGGTAAATTTGGGTTCTCCCTGCGGAAGTCCCAAGACTGGTGCGGCAAAATGCTCCCGAATCTTATCCCCTACGCCCCCTTTCCAGAGCTCTGTGTCCATCACCACCATCAATGAGTTTATTCCCCCAGTTGAAGGAGGTAAAAAACGTTTCTTGGGTCCCGAATCCTTACATGACAACATCACCACAAAAATCATGGTGAAGCATAGTGTTCCAATTTTTTTCATATCGAGTTAAATTTACGAAGAACAATCGCACAATTTGAGTTTTGTGCCCGGTTTAAGATTGTTACCACTAAGACCGTTCCATTCTCGTAAATTTTCTATGGAAATTCCGGGATATTTTCGTGAAATGCTCCAGAGGGAGTCCCCTTCCTGAACAGTATGTGCCTTGGTTCCCCCTGCTACTGTCCCCGAGGCTGATTTTGAAGTATTCGATTTTGTGACCGTCGGTTTGGGAACATAGGGCTTTCTAGGAAATATGGTCAAGCGTTGCCCTATCCTAAGATTGTTGCTGCGCAGTCCGTTCCATCTTTTGATTTGGCTCACCCCCACGCCGTAGCGTTCGGCAATTTTTCCCAGATAATCACCACTTCGAACCTTATATCTAATCTGGTTTTTCGTCTCCACAAATTGCGGAAGGGGTTTCTCCAAGGAGTCCATTTCCTTTTTAACATAAGCATAGATCTCATCTTCATTGCTCACAAATTGACCGATCTTGGTAACCGGTAAACGAAGTACATAATCCTTCCCCTTTACTTTTGGGATAATGTTGAGCTTGTAGGAAGGGTTCAACATTTCCAATTCCTCGGTGCTAATATCGACCAACTTGGAGATTTGATCAAAGGTGATCAGTTGCTTTACGTGTACCGTATCCGTTTCAAAATAAGGTCTTTCTGCTTTTTTATAGTGCAGCCCATGCTCTTCCGCATATTCGAAGATATACATGGTAGCCAAAAATGCAGGCAGGTATCCGGCGGTTTCACGTGGAAGATTTCTCCGGATGTTCCAATAGTTCGTGTATCCCCCAGAACGCCTTATTGCTTTGTTTACATTTCCTGGGCCCGAATTGTAGGCGGCCAAGGCCAAATCCCAGTCGTTGAAAATGTCATACAATTTGGAAAGGTATTTGCTCGCCGCCTTGGTGGCCAGTATGGGATCGTGGCGTTCATCCACATAACTGCTCACATCCAGACCGTACATTTTTCCGGTACTGTACATAAACTGCCATAGCCCTTTGGCGCCCACACGTGATCTAGCTTTTGGATTTAAAGCCGACTCAACAATCGCCAAATACTTTATCTCCAACGGAATGTCATGATTGTCCAATTCCTGTTCAAAAAGCGGAAAATAAAATTGGCTCGCGGTGATCATACGTTGCATCAAATCCTTTTTTCGGACCAAGAAGGATTTAATGACCGACTCCAAAGAGGAATTATAGGAAATATTGAAAGGCGTCTTTTCGTCCATCCGTGCCAAACGGGCTTTGAGCGTGTCCGTTGGCAGGTCGACCAATTCGATTTCTTCATCACTCGGGTTGATGATCTCCAATTCTAGCTCACTGAACAATTGGGCGCTTTGATACAATTCGTTTAGCCAAAGACTATCATATTTTCTGGCTTCCTTTTGGTCCCTCAAATGGAATTCCTTTTTGCCTGCTTCTTCAACAACCCGAAAACCATCAATTGGTTTTTCCTCCGTTTTTATATCGATGGATTGGATTTCCTGGGAGGTTCCCAAATCGGATTCCGTAGTTTTTTCTTGTGTTGAAGTTGCCTCCGTCGCACCGGAAGAATCCACCTCTTGGGCAGTGAGCAATGGAGCCGAAAAAAGCAAGGCTGCAAGGACAGCTTTTTTTAAAATGTGGTTCATGCTGGATTGGGTTTGGTTTTGGGGCAAACGAAAATGGGGCTTTTTTCCGAAAAATTAAAGTTTTCGGATCAAAACCTAACAAGTTTAGGATTTCTCCTATTAATTCATAACGTGGAGGTTAGCCCAATATTGCGGCTATTCCTGGAAGGGTTCTGCCCTCTAAACTTTCCAACATGGCCCCGCCTCCGGTAGAGACATAACTGACCTTGTCCTGAAAGCCAAATTGTTTCACGGCCGCAACGGAATCTCCTCCGCCAACCAGCGAAAATGCACCATTTTGGGTGGCTTCATCAATGGCATTACCAACAGCTATGGTTCCCTTGGCAAAGTTCTCCATTTCAAAAACTCCAACAGGACCGTTCCAAAGAATTGTTTTGGAGTCCAAAATAACCTGTTTGAAGTTTTCCAAAGTCTGAGGCCCCGCATCCAGACCCTGCCATCCATCTGGAATTGCGTTTACATCCAGGAACTGGGTGTTTGCGCCATTGTCAAAATCGTCAGCGGCCAAGACGTCAACTGGAAGGTGAATTGCAACTCCTTTTTCCTTGGCCTGCTTTAAGATATTCAAAGCCAATTCCATTTTATCGTCCTCACAAATTGAATCCCCCACGGAGCCTCCTTGGGCCTTCACAAAAGTGTAGGTCATACCGCCACCAATGATCAGGTTGTCTACTTTGTCCAGAATGTTTTCTATGATCGTAATCTTGGAAGAAACCTTGGCCCCGCCCAAAATTGCAGTTACAGGCTTTTCCCCTGTCTGCATCACCTTTTGTATGGATTTAATTTCCTTTGCCAACAGATATCCAAAACATTTGGCATCTGGAAAATAATTGGCAACGATAGTTGTAGAGGCATGGGCCCTATGAGCGGTTCCAAAAGCGTCGTTCACATAAACATCGCCATGTTTTGAAAGCGCCTTGGCAAAAGTTTCGTCCCCTTTTTCCTCCTCTGCATAAAATCGAAGGTTTTCCAAAAGAAGTACTTCCCCACTTTGCAATTCGGCCACCGCTGCATCCGCAACTTCACCAACACAATCACTGGCAAATTTGATTTGTACTCCTATAATCTCAGAAACCTTTTCAACGATATGGGACAGGGACATGTCGGGATTTGCTTGACCTTTTGGTCTACCCAAATGACTCATCAATACCGCCGCACCACCATCTTCCAACACCTTCAGGATTGTTGGTTTGGCTGCTTCAATTCGGCTGGTGTCCGTTACATTAAAATCGCCATCCAAAGGCACATTGAAATCAACGCGAATCAATGCTTTTTGGTTCTCAAAATTATAATCATCTATGGTCTTCATTGCTCTCGGTTTATGGTGAGTCCAAAAGTAAAGATTTCATTCTTTCCCAGAGGATGGAATTTAAACTTTCAACAAAAAACCTACGAAAACACACAGAACCTAAAAAATGTATCTTTGGCTTATGCTGTTCAAAGATGTTCTGGGCCTCGAGCACATTAAAAAACACTTGGTGACCACGGCGGAATCTGGCCGGGTGGCACATGCCCAACTATTTGTTGGTCCCGAAGGCTGTGGAACCCTTTCCATGGCCATTGCCTATGCGCAATATTTGCTTTGTGGCAACACAGGTGGTGAAAACGAAGGCGACAATCAGGTCTGCAATTCCAAATGCAATTCCCTTACGCATCCCGATCTTCATTTTGCCTTTCCGGTTTCCAATTCGGACAAGGTAAAGTCGCATGCAGTTAGTGACCATTATCTAGAAGAATGGCGTCAATTTGTTGCTGAGCAACCCTATGGAAATCTCTTTGATTGGTACCGGCTCATTGGCATAGAAAAAAAACAAGGTCAAATTGGGGTTGACGAAGCTCAGGATGTTGTAAAAAAACTCGCCTTAAAATCTTATGAAGGGGGATACAAGGTTTTGCTCATTTGGATGGCCGAGAAGATGAACATTTCGGCCGCGAACAAATTGCTTAAGCTTATCGAGGAGCCACCGGAAAAAACCGTGCTTATTTTGGTTGCCGAAGAGGAGGAACAAATTATAAATACTATTCGTTCCCGCTGCCAAATCCTACATTTTCCCCCACTCCCCGAAAATGCAATTGCCACAGCCCTAATGGAGCAGGGTGTTCAAGAGGCAGAAGCCAATTCCATGGCCCAAGAGGCCAACGGCAATTACAACAAGGCGCTGGACCTTATGAACAAAGATTCTGAAGACCTGGTCTTTGAACGCTGGTTTGTACAATGGGTTAGAAGTGCGTTTAAGGCCAAAGGAAATAAGGGTGCCATCCAGGAGCTCATCATGTGGAGCGAGGAAGTCGCCAAGACCGGGCGGGAAGTTCAAAAGCAATTTTTACATTATTGCCTTTCCGTTATGCGCCAAGCACTTTTGCTTAATTACAGGACTGAAGGTCTAGTTTATATGAAAATTCACTTGGAGGGCTTTGACCTTAAAAAGTTTGCGCCATTTGTTCATGAAAACAATATTATGGACATTGTCAAGGAACTGGAAGAAGCGATTTACCACGTGGAACGCAACGGCAATTCCAAGATTATCTTTACCGACCTATCCATCAAACTTACCCGCCTATTGCATACCAAGGCGGCCTAAACATAAACATCATGGAACACTTTACATCACATGCGGCACAAATTTTATTGCTCGCAGGCCTTACCATTACTTTTCTCCAAAGCGGATTTGATAAAATTCTGGATTGGAAAGGCAATCTGTCCTGGCTTACCGGGCATTTTTCCAAAACAGTTTTTAAGGGAATGGTTCCCCTGCTTTTGGGCATAGTGCTTTTTGCCGAAATGGCGTCGGGAATATTGTGTGCCATTGGCCTTTTTGAGTTTTTCTATATTGGGGAAAGTGCTTACGCTTTTTGCGGAGCTGTTTTGGCCAGCATCACCTTGCTATTTCTTCTTTTGGGGCAGCGCATTGCCAAAGACTATGAAGGGGCAAAGACCATTGTGGTTTATCTTATTTTGGCCATTTTTCTGGTCTACATTCTGCAGTAAATTCCAAAAAACACAGTGAACCTAAACTCAACCTCATGAAAAAATTTCTTCCTCTGATTGCGCTAGCAATCTTGGCTTCCTGTCAAGAATCCAACCAAAGTAAAGAATATACTTCTCGGGATTACCAGGTTTTTATGCGGGACAATCTTGCAGGTTCCCATACAAGTTCTATGGATTCAGAAGGCAACTATGTGTTCACTTTTGAGTTCAATGATCGTGGGAGAGGGCCTGAAATTCTGGAAAAAATAAGCTTGGATGACCAAGGCAACATCACCTCCTTGGACATCTCCGGAGTCAACTATTTGAAAGACACCATTGCTGAAAGCTATAGCTATTCCGATGGGTTGGCCGAATGGAAAAGTACCTCTGAAGCTGGTAGCAAAGCAACGAATGGTGTCCCCTTTTATTCCAGTGTGAACAGCACGCTTGGGGACAATGAATTGTTGGTGCGACGATTATTATCCTCGGAAAACCACTCCCTTGAACTGCTCCCAAGTGGTACGGCCGCTATTTCAAACATAGAGGCCATCATGGTGGATTCCATTCCTCTCCGCCTTGTTGAAATCACAGGATTTGGATTTACTCCTTTTTACGAATGGGTAGATGAAGATGACCGGATTTTCGCTTCGGTTTCTTCTTGGTTGAGTATCATTTCCAAGGAGCATTCCGGGATGATCGGCACCTTATTGGAAATCCAAAAAGAGAAAGAAGATGCCTTTTTCGCATCTCTGGCCAAGGAGCTTACCGAAACTCCAGACGACCAAGTGGTCATTCAAAATGTAACTCTATTCGACTCCAAAAGCGGACAGCTTGTTCCTAACCGTTCTGTGGTTATCAGCGGGAATCAAATTGAGTCGGTTTCAAGTGAAATTTCCACCATTAGTGAGGGTGCCATCGTAATCGATGGAACGGGGAAAACACTTTTGCCGGGACTTTTCGACAACCACTGCCATGTACAAAAGGAAGATGGTCTTCTTCATTTGGCGGCAGGTGTAACCGCTGTTAGGGATATGGCCAATTCCATGGAATTGTTGGAAATCAAAAAACAATTTGATGAAAACCGCAATATTGGGCCACGTGTCGTCACCCTCTCAGGATTTATTGATCAAAAAGGTCCCTTTGCGGGTCCAGGGTTAACCATAACCAATGTAGCCGAGGGAGAAGAGGCCATCCAGAATTATAAAGATCACGGGTATCAACAAATCAAGCTGTATAGCTCCATTGATCCTTCTTGGGTAAAACCATTAGCCAAAAAAGCACATGAGCTGGGGATGAAATTAAGTGGGCACATTCCTGCACACATGCTTGCTGAAGAGGCCATCAAAGATGGATTCGACGAGATACAGCATGTGAACATGGTGGCACTAAATTTTCTATCGGACACCATTGACACCCGCACGCCCTTGCGCTTTTCTGCAGTTGCGGAAAATACGCATGCCCTCGATTTGGAAGGACCAGAGTTCATTTCTTTTGTAAAATTGCTAAAGGAAAAAGGAATTGAACTGGACCCTACAGTTTCAATTTTTGAAGGCATGTTCTCGACAAAAGCGGGAGAGCCAGACCCCCAATTTGAGGCCATTTTGGACCGACTCCCCATTCAAGTGCAACGGGGCTATTTTTCTGGTGGACTTCCCATACCGGAAGGCAAGGAACAGCAGTATAAGGACTCTTTTGACAAATTACTGGAAATCTTGTATGTTCTTCATAATCAAGGCGTTACCCTGCTTCCGGGCACAGATGCAATGCCCGGATTTGCGCTTCATAAGGAGTTGGAAAACTACGTAAAGGCGGGCATCCCTGCCAATGAGGTACTGCAACTTGCCACAATTACTTCAGCTGAGGTTACGTCCATGGACCAACAATTAGGTTCCATTGAAGCAGGAAAACTGGCCGACCTTATTTTGGTTGATGGGAACCCGGTTGAAAACATTAGTGATATTCGGCGGGTCGAATTAACAGTAAAAGATGGAAAATTGTATCGACCCAAAGCGCTTTATGAAGCCTTGGGCATCAAGCACTACAAATAAAAAAAGCCCATTCGCATGAATGGGCTTTCTATATAATCAACACTGATTTTATTTCTTGTACTTGTCGTTCAAAATTTTGACAATGGAGCTAGTTAGATTCTGCGGATCCTGACCATATAAAACGGCACCACCCGTTCCTCCTGTAAGGATATAAGTAAACCCATTGGCCTCCCCGTAAGCCTTCACTTCTTTTCTGACCTTGCTGACCAAGGAATCCATTTCGGTTTGGCTACTTATCTGAAGTTGTTGTTCTTCTTGCTGCAATTGCTGCCCCATGAACTGACCTCTTTGTTGTAAAAGCGCATATTCTTCCTGGGCACTTTTCTGGGACATCTTTTGGGACTTTGTCTGAAATTCTTGAAGCTCCAACTGAAATGCCTGGGAAATACTATCCCTCTTTTTAGTCAAGGCTTCGATTTTTACTTTGTACTTGGCCTCGATATCAACCTTTTCCTGATAATCGTCCAACAGCTTAACGTTGTCCACATATCCAATTTTGTTTTGCTGACAAGCCATGGCAATCATGGCAAAAGCAAATAACATAAGTTTTTTCATCTTTCTCTTTTAAGGATGCGCAAAAATAGAAAAGCTTTTTGAATGCTCCCCCATTATCTTTTGGTGAACTGAAATTGACGGAATGCAGGGCTATAACAAAAATCTATTAATATTTTAGGTTTTCATAGCTGTTCACTATTCTATCGAAGCGTAGATACGTGCTTGTCCTTGATCCTTTTCTTTTACGGATGTCCTTATATAGCAGTTTGTCCAAAACGGCTCCAGGGCCGCTTATTTTAGCTATTTTGTCTTTCTGATCAAGTAAATTATAGAGGAATGCTCTTTGGTGAAGAAGGCCTGCAGATTAGACCATAATCCGATGAAAAATGCGCTAATAAAAAACAATCTGTTCCCTTTGTACTTTTCCGATAAAAGAGAGACATAAAAGGAATCAAAAATCATGGGCTTGGTTCCCACTACTTCCATTCCGTGTTTAGCAAACAGTTTTGAGATAGATGCCCTTGAGAAATGCCACAAGTGCCTTGGTACATCATATGCCGCCCAATAGCTCCCATAGTATTTTGCGTCAAAAGATTTAAAATTAGGAACCGCTATTACCATCAGTCCATCTGCAGCCAGCAGGGAAGCCAACTTGGCGATGCGTTCATCGAGATTCGGCAAATGCTCCAGTACATGCCACAGGGTAATCACATCAAAGTTATTTTCTCTTAACTGGTTCTCTTCGGAAACCAGCTCCACGCCTTTTTTCTTGGCATTCTGCCTGGCCTTTGCATTGGGTTCCACGCCTTCTACCCCTATACCCTTTTGCTTTACAACATTTAGGAAATCCCCCGTTCCAGCCCCGAAATCAAGAAGTGATTTTATATTAACCTGTTGATTTACAATTAGTTGCAGTTTGTTTCTTAAGTTTCGCCGCTTTATTTGTTGGTAGAGCTTGTCAAACAAAGAGCTGGCTGAATCCGTATGTGATATATAGGCCTCGCTTTCATAATAGGGTGCCAAGTCGACGGGTTGTGGAAAGGTAACCAACATGTCAATTTCCGAATCATGATGAAGTTCAAAATCCTCCTTAGAGATGGAATGATCTTTTATCTTTAAATACGGCTCCATTAAGTTTTGGGTCTTATGCTCGAATATACAGCAATTGGCTGTATGGAGTAAACGTGGGTTTTACCCAACTCCTGAAATTCTTTAAAATAATAAAAGGTATATTTTGTTCCACGTGGAACATTTTACTATCGTCCAAGAAAAACAAGTAAAACACTAATGTCTGAAGGAGAAACTCCGCTAATTCTAGATGCTTGAGAAATTGTAATCGGCCGAATACTTTCTAATTTCTCTCTAGCTTCATAAGAAAGAGACTTGAGTTTGGTATAATCAAAGTTTTTTGGAATTTTTATGTTTTCAAGCCGATGAAGTTTGTCGGCATTGTTTTTCTCCTTTTCAATGTACCCGGAATATTTGACCTGTATTTCCGCCTGTTCCAAAATTTCTGAGTCCAATTCGTTACTATTTACATAAGTAGACACAGATTCAAGCTCCAGCATATGATCCATCGTCACCTTGGGTCTCGAAAAAACCTTGAAGAGTTTATCGGCCTGATTAACGGTTGAAGAATTTACAGATTCCAATATTGGGTTAATTTCATCCGGAGCAAAGCTTGTTTTTCTAAAAAAGTCCAAGAACGCATCCGATTTTCTCTGTTTCCTTTCCATCCTTACCAAACGCTCTTCCGTAGCTAAACCAATTGCGTGACTTTTAGGAGTAAGTCTTAAGTCTGCATTATCCTGCCGTAATAACGTCCTGTATTCAGCTCTAGATGTAAACATCCGGTATGGCTCCTCGGTTCCTTTTGTGATCAGGTCGTCAATTAAAACACCAATGTAAGCCTCATCCCTTTTTAGGATGAATGGTTCTTTATCGTTAATTTTTAAATGGGCATTTATTCCTGCCATCAAGCCTTGGGAAGCGGCCTCTTCATATCCAGTTGTGCCATTAATCTGCCCCGCGAAATATAGATTCTCCACCAACTTAGTCTCCAAAGTGTGCTTCAATTGTGTTGGAGGGAAATAGTCATATTCGATTGCATATCCTGGTCTAAAGAATTTGACGTTTTCAAATCCTTTAACTGATTTAAGGGCCCTATATTGAATATCCTCTGGAAGTGAAGTTGAGAATCCATTTACATAAACCTCAACCGTATTCCATCCCTCTGGTTCTACAAAAATCTGATGGGAGTCCTTATCGGCAAACCGGTTTATTTTATCTTCGATAGAGGGACAATATCTAGGCCCGATACTCTTGATTCTTCCGTTGAACATTGGAGACCGATCAAATCCTTCCCGCAACAAATCATGAACCAAGACACTGGTATGAGTCATATGGCAATCACGTTGGGTGGAAAGTTTCGGAGTGTCCAAATAAGAAAACTTTTCGGGAATGGTGTCCCCTGGCTGGGGAATCATTTTGGTATAATCCAACGAACGGCCATCCACTCTAGGTGGTGTTCCGGTCTTCATACGACCACTGTCAAAACCAAAATCAACCAACTGTTCGGTAATGCCGGTTGCTGCTTTCTCACCTGCCCTGCCACCACCAAACTGCTTATCTCCAATATGAATGAGACCATTCAAAAATGTGCCGTTTGTAAGTACAACAGCTTTAGCCCGAATATCAATTCCCAAAGAAGTTCTAACCCCTACAATCTTTCCGTTATCCTCAAGAAGTCCAGAAACCATTTCTTGATAAAAATCGGCCTTTGGGGTGTTCTCTAAAGCCATTCTCCATTCCTCAGCAAACCGCATTCTGTCGTTCTGTGCCCTCGGGCTCCACATAGCAGGTCCCTTTGATTTGTTGAGCATTTTAAACTGAATAGCAGACTTGTCGGTAATAATCCCACTATAGCCACCAAGCGCATCAATCTCCCGCACAATTTGACCTTTCGCAATACCTCCCATAGCGGGATTACAGGACATCTGTCCAATGGTCTGCAGGTTCATTGTAACCAACAAGGTCTTGGAGCCCATGTTCGCAGCAGCAGCTGTCGCCTCAGCTCCAGCATGGCCTCCTCCAACAACAATTACGTCATATTCCCTCTCAAACATACCTATGGTTCCACGTGGAACATTTTAATTTTTTCTTCTTCCTTTTTTCTCATCTCTAGAGCCTCATTTTTCGTCTTATCCTTATAACCCATAAGGTGCAAAACCCCATGGCACATCACCCGTAAAAGCTCTATTCTAAACTCTGCATTAAAGGTTTCGGCGTTCTCTTTAACTCGGTCCGTCGAAATAAAAATATCACCGGAAATATGGTTCCCTTCTGAGTAATCAAAAGTGATAATGTCAGTATAAGTGTCGTGGTTTAAATACTCCTGATTAAGGTTCAAAAGGTATTCATCCGAACAAAAAATATAGTCCAATTGACCCACCTCCTTTTGCTCGGAAGATATCACCCTAGTTATCCAATCGGTGAACTCTAATTTCTCTTGTAAAATAAAATCAGACTGGAAATTAAATTCAATCATTATCAAAATAACCCTTAACCTTTCGCTCGTAATTTTGCCGCAAAGGTAAGGCTTGTCTGTTTAATATCTCAACCTCATTCTTGCGCCTCTTAAGCAAGGCAGGTTTGGTAGTAATAGGGTTTGAAAAAGAATTGGTATTCGTATTGGCTTCCCGTTCTTTTTTCCTTCCCTGCTGTAGTTCTGCATTCTCTAGTTTTAGCAACTCATGTTGGATTATGTTTGCCTTGTTCCTTGTGCGCTCCGTTATTCCGTTTTCCAATAAATCGTTTTCAAAATCCTCCATCTGCCGCACAAGCTTTTGGGCCAAATTCCTATCAGCTTTGCTGATCATATCCTTAAGCTGCTTTTCCAACTGTTGGCGTATGGCTTGTTGCTCTTTATATATATCATAGATTTGTTCCAAGCTCATTTCTCCGTCACCATTCCCATTAGTACCAGAACCCTGTTCCTTGCCTTTACCCCCCTCACTGGAATTTGAACCTTTTTGTGGTTCTTCACCCGTATTGCCTTCGGAGCCCTTCTCCCCTTCAGCTTCTCCGTCACTACCCTGCTCATCTCCCTTGCCTTGTTGACCTTCCTCGCCGGACTTGCCCTCTTGTCCCTTCCCACTCATCTTTTCCTGCACGCCTTGCTGACCCTTAATAATATCTGGAAGCTGAAAATCCTGTCCTTGGCCTTTGCCTTGACCAGGCTTCATGCTTTCCTGCATATTATCTAAAATATTAGCTAAGAAGTCAGCTAAGGCATTTGTAGCATTAACCACATACTGCTGATAGGAAGCTCCTTGATAAATCTGATTCTCAGCAATACTCTCCAAGGATTTATCAATATTATAATATACTTCGGTAATTTGTTCATTCACAAATTCGGATAGCTCAACCCTGCGCAACGAAAGTGCAAACAGGCTGTCGTCGACATGTTCAAAAAGACTTCTCAATTCTTTTTGATCCCGCACCGTTGTTGAAAATTGGGAAATATCGACATCGGCAGCCTCAACTTTATCAAACAGATTTTCCTGTTTGAAAGAGAAGGTTACCAAATTATCCAGAATTTGTCGAAGCATTTCTGCATCCTCAACAACATCAGAACCTCCTCCACCTGAAGATGTTTGTTGCATTGACTCGCTCATTTCCTTTAGCTTTTGGGCCGCAGCCTTTTGACGCTCCCTAGCCATTTTAGCAGCCTCCTGACTGTTAGGGCTATCTGAACTTTGGTCAATGCCTTGATGCTTATTAATCTCTTCCAGTGCTTCCTTCTGGTCTTCCTTAACCCTTTCTTGGTCCTGTGGTTTAACCTTGAATTCCATAGGTTTTCGAAGTCCTTCATTTTCTTTCCTTAGCTCATCTATATCCTCGGAAAGCTTATCAAACTCCTCTCCAACTTGCTTTTGTAGCTTATTATCCAACGTATCACCCAAATTCATTTGGGATAAAATCTTCTGACGCTCCGATAGCTTATCCAACTCTGAAGCCAATTGTTTCATTTTTTCCGTAACATAATACCTCTTGGTGAGCTCCAAAATTTGCTCCAAATTTCTGGTATTACTGCTTTGCTTTTTGGATAGCTCCTCCAACTTCTTTTGGAGTTCTTCTTGCTCAATTTTGTCCGAGAGCTTATTGAGCTCATCAAGCAGCTTTTTATTCTTTCTAGCCTCAATCTCTTGGCGCTCCAACCTCTCTTTTAGCAATTTACTCCGCTCACTATCCTCCTTTTCCAAACTCTCCTTTAACTCCTGACTGAATTTTTCCATCAAGCTTTCCTGCTGACGTTGCCTTTCCAATACATCCTTAATCTTATTTTCCCTTTCAAAACTTCGTTCCTTGCTTTGACTATCGGTATCTTTGAGCTCCCTTAATTCTTCCTGTTGGTTCTTATATTTCTCCAAAGAATTGTCAAGTTCCTGCAACGCATTTCGATTAATATCTAACTCCTTGGTTTTCAACTCTTTATCGTCTAATAAGTTCATGGTAAAAGACCTGCTCCTTACCTTCTTTCCTCCTCTAAGACCATCATTGTCAACCACTTCGAAAAACAATGTATATTCCTCTCCAGGCCGTAAATCAAATCCTGAAGGAAAGGTGTAATATAACTGATGCACGTTTACACCAGGTCGCTCTAAAACCAACTTCTGCTGTGCAACAAGATTTCCTGTTGGATGACAAACTACCCTAACTTCGGAAACCCCATAATCATCACTTACCTGCCCCTCAAAAAAAGATACATTCGGTGTTAAGGAATCAACACTTTGTTCCATTTGGATGCGCGGGTAGGCATCTTTAACCACTTCGAGCTTATACGACAAAATTTCGTGCTTACGGACCCTGCTGTTGGAAGTGGAAATTTCATATTCCAAATCACCATCGGCCGTAATTTGGTGTACAAACTGACTCTTGTCGGCTTCAATCTGTACTAAAGTATCACGATAGGCCAATCCGATTTCATCAAGATTATTTCCCAAAATCTTCCAAGTTACCTCAGTGCCTTCTGGTATAACTGCGTTGCCAGTACCAGATACTTCCTCAGCTTCCCTTTTTAGATAAGAGGGAAAGTTAAACTCCATTAAAAAATCGGTTAATACGGGGGTTTCAAGCACAGAAACCTGATACTCCCTAGACTTCCACTTTCCACCATTAAAATGAAAGTTTGTTTCCTTCACAGGTGCATTCAAGGTATAAGAAAAAATCCCATCCCTAGATTTCATAAACAGCTCCTCACCATCCATTACCATGGTGACATTTTCTGGAACCGTTTCCCCTTCAATGGCCACCATAATATTCAAGGACTCGTTATCCAGAATCTCCAAATCTTCGTTTAGCAATAGAAACTGAAATGGAGCCGGTCTTTTAAAAGCGACATCATAGTTGACAACCCGATCATGGGACCCAAAAAAAGACATAATGTTTCCTGAAATCCAATAGCATCCAATAATAATTAGAGGTACACTAAAATATTTTGCATATCCAAACACCTCCCTAAAGTTTATCGCTTCTTTAAAGGGGATGACTTTTAATTTGGCCGACCTTTGCTCAATACTAGCGAGCAACAATTCCGACTGTTCTGAGCTTTCCCGCAAATCCAATAAGTTATGAAGTCGGTCCCCAATTTGCGGAAAGTGCCTGGCAATCATCTTAGACGCCTCCTTGTTGGAAATCCCATTTCGTAGTCCCAATAAAAGAACCAACGGGATGGCAACAAACTTTATCAGCAGTCCTACCTCTACCAATATAAAAATTAGAAAAAGAATAAGCCTACCAAGTTCGTTAAGCCACAAAAAATGTTCAAAGGAAATAACCGTTATCCAAAACAATAACCCGAGGGTCAAAAAAAGCAATACGCCTCGCATCAACTGTTTGGTATAGTACTTCTTGGTGAAAGCCTGAAGTTTTGCAATAATGTCCTGAAAACTGTCCAAATCCCTCCTTTTTTACAAACCAAGATACCCGATACGCCAGAATACCCTAGAAAATATTATGTTAAATCCCTTTAAAACTCCCTAAAATTTGGCTTAAAAGCCCTTTTCTGGTCCTTATGGTCCAACTATCTTTGCAAGCAAACAAAAAAGTATGGCCGACAAAGTAAGGGTTCGTTTTGCCCCCAGTCCCACAGGTCCCCTCCATATTGGTGGAGTGCGTACCGCGCTTTTCAACTATTTGTATGCTAAAAAATATAACGGTGATTTTATACTTCGTATTGAGGACACCGACCAAAACCGTTATGTGGAAGGGGCTGAAAAATACATTCAGGAGGCCTTATCCTGGTGCGGAATCCGAGCTGATGAAAGTCCAACCACAGGAGGGTCCTTTGGTCCTTACCGTCAAAGTGAACGCAAGCATCTATACAAGGACTATGCCCTACAACTGCTAGAACAAGGCAAAGCCTATTATGCTTTCGATACACCCGAGGCTTTAGACCATCATAGAAAGGATCACGAACTAAAAGGAAAAACTTTTATATACAATTGGCACAATAGAAATAAGCTAACCAATTCACTTTCCCTAACGGAAGAGGAGGTAAAAGCAAAATTGGATGCCGGGGAAAACTTCGTGATTCGGTTTAAATCCCCACAAGATGAAACCTTGGTTCTGAAGGACCTTATTCGAGGCGAAATCAGTATAGACACCAACACCCTGGACGACAAAGTGCTCTTTAAAAGTGACGGAATGCCCACCTACCATTTGGCCAATATTGTGGATGATCATCTTATGGAAATATCCCATGTGATTCGAGGAGAGGAATGGTTGCCTTCCCTAGCCTTGCACCAACTTTTATATGACGCTTTTGGGTGGGGTGCTCCAAAATTTGCACACCTTCCACTTATTATGAAGCCAGTGGGAAAAGGAAAGCTAAGTAAACGAGATGGAGAAAAGGGTGGTTTCCCTGTGTTCCCCCTTTCATGGAACGAGTCTATGGGCTATAAAGAAGCGGGCTATTTCCCAGAAGCGGTGGTGAACTTTTTAGCCCTCCTGGGTTGGAATCCGGGCACAGAACAGGAAGTGTTTAACATGGACGAGCTCATACAAAGTTTTAGCTTGGAACGGGTAAACAAATCAGGTGCGCGCTTTGATCCCGAAAAAACAAAATGGTACAACCACAACTATCTTCAACTAAAATCCAACGAAGCGTTGGCGCAAGCTTTTTTGCCCATACTGGCAGAAAAGTCCAATTCGGAAAAGGCAGCTGACACAGGGTACATTACCAAAGTTGTAGCCATGATAAAGGAACGCGCGAATTTCGTCGGTGACTTTTGGGGCCTGGGAAGCTACTTCTTCGAAGCTCCACAAACCTACAATGAAAAGGCCGCTAAAAAACAATGGAAAGAAGGAACACCCGAACTTATGTCCGAAGTAGCCGCCATTGTAAAAAACACAACTCCATACAGCTCTTCGGAATTGGAGTCCAAAATTAAAGATTGGATCACCAACAACGAGCTTTCTTTTGGTAAGGTGATGGGGCCTTTGCGATTGCTTTTGGTAGGAGACCTGAAGGGACCCCACCTGTTTGATATCCTAGAAATGATAGGTCGTGAGGAGGCCATCCAAAGAATCAACAACGGGATAACTGCCCTAACCTCCTCTTAATCATGAATTAATTGCTATTTTTAGTAGGTTAACCAACCTTGCTAAAAACCTCATGTTTAAGTACATACATTACGTGCTGCTCATTACATGCGCTGTTTTTGTATGTTCCATTCAGGATTTGCACTCCCAAAACTCCGGGCCGGATAGCTTTAATTTCCAAAAAAATGGGATATCAAAACCCCATGCATTGGCCACCCATCCTTTTGGTATTTTGTTCGGCACCTTGCCACACAATTTTAAAAGGAGCCCAAGCTCATCCAAGCAATTTGACTTTCAAGTGGACAGTGGAAATATATGGGGGCAACCGGTAACTGTGCTGGTGCCGACATCGTCCAACGATCGGGAACGAATGAAAGAAATCCTCTTTTATAGCAGAACGTACAATTTTGATGCAGCTATCAGTCCACACCAAACCTACTCCTTCCAGTATGACGGTGTTGTCAAAAATTTCCGGCTGGCGTTTTCCCTTCCCATCCAAGAGCGCAACGAAATAACTATTTCTTCAAGAGCCTTCCTGCTCACCAAGGGAACCTTTCCATTTTCTATACTTACTGGTGATCAGTTCATTGAATTCTTTCACAGCAATATAGCTGGAGGGGAAGACCCTTTTGGACGTCGAATCCGAGGATTGGACAATGCCTCCATTAGATACACCGATAGAAATGGCCAAAGCATGAACATCGGTTCGGGTTCGTTTGTTTTCTCAGGAATCGACCTGGCATATTACCACTATCCTACGTGGTTCAATCAGAAAAACATTTCACTCAACTTTGGAACGCACTTGGGTGTTAACCTAAGTCCTTATAACTCCTCAATGGACCTAGGGATTTCAGCTGCGGGAATCAAGGTCCTTAATCCGAAGGGAAAAGGGAAATGGCAATTGGGGTTGGGCATAAATCTGCTTCGCAGAGGATTTATACAATTCAACAAAAACCAAATTGATTTAGGAACGAGTTCTTATTATGGAAGCTTTGATGGCCATTTCGAGTATGCTCGTAAAAACAAAAAAGGAGCTTACCATTCTATCGGTCTCGGCTATCGGATACAAACTCCCTATAACAACAAAAAGGAAGAAGATTACTACGTTCCAGATGTGCCCGAGCGTATAGCAAGGTGGCACGAGGCGGCCAGACATCTTTATAAATTTCCAAGTTATTGGTCCTTGATTTATTCGTTCACCAAGAAAACGGAGTTGTCCATTTATCTACAACAGGATATGCTAGTCAACAACACTCCTGACATCCAGACCGGGGTGCGATTAAGGGTTCCTATATCCTTATGATTGCCGAATATAAAACAGTGTAACAAATCCATGAATTATCCTACTGATGATACAAAAGGGTTTTGTACCTTAAAGATCTAATCTAAAATCACAGTATTATGAATCTAACATACTTAATTCCCATTGTCCTTTTCAGCTTTTTTATATTCTTTAAGTTCATCTTTATCGTTAAACAACAAACCGCGGTAATCATTGAAACTTTTGGAAGGTTTACCAGTGTGAGAAATTCCGGTTTCCAATTAAAAATTCCAATTGTCCAACGAATCGCAGGTCGATTAAGTTTGAAAATCCAACAGTTGGATGTTATCGTGGAAACAAAAACCCTGGACGACGTATTTGTAAAATTGAAGGTGTCCGTGCAATATGTTGTAATCAGGGACAAAGTATATGAAGCCTTCTACAAATTGGAATATCCCCACGATCAGATTACTTCTTATGTTTTTGATGTGGTCCGTGCCGAGGTTCCAAAAATGAAACTGGATGATGTTTTTGTAAAGAAAGATGACATTGCCATCGCGGTAAAATCCGAACTGCAAGATGCCATGTTGGAATACGGATATGACATTATTAAAACTTTGGTGACCGATATTGACCCCGATGCCCAGGTTAAGGAGGCCATGAACCGAATCAACGCTTCTGAACGGGAAAAGATTGCAGCACAATTTGAAGGTGATGCCGCAAGAATTTTAATAGTTGAAAAAGCTAAGGCCGAAGCTGAAAGTAAAAGATTGCAGGGACAGGGTATCGCCGATCAGCGCCGTGAAATTGCACGAGGTCTTGAAGAGTCGGTAGAAGTTTTGAACAAGGTTGGGATAAACTCTCAAGAAGCATCTGCTCTTATTGTGGTTACCCAACACTACGACACCCTTCAATCCATAGGTGAAGAAACGAACACAAACCTCATTCTTCTCCCCAACTCTCCACAAGCTGGAAGTGATATGTTGAACAACATGGTGGCATCATTCACTGCAAGCAACATGATCGGTGAGCAGATGAAAAAGTCAAGCCCCAAAAAAGAGTAGATCATTCTAAGATTCGCTCCGTTAAGACAAATAAAAAACCCGACTGATAATTTCAATCGGGTTTTTTGTTCATTTTGGCCACATAATCGAAATAAAGCCCGCTAATGGCCTTTCCCGCCAAAGAATATACCGTTGGGTTGAATTGTTTCAAAGCCCGCTTATTTTACGCCTGTGGCAGCCCATGATTATTAGAAAAACCAATGGCTCTTTGGCTGAATAATAGCCTGTCTCTATACTACTTTTTTTGTTCCAATTTGGCCCAAGTATCTCTTAAGGTTACTGTCCGATTAAAAACCAAATTTTCGGAGGTCGAGTCAACATCCACATTAAAATATCCCAACCGCTGGAACTGAAATCTGTCACCCACTTTTACATCCTTTAAACTTGGTTCCAGAAAACCGGTAACCTTCTTAAGGGAATCAGGATTGACAAAATCCATAAATTCTTGGTCCTTGTGACCATCCGGAGTTGCATCACTAAAAAGACGGTCATAAATCCGAACCTCTGCCTCAATGGCATGGGGTATTGAAACCCAGTGTAACGTACCCTTCACTTTTCTTAGGCTTTCTTCCGTACCACTTCCGCTTCTACTTTTTGGGTCGTACGTACATTGCACCTCTATGACATTGCCTTCCGAATCCTTGGTACAATTTTCAGCCTTGATGATATATCCGTTTTTTAAACGCACCTCGCCACCTAGTTTAAGCCTGAAAAATTTTCGGTTGGCCTCTTCCCTAAAATCTTCCTGCTCAATATATAGCTCCCTTGAAAAAGGAACTTTTCTACTACCGGCGGAAGCATCTTCAGGATTGTTCTCGGCTTCCAACCATTCTTCTTTGCCTTCTTCGTAATTGGTGATGACCACTTTTAACGGATTTAGAACCGCCATTACCCTTGGAGCTATTTTGTTCAAATGCTCACGTACATGAAATTCCAATAGGGAAACATCTACCACATTTTCCCGTTTGGCAATTCCAATGGTGTTTGCAAAGTTTCGGATAGACTCCGGGGTATACCCCCTTCTTCGCAAGCCCGATATTGTGGGCATTCTCGGATCGTCCCAGCCAGATACTACGCCATTTTCCACCAATTGCAGCAACTTCCTCTTGCTAACAACGGTGTGGCTAAGGTTTCTTCGGGCAAATTCCCGCTGTTTCGGTCTTAATTTATTAGATTCTACCAATTGGTCCAAAAACCAATCATATAGTTCCCTGTGAGGCAAAAATTCCAGTGTGCACAAGGAATGGGAGACTTGTTCAATATAATCGCTCTCTCCATGGGTCCAATCATACATCGGATAAATACACCAATCGGTATTTGTGCGGTGGTGTGCCTTGTGTAGAATACGGTACATAATAGGGTCCCGCATTAACATATTGCTCGAGGCCATATCAATTTTTGCCCTTAGAACATGTTCTCCTTCCTCAAATTCACCGTTCTTCATCCCTTCAAAAAGGGTCAGGTTTTCCTCTACAGAACGGTTCCTGAATGGACTTTCTGTTCCAGGTTCGGTCGGAGTCCCTTTCTGTTCAGCTATTTGGTCTGAAGATTGGCTGTCCACATAGGCTTTTCCTTGCTTGATCAATTCAACGGCCCAATCATAGAGCTGCCCAAAATAATCGGAGGCATAGCATTCGGTGTCCCACTCAAATCCCAACCATGAAACGTCAGCCTTTATCGCCTCCACATATTCCTTTTCTTCCTTGGCTGGGTTGGTATCATCGAACCTTAAGTTCACAGGTGCTTGGTACCTAAGTCCCAATCCAAAATTTAAACAAATGGAGCTGGCATGGCCAATATGGAGGTACCCATTAGGTTCAGGAGGGAAGCGGAAACGTAACCCTTCCTTTTCATATCCATCCCTTAGATCATCTTCAATGATGTGCTCTATAAAATTCAGCGATCGCTCTTCTTCCGACATAGGTTAAAAATTGAGGCGCAAATGTAGTAAAATGTAGGGTTTATAGCTATTCCAAACGATTTGGTGTATACAAAGAAAGCCATTTCACAACACTTTTACCGCCCCCTACAACAATATCTTTCCGTTCGACGAAAATAAAATCATATTTGTTATTAGAACATTATATGGAATAGTGGGCGTTTCAAGCGCCTTAACAACTGAACAACGATAAGGGGCACAACATAGGCGGTATTGCCATAACCCTTAAAACTAACGCTGATGAGGAAAACTACTTCATATAATGGCATTTTTGCAATGGTGTTTGCAACAGTAATGTTTGCCGCAAACACGCTTAATGCACAAGTACTCAACAAGCCTGTTGCAGCGGACAACCCAAATTTGGCAGGTAACTCTGCCTGGACAGCCGCTTGCGCTTCCGAAAGTTTCAACGAATATTTTGTGAATTTCACTTGGAATCCGCCTTTGGTGGCTCCTGACAACGATTTTGTGCTCGAATTGTCCGATTCCAATGGAAACTTTGGGTCACCAGTGGAATTGGCCCGGGTAAGTGACAAAAACACCTCTTTTGATTTTGAATTCGAATTCGCCGTACCCACAGATGTACGGGGTGAGTCCTACAAAATGAGGGTTCGAAGTACCAATCCGGCCAAAACAAGTCCTCCATCAGATGCATATCCTATGCACTATGTGGATTACAGTTCACCCTTGCTTATAAGTCAAGATGGAAGCGGTGACATTCCCCCTGGAGGAGGGATACAACTCTGCGGAGGTGGGGATATAACCCTGGAGCCGCACAACATTCCAAATGCGGATACATACATCTACAACTGGTACCGAAGCGGTACATTGCTCGCAGAAAAAGGTGCGAGCATTACTGTTTCTACACCGGGCATGTATTATGTGGAATTGGATTATGGTTCGGTCTGTTCGGGTTCGGCCAATACGCTTTCCAATACCATAGAAATCACTACGGGTACCAGCTCTGGAATTGCCATCAATGGATCCGATGACTTTGGCCTTTGTGTTGGTGACACCCGGCAATTGGAAGCCAGTATCAGCGGTATGGGCTTAACCTATACCTGGTTCAAGGATGGATCTATTGTTGCTGGACCCACTTTGGAGCAAAGCACGTATAATGTAAATACAGGTTCAGCCGGTTTTGAAGGGGTTTATGAAGTGGAAATTGACGGTCCTTCAGCTTGTTTGGAACGTTCAGCTTCAGTAACCATCAGAAATCTGGGAGACTTTGAAGTGGACAGGCAAAACGAAGCCAGCATCGTGCTTTTGCCTTCACAAACCACTACGCTTTCTTCTTCCTCAACAGCAGCTACACCTTACTATCAATGGTATAAAGACGGGGCGCCAATAGCCGATGCAACAAGTTCTACTTTGGAAATCAGTGAAACCGGAAACTATTTTGTTAGGGTAACTGAAACCGGAGGTGGATGTGCTTCTTCCCCAATTGATTCTGAGACCACAACAGTGGAAGCTCCCGAATCTTTTGAGTTTGTGGTAGAATATGTAGGTGCTTATAGTTCATGTCAGACTGCGGGTGTAACCCTTAATCTTTTAAGAATTAACGCCGTTAGCGATACTGGCTCCAGAACCGATGTTACCTCGGAACTGGAAGGTTCCTTTGTGTATCAATGGATGCACGATGGGACACCCATCTCTGGAGAAACTTCCAGAACCATAACTATTAACGACTTTGAAAACAACGGAGGGTATTCCTTGGAAGGAACAGTCGGTGCTTTCACTGCCGCCTCTAACGACCTTGATGTGGTAATGTCCACCAGTACTTCCTTGGCCATCACTTCCAACGGCACTGTGTTGTGCGAAGGAGCTGACCCAATTCGGTTTGACAGTTCGGAAAGCCTTTCAGATGAAACTTTTGAATGGTTAAAGGATGGGGTTGTTATTGACACATCAACGGAAAGCATAACCGCCGCCGAGGCAGGTGTATACCAATTACGGATTCTAACCCATGACTGCCCTATAGTCTCCAACGAGATTACTATCAACACATTTGACGAATCCCTTTTAAGCTTAGATCAGGCTGAAGAGCTTGTTATTGTTGAGGGAGAAACAGGAACAATCACCGCCAGCGGGGCCGAGTCTTATCAGTGGTTTGATGCTGACAACAATCTTTTGGGCTCTTTGGATTCCTATGGTTTTCAGGACGAGGGCGAGTACCTATTGGTAGCGAGTTTTGGAAACTGTACTATCAATCGGGTAATCACGGTTACCTATAGGGATATGTTCGCCATCCCCAATGTGATAACGGCCAATGGTGATGGTATAAACGACCTGTGGGTGTTGCCAAACAGTTATTCAAGACAGGACGATGTACTCGTAACCATTTATGATGAGCGAGGGAAGGAAGTATTTAGCCAGACGAACTACGAAAACAACTGGCCAGAATCCACAACACAATTCAACAAACTAAACATGATTTTCTACTACAAGGTAACCCGCGAAGGAGAAAGTCTGAAACAAGGAACCATAACAGTCATTAGATAAAGCGAATGCGCACCTACAAACCTCTACTATTACTAACCCTTATTCTGCTGTCTTTTTCTGGAGTACGCGCCCAGGAAGAGAACCCTTTTGTGGTGTATGATGTACCCTCGCAGAACCTGCTAAAATTCAACAGGTTTTTGATCAACCCTACCTTTTCCACGGTTAGGGAGGATAAATCATACGTTAACCTATTTCATAGAAACCAATCGGTATCTTTTGATGACAACAATCAGGTTTACTTCTTAAGCTATAGCGGTAGGGTAAGCGATAGAAGCGGGGTTGGCCTTAGTCTTTTTACTAATAGGGAGGGGCTGTTCAACAACTTTGGGGTGCACGCCAACTATGCCTATGGAGTTCGTTTGAGCCCAAAAAGTAACTTTACATTTGGTGCCAATATTTCATACTATCAAAGTTCGTTCAACCAAGATCGCGCCAATGCCTTGGACAATGACCCCTTCTTGAACTCCTTAGAAAGCAGTTCGTTGGTATTGTTCCAACCCGGGTTCAATATTTCCTACGGAAACTTTGATTTTGGGGGATACGCCGAAAACCTTTTTGATTACAACTTAAAATCCAGTGAGTCGGTTACCGAATTCAATGAAAAGACGTATTCCGGTCACATACAATATACCCACAAGCTCAAAAATGCAGGCGGTATTTTGGAAGAAGGCCGTTTAATGCCCTTGGCTAGAGCTAGAAAGATTGGTGAAAACGACGTCACCCTAGGGGGTAACCTTATCCTTGATCTTCCAAAACTAGGGTGGATCCAAGCCGGGTACGACGATTTCTATGGAGCCTCCGCCGGTCTAGGTTTCAATCTGAACAAAAACCTTTCCGTAGGATACACCGTTGAAAAAGGGCTATCCAGCAATTTTGAAAACTTCGGGGTAAGCCATGAAGTTTCCTTGGCTTATTCCTTTACTCCAAACCTTACGGAAAACAGAGTGCTGCTGGACGAGGAAGATGAATTGGCCGAAGCTGATGAAACCCCAGAAGAAACCCTGAGCCTGACCGAAAAAGACTTGGAAATAGCGCGCTTGAAAAACAAATTAGCCGAAAATGACGCCATTCTGGACGAGTTGTTATTTCGCCAAGACTCTATTGAAACAGCTAGGGAGCATGATCTGGAAAGACGCTTTGAAACCGTCATGAAAATGGTGAGAAGGGAAACCAGGGGAGAAATGCCCGAATTGGAGAAAAAAGCAAAAGAGGTCTATTTCGCCAATATGGACAGCATGGATATCATCTCCAAACGCCCGGTCCAACCGCTTGCGAATCATGGATTGTCCAACACAACTGCCGCCAAAAAGGTTATTCGACTTAACGACGATAAAAATGACGCTGTAGTAAAGACATCCACCATAAAGCGGGATAAAACGGTTAGGACTACGGCCAGCAAAAATGCAAGGTTCAGGCCCTTCAGCATTCCCAATGTGGAAAGCGGCCATTACCTCATCGCCAATGTATTCAAAAACCCAACCAACGCCGATGCCTTTGTTGACAAATTGCAGGCGCAAAACTTCAAGGCCGATTCTTTTGTGAATCCCGAAAATGGCATGATCTACGTGTATTTGGAAAGTTTCAGGAATAAGGGTGCTGCCATTGACGCATATAACTCCCAAATGAATGGGGCCTACAACGGAGATGCCTGGGTTATGAATGTAAATGGGGTGGATTCCAATGACGGGTTCAACCCGGTTTCTTCGAATTCAAGTTCCAAATACGGTGACAATACCTTGACGAAAAACGTGTCTAAAACATCGGGGGACAAAGGAGATAAAGTCACCTTCAAAACCTATAAGATAAATGGCTTGGGCTCTGGTTTCTACATCATTGCCAATGTTTTTGAAAAGCCTTCGAACGCTAAAAGATTTGTAAAGAAGCTTAATGCCAGTGGCTTAAATGCCAGCTACTTTATCAACCCTGAAAATAACCTTAGGTATGTCTATCTCAAAAAGCATGAGAACTGGACCAATGCCCTTACCTCATACTATTCCAAACTAAATGCCTCGTATGATGACGAAATGTGGATTATGCGGGTTAAACCAAAGCTCAATAGTTAAAATGACCAATCGAATTTTTAAGCTATTTCTAGGTGTTGCCTGTTTCGTTGGCCTCGGTCAATCCATGCAGGCTCAAGAGGTGCCTTTTACCCCTCGTTTAAACGATGGCGGAAACACCTATCTAAATATTAAAGGGGACTACACTTTCTTGTCCAATAGTGTTATGAACAGTGTGTCCAACGGGCACGACGTAAACACGCCCTATAACGGAAACGGAAGTAACAACAGTCTGCATGTTGAATATGTGGATATCGATTCGGACCCTTCAACCTTTAACTCCAGTAGCTCAACCCTGTCGTTGCCCAGCTGCTCCCAAATTTATTGGGCCGGTCTGTATTGGGCCGGTAACTACGACGTAGAGCGGGATGGTGACCATAGAAGCCGGTACGTAAGCGGGTACACGGACGACCCCAACCACTACGACGTAACCCAAGTAAAATTTCGGGTTCCTGGCAGCTCAACTTATATCGACCTTCAGGCCGATACCGCCGCCGACCCAGTAGGAGAGGAAGATGACATTATTGTAAATGGTTACAACACCCTGCCCAACGACCCATATGTCTGCTACAAAAACGTAACCAATGTTCTACAAGGCCTTGCCGACCCCACTGGAGATTATTTTGTGGGTAACGTTAGAGGAACAAGGGGTGCAACTACCTATGGTTGTGCAGGTTGGACCTTGGTAGTAATTTATGAAAATCCAACACTACCCGGAAAGTACATTTCCGTTTTTGATGGGTATGAAGGAATTACCACACAATCGGGAAATTCAACTGCCGATATTACAGTTTCAGGATTTAATACCATTCCAACAGGGCCAGTAAACGCCAGAATTGGGGTAAGTACTTTGGAAGGGGAGACCTCTTTGTCTGGAGATACTTTTGGAATTGTTTCCAACAGTAGTGCGAGTTTCACTGACATCTCCGATGCCGCAAATCCAAATAACAACTTCTTCAACTCCACTATTTCTGAAGATGGTGCCAATGTTACAACAAGAAATGTCAGCAGTACTAACGCCATCGGTTTTGACTCGGATGTCTTCGACCTGAACAACCCAAGTAACAGTATCATCGACAATGGTGACACCAGTGCAACCCTCCGATTGGGAACAAGTGGTGACTGGTTTGCTTCCTTCTTGGTAACCTTTGGGGTGGAAATTATTGAGCCCACCATTGTACTTGAGAAAAAGGTAGAGGATATCGGCGGTAACGACATTACAGGACTGGGCGTGAATCTAGGGCAATATCTGGATTATGTACTCTCCTTTGTGAACACCGGAAACGACGATGCCACCAACTACACTATTAGGGATATACTGCCTGCCAATGTAACCTTGGATGAAACCACGATTACCATGCCCGCGGGAGTCACCTATACTTATGACTCTTCCACAAGGGAGGTGGTGTTTAATATTCCCGATAATTTGGTAGAAGAGGGTGATCCCGTGTCCGAAATACGGATGAGGGTACGAGTAGCAGAAAACTGTTTCGATTTTATTGATGCCTGTACTGACATCATTGAGAACCTTGCTTATTCCACCTACGAAGGTATCATAAACAGCAACCAAATTAGTGACGACCCCAGTGTGTCTGATTTTGATGATTGTGGATTTACCACCCCTGGAGCCACCAACTTCCTGTTGGACGACCTTTCGGCTTGTAATTTTACCCGAACTGTTCAGCTTTGTGGTGATGATGTGCTTTTGGATGCTGGGGATAACTTTGATGCTTACGTTTGGTACCGGGACGAAAATGGAAACAACCTTATTGATGGCTCGGACACCGTTCTAAATGATGGTGACCCAGATGGTGACCCCAGTACTTTTCTAGTTAGTGAAACGGGAACCTTTATGGTCGACAAACAAGTGGCCGACCCCTGTAAAGACTTTACCGAAATAATCATTGTTGAACTTTTTGGTACCACTCAGACCAACCCCATAACCGCATTGATCAATGACACCTCCAACACAGTGGATGGTGAAATAGTAGTCTGTCCCAACGATGGTGCCGAATTGCCGGAAATCTTTTTGTGTGGACTAAATGATACGGAACTGATCCAAGTCAACATCCCTGATGCTGATAGCATTGAATGGGAGCAGTTGGATGAGTCCAGTTGTCCAGCAGGTACTCAAGATTGTGCCAACACCGACAACTCCTGTACCTGGAATGTGGTGGACACGGGCAACGATTTCTTGGCCTCTGATGCCGGTCAATACAGAATGGTCATCAACTACCAAAATGGTTGTTTTAGCCGATTCTTTTTCAACATCTACAAAAACCCTTTAGACCCCCAATATACATCAAGGGATATTATTTGTAATAGTGATGGTAATATTACGGTTACCAACATGCCCATTGATTATGAGTTTAGATTGATCGACCAGACTACAAGCACGGTGTTGGTTCCTTATAATGCAAACCCAAGCTTCGATATTACCACCAATGGTGCTTATATGGTTGAGATGCGACAACAAGGGGTAACCGACGGTTGTGTTTTTGTATTGGATAACATTGGAATCCTCAATAGGGACTTCCAAGTTGATGTGGTTCCAAGAGACACCGATTGTAACGGTTTGGGGGAGATTGCAATTTCTATCCTTAACGTTGAGCCGCAATACTATTATGAAATCTCCCAAGGTGGCACAGTGGTTGACACCTTTGGACCATCTGCGGACAACAATTATACTTTTGAAAATTTAAACGATGGCGTTTACGACGTCGATATTTCTACGGATGATGGATGTGTATATTCTGAACAGGTAACCATTAACGACTTAACGGACCTGGATTTAACCGCAAGGGTTTCACAACATATAACCTGTAGAGAGGGAAATATACAAATGGACTCTTCTGGTGGGCAAACTCCACATACATATGCCATTTGGTCTTATGTAAATGAGTCTGGAACTACTATTACTTCATACCCAACCGTAGGAGATATTCCCGCGAGCGCCTACCAAACAAGTGTCATTTTTGATATTCTAGATCCGGGCGACTATACGTTTGTTGTAGTTGATAGGAATAATTGTCATTCTATTTCCAATACAGTGACCATCTATTTTGAGCCTTCGGTGGACTATACCACTACGGCCACAGACGAAACTTGTTTTGGAGCAGAAGACGGAACAATCTCTTTTAACCTAATCAGTACAAATGGATATCAGGTCGAATTTTTCCTAATAGATGATGCAACCGGATTGGAGATTGCTTCAAATACTTCCGGCCTGTTTACAAACCTGCCGCAAGGAGATTATACCGTTCGACTAAATCAACGAAAAGGAAGTGCCTCATGTGATTACTTTGAGAATTACTCCATTAGCGGACCAACCTCTGGTGTGAGCGGGGATGCTGTATTAATACAAGATTACACCTGTTTACAAGATGGAATTATCGAGGCACAAAATGTAGTGGGCGGGACCCCTCCTTACGAGTACAGTATTGATGGCGTAAACTTTGTAAGCGGTGCCGGTGCGGAAACCTTTTCCAACCTGACCAATGGGAGTTATGCAATCACCATTCGTGATGCCAACAATTGTACCTTCACGACAAATAGTATAGTCTTAGACCCCCTAAATCCCCCTACGGACTTAACCTTTTCTGCTACGACACCTTCTTGTCCAACATTGACCTCTGATGTTACGGTGACCGTTGTTGATGGAAATACTCCTTTTGTTTTTGAAATCACGGCGCCAGCGGCAGTTGCAGCTACCTCAACCACTGGAAATTCTGCTGATTTTGATGGCTTGGCCCCTGGCACTTATACCTTTAGGGTAACCGACGACAAGGGTTGTGTTTATGATGAATCTTTTACCATAAATCCTGTTTCACAAATTGCAGTGGCAGGAAACTTGGTAAGTAATGTTACTTGTTTTAATGATACGGACGGAGAGGTAGATTTTGCCGTTTCTGATTTCAACACGGATTACAACTATTCCGTCACAGGTCCGTCGAATTTCTCTGGAAACAATCAAACCGGTGGAACCATATCTTTGACCGGTTTGGATGATGGAACCTATACCATCATCGTAACAGATAATTTAACTGGTTGTACGGCAACCACCGATGTTACCGTAAACGCTCCGGCCGCTGCGCTTACTTTGGCCGCTGCCGAAACCCAACCGACATGCCCCACAGATGGTAGTGTAATCCTCACTTCAACAGGTGGTTGGGGAGGAAACACCTTTACCTTGACCAATCCTGACACTTCGGTGTTTGGTACTAATAGTACAGGTCAGTTTAATGGGCTTTCACAAGCAGGAACCTATACAGCAACGGTTACAGATGCCAATGGGTGTGTGGTAAACACTAACTTCACCTTGAATGCTGCTGTTCCACCAGTTATGGCCATTGTTCCAAACGACACTTGTTATGATGACGCCGTAGGCTTGACCTTGACCGCTAACGTTACCTCGGGAGGTGATGGCAACTATCAATACAGCCTTAACGGAGGTGCCTTTGGACCTGCCAACGTGTTTACCGGACTTACTTCGGGAACATATACTATTGATGTTCAGGATGGTAATAATTGTACAGATTCAGCATCAATAACCATCAACCCAGAACTGACCGTTTCTGCAACTGCGGCAAACATCACAGCTTGTGGTACTGACACAGATGTTGACATTGTTGCTGCCGGTGGAGATGGTAATTACGTATACGCCATAGTTGCGGATGGAGTAACACCTACTGGCGGAGATTTTGCCGCCACCAATCCAGTTACCCTAACCGGAGCTGGTGATTACGATGTTTATGTTCGAGACAACAATGGGGGAACTGGATTCTGCGAGGCTTCTTTTGATATCACTGTGGTACAAGATGCTCCATTGACCATAACGCCAAGTTTTACTCCTGTCAGTTGTTTCGGGGGTTCAGATGGATCCATCTCAATGGTAGCCGCAGGAGGTGAGGCCCCATATGAATATAGCATTGACAATGGAGCCAACTATCAAGTTTCAGGAAATTTTGTCAACCTTTCACAAGGAACCTATAACCTTAGAATCCGAGACGCAAACAATTGTGAAACTACAGGGACTATTACAGTAACAGAACCCAATCAATTGGTGGCTGAAGCACAACAAACACAATCTTATACCTGTTTACAATTAGGTGAGATCTCTGTTGGAAGTGTAACTCCGACATCAGGAGGTTCAGGAGATTACCAATATAATATTAATGGAGGTCCGTGGACTGCTTCGACTACAGGAGGAACCATCTTCACTGGATTAACAGATGGCACATATTCCATTCAGGTAAGGGATGCCAATGCGATTGGATGTACCATCACTTTGCCTGATGTAATCATCGCTCCGCTTCCTGCCGAACCTACATTATCAACTTCCATAACCTATAATTGTGATGGAACAGGCGAAATTACTGTGCTTCCAAACGACCCCACCTATACGTACAGCCTCAATAGTGGTGCCTTTCAAGCAAATAATCTATTTAGCGGTGTAGCGGTAGGGACCCATACTATTGATGTTGACTATGGCAGCGATTGTATTGTCCAGACTACAGTCACAGTAGAGCCAGGAAATGCCTTCAATTCATCCATCACCGCTTTCTCCGATATTAGTTGTAATGCCGGAACAGACGGAAGCATCACCTTTGAAGTTGAAAATTTTGATGCCGTTAACGGATTTGAATACCAGGTAAACG
The DNA here is from genome assembly GCF_023502235.1 of Flagellimonas myxillae. Classification (GTDB taxonomy): domain Bacteria; phylum Bacteroidota; class Bacteroidia; order Flavobacteriales; family Flavobacteriaceae; genus Flagellimonas; species Flagellimonas myxillae. The sequence goes on along the minus strand of NZ_JAMFLY010000002.1, from coordinate 140,935 downwards.
GCGGTGGATACTCTGCGCCCCAAATGGCCAGTCCTATCACAATTCCAGGGCTAGCTGCGGGTAATTATACTATTGAAGTTCGCGACGTACTGGACAACTCTTGTATTGTAACGCTTAATCAGACCCTCTCCGAGCCAACACCTGTGGTGGCTTCAGCCAGCATTACCTCGGTAATGACCTGTACCAATGGAGGAGCTACGATTACAGCTTCTGCAGCCGGGGGAACTCCGGCCTATGAATACCAATTGGAGGACAATATCGGTACCGTGTTAACGGCCTACCAAACCTCCAACGTCTTTGCCGGATTAGCGGCTGGAGATTATATTGTTAGGGCCAGGGACACCAATCTTTGTGAAGACCCGATCGATGCGGCCATCACTGTGGTTGCCCCAACCCCAATAACATTTACCTCCACGGAGACAGCTTGTTATAGCGGCAGCAACGACGGCACCATCCAAGTTGATGTAACAGCAGGGAATGGGGACTACCAATTTAGCTTGAATGGTGGGCCATGGATTACGCCAACACCAGCCACAGCAACTACCCATACCTTCGTTGGATTGGCGGCTGGCAATTATACCATTAATGTTAGAGACGGGTTTGGTTGTACAGGAACCTTGCAAAACGTAACTATAAACGATGCGTTGGTGGCTACGGTTGATGTAGTTGACATCAGCACATGTGCAGACGGAAGTATTACGGTAACTGCATCGGGCGGGGTGCCAACTCTGGAATATGCATTTGTGCCAACGACAACGAGCCCAACTGGATTGTTCTCAACCACAAATACCTTCGCGGTAACTGCGGGTAACGACGGAGATTATGATGTTTACGTGAGGGACAATTCCGCTACGGTTCCTTTTTGTGAATTCATGGAAACGGTAACCGTTAATCCGGCTACACCCCTTACAGTAACAAATACTCCAACTGACCCTGATTGTCACGACGGAACAGGCTCTATAGAAGTCGATATTGCTTCTGGTATCGCGCCATTCACCATCCAAATTGTTGATCTGGACAATGGAGGTGCAGGAAACCTAACCGACACCAATGTTTTGGTGACCAACAGAACGTACTATAATCTGTTGACGGGTGATTATACGGTAACCATTACGGATTCCACAGGATGTACGGTTTCCGAAACGCCTATCAATATTGCAAACCCAGATGAGCTCACAGCCACTATTTTAGGTGTCACACCAGCATCATGTACTGGAGACCCCAATGATTTTGGATTCGAGTTCACTGCATATCCAGGTACTCTGGGCACCATAGAGTTTAGTGCCGATGGCGGAGCAACTTGGATTGGGGACAACAGTGTTCCAGGAACCACAGACCGCTTCACAGGATACAATTCCGGAGATGTGGTAAACCCCTCGATGAGGACAGTTGATGGTCTTGGAAACACCGTTTGCCAAACCGATTTCCCTCCCTTTATCATTCCTTATCCTTTGGATGATCTGGATATTACCATTGCGGCCATCATTGTTAACTGTAATGAGCTTCAGGTTACCGTTCAGGGATCGCAGGGTACGCCCAACTATCAATACACCTATTCGGACGACCCTATGAATTTTGACCCCGTTACGCCAGCGGTTTCTTGGTCAACCCCAGCCAGAGGTCTTGCCGACCCAGAGATCTTCACCGGTTTGGTGCCTGGTAGAACCTACGTATTTTATGTTAGGGATGCTGCAGGTTGTGTTAGACAAAGTAATGTCAACGTAAATGACCTAATCACGGTTCCTTTGGAAATTACATCTTCCTTTACGCCCTCTTGCGACGGAGCAAGTAACGGAAGTATTACCTATACCGTAACCGACAATCAGGCTCCATTCGGAACAGAGTTTAGATGGACCGTTTACGATATGACCACTGGAGTGCCAGTTGCTGTTGCAAATAGTGGCGGAAATGTACCTTACACTTCTCCTCAAGATGTAACGGTGAATGGGCTTGGTGCCGGAAATTATTTTATTGAGGTTGTAGAGGTTGATGGAGGTGTTGATAGTTGTGTGGGTGCCACAGAAAACGAATTGCTTGAGGAATTGGATCCCTTGACAGGAACTCCAGTAGTATTACAAAATATTAGCTGCGACAACCCTGGGTTGATTCAAGTACAAAGTCCATTTGGTGGCGGGGGAACATACACCTACACCGTAACTGGACCGGCTCCGTTTGTTACGATTACGTCAACATCGGACAACCCCATCGAGATTCCAGCGAACTCCCCGGCCGGAAACTATGATGTGACCATGGAAGATCAATATGGATGTTCCTCTCCTTTGGGCACAGTGGCCTTGACATTGACTCCAAATCCAACTATAGATTCCACAAATGTGGACAATTGCTCGGACCCTGCTACCGTAACAATAAATGCGACAAGCGGCGCTGCACAAATATTTTATTCCTTGGACGGAGGGGCCACTTACCTGGATAATGGTGGTGTCTTCAATAATGTTTCCGCTGGAACCTATAATATTTCCATACTTGACAGTAATGGATGTACTGATGCCGGTATGGTAACCGTGCATCCTGTTTTGGAGGTTGATGTCGCTTTGACCAAACTTTTGGATTGTTCCGTAAGTCCAGACGCCGAAATTACCATTGAGGTGCTTGCAGGGTCAGGGGATTACGACTATCAAATTACCGATGGTGGTGGAACCGTTGTTGCAAGAACGGCCCTTCCATCAAACCCTTTTGTGTTCAGCACGACCACAGTTGAGAATTATTCCATCACAGTGTTCGACAATCTTACATCGACACCTTGTACAAGGGTGTTTAACATTCCTGTTGTGCCGGCAGTTATGCCAACGTTCAACATCACATCTACCTCAGATGTGACCTGTAACGGGGCCCATGATGGAACCATAGATGTTGCGGCTGTTGACGCCGGAACCGGACCCTATACCTTTGAAATTATTTCCGGGCCGGGAAGCTCTGCTGTTTTCCCAATTGCGCCTACTACCAGTAATGCAACTACCGCTTCATTTACCGGATTGGAAGGTACTGCTGCCGGAATTACGTATACCATAGAAATTACTGCGGCCAATGGCTGTACTTCTACCCAAACACAGACCATCACCCAGCCCGATGTTTTGGCCAATATCAACACCTCTGTGGTTGAATTTGGTTGTGCTACAGGGAACAACATGGACAATGCCACCATAACCGTTGATACGGCCTCTATAACAGGAGGAAGTGGAAACTATGTCATTTACGAGTTTATCAATGACCAAGGCACCGTTCCTACTGGTGATGACGTTGTGGTTCAAGTTGGGCCGAATAATGTTTATACAGAAACCAATACTGCAGGAGGAAGTTATATCATCAATGTTTATGATGACAACGGATGTGAGGGAACAGTTGCTGAGACAATTGACCCATTTGATGAGCTTGTTTCGGCAGCTATTGCCGTTGACGCTGTCGCAACTTGTGTTACAGGTGAAGATATCACCATAACAGCAAACGGATCGATCACCAACTCAACAGCAACACCAGTGAATTATGAGTTCAGATTGTTGCCGGCAGGGGTTTTCCAAGCTTCTGGAAGCTTTACAGGATTGGCTGTTGGAACCCATAATTTTGAGGTAAGAAATACTGTCACGGGTTGTGTACTTGCCACATCACATACAGTTGCCGATCCTGAAGTTCTTGATCTTGTGGTGACCAATACCACAGACATTACCTGTTTCGGAGACACCAATGGTACGGTAGAGCTAGATCTACAAGATGCTGCGACAATTACCTATGCTAGCGCTACGACCTACACTTTATACTACGATATCAACAACACCCCTGGTAACTTGGCAGATGATGTGGTTACTGCTGGAGGTGATGCCGATGGTAATTTTACCATTACCGGTCTTGCGGCCGGAAACTACTTTATTGAGGTAACGGACACCAACCCTCCAGGTTCCGCTTGTGTTTATACAGAAGCTTTTGCCATAGGTGGGCCGAGCGCCGGAATCTCTGCCAACACCCAAGTGACACAAGTTACTTGTGCCTTAAATGATGGTATCATTGAAGTAATCAATCCAGCTGGAGGTTGGGGTGGCTACACCTACTTTGTAGATTTGGCCTCCAACCCTGCACCAACATTCCCAGGCAGCTATCAGGTTTCTCCACAGTTCACCGGTCTTGCTGGTGGAGGTGGTGCCGGAACTGATTATCAGGTTTGGGTGGCAGATTCCAGTGGATGCGAATTCCAATTGCCAAATGTAAATTTGGTAGACCCAACCCCGATAACGGCTACGCTACAAATCAACCAAGAAAACTGTACGGCCCTTCAAGGAGAAATTGAAGTTGTAGGAACAGCTGGCGGACAAGGAGGCAACTATACGTACCAACTCGTTCGAAATGGAGGAGACCTTGGATCACCCCAAACCGCGACCGTATTCTCTGGATTGGGTGCTGGGTCTTATGAAGTCCGCATTACCGATCAGTGGTCATGTACTACAACTGTTGGTCCTGTGGTTCTTCTTGATGAAATGGTTGCTACGGCTACCGTGGTCAAGCCTATCGATTGTACCGTAGATCCAGGAGGCCATATCACCATAAATGTAACTGGTGGTTCGGCCAACCTCACTTTCGATGTGCTTTTCCCTGATGGGTTTACCACAGCGAACAATGCAACCGGAGTTTTTACCGGACTTACACAAGCAGGAACTTATACGTTCACTATTACTGACGGTAACACGGTTACCCCATGTGTTGTTGTAATTACACAGGATCTAGATGCTCCTGTTAGCCCAGTTATCAACGATGTAATCATGGATCCTGTGAATTGTAATGGTGGTTCAGACGGTAGCTTGACTGTTGAACTGGATCCCATAACAACCGTCAATCCGGTCTACACTTACGAATTGTACGAAATGTCAAATCTGGCCGTGCCGTATAGAGTGGCACAGACCAGCAATGTCTTTGATAACCTGCCACAGGGAGACTATAGGGTACGAGTTATTTCTGGAAGGTCTTGTGATGATTTCTTTGATCAAACGGTTACAGAACCGACCGCACTTATGACCTCTGCTTCGGCAACAGCCTTTGTTTGTAATGCCAACAATGCAGTAAATACTTCTACAATTACAGTGACTGCTTCGGGCGGAACAGGCCCTTATTTGTACAGTATTGACAACGTGAATTTCCAAGCTTCAAATACTTTTGAAATTGTTGATAATGGAGCGGTTCAGAATATTACTGCCTATGTAACGGATGCCAACGCCTGTGCGCAAACTGCAGTAGTAGCGCCAATTCAACCCATCAATGTGTTCACGACCGCAGTTTCGCAAAATATTGCGATCAGTTGTGCCAGCCCTGAAGAGGTTTTGGTAACGGTAACAGATGATGGCAATCCTGGTAACACATACACCTTTGAGTTGTTGCCTGTAGGAAATCCATCGGGTAGTTTAACAGCAACTCCAACAAATGTGACTGCTAATTTTGAGTTGACCCAACCAGGAAGCTATACTTTTAGAATTACGGACAATGCCACAGGATGTTATGTGGATACCGCGCCTTACGACATTGCACCTTACGATTTGATTGAGGTGGTTGCAACCCCAACAGCACCGGCCGTTTGTTTTGGTGATACCAATGGTGCCCTGGAAATCAATGTTACTGGATATACAGGAGCTTACGATTACGAGGTGTTCAATGCCAGTGGGGTAACCACAGGGGTAACAGGTTCTGCCAATACCACTACAAATCCACTTAGCATTCCCGGATTCCCAGGTGGCAACTACTTTGTACGTGTGACCCAAACAGCCAATCCGTTGTGCGTTGAAGATTCCAACACGATTACCATTGCATCTCCAGACATGGCGCTTGCAGCTACGCCAATTGAAGTGGCCAACGTTACTTGTGCCAACAACCTTGGCGAGATAGAGGTGTCACCAACTGGAGGATTTGCACCGTATAACATTCAATTGACCAACACAACCACAGCACAAGTATACAATATGACGAATGTGGTAAGCTTTGTGTTCCAAGGGTTGTCGGCTGGTTTGTTCGATGTAGAAATCACGGACAGCGCAGGATGTGTGATCAATGAACCTATTACATTGGTTCAACCTACACCTATTACAGCAGACATTGACGCTACTCCTACCAACTTGGTTTGCTTCGGCGACACCAATGCCACAGTGAGTGCGATTAATGTACTCAACGGAAGAGGAGTATACCAATACGTGTTGAATATTTATGACACAACCGGAACTACCATCGTTTCCAATTCAGGAGCCCAATCCAACCCTGTTTTCAACAACCTTGGAGCTGGAGTTTACAGCATTACGGTATCTGACGGCTGGAGTTGTGATGTGGAAACTGCACAGGTTACGATTACCGAACCTGTTGAGGTCTTTGCCAATCTTGTACAGCTATCACAGCTTACTTGTACTACACAGGCCCAAATTGAATTGACGGCTTCTGGTGGAACTGGACCCTACGAATACAGTACCGATGGCGTATTGTACAACAATATGGCAGGAGGCAATACCCATACCTTTAGTGTTCCTGCTGGATCGTATCAATATTTTGTTAGGGATGCCTTTGGTTGCGACGCCATGATCTCCAATCAAGTTACGGTAGAGCCCATTGTTCCTTTGGATGTAATTATTGATGACAGTGCAGCCACCATAAACTGTACTGGAGAGGCATCAGCCACAATCATTGCGGATGCTGTGGGCGGATTAGGAAACTATTCTTATGAATTATTCTCCGATCCAGGACTTACGTCCTCTGTTGCCGGACCGCAGACCAACGGAGACTTTAGGGGATTGATTGCTGGCACGTACTACGTACATGTCACCAGTATGGATTGCCAAGTGACCAGCGCAGCCATTGATATAATAGATCCCGCTCCACTGCAAATCGACAGACAGGAATCTACCGATGTTACTTGTTCTGGACTCGAGGATGGTACCATTACCGTAGAGGTTTCCGGGGGAACCGGGGATATCTATTATGCCATTACCCCTAACCTAGATCAGTTTGACACGGTAGGAACTTTTGAGGATTTGGCTCCTGGTATATATGACGTTATTGCACAAGATAGAAACGGTTGTTTTGAAACTTTCCAGTTTGAAATTCTACAACCGGAGCCGCTACAGGCACAAGCGATTAATGTGATGCACGAAGTGTGTTTCAATAGCGCTGACGGAGAATTTGAACTGGATATTACCGGAGGTACAGCTCCGTATTTCTCAAGTTTGAATTCCAATGCCGATACCGATTACATCCAGGATCAAGTGTTGTTCCAAAACCTTCCTGCAGGAATGCATGTGGTTTTTGTTAGGGATGCCCAAGGATGTGAAACCAATGTAATAGTTGAGATAAATCCTGGCGTAAACCTGGTAGCTGAAGTGACTCCGATTTACGAGTGCGATGGTAACCTGCCAACCAATAGATTGGATATTGTATTTGAGGATACCAGCGTTATTGCAGATGTTATGTACGCTATTGATTCCACAGATCCTGCGGACCTTCAATTAACATCCGACTTTATGAACATTGCTCCAGGCGATCACTTCTTGACCATTGCGCACGCCAACGGTTGTATCAACACCATTGACTTCAGCATTACTGGATATGAACCGTTGACCTTGGTGCTGGAAAACAGCAATATCAATGAAATAACCGCAGTCGCTGCTGGAGGACTAGAGGATTACACCTTCATTTTTGATGGTGTGGACAATGGAACGGACAATACCTATATTATCAACAGGACAGATACGTACGTTGTTACCGTAATTGACCAAAACGGATGTGAGGTAACCATGGAAATCTTTATGGAATTCATTGATATAGAGGTTCCCGACTTCTTTACTCCTGATGGGGATGGCCTGAACGATACTTGGTTGCCAGACAACTTGGAGGCCTTCCCGAACGTACTAATGATCATTTTTGATCGTTATGGTAGAGAGCTCTATCGTATGCGTTATGGTGATACCGGATGGGACGGAATTTACAATAATAGCGAGCTCCCAACAGGAGATTACTGGTACATCATCAAGCTTCAGGGCGAAAACGATGACCGTGAATTAGTTGGACATTTTACCCTTTATCGACAATGATAGTTTAACCTACAGCATCATGTTAAAAAAACACATAGCCCCCCTCCTAATATTGCTGATCACCTTTGGTGGTGCTGCGCAGGAATTGACCATTCCGCAGTTGTCCCAATATATCGCGGACAACCCTTTTATCATGTCACCAAACTATGCGGGGATTGGAGACCATATAAAAGTTAGGTTAAACGGCCTTACCCAATGGGTGGGGATCGAGGACGCCCCAGACACCCAGACCTTGGCGGCCGATGCCCGAATAGGCAACCGTTCCGGATTGGGTATGTTGATGTACAACGATAGTAATGGGGAAACCAAACAAAGGGGCGCACGGGTTTCTTTTGCCCACCACCTTACCTTGGATAGGTACGAGGATATTTTCCTTTCCTTCGGAATCTCCTACAACTTTAACCAATTTAGGATTGACGTAGAGAACTTTACGGATTTCAACGGCCAGCGTCCAACAGATGACAAGGCCACAACCAACCACAATTTTGATGTTGGTATGTTGTACCGGTATAAAAAACTCTTTGTGAGTGTAAATGCCTCCAACATTTTGAACAAGGACTTGGCCCAATTCAACCCTGTTTTTGAACCAAACACCTTGAGAAACTACTATCTATATGCCGGGTATAGCATTTCCAAAAGCAAAAACAGCAAACTGGAGGTGGAACCTTCCGTTTTCTACCAATATTTTGAAAGTGATGGACGATCCGTAACGGATTTGAATGCCAAGTTCCGTTTTCACGATTTTGAGGATTATTACTACGTAGGTCTAACATATCGCTTCTTAAACGACCAATTGGGTACCCCGTTGTATATAGCGCCCATTGCAGGTCTAAAAAAGAACAACTTCTATTTTGGGTATTCCTATCAAATCATTACCAACGAAATCTTGGGATATAGTACTGGTACCCATGTTGTGACTGTTGGAATGGACCTCTTCCAAGGTATTAGCAATTGTAGGTGCATGTATTAATTAGCCAGTTTGAACTATTTTTGTCGCACCAAATAAATAGGTGTGGGAAAAATTAGGCTAAAAAATATTAGGGTTCACTCCAATCACGGTTGTTTAAAAGAAGAAATGCTGATTGGAAGCGATTACCGAGTGGATTTGGAAGTTTTTGTGAATCTTTCTGAACCTTCTACGTCTGATAAGTTAAGTGATACAGTCGATTACGTCCATTTGAACAATATCGTAAAGGAAGAAATGGCCATTCGCTCCAACTTGTTGGAGCATGTGGCAAAACGTATTTTGGACAGGATATTTTCGGAACTTTCGGCAGTTGAAAATGCTGAAATTGAAGTTGCTAAAATCAATCCTCCCATTGGCGGCGATGTACAAAGCGTAGCAGTGATTTTAAAGGCTGAAAGACCTCGTTAAAGGTTTGGGTAAGCTAAAAAAAGTAGTACATTTGCAGCCTAAAATGGCATCGTGGCCGAGTGGCTAGGCACAGCTCTGCAAAAGCTTGTACAGCGGTTCGAATCCGCTCGATGCCTCAAAGACCCGACAAATATGTCGGGTTTTTTTATTCACTTATACGTTCTATTCCTTCCTTGATATCGAACCTTTCCTTGGGCAAGAATCCTTTTATAATCAATACAATTCCACAAACAATGATCATCAATCCCAGTACCTTCTTTATCAAAACGATACGTTCCTTGGTCAAATAGCGTTTCAATTGTTTGGCCAAAAGAATCTTAATCAAATCGGTAATAAAATAAACAACGATCATGGTGCTAAAAAACACCAATATCCGGTTGGGGTTATTGTCCAGACTTGGACCAACAATTACAATCAAACCCAACCAAAATGCCAAAACGCCAATATTGATAAAATTGAGTAAAAACCCTTTTACCATCAAACTTAAATAGGTGCCCTTGGAAGCTTTAAGGTTTTCTTTTTTAGAGGCTTTCTTCACAAAGATGACAATTCCATATACCAAAAGAATCATACCTCCAAAAACAAAAAGGCCAGGCTGGTTGCTCAAGTTTTCCAAGAGTTGAAAACTACTGAAGTAGGCAATCAACAAAAAGACGATATCGGCCACGATCACCCCAAAATCAAAACTAACTCCCGCTCTAAATCCTTTTGTTGCGCTGGTTTCCAAAAGCACAAAGAAAACGGGGCCTATCATAAAGGCCAATAAAAAGCCCAAGGGTATCGCTGCCTGAATATCTTCTACCATACTAATCCATCCGAATTACTTTACCACCAAAAACAGTTTTTTCATCCATTTTTAAAGGGTCACCATACACCAAGACCTCACCACCGGCCTTTACGTTGGCCTTCACATAATCTGTGGCATAAACTTCAGCATTGCCACCAGCATTTACCGTTACTGTGGAAAATTTGGTCTTGAATTCCCGACCATCGTATATACCACCAGTATTGATAATTATATCCTGATTATCCGAAAAGCCATCCACCACAATTTCGCCTCCTGTGATACACTTGATCAACAGCTGTTCCGTTTGGCATGTGATTTCCAACTCGCCTCCTTCCTGAGCCCTTAAATCCAAAATGTCCTGAACAAAAACTTCTTTGGATGAAATCCTGGCATCTTCATTTACATCGATGACCCTTAGCTCTCCTGCATAATATAAATCTATAAAAGTTCTATAGCCGCTAAAAATCTTATCGATTTCCATCCGAAGTTTCAATGTTCCATCATTGTTTACAATGGCTACTTTTTGGGTGTTCGCCCCTCTGATAACCGCCTTATTTTCATCGGCTTTGATAAGATTGATGGAAAGACCATCAAACCCCTTTACTTCAGAAAAGGATTCCAGTTCTTTTGTTAGCTGTTCTTCCTGTGCATGTATTAACTGAAACGAAATGAACAGCAGCAGTAGTCTTAAAGCTTTCATGTTTCACAAAGTTATGCGCAATTGGTTCACAAAATGTATTCCAAAAAAATCACTTTTTCCTACCAACAAGGGAAAAATCCAAATGTCTTTTAACCAAATCCGTGTCCTTCACCATCACATAGACTTCATCCCCTAATTGGTACATGCGTTTGGTACGTTCGCCAACAATGGCAAAATTACGTTCATCAAACACATAATAATCATCTTTGATATCTCGTATGCGTACCATTCCCTCACATTTGTTCTCAATAATTTCCACATAGATGCCCCATTCGGTAACACCGGAAATTACCCCAAGGAACTTTTGGTCCCTATGGTCTTCCATAAACTTAATCTGCATGTATTTGATGGAATCCCGTTCGGCACTGGCGGCCAACAATTCCATATCCGAGGAATGCTTGCATTTCTCTTCGTACAAAGTGTCCTTTGGTGGCTTGCCTTTCTCCAAATAATGCTGCAATAATCGATGCACCATTACATCTGGATATCTTCGGATTGGAGAGGTAAAATGGGTATAGTATTCAAAACCCAAACCATAATGACCAATATTCTCAGTAGTATAAATGGCCTTGCTCATACTTCGGATGGTCAAAGTGTCCACCAAGTTTTGTTCTTTCTTGCCCTTTACGTCCTTTAAGAGCTGGTTTAAAGAGCTGTTCAGGCTTTTTTTGTCCTTAAGGTTAATAGAATGTCCAAACCGTGAAATAACGCCGTTTAAAGCGAGTAATTTTTCCTCATCAGGCTCATCATGGATACGATAAACAAATGTTTTCTTTTGCTTCCCAATAAACTCAGCTACTTTTCTGTTGGCCAACAACATAAATTCCTCTATCAGCTTATTGGCGTCTTTGGCTTCCTTAAAATAAACCCCTTCCGGTTCATTTTTTTCATTGAGATTAAAGCGTACCTCAATCTTATCAAAAGATATTGCTCCTGCATCCATGCGGTCCTTTCGCATGATTTTGGCCAACTTATCAAAAGTCAAAATAGCATCAACAACCTCATCCGAAACGGTATATGCATCTTCTCGAATGGAAATTTCTTTTGGAATTTTAGCTTGTTTAGTTTCAATCACATGCTGTGCCTCTTCATAAGCAAAACGCTCATTGGAGTTGATAGCGGTACGTCCAAACCATTGGTTGATGAGCTTAGCTTTTTCATCCATCTCAAAAATTGCCGAAAAGGTATATTTCTCCTCATTCGGTCTTAACGAACAAGCCAGATTGGACAGCACTTCAGGCAACATGGGCACCACCCTATCTACCAAATATACAGAGGTGGCACGATCATAAGCCTCATCTTCCAAAATTGTGTCTGGCTGCACATAGTGTGAAACATCTGCAATATGAATTCCTATTTCATAGTTGCCATTTTCCAATTTTTGAAAGGAAAGGGCATCGTCAAAATCTTTGGCATCTTTTGGGTCAATGGTAAAGGTCAAGACCTCTCGCATGTCCCTGCGCTTGGCTATCTCCGATTCCTTGATCGAGGTATCCAAGGTTTTGGCAAACTGTTCCACCTCATACGGAAACTCATAGGGTAAGCCGTATTCTGCCAAAATGGAATGAATCTCCGTATTGTGTTCCCCTGGTTTTCCCAAAATTTCCAATACTTCGCCATAAGGCGAATCGGCATCATCCGGCCAATTTCCCAGGGCCACTACAACCTTATCCCCATCTTTTGCCTTGTTCAGTTTTTCGATGGGAACAAATATATCAGTGTACATTTTTGGGTCCGTAGGCCTTACAAAAGCAAAGGTCTTTTGCTTATCAACAACACCAACATAACTACTCTTTCTCCGTTCCAATACCTTGGAAATTTCGCCTTCGGGCTTTTTTCCATTGCGTCTGGGCCTTAAGAAAATCTCAACCATATCGCCATGAAAGGCTTTGTTGAGTTTATTGTATGGGACAAAGATATCGTCGTCAAAATCTTCAGTGATAATGTAGGCATTCCCACTTGTGGTCAAATCCACCTTTCCCGTATAGTACGTATGCAACGAAGGCTTTTTCTTGAACTTTCCCCGTTCCACCTCCAAGATTCTATCGGTGGCCTTCAACTGTCCTAATCGTTTGATCAGTGCGTTCCGGTCACGGGTATCGGAAATACCCATTTTTGAAGCTATCTGCTTGTAATTAAAACTTTTAGAAGGTTCTTTTTCCAGTACTGTAAAAATGCCCTTGGTAATCTCATTCTTGCGTTGACTACTGGCTCTCTTCTTTTTCTTTGACATCTACAGTTTAATTTTTTGAAAATTACGAATTATAATAAGGCTCCATCATTTTAAACCAAACAATCGTTTCATCCAAGTTGTTATCAACAACTATAAATATTCTTCTTTTTCTTTCTTTTTAAAAATTTATAAAAATGATGATTATGATAGCTTGTTGAAATGTGGGATAAATAAATCAGAAAAAAATTGACTTCAACAGATAAGAAAGTTTGTGAACAAACTATCAATGGAAAAGAAAATTAAAAATCAACGGATTAGATTTTTAATGAACATAATTTGATAACTGTTTTCAACATGAATTTTTTGAAAACTATATTTAAATTTTATGTTGACTACGGGAAATAATTGTTGCTTAAAGGTTGATTACTTTCTGATGGATTAAACGCACAAAATCGGATTTTAATATGTAATGCCATTATTTTTTGAATAATAAAAATTTAATTCCCTCAAGTTGTCTACCAACGATTAACAAAAGGCTATTTTTTTCAAAGTTCTGAATATGAAGAGAATACTTTTATTTCGTGATTTTTATCAACATCCCAACTTCAAAAGAATCGTACCTTTGTATTCTACCAATCTAAATCTTGAACAATGAAAATAGCTATTGGAAATGACCATGCCGGTACCGACTATAAACTGGCCATAATTGGCCTCTTGAAATCCAAAGGGATTGAAGTTATCAATTATGGTACGGATGGTACGGATAGCGTGGATTATCCGGATTTTGTGCATCCTGTTGCCGATGATGTTGAAGCTGGAAAGGCAGATTTGGGCATTGTAATCTGTGGGAGCGGAAATGGAGCTAGTATGACCATCAACAAACATCAAAATGTAAGGGGGGCATTGTGTTGGACCAAAGAAATTACCGCACTAGCCCGAGAGCATAACGATGCCAACATTTTAAGTCTTCCAGCTCGTTTCGTAGCACTTCCACAAGCTTTGGAAATGGTGGAAACTTTCCTAAATACTGAATTTGAAGGCGGTCGCCATGAGCGACGTATAGAAAAAATTCCCTGCAGATAAGATGGACTAATGGGGCACCACCACCATCACGGACATGCGCATTCCCACAATGACCTGAAGGGAAGGAATCTCCTTATCTCCATAGTCCTCAACATTGCCATTACCGTTTCGCAGGTAATTGGCGGGCTTATTTCGGGCAGTTTGGCCTTGTTGTCTGATGCGCTGCACAATTTTAGCGATGTCCTTTCCCTGATTATCAGTTATGTGGCGGCTTTGTTGGGTAGAAAAAAAGCTTCCAAAAACAAAACCTTTGGTTATAAACGGGCCGAAATTTTGGCCGCCTTTATCAACGCAGCTACCTTAATGGTCGTTGCTGTTATTTTAATGATAGAGGCCGTGGAGCGTTTTTTTGAACCCCAGGAAATTGAATCCAATCTGGTTATTTGGTTGGCATTGATAGCTATTTTGGGCAATGGATTTAGCGTATTGTTGTTGAAGAAGGATTCCGAGGACAATATGAACATGAAATCGGCCTATTTGCATTTGCTAACGGATATGATGGCTTCCGTTGCTGTGCTGGTTGGAGGATTATTGATGAAATTTTACCAGATTTTCTGGGTGGATGCCGTGCTGACCATGGCCATTGCTGTGTACTTAATTTATATGGGCTACGATTTGTTGAAGGAATCCACCAAGGTTTTGATGTTGTTTACCCCAAAATCCATTGAGGTAAAAGAAATCGTGGAGTCCATTTGCACTTTGGAACCGGTAAAAAATGTGCACCACGTACATATTTGGCAACTCAACGAAGACGAAATTCATTTGGAGGCGCACATCGATTTCAAAGAAGACATTAAACTATCCGAATTTGATAAAATTTTAGTGGATATTGAAGAGCATGTATTTCATAAACACGGAATTAACCATGTGAACATCCAGCCCGAGTTTGATAAATGCGATTCCAAAAGCGTAATTGTCCAGGATTAATGGAAATACTGATCAAGACTTTTGACCAACTCAACACCATAGAGCTTTACCAACTCTTGGAATTGAGAAGTGCCGTATTTGTGGTGGAACAAGATTGTGTCTATCAAGATGTGGATGGCAAGGACCAAAAAGCTATCCATGTATTGGGAATAAACGAGGGTAAGGTTGTAGCCTATACCCGAATGTTTGGTCCAGGCGACTATTTTGACAACCCTAGCATTGGAAGGGTGGTAGTTGCAGAAGATCAACGACAGTTTGGATTTGGCAAAGTAATTATGGAGGCCTCTATCCAGGATTTGGAAGCGCGATTTCCGGGGCAGCCCTTGGAACTTTCCGCTCAAACCTATTTGCTCAAATTTTATAATGGGCTAGGGTTTAAGGAAACCGGAAAGGGGTATTTGGAAGATGGAATTCCGCATATACGAATGATAAAATGAACTACCAAACCTTCGAACCCCACCCCGATTTAGCAGCTTTGATCAGTTGCTATTGGACCTTGGAGGTGCCTGCTTCGGATAAGCCCGAGCGGCAACGCATTATTCCAGACGGTAAAATTGAAATGGTCTTTGTATTTGGGGACGATATCAAGCGATATACCTCGGAAGAAGATTTTATCCTGCAGCCCCGTGCTTTTGTGTTGGGACAGACCTTGGAGCCGTTTTATGTGGAACCCACAGGAACCGTCAATAGCTTTTCCGTTAGTTTTTATCCCTACGGCTTTGCCAATTTTGTGGATGTACCCCTAAAAACCTTGGCCAACAAGGAAACACCCATTTCAGACATATTTGGTGAGGAAACTGCCAATAATCTGGAAGAGCAAATAATTCAAGCTACAGACACCCAAGAGCGAATAACAATCGTTGAAAAATTTCTTCTGGCCAGGCTCAACCAAACCGCCACGGTTGACGCTATTGTAAAATCTACCGTGGAAGCGTTGCTCAATACTAAGGGAAATACTTCCATAAGCAACATCCTCAGAAAAGACCCTTCCAAAAGACGGCAATTAGAGCGGAAATTCTCGGAACAGATAGGCATTAGCCCCAAACAGTTAGGCAAGGTCATCCGCTTGCAAAGTGCACTAAAACTATTGTTGAGCCGGGAAGGTGAAAACCTTACCCACATCGCTTACGAAAGCAATTATTATGACCAGGCCCATTTTATTAAAGACTTTAAGGAGTTCACGGGAATAAGTCCCAAAGAGTTTTTGGGCCACAAGAACATGGAACTTTCTTCAGCATTTTACAAATAATCGTGCTTGTCGCATTCTTACAATTCAAAGGCAAAAAAAGGTGGTAGTTTTAGGTGACTTTTAAACCTAAAACATGAAAAGAACTAGTCTTGGGCTTTACACCTTGTTTTCGCTCCTGGTTTTGGCTGCTTGCAACACCAAAAATCAACCGACAAAACAGACCATTAATTTATCCGAAACACAAACTGCTACTAACATGAAAAGCTATATCTCCATTTTTGAAATCCCGGCCATGGACATTGACCGCGCCATCAATTTTTACCAAGCCATTTTGGGTATCAGTATTGAAAAAATGGAATTACCAGGCATGGAAATGGGTCTTTTGCCCTATGAAGAGCAGATGGTTACAGGGGTAATCATGAAAGGGGAGGGTTACGAGCCTTCGGCCACTGGAATTACCATTTATTTGGATGCTGGAGAAGACTTGCAGCCCGTTTTGGACAAAATATCTTCTAATGGTGGACAGATTTTGGTACCCAAAACCCCACATGCCGACGAAAGTGGATTTTTTGCCTTGTTTTTAGACTCTGAAGGCAATAAATTGGGCTTGCATTCGCCAAATTGATTTAGAAAACCAAAGCAACGCTTAATGTCATTCCGCGAAGTTTGTTTATAACCCTTAATTTTATAAACACCTGAACGGTAATGCATGACATTTTACGAAAGGGAAATACATAGAGTAGGCCGGATTATCTATGCCAACCGATCTCAGATTGACACGGTAATACGAACCCGCAAGTATTTGGACCGGAATTACGAAGCCAATGTGAACCTAAATCTATTGGCCAGAACCCATGCTGTGTCCAAATTTCATTTGTTGCGGCTATTCAAAAAATACTATGGCCTTACCCCCACGAAGTATGCAACGGACAAACGCATTGCAATGTCCAAGCAACACCTGGAGAACGGAATGTCGGTAACCCAAACCTGTTTTGCGGTAGGATTCGAGAGTTTGGGGTCTTTTAGTACCCTTTTTAAAAGGAAAACAGGAAAAACTCCGTTTGAGTACCAAAAAGAGCAACTTTCGAGAAGCTTTTAGTAGTTTTATTCCACACCTTGCCCGCTCTAATCTAAATTGAAGAAGCATGAGAGTTACTGTGATCAGCATACCCGTATTGGACCAGGAAAAAGCACTGCAATTCTATACCCAAAAATTGGGGTTTATCAAAAAACGTGACATCCCCTTGGATGGCGGTAACCGTTGGTTGACCTTGGTCTCCAAAGATGCCCAAGATGGCCCGGAACTTTTGTTGGAGCCAGCTCCTTTACACTTTGAACCCTCAAAAGTCTACCAAGACGAACTTATGAAAGCAGGAATCCCCCACACCCAGTTTGATGTGGATGATGTTCAAAAAGAACACGACCGACTTGTGGAACTTGGGGTGGAATTTAGCGTAAAACCTACTGCAATGGGCACCGTAAAGGTTGCCGTTTTAAACGACACCTGTGGGAATAACATTCAGTTGGTGGAGGAGTTATAAAATTGCCAAACGAACCTGTTAATGAGTCTTTAATTTGAATTATGTTTTTTAAAAGAAACAAGAAATTAGAACTTTTTGATAATCCCATAGTCGCTGAATTTGAAGAGGAATTGGCAAGTGAATTAGGAGTTACTATTTACTCTGGTCAGAAATCGATTATCAAAAACCTTATAAGGAATGAAATTGAACTAAGCCAAATCGATGCAAGTGTACTTTTAGACTATTATGTTGACCAAAGTGAACTTCTAAAAAGGTTTACCGCCCTAGCATTTTCAAATGAGATTAATATTGATGACGGCGAAGAATATCCAGACGGGGAAGAATTATTGGATAGTGAAAAACACGAGACACTTCCCGCCTTTGGACCTGGAATAGGGTTTTCAATAACCCATGCTATTTATTATCACTATTTAAGTAATAACCTAATTGATAAGCTTTCAGAATATTTAAAGAAACGGAGAATACCATTTTCAGCTAAGTTTTGCTCTAGGTTAGTAAAATACTACAATGAAGTTGCTATTTAACAAGCTAGAATAAACGTTTGGGTTCATTCAACAACAGAAATTTATACGCGAGGATTAACAACATTTAATAATTCATTACATTTCCCTTGTGAACCATCTGCCCAAATCCAAACAAGAAGAATTGCAACTGCTTACCCAGCAGCTTTCCGCTTTTAAGGAAGTGGAAATGGTAGTTCTTTTTGGCAGCCATGCACGCGGTAATTGGGTAGAGGACAAATATGTGGAAAAGGGCATCACCTACGAATACCGTAGCGATTTTGACCTCCTTGTTGCGCTCACCCATGAAGATTTAAAGCAAAAATTCCGGATAGAGGGCAGGATAAAACAGGAATTCGTGGACACTGGAAAAGTCACCACGCCCGTAAGCCTGATCTTCCATGGTATAAAACAACTGAATGCCTCCTTGGCCCAGGGCAACTACTTTTTTAAGGACATTAAGGAAGAAGGGATTGTGCTCTATGATTCCGAAAAGTTTAAGCTCGCGAATCCCAAAAAACTAACCCCAGAAGAGTACCGCCAAAAGGCCCAAGACCATTTTGACCAATGGTTTAAAAGCGCAAATGAATTTCTTATTGATTTTAAAAATGCATTGGACAGAAACAGTTTGAACAATGCTGCTTTCTTGCTTCACCAAGCCACCGAACGTTTTTATACCACCATTTTACTCGTTTTTACGGACTACCGCCCCAAAGACCACAATCTGGAGACTTTGGGCATAAAAGTGGAAATGTGCGATGTCCGTTTTGCCGTGTTCCCAAAATCCACCGACCAAGAAAAACACCTTTTTGAACTTCTAAAACGTGCCTATATAGATGCCCGCTACAAAATGGACGAATACGAAATCACCAAAGCTGAATTGGAGCATCTGGCCGGGCAGGTAAATGAACTTAAACAACTAACGGAGGAGGTTTGTAAGGCGAAGATTGGGGAGATAGGAAAAAGACCCTAGTTATTAAATAAGGAAGAAATGGGAATTTTTAATTTTAAAAGGAAGAAACAAACTCCACAAGCATTCCATAAAAACACAGAGCTTATAGGTATTTATTCAATTCCAAATCATAATGATGTCAACTTGGTGGAATTGATTATTGAAGAAAATGTCGATGATTTTGACCTGGGAGAAATCACTCAGGAGCAAAAAGGACAAGATAAATTGAATTGGCAGACCGCATATGATGAAAAATACTTAGATGAAAATGGCTCCGCCATTATAGGCGATGATTTTGAAAAGCCCACTGGACTGAAGAGGTTTCGAGTAGCTTTCTTTTTCCATTTTCTAGACCTAAAAAAACCATTGATTTGCCAATATGGGCTGATTAAACTTGTGGAAATTACTGAGTTTCCAGATAGATTGAAAAAGGTAATAAAGTACACACCTATAGATTAAAATCTTATTTACATCCCATAATGTTCTGGAACAAAAAGAAAAAACTGCCTATTACCGAAGCGGACAAAGAATCCGTTCAAAAATATATTTTGGAAAAAATCAGCGGAACCTGAAATCAATTAAAAAGTAAGCACAATGACAACACCAGACCACATTACGCTCAACGGCTATAAACATGTTTTGTACGAGGGGGAATCCTTGTCTCAAGACGAATCCATACAAAATAGCAAGGCGTTCCACGAATGGTTGGATAAACGCAGGTCGGTCAGGGAGTTTTCGGATCAAGATGTTCCCAAAGAAATTATTGATAATCTGATATTAAGTGCTTCCACCGCTCCATCTGGCGCTCATAAACAGCCTTGGACATTCTGCGCCGTTTCCAATCCGGCCCTAAAAACCGAAATTCGGAAAGCGGCTGAAGCCGAGGAAAAGGAAAGCTACGAGAACCGAATGAGCGAACGCTGGAAAAAGGATTTGGAACCCTTGGGAACCGACATGCATAAACCCTTTTTAGAAATAGCACCTTGGTTGATCATTGCTTTTAAGCAGGTTTACGAGTTTGATGAAAAAGGGGATAAACATAACAATTACTATGTAAACGAATCGATTGGTATTGCCTGTGGCATGTTGATATCCGCTATCCATAACGCAGGCTTGATCACCCTGACCCACACCCCAAGCCCCATGAATTTTCTAACCAAAATATTGGACAGACCAAGTAATGAAAGGGCCTTTTTATTGCTTCCTGTGGGATACCCCCAAAGCCCGGCCTATGTGCCGGATATCCAAAGAAAAGGCTTGGAGGAAGTTGCAGTTTTTTATGAATAGCCAAGTGTTCTTTGAGAATTTTACCAATTTTTGGTAATTTTACACAAAGAACCAAAATGAGCAAAAACACATCCATATCACTGGGGAATTATTTTGATGAATTTGTGCAAAATCAAGTTTCCGCGGGGCGATATAAAAATGTTAGCGAAGTGATTCGTGCGGGACTTCGACTTTTGGAAAACGAGGAGAGCAAAGCATTAGCTTTAAAAAGGGTAATTCAAGAAGGCATGGATAGTCCGAGGATGGATAATTTTGACTTGGACGAGAACCTTCAAAACCTAAAGGCGGCTAAAGAAAAGAATGGCTAGGATTATCTGGAGACAAAGAGCCATTGAAGATTTGAATGCTATTTGGGAATATACGTTTACAACGTGGTCGGAAAGTCAAGCCGACGTCTATTATAATGCGATAAAATTTGCATGTAAAGAAATTGCAGCAAACCCTCTCCTTGGAAAAGTGTATGCGGGTATTAGTAAAGATTTGCTAGGGCTTAAGTCAGGTAAACATATCATATTCTATCATGTTGTTTCAGAAAATGAAATTGAGATTATTAGAATATTACATGAGAGAATGGATCTTAAAAACAGGATAAACTAAGAACTTTACACCAATTTCTTTCCTGCCCCAATCCTGCACAAAAACTCCAATTTTAAAATCAGGTTGACGGGCTTTTCAAGCTTATTCTTACTTGAGAAAAAAAGATAGCCTTCTGAGTGCGGGTCGAGGCTTTCCAATTCCATTTTTCCATGATAGTTAGGTTGGGATAGCGCCAAACGTTGCATTTTCTCTTTGGATAGTTTCCGCGAAACAAGAAAATCCAATAGTTTTTCTCGGTTTACAAAAGTGATGTTGCAGGCGGTAAATTTGTCCTTTTCATCTGCATAAATCCCGGTAATCAAGGAATAGAAATCGGTTTTTTTGATGGCATCCAAAAACCAACCCGTTTTTGGTTCCCCATCTTTTTCATAACAAAGCTCAAAGGCAAAGGTGGGTAAGTTTATATTGGGATAATCCAGCTGGGCCTTTTCATCAATATGATAAGTATTACCAGTTTGCTTGTGGGTAAAAACCAAATCAACACCTAAAAGTTGCTCTTGGATATTGGAAACACGTTCAAAGGAATACTGCTTTAGATGTTTTTGGTATTGGGTGTCCAAATAATGGGACAACTGGCGCTCCTTGGATAAGTCGTCTTTAAAACTACTCTTCAAATTCCTGGATTTTCCGGAACAGGGCAGCGCCAATTCCCCGCACCACTCCCACCACCAAGGCATTGCCCATAAAAAAGGCGCGTTTGGCATCTGAAATGCCCGCTAGCTGGGTGTGATTGTCCGGAAACATATTCAACCGTTCCAATTCAACTGGGGAAAGCCTCCGCAATCCCTTGGGTGTTTGCACCACATGTTTAAACCGGGATGGGGACTTGCCGCCCTCTCCGGTAATGATGGTTCTGGAAGGTTGATCTAGGGCGTCTGGGAAAACCATACTGCCCTCACTATAATTATATTCAAAACCTGCTTTGGTTTTTCGAATCTCTTTTTTGGCACCCTTTAAATATTCCCATTTTGGAAGATCATGTTCAGCAATGAACAGACTTTCATCTGCAGAGCCATTTTCCAAAATGTCGGCAAGTACTCGCCCGTTATTTGTATCAGATGGCTCTGTTTTTAGGGTGGATACTTGTCCATCGATACAGACTCCTGAATTTAGGAATGGAGATAAGCCTTTTTCAGCATTAAACCGCTCCGAAAGCTCCACCAAATTTTGGTCAATGGAAAAGTTGTGCGGTGTTTGCCCAATATTCTTAACAGGATAAGCTGATGCCATGGTTCCTTGTTCCAGAACCCAGTCTTTCGCGGAAGCTTTTAGCATGGATTGAAACAAAGGAGTGGATTTGTGATAGCCTAGAAAAAAAACGCGCCTTCGGCGCTGTGGCATTCCATATTCAGCGGCATTAATCACACGCCACTCCACGGCATAGCCCAAATCGTTCAAGCTTTTCAACATTATGGCAAAATCCCGTCCGCGTTGAGAGGATGGGGATTTCAACAACCGATCTACATTTTCAAAAAACAGATATTTGGGCGGTTTTTTTTTCTCTGAAATGATGCGGTGGATAGACCACCAAAGCACTCCCTTTTTACCAATTAATCCCTTTGAATTTTTAAGCGTTGTGGCCACGGAATAATCCTGGCAGGGAAATCCGCCCACCAACACATCGTGGTCTGGAATTTCCGAAGTGGAAACCTCTTCTATGTTTTGGTTGGAATGGTTTTCAGCCCCAAATCGAGCTTCATAGACCAAGGAGGCGTGTTGCATTTTGGTGGAAGGCTCCCATTGGTTGCTCCACACCACTTTAAAGTGTTCAGTGTCCTCCAATCCCAGTCGGAAACCCCCAACACCTGCAAAAAGCTCACATACCTTCAACTGCATGCCCAAAAATAGGATTTTCTACAAGTCCTTTAGAATTCTGATGTATTTTTTCCATGGCCCCACATCATCCGCATAATGTTTGACCATTGCTCGGCTAAATTGATTGATGTGTGCCAAATCATGAACAGTCCAAGTGGAAAGTAATTGACTTAGTGTAACTTCTCCTAATTCGGGATGCACCCCGGTTTTATCCAAATCCTTGTTCGTTAAACCCCAGGATTTTAGTTCTTTTAGCGATGACTCTCTAAGGCTGGCAAACTCCTCCAACAGATCTTCCATGGTTTTTCCTTGGGATAGCTTTTCCTGTGCAAAGCGGTCAAATGGCTCAAAGGTTTTGTCCGGGCCATCACCCAAAATAATTTGTGCGCGCGGAATCCAATCCGTTTGCTCTCCGTGAATCAAATGACCCACAATATCATAGGCACTCCAAGTACGGGAGCCTTCGTTAATAGTGGCCCAGTCTGCATCCAATTCGTAAAAAAGGGCTTTAAGAACTGCTGGAGTCCGTTCCAGAATTTTGATGGATTTGTTCAATTCGAAATTCATGATAGTTGTTTTTTAGCTTTTGACAATGACTGTTTAAAAGACGCCACAGATTTTAGGATATCCTGCTCCGTGGTGGCCCAAGAACAAATACTTACACGAATGACCTTCCGGTTTTTCCATTGGGATCCTCCCACCCAACACACGCGATCTTGTTGAATGTTGAACAGGGTAGTTTGGGTAAGTTCATCCGTTTCGCACTGGACCAATACCTGGTTGAAAACGACATCGTTCAGCACTTCAAAACCGTCCACCTTCTGGATTTCATTCTTAAACTGAGTCGCTCTGTGGTGCATGGTTTCGACCAGTTCCGACACTCCTTCCTTCCCCAAATATTTCAACGCTGCCCAAAGCTCAATGATTCGCGCTCGTCTGGACATTTCCGGAGTATAGAACATGCCATCCCGCTCTTCTCCCTTTACAATATAACTCCCGGTCATGTGCAGGGCAGATTTTAGCGCTTCGGGATGTTTGCAGAGGATAATGCCGCTGTCATATGGGGTGTTCAGGGTCTTGTGGGCATCTACCGCCCAAGAGTGGGCATGTTCCATGCCTTTGGTCAAATATGAAAGGTTTTGGATGGCCCTCGCCCAAAGCCCAAAAGCACCATCAATGTGGATCCACGCTCCCTTTTCAGCAGCAACCCTGCAAATAGTTTCAAAGTTGTCAAAGGAACCTGTATTTACATTTCCAGCTTGTAAGATCAGAATGCTGCTGTCATCGAGTTCTGGAATTTCCGAAGGGATGATACGCCCCTGGTCGTCCGTAGGCACCCATTCAATATTTTTATAGCCAAAACCCAGTAGGGAAATGGCCTTAATCACGGTGGAATGCGCCTGATCACCTGTGATAATTCGCAGTTTTGGGCTACCGTTGAAACCATTTTCATTGACATTCCATCCCAATTTTTCAAGTTGATGGAATCGACCTGCTGCCAGACCGCAAAAGTTGGCCAAGGATGTACCACTGACAAATCCGGCAGCGGTATTGTTGGCAAGGTCAAGTAGCTGGCGCAGCCATTGCTCTACAACAGATTCCAATTTACTCCCAATAGGTGATAGCACCTGCATCGCTGGAGCCTGGTCCCATACCGTTGACAACGATTTGGCGGCCAAAGTTATAGGAAGGGAGCTCCCGTTTACAAACCCAAAATAGCGCCCGCCCAAGGTTGCAACCGTTGCGGGTCCGCCCTGCGTATTTAATTTTTCCAAAATTTGAGCTGAACTGCCCCTTTGTTTGGGAAGTTCTTCTTCAAAATGGGCAAGATTGTCCAATGCCTCTTTTGATGGATATACATTTCTATTAAATACATTATCAATATAGGTTTTGGCGTAACTATGCGCATCGGCCAAATCGGATTTGGTTTCCAGTTCGTGAAACATCTGTTCTTGTAGATTTTTCATATTGATATATTTAAAATTATCGATTTATAAAAGCAAAAAATTTAGAGTTCCTTGTTCATTTCCTTTAAATAGGCTTTTATGTTTTTTTCATTACGTTGAAAGTAGGTCCATTTACCAATTCGGGTAGGGGTAATGAGCCCAACATTTTGAAGCTGTGACAAATAATTGGAAATGGTGGACTGTGAAAGTCCGGATTTTTCAAAAATATACTGTCCGCAGACACCAAACCTAAAATGTCCCAGCTCCTTGTGAGGTGGAAATTCCTTGGAAGGTTCCTTCAACCATTTTAGAATGTCCATTCTTGTTTTGTTGGAAAGGACTTTGTGTACTTCAACGAGATCCATATATCAAATATAGTAAATATCGAAATATGTCGATATAAAAATGTAACCGTTACTTTTTGTCCGTGTTTATTTGCTTAAACGCTTTTGAACTACTCCTTTCTTGATCACAGTATTAATTTCCAAAGTATTTCGGATAGACTCTAGCGGATTTTTATCTAACAACACCATGTTGGCAATTTTTCCTATTTCTACGGAACCTAAACTATCTTGGGCATTCATCATCTTTGCAGCGTTTAAAGTTCCCATTTTGAGGATATCCAATGGTTCCATTCCTCCGAGTTCAAAAAGCTGCATTTCTTCATGAAGGCTGTATCCCGCAAAGTTGAAATCATTACCAGCATCAGTGCCCAGCACCATGTTAAATCCTTGTTCAGATAAAAATTGAATATCGTTCACTTGAGGAACCATAAAGGCTTTTAGGGTACTTTCCGTTAATCCATATTCTTCCATTAAAACAGCAATGTAGATTTTTGCCCGCTCCGCTAATTCTGGGGTTAGTTCTTTTACTTCGTATCTGTAAGCTGGGAGCATGGATTTATTTTCGAACCACTCTGGATGCAAGGGATAAAGGAAGGATTTGTCAATCATTAAGGTAGTAACCCAATAGGGATCTCTTTGTTTGAACTCTTCCAAAAGCTGCATTTGGTGTGGATCCTCTTGATCAATGTTCACCCCGGTAAAATGAACCAAATTCTGGACTCCTCCATGGATGGCCATTTCCAACTCCTTATTGTCACTAACATGGGCAAAAACTTCCATTCCGTATTTTGAGGCCTCTTTGGTGACCTTGTTGATGAATTCTTGCGGGATGCGTTCAACAAAAGGAGGAGCAGGGCCGTCTTCAATGGTCAATTTGATGCCCTGAATAGGATATTTCGCTACTTGGTTCACGAGTTTTTCAACCTGTACAGTGTCCCTTAAATAGAAAATGGTCTCACCATCTTTCCAATCTGGGCTGGGATACGTCTTGGAGGGATGACGACCTTCCATTGAAAAATGCTGGCTTGTATGGAACACATAGGGTGCTGGAATGGTGTCCTGATTGCCCCTTTCCCGCATGGCCTTATAATACCGGTTTGTACAAGCGCCCCCGCCGGGAATAAATATAGAGGTTACTCCATAATGAACCAGTCTTGGAAAATCCGTTTCAAAGTCCTTGGTGTGCACATGGCAATCAAACAATCCTGGGATAAGATATTTTCCTGAACCGTCAATGGTTCTTGCGCTTGCACTGGATATTGAAGGTTCAATTGCGCTTATTTCCCCATTCTTTATTCCAATTGAAACGGTTTGTGCTGGCTTTCCAGTACCATCAATCAAGTTTACGTTGAAGATGATTAAATCCAGTTGGTCTGTAGACGTGGAATTACAGGCAAGTAGAACCGGGAAAAGAATCCACCTAAGTAAATTTTTCATTGTCTTGATTTTTATAAAGGGGAAACTTTATTCAATCAAATTCTTGTCTTCATCATACAAGCCAACCAAAAGACTATTGCCATTCCCATCTACTTTTACACCACCGTATTTGGCATTTTCATATTTCTCACCTTCGCCCTCTTGGAAGAAATAGGACTCAGCACCTATGTTGATATCGTTCCATCGCTTTTTGGTGTAATTGATGAGGTGTTCATTGGCTTCGAGTGGGCTTTTCTTTTCCTGAATCCGAAATTGATCCACCGTGTTATCAGCGTTAAGGGTAACTACACAGAAACCGGTTTTGGTGATACTATCGTAGTCAATGTCACCCGAAATCCCATAGCGCAGTCGCATATAATCACCCTGGATCAAGGAACGAGGGTCAACAGGGGCCAGTTCCAGTAAAATCATGGTTCCGTCCGAAAGCAATTGTTCCTTTTTAAACACGGAATTTCCCAATAGCCCAAGAACGATCAGCAAATTGACGAGTATGATCACCTTCTGAATCCGATTCATTTCTTTGTCATTTTAAGGGTAAACAAGTAGAACAACAGGAAAACCACTCCGGAAGCAAACAGGATAATGGACTTTATTAAAAGGGTCAGGTTCAAGTCGTAATAATACTGTGACACAAAATAGGCCAGGGCAATAATCCCGATTGCCAAACCTGTTTTATAATTTACCCTGAAGCATAGAAGTATAATTAAAATGGCACCGCAAATAGCTGGGGCCAAAATAGTGGGCAATAATACGGCGATGCTCAAAATATAAATGAACATTTTTGTTCTTTCCGCATGGACCCCAATCACTTTGATGAGGTCCCAAACCAAGTATAAAATGGCTATGATTATTGCAATGGAAGCCAGCCAGATATAGTTTTGGTCAAGAGGGAACACGCCTCGCTTTCCCAAGGTGATCAACCCCAAGATGAAGGAGAAAACCAAACCAATCCGTAATGGACCATATAGCTTGGACAATTTGCCTCCTGCAGCGTAGAATTTTGCCTCATTCAGGAAGCAAACTACGAGTAGCAGCGTATAGCCCAACAGGTATAGATGGATCAAGCCGTATTGATCGTTGGAAATAATCAACGTCATCAAACAGCCTCCAACGGCAACAATGGAAAGGAAGGACATAATGTAGGACTGTACCACAAATAGACTACAAAAGGCCATGACCAATACCAAAAGCGTTACCACATCATCATCTATATCCATATTAAAAAGCGCAATTATGAACATGGCAAATCCAATAAGGTAAATGGAGATGCTGAAGGTATCGATGATAAGCCGATTGAAAACTTTATTAAGAACCAACGCACCTACGATAAACAATAGGCCCAAGATTATCATTCCCACTTCCGAATCGTAGATTCCAAACATGAACAGAAAACCCAAAAAGGCCAAGGAAGCCAGAAATCCTCCAAAAATGGAAAGCACCTTAATGGCCAAACTGGAGTCCTCTGCACCACTTTGTTGCAGTTCCTGGAGAATGGCGCTATCGTCGCACTGAAGCTCTCCTTCCGTTGGGATGCTATTTAGCAACGATTTTATCCGGTTTGCTGGTTCCATTTTTTATGAAGTTTTATGAGCATCATAATTAAAGCGGTAACGCTCGCAATGATAAATAGGCTAAGGAAAAGAAACATTCCCGCATCTTCGGACAATTTGATGAGAAACGCCGAACAGATAATGATCAAACTAAATCCAATGATGGAAAGGTAAAAGGCACTTTGGGCCTGTAACCCATACCAAGCCCCAGCGGCATAGAGCATAGTACCCGTAAACATTAGCAGGTAGAACGATGTCTCAGGGGTATCAAAAATACCGACACAGGTGCCCATGGTGGCATAAATAACGGCGGCCAAAGCAATTAAATGTGTAAACCAAGATGGAGCTCCTGCCTTTTTTATCCATACAGGACCCAAAATAAATAGTATCAAAATCAAGCTATTGACCCAAAACAGCAAGGTGTGCAGAAACACATCCGACCACCCATGTGCCACTTGCTCCGAATATAGTATGATCGTAATGTTTATAAGGGTTACAAAAACCGTCCAGAGTGGGGCGAAATTTATCACGACCACCCAAAGGGCCACCAACAATGTCCAATTGAGGAACAGGTCATAAGCATTGGCACCGGTCTGGTAGACCTGGCCAAACACGGCCAAGAAAACCCCGACTAATATGGCGCTTGCCGTAAGTAAGGCCTTTTTAACCAAAGGATTTAACGCTATCAATACTGCGGTCAATGTCGTAGCCACAAAAAGAGCGCCGATCAAGCCAAGTTTGACAAACTTGTGAAGGGCATCCCAATTATAGGAAAAGAAAAAGATGATTCCGGCAACGGTGAAGGTTACTCCGAGGCCCAAAAAGAAGACTTTCAAAAATTTTAGCCAGTCCTCCGACTTGCTATAAACTTTCTCCTGCAATGTCTGGGAAATTGAAGATGCGGACCAGTTGCTGTTTTTGGCAATGATTCGGATTTCCTCGCGGCGGATTTTTTCCATACCCAGAAATATAACAAAATAGCCGCAGTGTTGGTGCAATTATTTGATAGTTGGGTCCAATGGTTTTATGAATGTAGGGAAAAGCATCAATTAAGCTCGTTTCCAATTGCTAACAATTTGGCTCACTTGATTGCGTATAAGTGAGATCAAAGAATGGCTACTGCATTAAGTAAATTTTGGATTTTTTTCTCCACTGTGCCTTATATTCCACATCAACGAAGAAAATGATCAAATCGGCCTGATAATCCCTATCGGTGAAGAAGACCTTTGTATCTGCTTGATAATCCCTTTCAGTGAAGAACCAACGGCCTTCATTTCCATTGGCCTTGTTATCGGCACTTACTTTATGGACCAATAGATCGGCTTTATAATCCCTGTCAGCCACAAAGACCTTTACATCAGCCTTGTAATCCCGGTCCACAGCGAATATTTTTTGGGCGCTGACGGAGGAAATACAAAAAAGCAGACAGATGGAAAGGAAGATGGTTTTCATGGCATCAGGTTTCAGCATCAAAATCCAAAACCATGCCAATTACTTAGGATTGAGCAGTTCCAGAAGGGTGTCGATCCATTTGGATTGTGCAGTGGATTG
Organism: Flagellimonas myxillae; assembly: GCF_023502235.1. GTDB lineage: Bacteria > Bacteroidota > Bacteroidia > Flavobacteriales > Flavobacteriaceae > Flagellimonas > Flagellimonas myxillae. Next base: position 111,115 of record NZ_JAMFLY010000002.1, on the reverse strand, counting down.
TTGATGGAGAAGCTCATTTTTGCGGGAATAGGCCCGTACAAACAAATCGAATCGAATACGAAACACCATTTTCTGCATTTCTTGCCCCCCTTTGTCTTTTAGCTTTTCCAATTTCCCAAGCTCTTTCTTCCACCAATTCCAATTTGTTTTATCCGGAATCATCAAATCCCTTTGCAATTGGGTGTCCAGTTTGCCCACCCATTCCCTTTCTTTTTCCAAAGCCGTCTCTACCGCCTCCAATTGTTGTTTCAATACTTTGGAATTTAATAAGGCCGCATATTGGACTTTTAAGCTGTCCACCTCCAAGATTCCCGCATAGTCCTTGACCATCCGCTCGTGTTGTTCCGCCTCAAATAGTAGGCTGCCTTCCTCTCTGAATTGCATCAGCAGCTCAGAATCTCTTTGATATGCTCGTTGAATTTGGGCCATGGGTACAGGCCGTTCCTTTTTCAATTTTTGAAGCTGAAGCCAGTCGAATGCCCTTAAAATTTGAGTTTCTGGTGGCCATCGGTGTTCCCCATCGTAGGTGACTAGGGTGCCGTTGAACTGGATTAGGTTGAGGTAGCCTTTATTTTCCAACATTTCCTTGTAGTTCATGTCTCTATCCCCACATAGGCCCACGTATGCATACCGCTGTGCTCCTGGCATATATTCCCGTATCCCTGAAAAACCGGCACCACAACCAATAACCCCGGCAAACTTATCGGTAAGGGAAGCGATTGCTGTGGCTAATCGTGCCCCACCGGAAAAACCAGTCGCGTAAATGGAGTCTTCGTCAATATTGAAATGTGCAAAAATGTGGTTGAAGAGACGATTGGCAATTTCGAAGTTCCGCTCGTATGGGGCGTTTCGGGAATTGTTGGAACACACTAAAATATGCCCGTATTTCTCGGCTGCTGGTATAAATGTCTGAACCCCAACAGCTCCCCGCGCGGCGGGATCAAAAACAAAAACAATGGAACTGGGTATTTTCTTGGAAAAGGAATTGGGTAGATAAAGGGCAAAAGTCTCGTTGGGATCCCCATCAACTACGATGGAATCATGTACTTTTCCAATTGCAGGCAATTCCTGGCCATGGAGCGACCAACCTAGGAACAAAATCAAGATGAACCAAGGCCAGCCCCGCATAACTTAGTTAAGAATGCTGTGGTACTTGGGCGAATCGCTCAGCAAAGTGGAAGCAGTCAAAATGGCTTCGTCTTGCTTTAGATAGTATTGATATAGCCCCTCTCGGTAGAAATAGCGTTTTACAATCTCATCCTCCAGCGTTTTTTGGATTTCTTTTTGGAAGGTGTCCAAAGCGGAAATTTTACCCTTGTTGACGGCCAATAGCAAATCCTTGTATTTTTCTTGGACCTCAGAACCCAATAGATGTTCCTCGGAGTTCATGGTTTGCTCCAAAAGTTCCTCCGTTTCTGTTTGAAAAGAAAAATCCTGGGTTTGGGCATACTTTTTAAAGGCATTAAAATCAGCGGCGGTAAAATTAAAATCATCCACATTCCCAAACGAATGATCGTAATAAAAGTCCGTGGCAAAGTCGAAAATGATATTGTTTTGGTCCAACGCATCGATAAGGCTATTGGATTTGATGGAAGCAATCTCGATATCGGGCATTACGCCGCCGCCGTCCTGTACTTTCCGGCCATTTCTCGTTGTAAATTCCTTGAATTGGGTATTACGTACGGCATTGCCATCTTCATCCCGATTCCAATAATCCAAAGATTGAATGCATCGGCCCGAAGGGGTGTAATATCTGGAGATGGTCACTTTTAATTGGGTGCCATAGGTGAGTTTGAGCGGACGCTGGACCAGTCCTTTTCCAAAACTCCGCGCCCCCATGACCACGGCCCTATCCAAATCTTGCAGACCGCCAGACACAATTTCACTGGCAGAGGCGCTTCTTCCATCCACCAGAACCACAAGGGGGATATCCAAATCCTCTGGCTGGTTTTTGGTCTTATATTCCTGGTTAAACTTTTTTACCTTGGATTTTGTGGTCACGATAAGCTCTCCTTTTGGCACAAAAAGATTGGTAACATTGATGGCCTCTGAAAGAAGCCCACCGGGATTGCCGCGAAGGTCCAATACCAATTGCTGGGCACCTCTTCCCTTTAAATCCTGTAAGGCCGATTTGGTTTGACTGGATGCTTTTCTGTTGAACCGTGCAAGCACAATATAGCCGGTTTTGTCATCGACCATGTCGTAAAACGGAACAGCATCCACTTCTACACCTTCCCGGTTCAATGTGGCTGTTTTGGTCTCTCCCTGTCTAACAAAAGTAACTTCAACCGAAGTGTTATTGGCCCCTTTGAGCAGCTCACTGGCATTATCGTCAAAGTCGGCCACCTTGATGTCCCCAATTTTAATGATCTCATCTCCGGCTTTTAACCCAGCCTTGTCTGCGGGATAACCCTTGTAGGGTTCAACAATCAGCAATTTGCTTTCATAAGAACGGACCAGGGCTCCAATTCCGGAATACTCCCCTGCATTATTTATTTTGAAGGCCTCAACATCCTGTTCATTCAAAAAACGGGTATAGGGGTCCAAACCCTCCAACATGTTCTTGATGGCCGTGTCCATGAGTTCTGCAGGATTGGTTTCATCCACGTAATTCATGTTGAGCTCCTTAAAGAGCGTAGTGAAGATTTCTAGTTGCTTCGCAATCTCAAAAAAATCACTTTTAAATCCGGAGGTAGCCACTAGGATGGTGACCGCCAAAACGGGAACCCAAATTCTTTTATTGATCGATTTTTTCATGGGACTCTTTTTTTAGAAAGGTTTCCAATAGCTGAACCACAGCCTTGTCCACTTCTTTTGCCTTGGGCATCTTGTTCCCAAGGTATAAAAATAGAAACGCAAAGTTTCCCTCCACATTGTTAAAAAGGAGCTGCTTATTAAGCCTGTACGATTCTCGAAGCAGGCGTTTGATCCTATTTCGTTTTACCGCACTTCTGAATTTTTTCTTGGGGGCGACCACCCCAACTTTAAAAAGAACATCCTCGAATTCACATTCGGAATACAGCAGTTTTACGGGAAAAGCGCTAATGCTTTTTCCCTCCACAAAAAGTTGCTCAAACAGCTTTTTGCTCTTGAGCTTTTCGTTTTTGCCAAGTGAAGCTTTCATGGGAATTCTACGGCCCAGCGGGCATTGGTTCACCTAAAGATAGAAATCAGGCTTCATTCTTTGGGTTGGTACACATTGTTTTCTCCATTTATATCGGCCATAAGTTGCGAAGGGTCAATGACCAAAGCTTGGATTTCATCCAAAGGAACCTCAATGATCAACTCATAAACGGAATGCGCCCACATCCAATCCTTGGCCACAGTCCTATTTAAACTTGGATACGGATTTTCCTTTTCGCCACGCATTATTTGAAGCGGGATATAATAGGTTTCTTGGGTACCATCGCTCTTGGCTAGTAATAGGTCAATAGGCATGGGCATGTCCCCAATTCTTTCCAAGGCAACTTTGGTTTTATTGCCTTCGGCCACAACACTTTTGATGCCGTAGTCGATGGTGTTGGTGGTTTGCGTCCAATCTACCAAATACCAGTCGAGCTCCATGCCCGAGATTTTTTCCGCACTGCGCTTAACATCATTGGGAACTGGGTGCTTAAACTTAAAGTCTTCATAGTATTTCCGCACTGTCTCCATGAGCTTGTCCTGGCCGATAATATAGCCCAATTGCGATAAGAATATCGCGCCCTTACTGTAGGCGGCAATTCCGTAGGCAAAATTAGTGGCATAACGGTCCGCATGGGTTGCCTGAGGTTTTTCCAATCCGGAATTGACCAAGGCGTAGTAGCCCTTATAGGAACCTTCAAAGGGGTTGTCCTTGCCCTGTTCCATAATCTCGTTCATGCACAAACTACTTATAAAAGTGGTAAAGCCTTCATCCATCCATTCATGCTTGGATTCATTTGTGGCCAACACATGTTGAAACCAGGAATGTGCCAATTCATGGACCATGACCCCAACAAGGCTTTCAAAGGAGCGCTTTCCTGTAATCAAGGTGCTCATGGCATATTCCATACCTCCGTCGCCACCTTGGACCACGGAATATTGCTTGTATGGATATTCACCAATGTTTTTGTTGAAGAATCGCATTGCATCCGCTGTTTTGGACTGTAATTTTTTCCAGTTGTCCAAAATCTCAGGGTCGTTCTTATAGTAGAAATGAAGCGCGGGGCCATCTTCCATTTGCAAAGTATCATGAATATACTCTGGGTCGGCACCCCACATAAAATCATGGACATTGGGTGCTTTAAAATGCCATGTCAGGGTTTTGCCCTTAGTTTTTACCTTGGTGCCGGGTGTTTCATAACCATGACCGACTTCCTGTGGGTTTTGAAGATATCCTGTACCCCCCACCACATAGTCTTTGTCCAGGGTCAATTTCACATCAAAATCTCCCCAAACCCCATGAAATTCCCGGGCGATATAGGGATTGGCGTGCCAACCCTCAAAGTCGTACTCGGACAATTTGGGATACCATTGGCTCATGGAAAGGGCTACACCCTCACTGCTGTTTCGCCCAGATCTTCTGATTTGTGCCGGTACCTGTCCCTTAAATTCCATTTCCAAAGTGGTTTTCCCTCCAGAAGGAAGCGGAGTTGCCAAGTCGACCACCAATATGGTCCCTTCTTCCACAAAAGTTACCGGTTTACCGTCCTGAGTCAACGACTGGACATGCAGATAACCCATGTCGGTTTCAGAGAGAGAAGCGATTCTACTTTTTCCATTTTCCATCATCCGCCCATCGGGATCTTTAATGCTCTGTAGGCGGGCATCCATTTGGCTCCCAGGTTGAAAGGCATTGAAGAACAAATGATAATATACCCTGTTCAGAACGTCGGGAGAATTATTGGTATAGATCAATTTTTGGGTTCCTCCATATTGAAAGGTCTTCACGTCCATTTCAACATCCATGGTATAGTCTACATGTTGTTGCCAATACGAGGTGTTCTGTGCGGAAAGGGATAACAATCCGCTGAATATGGAAAGCAGAAAAACTTGGGATTTTCTCATGGTTTTATTTGGTATTGTACGTTAGTGTGGCTCTTCCTTTGGAAATGCTTTCGGCCAACAGAAGGGCATTAAACGCGTTCACAATTTTTCCAGATTTGGAAATTTTATCGAAGGTGGAAGCATTGGAAGGATCCCCGGCGACTATTACGGAAGCCTTGGAACTCAACCCAGATTCAATTATAATCTGTTTTACCTGCACAGCCGACAGTCGCGGGTAATAGGATCGTATCAAAGCGGCTACACCAGCCACTGCGGGAGCGGCCATAGAGGTGCCTCCCATAAAGTCATATTCATTGTTGGGTAAAGTGGAATAAATGGCAGCACCTGGCGCAAAAACATCCACATTTTGATTGCCATAATTGGAGAAGTTAGCTACCATTTCGGACCCGTAACTGCTGGTCAATGCTCCAACGGTGATTACATTGTTGGCAATTTCTGTGGAGCCAAACTTGTGGTCATTTGGATAATTGGGGTTTTCTGGATTGTCCAGGTCATTCCCATCGTTTCCTGCAGCGTGTACAATTAAAACATCTTTGGAAGCGGCATACCTGATGGCATCATAAACCCACTGGGCATTGGGAGAAAACGACTTCCCAAAACTACAGTTGATGATCTTGGCCCCGTTATCCACGGCATACCTGATGGCCAAGGCGATATCCTTATCGTACTCGTCGCCATTGGGCACCGCCCGCAAGCTCATGATTTTTACATTTTTGGCAACACCGTTGACTCCTTTGCCGTTATTGCGCTCTGCTGCGATAATTCCGGCAACATGGGTGCCGTGGCTTTCCGTGTCCACCCTGTTTTTAGGGTTGCCATTGCCGTATGTTTTGTCGTTAAAATCGTAAGGATTATCACCGAGGGGCTGTCTACCATCAAAATCCTTGTTGAGGTTGTAGTTGACCTGATCCGTAAAGTAGGTAATGCCCTCGTTAAGCTCCTCCAATACACTTGAAATGCTCTCCCCGTAAGAATACATTTGGGAAATAACGGCAATGTTCTGCTTCATTTCCTCCGATTTGGGCTCAATGGACAGCAGGTCCTTTTTAGTATAATTGTCTTTTCCGAGTTCTTTTTTAACCGCGGCATCAGCAGTTTTTACCACTTGGTAAATTTGCTCGTATTGTTGTTTGTTTTGCAGGGCTTTTGGATAGGCTTCATCCAACTTTAATCGAGCTTTGGCCCTAGCGGAGGCATCACCGACACCCAAACGTAGCATGCGCACATATTCCAACTGCTCGTTGTAAGCCTCGCCCAAAAAGTTGTAGCCATGAATATCATCGATATACCCATTTCCGTCGTCGTCGCGACCGTTGTTCGGACGTTCGCCCTTATTGGTCCAAAGCACCCCATCCAAATCCTCATGGTCTATATCAATACCTGAATCCACTACGGCCACGACCACAGTTTTTCCATGTTTGTTCTTGATGATTTCCTTGTAGGCCTTGTCCACGCTCATGCCAGGGATAGTATCGGTAACAAGGTCTGCATGACCCCAGGTTTTTTTCTGATACTCTGTTAGGTCTGACACTTTTAATGGGATGGCGTCGATATTTTCAACTGGAGTTGAGACCAAGGTGGTAGAGCCACACCCCATTAGAAAAAGGGAAGCAGAAGCCAAAGCGAAGGAAAGTCTGAAATAGCTGTGATTCATATATATGATTTTATAAGAATTGTAAAATTTATTGTGGTTTGAATATTTCTTCAAAAGTAAACGATTCGTCCAATCGTGCACCTTTTTCTGTTTTTTTCAAAGTGCAAAGTTGGTTGTGTGCGTCATGCTCAAAAAAGAGCAGATAACCATTATCAGCAACAGTATCCAAAAACCTTGCTTTTTCGTTTAAGGTCAGAAGAGGGCGGGTATCGTATCCCATAACATAAGGAACGGGAATGTGGCCCACTGTAGGGATCAGGTCCGCCACGAAAACAACCGTCTTATCCTTATAGGTAATATGGGGAAGCATCTGTTTTTCTGTATGTCCATCCGCAAAAAGAATGCCGAAGCCTAGCTCGGACCCCTCTTGAAAAGCTCCCTGCTTTCGATCTATAAAATGCAGCTGCCCGCTCTCTTGCATGGGCAAAAGGTTTTCCTTTAAAAAGGACGCCTTTTCACGGGCATTGGGATGGGTCGCCCATTCCCAATGGTCCTTATTGGACCAAAACCGTGCATTTTTAAAAGCCGGTTCGTAGCCTGTCCTGTTCTTGTTCCATTGAATGCTGCCACCGCAATGATCAAAATGGAGGTGGGTCAAAAATACGTCCGTAACGTCGTCCCTATGAAAACCCAAGGCTTCCAGTGAAGCGTCCAAACTATGATTTCCCCAACGGTAGTAGTAACTGAAGAATTTTTCAGATTGCTTGTTCCCCAGACCATTATCAATCAAAATTAGCCTATCGCTATCTTCAATTAACAGACAACGGGCGGCCAAGTCGATCATGTTGTTGTTATCTGCCGGGTTGGTTCTGCTCCAGATGGACTTGGGAACCACCCCAAACATGGCCCCACCATCCAATTTAAAATTTCCGGTCTCAATGGGATAAATAGTCATTCAGAAAAGCAAATGGCGTGCAAAATAAGAAAAGCAGGCCTTAAATGGCTAAAAAACATAGGTTTATTGGCCCTATTTTAACAAAAATCAAACAGGCACGGATTGTCTCAAAAGTTTGGTGAGCTGCTGTCCAAAATAGATCATGGCCTTGGTTTCCTGAACACTCAGCAATCGTTCTTTTTTAAGAATCAAAAGGGAATGCCCGTTGGATTCTACATGATAATACGGATTACTTTCCAAAAAGAGGATAAGTTCATGATGGAATAAATGCTGGATTTCCCTGGTTTTCTCTCCGCTCAAGAAAAAGCGACGGTTAAAATCGGGATGGTTTTCTATGGAAATATCCTGAAACCCTGCCAATTTGTATAACCGCTCCAATAGCCCTTCTTTATCCAAGGTAAAAATGGGTGTTGCCTCAGGGAGAGCAATGTACATTACCGTAGATTTGATTACCTCCTTGGCCACAAAGGCCCCCTCGGTAAATTCCAGATCAAAAACAGAGCAGTTTCCATTTTCTTCTGAGAGATGGTTGTACAAATAACTTATCTCACGTGTTCTGAAGAAGATAAAGTCGTTGAGGAAATGGGTGCGGGCATTTTTCTTGGCATCATAGGCCCAATCAAACTCTAGGGCAGTTTCCTTTAGCCGCGCCTGTCTTTTTGTAAAGTATTTTTCAATGGGCTTTAGCGTTTCCAGCGGCAATATTTTGCGAATGGCAAAGGGATGTTTGGAATCGGCTCCATGCTTGTCCAGACCTACAATTTCCATACTTCCCCCTTTTTTGGCAAAAGTGTCCATGTAGGTTTCCAATCCTTCCATAACCGTATGGTCTACAAAGCCACACATAGATAGGTCTACCACCACATGTTGGTCTTCTGGAATAGCATCCAGCTTGTTTTTGAGCTTGTAAAAATTCAGGAAACTGCAGAAGTATTTAACGCTAACATAGTAATTCTTGTCCTCTGGCTCCTGAAACATAAGAACATTGGGTTTGAACACATTGCCCAAAAACAATACAACACTTTTGTTTATGACAATATGCAATATCAAGGTGGTTAATATACCAATGCTGATTCCGGTAATGAGGTTGGTGAACAAGGTGGTGAGTAAGGTGGTCAGGAAAATCACAATTTGTTCATTTCCAATTTTGGCCACTTTTCTAAAGGTTTTTGGAGTGGCCAATTTATAGCCTGTATAGACCAAGATAGCCGCTAATGCCGCCAACGGAATCTTCTTTAACTGCTCCTGGAACAATAATATGAACACTACTAAAAATGCGGCATGGAAAAAATTGGCGGATCGATTGGTGGCCCCATTGTTCACATTTACGGAGCTACGAGCAATTACGGTGACCACATTTAACCCCCCAACCAAACCACTTAAAGATGTTGCAAGGCCAAGAGCTTTTAGGTCTTTATTTACATTGGACCTCCTACTTTGAGGGTCTAGTTTGTCCACGGCCTTTATGCTGAGCAGGGATTCGATGCTAGCGATAAGCGTTATGGCAAAAACACTGATTATGAATTCTTTGTGATGGATCTTGGAAAAATCCGGGAAGGCCAAATTGGAAATCACGTTTTCCGGAATGGAAATCAAGTATGAAGGGTCTAACGGAAATGGCAAATCCAACCAACCAAAGGAATAGCTAAATCCAACAGACAGAATTAGTATCCACATAGGAGCTGGAATCAGCTGGAAAAAGCGATTCCTGATTTTGGAATAAAAAACCATGATCAAGAGGCTTATGATTCCAATTCCGGCCGCAACCATCTCTTCAGTTGTTGAGTTTTGAACCAAGTCTGTAAGCCCGGCGGGTATTTGTGCCAGTAATTTTACGATACTACCATGTTCGTTGTTGTGGCCAATCATGATATGGAATTGTTTTGCAAAAATGCCCCATCCAATGGCCGCTAACATCCCTTCTATGGCAGAGGCCGGAAAAAAATCGGCCAAGCGCCCCATTTTTAGGAAACCTAGCAGCAACATCAAGATGCCGGAAACCACAATGGCCGCCAAAGTAAAAAGGTAGCCTTGATATAGGTCTCCTGCGCCAAGAGTGGTTATAGCTCCAAGCAAAACAATTACCAGACCATTGCCCGGTCCGGTTATGGTTACATTGGACCCTCCCAACAAGGCAACAACCGTTCCCCCTACAATAGCGGCAATAATCCCAGATATGGGAGGAGCATCACTTGCAATGGCCAGGCCCAGCCCAAGAGGAAGGGCGATCAAGGACACCACAAAACCCGAAAACAAGTTTTTGGGCAAGTCCTTCATAAAGCTATTTGTATTGCTGGTCTTTGGCGTCAATTGGTTTTTCTAACAATTAGGAGGTCGGTTGGTAAATCAGATAAAATATGTTCAATGTCATGAGGAAAAATGCGATCCAGCAACCCAATTTTCTTAGGGGCGTTCATTACCAAAAGGTCAGCGCGAACCACTTCGGCATAATGCCCGATGGAATACCCGCTTTTTCCAAAAATACTTTGGGTTTTCACCTTTAGGTTTTTTAAATGCCCTTCTGGAACGGACTTCAGGATTTTTCGAACGCGTGAATCCTCCCGATGCTTCAAGCGTTCTTTCTGTATAGTGGCCTTTTTCAAGGATTTGTCATCAGTAATTTCAACTGCCACCTCTTTTTGTCCAATTTCCTCAACGATGGTCAATCTTTTTGCTCCTAGCGCGTGCGAGACATAGCAGGCGTTTGAAATGGCCAAAGGAGTATCTTCATCCTCCTGGCCGTTGACAACCACATGTTGGCAAGGCACCCGCTCTTCGGATGGCTTTATCAACAACAAAACCGAGCAACATACTTTTCTAGTTAGCTTTCTTGCAATGGAGCCCACATAAAACTGATATAAATTCTCATGCTGAAGCGCCCCCAAAATCAATAAATCTATATTGGATTCTTGGCAAGTAGCCAATAAGACCTCATCCGGCTTTCCTGTTTTCCATTGAATGGAAATTTCCAAACCCCGGTTTTCCACCGCTGATAGAATGCCCTTGATTTGAGCTTCTTTTGTTGCGGTCTTCTCACCCACATGTAACAAAATCAATTTCGCCTCAAAGAAATAAGCTATCCTGGAAGTTTCAAGAATATTGGTCCTCAAAGTTGGAGAGAAGGCAAACCCGAACAAAACGGTTTTAAAAGGTGCGTTCAATAAAGCTTTTTTAAGAATGGGACGTCAATATAACACAATATGAAGAAAGAAGTACTCAATGTCAGAAGTTTGACAAAATTCTAAAAGAAAAACGTTAAATTTCAAGAAAACTAACTCATGGTAGAGCTTGCGGGCATCATAATTTTGGGGATCATTGCACAATGGGTGGCATGGCGCTTTAAACTTCCCGCAATTTTACCGTTGATTCTGATTGGACTTTTGGTGGGTCCCATCGCCACACTGTACACGGAGGATGGAGGCAAACTAATAGAGCCCATTTGGAATGGACAAAAGGGACTTTTCCCCGGGGAGGGCCTATACTATTTTGTGTCTTTGGCAATCAGCATCATCCTGTTTGAAGGAGGACTTACCCTTAAAAGGGCCGAAATTAAGAATGTGGGCCCGGTCATCACCAAATTGATAACGGTAGGAACTGTGGTAACCTTTTTTGGAGCCGGTGTGGCTGCACATTACATCTTTGAACTTCCTTGGCAAATTTCGTTCCTGTTTTCTGCATTGATTATTGTTACGGGGCCAACGGTAATAACACCAATTCTAAGAAACATTCCCTTAAAGAAAGATGTATCCGCGGTACTTAAGTGGGAAGGTATTTTAATAGACCCCATTGGGGCCTTGGTAGCCGTTTTGGTCTTTGAGTTCATCAGTGTGGGAGAGGGTCAGGCGTTTACCAAAACTGCTTTAATCGAGTTTGGAAAGATCCTATTGTTCGGGACTACCTTTGGATTTACATTTGCCCATGCCTTGGGATTTGTAATCAAGAAGAACCTGGTGCCACACTATCTTCTCAACGTGGTTTCGCTTTCTGTAGTATTGTTGGTGTATGTAGAATCGGATGTGTTTGCACATGAATCCGGATTGCTGGCGGTGGTGGTCATGGGGATGGTCATGGGAAATATGAATTTGCCCAATTTGAAGGAGCTTCTTTATTTTAAGGAGTCGCTCAGCGTTTTGTTGATTTCTATCCTATTTATCTTGTTGGCGGCCAACATTAATATTAGTGACCTGGAACTCATTTTTAATTGGAACACCGCCATTCTGTTTGCTGTTGTTGTATTTGTGATACGACCATTGGGTGTTTTTTTAAGTTCGATGGGATCCGATCTAAAACTCAATGAAAAGCTTTTTATTGGTTGGGTTGGCCCCAGGGGTATTGTTGCTGCGGGTATTGCTTCGCTATTTGGCTCCAAGTTGCTGAGCAAAGGAGAACCAGGAGCAGAATATATTACGCCTTTGGTGTTCATGATAGTGCTGGGTACCGTATTATTAAATGCGACCACCGCACGTTTTGTGGCCAAAATTGTTGGGGTGTTCTTAAAGAAATCAGAAGGAGTACTGATCATTGGCGCTTCCAAAGTATCACGTCTCATAGGGAACTATCTTAAGAACAACAACCGGCACGTGGTACTGATAGATAACAATCAGGCCAATATTGAAAAGGCTCAACGTTTAGGTCTTGAAGCCATGACTGCCGATATTTTTTCGGACTCACTAACGGATAATATTGAGCTGAACGACATGGGTTTTTTACTGGCCTTAACAGGAAATTCTGATATTAATGAATTTGCGATTGAAAAATTCCAACGGCAATTTGGAGAAAACGGGGCGTTCAGATTGGTAAACTCCGATGAGATGAACAATCCCAACGACAATCCCAAAGAGGGTGTGTTCTCCCACACCGATGATTTTATCAAATTGATAGAGGTGGTGCGAAAATACCCGGCCATACAAGAGGTTGACCTGAGGGACAAACAACATTATGACGACCTCATAGATCTCACCAAAAAGGACAGTGACATCATTCCGGTCTTCACCAAAGCCCCTACAGGCGTCATCGATATTATCCCCGCCAACAGCAAGGACTTTTCTCCCAACGGGGAAGGGTATAAGCTGGTTTATATGGGAAAAACCATCGATATTGACTAAAATCCCAGCCACGGGATTCCTCTTAAAACCCAACTTTTTAGCACAAACACCCTCATCCGTCAATTGAAAACGGGCATCCGTCAATTGGGAACAAGATTTAGGGCCAACAGCAGTTAGATTGCCTCTGTTTTAATAACCTAAATCTTTTCCAAATGAAAAAATCAGTACTTGTTTCATTGTGGGTAATAACATTGGCCAGGGGTTGTTCAGTGGATGCCATAAAGATGGCTGATCTTCTTGAAGATGCCAATGAAAACCCCGAGGTTGCCAAATCATCTGAGTGCTTTGCATGTACGACAAAGGATGGTTATAAACTTGAAATTTGCGATAATATGAATGACACCTATACCCTGTACTTAGCCGGAGTTAATATGAAGACTATGGGACCAGAAGAGTTGGAAGGCAAAACCCCTAAGGAATTCGTAGCAGAAGGTTGCCAACTGGACAGGTTAGACTTTGCAGAATAAAACCCTTAATCGTTCAGTTTCAGCACCGCCATAAAAGCTTGCTGTGGAATCTCCACGTTACCTACTTGGCGCATCCGCTTTTTACCCTTTTTCTGCTTTTCCAAGAGTTTTCGCTTTCTCGAAATATCACCTCCATAACATTTGGCGGTCACATCTTTTCTCAGGGCCTTGATGGTTTCTCTGGAAATGATCTTGGAACCGATGGCCGCTTGGATTGGTATGTCAAATTGCTGCCTTGGGATAAGCTCCTTCAGCTTTTCACACATTTTTTTACCAATGTGATGGGCATTATCAAAATGAACCAATGCAGATAAGGCGTCCACGGGTTGTGAGTTCAACAGGATATCCACTCGGACCAATTTGGAGGTTCGCATACCTATTGGGGTATAATCGAAGGAGGCGTACCCCTTTGAAACGGTTTTCAACCGGTCGTAAAAATCAAACACGATTTCGGCTAAGGGCATATCAAAAGTGAGCTCCACCCTTTCGGTGGTCAAATAAGTTTGATTGGTGATTTGACCGCGCTTTTCGATACATAAGGACATTACATTGCCCACAAAATCGGCCTTGGTAATAATGGTGGCTTTAATATAAGGCTCCTCCACACGGTCCACGGTTGAGGGATCTGGCAAATCCGAAGGATTATTAACAATGATTGCTGTTTCCCTGTCCTTGGTAGAGTATGCGTGATAGCTCACATTTGGCACCGTGGTGATAACGGTCATGTTGAACTCACGCTCCAAGCGCTCCTGAATGATTTCCATGTGAAGCATTCCCAGAAACCCACACCTGAATCCAAAACCTAGCGCGGCACTACTTTCCGGAGTAAAGACTAAAGAGGCATCATTCAACTGTAATTTTTCCATGGAGGAACGAAGCTCCTCAAAATCTTCAGTATCCACCGGATAGATTCCCGCAAAAACCATGGGCTTAACGTCCTCAAAACCTTCAATGGCATTTTGGGTTGGTTTGGCAGCGTCTGTTATGGTGTCCCCTACCTTAACCTCCCGGGCATCCTTGATTCCCGTAATGAGGTAACCCACATCCCCGGAGGAAATAACGGGTTTGGGAACCTGGTTTAATTTTAAGGTGCCGATCTCATCCGCAAAATAGTCCTTGTTGGTAGCCACAAACTTAATCTTTTGACCTTTCTTAATTTCCCCATTTATGACCCTAAAATACGTTTCCACACCACGAAACGGATTGTATACAGAATCAAAAACCAAAGCCTGTAGCGGTTCATTGGGATTTCCTTCCGGTGCGGGAATGCGGTCAATAATGGCGGTTAAAATAGCTTCGATTCCAATTCCAGTCTTGGCACTGGCAGGAATTACCTCCTCTGGGTCGCAGCCCAGGAGGTCAACTATATCGTCCGTAACTTCTTCGGGATTTGCACTGGGCAAGTCCACTTTATTAAGGACCGGAATAATTTCCAAATCATTTTCCAGGGCCAAGTATAAGTTTGATATGGTCTGGGCCTGGATACTTTGCGCAGCGTCAACTATTAAAAGCGCACCCTCACAGGCGGCAATAGATCGGGAAACCTCATACGAGAAATCCACGTGCCCGGGGGTGTCGATCAAATTTAGGATATAGGTCTCACCTTGGTGCTCATACTCCATTTGTATGGCGTGGCTCTTAATGGTGATGCCACGTTCCCGTTCCAGGTCCATATTGTCCAACAACTGGTCCTGTTTTTCACGATCGGTAACGGAACCGGTAAAGTCCAACAAACGATCTGCCAAGGTGCTTTTACCGTGGTCTATATGTGCAATGATGCAAAAATTCCTAATCTTCTCCATATCAACAACTGCCTGTAAAATCTAGGGCGTTAAAGCATCTGCAAATATAGCTCTTTTAGCCACCTAGCTCATTGTTTTTTACAAATATGACCAAGAGGCTCGATCTATCCCTCTAAAATATTTTCTTAGATTTGATATTCAACCCCGATGACTAAATGAAACACCTTGCCTATATTTTTTTATTGGCTTTTTTTGCCGTGATATCTTTGTCCGGGCAGACATACCAGATTACCGGGAAGGTTGTAGACCAGCAGAACAACATTATTCCATACGCCAACATTCTTCTTTTACAAGCAGTAGATTCCACATTTGTCATGGGGACCTCTGCCGATGAGGTCGGTTATTTTTCCTTGGAAGAGGTGGAACCGGACCTGTATCTTTTACAGGCCAGTTACGTGGGAAGGGGGTCCGAACCCAGGGCATTGGACATTGCCGGCAATGTGTCGTTGGGGGCCTTGATTATTCCTTTGGAAACAAATAATCTGGACGAGGTTGTGGTGACCGCAAAGCGGCCTACCCTACAAAGACTTGCAGACAGACTGGTCTTTTCTGTGGAAAACACGGTGGTTTCGCAGGGGAGTTCGTGGGATATTTTACGAAGTACCCCCGGGGTGATCGTCAACCAGGAAGATCTACAAATTAAGGGGCAAAGCGCCACGGTGTATTTGAATGACCGAAAGGTGCAACTCTCGGGCCAGGAGGTAAAGGAACTTTTGGAAGGCTTTTCCGGGAACAATATCAAATCTGTTGAGGTCATTGCCAATCCACCGGCCAGGTACGACGCGGAGGGGGGACCCATTTTGAACATTGTCACCTCCAAAAATATTGTTCCAGGGTATAAGGGAAGTGTAAATGGAAGTTATACACAGGCGACTTTACCAAAATTCAGTGCGGGGATGAGCCATTACTACAAAACGGACAAGCTGAACCTTTTTGCGAACTATTCCATCAATCCCAAAAAAGAACTTAGGAAGACCAAAAAGGGAACCAATTTTATTGATGATACCAACTCCATTTTTTCGAGATGGTCCACGATGTACAACGAAACCCATTCGTCCCAAGCACAGAATGCCAGTTTGATCTTGGATTACGATTTTGACGACCGAAACAGTTTGAATCTCACCTCAAATTTGGCGTTTAACCTTGGGCAGGAAAGAGAAACCAATCTAGACGCCGAAATCAGGAATGGACTTCAACAGTTGGATTCCTCTTTTGTGACTCGGAATGTGGCGGATCTCGACAACACCAACCTCGCATTTGATCTTTCTTATGTCCATAAGTTGAAGAAACCAGGGGCCAGCTTATCGTTTAATGGGCATTATACGCACTACGATGGGGAATCGTTCCAAAACCTGAACTCCAATTATTTTGACAATGGAGGGATGTTCATGCGGAATTTTGGATTTGATACAAGTACCGACCAGAACATTCAGATTGTGACGGGACAAACCGATTTTTCCACCCCCTTGGGAACAGCTTCCCTGGAAACAGGCCTGAAAGTGTCCTCAATCAACTCGGAGAGCAACGTGGTCTTTGGAAATTTTATAGGTTCCGACGATACCATCAACCCTTCTTTGTCGGATGTGTTCCTTTATGATGAGAATGTGTATGCTGGCTATTTGAGCTTGGTGAAAAGTTGGGAAAAATGGTCTATGAAGCTGGGTATTCGAGGAGAACTTACCGAAGCCAATGGTACTTCCGAAACCCTGAACCAAACCAACACCTTGGATTTTTTTGAGCCCTTTCCTTCCCTTTACGTACTGTACTCGCCTTCGGACAAGCACAGCTTTGCATTTGATTATGGCAGGGGTGTGGAACGGCCCAAGTACAACGACTTAAATCCGTTTCGCGTGTTTTTCAACGAAAGCGATTTTGAGGAGGGAAACCCCGGCCTAAGGCCAAGCTTCAGCAACAATTTCAATTTTAACTATACCCTGAACAGCGAGTATTTTTTCGACATTTATTATCGGGACAATGGGATGAAAATTGGGTACTTGGTCTTTCAGGACAACCAAGACCAGACCTTGGTAGAATTAAAACAGAACATGCTGGCCAGTAAGTCGTATGGGCTGGATGTTTCGGTAAGTAAAGGAATAGCCCCATTTTGGTTTATCTATGCCTACACCTCGTTTTTTCATGAAGAGGACACTTTTTTGGCGGTGGAAAGCAACAACCAGGAATACACCAACGAGGTTGATGGTGTTTATGGGTATTTGGCCAACTACTTGACCCTTTCCAAAGATGGAACGTTTACGGGGGAACTCACCATGACATACACCTCCAAATTTTTATTTGGATCGTATGTCTCTGATGAGCAATTGAATTTGACGGTAGGCTTGAGAAAGTCCCTTTGGGACAAAAGGGCCACCATTTCCATTGCCGCAGAGGATATTTTGGAGCAATATGTACCTACCTATACCTCGCGTTACCTTAACCAGGATAACTTTTATAGGCGCAGGCCCGAAACCCAATTTGTGCGCCTTGGGTTCACGTACAACTTTGGAAACTTTAGGCTGCAGGACAACGAACGGGCCATTGAGAAAAAGGAGCGTGACCGCCTAGAAGAAGAATAAACCCTTGATTTTCCGGTATTTTGTATTTTTGCAATCCTAAAAAAGTAGGATTTGCCGAAGATTGGAAACATAGAACTCCCTGATTTTCCGTTGCTTCTAGCTCCGATGGAGGATGTAAGCGACCCCCCTTTTCGTGCACTTTGCAAGGAGCAGGGTGCCGATGTGGTCTATACCGAATTTATTTCTTCGGAAGGACTTATTCGGGACGCCGCCAAGAGTGTCATCAAGTTGGATATTTATGAAAAGGAGCGCCCAGTGGGCATCCAGATATTTGGTGCCGAGCTGGATTCCATGCTGCAGGCGGTGGATATTGTGGAAAAATCCAATCCGGATATCATTGACATCAACTTTGGGTGTCCAGTGAAAAAAGTGGTTTCCAAAAATGCCGGAGCGGGAATTTTAAGGGACATTCCCTTGATGGTAAAACTAACCGAGGAAATCGTAAAACGCACCTATTTACCGGTTACGGTAAAGACACGTTTGGGATGGGATTCAGACAGCATAAAAATTGTGGAGGTGGCGGAAAGGCTCCAGGATGTTGGCATCCAAGCAATCGCCATACATGGGCGTACCCGGGTGCAGATGTACAAAGGGAATGCAAACTGGAAACCCATTGCGGAGGTAAAGAACAATCAAAGAATGCACATTCCGGTGTTCGGAAATGGGGATGTGGATACGCCAGAGGCCGCAGTAAGGATGCGTGACGAATATGGATTGGATGGAGCGATGATTGGAAGGGCAAGCATTGGCAACCCTTGGTTCTTTAAAGAAGTAAAGCACTTTTTTGAAACGGGAACACATTTAGCGCCGCCCTCCATGGAAGAACGTGTGGAGGCCGCCCGTAGACACCTACAAATGTCCATCGATTGGAAAGGGGAAAAACTGGGTGTTTTCGAGACGCGCAGACACTATACCAACTATTTTAAGGGGATTCCGCACTTTAAGGAATACCGAATGAAAATGGTCACCAGCGATGAATCTGCCGATGTTTTTGCTGCCTTTGATGAGGTATTGCAAAAGTTTGGGGACTTTCAGTTTGTCTAAGCGGTAATCAACCTTTTGTTGATTCGGCTACTGGCAATTTTTGAGGAAATAAATCCTAGGACCACAATGGTTCCCAACACCACCAAAACATTCATCAGATTAAACTCTACCGGGTAGGCCAAGGACGGGGTGATTCTTAGCCACCCAAATGCCAATTGCGAACCGATCAATAGCGAACCGATCAAAACACCGATACACCCACCGAGTGATGTGACCAATAGGCCTTGGGTAAAATAGATGCGTCTCAATTCTTTGATGGTAGCCCCCAAACTAAACAGGGTTTTTGAGTTTTGTTGCTTATCCAGAATCATCATAATGATGGCCCCAACCACATTAAAAAGAGCTATGATCAACACCAAGGTGAAGATCAAATAGGTGGCTAGATTTTCTGTGTTCAGCATGCGGTACAGGCTACTGTACTGTTCTTGGCGGTTCAAGACCAGCACTTTCTTTCCAAGAACGGACCGTATCTCTTCCTGTACAGCTTCCAAAGGAACTTGGCCGTTCATTTTAAAATTGACACCTGAAATTTGCGTGCTATCCTTTTCCAAAAGGGACTGCACAAGTGGCAATTGGGCAAAAACATATTTTTTATCCAGATTTTCCTCCACGGCATATACCCCACTTACATATATGGGCATTTCATTATAGGGCTTGGTGTTCAACCCTTGGGGTGTAATGGAGCCTTTGCCTGGCTTCGGAACCAAAAGTGTCATGGGATTTTGGTAGTTGTCCAAGGGAACCCCAAGAAGGTTATAAATGCCTATTCCAACCACTCCGTTGAATTCCATAACTCCCCAGTTGCCAAAATACAGGGTGCTGTCAACCCCGGTTACGGAGCGGTAGTTGCCATCGATTCCCTTGATGTATGCAATGCAACTTTTTTCTCGAAATGTTAGGTAGGCCATTTCTTCCAGTTCCTTGGAAAAGTTGGCTAACCCATCTATATCTTGAAGTGCTATTTCTTCCTCCGGCGAAATGGAGAAGTGTTTTCCGACCGCGGCAATGGCCTTGAGGTCGGGGTCGAATGTGTTGGTAAAGGACAGGCTGAATGTCTTTAGTCCGGCAAAGGCAGAGAGTACAATAAAAAGCGCAGCCGAACCGATAACAATCACCAGAAAAGTGATGAAATTGATAATATTTACCGCATTTTGACTGCTTTTGGAACGCAGGTAGCGCTTTGCGATATAAAATGGAAAATTCAAAATCAGGACTTCTTACGTTTGGCCAACAAATCCCTATTTTCCATGGGATTTTCATCCCCTTTCAATGATTTTTCTATTTGGTCGATGTACTCCAAGGAATCGTCATGGTAAAAATTGAGCTCAGGCACCCTTCGCAATTGGTTTTTGGTACGCTGGGCAAGCTCGTGCCGAATCAATACATGGTTGGATCGCATCCCTTCCAGGAGTGTTTGGGCCTTGTCATTGGGAAATACACTTACATATACCTTGGCTATGGATAGGTCGGTGGTCACGTAGACTTTGGAAACAGAAATCAAGGTTCCCTTCAATCCACCATCAGTTGCGGCCCGCTGAAGGATATCCGCAATATCCTTCTGAATAATTCCCGCAATTTTCTTCTGTCGTTGTGTTTCCATAGTGCAAAATAACGGAATAAATGACGAACCTCATGAGCAGATACAAATACAGTGCTTAATTTTGAGCTTATATCAGGAAGCGTTTCGACTTAAAATTTAAAGGAAATGGACAAAATTGAACATATTGGAATCGCCGTAAACGACCTTCATGCCTCCAATGCCTTATTTACCAAATTGTTGGGGGTGGAACCTTATAAGATGGAAGAAGTGCTGTCGGAAGGGGTAAAAACGTCCTTTTTTATGTCGGGGCCCAATAAAGTGGAATTGTTGGAAGCCACCACTAAGGACAGTCCCATTGCCAAGTTTTTGGAGAAAAAGGGAGAAGGGATTCACCATATTGCCTTTGCCGTTGAGGATATTGAACATGAGATTGCAAGATTGAAGAAGGAAGGGTTTAGGGTTTTGAACGAGGAGCCCAAAAAAGGTGCGGACAACAAACTTGTTGCCTTTTTGCATCCGAAGGGAACAAATGGGGTTTTGGTGGAGCTTTGTCAGGAAATAAAAGGGGTGTAGCAGGGTTAAAACCTTGCGGTGTAGAAAAATAAACACTAATATTGCATCCGCAAAATTGCGGGTCCTATAGCTCAGTTGGTTAGAGCACCTGACTCATAATCAGGGGGTCCCTGGTTCGAGCCCAGGTGGGACCACATTAAAAATCCGTAACAAACTATTAATTAGTAAGTTGCGGATTTTTTCATTTATAAAATGTACGGTTTTTGTACGGTAAATTGGATTTTACATCTTATTTAGAAGCCGTAATCATAAAGTCCTAATGCCTTTAATCTGTAGTCCATTGCTTCTTTACTTACAATAAACTTTTTACTTAAAGAATACAGCTTGAGCTCATACTCTAACTCCTCGTCTAGTTTTGCAAGTTCATCTAGAATTAACCTTTTGGGCATCAAAAGACAAGCAGCAAAGGTATTAGCTTGTTTTTCCAATCTATAATTGCCCCCGGCATTCTTTCTATTTAGTTTTGAACCTTTGTAGTAGTCCACAAATAAAGGAACTTCCACATGTAATTTAAAATGTCCAATTTCGTGTGAGATTGTAAATCTTTTTCGCACTTCAGGGTGATATTTATTGACCCCAATAATGTCGGCTCCGTCCTTTCTTACTAAAAAACCCGAGACACCATCGTCTAAATCTTGCTCTTCTATTGTAATACCAATTTTTTCTGCAAGCTTAACAACATTGACGGGCGCTTTAAATAATCCAAACTCATTTAAGAGTTCAATGGATTTACTTTCAATCATGGTGCTAGTCATCCTTTTGCAATATTTTGTTGATTATCAAAAGACTCTTTTTACTTTCATCTTGCGGTAAAGAATCTAAAATAGATTGATATTTTTCATCTATGGTACCCAGAGAAGATTGATAGGTGTCCATAGAAGGAAGTAAATCAGTTATTTTACAACCCAATGCTATTGCTATTTCATAGATTGTAAATATAGAAGGTTGATGCTTGCCTATTTCGATGTTTGATATCGAAGACCTGCTCAAAGAGATAAGTTCAGCCAAATTTTCTTGACCTAGACCTTTGGCCTTTCGAAGTTCTTTAATGTTCTTCCGAATAGATTGATACAAGAATTCCCCTCTGTCGCTCATAGTTTTTTAACGCATCGAAGATAAACTTATTTTGCTTATTATACAAGCAAAATGAAAAATATTAACTATTTTGTTATCAATTTTCCAGTGTCAAAATAATTCGTATCTTTGAAGAAATTTGGTTCCAATATGGAACAAAAAAAATCAGGTGGAATGCACCTGATTTGATTTTAATTTAGAATATACTTGGGTTCGCGGCCCAAGAAATTCCTTGGTAATATCGTTCTACAAAGGTACATATTCTTCTTTAAACTACCAAACCACCCGCATTCCACCCGATTATCAAATAATTTAAATGTAGTTAGTCGCGGTATAACCCCTTAAAATTCCTCATTGAATTTAGGCCAGTTGGTCTATAATTTTTAGTCTCAATTGCTTGGGGATTAAAGAAAGGCTTTGGGACAAAGTTTTTACAATAACATAATACTTAGAAACATGTTTTTTTTTAAAATAAACAATAAGAAATTCGAGTCCAGCGAATCAAAACTTACTGGAAAGGACCTTCTGAACATAGCTGATTTAACACCTGTAGAAGAGTTTGAACTACTTTATAAAATCAATGAGAAGGGTTTTACACCTATTCAACTTGATGAAGAAGTCAACTTAAAAACAGCAGGAATCGAAGCTTATCGGGCTAGGCCATACAAGAAGCTTTTAATAAAAGTTGATGGCAAGCCTTACGAGGTAGAGGAATGCTTCATGACTCCCATCGAGATAATGAAGTTGTCAGGTATTAATTCTGACCGAAATTATTTAAAAGAAGTTCGCAAAGGGGATGTTGAGGTCACATATGAAGATGATGTGGAACATAAAATAGCCATAACTAAAAATTCTTGCTTTGTTTCTTGCGAAATTGAAGAGAGAATAGAATGTGTGATTGTTAATGGGAAACCGAAAGATTGGTCTAAGGAGACAATATCTTTCGAAGAAGTTGTGATACTTGCTTATGGTAAGGTTTCAACTGACCCTAATGTAATTTATACTGTAAATTATATTAATGGAGTACCGAGTAAACCAGAGGGCAGTATGCTCAAGGGTGATATTATTTCAGTAAAAAATAAAATGATATTCAATGTTACTGAAACAAATAAATCATAGTCTCGGTATTAAAGAGCTTCTTAATGATGATTACGAAGTAGAGATAGTTGGAAACTTTCTCTTAATACATAGTGTTCCTTATTTGAATGCTAAAAAGGAATTGGTTTATGGCACGTTGGTTTCCAACGTGTCAACTCCAAAACCTAATACCCATGTTGCTTACTTTATTGGAGAAAAACCATGTGATATTAATGGAACGCCAATGAATCAATTGATTAATAATAGTCAAAGGCAAGACTTGGGAAACGGGATTTTGGTTGACCATTTATTTTCTCATAAACCTAACCCAATGTATCCTACCTATTATGAAAAGATGAAGACTTATGTCAATATTCTCTCAGGACAAGCACAGCATTATTTCCCGGAAGTAACAGCTAGAACGGGTAGAGTAATTGAATCTCCACAATCAGATTCAGTGTTGCATTATAGTGATACTAATTCCTCGAGAGCTGAAATTGATGCTATCAATGAAAAGCTTTCAGGGCTAAAAATTGGAATTATTGGTTTGGGCGGTACCGGTTCGTATATATTGGATAAAGTAGCTAAGACCTTGGTAGGGGAGATTCATTTATTCGATGGTGATAAATACAAGCAACATAACGCTTTTAGAGCACCTGGTGCCGCTACTAAGGAAAGGATAGACATAAATACGTTCAAGGTTGAATATTTCAAGGAGGTTTACTCTCAAATGCACAAACATATTATACCTCATCCGATTTATATAAATGAGACTAATATGAGCTTGTTAAATGATTTGGATTTTGTTTTTATCGCTATTGATGTTGGGCAAATCAAAAAGAAAATATTTAGTAAGCTTGAGGCAATAGATATTCCGTTTATTGATTGTGGACTTGGCGTCGAAAGAGAAGGTAATGAGCTAATGGGTATCGTAAGAACAACATTAAGCACTCCGGATAAACGAGCGCATGTATATGATGGATTAGTAAGTTTCTCTGACGGGGAAAATGATGACTACAAAACCAATATACAGATTGCTGATTTGAATGATTTAAATGCTGTTTTTGCTGTAATAAAGTGGAAGAAATATTATGGTTTCTTCAATGACCAAAGGTTAGAGCTTAATAGTAGTTATTCGGTTAATGTAAATACTATTTTCAACAATGAAGCTTAAGCATCAATTCGTTGGGTTTATACCCGATGATATTCAAGAAGGTGTAATATATATTTCTTTGGAATATAAATCTGTCATTCATAAATGTGCTTGTGGATGTGGTAGAGAGGTTAATACGCCATTGCATCCTACGGGATGGAAATTGTTATATGACGGCGAAACCATTTCCCTTAAGCCTTCGGTTGGAAATTGGAGCTTTGATTGTAAATCCCATTATTGGATTACTAAAAGTGAAATAAAATGGTCATCGGAATGGTCTGATGAAGTAATTCATGAGGCTAGGAAAAATGAAGAATCCGAAAGACGAGAATATTATAGAAATAAAGACTCTTTAAAATTCAAGGAAGAAACAAAAATCCAAGTTGTTTCGCAAGCGGAAACTAAGAATAGGGGTTGGGTCCAAAAAATATTTTTTTGGAAGTAAGTATGTTTTGCCCCGGTCTTAAGACCGAGGTTAGATTTATGTTAGAAGTTCATTAATTCAGAAACCGTAATTTCGAAAGCATCTGCAATCCTTTTGAGCATTGATATTTTCATTTCTTGCTTTCCCAATTCATATTTTCTTAAATTTTGTGCGTCAATACCAGCCTTAAAAGCTATCTCTTCTATACTAAGACCATTGTTTATACGCAATGCTCTAATGTGTTTTCCGAATGCAATGCAAAATATTGGTATTTCCTTTTTTCGTTCACGCTTTGACATAACTCAAAGTTGCAAACGATAGGGTTTATTCAACGAATTGTTTACAACAGGTTGTATATAACCTATTTTTGATATTTTTGTCTTGAATAATAACTATAGCATGACTGAAAAATCAAAAAAACAAGACATTAAAAAAGGATGCATTTACCTAATCGCCATAGTTTTTGGCGTATCCATATTTTTCTATTTTACTTGTGACGGCGAACCTGAAAAACCATTGACAAAAGAAGAGCAGCACCAACAGAATATACAGAAGCTGTTTAGCGCCTGGGATGGCTCCCATATTAAGTTGACGGAATACATAAAACAATCTCTTAATGACTCTGAAAGCTATAAACATTTGGAAACTTCATACATAGACAGGGATTCGTTTCTTATTGTTACTACAAAGTTTACTGCCAAGAATGGTTTTGGGGGCACTGTGCGTAATGAAGTGGTAATTGCATGTGACACCCTTGGTAATATAATAGAGGTGCTTAAGGATATGGAATAAGGTTACAAAAAAACTTGAGATGCCTGCCGTGCTGTGATTTTAAACTCACACACAATGTACTAAGAATGGAAGCTGACCATGCGGCAGGCCCTGATGTAATTTCATCTCGAAAAAGGTTAATAAACAAAACTGCTACAAGAGACCACGAATGAGACTCTAGCAGTATATCTTTAAATTTTAAAAGGCTGTCTCATAAACGGCCCATTTTTAGGTCAAATCAAGTTTAATGGTAGCCTTAGTGGTTATTTAAATTAGTTGAATAAAAGTCTCAAACTTGCATTGGGGGTAATCCCTAAGGACTGCTGAAGAATTTGTTGGGCATCGTTTTGTGGGTTTACCCTAAAAAAAGTGTTTATCGGATTCTCGCGATTCAGTAGGTTCCAAATGGAAATTCCTGTTCGCAGCTTGGTCTTTTTTCCAATTTTGACCTTATAGATTGCAGAGAAATCCAAACGTAAGTAATCCTCCAGTTCATCCGAATTGGCCACCCCGTAATTGATGTCCCCGTCAACGATTTCATCCCCAGCAACCGTAGGGGTAAACGGTTTTCCCGTCCGCCAATTGGCTCCAAGTGCTAGGTTCAATTTTGACGTTGAAAAGGTTATGCCCGAAGTAAGTGAGTGGGTTGTATCAAAATTGCTTCTAAACTCAACTTCTGTCAACTCCTCAAAATTGTAAGTGCTGTTCAAATACCCATAACTCAACCACAAGTTCCATTTTTGCAACTGCTTTCTAAGAAGAAAATCAAGTCCAAAAGCATCATATTTTCCTGATGTCCTGATAAATTCAAAACTATCTAGAAAACCTTGGCTCTGTGTGGTTATACCATCAACTTCCTTGTAAAATCCTACGGCATTGATCAACCAACCCGATTCTTGATAGCTCAGCCCCAAGGAACCTTGTTTGCTCTGTATTACAGGAATGTCCAGATTATTGGAAAGTTGCCATCGTCTTTTTTCGATACCTAGAAAATCGTTCTGAAAGTTGATAATTTGTGAGGTGTTTTGATGCTTGAACTCTCCCAGAACCTCCAAATTAAAGTGCCCCAAAAACCGCTGGTTGAAACTCAATCGAGGTTCCCAAAGCTGCCTATTGAATTTATCCAGATAGTTAAAGCGGACCCCTGCGTTAAGGGATGTGTTTCCATTCGTACTGGACCAGTCAACTTCTGTGAAAATCCCGTGGGTCCTAAGTACCTCGCCCTCCAATCGACGAAAAATCGGGTCGTCAACATCGTCCAGATTGGTGACCTTGGTTTCCACAAAGTGATAGCCATTTCGCAAAACCAGATTCTCGTACAATTCATTTTGAGCTACGAAGCGTGCACCCGTTTCAGAAACGATGTTCTCCTGTAAAAAGCGTTGGTCTTGTAATACGTTCGCGTTTATGGCCCTCAACTTATAATCAGTTTCGTAGACATCAATATAAGTCTCAAATCTGTCGTTCCATTTTCGTTCATAGTAAATACCGCCAGCAATACTGGTTTGGTCAAGACTGCTTTCCCGGACCTCTTCATCATTGGCGATAACGGCACTTTCGTTGAAAACGACTTCGTTGGCAGTATGTATGAAGTTCAGTCTCAAAAAATCCTTATCACTGGGTCTGTACAAGAACCGCAGGGAGACATCATAGAAATCAAATTCGATATCCGAGTTGGTGACCAGAGCATCGTTGGATTCAATCTCTGTGTCTTGGGCGATACGGTCAAAATATTCAGAATAGGTCGGGGTCTCAAAAAAATCGCTTATCGCCTTTCTTGCCCCAACCTGAACGGACATATTTTCTCCTATCGGTGCATCTATGAAGCCATTCGCATCGATTAGATTGATGCCCAGACTTCCCTTAAAACTTGGATTGATGTTCTTATCAGTGCTCATGGCAATAGTTCCTGAAACTCCATCGGTGAATGCCGGAGATGTGCCATTTTTTTGCAAGGCTACCGTTTGGGTGATTTGGGGATTGTACATGGAAATCAATCCGAAGAAATGACCGGATTGGTACATTTTGATATTATCCCAAAGAATCAAGTTCTGGTCGTTGCTGCCTCCTCTAATATTGATATTCGAAACCGTTTCATCAATACTGGTTATACCTGGCAATGCCTGAACTGACTGAAGTACGTCTTTCTCTACAAGTCCGGGTAAAATTGAAAATTGGTCAAAATCCAATTGAAAGGAGCCGTTGTCCAATTTATCCATCCCCCGAATCAAATAATGGGACAGTACTATTTCTGGTAATTTTTGCTGATCCGATACCATATGGATAACCCCACAGTTGGCGGTATTGAAAAAACGTGCTTCCCTTCGGATGGTCCTATGCCCGATATGCCTGATAAGAACTATTTGGGAAGCATCATTGATGGATAATTCAAAAAAACCTTCTTCGTTGGTCACAGTGCCCTTGCCATCGAACTGTACCGTAGTGTAGGACAGTGGCTCATTAGTGTCCTTATCGCGGATGTAGCCGCAAAGTACTGTTGATTTTGCTTTAATTGAAACTACATTATCAGATAGAAAGACAAAATCAAGTCCCGTACTTTCATTTAGAAAGTTAATGACATCTCTCAAATTGGTAAAATCGTCAATGTTTTTGACCCCTATATCCTCAATCAAATCAGAGGCATAATTGAAGCGAACCTCGAAACGATCTTGAAGCTCATTCAAAATGATGGTCAGAGGTTTAGTTTCACGGGTTTCCTGGGCCGTCAACGGCATACAGCTCAGTATGGTTAAGAGAAAAAATATAAAAGTTAGTCTACTTTTCACGTGGCTTCACCCTGACTTTTTTGTTTTCCAAAATGACATAGTCCAAATTCAACGGGACCGTAATCGATTTCAGGGCGTTATCCAAGTTGTCATGCACAAATCCACCTGTAAACAAGCGTTGACCGTCTACTTTTTCCAAAGTGACCTTCACCCCGTATTGTCTTTCTAATTCTGAAAATACTTGGGATATGGCAACCCTTTGGAAATCACTGACGTTTTTCGTCCATTGGGGAATTGAATAGGTGTTTTTGCCTTGTTCTATTTCCCCCATGGACCAGCGTATATTGTCCCCCTGATTAAGTATAGTTTCGCGCTGTTCTAAAGTGACCCTTACGGTACCTTCAAAACACTTTACCTCGAAAAAACTTCCCCTCTGTTTTACATTGAACTCTGTTCCTAAAACCGTGACCTCTCCCTTCGGTGTACTGACTACAAACTGTTTTCCCTTGGCCACATCAAAAAAGGCTTCCCCTTCCAATGTTATCGTCCTATCATCGTTCCATTTCGTTTCGTTATAAGCAATTTCAGATAGCGCATTTACCGAAACTATGGAATTGTCGGGAAGCTCTACGGTAGTCTTTTGCCCAAATTGGGTCTCAACACGGGTCAAATTTTCATAGAAAAAGAAATAATACCCAGCAAGTCCAACAATAAAGATGCTAGCGATCCGCATCATGGGCCGTACCCAGTTCAATTTCTTTACAGGTCTTCTATGGGCATCAAGGGTTTCTTTGAATTCCTTATAAGTTTTGGCCTTTGAGAATTGTGAGGCACGGAAATTCTTGGCATCATCTGCAATACCCTTCAAAAAAGCTACATCTTCAAGGGCCTCAAATGCCTTTTCTTCCTCGGGAGTCAGCTCCCGGGCAAGCCATTTTTGTGTCAAGTAATCTTTGTCCATGCGCATCTTACTTTATTATGGAACAACTGAGTTGCCTTTTTTCCTGATTATTTTATGTTAAAACCTTTCAGTTCCGACTTTAGCACTTTAAAAGCTGAGTAGATCCTATATTCAACGACCTTTCTTGTGACCCCCAATAATTCTGCTATTTCCCCATGTTTTTTGCCTTCCGCTTTATTTAAAAGAAAGGCTGTTCGCTGCTCCTCGGTCAAGCTTGCAAGTACTTCCTGGTATTTTTTAAAGTACTCCTCTTTCTCCAAAAGAAACTCGGGCGACTCATGGGTCACTTCATTGGGCTTTTCGTTTTGGTACTTTAATACCACTTTTTGATGCTTGACCTCGTTCAGCATCAAATTATTGGCAACCGTATATAAAAAGGACTTCGCCTTTGCGGGAGTCACCTTTTTGCAATTTTCCCAAAGTTTAATGAATGCCTCTTGTGTTTTATCAGTGGGATCAAGTCTTTCCCCATACTTATAGTAGAGATAGTCGTGCAAGCCATCGGCCAATCGTTCATAGAGTCCCCTGAAAATGGAATCCTCACAAATATCCGTGCGCAAATCTTTCTTCAAACTGTTCGGTTGGGTTCAGGTTAAAAGTAAACAAATAAAAATCTTTGTTTTTCTTCAGGAGTTTTTGGGTTTGGGTTGTTTTAGTACTGAATACTACAATCATAAAATACAAATGCTATGAAAAACACTTTGAAAACATTGAGCCTTATGATTCTTGCTCTGGCCCTGACCTTGGTCTCCTGCCGTGAGGAAGAATCCGTTTTTATTGAAGGCCCCCAAGAGGAGACCCTTGAGGCCAATTCCAACATTGCAGGTTTATTGCAGAACACAGCTACCAAGGATGGTTCTGATGACAATATCATTGACAACGCGAGTTGTATTTCCATTGCACTTCCTGTGACCGTTGTTGCTGATGGCATTGAAATCATTGTGGATTCCCCCAGGGATTTAGAGACGATTGAGGACATTTTTGATGAGTTTGACGATGACGAGGATATCCTTGAGATCATATTCCCCATCACTATAGTCTTAAGTGACTTTACTGAACTGGTCATTAACGATTTGGATGAATTGGACGACTTCACGGATGATTGCGATGGGGAGAATGAATTCGATGATGACATTGAATGTGCGGACATCAAATATCCTGTGACCGCATCGGTATTCAATTCCAATAACGAGGTAATTGATACCATAACCTTTAATAACGATAAGGACCTATATGAATTCATAGATGAACTGGATGAGGACGATATCGTGCAAGTCAACTTCCCGGTAACGGTCATATTATTTGATGGTACAGAACTCCAAGCCTCAAATCTTGATGAACTAGAGGATATTTTGGACAACGCCAAGGATGACTGCGATGAGGACGATGACAACGACTTCAATGATGATGATTGTGATAATTGTACCACAGACCAACTTTCAGAGGTTTTGGTTGGCTGCTCCGATTGGGGCGTGGATAAATTGGAACGCAACGACCAGGATTTGGAAGACCTGTATGCTTCCTACCGTTTTAATTTTGAAAGTGATGGCACATTGACGGCTGATTCAAGTTCCGATTCATTTTCGGGCACCTGGGAGACCAATGGGGAGGGGAACAATATATCCGTGGTCATCAATATTCCCAATTTGACCGATTTCAATGCCACCTGGAACCTGCATGAAATTGAGCAGGACCCAAGCGAAAGCGAGGTCGACCTTAGAATGGGTGATGACCGCCTCCGTTTCGAAGGTGACTGCCCCGGTATTTAAGAAACAATGATAACTGAAACGGTAAAGTGAACTTACCGATTTTCAAATAATTATAACCCAAAACAAGAATACTATGAAAAAGTACATTTTCAAACTAACATTTGTTTCACTAGCAGCATTGGCAATAGCCTGTACCAACGATAGTGAAAGCGATGAAATGGCAAATTTGGCCCAATTGCAGGCTGATGTAGAGGAAATCAGCAATGCGGCAATGGCCGGCCCATGGACGATAACGAACTTTGTGGATTCAGGCACCAACGAAACCTCGGACTTTGAGGGTTATGGCTTTAGTTTTAATGAAGATGGAAGTTTGGTGGCTGATAATGGTAGTGTCACCATTACAGGCACATGGTCAGTAACCATCGATGACGATTCGGACGATGATTCCGACGATGATAACTCAAGTGAAGATGATGGGGATGACGATTGTGACAGCTGTACTGTCGACCAACTTACAGAAGTACTCACGGCATGTGAGGATTGGTTCGTGGACAAATTGGAACGTAATGATACTGATTTGGAGGGTAATTTCACTGGGTATGATTTTAATTTTACAGCGGATGGTACGGTTACTGTTACCTCGGGCATGGATAGCTTTTCTGGTACCTGGGAAGCCTCGGGCAGTGGAAACAACATTCAAGTGGTCCTGTCGATTTCCGATTTGTCCGATATCCCTGATACGTGGACACTTCACGAAATTGAACTGGAGAACGGGGAATCCAAAGTGGACTTACGAATCAACGGAGAAGATAGGCTTCGCTTTAAGAACGGTTGTACCATAGGTAATTTCAATGGAGGCCAGACCACAGGGGAAATCGATTTCAATATCTTTTTTGCCACGCCTGAGGATTTCAATGAACTATCGGAAGATTGGAACATCGTATCCTATTCGGTCACAAAGATTGAACTGATAGATGAGAGCAGCGACGGGGAAACCGATCTGTTAACATTTGAAAGACAATAAACCCCTTTTATATACACCCCAAACCTTTCTGAAAGTATCGACATACCCCCCTATGAAAAAGAAAGGCTGGCAAACCGTCCCAAAGTTCACTCTGGGGCGGTTTTTTTATATTTACTATGGATGAATTCTTCTTCCAAATCTGAACAATGAAACCCGAACACAAAAGCGTATCGACCCACAAAATGCTGTTCCAGAAATTGGCAGAAGTGGGCACTACCAAGAAAATCGCAAAGGGCACCGAAATTCTAAGGGAGGGGCAATTTGTAAAACTCATCCCATTTGTTCAAGAAGGACTTATTAAGGTATTTACCCGATACGAGAATAGGGAGCTTTTGCTCTATTACATTCAACCCGACCAAAGTTGCATTATGTCATTTTCGGCAAGTATCAATAATGAGCCTAGCCAAGTTTTTGCAGTTACCGAAGAAGATACTCAGGTGCTTCTTCTTCCGGTTCGGGAATTACATACGTTGACCAGTGCCCATCCTGATATCAATAGATTTTTCTTTCAGCAATACCAAGGCCGCTATGCCGAGCTTTTGGATACGATACACCACGTACTGTTCGATAAGGTTCATATACGCCTTTACCAACATTTAAAGGAAAAGACAGTGTTGAAAAAAGAAAATCCACTTCAGATGTCCCATCAACAGATTGCGGATGAGCTTGGAACGGTTCGTGAAGTTATCAGCCGTGCTCTCAAAAAATTGGAGGGAGAAGGCTTGGTAAAGCAATTAGGCAATAAAATTAAGGTATACAAGTAGTGACTACAGTCACTGCCCATATCGATTCTCTAATCTAATTTTGAAATAACCAAGTGAAGATTATGGCAAAAAAGGTGATCAAGCTTCTTTTCGTTTGCCTCATCTGTATTGCCTTGATTACTGGTCTTGTGTGGTTATTAAAAATTTTGTTCAATTAAATTCAAATGTGATGAAAAAAAATATGGGGTCGGCAGACCGAATTGTCCGATTTATAATTGCTGCAATTATTGGAGTGCTATATTACACCGGTAACATTGGCGGTACTTTGGGGATAGTGCTACTTGTATTGGCTGGGGTGTTTGTACTTACTAGCTTTATCAGTTTTTGCCCGTTATATGCCCCTTTTGGGATAAGCACTTGTGCCGTAAAGCAGAAATGATCATTAACTATTTGTTGAGTTAAAAGAGGGCGGTAAATCGCTCTCTTTTTTTGGAACGGTAGTAATGGAGACAAGCCTGGTTTTTTCAGGAGTTTTTTGAACTTCAATGAACTTGGACGACAATTTTAAGAAAACTGCTGATTTGGTAGATAAATAATGGTTCCATATTGCTAAGAGCACGAAAACATCCCCAGATATTGGGGATGTTTTTTATTCAAATTTCCGATGTTATTACGGTTTACTTCTTGCATATAGGCGGATGAAGAAGGAGATGCCCCATACTTGTTCCTAAAAACGAACAATTTTTAAGACTACATAGATTTTCTAACCCAGATTTATAAAACGGCCGTTTTATGGAGGTAATGATTTAACGTATTCTTTTATTTAAGCAAATGCTAAAATACATATCTTTGGTTCATGGGAAAACAAATATGTATACGGTTAGAAGCAGATGCAAAACAGATAATGGACTGTCGTGCTTCAATCGAGGAATTAGATAGTTCATTAAGCCTTGTCGCCGAAGTTCTAAACTTGGCCGGAAACAAGGTTCGACTTCAGATTCTTTTTTTGTTGCAAAAAGAGGGAAGACTTTGCGTTTGTGACCTGAGTGATATTTTGCAAATGAACGTTTCTGCAATTTCCCAACATTTGAGGAAGTTAAAGGATAGAGATCTTATTTATGCCACGAAAGAGGCACAGACCATTTTTTACGCACTAAACAAAGACAAATCGTTCATATTAGGTCCTCTTTTTGAACTGGTAAAGGATAAAAACGTATTGGTATAGAATTATGAACAACAATAAAAAATTGATCGGGACTTCTGTTCTTGCGGCGATTACGGCTTCCCTATGTTGTATCACCCCTGTATTGGCGCTAATGGCTGGAACAGGTGGAATTGCATCGACTTTTTCGTGGATCGAACCTTTTAGACCTTATTTAATCGGTCTTACTATTTTGGTATTGGCTTTTGCATGGTATCAGCAGTTACGTCCAAGAACCGAAGAGGAGTTGGAATGTGCCTGTGACGAGGATGAAAAAACCTCGTTCTGGCATTCCAAGAAATTTCTGGGTATTGTCACTATGTTTTCCGCAATAATGCTTGCATTTCCCTACTATTCCTCCATATTCTATCCAGAGAGTGAATCAAATGACACTTTTGCGATGTCCGATAACATAAAAGAAATAACG
Source organism: Flagellimonas myxillae (assembly GCF_023502235.1). GTDB lineage: Bacteria > Bacteroidota > Bacteroidia > Flavobacteriales > Flavobacteriaceae > Flagellimonas > Flagellimonas myxillae. Next base: position 77,183 of record NZ_JAMFLY010000002.1, on the reverse strand, counting down.
GTGGATGTAAAAGGAATGACATGCGCTGGTTGTGAGCAACATATCGAGCATGCGGTAGCCCAATTGGAAGGGGTGCAATCGGTTAATGCTTCATATGATGCAGGCACTGCAATTATAAGTTTTTTACCTTCTCAGGTAAATGATGAAAATATAAAAGCCGCGATTAACGAAACAGGATATCAAGTAATCCAAAAAAAGCCGGGCAATCAAACGGCTATGAACGGGGATAAAAACATAAGTTTTTATAAAGTTCCATTGGTTTGCAATGCTGCACCTGCCATTGGGTGTGGTAGCAGGGCCAAACCGATCCTAAAGAACTTTGAAAAATCCAACCAGGTATCAGAGGCATGGTTGAACAGGGGCGGAACGGTTATCGCCGTGGTCTGGCAGGAAGGAGCAGGTAATAGTTCAAAAGAAAGCACATCTGAAAACATTTTTGCAAAGCATCAAGTAAATGCAATAGAACTGTACAAAGATGAGCAAACCGATGTCTACAGATCATTTAGCAAAGGTGAAAATTGGCTTAAAGGTTCTGAGGTGGACGAGTTAAGTAAAGAAGAGGCTTCCATTATTGCGGACCAAATTATTAGCACAGTTAAAGAAAAAACCGTGTTATCTACCGAGAACGAGGATAAATTGCATGATAAGATTACGGATACATTCTATGAGTTTTTCCTGAATTATGAAACACTTGCCCAGCTTGGAGATCCGGAAGTTTATAAATCAAAGTTGGTGGACATCAGAGCATATGGAGAAGAGCTACTCGGTGAAGGAAAAATGCCTTCCGTGGAGGAGCTTTGGAGTTCCTGCTCCAATGCGGCCAAAAGCTGTGATCATGAAAGCTGTTCTTCCTCCTGTAAAGCACCTAAAAACTAAATTCATGACCCAAGAAACAATCCTAAAATCAACTATTAGTTGCCCCAATTGCGGTCATAAAAAAGAAGAGGAAATGCCAATGGAGGCATGTCAGTTCTTTTACGAATGTGAGCAGTGCAAGGAGCTGATAAAACCCAAGCAAGGAGATTGCTGTGTGTATTGTTCCTATGGAACGGTAGAATGCCCCCCGGTTCAGGAAGGTTCATGTAATTGCTAGGGAATGTGAATTCGGCAAATATCAAATCCAAAGCCCTGCCAATAGGTCGAATACTCCGATTTGCCTTGGGAGTGTTTTTCGTGACCGAAATCTGGCCGATTTATATGTATGTTACCACTTAGGGAGCGATAATAAGTTTAAGTAAAGCTCTTCGATACGTGACCCAAATCCTATAAAATGAATGTTTTTTGGAACTATGCTAAGCATCCAAACACGATTCATCAAATGTCCGTTTAAAGGCAAGCTATTACCTAAATATCTTGAGTTACTCTGGGGAAATCTATTTTTGATTGCCATACGGTCCGCACGGTAGCACGCTATTACTTTCCCCAGATTTCTTTTTTTGTGGCCATTGTTGTCATCTGTCTTACATCACTTTAAATCCTTTTATTTTCAGTGGATTAAACAAAATATGACACCTAAAGTGTAGTTTTTTTGTTATCTGCGCAGAAAAACAATGAAAAAGGCCGCCTATAATGTGACGGCCTTTCAAGATAACAGGAAAAAATATACCAACTAAAAACAATTTACAAGCCCTGTTATATATCCTAACCAACCAGCCTCAACAGCTCGTGATGGTTAATATTATAATTAGCAAGGTCATGGGTTAAGTGGTTTAGCCAACACCCTACTGCCTTTTTTACCAAGTCATATGGTATTTCCATTCTTTGACTGGCTGAGATAAAGCTATCTATATCCTCAATTTTTTGAATTTGCAAATCGGAAGTTGCATATAATTCAAAGTAATGTCTTGGCAATGTAACCTCAATTTTATCTTCCGAGAGCCATTTGAAAAGTTTGGCTATAGGCAGTGAGATTTTCTTCCCTGCTTTTGCGTGTATCTCGGGAGCAGGTCTATGCTCAAAGAACGAATAGTACTGATGGTTTTCGGGATAAAAGCCGAAAACAATAACCAACTGGTCTTGGATTTCTTTATCCATAATTTTTAAGGGTTCAATATCTACCTCTTTCAAGTCCATGTATTTGGCAAAGCTTATGCCCTCTTCAAAAAAAGTGGAGTTTTTGTATTTCCCTTGGTAATGTTTAAAGGCTCTACCGTAAACGTTTCCGTCCATCAAGGACTTGGGCGATGCTTTCACGCCATGGCGACTTAATTTCCCGGATGCGTCCTTTAAGACAGTCAGCGTTTTTTGGATAGTGTGCACTTGGTTATTGTAGGCATCCTCATTGAACTTTAAAAGTTTTTTCATAATAAAAAATTTAAAATGTTATTAATAAGCTTTCCGTGCTTCTTCTTTTTCTACGGTCATTAATTTTAGCTAATTGCTTGTAGGGTCTGTAGGGTTGTTTTGCATAAAAACTTTTTATATACATACACATACACGTACTATTTTTAATAATTACCCTACTAACTCTACAATTCCATTGTCATGCGGCTTATTATAGGGCTTGACAAGAATGATAGTTACTCTACACAGGTGTAGGGTTGTGTAGGGTTAAATAAATCGCTTGTAGGGTCTGTAGGGTTGCTTTGTATAAAACTCCTTGGAAACCCTCTCATGCCTATGGCCTGAAACAAATCTTAACTACCCCTCCACTTATCCTTCTTTCAACCTGATGGCCTTTATAGGCGGCATATAAATCAATCCACTTGCCGACAACCCTACTCTTGGAACTTGCATCCTCTGTCCCAACATCCAATACTTTGGCGATTTCCTTAATCTTGAAATATTGGTTAAGCAAACAGTATTGGCTCTCAATAAGTTCTACAAATTCTTCCGATGTTTGGTTAATCAATTTTTGACGTTCGAACTGTTTGTCAACAAAACTCACCAGCCCCTTTTCCAAAAACAAGCGTACGCATTCTGCCATATAATTATCGAATTTTGCCCACTCCTTTTCGTTCCAATCAAAGAGCATTCTTTTGAAATGCTTTTCAGGTTTGTTCCCAGCATTGAAAAAGTTATTGAGCATAACAAGGTGTTTTCTATCCTTATAACTATCAGAATCTTGTGGAATGGTGTAATTGGTGGTCAATGCAATTTTTGGGCTGTCAGAGAAAGGAATAGCGATTTTGGATTGGTACTTGCGTTCAATGCTCATGCTATCGGTTAGGGTACTAAACAAACTTTCAAAAACAAAATCTTTGGATACATCTTGCAGTACCATTAGCGAGGTTAGGGAATCAACATTTTGATAAACAAATTTGTCGTGCTTTAAGTCCGTTGCCTTTCCATTGTATTCGGCAATTTGCAGCATATGGGAAAGACTTTTAATGAAAATCCCTTTACCAGACCTACCAAATGCTTCATTCTCAATTTGACTTTGCATATCGGAGACGATGACCGCTCTTGCTATTGACGGGTTCTTATAAGTTGATATTAAATAACCCAAGGTAGTTCGATAGCTTAAAAGATGTTTTTTGTCATTGGTAACAACGCTACTGAATTTTGCAAAATCCCCATTCTCGTTAATATCGCTATGGAAATTCCTTTGGATTATTTGTTCACCAAAAATGAACTGACCACTTTTTTTAAACTTTTTATATGATTCAAATCGGCTCCCCTTCGGTGTAATCACCGCGATTGTGTTTCGATAAAAAATGCGGACTTCTTCTTTTGTATCCATATACCTTTCGCGGTTGAGTTCAGGCAAGCTTCCGAGAATGGCTTTTCGTTTGATAAGCATATCCTCGCCCTGCTTCATCCAACAAGTTCTTAAAGCATCATCATTTTGCTTCTTAATGAACACCAGAGTATCATTAAAGACATCTTGCGGAGTTTTTATGAATGCAACTCCCTTGATTAACCTGACGGTTACATAAACACCAAAGGCACTAAACCGATTATACCCATGCAACTCTAAAAAATCATAAAACAATGCTTCCTTAAATACTAATTCATTTTTGGGGCCAAGTCCCCAAAATTCTCTGACTTTCTTTCCCATAGTCCTATTGTTCTATGTTGATTTTGGGCAGGCTAAGAAGTGTGCCCTTCCGTTCAACCAGAATATCTTCGCACTGCCTCAAAGCGCAACTCATGAACTTATTGCGAAGGGGTTTTTTAAGGGAAGAAGATTGGCTTTCAACAAAATCAATTGTGTGGGCAAAGACATCCAACCGATTTTGCTTTTTCATGTTTCCGTCATGCACTCTGTAAATGTGGAACTGATTTGTTCGTCGAAACCCCTGTTGAATAAGCCACGTGCGGAGCAAAGCTTCCTCTATTACAAAGTGCGGATCGTTTTCCTTTGAACCGGGAATCCAAAAGCTACTTATTTTTTTTACAGAAAAATTCTTCTTACGTTTACCTTGCTTGCCCAAAGCTTTAAGGCTATTTGTATTCTTTCCCATACGATAGCCTTATTTTTTTACAAGCTGCAATGCTTCCAACAGCTCACTTCTTTTGTAGTACCTCCTGTGACCAGATATTCCGTAGGCTTTAATCTTTCCAGCATTTGTCCAATGCCACAAGGTTGAAAGGTTTATCTGCAAAAACTCGGCAGCTTGTTCCCTAGTTAACAGATCATCATTCGCATCTTTAGCCAGTAATTCTTTTTTAAACTGTTCCAAAGATTTAGATACCCGAGCGTCAACCTTGTTGACTACATCATTAATAATGGGTTGAAAAAATTGTGGTGATTCCATATTATCCTGTCTTTAATTATTCAGCAGGACAAAGTTGGGAGGTAGTGGTTTAAAACCTTAGCACAAAAATGTGCTTAAATTGTGCTTTTATAGCTTTGTTTTAATAAATTCTCTTTAATGCTGTTGTACAAAGCTGTTTTCAATTGGTCATCTTTAGCGTTACTCACGACTCTTTCTATTCTAATATCAAATTGTTCAATTAAGAATTTAACATAATCATTTTGACGACAGACTAAGTGCTGATCCTCTAACATGTTATACCAAAGATTACTGAAATTCCTTTGTTCTCCTTTTTTTACATATACCCTTTTCATTTCAAGAAACAAGGAGTAAGCAAATGAATCCCTAAAAATATGCGGAAATTCGTTTTCAATTTCTTCTTTAGGAGCAGTTAATAAACCATCATAAACCCTGGCTTTAAATTCATCGAGTTGTTTCGAATACTTCCTTTTAGTTGCAATTAACTTATCATCGACACCTCGGTAAAACAAATAGGCAGCATCATATGTTATTTCGCCAATTTGAGTATTCAGTAATTCAAAACATCTATAAAGCGCTCTTGCTTCTTCGCAAAATCTATTTAGTTCACGACTATTTAGCGTAGTGGTATAAACGTAGTCCTCAGCTCTGTTTAAAGTTTCTTTTATGGTTTTTGCTAAAGTATTGATTTCACTCTCACTTAGTTTACTTTCAGGCTCTTCAGATAACCATTCATTAAGTGAAATGATAGTGTTTTTAATATTTCCGTTAAGATTAACAGGAACATTAAATTTGGCGCCCTCCGAATTTGAAAAATAGTCCTCTTTCTTTTCCTCCATTATTCAAAATATTTATAAGCCTCCAAAGCCAAATCCTTATTGCTCTTTTTTATATAGGACAGGAATTGTTTTTCCGTGCTGTGTCCAGTGATATATATTAAAAACGTAGTTGGGATTTTGCCGTAATGGTTTGTTGCAAAACTCCTGCGCCCAATATGGCTTGTAACTAATTCCCATTTTTCAAATTTACCCACAACGTCCCTATAATCATTTTTCGTTGGCGTTACTCCTTCAGCAGCAATGCTAACCCTTTTTTTACCCTCGCACAGTTCATTAATCTTAGCTTTTTCGCAGACTACTTTAATCCAGTCATTGTACCGCTGGTCGGAGATTGGCCTTGGAAATTCTCCGTTCCTTTTAGCCAGTATTCCCCTAACTTCTTTTGAAACTGGAATCACCATTCGTTTATTGGTTTTTACTTGCTTAAACTCCAGCAAGTGCTTATCATCTTCAAATCGAAGCATATCTTTTGTAAAGCGCATGAAGTCCGAAACCCTTTGCCCTGTATAACATGAAATCAATAGCCAATCACGGGCATTATCTAAATACTCCTGTTTAAGTACTAAGTCCTTTATAGCGTTTAGCTCATCATTGTTTAAATAGATACTCTTCGCAGATTCATGGGGCAACCTTATGCCTTCCATTTGCGGATGCACTTCCAAGCCCAAATATTTAGCATGACGGCAAACGGTCTTGATTATTTTTAAATCCTTTTGTAGAGTATTAATGGAGTACTGCTTTTCATTGGAGTAATCGGAAAACTCATTTTTAAAAGCATCATTTATGGAGTTCACTTTTACAACCTTTTTGCGTGCGGATTGAAATTTCTCCAACTTATGTTGTGTTACACGTAGTGTCTTGATGCGACCATCGCTAAGCTCCCCTTTCTTTTTGCCAATGTAGTATTCAAAAAAGGGAATTAAATCAACAGGTATGTCTTCATTTTCCTTAATTGGCCGGTAAAACAGTTCCAAGGTTTCCTTCAGCCAATTTTTGTTGCTTATGACATCCCGAACATCCGATTCTTTGAATGCGCCAAGCACACAGTTTTCAATGGCGTTTGTTTTGTTTTGGACTTCGACTTGTTTGTTGGCTAGGCTTATGTCCTTGGCCTTCTTTTTTCTATGCAGCTCGTTCCAATACTTTTTAGCACTTAATTTGTTGTTGTCCTGTAATTCATCATGGGAATAGATATACAGTTCACTCTTTGCCCCCAAAACATAATCCTTGTTTTCGTGCCTAAACAAAAACCTTACGTTGAGGGGTGAGTTCTCCCTGGTGGAGCGGTACATGAAGTTTACTGTTGCCATAAAATAGATGAATTATTCACCGTACAAAAGTGCTTATTTTTGTACGGCAATGTACGGTACAATACAATTTCATCCAACAGGAACAAACAATAATTTTATTCTATATCTCCACTAAGTGTTGATTTTACTGATAATTTTAAAGGTTTTCGCTGGATGATAAATTTTGGTTTATTGTAGCAAACTGGTTCAGGTGGGACCACATAAAACCCTTCTAAATAATTGGTTTAGAGGGGTTTTTTATTGAATAGGGGGCAAATAAGGGGGCAAAGAATAAATAATGACTATTTTATACAATTGAATTAAAACTAGGCAAGGTATGTTTGGGGAACCAAAAACCTTTATGTCAATAAGTAACAACCATGTCTATAATGAGATCTACCCGTCCAAGGACTTGGACGATTATGTCTCTCTTTATTTCAAAGCCGAGAACCCTTCCGATGAACCTCAGGAGATGACCATTTGTCCCGATGGGTATTTCAAACTGATTATCCAACTCCTCGATGGTAAGATCAAGGCATATTTTTTGACTGGGATTTGGGCAAATGAAATAGACATCGTAATACCCCCACGAGTAACTACCTATGGGATAAAGTTCAAGATAATTTCTGCAGAGTTAATCTTTAAAAGGGAAATCCGTTCAATACTTAATAGTGTGGCGCAAAAGGAGACGGATTTTTTCGGTATAGACGCTATTGACTTTAATGGGTTTGAGTCCGTTGTGCAGCAATTAGAGGATATACTCCAGAAAAAACTACCACCTAAAGAACAAATTAGGGCCAACAGGCTACGATTGAGCCAATACCTATATAGTAATTATGAAAGTGTTCTGGCAAAGGATGTCGCAAAACAGATATATTGGCCACAAAGGGACATCAATAGGTATTTGAATAAGTATATCGGTATCTCACTTAAAAAATACCTGAACATCCAAAAGTGTTACCGAGCCTATTTCAAGATAACCGAAGGAGAGTTTTTCCCACCTAAAGGTTTCTTTGATCAGGCCCATTTCATACGTGAGGTAAAGAAACATACGGGGCAGACACCCACAGCACTCTTCAAGAGCCAAAATGACCAATTTATACAATTGAGGAATATCAAGAAGCTATAGGTTTGTCAAAACAACCATAGCCATGAGACGACTTAAGCAGGAAATCTATTTTCCTATCATTGTTGGTATCCACTTTATTTTTTGGGCCATAGACCTTTACTTCTATCAAGGATCTTTCAAAGAGGTATCCTCCGATACCATGTTCTTTGGAGAGTTGACCGATGTAACTTGGAAGAATCCCCACCGTATCCTTGGTGAAGTTTTTTCATCTTGGGTTGTTACGGTCTTTGCATTTAACTTCCTTATGGCCACACGAGCCCGATGGGTAGAGAACCTTTTCGGTGGTCTTGACAAGATGTACCTTATCCATCGTAGGTCAGGAGTAATTGCCGTGTTCCTTTTGTTGGCACATTTCTTTGTCGTACCAAGGGACTTAGTGGAATTCAATCCAGGCAAACCATTGGGATTCTATGCATTTGCACTTATCCTTATTGGTGTTATCCTTTCGGCAGCCCCAATTTTCAAAAGAAAGATACCATACCATAAATGGATAAACTTCCACAAATTGATGGGCGTGTTCTATGTAATGGGTGTAGTGCACGGTATTATGGTATTGAGTCTTATTAAGGAGCTTCCGATTACAAGAATCTATGTTTTCGGAATGGCCTTTGTCGGTATTGTAGCATGGTTCTACCGGGCCTTTCTTTTTGGCCTTTTCAACAAGAAGCTTTACTATACCGTGAATACGGTCAAGGATTTGGGCAATGGGATTTCGGAAATAGGACTTGTGCCCAAAGCAAAAGAACTTGGTTTCAGGGCAGGACAGTTCGCCTTTTTCACTTTTCCAACAATTAGCAAAAGGGAGCAGCACCCCTTCACTATCAGCAGTCACCCCAATGATAAAAGCCACCTACAAATTACCGTCAAAGGTCTAGGCGATTTTACGGATGGATTGGCGGATAAGCTCAATGGGGGGGACGAAGTACGGGTAGAGGGACCTTATGGAAAGTTCACCACCGCCCACTCCAAAGAAAAGGAACAGATTTGGGTTGCAGGAGGTATCGGCATTACACCGTTCCTATCGCTGATAAAGGATTATTATACCAATAAAATCACTCTTTTTTGGTGTGTTGCCAATGAGGATGAGGCTCCATACAGAAAGCGTTTGGAAGAGACTGCAAAGAACAATCCTTTATTAGATTTTATTCTTTGGCCATCCGACAAGCGAGGGCATATCAATGTTGATGATATGAGCATCCGTGACCCAAAAGAGAAGTCCTATTTCGTCTGCGGGCCTGAACCCTTGAAAAAAAGCCTTTTCAAACAGCTCAAGGCGGAGGGCGTTAAACAACAGGACATCCACGACGAAGAATTTTCATTCAGATAACAACTTAACAATATGGAACAAAAAGAATTCAACCCAATTATCGAAGCCGTAGTGTCCATACGGCAATATGCTTTATCAATTTCCGAAAACTGGACATCAATGAAATCCATGGGAGCGGTCCTAAAAGAAGATATGGACAAGGCAACGGGAATGGTCAATATGTATGGCTCCGAAACCACGAAACAACAATGGGCCAGTGAAATTATTGATTTCAACGCCACAAAATCACATCTTGAGGAAATCATGCGGTTTGTCATTTCAAGGATAAAGGAAAAATCAACCGAGGGCCTTTCTGCCAGATGGAACGATTATCCGGGGCATGTTTCCAAGATGGAGGCTTCCTATGAAAAAATGAAGAGCCTTGGTCAATCAAGCCTTCCGGAAAACAAAAAAGATGATTGGGGCGAACTATGGAACAGTTTAATGCAATCCCACGGGTTCATGGGCAAAGAGGCCAATGCCATAGGAATCCAATTGGGGCTTATGGAAAAGTGCACTCCGGATGAAATAGACGAACTGAGCGACACCATATTAAAACACATACCTTCTGGCTACTCCATTGAGGAAGCGCACAAATACACAGACGAATACATGGATGCCTATGAGCAATTAAAAACAGAGGCTTATAAGAAGAAAAACCTTTGGGACAGGTTCCTAGATGTGTTGGCAGGTGGAACCCAACAGACCCCCGCCCAAAGGGTGATGATGCAACGATGGGTCGATGGGGAAAAGGGGGACGCCCATTAAATTGAACAATAATCACAAAATAGAATTATGAACAAACCAATTTACCTTACCCTGAGCGGCATATCTATGCTCGCAGCGGGCATAACCTTATTACTATCAACCTCTATCGGGGTGGGAACCTCCAAGATATTGGTGCCACTTTTCCTTTTAGTTTCCGGAATAATGGCATTTATCTTTTCCCAGGTAAACGGACAACATAAGGTTGCAAAAACATTCCATTTTTTACAGGGAGCAGGACTGATGACCTTTGCAATATTGATTGCAATTTGGCCCGACACCTTGGATATGTTCCTGAAGATGGCCACCTATTTCATTATGGTCTATGGTCTATTCGAGATAATGTTCGCCTTTTCCGTATTGCGAAGCAGCTTTAAAGTGGACAAGTCCATTTTGATGACCAGGCTAATGGTCGGTGCCATCAATTTTATAGGTTCGTTCGTCCTTTTTATGTCGCTGCTGAAAAGTACGTCCTCCGGCCTTTCCGTTGCAGGCTTTCTTATAGTACTCGGTGGACTGGGGTTTATCATTTTTGCCAATCGCATCAAGAAAATAGATTAGTCATACTAAACACAAACCATGAAAAAAATCATCACACTATCACTGATTGCCCTTTTCCTTACCAACTGTAAGGATCAGGGCAAAAAACAGGCTACGGAACTGGACGACAGAACTGAAGCCATTGAGGAAGAACAGCAAACCCGAAGAATTACCCAGAACTATGCGGTTGTATTCAATTGGGCGACAAAAAATGAAAAATTGGTTATGGAAAACTCCATGCTCCAGTCCGACCAGTTACGTAAACTTTGGGAAGACGGCATTGTCGAAAACGTCTATTACGATGCCGAGGCCAAATACGATAAATTTTCCTATTTCCCGAACATTACATTCACCCTGAAAGCAACGGACGAGACCGAGGCAAAGACCATTTTGGACGGTCTGGTAGTGGTAGAAAAAGGCATTGCGACCTACACCACATATCCCGTTGGGACACTTTGGCTGAAAAGGAACGAAGAGGCCATAAAGGAAAGGGGAGGAACAAGCTCGTTCGTAGCGGTTTGGAACACCGACTATAAACCTGAAAGGACCATGGTGGTCGGCCAGAATGAAAAGTTGATGGAACTTTGGAACTCCGGACAGATAGAGAACGTATATTTCGATATCGAGGGTACGCAAAAAGAGAATGACAAGACGGATTTTGTCTTCTTTGTCAACGCCAATACGGAAGAGGAGGCCAAGTCCATCATAGACCCATTACCGTTCGTGAGAAATGCGGTTGCCTCGTATAAGTTATATCCAGTGGGCATATTTTGGATGGGAACCAAAGAGTAAGTTGTGAACAACGAGAAACTTCACAAAACTCTTGACTTTATACAGGAGATAGGAACTATCATGTACGTTGGTGGTATCCTATCCCATATTGTTATAGGTATCATTTTTAGTGATGCAGATGCTAATACTGTATATAACGTCTATGTCTATAAGGAAAAGAGCGCCTATATCTTGATATTGCCAGGGCTTGCCTTGAAAATTCTTTCTGATATGGTACTTTACTTTTCATTTAACGAGAAACCCAATTGGCTAAAGCTAAAATTCGTTGCCGTCGCTTTCTTGACAATAAATGCCTTTTTCTTTTTGGTGCCCATGATGCCCGAGCTAGTAGCTTTGGCCAAGGAGTCCATACCAGCAGGTAGATTGAGTCAGGAGTTTATTGACAATGAACATACTGAGCAGTTCATCGGTCAATTGAATGTTGTACCATTGTTGGCTGAATTGATGTTGGGCTCATTTAAACCTAAAGTAGGCAGTAGAGAAAGAGAAAATATGTGAGACTTTAAAGTTAGATTTGTTTCAAGTTATCCAGTATTCTCGTTTTTTCTTCCAATTAATGCCCTTGCTATTTCGACATTTGCACTGGCGAGGTTGAATTTTAGCAACTCACTAAGATTATCCCACTGAATCTCATCATACTCTCTTAATTTGATAGTCCACATAGCTTTGCTTTAGCCGTCAACAACTTTTTCTCATAGGTGCTACAGCGGAATTTTACCAATTGGCTTTTCCCCTTAAATTGCTCCTTTTTTTCCTGCAACCTTCGGGAGCAGGCGAGATTGTGTCAACAGACACACATCTCACTGGGGCTTTTTTGCGCCCAAAACCTTCTTCGAGTTTGGGAGCTTCCTAAAAAGTAATTCAGTAGTTTTTCGTAAGTTAGATATAGTCTCCCAGCATTTCGTGAATTTGATGTGTCCAAATGGTTCTTCGAAGAATCCATATGAACTCTCAGGATTACAACAAAGAATGTGTGAACTATGGAACACCCGAAATTTATAAAAGGTATTTGTGCCACGATGGTCATACTGTCCCTAGCGGGCTGTATAGAACCATTTGACGCAACCATTGAGGAGTTTGAAAGTGCTTTGGTGATTGACGCATTTATTACGGATGAGCTCAAGGACCAACAAATTGTCCTGAGCCGGGCATACCGGTTTGAACAAGATAGCGCAGCAGCCGAAACGAATGCTCAAGTAAAGATTGTCACCAACGATAATCGTACCCTCAACTTTTCTGAAGTAAGCCCTGGAAAATACATGTCGGACGCACCATTTAAAGCGGAACCAAACACAGCCTACACCCTTTCCGTTCAAACAAACAATGGTAGATCCTATACCTCCAACCCGGCACAACTTCAAAGCGAGGCCAAAATAGACAGTGTATACGCCGTAAGGACCACTAACGAATTTGGAGAGGAGGGCATGGCCATTTTTCTTGACAGTTTTGACCCATCAGGGACTTCTAGATTCTATCGTTTTGAATATGAGGAAACCTATCGCGTAATCGCTCCAAGGTGGAATCCGATGGAGTTTAAAATTGTGAATAACAACAATGTGCCCGCAGGGGCCATCACCCATGCCATCACCGATACCGAAACTTTGATACGGGTACCAAGAACCGAGGAGGCCCGTGTATGTTACGGTTCGGATCATTCCAGGAATATTATTATCACTAGAACCGATGATTCAGAAGAGGACCGATTGGTTCGGTTCAATGTTCATTTTATTAACCGGAACAACTATATTCTTACCCATAGATACAGCATTTTGGTTAGGCAGTTTACAATGTCCGAAAAAGCATATAATTACTACGAGACCCTGAAGGAACTGTCAAGTTTGGAAAGTGTTTTTTCTGAAAATCAGCCAGGGTATTTCGAAGGCAATGTGTTTTCGGATTTAAGCCAGGCAGAACATGTTCTTGGTTATTTTGATGTCTCCTCCATTTCTGAAAAACGAATTTTCTTCGACTATGAAGACTTCTTCCACAATGAACGCAAACCTTCCTATGCCATCCCTTGTAAGCCCATTAAGCCACTTACTTTAATGGAAAGTGTTCGCCTTGGCCATGTCACGTATAACGATCCCAGCGCTTATGGGGAAGAACCCGAGTTTATTGCCATTGAACGGGCCTGCGGGGATTGTAGGGTATTGGGAAGCAATGTAGCACCCTCCTTTTGGGTGGATTAATCCAGTAAACCCTTAAATTTTTAGGGTGAGGTTTCTTTTCTCCAAGAACCCGACAAAAAGGATAATCAAGAAGGAAAACAACAGCGATTTTACAATGCCAACGATTCCATGGGAAAGGAATTCTGGCCATTGAAAACCAATCAAGATAATTACCGGATAAATAAAATAGGGCATTAAATAACAGGTCAAGGTGCTGGTGCCTGCAGGTTTTATGGGTTTTGCCCATTTGCTGTAGCCAAGAATGTCCACCAATAGGTATAGCAGCACATAGCTCAAAAGCCCTATGCCGATGCAAATAGCGGTCCAAGAAGGTGTGGCTAGGATTTTTGAGATTGGAAATTCGGGCCGGATAAGAAATCCGTATGCCAGAAAGACCATTCCCATCACTGAAATTATGCCCAGAAACGAAATGATTCCCCTTCCTTGTTCCTTGAATTTTAGGTAAAGCACGGTACACAAAACACCGCCCATCACCAATACATGGTTTGAGGCGCTGATAACGATCTTAAAAGAAGGAAGCATCTCAAAATAGCCGCTTTCCTGAACGTTCATAAATAGCAAAATCACAAAAGCCACGAGTAAGAGCACCCCCCTTTTCCGCAGGAATAGGTACAAGAAACTATTGAGCAAATAGGCCCACCCGATCAACCCAAGAATTCCCCACCAATGGGTTCTCATCCAAATGGTTTCCTCTGCCGAACCGCCTTTGTAGATCCATGCTAAAAAGATGAGCAGTAAGACCCCGACCCCTTTCAACACGTTTTCATGAACCTTACTGATTTTCGGATTTCGTTTGTAATGCATCCAGATTAAAAAGATGGCCAATGCCATGATGATCTCCCAAATACTTTTATTCATGATCATGGCCTTATCGTAAATGGATTCAAAATTGACCATGAAAACGCCCATGACCAACAACGCCAAGGTTCTAACCAGGACATGCCAAGATATTTTGGCAACGGTCTCCTTTTTTTGAAATCTGATGTTTATGGCAAGAGGAATCGAAAGTCCCACGATAAATAGGAACAAAGGAAAAATGATATCGGAAAACCCCATTCCATCTTCATCGGCCGCTGTATGTTTTAGCCAGTCGGGCACCCCGGTCAAGGACCAAAGGTCGTTCACAAAAATCATAAGGAACATGGTCAGCGCCCTTAAAACGTCGATGGTTTGAATTCGATTTCCCATAAAGGTTGATTTGCACAAAAGCGACTGCCCAATTGCGGAGCGCTAAGTTTCAGCGCCTTAAGATAGGATTTTGATCAATGGGATAAAAACGGGTATTCCATCACCTGAACAACATGACTATGGCCCCAAAGGCCGTGACCACCAAAATGAATCGTTTATAGTTTTTCTCGTTGATCATTTTTACTATGGCCACACCACAGACCAATCCAAGAGCTATGGCCGGCAGCAATTTAACATCAATGAGCAGGGTTTCCCAAGTAATGGTCTTCCAAACAAAAATGTGGAAGGGAAGTTTAAACAGATTGGTAATAAAGAACAACCAGGCCGCTGTGCCAACAAATTCATTTTTTGGCAATCGCATTGCCAAAAAGAAAATGTTGGTAAATGCCCCGGCAAGATTGCCGATCATGGTACAGATTCCCGCCATGATCCCAATCGGTCCGGCAAAGAGCCAATGCGTGGGGATATGGCTTGATTTGCGTTTGTCCCACCAAATCAACAATCCCAAACTAATAAAGATAACGGCAACCATTCCAAGCTTAAACTCTTCTTCCGGCAAATCTTTACCTGTAACGACACCGATAAGGATTCCGCCCAACATCCAGGGCAAAAACCGCAAAATATACTTCCATTGAGCATGCCGATTATAGTAGATTACCGCAAAAATGTCCCCAACAATAAGTAGGGGCATGATCAAGCCGGTGGATTGCCTTGCGCCAAATGCCAACGCAAGTAAAGTGACGTTAAAAGTGGCGAGTCCCTTGAGACCGGCTTTGGAGGTTCCCATTAGAAAAGTAGCGGTAAACGCTAGCCCCCAGGCCATTAAAGAAGGCTCCAATGTTGTCGATAGGGTCAAATCGGGTGTTTAGCGAACAAAGGGCAAAGGTATCCCAAAAAATTATACCTTTAGCAGTTAACCAACGATAACCAAATGGACATTCAAACTTTAGATTATTTCATAATCTTCGGATTCTTCGCAATCGTACTTTTCATTGGGATTTACGTATCCAAAAAATCTGGGAAAGACTCAACAGAATACTTTTTATCGGGCCGTAGTATGCCTTGGTGGTTGTTGGGAATGTCTATGGTAGCTACCACCTTTTCTACCGACACCCCCAACTTGGTGACGGATTTGGTCCGTGACAAGGGTGTTTCAGGTAACTGGGGCTGGTGGTGTTTCTTGATAACTGGAATGTTAACGGTATTTGTTTATGCCAAACTTTGGCGTAAATCCAATGTTAAAACAGACCTTGAGTTTTATGAACTGCGTTATGGCGGAAAGCCCGCAAGCTTTCTTCGAAAATTCAGAGCGGTCTATCTTGGTCTGATCTTCAATGTAATCACCATGTCGGCAGTGACACTCGCCGCCATCAAGATTGGCGGGGTGATGCTGGACCTGGAACCATGGGTTACCGTGGTTGGGGCCGGATTGATTACGGTAGTCTTCAGTGCCTTGGGAGGATTTAAGGGGGTTGTCTATAGCGATTTCTTACTCTTTTTCGTGGCCATGGCGGGAGCCATCGGCGCCGCATTCTATTTGGTGAATCTTCCAGAAGTGGGCGGTATTCAAGCGATTGTTGAAAATGAAAACGTAAGGGACAAACTCAGCATTATACCCGATATGAGCGATACCAAAGCGGTTATTACCCTTTTGGTTATTCCATTGGCGGTACAATGGTGGAGCTCTTGGTATCCAGGTGGGGAGCCTGGGGGTGGAGGATATATTGCGCAACGAATGTTGGCTGCAAAAAACGAAAATCATGCCATTGCAGCGACCTTCTTTTTTAACATTATGCATTATGCCCTAAGACCATGGCCTTGGATCTTGGTTGCTTTAGCGTCCTTGGTGGTTTATCCGGATATAGCAAGTATTTCAGAAGCCTTTCCAAATGTTGGTGCGGATAAACTGGGTCATGATTTGGCCTATTCCGCCATGCTGACCAAATTGCCAAGTGGATTGCTCGGCATTGTTTTGGCCTCCTTGGTCGCGGCTTATATGAGTACAATTTCCACCCAATTGAATTGGGGGTCTTCTTATATTGTTTTTGACTTTTATAAAAAGCAGGTCAATCCCGATGCAACAGAAAAACAAATGGTTAATGTAGGTCGTTTGTCCACAGTTGTACTAATGGTTTTAAGTGCATTTTTGGCCTTGGCCATGCAGAATGCAATGCAAATTTTTGATATGCTCTTGCTTTTCGGTGCGGGAACGGGGCTTATTTTTATTCTTCGGTGGTTCTGGTGGCGTATTAACGCCTGGACCGAAATTTCGGCCATGTTTGCATCCGGTATTTTGTCCATATTGCTAAAGGCAACTCCGTTGGGCCCAATGTTATTTGCCACCGATGGTGGGGTTTTCCCTGATTGGGGGGAAATACCATTTGTGATGATAGTTACAAGCATCATCTGGTTAGTGGCGACCTTTGTCACACAGCCAGAATCCAGTGATGTGCTACAGTCTTTTTACAAAAAAATACAGCCTGGAGGTCCTGGATGGGGCAAGGTGGTCAACGAAGCCAAAGCTTCAGGGATTGAAATTGATAACGGGGAAAAGTGGAGCGTTCCTTCAGGAATAGCAGCCATGCTTCTGGGTGTGGTTTTGATTTACTCACTCATGTTCTCAACAGGACATTGGATTTACGGCAAAACCACCTCTGCGCTGATCATGACCGCAATTGCATTGGTTTCCGGAATCTTACTCATAAGAGCTTGGGGCAAAATGAAAGACGATATTCTATAGGAAGCCATGAAGAATAGGATTGTAGCCGTAGACATTTTTAGAGGCTTGACCATAGTCTTGATGATTTTGGTAAATACCCCGGGCACATGGTCCAATGTATATGCTCCCCTATTGCATGCCTCATGGCACGGCTATACCCCTACAGATTTAGTATTCCCATTTTTCCTTTTTATTGTGGGTACCTCCATAGTGTTTGCTTATAAAAACAAGACGGCCGAAGCGGCCACGTATAAGAAAATTTCAATCAGAAGTCTCAAACTTATTGGTTTGGGATTGTTCCTAGGTGCGTTTACCATAAGCTTCCCATTTATTAAAGAGTTTTCTGCGATACGTTTTCCCGGAGTTTTACAACGTATCGGGGTCGTATTTTTCTTTGCGTCGATTCTATTTTTGAATTTTGATTGGAAAAAACTGATTGCTATTGCCGCCGCCCTTTTATTGGGATACTGGGCCCTTATGACCTTAATTCCTGTTGAGGGAGTGGCATCTACCCTGGAAAGGGCACCAAACAATTTTGCCAACTATTTGGATGTGAAAATCTTCGGCTCGCATAATTATAAACCGGACTATGACCCAGAAGGATTGTTGAGTACTCTTCCGGCTATTGTTAGTTCGCTCTTGGGAATCTTCACAGGATTAGTTTTGGCCTCCGACCGCAAGGACAAACTAAAACTGATGGTGGTTTTGGGTGTAGCTTTTGTGGTACTTGGGCATATTTGGGATTTGGTTTTCCCAATCAACAAGGCGCTTTGGACCAGCAGCTTTGTATTGGTAACCGCAGGTTGGGCCAATTTGGTGTTGGCTTTGATTTATTTTATAACCGATGAAAAGAAAATTCAGTTTGGCAGTATTTTCAGATATGCTGGAGCCAATGCCATCGCCGTGTACTTCTTGTCCAGTTTTATCACCAAACTGTTTTATTTGATCAAGGTGGATGGGGAAAACTCCATTCATGGCTGGCTTTTCAATACGGTCTATGTCCACGATTTTATGTCCATGAAACTCTCGTCCATGCTCTATGGATTGTCCGTGGCCGCGTTTTATTGCCTGTTGGCGTACATCATGTACAAGCGGAAGATATTCATTAAGGTATAGCCCCAAGTATTGGGGAGTTTGCTTTTAGACCCAAGACCCAACATCTAGTGCCTCCCGCTTAACTTCTATTTTCCATCAAGCGGGCCACGTATTTCCCGATTACATCAAATTCCAAATTGACCGTTGTCCCTAACTTATAAGAATAAAAGCGGGTATGCTCATAGGTATAGGGTATGATCGCCACACTAAAACCATCTTTTTTGGAATCCACTACGGTTAAACTTACCCCATCAACGGTAATGGAGCCTTTCTCAATGGTCACATTGTTTAAACTAGAATCGTATGCGAAACTAAAAATCCAACTACCGTCCTTTTCTTCAATAGATATGCAAGAAGCAGTTTGATCCACATGTCCTTGCACAATATGTCCATCCAACCGGGCCCCGAGCACCATGGCGCGTTCCAGATTTACATGCTGCCCCTCCTTCAAATCCCTGAGATTGGTCTTTAGTAGGGTTTCCTCGATGGCAGTAACCGTATAGTTGTTCCCTTCAATGGCGACTACGGTAAGGCATACCCCGTTATGGGCCACACTTTGGTCTATTTTTAGTTCAGAAGTTATTTCCGAAGAAAGGGTCAAATGAAGATTTTCACCTTCTTTTTCTAATTTTTCAACCCTTCCTAAAGTCTCAATAATTCCAGTAAACATGAATCTTTTTAATTGAGTAGTTTTGTAGTGTAAATGTACGCTATATCGGTATAGATTATATGAAGGAAAAGGGAAAAATAAAATTGGGGATTTCCATTGGCGATCTAAACGGAATTGGCTGTGAAGTGGCCTTAAAGACTTTTTTGGACTCCCGAATGATGGAGTTTTGCACTCCGGTAATTTTCGCATCCAACAAGACCGTCTCGCAACAGAAAAACGATTTGGGTTTGAATATTAGCTTTCATGGAATAAGGGATGCTGCCCAAGCGGTTGAAGGCAAAGTCAATATTGTAAATGTCTGGAAGGAGGTTCCGAAGATTGAATTTGGGAAAGCAACCGAAGAAGGGGGCAAATATGCCATCAAATCCCTCCGGGCAGCCGTAAACGCACTTAAGACCGATAAAATAGATGTCTTGGTCACTGCACCCATCAACAAGAACAACATACAAGCGGACGATTTCAAGTTTCCGGGCCATACCGATTTTCTGGCCCAGGAGTTACAGGGAGAAAGCCTAATGTTTATGGTCGCGAATTCGCTAAGGGTTGGTTTGCTAACAGATCATATTGCAGTAAAGGATGTGGCCGAAGCCATTACCCCAAAACTCGTTCGGGACAAGGTTGAGACCATGGTAAAATCCCTGAAAATGGATTTTGGTATCAGGCGACCGAAAATTGCTTTACTGGGAATAAACCCGCATAGTGGCGATAACGGCACAATTGGGGAGGAGGATGACAAAATCCTTAAACCGACAGTACAAGAACTATTTAACAAGGGAATTTTGGCTTATGGCCCTTATTCGGCCGATAGTTTTTTTGGTTCCAACTCACATCAGAATTTCGATGCGGTCCTTGCGGCATACCACGACCAAGGATTGATTCCATTCAAGACGCTTTCCTTTGGAAAAGGAGTGAACTATACCGCAGGCCTGGCCAAAGTACGAACCTCACCGGACCATGGAACCGCGTACGAAATAGCAGGTAAAGGAGAAGCGGACGAAAGCTCTTTCAAAGAGGCAGTGTTTACGGCAATGCAGGTTTTGCGCAACAGATCGGAGTATGAGGAACTGAATAAGAACCCGCTGCAAAAACAAAAAACAAAGAAGGCAAGTTAAATTTTACAGAACAGGGTCATAAATATGGTTTTGGAATTGTAGATTTACAAATAAGTAGTATCTTTGCCCCCGCCTTTATGGGGCTGGTACACAAACCTTAAGTGTATAAATGATGGAGCTAAAGGAGTTTTTTATTCCTTTTTCGGGATTGAAGTTGGGAAAGCACACGTTTGAGTACAAGATTGACAACACGTTCTTTGAGTCTTTTGAATACCAAGAATTTAATGATGCAGCAGTGCAGCTGACCGCCATTTTGGACAAGCTGAACAATATGATGGAACTTGAACTGACAGCATCAGGAACGGTAAACGTGGATTGTGACCTAACAGGCGAACCTTTTGATTTGCCCATAGCGTCCGATTTAAAGCTTGTTATCAAGTTTGGGGATGAATTCAATGATGAAAACGATGAGATTTTGATCATTCCCCATGGTGAGTACCGCATCAACATAGCACAGTATGTGTATGAAATGTTGGCGCTTGCTGTTCCGCCCAAACGGGTTCACCCTGGCGTACAGGATGGGTCGTTAAAATCAGAGATCTTGGATAAGCTGGAAGAATTACAGCCAAAAGAAATCAAGGAAGAATCAGAAAATACAGATCCCAGATGGGACGATTTAAAGAAGTTACTAACGGATAAATAGGTTATATAATGGCACATCCTAAAAGAAAAATATCAAGAACCAGAAGGGACAAAAGAAGAACCCACTATAAGGCCACCGCACCTACAATTGCCAAGGATTCCGTAACCGGAGAAATGCACCTGTATCACAGGGCACACTGGCATGAAGGTAAATTGTACTACCGTGGTCAGGTATTGATTGACAAAACTGAAGAGGAAACTGCTGCTTAATGGCGGACATTTTCTAATAAAACTACGACTCCCGTTGTGCTATTCAACGGGAGTTTTTTTATGGATGCAGGTTAAATCCAAAAAAACTCAATTTTACCCAATAAGTCATATAAAATGACTAATTTTCACAGCTTTTGGGTCAAATTTGAACGTTTTTGACAAAAAAAGACACTAATATGAAAAAAACAAGAGCTGCCATCACAGCTGTGGGAGGATATGTTCCCGATTTTGTTTTGTCCAACAAGGTGTTGGAAACCATGGTGGACACCAACGACGAATGGATTACCACCAGAACAGGTATCAAAGAGCGCAGGATTCTAAAAGAGGAGAACCAAGGCACTTCATTCATGGCCATAAAAGCAGCTCAGGATTTGATGAATAAAAGTGGTTTGGACCCCAAGGAAATAGATTTTGTCTTGGTCGCCACTGCCACCCCGGATCTACCTGTAGCGGCCACTGCAGCTTTCGTGGCTTCCGAGATTGGTGCAACCAACGCTTTCTCCTACGACCTTCAGGCGGCCTGTTCCAGTTTTCTTTATGGGATGTCCACAGCATCCAGCTATATAGAGTCTGGGAAATATAAAAAAGTTCTGTTGATAGGGGCGGATAAAATGTCCTCTATTATTGACTATACCGACCGAACAACCTGTATAATTTTTGGCGATGGAGCCGGAGCGGTGCTGTTTGAGCCCAACGAAGATGGTCTTGGACTACAAGATGAATACCTACGAACAGACGGGGTTGGGCGTCAGTTTTTGAAAATTGAAGCAGGGGGCTCTATTTTGCCCGCATCGGAAGAAACCGTCAAGAACAAACAACATTTTGTGTTCCAAGATGGGAAATCCGTATTCAAGTTTGCAGTATCTAACATGGCCGATGTTTCGGCCCTGATCATGGATCGCAACGGGCTTACCCATGAGGACGTGAACTGGTTGGTGCCCCATCAGGCCAACAAGCGGATTATTGACGCGACGGCCAATAGAATGGGCTTGGAACGGGACAAAGTAATGATCAACATTCATAAATACGGTAATACCACCTCAGCCACCTTACCACTCTTGTTACACGATTACGAAAAGCAATTGAAGAAAGGCGACAATTTGATATTTGCCGCTTTTGGAGGCGGGTTTACCTGGGGGTCCATTTACCTAAAATGGGCGTATAATTCATAAAATAGCACAACTAACTAAATCATATTCCATGGACATTAAGGAAATTCAAAGTTTAATCAAGTTCGTAGCCAAGTCCGGCGCCAGCGAAGTAAAGTTGGAGATGGAAGACGTAAAAATCACCATCAGGACCGGAAGCAGCAGTGCTACACCAGAGACCACCATTGTTCAACAGATACCTATGGCGCAGGCCCCTGCCATGCCTGTGGCCCCTGCACCAGCAGCACCCGAAGCTCCGGCTCCGGCAGCTAGTTCACCAGAGTCTGCAGCTGACGATTCGAAGTACATCACCATAAAGTCTCCAATTATTGGAACATTCTATAGAAAACCTGCTCCGGACAAACCTGCCTTTGTTGAGGTGGGTAGTACCATTAGCCAAGGCGATGTACTATGTGTGATCGAGGCTATGAAGCTATTCAATGATATTGAATCTGAAGTATCCGGTAAAATTGTCAAGGTATTGGTGGAAGATTCTTCACCTGTCGAATTTGACCAGCCTTTGTTCTTGGTCGACCCATCTTAGTTTAAATCACAATACCCAAGCTCCAAATACCAATAAACGCTTTGGCATTTGGAATTTGAGCATTGAAAATTCAAGGTATTATGTTTAAAAAGGTATTGATTGCAAATAGGGGAGAAATTGCCCTTCGAATTATACGAACCTGCAAGGAAATGGGGATTAAGACCGTAGCAGTCTATTCTAAGGCAGATGAGGAAAGCCTCCACGTTCGGTTTGCAGATGAGGCCGTTTGTATAGGTCCGGCACCCAGCCATGAATCATATTTGAAAATCCCAAACATTATTGCTGCTGCGGAGATTACCAATGCCGATGCGATTCATCCAGGTTACGGATTCCTTTCAGAAAACTCCAAGTTCTCAAAGATTTGTGCAGAGCACGAGATTAAATTTATCGGTGCTTCTGGAGACCAAATTGATAGAATGGGGGACAAGGCCACGGCCAAGGAAACCATGAAAAAAGCGGGAGTACCCACCATTCCAGGTTCGGAGGGTCTGTTGAAAGATGTGGATGAGGCCAAGAAGATTGCCAAGAAAATGGGGTATCCGGTAATGATCAAAGCCACCGCTGGTGGTGGAGGTAAGGGAATGCGTGCCATTTGGTCCGAAGAAGAAATGGAGCCCAACTTTGAAAGTGCGGTACAAGAGGCAACAGCAGCTTTTGGTAATGGCGGAATGTACATGGAGAAGCTTATCGAGGAGCCTCGCCATATCGAAATTCAGGTAGTCGGAGACCAATTTGGCAAAGCCTGTCACCTATCTGAGCGGGACTGTTCCGTGCAACGTCGACACCAAAAGTTGACGGAAGAGACACCATCTCCATTTATGACAGACTCCCTTCGGGAAGAAATGGGGAAAGCAGCAGTTAAAGCCGCTGAGTTCATCAAATATGAGGGCGCGGGAACCGTGGAATTTTTGGTGGATAAGCACCGAAATTTTTACTTCATGGAAATGAACACCCGTATCCAGGTGGAGCATCCCATTACCGAACAAGTTGTCGATTACGATTTGATCAGGGAGCAGATTTTGGTTGCTGGTGGGGTTCCAATTTCGGGAAAGAACTACTTTCCAAAATTGCATTCCATCGAGTGTAGGATCAATGCAGAAGATCCATATAACGACTTTAGACCATCACCGGGGGTTATTACCACCTTACACACTCCGGGAGGCCATGGAATTCGTTTGGACACCCATGTATACAGTGGTTATAAAATTCCGCCGAATTACGATTCCATGATCGCAAAGTTGATAACCACGGCCCAAACTAGGGAAGAGGCCATTAACAAAATGCGAAGGGCATTGGACGAATTTGTGATAGAGGGAGTAAAGACCACAATCCCATTCCATAGACAGCTTATGGAGCATCCAGATTACTTGGCGGGGAATTACACCACCAAGTTCATGGAGGATTTTGAGATAGACCCAAAATATCAAGATTAAGATAAACCCCGATGTACATCGGGGTTTATTATTTACATCAAGGTTTGGTGTTTTTCCGATTAACCCAGAAAAACAGATAGAAACGATTCGAGAAAATTTGTGAAATTCGCATCAAACAGTAGGGGCCGTGCAACTTAGTTATTGGGAATATAAATCGTGGTTTTCCAAGGTGGATTTTACCATTGTGGGGAGTGGGATTGTGGGACTTAATTGTGCCCTGTCCCTAAGGGAAAAATATCCCAAAAGTAAAATCTTGGTTTTGGAAAAAGGAACATTGCCCCAGGGAGCTAGCACAAAAAATGCTGGATTTGCATGTTTTGGTAGCATTTCCGAAGTGCTGTCCGATCTAAAATCACATACCGAGGACGAAGTCTTTGCCTTGGTTAAAAAGAGATATCAGGGCATTCAGTTACTTCGTAAAACCATTGGGGACGACGCCCTTGGATTTGAAATTCATGGGGGGCACGAGCTTTTTTTGGAAAACAATCTTCCCTTGTTCCAGAACTGTGTGGATGCCATGAAAAGCATGAACGAACTGCTAGCGCCTATTTTTGGCCAGGAACCATTCGTTAGGACGAACAATACATTTGGTTTTGGGCAAATTAAATCAGAGTACATTTCGCACCGTTTTGAAGGGCAGTTGGATACTGGGAAAATGATGAACGCCCTGCTGCAAAAGTGCCTGAAAAAAAGCATTCACGTTTTAAACGGGATTGCCGTTGAAGGATTATCGGAACAGATTTCGGGAGTAGCCATTAAAACAGCAGATTTTGAGTTCAGCAGCAACAAAGTTTTTGTGGCCACCAATGGCTTTGCCTCAAAACTCTTACCTGAAGAAAAAGTAACTCCGGCCCGCGCCCAAGTACTGATTACGAAGCCCATAAAAAACCTTAACATCCAAGGGACATTTCATTTTGACGAGGGGTACTACTATTTTAGAAATATCGATGACCGCATACTTTTTGGGGGAGGCAGAAACTTGGACGTGAAGGCTGAAGAAACCACTGCATTTGGTCAAACCAAAAACATACAAGACCAACTTGAGAAACTGCTCACCACAGTTATTCTCCCGGATAAAAAAGTGGAAATTGCACAACGGTGGAGCGGTATCATGGGCGTAGGGAAGCAGAAATCCCCCATTGTTAAACCAGTTTCCAACAATATCTATTGTGGAGTTCGATTAGGCGGAATGGGCGTTGCTTTGGGTAGCTTGGTCGGAAAAGATCTTGCGGAATTGGCATAGGACTCTTGTTTTTTCCGTGCTTTCCCAGATAGATAAGTGTATTCTGCCTGTTTCTATTTTCAAATCATCCGGCCATCCAATAAGTTGATGATTCTGGAACCATAAGCTGCATTTTTCTCGGAATGTGTCACCTGAATTATCGTAACGCCCTCGTCATTCAATTGTTTGAACAATGCCATGATTTCCTCCCCTTGTGAAGAGTTCAAATTTCCGGTTGGCTCATCGGCCAAGATCAGTTTAGGACTTGAAATAAGTGCCCGGGCAATACCCACCAGCTGTTGTTGACCTCCGCTCAATTGTGCTGGGAATAAATCCTTTTTCCCAACAATATTAAAGCGATCTAGCATATCGGCCACCATAGCTTTTCGTTCCGTACCCTTGATTTTTTTATACAATAAGGGCATTTCCAAATTTTCCTGGACGGTTAGATCATCCAATAAATGGTATTGTTGGAACACAAACCCAATGTATTCCTTGTACAGATTGGCCCGATGCTTTTCTTTTAGGCTGTGAACAGGTTCATCCAAGAAGGTATATTCGCCCTCCTCAAAACCATCCAACATGCCAATAACGTTGAGCAAGGTGGATTTACCAGAGCCTGAGGGCCCCATCACCGAGATAAATTCACCCTCCTGGACCTCAAGATTAATGTCCTTTAACAAAAAAATCCGCTGGCCTCCCGAGTTGACCCATTTAAAAATATTGTTGAGTTGTAAAAGCATGTCTTTGTTTTTAATTTCTATTCTGTTCGTAAACTTTTTATCGGACTGGATAAAGAGGCTCTTAGACTTTGATAGCTCACCGTGGACAAGGCCACGACCAGCACGATCATCCCAGCGGCCACAAACATCCACCATTGTATCTCAATATGAAAGGCGAATTCTTGGAGCCAGCGGTCCATTCCATACCAAGCTAGTGGAATGGCGACAATAAACGCGATGAAAACAAGCTTAAGAAAATCCTTGGAAAGCATGTTCACCATTCTTAGGGCACTTGCGCCCAAGACTTTTCGGATTCCAATTTCCTTAAAACGCTGTTCCGCCATAAAAGCCGACAGCCCATAAAGACCCATACACGAAATAAAAATTGCCAATAAGGCAAATACATTGAAAATGGCCCCCATTTGCTGTTCCCCCCTATATTGGGCATCCAAATTGGCATCCATAAAATTATAGACCAAGGGATAGGCCGGGTTCAAGGTGCTATAAATTTCCTCTAGGGCCGCTATGGTTTGTTCGGTGTCTTGGGGAGTGGTCCTTACCACTGTAATGGCGCCTCTTTCGCTATGCCAAACAATTAATGGCTCAATGGCATATTGCAAGGGCTTAAAATTAAAGTCCTGAATAACCCCAATTACAGTTCCACTTTTGCCCCGGAAGGAGAGTTTTTGTCCCAC
Source organism: Flagellimonas myxillae (assembly GCF_023502235.1). Classification (GTDB taxonomy): domain Bacteria; phylum Bacteroidota; class Bacteroidia; order Flavobacteriales; family Flavobacteriaceae; genus Flagellimonas; species Flagellimonas myxillae. Next base: position 50,255 of record NZ_JAMFLY010000002.1, on the reverse strand, counting down.
AATGTTCCTAAGATCCATTCCCATGAGCTTCGCAGCGGTTTCGTTTACCAGATAGTCATTGTTTTCAAATGAATTTTTGGAAAAACCCCTTCCATTTTTTAGTGTCATTTGAAAAACATCCAAGAAATTTTCATCGGTGGCAATATTTGGAAATAGGACTTGCTGTTCGGGATCCTTACCCTCCCAGCTTATGTCGAAATCACCCGTGACCAAACTCGCTGGAAGATCCGATACTATGGAAAAATCGTTCGTGAACCTATTTTCGGCCAAGGCAGCTTGTAAGGCCTCTTGCTTGCCCCACATTTCTCCCTCCATTGGGATGTAAATAAGGTTGGATTTGTTATAACCAAGATTCTTGTCCTTAATAAAGTTCAATTGTTTAAAAATTACAATGGTCCCAACCAAGAGGAGCACAGAAACTGCAAACTGTGAAACAACCAAGCCATTTCGGAAGTAGAGATTGTGTTTAGAGAGCTTTAAGCGGCCCTTTAAAACTTTTACCGGCTTGAAGCCCGATAAAAACAGGGCAGGATAACTGCCCGAAACAAGCCCACTGGCAAGTGCAATGGCAATCAGGGTTGTCCAAACCATGGGGTTTCCTATCCGAAAGACCAACTCCTTTTGAGCAAGATCATTGAACAAGGGCAGCAATACATAAACCAATCCAACGGCAAGGATCAAGGAAAAAAAGGAAACGATAAGGGACTCGCTCAAAAACTGAAAGACCAGCTGCCGACGATCGGCCCCAATTACTTTACGGAGCCCCACTTCCCTGGCCCTTCTAGAGGATCGGGCCGTAGCCAAATTCATATAATTAATGCAGGCAACGACCAAAATAATAAAGGCCACGAGAAGAAAGATACTCACGTACTGACTGTTCCCATGCCCTGGGATATCGATTTGCAAATTGGAGGAATGTAAATGGATATCCGTTAACGCCTGCAAACTGAAATCAATTTCAAATTCTGGCATGCGCTCAGCATAAATATTATTGATTTTGTCTTCGGTGTTCGCTAGGGCCTCTACGGATGCAACGGCATCTTTTTCAAAATGGAAATAGCCATAATAATCAAAACTATCCCACACCTTGTTGATCAGGTCTTGGTCTGTTTTGGCAATGTGGCCGATCGGTAAGATAGCCTTAAACTGCAAGTGTGAGTTGGATGGAACGTCTGCCAATACTCCCGTAACCTGAAAAGTCTCTTCGTTGTTGATCTTCATGGTTTTGCCCAAAGCTTGATCGTTGCCAAAGTACTTTTTTGCCATGGTCTCTGTTATCAAGATCCCATTAGGTTGTTCCATGGCCGTTTTGGAGTCCCCGGCGATTAATGGAAAGGTGAAGAAATCCAAGAAATTTTCCTCCGCGAAATAAAAGGCGCCTTCTTTGAATTTTTGACCGTTAACCTCCACCAGGGCGTCAAAGGGCTTCGTCATCAAAAGGCCGGATTCTATTTCAGGCATTTCCTCTGGAAGTTCCAAGATCATACCTGCTGGACTCACAGCAGCGTGAAAGTCCTCGTTGGCCTTTGCGGTGAGCCGGAATATTTCGTTGGCATTGGCGTGAAAGGAATCATAGCTGGATTCATTCTGGACCCATAATAGGATAAGAATGCTACAGGCCATACCCGTGGCCAGGCCACCAATGTTCAAAAAGGAGTACCACTTGTGCTGGACAAAGTTCCTCCAGGCGATTTTCACATAGTTCTTAATCATGATGAGTGTTCTTTTTTTGATTAATGATGAGTTATATCACGGCATTGGTAGCTATTCGGTTCTTAAACTTTTTATGGGATTAGATCTTGCCGCCTTTATGGCCTGAAAACTAATGGTGAGTATAGTAATCACTATGGCGCCGAGCATCGCTAAGGCAAAAATCCACCATTTCAGGATAATGCGATAGGTAAATTCCTGTAGCCATCCATCCATAATGTAATACGAAATGGGAATTGCAATTAGGCTGGACAAAACGATTAGTTTTAGAAAGCCATTTGAGAGCATTTTCCATACATTGAATACTGATGCCCCCAATACTTTTCTAATGCCGATTTCCTTGGTGCGCTGTTCCGCTACATAGGAAGCTAGGCCAAATAATCCGAGGCAGCTTATTAAAATGGCCAATCCGGTAAAAACTCCAGATAGCATCCCGATGCGTTCTTCGGACGCAAATTTTTTCCCATATTCCTCATCAACGAATTGATATTCAAAGGGCAGTTGAGGAAAATGTTGTTTGAAAACCATTTCAATACTGGCCAAATTCTCAGCAGTGCTATGGGCTGGATTAAGCCTAAGATTGTAAAAACTCGCATTATTGGCCCGATCATAAGCATAAATGCTCTGTTTCACTGGTTCATACGGAGATTGCGCTATGACATCTTCCACCACCCCGATGATTTTCATTTTAAATTGTGGACCGTTGTCCGTAGGAAACCAAATATGCTTGCCCACGGGATCGGGAAGGCCCATATAATCCATGGCAGTCCTATTGATCAAGATTGTCATGGAATCCGTGGCCATTGTCCTGGAAAAATCCCGCCCATGGACGATATCCAGATTTAGGGATTCCACATATTCAGGGGAAACCCAGGTCCAAGCCATATCCACTTGGAAATTATCCGGTTGCCCTTCCCAAACAAAACCTCCCCAGGTGGACCAAACCCCTGTAGTGGGACTACTTGAAGTTGACATCTCGGTTATACCTCCTGAAGCGAGTAGTTCATCCCGAAACAAATCTTGTTTTCCAGCAAACTCTTTGCTCATTACCGGTAATTGAACCAATCCCTTCTTGTCATACCCAGAGGGTCGGTTTTTGGCGTGGTTTATTTGTTGTGCGACGATAACCGTTCCAATGATGAAAGCCATGGATACAGAAAATTGAAATACCACCAACACCTTTCTTGGGGTGGTAGCATTTTTCCCGGCCCTGAAGGTGCCTTTAAGGACCTCGACTGGCTTAAACGACGACAAGTACATTGCGGGATAACTTCCGGCCAACAAGGCTGTCAGTAAAATGAACATTGATGAGGCAACCCAAAATAGCGGTTCGTGCCATGGGAATGATATTTCCTTTTGGGCCAGGTCGTTAAAGCTGTCCAACGAAAGATGTACAAGCAACAATGCACTCGCAAATGCGAACATGACCACCAAAAAGGATTCCCCCAAAAACTGTTTAATGAGCTGGCTACGATGGGAGCCAATGGATTTTCGTATACCCACTTCTTTGGATCGCTTTTCGGAGCGTGCCGTGCTGAGGTTCATGAAATTGATACAGGCCAAAAGCAATACAAAAACTCCGATAATCCCAAAAAGCCATACATAGGTTATTCTGCCTCCGGCCTGCTTTCCCCCTTTAAATTGACTGCGCAAATGCCAGTCCTTCATCGGAAACAGGAACAATTCAGGGTTGAACTGCGCTTCGGTGTGTTGGTCCTTTTCAACATTCTTAATCTTGGATGACACGTTGGAAAATGTGGTATTGTCCGCAATCTGCACAAAGAGACTAAAAGAATGATTTCCCCAATCGCTAATAACGTTCCGCGCCCACTCCCTAGAGGCAATAAACCGTTCCAAAGGCATTAAAAAACGCATGCCATGAAAGGAACTGTTATAGGGCAAATCCGAATAAACCCCGGAAACCCTAACACCGAATTCTCCATTGATCTCTATGGTTTTGCCAATTGGATTTTCCGACCCAAAAAGCGCATGTGCCGTAGATTCATCGAGCATTATGGAGTTCATATCGCGCAATCCATCTTTTTCTCCCCCAACCATTGTTAGGCTGAGCATTTCAGGCGCTCCCCTTTGCATGAAATTTCCCGTTTTGGAAATTTTCTTTCCGTTGTATTCCAAGTATTGGGGGACCCAGTTTTTGCACATGACGATATGATCGAAGTTGTCGGAGTATTGATCTCGCAAAACAAATTCCAGCGGCCTGGCCATGGTCCAATTTGTATCGGTTTGACCATTAAAGGTCCTGTTTGCCAACACCTGGGCGATTCTATCCGAATGCTCAAAACCATCGTTGAAGGTAAGCTCATCCTCAATCCAAAGGGCTATCATTAGGGTCACAGCCATACCCAAAGCCAAACCTCCGATATTGATAATCGTAAAGGATTTGTTTTTTGAGAGGTTCCGCCAAGCGATTTTTAAATAACTCCTTAACATGGTTCGTCATTTTTTGATTGACCCTTCGACTTCGGAAGCAAGAAGCTCAAGGCAAGTTTTTATTCCGTTCTCAAACTTTTAATAGGGTTGGAACGTGCAGCTTTTATGGCTTGAAAACTAACTGTTAGCATGGTGATACCAAGGGCACCGATCATGGCCAAGGCGAATATCCACCATTTGAGGATGACCCGATAGGGGTACTCCTGCAGCCACCCGTTCATTACATAGTAGGATATGGGCACGGCTATAAAACAGGATATGGTGACCAGTTTTAAAAAGTCTTTGGAAAGCATATTCCAAACATTAAAGACCGAGGCACCCAACACCTTTCGCACTCCAATTTCCTTGGTACGCTGTTCAGCCACGAAGGAGGTGAGTCCAAACAAGCCAAGACAGCTTATCAGAATCGCCAAGGCAGTAAAAATACCCGATAGGGTACCCACGCGTTCTTCGGCGGCAAATTTTTCTGCATATTCCGCATCAACAAAATCATATTCGAACGGGATATCTGGAAAATGCTCCTTGAATACTTGTTCTATTACCGCAATATTCCGGCTAGCACTCTGGTTAGGATTCAATCGCATATTGTAATAGCTGAAATTGTCAAAGCGATCAAATACATACATGCCTTGCTTTACAGGCTCATACGGAGATTGGGCAATCATATCTTCCACCACCCCAATAATTTTTAATGGTGGGTCGGGATCTTCTGTGTCATCGTCTTTTAAAAGCATACCTACGGGGTTTTCCATACCCAAGTATCTTTTTGCGGTTTCATTGATCAGGACCGCCATTGAATCAGAGGCAAATTCCCTTGAGAAATCCCTGCCCTCGACAATTTTAAGATTGAGGGATTTTGCATATTCGGGCGATACCTCGGTCCAGGCAAGATCTTCTTGAAAACCTTCAGGTTTGCCCTCCCAGGTATATCCGCTTCTGTTGGACCAAATTCTTGTTGTGGGACTACTGGAGGTTGACATTTCTACGATTGCACCAGAGTTTAGAAATTCGGTTCGCATTAAATCTGTTTTTCCCGAGAAATCTTGACTAAATGTTGGAATTTGGATCAATCCTTCCCGATCATAACCCACAGGTCTGTTTTTGGCAAAGTTGATTTGCTGCATTACAATTACGGTTCCAATGATAAAGGCCACAGAGACGGTAAATTGAAGTACCACCAATATTTTTCTTGGCAAACCGGAATATTTGCCAGACTGATAGGTGCCCTTTAATACATCAACAGGCCTGAAGGATGATAGGTACAGGGCTGGATAACTGCCCGCCAAAAGCGATGTGAATAGTACAAAGCCCAAGGAGACCAACCAGAATTTTGTTGACGCCCATGGGAAGTCAATTTCCTTACGAGCCAATTCGTTAAACCCGGTGAGCGACAAAACCACAATGAATATGGCCATTAGAAAGGCAAAAAGGACCACTAGGAAAGATTCGCTCAAAAATTGATTGATCAATTGGTTGCGCTGCGAGCCGATAGATTTTCGTATCCCTACTTCCTTGGCCCGTTTTTCCGATCTGGCGGTGCTGAGGTTCATAAAGTTTATACAAGCCAACAGGAGCACGAAGGCCCCGATGACACCAAACAACCAAACATACTTGATCCTGCCGCCTACTTGTTTGCCATTTTCAAAATTGCTCCTCAGGTACCAATCCTTCATCGGCAACAAAAAGAGTTGTGGGTTAAACTCAGCGGTATCCTCATTCAAGTCCTTCTTTACATCTTTGATGATGCTGGACACTTGGTCCATGCTTACATTATCGGCCAGTTGAACAAACATCTGAAAAGAGTTGTTTCCCCAGTTATCCTCAGCATTTTTGACCCATTCCTGAATGGAAACGTATTTGTCCCATGGGATTAGATAGTCAATATCCCTAAACGAGTTGTTATACGGAAGGTCCTTGAAGACCCCAGTGACCATTAAATCGTACTGATTACTTGCTTTAACCACTTTACCAATGGGGTCTTGCTTGCCAAAAAGGGCTTCAGCGGTTGATTCGGAAAGCATGATGGAATTTATCTCCCGAAGACCATCCTTTTCACCCTTCAAGATTTCCAGTTCCAAATATTCCGGGGCTTCACGTTGCATAAAATTCCCTGGTCTAGAAATACTGGTCTCATTGAACTTTAGATATAGATCGTTGGTCCAAGAGGACATAATCAAGTATTTGAAATTGTCCATGTAACCATCGCGCAGCGCTTTTTCCAATGGACGCGGAATAGCAGGCCCCGTTCCCACATTTTGATTAAAGGTCTGGGATTGGAGCACCTGGGCCATCCTATCTTTTTGGGAGAAATAGTTGTCGTGTGAGAGCTCATCCGCCAACCAGAGGCCAATAATCAAGGTAACCGCCATTCCAAGAGCCAATCCACCAACGTTGATTATCGAATAGGCCTTGTTCTTTACAAGGTTTCTCCAGGCGATTTTTAAATAATTCTTTATCATGATATTCGTTTTTTGACCCCTTTACTTCGTCTAGGCTCAGCATAAACTAGACTAGGGTTTATTTGTTTATTCTGTTCTAAGACTGTCCACGGGATTTGATGTTGCTGATTTAATAGCCTGAAAACTTATCGTAATCAGGGACACCAACAAGGTGAGTGCACCAGCGAGAACAAATGCAAGCACCGGAATGTTGATTCTGTACGCAAAATCTCCAAGCCAATTGCCCATAAAATAATAAGCCAAAGGCGAAGCAATAAGGATGGCAATCCCGATCAGTTTGAAAAAATCCTTCGAGACCAATACGGTAATATTTTGTACAGAGGCTCCCAATACCTTTCGAATCCCAATTTCCTTGGTCCGTTCCTTGGCGGTAAAAGTTGCCAAGCCAAAAAGGCCAAGACAGGATAGCAAAACAGAGATTATGGCAAAGTATCGGGCAAGGGCTCCGGTGAGCAGCTCCGCACTGTAATTGGCCGCATACTCTTGATCTACAAAGTCATAATGCAACGGATGGTTTGGCAACACTTTATCAAAAACGGCCTGTACGGAGGCCAAGGCGGCCTTGGTTTGGTTTCCATTTAGTTTTACGATCATGGCCCCGGCATTATTGGGTTCCAATAAAAACACGGTGGGCTGGATGGGTTCGTACAGGGAACGGTTATGAAAATCCTTTAGCACCCCAATAATTTCCCGTTTGCCACCCCAAAAGTCCACAGCTTTGCCCACAGGGTCATCACCCAAGCCCATAATGTTAGCCGCAGTTTTGTTGATTACCAAATTCAAGGTGTCTTGGGTCCCCTCCCTATAATAGTTGCCGTGTTCTAGTGGAATCTCGAAGGTTTCCGGAAAGTTATGCGCAGTCCATAACAGGGCAAATTCGATGTTTTCCTGTTCTTGGGTTTTCCCTGGCCAACTTACACCACTACTGGATGCAGGGGTTGATAACGGCGAGGGCCCCACCAAGGTTACACCTTCTATGCCCTCTGAAACCAATAGCTCGTTGCGCAATGCCTCATACTTTTGGGTGAGCACCTGGTCTTGGTGAATGGATATGATATGGTTTTTGGCTATTCCAAGGTCCTTCTGATTTACATAGTCTATCTGTTTTTGGATAACAAATGCAGAAATGATCAGTAACAATGCCAAGGAAAATTGGAGTACCACCAAACCTTTGCGAAGTGTACCCGTACTTTTTTGTTCCTTGCCCAAGCCTTTTAGAGCAGTAACAGGTTTGAAGGACGAGATTACGAATGAAGGATAGGCTCCGGATAACAAGGTTGTAAGCACAAAAACGCCCAACAGCATAAACCACAGGGAGGATTGGGATATATCCAACCCTAGATTTTTATTTGTGAGGGTGTTTACAAACGGCAGGAGTAATAAAGTAAGACCTATTCCCACCAAGAATGACAAGGAAGTAATCAAGGAAGTTTCGGTAAAAAACTGCCCAACCAGGGTGTTCTTTTGGGCACCAATGGCCTTTCGCACCCCTATTTCGCTTGCCCGTTTGGTTGCATAGGCGGTGGAAAGGTTAATGAAATTGATACAGGAAATTACCAAGAGAAAAATGGCCGCTAGCGCAAAAATTCGAACGTATTCTATTCGCCCTCCAGAAACTTCTGCGCGTTCGTCAAATTGATTATATAGGTAATTATCGGAGAATTTTTGAAACAAAATACCCTCTTTAAATTCTCCTGTGATGTTTTCATGAAACAGGGCCTCCACTTTTTGGGACAGTTGTGAAACGTTGGCATCCTCGCGAAGTAAAAAAGCCCCCTGCATACCGTTGTTGCCCCATTCCAACATCCAGTCGTTCTGGCTTAAATGCCTTTGGAATCCGTAGTAGAAATCATTTTGAATGGAGGATTGCGAGGGAAAATCAGCATAGACCAGGGATACGGCAAAATCGCCATTGTCGTAAATATGCACTGGGCTGCCCAAGGCTTTAGAGGCCCAATCCTCTCCCCAAAATCTTTGGGCCAAACTTTCAGAGATGGCTAATGCCTCCGGTTTATTGTCGAGATCTTCAACATTGCCCAAGAGCACCGGAACGGTAAAACTCTTGAAAAATGCGGAGTTGGTGAAGGCTCCGGGAGCCCTAAAATCCGTGTCCCCTATTCTAAGGTTATCTTCAAAAGTGGCTCCCAAAGTGATGTAATCCTCAATTTCGGCAAATTGTTTTTTGGCTTCATCCAATAAGGGATAGGAAACACCCTCGTACACATCCAGAACTTCATGTTCCAATGGAACGGTTCTTTTAACCAGATAAAGCTGATCGTCCTTTTCGTGGTATTTGTTTATGTTGTATTCATCAAAAACCCATAACAACATCAACAAGGAAACCGCAATGGCAATGGATAGGCCAATGGTATTGATAAGAAAGTAGACCTTATTTTTTAAGAGGGTCCGCCAGGCGGTTTTTAGATAGTTCTTAAACATGTTCTCGTTTTTTGATTGCTATTTTTTCTCTTCATTTATTCCGTCCGCAAGCTTTTAACCGGATTTACAATAGCTGCCTTGATGCTCTGATAGCTTACGGTGAGCAGTGAAATTACCACGGCAACCACAGCTGCAAGCAGCAGCACCCACCATTTTACCTCAATACGGTACGAGAAGTCCTCGAGCCACTTGTTCATCGCATACCAACCAATGGGCAGGGAAATAAAAATGGCAACCCCGACAAGCTTCAAAAAGTCTGCGGACAATTTGTAGGTGATTTGGCCAACACTGGCACCCAACACCTTTCTTACCCCAATTTCCTTGGTACGTTTTTCGGCATTGAAGGCGGCCAAACCGAAGAGTCCCAAACAGGCAATTAAAATAGATAGGGTGGTAAATATGAAAAAGATGCGACCCAAACGCTGCTCTGCCTTATACGTATTATTAAAGGAATCTTCCATAAAATAATAGTCAAATGGCTGACCTGGAGCCAATCTGTTCCAGATATCCTTTACGCTGGCCAATGCCCTCTGAAAATCTGTGGTTTCCAACTTTATGGCCATGGAACCCCTATCGTCGCCCAGAAAAAGGCTTAAAGCTTCAATGTCCTCACGGAATGGGGAGAAATGAAAATCCTTAACCACTCCAATGACGGAATAGAACTTTGGATTTTCCAATCCCCAATCACTTGTGAAACGCTTCCCTAAAACTTCTTGAGGGGAAAGATCCATAGTGGCCAATGCAGATTCATTTATGATAATACTGGTGGAATCATTTTTAAATCGTCTGTCAAAATCCCGACCTGCGATCAATTCAAATCCCATGGTGTTGACGTAGTCTTGGTCCACATACCAGGTTTGCATGCTTACGGCACGTTCCTGGTCGGTAACCCCATCTTCAGGGGCAAAAGTGCTATCACTACGGGAAGAGGGAGTGGGAAAAAAACCGGTTATGGTGGCATTCTTTACAAACCCCAACTTTTTCACCTCTTCCTTGAAGGACTCTGCTTGACTACTTATTGTATACACATCGTTTACGATGAGCACCTGTTCTTTGGAGAAACCCAGATCTTTGTTTTGTATGTATTCCAACTGCTGATATACCACAAGGGTTCCAATAATCAGGAAGACGGATATCGCAAACTGGAAAATTACCAGCCCATTGCGCACTTTACTTCCGCCCAAGCTGTTACTGTTGGATCCTTTTAGCACTTTTACAGGAACAAATTTGGACATAAAGAATGCCGGGTAACTTCCTGAGAAAATACCAAGCAAAACACCAGCAGCCACAAGCCCCAACCAAAAAACAGGGCTATCGTATGGGAACGCAATGGCCTTGTCTGCCAAATCATTGAAAAAGGGCAAGGCAAAAATGGCCAGCAAAATGGCCAATAGCAATGCTCCAAATGAAACCAGTCCAGATTCGACCAAAAATTGACGGACTAGATCTAGCTTGTTGGACCCCAAAGTTTTTCGAACACCCACCTCTTTAGCTCTTTTTAGAGATTGTGCGGTGGATAGATTCATAAAATTCACACAGGCCAAAACCAAAAGGAAAATGGCTATAAAGGATAGGATATAAATACTCTGGATATCGTTGTTAGGACTTATTTCTGCAACCCGGTCCGAATTCAAATGAATATCTGTCAAGGGAATGGAATGATAGAACAGATGATTGCCAGCGGCCAAGAACTGTTCTTCCGTAATTCCCGGCATAAATTGTTGGACCCCAGGGATAACATATTTGCCCAAAAATCCACGAAGGGGTGCCTCCAAATCAGAAGCCTTGGCTGAAGGAATCAGTTTAAAAAAGGTCTGATAATTGTTGCTTCCCCAGTTTACCACCCGGGAATCCTCGTAGCCCGACATGGCCATAAACACGGAATGATCCCTTAGGAAAGAGTTTTTTGGCATGTCCTCAACCACACCGACCACGGTAAAGGTTTGGGTGTTGTTCAGTTCCAAGGTCTGCCCCACGGCTTCCTTAATTTTAAAGTGCTTTTCGGCAGCGGTTTTGGTCAATAACAAGGTATTGGGCAATTTTAAGGCGGTATTGGGATCACCCGCCAATAGTTTTAGCCCAAACATTTTAAGAAAGGTGGAATCTACAAATGTGGCTTGTTGTTCCTTCACATTCACTTCCGTCCCCGTGCGCTTGATCAGTAAGCTTCCCCTTGTCCGAAATCTTGTGGTCAGTTCTACTTCGGCAAAGTCGTTGTCCAGCGCCTCTGCCAAAGGTGCAGGGGCCACGGCAAACTTGCGATCTTCGCCACCAAATTTGATATCTGCATTTATGCGATGAATGCGATCGGCATCGGCAAATGTGGCATCGTAGCTCAGTTCATCTTGAATGTAAAGGGCAATTAGGAGAGCACCTGCAATTCCAATGGCGAGTCCGAACAAGTTTAGAAAGGTGAAAAAGGGTTGCTTTTTCAAACTTCTCCAGGCAATTTTGATATGATTTTTGAACATGACTATTCGTTTTTTGATGGGTTATTCCGTTCTTAAACTCTTGATCGGATTGGCCACGGCAGCTTTATAGCTATGCCAGCTGACCGTTAGTAATGCTATAATTAAAGTGAATGCTCCAGCAGATAAAAATACCTGCCAGCTAATAGTGGTCTTATACGCAAAGCTATTGAGCCATTTTCCCATGAAATAATATCCTAGGGGGAATGCCAATAGAAATGAAATACCAATGAGTTTTAAAAAATCTTTCGAGAGCATGGCCACAATCTGCGAAACTGTAGAACCTAATACCTTTCGTATACCGATTTCCTTGAACCTCTGTTCGGTGGAAAAGGTGACCAGACCAAAAAGCCCCAGACAGGCAACCAAAACAGTAAGTAATGCAAAAATGTTGAGCACTGTTCCCATTTTCTGTTCGGTGATATAGGTTTGATCATAAGATTCATTGAGAAGTGTGTATCCGAAGGTTTCTTTGGAATTGAAACTATTCCATAGCCTTTGGGTATCGGCGATCAAGCCTGCCATATCACTCGTTTTAGATCGCACAATAAGTCCGCCATAGGTTCGATATCGGATCAACAAAGGCTCGATGGATTGATGAAATGTGTTAAAATGAAAATCCTTGACAACACCAATTACGGTAAGCTTATTATGTCCGTCATTTATTGTCCTTCCAACAGCATCATTACCAAAACCGAATATTTTGGCATATGTTTGATTAATGATAACGTTTGTTGAATCAGCACCAAATTCCTTTGAAAAATTACGTCCTGCGACCAACTTCATACCCATGGTGGACAAATAGTTTTCATCAATATTATATTCCGGCATTCTTCTGTTTACTTCTCCGTTGAGGTAAATCAATGCCTGGTTTTTATCGGAAGGTCCAGCTGGCACAAAGGCAGATTGGGTGAGGTTAGCTACTTTAGGATTTTTAAGCAATTCATTTTTAAAAGCAGTTTGGTTGGAGCCCAAAAGATAGGAATCCCTTATGACCAAAATCTGATCTTTTTCATAGCCCAGGTTTTTATTCTGGATATAATCCATTTGTTGGTTTACAATCAGGGTGGATAGGATCAACCCCGAGGAAATTACAAACTGGAACACCACCAGGCCATTGCGGATATTTTTATTGTCGCCACTCCCAAGAAACTTAGTTTTTAATGCGGAAATGGGTTTAAAGGATGAAAGAAAAAATGCAGGATATCCTCCGGCTAAAAGACTAATAATGAAGGTCAACAAGAGTAGCGAAGACAAGAAGGAAGGTTGCAATAGGTATGTAAATTGTAATTCCTTACCAGATAGTTCATTGTAAACAGGCAAGAACAGAACTACCAATATAACAGCTAGCAGCATCGCCAAAAGAGTAGCTATGAAAGATTCCGCCAAGAATTGATATAACAATTGATTTTTGTTGGACCCCATAACCTTGCGGATGCCAACTTCCTTTGCTCTTTTGCTAGCTGCAGCAGTTGCAAGGTTCACAAAATTGGTGCAGGCAATCAACAACATAAAGAGTGCAACAACACTAAAAATGTAAACATATTTAATATCCCCCCCTTGCTCTAGTTCACTATAGGAGGAGTTGTCCGAATGCAGATGGATATCCGTAAGGGGCTGTAGCGCGAAGCCTAGTTCATTGTCTTTGGTAAATTCCTCAAAAGGCACACCCATTTCTTCTTGCATCCCGGGTCCCATATATTTCTCAATAACCTGTGGCAATTTTGCTTGTAAACCCTTATAGTTGCTTCCTTCTTGCAAAAGAAGATATGTGAAGAAATCTCCCCTGAACCATGAGTCGCTTTTAGCTTCTTCAAACCCGTTCATGGACAAAAAAATATCGAAATGGAAATGCGAGTTTTTTGGCACTTCTTCAATGATTCCGGTAACTGTTATCGGTTCTTCATGTCCTTCGACATAAAAGATTCTACCGATTGCATTTGTAGACCCGAAGAACTTTAGGGCTTCCGCCTTGGTAATAACTGCGGTATCAGGCTTTTCCAAGGGAGATTTGGAATTACCTTCAATAATGGGTAGGGTAAAGACATCAAAAAAATTGGCATCCACAAAGGCGAATCTATTTTCCCTGTACGTGTTATGTTCAACACTGATTTTTTGGGCTCCCAAATCTCTGATTCGAGTGGCATCCAATACTTCAGGGAAATCCTGTATTAATGTCTGCGCTACAGGCGCCATGACACCACCTTCTTTTATGACTTCATCCCCTATTTCGGCCCTGAAAACAATCCGAACAATTCGATCGGCATTTTCATTGAATTTATCATAGCTGATTTCATCGATTACAAAAAGTGCAATGAGTAGGCACGAAGCGATACCAAATGAGAGACCAATAATATTAATAGAAGAAATGCCCCTGTTCTTAAGGATACTTCTCCAAGCAATTTTTAAATGGTTCTTAAACATGGCTTCTCATTTTTTTATTGGTGTTACTCCGTTCTTAAACTCTTGATCGGATTGGCCACGGCAGCTTTTAAGGTCTGGTAACTTATCGTAATCAAGGTGATGATCATAATGGACAGGATGGCCAAGGCAAAAATCCACCAATGTATTTCGGTTCTATAGGTATAGCCCTGGAGCCATTGTTCCATCAAGTACCATGAGATGGGGGTTGCCAACAAACCTGCAATTAGGATCAGCCTGAAAAAATCTACGGTAAACAAGGCCAAAATGTGGGCAACACCGCTGCCCAAAACCTTGCGAATACCAATTTCTTTGGTTCGCTGACCTACATAAAACAGGATAAGGCCATAAATACCAAGGCACCCTATTAAAATGGCAAGGCCAGAGAAAACTTTGGAAAGGGAGAGATAGCGTTGTTCTTCCTCATATTGTTCGGCCACACGATCATCCAAAAAGTTGTATTCATAGATGTAACCTTTAAAGGTATCCAACCATGTGTCCTCTATTTGTGCTAAGGTCGCTGAGACCTCCTTGACGTTTATTTTTAAGGCAATTTCGTCATACCAATCACTATTTTGAGCAAAAAATATTGGACTGATTTCGTGGGTGAAATCCCCATCGTGGAAATCTTGGACCACACCTACAATCGTTGCTTTGATATATCCACCGTTGGCCTCAAATTTCTTGCCGAGCAGTTCCTCAGGATCTATTACCCCTACTTTTTTCCCAAACTGTTCGTTGACCAGTACCTCGGCAATAGAATCATTTTCAAAATAGTTTCGACCCGCAACCAAGTTAAGGTCAAAGGTGTTTATGTAATTGAGGTCCGCCAATTTAACTTGGATACCAAATTCTTCGTATTCTGGCCTGTTGTGGTACTTCACCCCGGTGCCCCATCTGTTTTCGGAACCTCCCGGACTGCTCAAACAGGCGCTTACATTCTGTACCCCAGGGATTCGCCCCATCCTTTGGGTAAGCGATTCCAATTGCACCTTGTCCAATTCCTTGGGAATGTTTACCATTACGATGGACTCTTTGTCGAAACCAAGATCCGTGTTGATGGCATAGTCTATTTGTCTAGAGATAATCAAGGTGGCTGCAATAAGGATGATGGATATGGCAAATTGGGCCACAACCAAAACCTTCCGAGTCGATGAACCACCGGTATCGTTATGATTGAGTTTTCCCTTTAAGGCCAGAACCGGGACGATGCGCGACATCAATATTCCAGGGTAACTTCCAGACAGAAAGGAAATCAGCATTAAAAGCAGGCCCACAAATGCAAAAAACCGAAGGGACAAAAGGCTGTCCAAGGACAGCTCGGTTTTAAAAAGGTCATTGAAGGCAGGCAGCGAAATTGATGCGAAAACCACGCCTATGGCCAGGGCAAAAATGCTGATCACAAAAGTTTCGGAAAGAAATTGCCAGAACAGATGATTTTTGAAACTTCCCAGCACTTTTCGAATCCCGATTTCCTTGGAACGATAAAATGCCTGGGCCGTGGAGATGTTGATGAAATTGATGCAGGCAATGGAAATAAGGAACAAGCCGATAATGCCAAAGGCCCATAAAAGGGTTGGGTCCAGTCCCCCATAGTTGGGATTAAAATGGATGTCGGACAAGGGTTGCAATTTGTATTCATGCCTATTTTTACTATTTGGCCTATGCTTTTTGGGAAGTTCCAAGAGTGCAGTTTCAATGGCACTTACATCTTGATTAGGATGTAGAAGGGCAAAACACTCCAGGCTACTGGTCATTCCGGACCAGACCTCCAAACCTGCAAAATCATCCAACTTCTTTAAGGTCTCAAAAGAGACAAAAATACCTTCCTTGATCATGGTGGCCTTGGGAAGATTCTCCAAAATACCGATGACCTCCAAGGTTTCCTGATTATCAAAAAGCATGGTTTCCCCAAGTGCGTTTGCATCGCCAAACAACTTATTGGCCATCTCTTGGGTCAAATAGGCCGTATTGGGCTCAGCCAATGTCCTGGCACCCAATTGCTCTTGCAAGGGATAGTTGAAAATTTCGAAGAAATCCGCTTCTGCAAATAGAAGGTCTTCCTTTACTTGGACCTCATTATCTGATAGTCCAACGTTCAACTGGATGTTTTCCCAGTGGGCTATTTTGGCAACTTTTTCCGCATACCCATAGTTTTCCCTAAACTCGTTCGCAAAAGCCGGAGGAACTGTCGCCTCAAATTCGACATAATCCCGGTGTTCCTCAGTTACAAATCGATAAATGCGCTCCGGGCTGGCATGAAAATTATCGAAAGAAAGATGATGGTTTAAGAACAGATAAATTAAAACACTACTGCCAAATCCTATGGCCAGACCAAGGACATTGATGGCTGTAAACACCTTGCGTTTTACAAGATTTCTCCAAGCAATTTTTAAATGGTTCTTAAACATAGTTCTCGTTTTTTGATTTTCCCTGGGCTTACGCTCGGGGCAAGTTTTGATACTGAATCAAGTTCAGCATAGATTGATGAATAAACTCCTTTCGCTATGCCATGGCACCCATAGGTTTATTTTGACTTTGGGTGACAATTTGCCCGTCGAACAGGTTGATGATCCTGTGGGCGTAGTGCGAATCGCGGTCCGAGTGGGTTACCATCACAATGGTGGTTCCCTCTTGGTTCAGTTCAGTAAGTAGGCTCATAACCTCAATCCCGTTTTTGGAATCAAGATTACCTGTTGGCTCATCCGCCAAGATCAATTTGGGATTTGTGACCACGGCACGGGCTATGGCCACCCTTTGTTGCTGCCCTCCGGACAATTGCTGCGGAAAATGCTTTTCCCTATGTGCAATTTTCATGCGCTCCAGTACCGCTTTTACTTTTTGTCTGCGCTCAGCCTTACTCATTTTTAAATAGATAAGGGGAAGCTCCACATTTTCATAAACGGTTAGCTCGTCGATCAGATTAAAACTCTGGAAGACAAAACCTAAGTTGCCTTTGCGCAACTGGGTGCGTTGACTTTCCCGTAACCCTCCCACTTGATGGCCGGCAAATTGATAGTTGCCCTCGGAGGGATTATCCAACATGCCAATGATATTTAGCAGGGTTGATTTTCCACATCCGGAAGGCCCCATGATGGCAACAAATTCCCCCTCAGCTACGTTGAGATTCACGCCATTAAGAGCCAAGGTTTCCACTTCTTCGGTTCTAAAACTTTTTTTAAGGTTCTCTATCTGTATCATTTTTTGATTGTTATCTGTTTTTCCATTTGTTTAAAGACATCTGTGCTGTATATGATGTGACACTTTATTGTTTTCTTTTTTGCTCCTCACCTTAGCGGAAGGAATCTATTTTAGGACTATTCTTTCCGCGGTTCCAAAACTGTCATAGTTGCTCGTAATAACCTGGTCCCCCGGTTGAAGCCCATCCAACACCTCAAAATATCTTGAATTTTGTTTTCCTATTCTTATATCGCGCTTCAAGGCTTCATCGCCATTGTTGTTTACCACAAACACCCATTGTCCACCGGTACTTTGGAAAAAGCCTCCTTTTGGGAGTAACAGGGCATCGCTGGAGGCCCCTAACTGTAATCGGATATTATAACTCTGCCCCGCTCGGATGGTTTCCGGTTTTTCCCCGGTGAAAACAAGATCTACATTGAACCGGCCATTGCGTACTTCCGGATAAACCTTTCGTAACCGCAACCCGAATTCCTTTCCGTTTCGTTCCAAGGAGGCGGACAATTCGCGTTTTACCCGGTCGATATAATGTTCGTCTATTTCGGCTTCAATTTTAAAGTCTGTGAGTACATTCACTTGCCCTATACGCTGCCCTTGGGAAATGTTCTGTCCAATTTCGGCATCCAAGAATCCGAGTTGGCCATCTGCAGGCGCCCTCACATTAAGGTGATCCAATCGCTCGTATACCATGGAAAGGGTTTTTTTCATTCGAGTAAGATCTGCGTCCAAGCCGGTTAAGGAAGTCGTTCGCATTTTATCATCATTTTCCGTTTGGATCTTCACGATTTCGTATTGTTTTTGAGAAAGCTCATAATTTTCTTTGGAGGTAAGATATACCTCCCTGGAAATGAGTTCATCTTGATAGAGCGCTTCGTTCTGTTCGTAGTTCCGTTTTAGCCGCTGCAGCTCATTGGACGCCGTAGCTAAAGCTCTGCGGCCATCATACTGGCGTGAATCGAAATCAAGGCGTGTCTGGCGCAGGTTATTTTCCTTTAACGCCATATTGCTTTCGCTGGAAAGAATCTGCTCGTAAAGGTTGGTGTTCTCCAGTTTTAGGATAATGTCCCCCTTTTTCACCATCGTTCCTTCCTCAATCAGCTTTTCGGAAACCCTCCCGCCTTCGTAGGCATCCATATATATGGTAGCGATGGGAGCTACGTTGCCATTAATGGTAATATAATCGTCAAATTTGCCTTCGTTCACTTGGGCTATGGTGAGCCGTTCCTTTTCTGT
The DNA here is from genome assembly GCF_023502235.1 of Flagellimonas myxillae. GTDB lineage: Bacteria > Bacteroidota > Bacteroidia > Flavobacteriales > Flavobacteriaceae > Flagellimonas > Flagellimonas myxillae. Next base: position 31,876 of record NZ_JAMFLY010000002.1, on the reverse strand, counting down.
TCGATATGTGGAAACGGAATTGGAGAAAACCAACTTCCACAAAACAAATAAGAGCAAGAGACCTATGCCAATGTAGCCATAGTGTTTTGGTCGAAGTCCTTTCTTTTTTTCAAGTTGTATATCCATGTTCCTTTTTAATTGATGTTAAATATGGGAAGGCCGTTGTAAAAGTCAATCGTGCTTTTGTTCACTTTTAACCGAAGGCCTACCTGTAGGTTTTCATTTTGCGCCACACCGAATAAATTCTTCGCCTGAAAAAGGTCTAGCGCATTGATCAATCCTTTTTCATAGCGTTTTTGTGCAATGGCAAAGGCCAATTCTTGTGCCTGTACCCGTTTATTGCTTTGTTCAAACTCCGCCAATAGGGCATTGTGCGTTTGAACCAATTGTTGAATGAGCTGAAACAGCTCCTGCTCTTGTATTTTCAAATTGTTCTTGGCTTGTAGGTAGGCAATCTTCTGTTGCTTTACCCGAGATCGGTTGGACCAACCATTACTTATCGGAATACTAAGTTCAGCCCCGACAAATTTTGAAGTGTTGTCCTTGATCTGCGTTCTAAAAGGAATAAGGTTACCATCGTTGTCCACATTGGTTTCAAAATAACTGGTTCCGTATCCCGCCAACAAGGAAAGGGAGGGAAACAGAAACCCACGGGTGGATTGCAATTGCTTTTTGGCCGCCTGCATTCTAAATTCCTGTGATTTTACCAGGGGAACAAAACCTCTGGCAGAGGTATATAGGGAATCCACCAAAACCTCCTCGGTCAAAGCGTTTTCAATCAGGGGGTCAATGGTAGGCTCCAACACTATTTCTTCTGTTTCGGCATAGTTCATTTCCTGAATTAAAACGAGTTTGGCATTGGCCAACAAGTTTTGATTTTGAGTTACCAACAACTTATCGCCCAACAAATTGGATTCTGCTTCGTACAGGTCGGCCCCGGCCATTAGGCCGAGATCCACTTGTTTGTTGACCAAATCGTAGTTCGATTGGGAAATCTCCTGTTGTTCCAACGAATTGGCCACCAACCCTTCGAAGAACTTTATGTCGTAATAGGCCCGCATGACCCTGAATGCCAAAAGAAATTTTTGTTGTTGGACATCTTCCTGGGCTGCCTTGTAAATAAACTTGCTGGCTTTGATGGCATTCAATTTTTGAAAACCACGGAACACATCCAAGTTGGCATTGAGGGCATAATTGTTTCTAAAAAACTCTGTATTTACAAAGTCGTTGGTGTTTGGATCTTCCGATCTACCAAATTGGATTCTATAGTCGGCAAAACCATTGACGTTTGGCAAAAGGTCCCTAACGGATTGACGATAGCTCTCGCGACTGGAACTTTCTGTATAGGATGTGTTCCGTACTTGAAGGTTATGCTCTATGGCATAGGAAACACATTCGTCCAAAGACCAAACATTTTGGCTAAGACCGGTTGCTGAAACCAGAAGAAAAAGAAGGATAATATGGAATTTTATGGTCATTTTTAATATACTGTGCCAAAATGGTTGCTATTCTTGTGCCAAAACAGCAATGATTTGAAAATCAACGGTATAGACAATTTTTTAATTATTGATTTATATAAAGGTGTAAAATTTTTGTACAAAATTTGTCCAAATATTTTACACTCATTGGAATTTCCCGTTGTCAAATTGTAGTTTAGTACCAAAGCCATAAATCCAACTCATGGTAGATGCCAAAATCTTAGTGATTGACGATAACAAAAGTGTATTGAGCGCACTGGAGATACTCTTACAGTTTGAATATAAGAGTGTGGAGACGCTTTTTAATCCCAATCAAATTTCGTCCTATCCCAATATGGAACAGCTAGACATTGTTCTTTTGGACATGAATTTTTCCGCTGGGGTAAACACCGGAAATGAAGGGCTGTACTGGCTCAATGAAATAAAAAAGAAATCCCCAGACACTTCCGTGATCATGATGACCGCCTATGGCGCGGTTGATCTTGCTGTTAAAGCATTAAAGCAAGGAGCCTCCGACTTTGTATTGAAACCTTGGAACAATGAACGCTTGTTGACTACGGTAAAGTCTGCCTACGAATTGCGAAAGTCCAAATTGGAAATCCATCAACTTAAACAAAAAGAGAACAAGCTTAAGCAGGTTATCAACGAGGACAAGAATTTTATAATTGGCAATTCGAAGGCCTTGAACGAAGTTTTGAATTTGGTTCGCAAAGTGGCCAAGACCGATGTAAATGTGCTGATTACAGGGGAAAATGGTACCGGAAAAGAACTAATAGCTAGAGAGTTGCATAGACTTTCAGTCAGAAAAAATGAACTTTTTATTGGAGTGGATATGGGTTCCATTGCAGAAAATTTGTTCGAAAGCGAACTCTTTGGCCATACCAAAGGCTCCTTCACCGATGCCAAGGAGGATCGGGCCGGTAAATTTGAAGCTGCCCATAAGGGCACTCTTTTTCTTGATGAAATGGGAAACCTTTCCCTCCAAATGCAGGCTAAGCTATTGTCTGCCATCCAGAATAAGTCTGTGGTTCGATTGGGAAGTAACCGAACCATTGCCGTGGATATTCGGTTGATTAGCGCAACCAATTGTAATCTGGAGCAAATGGTGGAAGAAGGTCTGTTTCGGGAAGATTTGCTCTATCGTATAAATACCATTAACATAGAGGTTCCACCCCTTCGGGAACGCGAAGGCGATATTTTGGTACTAGCGGATTTCTTTCTCAAAAAATTTGCATCAAAATATGATAAGCCAGGACTCCGAATGAACAATTTGGCGCAAGAGAAATTGATGGATTATCCTTGGCCCGGAAATGTGAGGGAATTGCAGCACACCATGGAACGGGCCGTAATTCTGTCCGAAGGAAACGTCCTGAAACCCACAGACTTTTTGCTCCACTCCAAAACTTCCCAATCCTTTGAGAATAGCCCGGCAACTTTGGATGAGATGGAGCAACAAATGATCGCAAAGGCCTTGGAGCAGCATGACGGTAATTATAGCGCAGCAGCAGAACAATTGGGAGTTTCCCGGCAGACGTTGTACAACAAAATCAAGAAAAAGAACAAATAATGGCCAGTCGTAACTTTTACATTCAATTGATCTTCAACGTGCTGCTGATTGCATTGACTGCCCTGTTGATGGCATGGTCCGTGGTACAGGAATGGTATTTTACCTTTGGAATATCCCTGGTTCTTTTAGTGTCACAGGTCTATGCCTTGATTCGGTTTGTAAATCGGACAAATCGTAAGATTGCCTATTTTTTTGACGCCATTCGCAACGAGGATTTTACACTTAGATTCCCGGAACGGGTCAACATAAAGTCTTTTAAGGAACTCAACCAAAGCTTGAATAGGGTCAACGGTCTAATTCAGGAAGTCCATCTGCAATTGCAGATTAGGGAACAGTACTATCAAGAAATTTTGAAACAGGCCAGCATAGGGATCATGACCTTTAATGAAAAAGGACATATCCTTTTTTCCAATCCTACCTTGGAAAACTTACTAAACTACAAACCGTTGAATCATATTAAACAACTGGCACAGATTGATGAAAACCTCTATGAGGTCATAAAGGCCTTTAAACCTTTTGAAAGGCGTTTGTTTCAGTTGAGCAATGAGCGTGAGCAATACCAGTTGGCCCTTAAATCCACTCCGCTCAACTTGGATGGTCAGTCCTTATTGCTGGTTGTGGTGCAAGATATTAGGCAGGAATTGGATGAAAAGGAAACGGAGTCCTGGGTGCGTTTGATAAGAGTGCTCACGCACGAGATCATGAATACCATAACCCCTATCGCTTCAATCTCCGATTCCATTAGTAAGTACTATAGGAAAGGAGGGCAGATGGTAGCCTTGGAAGATTTGGACCAAACCCAGATTAAAAATACGCTGAAAGGTTTGGAAGTCATTAAAGAACAGGGTGGCAATCTTATGGAATTTGTCCAGTCCTATAGAAGTCTGTTGAACGTGCCAGAGCCCAATAGGGCCATCGTAAGAGCCATGGACCTCTTGGAGAAAATCAATGTGTTGATGGCAAGCAGAACGGAAGACAGTCCAGGGAGTTTCAAAATAATTTGCGAGCCAAGCGAACTGGAATTGTTTATCGATGAAAAACAAATCTCCCAAGTTTTGATCAATTTGTGCAAAAACGCCCTTCAGTCCGTCAAGGGCAATACTGATGGCAAGGTTTTATTGATTGCTGGGCAGGAAGAAAAAACCAAATTCATTGAAGTTGTGGATAATGGCCCGGGTATACCCCCGGATTTGATCGACGAGATATTTGTTCCTTTTTTCACCACGAAATCCGAGGGCACCGGAATAGGATTAAGTCTTTCAAAAAGGGTGATGCAACTGCACGGAGGTAGTTTGAAGGTGCTTTCCGTTCCCAACCAAAAGACTGTTTTTCGATTGACTTTTGCCTAAGTTATAACCTATGGAACCAAAGGAACTATTGCTCAAATTTTGTTGGGGTTTCATCCAACAAAAAAAGGAAACGCTCAGTAAAAGAAGAGCACTCTTGCAAGAGTCGTTGGATTCTGAATCCAAAAGCAGTGCTGGTGACAAACATGAGACCGGAAGGGCAATGGTCCAGTTGGAACAAGAAAAATTGGGACAACAGCAAATGGAGCTTGATAAGATGCAAAAGGTTCTGCAGCAGGTAAATTTGGATGCTCCAACGTCGAAGGTCGGTTTGGGAAACTTGGTACAGACCTCTTCGGCCAGTTATTTTATAGCCATTTCTGCGGGAGTTGGCAAAACCGATGGTTTTGGCCCCGTATACTGTATCTCAGCCGGTACCCCCATAGCAAAACTACTGTTGGGCAAATCCCAAGGAGATACTTTTCTGTTCAAGGGAAAGGAACATGACATTCTTCAAGTGCTGTGAAATTTGACAGTCCCTGTACATGTTTAGTAAATGAAAAGCTTTCAGCTTAATCCCATTTGGGCTTCTGCCGATCTGTTTTTTTACGCGAATCCAATTTTTTGGATTTCAATCTTTTTTCCACGGATGATTTTGACGGTTTGGTCGGTCTTCTTTTTTTAGGAACGTGAAGTCCGTTCTTCAGTAGGGCAAAGAATCGTTCTACAACCAAGGCCTTGTTTTTGTGTTGACTCCTGCTCTCGCCGCATTGCAAAACCAACATTCCCTCCTTGGTCAACCTCGACCCTAATTTGGTCAACAACCGTTCTTTTTCATGTTCGGTAAGCGCAACGGAATCCTTAATAGAAAAGACAAGCTCAACTTTGGAGGACACCTTGTTTACATGTTGGCCTCCGGCTCCGCTACTGCGTATGGCCTTAAATTGAAGTTCCCTTCTTATCTGCTCCTTGTTCAACCTGTAATCTGTTATTGATGGTTTCCAAAGATACATTAAGGAAAACTGTGTCCCCTGGTTTGAGTTTTTTTGGGGCATTAAAGTACAGCATGTTCCCTTCCTGTACCTCCTCACTTTCAATAAGGTAATGGCTTCCCTTAAAAAAGGAATTTTTGACCGTTACCTCCAATCCAGACTTCTTGGACATTTGAAATTCATGTGGATAAACGAGGACCGATCTGTTTATTTCGGCATAGGACTTCAATAATCTAATAGGGACTTCATTGACTTCACCAAAAAGGGAGGCGGTATAATAGTTGGGCGGATTTCGGAACATCTTTTTTGTACGCTGATGGGAAAGCATTCGCCCGTTTTCCAGAATTAAGGTGTTGTCCGCAAAGGGAAGCACATCATTGGGATCATGACTGGCAGTAATAACCGTGATGCCCTTTTCCCTTAAATAAGAAAATAGGTTTCGGCGCAGGGAGTTGCGTTTAAAGTTGTCAATGTGCCCAAAGGGTTCATCCAATAACAACAGTTCGGGTTCTTGGGCCAAAACACGGGCAAGGGCAACGCGCTGTTGCTGTCCGCCGCTTAGATTTTTCACTTTTACGTTTGCATAATCCTCCAATTCTATCAACATCAACAGTTCAAGAATGCGCTGGGCATGGGTTTCCTGTTCAAAAACGGACAGATACTGCCCCACATTTTCTTCTACTGTGGTGTAGGGCATTAGGTCAAAATCCTGGGAGAGGTACTTCATATAAGGTTCACCCGGCACTAAATTGAAATTGGGACCCAATGCCTCCTGCTTTCCCCAAAAAACGGAACCTTGTTCCACATGAAGGATTCCGTAGACAATTTTTAGAAGCGTGCTTTTTCCGGACCCGCTCTCACCCATCAAGGCCAAATGTTCCCCCTTTTCCACCTGGAACGAGATACCCTCCAAAATGGCTTGGTTTTGATAGCTGAAAGTATCTATTTGGACGTTGAGCATGGGGATAAAAGTAAAAATCCGTCTCTATAGAAACGGATTTATGCCTTGTTACGGTATTCTAATCTTTAAATTCTTTTAGCACGGCCTGGTTGGGGAGCTCGTCATATCCCATATTGAAAAGGGTAAATCCAAAGATATCTGCATATTGCTCTATGGTTTTACTAACAGGTGTGCCAGCGCCATGGCCAGCATTCTCTTCAATTCTGATCAAGGTTGGATTATCCCCATTTTGTTTTTCCTGAAGCTCTGCTGCAAACTTAAAACTATGTGCGGGAACCACGCGGTCATCATGATCGGCCGTGGTTACCAAAGTGGCCGGGTATGCTGTTCCTTCCTTAATATTGTGTAAGGGTGAATAGTTTTTAAGGTAGCTGAACATTGCCTCACTTTCTTCGGAAGTACCATAATCATAGGCCCATCCAGCACCGGCGGTAAATGTATGGTAGCGGAGCATATCCAAAACGCCAACTGCTGGAAGTGCCACTTGCATCAGGTCGGGTCGTTGGGTCATGGTAGCACCTACCAAAAGCCCACCATTGGAGCCGCCTCGAATGGCAAGGTATTCCTTGGAAGTATATTGCTCGGTAATGAGATATTCTGCTGCGGCAATAAAATCGTCGAACACATTTTGTTTTTGTTGTTTCGTTCCGGCAATATGCCATTCTTTCCCATATTCACCACCACCTCTAAGGTTGGGTACGGCATATACCCCTCCTTGTTCCATCCAAATGGCGTTGCCAATACTAAAGTAGGGGGTAAGGCTCACATTGAATCCACCATAGCCGTATAATATCGTAGGATTTTTGCCATTGAGCTCCAGACCTTTCTTATAGGTAATGATCATGGGCACTTTTGTGCCATCTTTGGACGTATAAAAAACTTGGGTGGATTCGTAATCATTGGGATCAAAATCAATTTCAGGCTCCCAATACTGGGTATATTCCCCGGTTTCAACATTGTAGCGAAAAGAAGAACTGGGAGTGTTGTAATTGGTGAAGGAAAAATAAAATTCCTTTTCTTCTTTTTTTCCGCCAAAACCATTGGCACTTCCCACGCCAGGGAGTTTAACCTCCCTGATCAGCTTGCCCTCATAATCGTACTGAAGCACCTTGGAAATGGCATCCACCATGTATTCGGCGAAGAAATATCCTCCTCCAGTGCCAGCAGTCAACACATTTTTGGTTTCAGGGATTAGGTCGGTCCAATGCTCAGGTGTAGGGTTCGCGGCATCCACGACCACCACTTTTTTGTTGGGCGCATTCCTATTGGTGACCAAGAACAGTTTGGACCCTTCATTATCTATCACGTAGGTATCGGATTCTGTGTCATCCAAAATAGTCACCAAAGGATTCTCCAATGATGAAAGGTCTTTTATATAAAGCTTGTTCCCCGAGGTCGAGGTGGAGGCGGTTATGATCAGGTACTTCCCATCTTCCGAAACATAGCCATATACGTACCGGTGTTTTTCTTCAGCTGTTCCACCGAAAACAACCTTGTCCTCCGACTGGGGGGTGCCCAGTTGGTGGTAATATAATTTGTGCTGATCTGTTTTTGCAGAAAGTTCGCTGCCTTTGGGTTTGTCATAACTGGAATAGAAAAATCCTTCGTTCCCTTTCCAGGAAATTCCGCTGAATTTAATATCCACCAAGGTGTCTTCTACGATTTCCTTGTGTTCAGGATCAATAACGATACCCTTTCTCCAGTCGCTGCCCGCTTCAGAAATTAGGTAAGCCGCTTTGGAACCATCTTTCGTAAAACTAAGCGAGGTTAGGGAGGTAGTCCCATCCTCGGAGAACCTATTGGGATCCAAAAACACTTCTTCTTCTTCGCCCTCCTTTTTTCTGTAGACTACACTTTGGTCTTGAAGCCCATTGTTTTTGTAAAAATAGGTATAGCTGCCCTCCTTAAATGGGGAGCCCACTTTTTCATAGTTCCACAACTTTTCGAGACGGTTTTTAAGGTCTTCCCGGAACGGTATCTTATCCAAATAACCGAAGGTTACGGCATTCTGCTTCTTTACCCAGGCCTCTGTTTCCTGGCTTCGGTCATCTTCAAGCCAACGATAGGGATCTTGGATCTGTGTTCCAAAATAGGTGTCCACAGTATCCACTTTTTTGGTGTTCGGATAGGTCACGGCGATAGGTTCTCTTTGGGGTGTGTTTTGACATGCTGCCATTGCGATTACAACAGTTAATAGACAGATTTTTTTCATTTTTTATCAGATTGATGACGATAAAAATACGCAAATCCGTACTTCCCTTAAAAGAATGCCATAAAGGGCCTAAACCCAAGTTTTAGGAAACAGCCTCAGAGGTATTGGCCACCAAATTGTTTTGTACCAAATATTCCGCAATTTGAACCGCATTGGTCGCAGCCCCTTTTCTAAGGTTGTCGGAGACAATCCACATATTTAGGGTGTTGCGCTGCGTTTCATCCCGTCTGATCCTGCCCACAAACACATCGTCTTTGTCGTGCGCGTAGATGGGCATGGGATAGGAATTGGTTTCTGGGTTATCTTGGACCACAATGCCTGGGGTTTCGCTGAGTAGTTTTCTTACTTCGGATAGGTCAAAATCCTCATGAAACTCCACGTTTACCGATTCCGAATGTCCCCCTGCAGTTGGAATACGCACGGCAGTAGCGGTAACGGAAAAGGTTCTATCGTCCATTATTTTTTGAGGTTCCCGGGCCAACTTCATCTCTTCTTTGGTATATCCGTTTTCCAAGAAAACATCGCAATGTGGAAGGGCGTTTCTACTGATGGGATATGGGTAGGCCATCTCGCCTTCCACTCCATTGATTTCGTTTTCCAATTGCTGAACAGCTTTAACACCAGTTCCTGAAACAGATTGATAGGTGGACACGACCACCCGTTTCATTTTATATTTTTTGTGCAATGGGTTCAAAGCCATCACCATTTGAATGGTAGAGCAGTTGGGATTGGCTATGATTTTGTCCTCTGCGGTAAGCTCGTTGGCATTGATTTCCGGAACCACCAATTTTTTGTCAGGATCCATACGCCAAGCCGAGGAATTGTCGATGACCGTGGTACCTACTTGAGCAAATTTTGGAGCCCATTCCAGGGAAGTTCCACCTCCAGCCGAGAAGATGGCGATATCAGGTTGGGCGGCCACAGCATCATCCAAACCGATCACGGTATACTCCTCGCCCTTATAGCTCAATTTTTTGCCTACAGAACGCTCAGAGGCTACCAACAATAATTCCGAAATAGGGAAATTGCGCTCGGCCAATACTTTCAACATTACTTCGCCGACCATTCCGGTGGCTCCCACAACTGCTACTTTCATTTTTGATAAAATTTTAAGGAACAAATTTAGGACAGAATCCGTTCTAAACAAGCATTTTGGCAAAGACCAATTAAAAAATAACAAAATGTTGTAAATAAAACAACCGTCAAGCTGTTTGCGATTCAACTTGACGGCTTAATGATTACAACAGTGGTGTAGCGGTCGTCCGGAAATTCCAGACAACGATTTTTTATTTCTTCAGCGCATCCCGGATTTCGATGAGCAGTTCTTCCGTGGTTGGGCCTTTTGGTGCCTCCGGAGCCGGTTCTTCTTTCTTCTTCATCTTGTTGACGCCCTTTACAATCATAAACATCACAAAAGCCACAATGATAAAGTCGATTACATTGGTAGCAAACTCTCCAATAAGAATTGCAACTTCTCCAACAACTTCACCTGCATCATTAGCTGTACCTTCTTGGATTATCCATTTTACATCCTTAAAGTCTGCATTGAACAGCAAACCGATCAATGGTGATACAATTCCGCCTGTAAAAGAGGCCACTACTTTGTTAAAGGCGGCACCCATAACGAAACCTACGGCAATATCCACCAGGTTTCCTTTCATGGCAAAATCCTTAAATTCTTTCAACATAATTTTATAGTTTAAGAGGTTAATTAAGTTACAATGTAACCAAAAAAGAGGGTTTCTGCCAATTTAGAACGCAAGATTTAGGGGTTGATAATGACCCGTTTAACCCTAGGCGAAATGGCTGTCAATATTTCATAGGAAATGGTTTGGGCAGAAGAAGCGAATGCTTCCGCAGAACGGTTAGGGCCAAAAACCAACACCTCATCTCCTTCCTTGCAATCAATCCCTGAAATGTCAACCATGATCATGTCCATACACACATTACCAATAATGGGCGCTTTTTCACCTTTGATCAGCACATGTGATTTTCCATTTCCGTAGTGTCGTCCAATCCCATCCGCATGGCCTAAGGGTAGGGTAGCTGTTGTTATAAATCCTTCGGATTTAAATGCCCGATTGTACCCTACGCTTTCGTTGGGTTCAATACGATGAATTTGGGAAATAACGGTTTTTAGACTAGCAACAGGTTTCAGGTTTTGATCCACTTTTTCTTCATTGCCATATCCGTACAAACCAATACCACTTCGAACCATCTCAAACTGAGCTTCCGGATAGTTTACGATTCCCGAAGTGTTGAGCATATGTCTAAATGGAGTATATCCCAATTTGCCGTTAAGGTTCTCGCAAATTTTTTGGAACGTTTGAATCTGCCTTTGGCTAAACTCCTTTTCTTTAGGGTCCTCCGAGGCCGCCAAATGTGAAAAAACCGAGACCACTTTTATTTCGTTTAGCTTCTTAAGCTGCTCCACTATAAAATCCACATCGTTCTCCCAAAACCCCAATCGATTCAACCCCGTATTAAATTTGATATGAATGGGATATTCCCGGATTCCTGCACTTTCAGCAAACTTTAAAAAATCCTTTAGGATTCTTGGGGAATATATACTTGGTTCCAGGTGGTGCTTGATCAAGCGATCAAAATTTATGGGCTGTGGATGAAATACCAAAATGGGAATCGAAATCCCGGCATCCCTTAACAGCACCCCTTCATTTACATAGGCCACTGCTAAATAATCTGCGCCCAAACTTTCCAGTTTTTTGGCAATAGTGACTATGTCACTTCCGTAGGCAAATGCCTTTACAACACCCAAAAATTTGGTTTCGGCAGCTATTTTGGATTTTAAAAACCTGAAATTATGCTCTAGTGCGCCCAGGTCTATTTCCAAGGTGGTTTCACCAACTTTACCCATTGGCGGTCTTCTTTTTGGGATTCACCTCCTCGGCTTCCACGTCCATTTGGCTCACTTTTTCTTTGAGCATGGCCTTGTAAAAAGCCGCTCTGCTCAAAGGCTCATATTCCCCGGTCTCCCCCAACAAAACCAGATTTTCATCATTGGTTTTTCTAAAGCTATAGTTGGCCAAATTTCCGGTTCGGGTGCATACGGCGTGTACCTTGGTCACGTATTCTGCCGTTGCCATTAGCGCGGGCATGGGTCCAAATGGATTGCCTTTAAAGTCCATGTCCAGGCCGGCCACCACCACACGGATTCCCCGGTTGGCCAAATCGTTGCATACGGTCACGATTTCATCATCAAAAAATTGGGCCTCGTCAATTCCCACAACATCGCAACCATCGGCCAATAAGCGGATGTTCGCGGCAGCGGGCACAGGGGTAGAGCGGATTTCATTGGCGTCGTGAGAGACCACCATGTCTTCATCATATCGGGTGTCCACAATTGGCTTGAAGATTTCTACCTTTTGCTTTGCAAATTGGGCACGGCGTAAGCGACGGATGAGTTCTTCGGTCTTTCCAGAAAACATGGAACCGCAGATGACTTCTATCCATCCAAATTGTTCTTTAGGGTTGACCGTATTTTCGAGAAACATACCGTACTTTTAAACGAAATTGGGAAGTTTTTTCGTTTTATTCAAGGAAACACAAAAGTACTTATTAAAATATGCCCAAGTGCTGAGGAAAAATTTTAACCTTTTGTTCGTAAGGACATAAATAAAATCAGATTAAATTTATAGTAAAGATTTGTAGCGATGATAAGGAAATTAAGGGAAGATTTGATAAAGTTGTCCACGGACATCATCACCTCAAGAGAGGATAAGGAGCTTACCGAGTTGTATGATAAAGCCAAGGAAATTTACGAGAAGTTGGCGGTATTGCGCTTTATAGATGAAAAGCTAAGCGATATTGAGGTTGACGCCTCTAAAAATGTAATTGCCACCCGCTTCGAGAAAATGGCTAACATGGTGCTCAGCGGGAATATTGCAGTACCGGAAAGCAATCCACATGAGGAGGACATTATAACCAGAGGGATGGAGACCATTAAGGGCATGGTTTCAGAAATGCCCTCGGATACAGCGGTGGAACACGTGTTTACAGAGTTTGTTGCCAAGCCTGAGCTGATGAAGGAGGAGAAGGAAATCCTGACTGCAAAGGACCAAGAAGGAAATGGTAAAAAATCACTGAACGATTCCTTCGTGAAAGAATTACAAATTGGACTGAACGACAAACTAGCTTTTGTAAAGCATTTGTTCAATGACAATATGGAAGATTACAAACGTGTGCTTTCCCAACTTAATACCATTAATACCGAAGAAAGATCTATTTCGTTCATCAACAATATGGTAAAGCCGGAGTACAACAACTGGGAGGGCAAGGAAGATTACGAGGCCCGGTTTATAGCGTTGATTGAGCGAAGGTTCGCATAAAAATCCATTTTCCAATTACTTTTTTTATTTTTAGGAAGACTTCAATCCTAAAAATCCTCCTATGAAATTTAAAAAGATTGCCTTTTGGTTGTCAACTGCTTTGTTGACAGCGTTCATGCTTTTTTCGGTTTACAATTATTTTTTCAATCATGAAACCATTGCCGGATTTTTTGAGGCCATGGGATATCCTACTTACGTAATTTATCCATTAGCCATTGCCAAGCTGTTGGGTCTTTTGGCTATCTGGGGCAACTTCTCGAAGTGGTTGAAAGAATGGGCTTATGCTGGATTTTTCTTCAACTTTACCCTAGCCTTTTTTGCACATTACATGATAAGTGATGGACAACAGATGGGAGCTGCCATGGCACTGATTTTTCTTTTAATATCTTATTTCACCGGAAAGCAAGTAAGGCCTTAACTTTGGCCTATGGGAAAATTATTTTTGGTTCCTACCCCTATTGGAAATTTGGATGACATCACCCTCAGGGCCATCAAGGTGTTGAAAGAGGTAGATGTGATTCTGGCTGAGGACACCCGAACCAGCGGGAAGTTACTCAAGCATTATGAAATTAATACCCCATTGCAGAGTCATCATATGCACAATGAGCATAAACAGGTAGAATCCTTGGTTACAAAACTAAAGGGTGAAACCCAAATGGCGTTGATTTCGGATGCGGGTACCCCAGCTATTTCCGATCCTGGATTTTTGTTGACACGGGCCTGTGTTGAAAATGAAATTGAGGTAGAATGTTTGCCAGGTGCTACGGCCTTTGTTCCCGCTTTGGTGAACAGCGGTTTGCCCAACGACCGATTTGTTTTTGAAGGCTTCCTCCCTGTAAAAAAGGGTAGGCAAACCCGATTGAAACTCTTGGCAGAAGAATCGAGGACCATGGTATTTTACGAATCCCCCCATAAACTGGTAAAGACATTGACCCACTTCCTTGAATACTTCGGAAGTGAAAGACCTGTTTCAGTTTCTCGAGAGCTGACCAAAATGTACGAAGAAACTATCCGCGGAAGTCTTGAAGAGGTGTTGGAGCACTTCACTGCCAAGCCCCCTAAAGGTGAGCTGGTTGTGGTTGTGGGCGGAAAGAAATAAGGAAAGGGTTAGTGTTTTTTTGCGACCAAAAGTGGGCGACAACTAGCCAACATGGTCCAAAAACTAATTCCCGAAATAAACAAGGTATATTTTACCAACCAGTATACCCTATTCCATATTTTATCCGGTTCCGGTAGCATTCAGGTTGACTTTAAAAACTATACCAACTGGCAGGACAAAGCCATCTATCTGGAAAAAGGCCAATACATAAAATTTCTTTCTGGGGATTTTGTAGTGAGAACCATAGAATTCCCCAATCAAGAAATTTTTGCGAACCAGGATGTAAGGGTGCTCTTTAAACATCTCATCTCCTTGGGATATATCAACTTTGATGAATGTGCCGAATGTCAAAAGTATCTTTCCAATACCGTTTTTGCGGAAAACACCAAAGGAATCATAGATGTTTCGTTAAAGCAATGGTACTGGCAAAATCCGTTTAACGCCAGCCAGAATGAATACCAGGTTATTTTTGACATTAAAGAGGTCGTGGATCAGGAATTTCAGAACCATCTAACCAATCAGGATTTGGTGGCTCTAATTCAAGATAATGGTTTCAATGCTCAATCTTTGGTCCGGGATAAACTGGGTATCACCATTAAAACACTCTTGGGTAACAAAAGACTTACCGAGAGTAAAAAAGACATTGCCTTCACCGAAAAGAGCATTCAAGAGGTCTCCTATGATATGGGGTTCAAGGATCCTGCTTACTTTAATCGTGTATTCAAAAAAAATACCGGTCAAAGCCCATCCGACTTTAGGGAACAGTTTGATTACTACAGAAAAGATACGTTCATAGAAGACCTTACCCACCTCTTGCACCTTCACCACAAAGAAGAAAGGTCTTTAGGGTTTTACGCGGACAAGATGCACCTTTCCGTCAAGGCCCTTTCCAAAAAGACAAGGGACAAAATGAACGATTCCTTGGGGAGATTAATTCGAAATGAACTGATCAACAGTTCCAAAAAATTGCTGGTCGAAGGAGAATCCATAAAGGAAGTTTCACTTCAACTGGGCTTTGAGGAACCCAACCACTTCTCCACCTTCTTTAAACTTCACACCGGACTCAATCCATCCGAATTCAAAAACCAAAAAGTACAAGTAAATGCGCCTTTTTTGTAGCTCCTAGGGACGTTTATCGCCAGACATTTGCCATGTAATTACAACTTAAAATTTTGTTTAATACTAAAACATAGCAAATGGATATTAAAACCTTAGCTGCCGAAATGGACAGCATTGTTGCACAAGGTGCAATTGTTGAAGCTGTGGAGAAGTTCTTTGCGGATGATGCAAATACTTCGGACTACAATCAGGTGACCACCACCGGCAAAGCACAAATGGTGGAGAAGATGAAGGGTTTTGCGGATGCTATTGCCCAAGTTAATGGCATAACGCACCACAGGACCATCGTAGACGGAAACGTTACTGCATCAGAATTTACTTTTGACTTTTTGATGAAGGACGACAGCTCAATTTACTGGCATGAGATCATTCGAAGAATTTGGAATGACGAAGGCCAGGTAATCGAGGAAGAATACTTTAACGCTTAAATCACCATTATGAATCTCAGGTTTATCACGCCCACGCTTCATGGTGTGGCCGATTATACGGCCGGATTGGGATTGATGGTAGTTCCGTTTATCATTGGTTTGGGCGCCTCTTCGGAAATTGCAGTCTGGTTTTCAGTACTTACTGGAGTAGCCGTATTTGCTGCCAGCTTGCTGACCGATTACAAACTGAGTGCCTATAGACTTATCCCTTTTCAAGGGCATTTGGCGATAGACCTTGTGGTGGCCGTGACCTTTATGCTGGCACCCTTTATGTTCGGTTTTTCCGGCTTGGATGCTGCCTATTATTGGTTCAACGCAACAGTGGTCTTTTTAGTGGTCTCGCTTAGTGCGAGCAATTAATTCAAAACAATTCAAAAACAAAAACAATGAAAATTCTAAAAAACATCTCATTACTAATGCTTGCAATGGTTACGGTTAACACGGCCGTTGCACAAGACAAAAAATCAAACAACATTGACAACAGCAACATCGCCCTTCAAGGGTACAGTCCGGTCTCCTATTTGGATTTGGGGATCGCGCAAAAGGGACTTAAAGAGTTTAAGTCGGAACACGAAAAGGTGGTTTATTACTTCACCACGGCGGATCAGAAAAAGAAGTTCGATAGCAACCCAAGCAAATATTTGCCACAATACGGAGGGTACTGCGCCTTTGGAGTATATGCAGGTGCCAAGTTTAGACCAGACCCCAACAAGTTTATTGTAAAGGATGGGAAGTACTTTTTGTACCTCTACAATATTGAGTTGGATGCCCAACAATTGTGGCTTGCCGAAAACAACCATGGCAAATTGGTAAATAAGGCCAATGCAAACTGGAACAAACTAAAGAGTACGTACAACTAGTTTTTCATGATGTGTTGATGGGAAATACCCTGACAAAATTGTTGGGGTGTTTCTCTTTTTTGGTAAATTTTGGAGACTTATGAAAGCATTGCTACAGGACATTAGAAACTGCGAAATCTGTAAATCCCACCTCCCTTTGGGGCCGAGGCCCATTGTTGCTGCGCACCCCAATGCCAAAATATTGATTATTGGCCATGCCCCGGGTACCAAAGTGCATGCAACGGGAATTCCCTGGGATGATCCAAGTGGCAAACAACTTCGAAAATGGATGGGTGTTACCGATGAAACTTTTTATGATGCAACCCAAATAGCCCAAATGCCCATGGGCTTCTGTTATCCCGGAAAGGGAAAATCAGGGGACTTACCCCCACGACTCGAATGTGCTCCTCAATGGCACCAACAGCTTTTGGATAAGATGCCCAACTTAAAGTTGACCATTTTAATCGGGCAACACTCCCAACGGTATTATTTGGGTAACCGGATGGAAAAAAATTTGACCGAAACCGTTAGAAATTATAACAACTACGCACCTGAATATTTTGTATTGCCACATCCATCTCCCAGAAACCGATTTTGGTTGAGCAAGAACCCTTGGTTTGAATCGGAGGTTATCCCAAAATTTCAGGAACAGATAGCAAAGCAGCTAAATTCATAGGTCGTCACTTCGAGTTAAATTCTTGGCTACTGAGCGAAGCCGAAGTAACAAGAATTTAGTATCGAGAAGTCATTTGAGTCAACAACTTCCTTGTTTTCGATACATCCCGGAACATGCTTCGACTTCGCTCAGCATCCGTTCGTGACACTCAAACTGACGGAAGCTTTCTTTAGGTCGTCACTTCGAGTTTCCCGAAGCAAGTTCGGGAAGTATCGAGAAGTTCAATAGGAAGTACACGACCGCAACCGACTAAAAGTCTCCGGTTTCATGTTGAGGTAGGAGGCCAAATATTTTTGTGGAATCACCTTCAACTCATCCGGACAGCGTTGCATAAAGGTTTTATAACGCTGCTCCGCCGAAAGTGTCAAAAGTTCCACTTCCCGATGCAATCGCCCAAACAGAATATTTTGAAAAAACTGATGTCCCCAAATGTAAAACTCCTGATGTTTTTCAAACAAGCATTGGTAATCTTCATAGGAAATGGCCAACATTTTTGAAGGTTTCAAGGCTTCCAGAAACGTATCCGATGCTTGTTTTTTGATAAACGAATCAAACGCTCCCGACGGACTTCCCGAATATGAAAAGCCCAAAACCACCTTTTCTCCTTTTTCGTTCAAAATGTAGATGGCTTGTACCCCTTCCAAAACAAAATAGAAATAGCGCTCAATATTACCAGCTTCGGTGATGAGGTCGTATTGGTTAAACGTCTTTTCCGACCAGAGGGATTTAAACTGATTTTCTTCTTGCTCGGTCAGCGTGACCTGTGGGAAAAATGCCTTTAGGCGAAGAAAAGTTTCATCATCCATACAAGAAGAAATTTACGTTAAAAATAATCCAAAATATTTCTTGTCCTTCCTCTTTGAAACTAGTCAGGATTGACCATTTATAAACCCAATGGATCCATCCATAAGTTAGTGTTGGCTTTTTCAACCCCAAACCTATAACTTAAATGTCAGTGGTTGAGCCAATTGCCAACCACTGAAAACTCGATAACCAAAAAATAGCCTTATGAAATTACAGTCAAGATTACTCCTTGCTTTCAGTTTTGTTTTATGTATCAATTTCCAAGCGTTTGCTCAAGATGGGAATGCTCCAGCCAAACTTCTTAAAACATGGTATGCGGTAAAAGTTGGAGAGCCGGAAGGAGGCGAGATGTTTCCCACCAAAAACAAAGAAATATTAACGATTAACGCGGATGGAACAATGAATATCAGCGATAGTGGTTTTGATATAAGTGCGAATTGGGAATATCTTAAAGAATCTGAAGCACTTAAGGTTACTCCAAATTTGCAAGGGAATGAAAAAGTTGTGGATCTTACCATTCGTGATTTGAATGATAATACCCTGGTTTTGGTTTCTCCGCAAAAAGCCACGGAATATGCCCTTTCTCCTCCGGATCCAAATGCTGAAAAACCTAGAACCGCCCCTTTGTACGTTAACTCCGATAGTACCATTGATGTTGCCAATTGGTCTGGAGTGCATCCTTTTAATTATAAAGTGGCCACACTTTCGGATGGGGGCACAAAGAGTGAGGAAGCCATTGGGGTATTGATCCTTTTAAAAATAGATGGCAAGAACATTGTGCGATTCAACGAAAATGGATTGACCACAGACATCAATGTGTCTGCAGGCCAAGAGATTGATGGCGAGATGCATTTTGATCTCCTCACCACTACGCCTGAATTTTCGGGAAAAATTGTATTTCGCACCGACAATAGCAGTTATTTGCTCCTTGAACAGGATAAGTCCACCGTGGAATACATGAAACAATGAAATCTATTAGGGAAAGGTGTCCACTTTAGTGGACGGAAAGGGTAAAACTATCCCTTCCGCCTCCCAACCTTGGGTTGAAAGCCCCCTTCCCTTCACTCATTTTTCATTGAACGTTGCTCATTGCTCATTGTTCAATGTCTCTTCGATTAGTTGCCAAAGCACCTTTACTTGGTACAGCGCCTCTTTTTCTTTGCAGTACAAGGGTTCGTTGGAGTCGTAGACCACCACATCGTGAACCCATTTTAGGGCTTTAACCCTGTTGGGCCCATCCAGGGCGTCTACATACTGTAATAGTTTTGCTTGTGCGGGGGTAAGTTTTGATGCGTGTTGTGCATCATCCGTTGTCATGGGCGCATTACAATGCGGGCAAGATTTGTAACCTTCTGTGTTTCGCATAAGAAAGTGATAAAAAAGTGAATAAATGAGGATAGGTCACCGCGAAACACATCAAAGCTACGCCTTGATTGGTCTAGGGACTTGCACCCATTTGCCTATCCTATTTTATCTGTTACGACACGAGAGGTTGCAGGCGTTAGAATAAAGATGTGTTTCGCAGTTTAAAGATAGGACTTAAAATAGAATGGTGGATGCAGTGCAATGGAGATATTGATCAATTCAAAAAGAGCGTCCATCAATTTGTATTGGAAATTCACCAAAAAATTCCCGAACTTCACTTATAGGTCGATATAGCTCATTAAAACGAGCAAAATCTTAAACGTTGGCAGCAACCTAGATAGACCGCATAAATATAAATAAGCATATTAATAATTGGACTAATGAGTATTCTTTCAAATCTATTCTCACAAGAAACTACAATTTCAGGAAAGCTTGACAAGATTGGATATTTTGATTTGATTACAGATACTATAAAAAAAGAGCTGATTAAGAAAAAAATTGACCTCGAATTCGATAATGATGACAATCCTTATATCGGAAAAGAATGGTTAATAATACCAAATGATTATTATATATCAAGTGTTAATGACTTGGAAGAGAACAATAATGGTTCGTCAACTTCAGATTTTAGAGCATTTGAGGTATGGGGTAGCAGTCTTTTTCAAGGAGAATTTCAAGATTACTTAAAGTCAGCAAGTGTTGTTTTCCAAAAAAATGGACTAAAGCTTGAATGGAAAGATGAGATTTTTGATGAAAACACAACAGAACGAATTCATCACAGAATTACAGTTAATGAGAAAGAATATATTATTTATTCAGGTGCGGTAAGTCGTGATTTATTAGGAAAAGTAATGTATGCCTATTTGAACTCTTTCAAAGACATCTTGAATGATGTAATACAAAGACAGAAAAGTGATTTAAAAGTCGTGATACTGACCCAGCCAGAATGTGTTATGTTTGTTTTATTGTCACCTGATAAATTAAACGGATTTAAGAAAATTATTAGTGGAACAAAAAACAAATTAGAGGAATAAAGGCAGCTGCCAACAATAAATATACGTAATGCGGGGCGATTTAGTAAATTTGAACGTTAATACTTTTAATAAACAACATAGCGGTTTGACAGTGAAGTGCCTTGAAATCCCGCACTACGCATATTTGAGCCGATAAGTGTAACTAAAAAATGCACTAACTTTTTTAGGGGATCACCCCAAAATCTCCTCAATCTGTACCATATGCCGTTCCAAATGGCAGAGTAAAAACTCAAAGCACTCAGGCAAATAAAAATTCACAATAGGGCCAATGGCCGAGTTCATCTTTACTTGGGTCACATCCTTGTTTCTACTTTTAAGAATGGCCTCTTTTAAATGCGCGTGACGCGTAAAAAAGGTTTCAAAAACAGCATCTATTTTTTCTTGGGCCAATGGGTTGTCCAACAAAGGTTCAAAACGCTTTAAGGTCTTCATTTTCCATTTTCGCTTTCCATTTTTGGGTCGTTGCCCCGCAATCACAATTTTCTGCCATGTTCTGGCCTTAAATTCGTTTGGGGCAGCATCCAAGGCGGGTATTTTGGAAAAAACTTCATCCAGTTTGGGCATATAAATGCCATATGCGATGTTCAAATGTTCAATGACCTCAACCACATTCCATGATTTTGAATGGGGCGGAGAGGTCAATTCGGCAACATCCAATGCTTGGAGCTCTTTTACCTTGCTGACCATATGGTTTAAACGCTGAATCTGGTTTTCGGAAGTGATTAGCAAGCTTGCCATAACTGTTCGTTTTTTGATATCAACAAAGTTCAGGCAAGTTGGGCCAATAAATGTTGATGCAAATCAAGAAATAGCGCTTTTAGAAATCTGAGGTCAGATTCCAGTACCAGCATTGCATTCTAACCCAAAACGTCAGTTCGAGTGATTTTTGTTGGCTGAGCGAAGTCGAAGTCAAAAAAATGCCCGCCCATCGGATCGGCAGTTATCGAGAACTGTGGTTGAATTGAAATTCTTGTTTTCGATACATCCCGGAACATGCTTCGACTATGCTTACGC
Organism: Flagellimonas myxillae; assembly: GCF_023502235.1. Classification (GTDB taxonomy): domain Bacteria; phylum Bacteroidota; class Bacteroidia; order Flavobacteriales; family Flavobacteriaceae; genus Flagellimonas; species Flagellimonas myxillae. Next base: position 10,656 of record NZ_JAMFLY010000002.1, on the reverse strand, counting down.
TAAAGCTTCAGCGATACGCGTACGTTCAGCATCCGTTCGGGACACTCAAACTGACGAATTTCATTAAACTAGACAGGAGCTGTAATATCAAAAAGCGAAGCGGTCTGGTATCTAAAATCTAACGTCTAGTATCTCAAGTCTAACGTCTAGTATCGCGACCCGTCGTGCTTCCCTTTTTCCCATCCAATTCCTCCTAAATATTGTTCCGCACTTTCCACGGCGCCGTCCTCTATGGAAGTACCCATGGAATCGTTCCAACGGTTGAGGTATCCGAAGAGCGAGATGACTCCCAACATTTCCACAATTTCCCCTTCATTCCAATGCTCGTACAAACGTTCTTTGATATCAGCATTCACGGTATTGGGCACTTGCGAAGCTGCCAAGGAAAAGTCCAAAGCGGCCCGTTCTGCATCCGAAAAAGCGGGATGGGAGCGGTATTCCCAAATATTGTCCAACTGTTCTTGTTCAGCACCATAACGTTCCGCAGCTCTAATGGCATGGGCTTGGCAGTATCTACACCCTGTGGCGTTGCTGCTTACCCAGGCAATCATCCGTTTCAATGCCGAAGTCACCCTACCCTCATTGGCCATAACCGCTTTATTCAAGTTGATAAAGGCCTTAGAAATAGCCGGTCTGTGCTGCATGGTCAATACCGAATTGGGGCAAAAACCCAAGGTTTCATTAAAGAATTCTGCAAGCTTTTTGGTTTCTGCGTCGTGGTTCGGGTCAAGGGGGGTTACTAATGCCATAAGTGCGGTTTTTAATCGTATTTTTGAAGGCTACAAGAAACAAAAAAATGACTTCATGACAAATCATATCACTACCAAATGGTTGGGCGAAATGGCCTTCGAAAGTAACAATCCATCAGGCCATACTTTTAAAATTGATGCAGGGCCGGATGATGGCGGACAAGGAGAGGGTTTTAGACCCAAAGCGCTGATGTTATCCTCTTTAGCTGGTTGCTCCGGATTGGATGTAGCCTCCTTAATCAAAAAAATGAAATTGGAGGTGGATGATTTTCAAATTGAGACCATTGCCAATCTAACAGATGAGCATCCCAAGTACTATGACAAAGTGGTCATTGAATATCATTTTCATGGAGGCAATTTGAACGAGAAAAAATTGCAAAGGGCCATTGATCTGTCCATTGAGAAGTATTGTGGCGTTATGGAGATGTTCAGGCAATTTGCAAAGTTGGAGATTAAGCCGGTGTATCACCATAAATAAGATCAAGTTCAAACCTCAAGTTCAAGTTCAAAAAATTGTTTTACATTTAATTTCATAAAGTCAACCTCAAAATTGAATCTATGGAATTATGGTTCACGGAAAATTTGATTTAGAGGAAAGATTTGTTAGCCTAGCAGCGAACATTGCCCTTTTTTGCAAAGATTTACCTTCGGATTTTACTGGCCAGTATTATGGCAATCAATTACTTCGTTCGGGAGGAAGTGCTGCATTGAATTTTGGGGAAGCTCAAGGAACTTACACAAATAGGGATTATTGCTATAAGGCATCGTTGATTTTGAAAGAGCTAAAAGAGTCCAGGGTTAACCTAAAAATCTTGAAAAGAATAAATTATGGTTCGATGTCTGTTAAGAGTTCTCTCTTGGATGAAATCGAACAGTTGATAAAAATTACCTCCACCCTTATTCGTAATAAGACACCTTGAGCTTGAACTTAATTTTTGAACTTGAACTTACCCAAATATGCGCTGGACCCTAAAACCTACACCTGATCCCGAAACCATCGAACGCCTTTCCAATGACCTAAAGGTAGAACCATTGGTGGCACACCTTCTGGCACAAAGAGGCATTACCACCTACAACGAGGCCAAGGCATTTTTCCGTCCGGAGTTATCCCATATACATAACCCTTTTCTTATGAAGGATATGGAAAAAGCTGTGGAACGCATTGAAACCGCAATGGACAATAATGAGAACATCCTTGTCTATGGTGATTACGATGTGGACGGCACGACATCGGTGGCCCTTGTGGCTTCCTATCTATTGGAATCTTATACCAATGTTGCCACCTATATTCCTGATAGATATTCTGAAGGCTATGGAGTGTCAATTGAAGGGATAGATTTTGCCTCGGACAACGAGTTTTCTTTAATCATTGCTTTGGATTGTGGCGTGAAGGCAGTTGACCAGGTTGTATATGCAACAGGTAAAGGCATCGACTTTATTATTTGTGATCATCACCGTCCGGGAGAAGTGCTTCCCGAAGCTGTTGCAATTTTGGATCCAAAACGAGAGGATTGCGAATACCCTTATAAGGAACTTTGCGGTTGTGGAGTGGGATTTAAGCTCATTCAGGCTTTGGCATCAAAACAAGGGTTGGGCATTGAAACCTTGGTTCCTTATTTGGATTTGGTTGCCACGGCCATCGGGGCGGACATTGTTCCCATAACAGGAGAAAACAGGGTGTTGGCTTACTATGGGCTCCAAGTGATCAATCAAAATCCTAGAATTGGTTTTAAGGCCATTATTGAACATGTCAAAAAGAAAAATCTCACGATTACGGATGTCGTTTTTATTATAGCCCCTAGGATCAATGCTGCCGGAAGGATGAAACACGGACAACATGCCGTAAACCTTTTAATGGAATCCGATTTGGGTACCGCGCAGGCGTTTGCCCAAGAAATTGAGCAGTACAATGCGGACCGAAAGAGTATGGATAAACTGATTACGGAAGAAGCCTTGGCCCAAATTCAGGAGAAGGGAGAGGAAGATAGGTTTACCTCTGTGGTGTACAAAGAGAATTGGCATAAGGGCGTGATTGGGATTGTTGCCTCCCGCCTAACAGAGACCTACTATAGACCTACCCTGGTATTTACCAAAAGTGGGGATAAATTGGCAGCTTCGGCCCGTTCCGTTAAAGGATTTGATGTGTACAATGCCCTCGAAGCATGCTCAGACCATTTGGAGCAGTTTGGGGGCCACAAATATGCGGCTGGTCTCACTTTGCTCGAGGATCAGTACGAAGCATTTAAGGAGCAATTTGAACAGGTGGTGGCAAGCTCAATAAATCCAAGCCTGTTAACTCCGGAAATCTCCATTGATGCCCCAATGAAACTAGAACAAATCAACCCAAAATTGATGCGTATTCTTAAACAATTTGCCCCGTTTGGGCCGGGAAATATGACACCGATTTTTATGTCCGAAAAGCTGAAGGATACGGGTTATGGCCGAGGGGTGGGCGAAGGAGAAAAACACCTTAAACTCTCCATTGCACAAAGGGGAGTAAAACCTATTGGTGCCATTGGTTTCAATCTGGGCCCCAAATGGGATAAGATCAAAGCCCAAAACACTTTTGATGCCGTTTTTTCCTTGGATGAAAATGAATGGAACGGACAAATCAACTTGCAATTGAAGCTTAGGGATATAAAATAACGGTTCTCTTGTAGCTGAAGAAAGGCTATTCGTAGATGCAAGCTTTTGGGTCGTTCTTTATATAGTACGATTTATAATTTTTGGCCTTTTCATCCTTGCACCCACATAAATCCAAAACCTCGATGGATTTGAATTCGGTATCATGACTTTCTCCTTGAATGGCAATATAGCCTTCGGTAATTGGTGTGCCGTCTTTAAAAAGTTCTTTGTTTAAACCATCTAAATGGCCTCCAATTATTGGGTTTGTGTATGTGATTACAGTATCACCTTCAACAATATGATGAACAATTGAATCTCCTAACACTAAAGCTTCGATATTGACCCATTTTTCCCTGGGAAATGTAGCTCCCTTGGTTTTTGGGATACAGTGATTTTCCACAAGTTTTCCTTCCATGTGCACATGACAACCTGGTGTACATAGATTTCCAGTGGGGCGCTCACCTTCATCTTTTCCCGCCAAAAGCTGAAACTCAAAAGACATTGGAAAAGATTGATCCAAAGTCATGGTTTTCGGATCTTGGCAGTGCAACATGAATCCGTTGTTGGCAAAGGCCCAACCAGGTCCGCCCTCCACTTGTTCCCCGACCATTCTATATTTGGCTTTTAGCTTGTAATAGGAAAACTTCTTTTTATAGAATAGATGGGCAAATTTGCTGTCAAAAGAATCATATTCCTGATAGGTGACCATAAGGATGCTATCCCTTACCCTAAAGGTGTTATTGTGATTTTCTCCCAAGGCAAATCCTTTTACTTTTGGAGTCCATCCCTTCAAATCTTTACCATTAAAAAGAGAGATCCATTCCTCGTTGGATGCATCAGGATTTTTTTTGGAGTCACAACTCAAAAACAAAAAGCCAGCGCAAACAATAGTGAAAAAAGGAATAATCAGTGTTTTCATGGGCGATTTTTATTTAATGGTATGAATCTATAAAAAGATTCTATCATAACGGTACCTTTGAACTTTTAAAAGCCATTTATGGACCCATATGCGGCGCTCCGATTTAAAGAATTCAACATTTTTTTGGTGGTGCGGTTCGCTATGGTATTTGCATGGTCCATGCAGTTCATAGTAATCGAGTGGCAAGTGTACTCGTTGACCAAGGACCCATTGTCCTTGGGAATCATAGGTTTAATGGAGATAATTCCGGCTGTTTGCATGGCACTCTTTGCGGGGCATTATGTGGACCAATCCGAAAAGAGGAACCTCTTGATCAAATGTATCATCGGATTTTCGGTGGTCAGTTTGGGATTATTTGTGATCAGTGACCCTACCTTGGAAACCACGCTTTCCCCAAATACAATCTTGTACAGTATTTACGCCCTTGTTTTTCTAGGAGGATTGGTACGGGCCTTTATTGGACCCACGGTTTTTTCTTTGATAGCATTGATTGTTCCCAAGAAAATATATCCAAACGCTGCAACCTGGAGCAGTTCTACTTGGCAATTAGCCTCTGTAATGGGTCCAGCCCTTGCAGGGTTCAGTATTGGCTGGATTGGGGTGCATTGGTCCATGTGCGTAATTTTTGGGTTTTCCATGATGGCTTTGGCGTTTTTGCTCAAGATTGGTAGAAAGCCGATTTTAAATCCCAAAATTGGGGAGCCTGTACTTCAAAGTTTAAAGGATGGGCTAAGGTTCGTGTACAATAGCAAAGCTATTTTTGGGGCCTTGACTTTGGATATGGTAGCCGTCCTCTTTGGTGGAGCCGTGGCCTTATTGCCAATTTACGCCCAGGATATTTTGCAGGTAGGTTCGGAAGGCTTTGGAATTCTACGTGCGGCCCCTGCGGTTGGAGCCTCTATAACCATGTTGGGCTCCACAAGGTTTCCATTGCACAAAAACGCTGGGAGTAAATTGCTATGGGCCGTATTTGCCTTTGGTATTTGTATTATCGTTTTTGGGGTGTCCACTTCCTTTTGGTTGTCCGTCGCAGCTTTGTTTTTAAGTGGAGCCGTTGACGGGGTTTCCATGATCATAAGACAAACCATTTTGCAATTGAAAACACCGGACAATATGAGAGGCCGGGTAGCTTCCGTCAACTCCATCTTTGTGGGATCATCTAACGAGTTGGGAGCTTTTGAAAGTGGATTGGCAGCTAAGGTATTGGGCACAGTGACTGCAGTTGTTTTTGGCGGTTGCATGACCATACTAACTGCGGGTACCACCGCCATTGCATCACCGAGTTTTAGAAAGTTGGACTTGTCCAGGGATGTTGAGGAGCACGGAAAGGAATGATTATTCCTCCAACTTTTCCAGCCTTAGCTTCTCGCCATCAAAAACGGCATAGGTGAAATAGGAAATCCAATCCCCAAGGTTGGTGTAAACGGACTTTTCATTCAGTTGGATTTCCATTGGGAGATGGCGGTGTCCAAAAATAAAATGATCATAGTGCTCCGTCTCCAATTTGCGCTTGGCATAAAGCACCAACCATTCTTTGTCTTCCCCTAGAAACTTGGCATCGGCATCCCCTGAGATTATTTTATTGTTTACCGATAGATGTTGGCCCAATCGAACCCCAAGGTCGGGGTGTAACCATTTAAAGAACCATTTGGCAATAGGGTTGGTAAACACTTTTTTCATTCGTTTGAAGCCTTTGTCGTCCGGTCCGAGGCCATCACCATGACCAATAAAAAATGAAGTATCGTTGATTAATAACTGTTGGGGTTTGTGGTACACCGGAATGTTCAGTTCCTCTTCAAAGTATCCGTTCATCCATAGATCGTGGTTGCCCACAAAATAGGTGATTTGGATTCCCATGTCTGAAAGTTCTGCCAATTTTCCCAGGGTTCGGGTGAATCCCTTGGGAACGACGGTCTTGTATTCAAACCAAAAATCGAAGAGGTCACCCATTAAAAAGATTGCACCCGCGTCTTGTTTGATGGAATCCAACCAGGCAACAAACTTCTTCTCCCTGGGCAGACTAGCTTTTGAAGTAGGGGCGCCCAAGTGGTTGTCACTGGCAAAATAGACCTTCTTTCCTTTTTGTAATGTTAGGTTCTTCATTTGGGTTTAAAGATAACCAATAAGTGGACGGAAATTTATTGATACGTATAAAGCAGGTAGCTGCCGCCAAGCACCAAAAGGGGAGAGGCAACCATCAACAAGATTACACTTACACGGTATAGCCCCCAGAATGTCACCGTTTTTACGACAGAACTATCCTTACGGTCATAGATGATTTTAACCTTGTCCCCCACCCGGTATGCGGGCGGACTGGAGCTGATTGGACTTTTATAGGTTTGTACCTTGTTGGAGCGATCCTTGAACTCAAAAATGGGAGTATAGGTATCCCCATCGCTATCGTAGTTGGTAAGAAGCTGGGTCACCACTGCCGTTGTCCGTATACCTTCCAAGAGCAGTTTTTGCGTTTTCTGGTATTGCTGCACGGCAACATAGGCCAGCGCAAGGCCTATAAAGAGAAAGGAAGCATATAACCATAACCACATAGTGTATTTTTTGGCTGCCATGTCGGCTATCTTTTGAACTTTCTTCTATTGCGTACCCTTGTTACGATATATACTACGATTACCAATAGCGCAACAATGGGAAAAACCAAGTCGCTATTTAAATATGATAGGATATCCATGTTCTATTTTTTAAACTTTTCCAATGCTTGTTTAGTGTTTGGGGATAAAGCCAATTCACCGGAAGCCTCCGCCCGTTCCAGAAGCAGTTTGTCCCAATGTTCGGTTCCTTCCCAAAGTACCTGCTTCATTTTTGCCAAGGCCTCGGGATTAGAGGCAGCCAATTTTTGCACATGAAACTCCAGTTCTTTATCCAATTGGGTAATGGAATCAAAAACCTTGGAATACAATCCTTTTTCCTTGGCCCAATATGCATTTTTCCATTCGGTGGGGGCCAATGCGAGTTCTGATAGCCCGGATTTTCCCATTTTACGTTCTACAACTGGAGCGATGACCAGGGGAGCAATTCCTATGGAAATCTCCGAAAGTTTAATGGAAGCGGCTTCCGATGCATAAACATAGTCACAGGCAGCGGCCAAACCAACGCCTCCGCCAACAGCTTTCCCCTGAACCCTTCCAAAAATGGGTTTAGTGCATTTACGCATAGCGTTGATCACGTTGGCAAATCCACTAAAAAATGCCTTGCCCTCTTCCAAATTGGATATCGCTACCAATTCGTCAAAAGAAGCGCCAGCGCAAAATGCACGGTCTCCTTCCGATTTGAGCACGATAAGGGCAACCTCCTTATTCAGGGATAACGTATCAAATTCCTTAGCTAACCGGGCCAAAAGTTCGGATACAAATGAATTGCTTGCCGGATGGCCAAATTCGACCCAGGCAACATTATCTTTTATGTTGGTATATAAACTTCCGTTTGCTCTTGTTGTTGTCATTGCTGATTTTGGGTTCACGGTTGACAGTTGTCTGATTCAAGGACTTTGGACCTTCCTACTTTCAACTAATCAACACTAATTTACTCGTTTTGTACCAACGGCTTGAACTTTCTGCGGAATTTCCAAACCAGGGCCAGACCACGGATGAACATCCAGACCACAAAGGCAATCCAGATGGCATAAAACTCCCAGCCTAAAAATTTCCCAAAATAGAGTGTTGGGATAAAGCCCAAGAAGGTGGCAGAAAGCAGGACGTTTCTTAGGTATTTCATTTCACCCAAGCCCTTAAAAAGTCCATCAAAAACAAATGCCAGCGTGTTCATGGGCAACCCTAGGATCACAATGAAGAAGATGCTTGAAAATGTTTGCAGAACGATAGCATCGTTGGAAAAGATTTGCCCAATGGAATTATAGAATACGAAGCCAAGCAACATGAGTACCAAGCTGACTACCATCCCATATTTGATAATTTTTTTTGCCAGCTTCCAGAGTCCTGAATAATCTTTTGCTCCCAGTAGTTTCCCACCCATACTGTTGCCAGCAGCACCGTAGCCATCAATAAAAAAGGCCGCAAACAACCAGAGATTTATAGCAATGGTGTGCGCCCCAATATAGCGGTCCCCCAACGCGGTTGCCTCCCGCACGGCCACCATTAAAGCAACATTTAGGGCAATGGCCCGGACAAATAGGTTTAGACTCATGAAAATCAACCGTTTCAATTCCTTGTTTAAGGGGAATACCAATTTTAGACTGATGTCCGTCTTTTTAAGGAGGAGGATGAAAACCAACAAGGCCATCACGGCTTGGGAAATTAGACTGGCCCAGGCAGCGCCATCCAAATACATGGCCGGGATTAATCCGTCTATGCCATAGACAAAAGCAAAATCAAGCAAGATGTTCAAGGCCGCCCCAATAATGGCAATTATCATGGGATAAAAGGTGTTTTGAAGTCCCCTGAAAATTCCGAAGATGGCAAAGGTGAACAGTGTCAATGGAAAGCCCCAGACCCGTATTGAATAATACGAGACACAGTATTCTAGGATTTTTCCCGAGGCCTCAAACAAGGAAAAAATCTCTTCGATAATAAAAATGGTGGAAACCAAGACCACGATACTCAGTAGGATGTTGAAGAATATGGCCTGGGCGGGAAGGTTTTTAACCTCGTCCAACCTTCCTGCTCCCAAGTATTGGGAAATTATGGCGGAAATGGAGCTTCGGGTCTGGCCTAAAACCCATATCAGCATGGACAAAAAAGAACCAACAATACCTGCCGCGGCCAAAGATTCGAGTCCATCCACAGGTATATTGCCCACAATGGCCGTATCCGTGATGGATAGAATAGGTTCTGCAATACCCGAAATGGTAGCGGGAATTGCTAGTTGGTTTATGGATTTTAAATTGATTATTGTAGCCAAAGTCAGTGCAAGTTACAGCACTAGTTCGTAACAATGAAAAGGATGGCTACTTTGTTTGGGATAGAAAATATCTTCAAGTTTTTCATATCCTCTTTGTTCATAAAACCTTTGATTCCGTTGGTTTTGGGAGAAGGTATCCAATCTAACGGAGGTGAAACCATTTTTTCGGGAATGGGCTTCCGCAAATTCCATGAGTCTTTGGGCATATCCTTGCCCTTGGAGCTCAGGGGCTACACAAAGCCTGTGAATATAGGTGCTGTTACCGTTGGGGACCAACCATTTGACAGGAACATATTCTTCATCCATCTTAGTGGAAACCACGATCGCCCCAATTACTTTATCATTTTTTAAGGCAACAAACAGCTCATTGCGGTCAATATCATTTAGGAAGGCCTGTTCGGAAGGGTAATGCTCGTTCCATTGGAATATGCCCATACTTTCCATTTTTAATGCACAGGCCCTGGCAATACTGAGGATATGTTCAATATCTATTATCTTTCCTTGTCTTATCATGGATTCGTTTCAATTAAATCGTAAATTTAAGCTATAATCATAACCACCAACCTATGAACAATATACTGGTACCCATTGGCACATCGCCCAACTCATCGGATACGCTTCAATATGCAATTGATTTTGCCTCCAATTTTGGGGCAAAGGTATTTGTTATGGATGTTTTTACTGTGATGTCGGCGGCCGGCAGCCTGGCTAATGTTGAGCAAAAGGTGGCACAAAGCAGTAAAGAGCGATTAAAAGAAATTATAGATTCCGTAAATACGAACTCGGTTGAAATTAAAATTGCGACCTATAATGGGGATATTGTTGATGGATTGAAGAGTATCCATAAAGAATTGGGAATCGACTTGATTATTATGGCGCCTAGGAGCAATGATATTAAAGAGGAGCTTTATTTGGGAAACACTTCGGGAAGAATTGTGAAGCAGACCAATATTCCAACTTTGTTGGTGCCCAAGGGAACAGTTTTCAAACCCGTTGGAACCATTATGACCGCCTTTGGTTCTGGAATCCTGAAAAGAAGTAGGGTTTTAAATCCATTGGTTGCCATCAAGGATAAATTCAGGTCCAACATTTCGCTACTTCTAGTAAAAAGACCAGGGTATTCGGAAGACGACCTTCAAATAAATACTGCCCTTTTGGACCTAAGCCAAAAGGTAAACATAACGGAGCAGGCCAGCACCTATTTAGGGGTATTGGAGTACTTCCAGAAAGAAGAACCGGATATGTTATGTGTGTTCCGTAGAAAGCGGGGATTCTTTAAAAAATTATGGGAAAAGAACACAGTACCCAAGTCTGAATTTTTTGTGCCCATTCCCGTATTGGTTTTGAGCGTAAAAAAAGAGTAGAGATACGCTTTCCAATTTTGAAACTTTCATAAAAAGTCTTTCCTTTGCCCTCTGCGGGGGATTAGCTCAGTTGGCTAGAGCGCTTGCCTGGCAGGCAAGAGGCCACCGGTTCGAATCCGGTATTCTC